>CALWVV010000006.1 GCA_944385035.1 uncultured Oscillospiraceae bacterium | reverse complement strand
TTGACGCCATAGGGCGTCTTTTTTCTTCCCACTTATTCTGCCAGCCCATGATTATGTGGCACTTTGTCAACAGACCCGAGGGCGTCACGAAGTCCATCGCCCAAGAAGTTACAGGCCAATACGGCCAGCATGATGGTCAGGCCTGGGAACAGAACCAGATGGGGATAATCCCGCATGAACTCCTGACCTTCCGTCAGAATGGAGCCCCACTCGGGTTCCGGGGGCTGAACGCCCAGGCCGATAAAGCTCATGGAGGCTGCGGTCAGAATTACGCCGCCCAAGGCCAGGGTGGCCTGCACAATGATGGGGCCCATTGCATTGGGCAGGATATGCCGGATGATAATGCGGGCGGTAGAGGTGCCGCCGCAGCGGGCCGCTTCGATAAACTCGCTGTTCTTAATGGTCAGCACAGAGGAGCGGACGATCATGGCGAACTGAGGGATCAGTGAGATCATAATGGCCAGGAGCAAATTCATAACGCCCTGGCCCAGGGCAGACACCACGCAGATGGCCATCAAGGTAGAGGGAATGGCCATCAGTACGTCCATAAACCGCATGACGATGATGTCGGTCTTTCCACCGTAAAAGCCGGAAATCGCGCCCACGGCGCCGCCGGCCACCATAGCGCCCAGCACCGACACAAAGCCGATAAACAGGGAGATCCGGGCACCATAAATGATGCGCAGCAGCAGGTCACGGCCGTAGCTGTCCGTTCCAAACCAGTGCTGCAGGCTGGGACCCTGATTTTTGTTCATCAGGTCGTGGATGATGATAGTATCATAGTCCACCACCAGACCCACCAGCAGGGAGGCCAAGATGATTCCCAAGATAATGATCAGACCACAGACGGCCAGCTTGTTTTTCAGCAGCTGATGCCAGATCATGCCCAGCTGAGAACGCTTTTTGGGCATTGCATGTGTGTTTTCCAAAGACTTTCTTGCCATGATACCACCTCCTCACTTCTGATACTGGGCCTTGATGCGGGGGTCCACATAGGCGTAAATAATATCAACGGCCAGGTTTACAAGGCCAAACAGAATGGCCAGCAGCAGGGTACATGCCATTACCGTAGGCACGTTTTGAGAGCGGATGGAGTTGATCAGCAGGCTGCCGATGCCGGACATACCAAACACAGATTCCGTAATCACAGACCCGGCCAGCATTCCGCCGAAGTTCACACCTACCACGGTGATCAGGGGGATCAGCGCGTTGGGCAGGCAGTGGCGGAAGATGATGCGCTGCTTGGAAGCGCCCTTTGCGTATGCGGTGGTGACATAGTCCTGCCGGATGACTTCCAGCATGGTGGAGCGGGTCATACGCAGCAAAGTGGCGAAGGTAGAGGCCGAGCTGGTAATGGCGGGCAGGATAAAGCAGGCGAAGGTATCCGAGCCGTAGGACGGAAGCCAGCCCAGCTGTGCGGAGAACAAGATGATCAGCATAAGACCCAGCCAGAAGGGCGGCACGGAAATGAATCCCAGTCCCAACACCGTGGTCAGATTATCGATCCAGGAGTACTGCTTCACCGCCGACAAAATGCCCAGCGGAAGGCCGATGATGGTGGCAAACAGTACGCTCAGCAAAGCCAGCTTCAACGTGGTGGGGAAGCGGGCGATGATCTCGTCCACCACGGGCTGTTTGCTGGTATAGGAGGTTCCGAAATCCCCGTGCAGGGCATCTCCCATGTAGTTTAAGTACCGGATGGGGATCGGATCGTTTAGTCCCAGTTCCTCGTTGAGCTGTTCAATCGCTTCTGGAGTTGCTTTTTCTCCCAGCAGCAGTCGGGCGGGGTTTCCGGGCATAAAACTCATGATGGTGAAAATGACAAATGACACACCAATGATAACTGGTATCATCAGCGCCAAGCGCTTGAGTATGTATTTATACATATAGGCGTCCCTCCTAAGGCACCCCGTTGCTAGGCTGCCGAGAACTTTCTGTTTTAAAATAGGCGATGGTACTTAAAAAGTACCATCGCCCGGCTGGAATGCTTATTCCCAGCTAAATTCGTACAGATTGTAGAAAGACCAGGGATTCGCAGTAACACCCTTGAGATCCTTGTTGGCGGCGATGTTTTTCGTATTCCAAATGGTGGGAATCATAGGCACTTCATTGCTGAGCAGGATCAGAAGCTCCTGATAGATCGCGGCGCGCTCGTTCTCATCCAGAGTCACACGGGCGGTCTCCAGCAGTTCGTCGACCTTAGGATTGTTGTATTTGCTGTAATTGCGGATTTCCATCTGGGAAGAGTGGACCGCAGTGTACAGCACCTCGTCGATGGTGGGCGCGGTGAAGGTACCGCCGTCTACAATAATGTTGGCAGTTCCGGAGACGGCAGCATCGTCAAATGCGGAACGCTCCAGCTGGCTGATCTCAGCGTTGATGCCGATCTCCTTCAGAGAATTCTGAAGCACCTGAGCCAGTTTAGAAGCCTTGGTATTGTAGAGGATGATCTTAATGGGGGTATTTCCATCGACGCCGGCCTTGTCAAAGAGCTCCTTGGCCTTTTCCAGATCATAAGGATACTTGGTCACATCGTCGGTATAGCCCAGGTACTCAGGAGTGGCGAAGGTATCCACAATGGTGCCGTCGCCGTCCATAATACCATACAGCATGGATTCCTTGTCGGTGGCATAGGCCATAGCCTGTCTGGCCTCCAGACTGTCAAAGGGAGCGATCGAGCAGTTGAGCTGGATGAAGTTCATGCCGAAAGCCTGGCCCTTGTGCAGCACCAGATTCTCGTTTTCTTCGATGCGCTTGAAGCTGCTCTGCTGTACGTCCACATAGGCGTCGATGTCGCCGGACTCCAGGCTGAGCACAGCGGAGTTGGCATCGGTGATGACCTGGTACACCACATTCTTGATGGGCACCTCGCCCATGTGGTAATACTCATTGGCCTTCAGAATGACCTGCTCGCCAACCTTCCAGTCCTCCACATAGTAGGGACCGGTGGTAACAGGCCGCTGGGCGTAGGCTTCCTCGCCCATGGACTCAAAGGCCGCCTTGGAGATAATACCGGCAGTGGGCAGCGCCATGGCAAACAGGAACTCGGGATAGGGACCGTCCAGCTTTACCTTTACGTTGCTGTCATCCACCTTCTCCACACCCACTACACGGGCAAAGCTGGGGACAGCCATGGGCATCTCCATGCCGCGCTGGAGGGAGAACACAACGTCATCCACCGTCATGTCGGTGCCGTCAGAGAACTTCACGCCGGACTTAATTTTAAAGGTATACTCGGTTCCGTCCTCAGAGATGGTCCAGCTCTCGGCGATGCAGGGGTTGATTTCATAGGTCTCGCTGTCCATGCGAACCAGGGGGTCGTAGATGGACAGGTTGATGCGCATGCCGTTATCATTCAGATTGTTGTGCGTGTCAAAATTGGGAGTATCGCCATAGTGACCGATGATCAAGGTGTCCTTTGCGGTAGTTCCGGAGGCGCTTGCACCGGAGCTCTTGCTGGTATTGTCACCGCCTCCGCCGCAAGCGGCAAGAGACAAGGTCATTGCTGCGGCTAAAAGCAATGAGATTAGTTTTTTCATTGTGGTACCTCCTCCAATTTTTTATAAACGTACAACCCGGTTGGCTGCAATTGAGAATTACTTAAACTGTGCCCACTGCTCCGTCTCCATAGGCTGCCAGTACTCGGTGGTAACGGTCTCCAGATCGAAGAACTCCTGGTAGGGATCGACCTTCTTATAGGCCTCATAGGGACCGTCCCAATTCTTGCGGCGCTCCTTGTAGGCGTGATGGCCTTCCAGGGAGTCATACTCAAAGATCATGATGAACACGCCGGTGGGATTGCCCTCCCGGTCAGTCTGACGGTAATACTTGGCGCTGACCCACTCGGGGAACAGCTCCTTGTAATTGTCCTTCAGGAACTGGAACCAATCCCGAATGATCTGGTCATAAGCAGCGGGATCAATGTCCTTCTTCAGACGCCAAGTCTCATACTCTAAAAACCGCATGTTCAATTCCTCCTAAATTTGTCGTTTGATAATCCGTATGGTTTCTTCCCAGATATAACATTTGAATGGCGAGATTTACATCAAGGACGGGAATATGGTAAAGATTTGAAATTTCACGGGCGAATGTGGTCAAATTGCTGCACTCCAGCAGGATTGCGCCGATGGTTTCATCCCGCTCCAGCAAAAGCTTGGCTGCGTTGCATACATCCTGGGCCATCAACTGGTAATCCTGGGGACAGGTTCCCTCCAGCACGACCTGGCGGAAATGAGGCTGGTCTTCCATGCCCTGAATGACCAGGCGGGAGGGATCTGCGTTGGCGCCCAGTAAATGCTGTGTGCTCAGCAGCTGGGAGTGCCCGGTGATAATACCGATTTTTCGGTTCTTCCCAATGAGACATTGCGCCAAAGGAAGCAGCACCAGACTAGAGGAAATAATGGGAACGCTTACGCTCTGGGCCAGATCGGCCTGATAGAGAGCCATCAGGCCACAGTCTCCGGCGATGGCGGCTACGCCTTCCTGTTCCAGCTTTTGAGCCGCCATGCACAGGTGGTCACGCGCCTGGGGAGATCCGTGGATCAGATCCCGGTAGCTTCCCGGAACCATCCCATAGCGAATGGGAAAGGGGAAGGTTCCGGGCATGCCCGGATCGCCGACGATGCGGTCTCCGGCGCTTTCAAACATCAAAACCCCGATGGGGGCCGATGCATCAGGCCTTGATCTTTGCAATCAGTTCCACCTCGCAGCAGGCACCCAAGGGGAGGGCCGCGACGCCCACTGCACTGCGGGCATGTACACCACAGCTGCCAAATACCTTCCCCAGCAGATCGGAAGCTCCGTTTACCACCTTGGGCTGATCGGTAAAATCGGGCGCACTGTTTACAAAGCCGCTGATTTTGACGATCCGCTCAATGCGGTCCAGGGACCCCAGGGCCTGCTTGATGGCGCCCAGGCAGTTCAGCGCACAGACCTGAGCGGCCGCGTAGCCCTGCTCCAGGTCCAGGTCCTGCCCCACCTTGCCGCTGTAGGCCAGTTTCCCGTCTACCATGGGCAGCTGGCCGGAAATATAAATCCAGCCGTCTTCCACGACACTGGGGGCATAGTTGGCAACCGGAGCGGCGAGCTGAGGAACCTCAAACCCCAGCTGCTTTACCTTGTCTTCGTACATGTTTGCCGACCTCCTCAAAAGAGCTTTTGCAGCTCGCCGGAGGTGAACTGTTCCACCTCAAAGTGGTAGCCCTCGGGGCCGGTGAAGAAAAACGACTCCAGAGCCATGTCCTTCACCTGCTTAATGGGGGACAGGCCTTCCACACCCTTTGCGCCCTCCAGAGCCTTGTGTACGTCATGGATGTTGCTGACGGTGAGGCTGATGAGCACGCTGCTGGTGGAATCCACCTGGATGGAACCGGAAGCGTTGTCCACCGCGCCCAGGAAGGATTTATCCTTCAGATGATAGACGCAGGCCCATCCTGGATCATAGGCTACGCTCAGTCCCAGCGTCTCGGAAAAGAATTCCTTGGCCTTGGGAAGGTCGTTGAAGTACAGGAACGTAATATTGGATGTTAAATCCAGCTTTGCCATTGAAAGTCCTCCTTTACCAGGGCTTTTTGTAATCGGGGGCGCGGCCCACTTCCGCAATCAGCTTCTTCAGGGCGGCGGCCAGATTGTCGATATCCTGATGATTGTTGAAGTACTGGCAGGAAATACGGAAGCCGCCCACATAATCGGTGAAGCGGTGGGCCACAAAGATGTTCTGGGCGTGAAGCTTCTTCAGAATGGCCCGCTCGGTATCCAGATCCTCAAAGATCCGGGCAATTACAATGCCGGCCCGGCGTCCGGGATCCTTGTGGGTGATAATGGTGGCTCCAATGGCCTCCAGCTGCTCCATGCAGTATGCGCTCAGCTCCTCCACACGGGCCTGGATGTTCTCAATGCCGATCTCATTGACCAGAGCCAGAGACTCGCCCAGAGCCACAGCGCCGGGATAGTTGGAGGTGCCGCCGATCTCAAACTTGCGGGCGGTCATGTCAAACTCCCAGTCGTTGACGGAGGAGGCAGCGGGATTCTCCCAATAGCCGCCCCAGCCCTCGGGGGGCTCCTTGGTGTTCAGGTAACCGTGATACACGCTCTTCAGCTTGGGCAGCGTCTCCTTGTTGATGTACAGCACGCCGGTGCCGAAGGGGGAGTTGAGCCACTTATGTCCGCCGGCCGTGAGAATATCCACATGGAACTGTTTGGTATCCAGCTTGTTGACGCCCAGCTCCTGGACGGCGTCCACCACCAGGAAAATGCCTCTGGACTTGCAGAAATCACCGATTTCCTTCAAATCCATTCGCCAGCCGTTGCACCACTCTACGGTGGACAGGACGATCAGCCGGGTGCGGTCATCACACAGCTTTGCAAAGTCCTCGGCGGTGAAGCGGGTGTCAGCGGTTTTGGCTACGCGGATCTCAATGTTCTTCTCCTTGCGCATAACGCACCAGGGAAGGGCCACCTGGATAAACTCCAGATTGGTGGTGATGATGTTGTCACCGTCCTGAAGCTCAATGCCGTTGGCAGCGATGTTCAGGCCGTGAGAGGTGCTTTCCACCAGAGCAATCTCCTCGGGGTCTGCGTTCAGGAGCTTGCGGGCCTCTTCATAGGCCTTGTGCCGCTTGGCATCCATAGCGATATGGTGGGCACTGGAGTTTGCCTCGTCCTGGCGAGCGGAGAAGTCCGCCAGATCTTTCAGTGCCTGTACCGTGCGCTGGGGAGCGAAGCTGACGCAGGCTGCATCCAAAAATGTCATGGTCTCTAATACGGGCCACTCGCGCTTTCTGATTGCCTCAAAATCTACAGACATATTCGTTTCCTCCTGTAATTTTTTTGAAATCAGTGGTGTTCAACCTCTCTTGTCGTCTGTGGATTTAAAATAGCATAGATCAGGTTTGGGTTCTGTAAAATAATTTACAGTTTTCAGCTTTGTGCACAAAATATTTTTTCGTCAAAGGGCGAATTTATTTAAAATTACGGGTGAAAAAAACTCTTCTTATTTATAGTTTAGTGTGATATTATATACGACATGAATTAGAAATTATACAACTTTCCTCATTTGGATGTTCCGTGCATATAGCCGGAACGCGACTGTGATAGGAGTAAGTTTATGAATTTTGACGGTTTTTCTCCATGGCTTCGCCTGGACCCCAATTTACTGCACCCATTAGTGGAAAATCAGGCTGTGGTTCATCTGCGCAGGAAGCAGCCGATTTTCTATCAAGGGGATATGCCGCGCAGCGTTTATGTGGTAAAAGAGGGACGTGTATGCATCACTACATATTCACAGTCCGGCATTGAGCAGCAGCTCTATATCGCAGAACAGGGGGCACTGTTTGGAGAGCATTCCAGTTTGTTGGAAATTCCTCATACAACTTCTGCGGTCTCAATTGTAGATTCTACAATCTATGCCATTCCTCTGCACGAATTTCAGGCGAAGCTGGAACAGTTTCCGGAATTGACCAAATGTGTCCTGCAAATCATTTCCAGAAAGAATTCCTTACTGATCAAGCGGCTGTTATCACAATCTTCTTATGGCTCCCTGCAGCGCATTGCCCAGGCCTTGCTGGATATTTCCCAGGAGTATGGGATTCCATCTGCCGAGGGAGTAGAAATCTCCATTCGGTTCAGCCATCAGGATGTGGCCAACCTTCTTCATACCAGCCGCGTCACGGTTACCAAAGCCTTTCAGTTTTTAAGCCAAAAGGGCATTATTATCAGGAAAAAAAGCCATGTTGTGATCTGTGATATGGACGCGCTGTGCAAGCTGACGGCGGACAGCTGGCAGCCATAATGAAACCAACAGAGAAAAGAAATTGGAACATGGATCAGCAACGAATTCCTGGCAGCCTGATGGTCCGCTCTTTCGTGAAGAGAAGAACAGCAGCTGCGTGGAAACAGCAGAAATCTTATCTGGTATTGTAATACGATGAATTGAAAAAGTAACTGCAAAATTCAAACAAAGTATTTTTGAAAAATAAAGCTAATTTCATAAATTAAATAGATAAATAGTGAAACTGCGGGAGAAGAAAACAGCAGAGTGCTAAGATGAGACATGTACATGGCACTTCGGATTGTGTGGCCGGTAATTCCTTATGGAATTGCCGGCCATTTTCTTTTGCATGCCGACAGATGAAAAATCCGGCGTTTTCATGTGCGCACTGCGGCCGTTCAAATGGGTAAAACCGGTTTATTTTCTGCTGCGTTTTTTGCCGCACCAAGGCCTCTGAAATACCGGTCATACAAGCAGGAGTAATGAGTTTAAGTGTAACCTGGCAGCCAGGCAAAAAAAGAAAAGTAATTGAGGATTTTACCTTCTAATCCCTTATTGCAATACATAATGGACTGGAATATAATAATCCTCGACAACTTTAGAGGCGAAATTTTGCCTCGGATAGGAGAAGTATGAATTACACAGAAGCAAGAGTATATTTGGATGAAATATCCAAATACGGAAGTGTGCTTGGCTTGGAGAGCATGAAAGAGCTGCTTGACAGACTGGGGAATCCCCAGGATGACTTAAAGTTCATCCACATTTCCGGAACCAATGGAAAAGGGTCTGTACTGGCGTATCTTTCAACGGTACTGTCTGGTGCGGGATACCGAACCGGCCGCTACATCTCTCCCACGCTGTTTTCCTATCGTGAGCGAATTCAAGTCGACCAGGAATACATCGAGAAAGATGCGCTGGCCCGCCATGTCACAAAAATTGCAGCAGCAGTGGAGGACATGAAGGCCGCTGGGCTGGCCGGACCAACTGCCTTTGAAATTGAAACGGCACTGGCCTTCCTTTACTTTAAGGAAAAACACTGCGACATCGTGACCCTGGAAACCGGATTGGGCGGCCTCTTGGACGCCACCAATGTGATCCGGACCCCCGTCATCGAAGTCATCGCTTCCATCAGCATGGACCACATGGACTGTCTGGGGGATACCCTGGAGAAAATTGCACAGCAGAAGGCGGGGATCATTAAGCCCCATACTATAGTCGTATCGGCGGCCCAGCAGCCGGAAGCGGCCAGCGTGATTGCAGCAACCTGCACAGAAAAAGACTGTGCCCTTCGCACCGTCGACCTGACACAGTTAAGAGAGGTTCATTATGGATATGACGTCCAGAGCTTCTCCTACAAGACATGGCAGGATGTCAAAATCAGTCTGGCCGGCAGCTACCAGATCCAGAACGCCGCTCTGGCGCTGGAAGCGGTGGAGGCCCTGCGCGAAGTGGGCTATCCGCTTTCAGACGAGCAGGTGCGCGATGGTATGCTGCACACGGTCTGGCGGGGCCGGTTTACGCTGCTGCGCCGGGACCCGGTGGTGATTATCGACGGAGCCCACAACCCCGGAGCTGCCCAGGAATTGAAGCAGTCCCTGGAGCGCTACTTCCCGGACAAAAAGCTTCACTATATCATGGGAATGTTTAAGGATAAGGATTTTCAAACGGTGATCCAGCTTACTGCGCCTTTGGCGGAGGATATCATCACGGTGGAAACACCCAATAATCCCAGAGCACTGTCTGCGCAGGCCCTGAAACAAGCGGTGGAAGCGGTCAACCCCCGGACCCAAGCTGCAGAGAGCATTGCACAGGCGGTAAAACTGAGCCTGGAGCGGGCGGATCAAGACGATGTGATTCTTATTTTCGGGTCCCTTTCCTTCCTCGGTGAGGCAGAAAAAGCAGTTTTGAACGGAGGGGTCGGCAATGAACAGTGAAATGATCAAAGAGGGAGTAAAACTGATTCTGGAAGGAATCGGAGAAGATATTACCCGTGAGGGACTTTTGGAGACCCCTGACCGCATTGCAAGAATGTATGAGGAACTGGCCGGCGGCTACACGGATGACGCGGCCAAACATCTGTGCAAGCGCTTCCATGTGGATAACAATGATATGGTCATTGAGAAGGACATCCACTTCTATTCCTTCTGTGAGCACCATATGCTGCCCTTCTACGGGACGGCCGCCATTGCCTATATTCCCAACGGCGAGGTAGTGGGCCTGAGCAAGATTGCCCGTACTTTGGAAGTATTTGCAAAGCGCTTCCAGCTTCAGGAGCGGCTTACCGCCCAGGTAGCGGATGTATTTATGGAGGAACTGAAGCCCCAGGGCGTTATGGTTCTCATTGAAGCTGAGCATATGTGCATGACCATGCGCGGAGTGAAAAAGCCCGGCACCAAAACGGTCACCGTGGTGACCAGGGGCGTCTTTGACAACAATGAGACACTCCAAAACAACTTTTACCGGATGCTGGAGCGCAGATAAGAGTATGGATCGGATCAATCGAATCTGTGCCCATCCACGCTGGAAGGAAAGTGTGGAAAAAATCCGTGTATTAGAGCAGGACCGTATCTTTTGCAGGCATGATATTACGCACTTTTTCGATGTGGCCAGGATCGCCTATATTGAAAATCTGGAAAAGGGCCTTGGCATCCCCAAAGAGGAGATCTATGCTGCTGCGTTTCTCCATGACATCGGCCGCCATCTGCAGTATACACAAGGGGTGCCCCACGAGCAGGCAAGCGCCATGGAGGCGGAAGGTATTTTAAACGACTGCGGATTTTCCAAAGAAGAGCAGAACACGATCCTGAACGCAATCTTACAGCATAGGACACGGGACATGGGGCAGGCCGGCGACTTGGCGGGGCTCATTTACCGTGCGGACAAGGCATCCCGTGCCTGCTTGTTTTGCGATGCCTGCCGGGAGTGCAACTGGAGCGAAGACAAGAAAAATCTCACTCTAACCAGATAACAATAGGAGCATGGTAACATGATGAAAATAGGAAACCGTCTGTTTGACGTGGAAAATGATTGCTATATCATGGGCATCCTCAATGTGACGCCCGACTCCTTTTCCGATGGGGGAAAGTGGAACAACCTGGAAGCCGCCAAACAGCACACGGCCCAGATGATCGAGGAGGGCGCCTCCATCATTGATATCGGTGGCGAATCCACCCGGCCCGGACATGTTCAGATCAGCGACCAGGAGGAGATCGACCGGGTGCTGCCTATGATTGAAATGGTAAAAAGCAGCTTTGACATCCCTGTGTCCATCGACAGCTATAAAAGCCCTGTGGTAGAAGCGGCCCTGAAAGCGGGTGCTGACCTGGTCAACGACATCTGGGGCCTGAAATATGACCGGAAGGTGGCGGATCTGATCGCCCAGTATCAGGTCCCCTGCTGCCTGATGCATAACCGGGAAAAGGCGGAATATCACAACTTTTTAGACGATATGTGCCAGGATATGCGGGAGTCCCTGGCCATTGCCAAGAGCGCGGGCATCCAGGACGACAAGATTATTCTGGACCCTGGCGTTGGCTTTGGAAAGAACGATGAACATAATCTGGCCGCTGTTTGGCACCTGGAACGCCTTGTGGAGCTGGGGTATCCTGTGCTGCTGGCGACCTCCCGAAAGGGCTTTATCGGCCGCGCGCTGGACCTGCCTACCGACCAGCGGGTTGAGGGGACCATGGTGACGACTGTGATCGGTGTGCAGAAGAAGGCGGCTTTTGTCCGTGTCCACGATGTAAAAGAAAATCTCCGGGCCATCCGTATGACCCAGGCGATCATGCGTGAGGGACGGTGAGGAAGATGGATACCTCATGCTATGACGAAATCCATGTGAAAAATCTTGAAATTTTTGCCAATCATGGTGTTTTTCCCGAAGAAACCCGCCTGGGGCAGAAATTTCTGATTTCCCTCACCATGTATGTGGATTCCAGACCGGCTGGAACATCAGACTGCCTGGAGCAATCTGTCCACTATGGGGAAGTCAGCAGCTTCATGACCCATTACATGAAACAGAACACCTTCAAACTGATTGAAGCTGCCGCGGAACACCTGGCGGAAGAGCTGCTGCTGCAGTATCCGCTGCTGAAGGGGGTAACGCTGGAGCTGAAAAAGCCCTGGGCGCCCGTAGGGCTGCCGCTGGAGACCGTATCGGTAAAGATTACCCGCTTTTGGCACACTGCCTACCTGGGCCTTGGGTCCAATATGGGGGACAAAGCTGGTTATCTGAACATGGCAGTAGAAGCGCTGGACCAAATTCGGGGCTGCCGTGTGCAGAAGGTATCCTCCTTCCTGGTTACCAAACCATACGGCGGGGTGGAGCAGGATGATTTTTTAAATGCCTGCCTGATGCTCAAGACATTCCTTCCCCCTCTGGAGCTGCTGGATCGTATGCATGAAATCGAGCAGGCGGCCCACCGGGAACGGATTGTCCGTTGGGGTCCCCGGACCTTGGATCTGGACATTTTGATGTACGACGATCTGGTCCTGGAGACAGATGAGCTGGTCATCCCCCATGTGGAAATGCATCTGCGGGACTTTGTGCTCAAGCCCCTGGAGGAGATTGCCCCCAACAAACGGCACCCGCTGCTGCATAAAACGGTCTCTCAGCTGGCAAAAGAGGTATGCGAAGCCTGAACGGCGCGAGCCTGCCTGTGCAGACCAATACGACAGATAACACCCTCCGCATGAATGCGGAGGGTGTTATTTTGCTGCCAACACAGTTTGAACCGTGCCGTTCGGACCAACATGGAAAAAGCTGTTGTGAAATGGATGCCGCAACATGCAGCTGTCGTTGGCCCTTTTCCGGGATGGAACAGAGCCCGAAGATATGGAAGTTAGTAGTCGAAGGGACAGGAGGGAAGGCGGTACAGGTAATCCGGGGTGTCCAATGTGTGGTCGCGGGCCATGGTGCGGTCGCTGATGAGGAAATACCGGTACTGTTCCGGGCGCTTACCGGCATCCCAGGTGGGGTCCACTTGATAATATGTTCCATCCACCTCTACGATATTCCAGGCGTGGGGGCCGCCTGCCGTCCCGCCTGCATAGTAGCAGTTTACACCAAAGGCGCAGCACAGCTCTTTGAACAAGAGGGAGTAATTAAAGCAGACACCCTTTTTGTAGGTCAAGGCAAAATTGACTTCTGTCGGGTAAGGAACCCCATCCGAATAGTTGATACGATCCATTCCGCTCAAAGAAGCCATATAATGGTCGTACTTGATGTTGGATGTTACATACTGAGTAAATCGCAGATACCTTGTCGTAGTCACGGGAGGCGGTGGTGATGCCGTACTGCGCTTCGATCTCCTCCACCGCGTTGAGCAGAGGCTCATAGTCGGCATACCTGCTGCTACCCAAAAAGTCCTCCTGGTTTGGCAGCTCATGGAGGATGCCTTCCCGGTACATCTTGACCATGCCTGCGGCGCCATAGTGCAGATCCATGCGGTATTCATAGTATTCGCCGGAGGATTTTCGATATGGGCTGTCCAGGGAGACGGGAACACACTCATAGTAGTCGTAGCAGATTCCCTTTACACGGGGGAGCAGCCCGTGGAAAAACTCGTAAGGCTCACAAATGGCCGCAGGGTCAAAATCCAGCGCCTTTATGGAGAAAAAGGTGAGAGATTTTGGATAGCGGTCCATCATTTCGGCGAAGACGGCCTGGATATCAGCGATGCTGTCAACCACAAATCCATAGGTGCGATCGCCGCGCTCTCCGGTCCAAATGCCGCTGGATGGAATGTAGTGGATGGCTGCGCCGCCCTCATAGGGCTCTACGATCACCTGACCGATGGTAACTTGCCCTTCCGGCTGCAGGCCCGATGGGCTGGCGTCATCCTTGTCCTGGCCCTGAGAAATGGGGGGCTGACCGGAATTTGATTGCAGATTCTGAAGCTGGCACAGGACCACCGCCGCCTGTGCCCGTGTCATGTTTTGCCATCCGGAAAACCTTCCGGCCGCGTCTACCCCGCTCATCACCCCCGCATGATAGACCTGCTTCACGCTGGACTGAAAGGCCTCGGGAATCATGTTATAATCTGGAATTTTGTTCGCTGTCCCCTGAGTGTCATCTGTGGCAAGCTGGAGGTCTTCCATCGTCTGGGCCAGGATAAACGCCATCTCCTGGCGGTTGAGGGCATCAAACATTTTATAGTTTAGGTTAGCGTTCGGATTGGATAACAGGTGATGCCGGTTTGCCACCGTTTGATAGGGATGATACCAGGCTCCCCCGGCGGAGCCCGCCTGAATTTCAGTCGGGTAGAGCATTTGGGTGACCATGGTGATAAATTCGGCCCCGGTCACCGGCTGTTCAGGGTGAAATTTATGGTTTTCATCCCCGCTGACCCACCCGTTTTGGGCGGCAGTCTGAATATATTCCACAGCCCAGTGGGAGGAAGGGACATCTTGGAAGGGGGTGTTGATGGCCGAGACGGGAACGCTGATTCCCAGACAGATGGAAGCGGCCAATGTCAGAGCCGTAATCATTCGTTTCATAGGATTCTACTCTCCTTTTACAAAAATAGTTTATGGATTCCTGTGCTTGGATTGCTTATGCTTAGGTGCATGCAGCCAACGGCTTTTGTTTCCGCTTATAAAAAGCTGTGCCAAGGCAGGCGGCTTGTATCCACGGTGTCATACTGATCCATCATCTGGGTCAGCAGCGCGACCTTTGCTTGGAGCCCCGAGGCGCCCCCCTGGATCATCTGGCCGACCGCATCTGTCTGGTGCCAGAGGTAGGCCCAGGTCTCCGCCCAGTCCTCCGGCTGACCGCCCATTGCGTAGCCGGACACATAATCGTCGATCCCCTGTGTACAATTCTCCCAGTCCTGACAGGTCGTATTCCATCCCCGGCGGATCGCCATAGCACTCATCACCATATGGCCCGCTTCATGGCTGTAATACTGGCTGTCTCCCGTACCGGTGTAAAATATCTGGTCCACCTTCTGGGCATCGTTGGAGCTGTCATAGACAAATGCGCCATAACAAGCGATTCCTTCAAAGGTATACGGGCACAGGATAATTTCGGTCCCATGTCCTTTTTTGCTGGTCACCACATCCTTCAAAAATCCTTCGGGATAGAGATCATAGGCGGCTTTCATTTTTTTCAGCTCGGCGAGTACATGTTGAAAGTAATCTCGATTTTTGGGGAGGGCATCAAGGTCAGCGTAGGACAACAGTCCGGAATCTTTTTGCGTCCATTCGGGCAGATAGAAAATCTGGATCCCGATCTCCTGCTCCAGTGCTCTGCAATAGTCATAGGCCACATCCTCGGCATAGCGCTCCCGAAGCTGGCCGGTGAAGTCCATCTGGGCAGCTGGGGTTTCCGGCTGGTTTTTGTGCTCCTGAACCACCTGGTTCCAGTCGTACTGGACCCAATGTTCCGGGTGCAGGATGCTGCGCACCATGGTACAGGCCTCAGCACGGGTGCATTGCCCTTCGGGATTGAAGTCGCCCTGCTCATTGATCCCCGTCAAGACGCCGCTGCTGTACATCCAGAGGATCATGGGTTCCATGGGGTGGCCCGCAACGGCGCTGTCATAGTCCCCGATGAGCAGCGCTGCCTCCTCCATGGCATCCAGCGGCTGTTCCTGGCTGCTGCCATAGAACTTGACCAGAATTCCAGCCACTTCTGCGCGGGTCGCCGGCTGGTTCCATGTCTCCTGGTCCAGTCCAAAGATGTAGATGCCCCGCAGTGCCGCGTCCCGGATCACCTGGTTGCCCCAGAAGCCGGGATTGAGCGCATTGATCTCCTCCAGTGCGGCCTCCGGGTCGTAGTCCATCTCAATGGCCGCCTCAGGGAAGGCCTGCAGGGCAATGGCCGTCAGCTCCACCCGGCTGATGGGGCGGTTGGGCTGAAAACTGCCGTCGGGGAAACCGCCGATCATGTCCTGGCCTACCATCTCCGTCACCATGTCATAGTACCAGTCTCCGGGTTTGACGTCGGTAAAGGTTTGTCCCGCTGCCTGGACTGTGGGCATCAGGGTGACGGCAAGGACTGCTGCACAGATGGTGGATAAAATCCGCTTGTTAAAATCGTTTCGTTTCATGGTGTAACCTCCTTAGCAAGACATAAGATAATCTGTTTATGATGTGGGTGGACTGGCTTCTTCCACGCTTCTGATGCTATAGAAACAGAAGCCCCCCATTTGGTTTTATCAATTTAAAAAAATTTTCAGCATCCGCTATGGGGAGAATTGACAAAATAGGACCGTGGCAGTACCCTGTATATAACTATTTTGCCGAAAGCGTGGATGTTGCAGCGCTGATGACAAAAGAAAGACGGTGTGAAGGAGAATGGAAAAGATCGATGTAGCCAGCTTGATCCCCCGCTGTCTGGAGGGAGACGGGCAGGCCCAGGAGGCCCTGGTGCTGGCGGTACAAAACCGGGTGTATTATCACTGCAAAAAGATGCTCAAGCATGAAGACAATGCCCTGGATGCCACCCAGGAGGTTTTGATTTCCATGCTGAGTAAGCTGGATACGCTGAAGGAACCGGCGGCCTTTTGGGGATGGCTGAGTGCCATGACCGCAAACCAGTGCCGGAATGCGCTGGTCCGTGGCTCACGGGAGGTGCAGTTCCCCCAGGACGAGGAGGGAAACAGCCTGATCGATTCCTATGAGACGCTGGATGATCAGGTCGTTCCGGACAAGGCCCTGGACAGTGAAGAGAGCCGCCGTATGATTGTGGAGCTGGTGGATGCCCTGCCCGAGGCCCAGCGCCAGTGCGTGTTGATGTATTACTACGATGAGATGGGCGTTAAGGAAATTGCCGCCGCTCTGGAGACTTCCGAGGGCACGGTAAAAAGCCGGCTCAACTATGCACGCAAGGCCATCAAAACGGGGGTGGATCGCTACGCTGCCCAGGGGATCAAGCTCTATGGGCTGGCTCCGCTGCCCTTCCTGGCATACATTCTCAAGCAGGATGCCCTGCTTGGCGGCCTGACGGCGGCGCAAAGCGGTGCCTTTGTTCAGGCTGCTTTGGCGGGGAGTTCCTCTGCACTTGCTGCCGCAGGGACAGCGGGGGCTGCGCAAAGCGCTGCTGCAGGGGCGGCGGGGGCCGTGGAGAGCACCGCCGCTGCGGGTGGGGCAGGCGCAGGGGCCTCCGCCTCTGCGGGAAATGTTCTGACCGCGGTGTTGGCGCACAAGGAGGTCGCCGCCGCCGTGGCCGGCGTGGTGCTGACCGGCGCCATTGGCGGTACCGTCCTGCTCAACCGCCCGGAACCAGCTCCCGTGGACCCGGTTCCCCCGCCGGCGGTGGAGGTCGTGGAACCGGTGATCGAAGAGGAACCCGAAGTGGAGCCCGAACCGGAACCCGAACCGGAACCAGAACCGGAACCGGAGCCCCAGCCGGAGCCCGAACCAGAACCGGAACCTGAGCCCGAACCGGAACCGGAGCCGGAACCAGAACCGGAGCCCGAACCCACAGGTCCCTCTCAGCTCAAGCTGGCCTACGATTCCATCACCGGCGGTTATGGCACGGTGCGGGCCGGCCTCATTACCGTCTACGCCGGAAAGACACCCTTTGACAGCATTACCTATTCCTCCACCGATCCGTCAGTGGCCTATGTAGGGGAGGGGGAAGTGATCTATTTGCTGCGTCCGGGACAGGCGGAGATTATCATCACATTCCCCCAGGACGGAAACTATCAGGTTCATATTCCTGTAACTGTAGAGGATCACTTCCAATGGGACTATGCGCCTCCCAGCTCGCCCATGACCTTGACGGCGGGGCAAACCCGCTCGAACACCGTGTCTCCCTATGCGCTTTACAGTGGAACCACGCTGGATTCTGTGACCTGGACCAGCAGCGATCCCTCCGTTGCACAGGTGAAAGAGACCACCGAGATACCGTCTGCGCTTGTTACTGCGGTTGCTCCCGGCACCGCCACCATCACCGGCACCGTCCACTTTACCATCACAGGCATCGGTTATGAGACCAGTGACACCCTCTCCTTTGAGGTCATCGTGGAGCCGGAATAAAACCCGGTATTCCGAGGGATATTCTCTTTTGCCCCCCGCTTCGGCGGGGGGCATTTTTGCGCGGATACAGCCTTGGCCGCCGGCAGGGGCACCTTCTTCACCGGGGAGGGCTGCCCGGAATGGGGGCGTTTGGAGACGGCACAGAAAAGAGGTGTTCTGCCTTCAGCCGATTCAGGAGAAACTGGATCTGAGACCGGCTGAGGGTGGTTTTGGCCGCGTCGCTCTCCAGACTGTCGTGGATGAGGCGATACCAGGTCCCGGAGGGCTTGCGTGGTGTGAAAGAATCCAGATGAACCATTTCGTTTGTCCGGAACATAGCGATGCAGCTTATCCTGCGTTTATGTACGGGATTGTTCTTGCAGTGCTTCCGCTCCAGTACGAAGGACCGTGTGGAAGCGGCGATTCAGGAAAATGGGGAGGGTGATGGGGAATATGGGGAGGATCCATACGATCCAGGAAGAACTGTCCCCGTTGTAAATGCGCCCCAAGATCACAGCAATGACACTGAACACAGTCAGGCAAGCGATGCTGTACAGGCCCATGTGCTCTCCGGTATATTGAAAAATCGTCTTCTTCTGTACATGTGTGCCTTTGAGGCGCACAGCGAGGAGTCCGAAGGAAGGAAAATACCACAAAAAGCAGATCAGCGCCCACATTTGCAGTACCTCAAATAGCATACTCCATGCAAAGGTGGCCAGATTTTCGGCCAGTATGAATCCCAAAATAAACGTTGAGACAGATAACACGACAGATGATATTTTCTGCATGGTTTCCAGCTTGGTCCGACCCGCTAAACTTTTGACTGCTTTTTCTCCTGCAAGATACCCAAACAAAAATGACAGCTTCATAACATGATCTCCCTTCTAAACTAAAAACGTTTGTACTTTGCCGCTGCTGTGGGGGAATAGGTCTGCGGCGGCGCGAATTGTGAAGTACAGTCAGGCTGGAAAAGGACTCATTTTCCATCCACATAGAACAAGACAAGGAAAGGAGCCGTTTGGTTTTATAAAATATAAAAATTTTTTTGAAAGCATAGAAATGATGAAGCGAGACACACAGATCAAAAGAAAACAAGCCGCTGAAACCATGTGATTTCAGCGGCTTTCCTGGTGTAAGAATGAAAGCTGTTAACCCGGTAGTGATTCGTTCTGCAAAGCAGAAAAGAGCAAAACGAAAGAAGTTACAAGTCAATCCTGACCCCACAGATGGAAATGGCAATCAGACTTTCTACATCCAGTGGCGTATCCGGGCGGCGCACCAGGCGGATCCAGCCGTCCTCGGTGGGATCGGTTCCGCCGCTGCACCCGCTGCCGGATGTACCGTCCATCATGGGAATGGCTGCTCCGTCTTTGGTATAGAGAGTGACTTCCTGGTATTCCGTACAGCTGTACCAGCCGTCCGGCGCGGTTTTGGGTACCCAATCGTGGTGGCCCTTGAGGGCGTCGCTCTCGATCTGTATATAGACGGTGAGGGGAGAGAGGACTACTTGAGTAATTGTAGCGTCCACATCCAGGGTGTGCACAGGCAGATTAGGTTCCAGGCGGATGATGTGGTCAGAATAGTTCATCGTAGTGCGGAAGGTCCAGTTTTCCTCACAGTCATAAGCCCGCTCCCACTGCTCCTCCGTTTCATTCCAAACGGTATTGTGGTAAAGCTTGCCCAGCGAAAGTTCCATGAGCTGCCCGTTTAATGGCTGATTACCGCTGTTGTAGTAAAGATTGGTGGTAAAAATGAAGCTGACCTGGTTGTCGGAGGGATCTTCGTCCTCCACCTGCATATAGCCTCCCGCGCCTGCCGCATCCAGTTCGGGAAAGCGGGGGGAGAACCAGTCCTCAAAAAGATAACCTCTCTCGTTGTCCAGCACAGTGCCTTCCGGCGCGGTGAGGGTCACGCCCACATAAACGGTATAATCGTCCGCCGCGCAGTCGGTGAGGGTCATGGTCCAGCCGTTTTTGGTGATAGACTCTCCCAGCTCCACGGCGCTTTGCTGATATCCAATGCTGTTGCCAAAGTAGCTGCGCACTACCGGAGACGCTACCACCGCCGCCCCTGCCGAGATCATCAAAACCGCTGCCACAGCGGCGGCGATCAGCGTGACCCGGTTCCACCGGCGGGGACTGCGGGAGGCCTGCGGGACCTGTTTGGCTTTCAGAGCATGGATCAAGGCCGCTTTGCTCTCCTTCGTCAGGCGGATTTGCTCCAGTTCGTTTCGGTATTGCTCATACTTCATAGCAAGTTCCCTCCAGTTGCTCCCGTAATTTGATTTTTGCCCTGGCCAGATGAGTGCTGACCAGCCCAGGACTGCGGCCCAGAAGCTGGGCAATTTCCTGTACCGCATAGCCTTCGTAGTACCGCAGGTAAATTACCTGGCGGTATTTGGCAGGCAGGCGGCGGATCTGCTCCAGCAGGGAGCCGTCTTCCGGTTCGGGGGCTTCAACGGCCAGATGAAGCCCCTCCTCCAGCGGAGCCCGGTGGCGAAACCAGGCGCTCTTTTTCCAATTTTTGCATTGATTGATGGCCAGCCGTACGACCCAGGCCCGTTCCTGCCCCTGGTCTTGAAATGTACGTTCATCCGTCAGCAGCTTCAGCAATACGTCCTGGCAGATGTCCATCGCGTCATCCATATTTCCCAGCCAACTGTACCCCAGGCGAAGGATCATATCGCTATATTGTTCCACCAGGTATTCCGCCCGTTGGTCTTCCATGGAGCTTCCCCCTTTCACCTATATAACAACACAGCGCGGGCAAATCTGTCAAAATGTCCGAGAAAAAATGAGCGGGGGATAAGGGCTGAGCTTATCCTGAAAAAGTGGGGAGAAGGCAACAAAAAACGCCTGCCGGGCTCTGCTGTCGGCAGAAAACACGGCAGGCATTCTTCAAAATGAAAAAACGAGGCAAAGGGCAGGGATTCCCGTCACCCAATGGCTGGTCCCGCGCGCCCGGCCGGATTTTTGAAGTGGACAAAGCCGGGGGAACTCTGGTCAAAAAGGCCGCCCGTATTCCTTCCATTAAACATAAAATTCTTCCATTGTATTCAGGCACAGACATCCCAAACAGCCGCCAAATCCACAGCCGCAGTCGATGGCGATCTGGCTTCCCCGGCGGAGGATCGTGTCCGCTGGAGGCTCTCCCAGCTGGTGGCGCAGGGAGCGGGTGGGGGTGTGGCCGTAGACCAGATATTGGTCCAGGTCATACAGCTGGTTTCGTTCCGGGCGGCAGAAGAGAAAATCCTCCAGGTCATAGTCCTCCAGATCCTTCTCCGGGGAAAAATGGTCCAGTCCAGCGTGGACCAAGAGGAAGGAGCGGCCGCCCGCCTCCACCTGGGCGTAAAGCTCCATCTCCTTGATGTACTCCAAAATTTCCTCCCGCTCTTCCCGAGACAATGCGCACACGGCCAAAAAGGTAGGCGTTCCCCCGTTGTTCATCCACCCCTGAAGGGCCCCCAGCTGGGCTGGCCCCAGAGCGGCCAGACTCTCCTCGGTGATATCGTCCAGCAGCCACCCCAGACAGGCGGCGGCAACAAATTCGTGGTTGCCTAAAATGGGGACCACATTGGGACGGACCATCATATCCCGCAGGATTTTGATTCCATCCGGCCCCCGGTCAATCACATCGCCCAGGATATACAGGGTGTCCCGGTCTCGAAGTGAAATTTTTTCCAGCAGAGAGCGGTATTTGGTGTAGTCCCCATGTAGGTCAGATGCACAGTAAATCATGTTGTTCTCCTCGCAATCAGATATACCACCATTATAGCAAATGAGCGTTGCTATTTGTATACTACAGAGCTTACCTTCCAATTGACGAAAAGGAACCACAAAGCGGCTATCTTGTCCGATAGCCGCTTTGTGATTGAAATGGTCCGGAGAACGTTAGAAGACAAAGTCCCCTGCTAACTCTTGAGCCAGCTGCAGCAGACGATTGCTCTTGACCAGCGCTTCCATTGCTTCGATCCGCTCATACATCAAATCATCATTTTCCATAAAGGTAACCGTACGGCGTGCCTCATCGTACAGCTTCTGCGTAATGGGAGACATGGCGCGGGTCCGGAATTCCAGTGCCTGCAGAGCGGTCATCATCGTCAGGGAGATGAGATGTTCCAGTTTTCTGACTGCCGTGCGCAGCTTGCGGGCTGCGGTTTCGTCCCGGTAAAGCGGGCTCTCCTGGCCTGCGCTGACCGCGCCGTTAAAGGCGCCGGCCGGATTGGCAAGCAGCAGGATATCCCCCAGAAGACCCAGTGTAGAATATTGGACCAGCATAAATCCGTTATTGAGACCGGGGTTTTTGACCAGAAACGCAGGCAGTCCGCTGAGGGTAGGCGTCACCATACGCTCCATATGTACCTCAAACAGCTTGGCAAGGTTCATTACCCCCAGACACAGGCTGTCACAATATGCTTCGATCATGGTGGCATCCCAGTTGGAACCCATGAGTGCTGTGCCGTCGGGAAGAAATATGGGGTTATCAAATACGGCGTAGAATTCTTCCATCATTGCCTGGTAGGCCTGCTCCCCCATACGCTTTGCCACGCCTTGCACATGCGGAATGATTCGAATGCTGCTGCTGTCCTGAATATGACTCTTTCGCGCGTCTGCTACAATTTCACTGTTTTTCAGCAGCTTGAGCAGATATTCCGCGGATGCGATCTGTTCTTTGTGCCCCTTCCCGGCCATGAGCCGAGGATCAAAATGTTTATCGGTGCTTTGAAGTGCTTCACAGACCAGGGCTGCGCACAAATCTCCATGGCGTACCGCCATCACATAGTCATATATGGCTAACATTGCCGTTCCCACAGAGCCGCTGGCGTTGGTCAGCGAAGCCAAGCCTTCCCGGAAACTGATCTGAATGGGAGCGATGTTGTGTTCTGCCAGAACTTCCGCGGCAGGGCGGGCTTCACCCTTGTCGATGATACGCCCTTCGCCAAAAAGTGTGATTGCCATATAGGGCTGGCAGGTCAGCTGCCCTACCGTACCTTCTGCGGGGACATAGGGGTAAATCCCCTCGTTGAGAAACAGCCGTGCTTGCTCCACGATCTCAAAGCGCGTGGCAGAATATCCCTTCCCAATATTTGTGATCAGCAGTAAAAGCATGGCGCGGACTTCTTCTTCCTCCAATAATCGCCCAACCGAACAGCCGTGGCTGCGGATAATGTTCTCCTGAAGACGAACCATGTCATGCTCGCTGATGCGGTACCGGACATTGTCTCCAAAACCGGTGTTGACACCGTAAATCCCGACGCCGTCAGAGATACGCTCCTCTAAAATCCTGCGACTGTTTCGCACACGCTGGCAGTACGCATCCGAAAAGCGGACCTTTGCATGGTAACGGGCAACTGCAACAAATTCTTCCAGTGAAATGCGGCAATCGTCCACCAGGACCTCACGGATTAACTGTGCATCCCCTTTGATCAGCATAGTATGAGTACCTCTTTTCCAGTGAAATAGTTGACAAATAAAGAGCGGTCAGCTCGCGGCCGTATCCTTGTGGCGGTTGGCCGTGGCCAGCGAGACGATCACCAGCACAATGGCCGAAACAACACCGCTGAACAGCTCGCCGGGGATGCCGCCCATATTGACAATTCCGGTGAGGGACAAAACCACAAACATCGCGCCGAACAGCAGGCCTGCAATGGCGCCCTCTTTCGCTGTCTTTTTCCAGAATACACCAAATACAATGGGGGCAAACACGCCGCCGGTGTAAATGTAGTAAGAGTAGAAGCAGGCATCCAGAATGCTGGGGATCATCAAAGAGATTACCACTGCCGCAACACCGGCGACGACCGTAAAGATACGGGAGACCCACAGCAGTTTTTTGTCGTTGGGATCTGCATCCTTTGCAATATAGCACATCCAGAAGTCATTCATAAAATGAGAGGAGGCTGCGCTCAGCAGAGAATCTGCCGTGGAAAGAATAGCCGACAAAGCGGCGGCCATGATGATGCCAACGCCCCAGGAAGGCAGAGTAGCCATGGCCAAGGTGGCGAAAGCAGAAGCGGTGGTGCCGTTGGCCGCCAGCTCCGGAAAGTCGATACGGGCCATCAAACCGAGGGTTACAGGCATCATGGAAATGACCATCACCAGAGCGCCGGAAGCCAGAGAAGCCTTAACGGCGGTCTTGCCGTCTTTACAAGCAAACAGCCGCTGGTAGATATCCTGGCCAATAATGACATACATAATGCCGGGCAGGATCATCCAGGCCAAGGTCGTTGCCTTGGAGCCGTTCATAAATACGTTGAACCCCTCGGGCAGGGTAGAGGCCATTTCCGCAAGCGAGGCATTGATTCCATCAAAACCGCCGTGGTTGCCTAAGGCGGTGAAGAAGATCCAAATCACGCCAATGATAACAAGAATAATTTGGAAACAGTCGGTCATGGTGACGGCCATCAGGCCGCCCATGGCGGTCAGGGCGATAATAACGGCCATGGCCAGCAAGGTGCAGAACATGGTGTTGGTAAAGCCCAGCGCGTTCATGATTCCTACCACAGCGGAAACCTGGCCGCCCAAAATACCGATCAGGGCGATCATAGACAGGAAGGAAGCCGCGGTGCGCAGGAATTTGCTGTTGAAGCGCCACTCCAAGTACTCAGTCACTGTTCCGTAATTGGAAAAATTGGCCATTTTGTGCACTAAAAGTGCCGCCAGGAATAATCCGATGCCCTGGGTCCCGCCGTAGACATACATCATGGGTCCTGACTCATAGGCGTACTGGGCGGTGCCGGTCAGCAGTCCGCCGCCAAACAAAGAGGCCGTGATCGTCAGTGTTGCGGCCACTACGCCCAGACTTCGACCTGCCAGGAGGAAGTCAGTTACATTTTGGTTCTTCTTGGTGCAATACACGCCGATTCCAAACAGAATGCACATGTAGATTGCCAGAACCAGGTAAATCGATGTCATAAACTTCTCCACCTTTCAAACACGTTTCAATCTTTTGAGAGAGAACGGGCGGCTGTGCCATCCTCGCCTCCGCAATGGCATCGGCAGGAAGATGGGTTTGTTGACAAATTCTCTCTTCTTGCGCCTTAGTATAGAGAAGTTCCGTCAGTTCTGCGTCATCTAGTGTAATGAACCGCTAAATTGCCAGAAGCCGCGAAGGATTTCATCGTTTCCTTGTGCCAGGGCCTCCAGCATCTCCTGTTCAAAACGGCCGGCCTTCCCTGCCAGCAGCGTCTGACTATAGGACAGATACTCGGCGTAGGGGCGGTTGAGAAATTCGCTGACTGCCGGGTGGAACTCGGAAATTTGGTCGCAGCGCCGCCGTATGATTGCTTTGCACATCCACACGATCCCCTGTTCATAGGGGGATTGCAGCGCATCTGCAAATCGCTTTGCCTGCTGCAGAAGGCGGCATACTTGTGCATCCTTGCCCTCGGAAAACGCATAGAGCGCCGTGTAGGAGTAGGCGATGGTGCGATGTCCGCCCGGTTCCTGAATATAGGAGGAATGCTTCTCCGCCTGCTTCAGCAAAGTTTTGGCACATTGGTACTTTTTGGCGGCAAAGGCAGCATGAGCACAGTTGGTATAAAAAACCGATACCCACGAAAAGACACCAAACTGTTCCAGCTCCCGGATTGCACACTGATAGCATTCCATGGCCTGCTCGTAATGTCCCTCTTTGCGGTATGCCTCACCGATATAGTTGTAGGCGTAGGAGGACTGCAGCGTCAGATCCAATCCCCTGGAAAAAGCGCTGCGGAGAAGTTCAAGAGAATGCTTTAGCTCGATGCGGCTTTCCTCATAGCTTCCTTCCATGAAAAGCAAGTACCCGTAATAGCGCCGGTTGATCGCGTAGCGGGTGGGATTTTTTCCTCTGGTCAGATCCAACGCGGAAGATAGATGTGCGCGGAAAATGGCGGTGTTATAGGTTTGAATTCCATAGTACATCATCTGCTCGTGTGCAAGATCCTGCAGTACCGGGTCCACGGCCGGTTTGGCCAATATGGTTTGGAGGGCTTCTACCCCTGCTTCGTAAAACCCTTTGAAGACACAAAAGCAGGCCTTTGCGTACAAAATATCGTTCTCCATCTGGTCAAGCTCGGGATCCGATGAGACGGCCTTTAGCTCAGCAAGCTTTTTTTCCACCTTCTGAAAATGTTTCATTGCCTGCGTGTCTGTGTTGGGCATTGGATCGTCTGCGGAATCCGAGCATGATACCAGCGCATAGTGATAATAGGTATATGCCCCCAGAAACTTGATCTGATACCGCAGGGCGTTGCGCTTATCGCCTCCCTGCTGGTAGTGATAGATGATCTGAGACGTTAAGCCGGGCACCTGCATGGAGGTGAAGTGGGTCAGCGCGGTGGCGATATTCAGATGGATGATTCTCCGGCTGAGCGGGTGAATTTGTGCGTAGACCAGATCCCGAAATTCGGGCTGTGCAAAGACCAATGATAGCTGGCCGCCATCCTGAAGCTCCGCCAGAATAGATCGTCTGCAAAGTTCCTGGCAGATATAAAGCAGGTCCAGCGGCGCCTTGTTGCTGATGTGCTCCAGAACTTCATAGGGCGCGGCATCCGGAAACATGGCGACCAGGTTCAGCACCTGCTGTCCCTCTGCACTGAGACCAGAAAGACGGTAGGACACAATATCGTTCATGTTGCTGGGCATAATGGAGGGACAACCTTGCTCCAGCAAACTGTTGATCAGTTGAGTCAATAAAAATGCATTTCCCTGCGTGTCCTGATAAATTCGCTCTTTCAGGTCGGATGAAAAGGTTCTGGCTTCTGATTGCTCCATAAACTGCATGGTTTCTTCCCGTGTGAAGGGCTGCAGGGTATATCTCTGCAGCAAATGGTCCTCCTGAGCTGAGTCAAGAAAGGCAGTCACATTTTTATCGGCAGGCTGGCGGCAGGTGGCTGCAACCAATACCCGCGATGGGGATATTTTGTGCAAGGCCTGGTCTAATAAATTGAGGCTGGCCCGATCCATCCACTGAATGTCTTCAAATACCAGCAACAACGGAGCACAAGCGGAGCTTGCCGCTAAAATGGATACAATGCTGTCATATTCCAGGTCGACCCCGAAGGGGTATTTTATGTTTGTGCTGTCCACTGCAGAGGCCGGCGCCAGCACCGGAAAAAGGGTGGCAGCCAGCGGTAAGGTTTGTTCCGGTACGGAAATTTTCTTGCTGGCGATCAGGTTTGAAATGGAGAGCATAATGGCCTGCCAGGGATAAAGCGGGTCGTCTTTCTTTGATTTATAGCAGGAAGCGGTGATGGTGACCCAAGGTTCTCTGACCGCGTGATTGAGCAAATAATTCAGCAGGTGTGTTTTCCCAACACCCGCCTCACCCTGCAGGACCATGGAAAAACTTTTTTTGGTGTTGAAACATTTTGAAAGGTGCTCAAATAGCGCTTGACGGCCGATCAGGAGTTCCTCCACCTGGTCATCTTTGGCGCAGGCGCAGTCGTTCCACTCGGACATAATGGTGCGATAGAGCGCGGATGTTTCTTTCAGCGGTGAAATTCCAAGGTAATCGGCCAGCGCTCCATGGAGCCGTCGGTAAACCAGTGCGGCTTTATTGAAGTTCCGCTGTGTGCGGTACAGGCTCATCAGAGCGGCTGCGGCGGATTCAGAGAGAGGCTCTTCCTTTAAATACAGGTTCCAGTATTGTTCTGCGGACTCCATCTGCTGTTCCGCCTGGGCGGTTTTTGCCATCTGTTCCAGCCGCTGTAAATATTGATCGCGCAGAAAACTGCGCATTTCTAGGACCCATTCTTCATAGGCGGCCCCGTCGTCCAATGTGAAGCCATCTAGAAAATCTCCGCCGTAGTGGTCAATTCCAGTTCCCGCTTGAAACAGTGCGACATCACAAATTAAATGGATCTCAGGGTTGAACTTTAAGTTGCTGCGGCCGTGGGGAACGATTAGTTTAAGGGGAAACTGCTTTCCCAGATAATAGAGAATGTCCCGAAGATGACGGTGAGCCAGCTCGGAATTTTCTTCCGGCCAAATCAAGGCGGCCAATTCTTCTCTGGCAGCATTTTGCTTTACAATGACATAGTAAAGAACTGCGGCTGCCCGCTTAAGGCGGATTGGTATTTCTTCTCCGTTGCATTCGATGCGCGGAGCTTGCAGCAAATATGCCCTTACCGTAAACGTAGCTTCCATAGGAAAGGCCCCCTTTTTGGATGGCATTTGTCCATATTATAGCAGTTACCGTTATTATATGACCGTTGCGTCACCTGTGCATCACTTTTCTGTCGATTGCTGCCTCCGGACGATGGTAAAAATCGAAAAAAGACGAGCCGTGCCCTGCTGTTGACAAGAATTTGGCATTTAAGCACAAGAAATTAAAGGATTTATGTATATTCTGCACTGCTTTTGGGCCCTGAGTCAAGCTCAGTTCAAACATCAAGAAACGACAGAAGGCGCCTTTCCGTTACACAAGGATGATTGACATGGATCAAAGCTCTGGCTACAATAGCAAAAGAAAGAATGCGAGGGAGGGTGCCGTATGACCTCTGGTGAGAAAACGGTCTTATTGCTGAAGTTACTCGGTCAGGTTCCCTATGTTCACAGTGTTACTGAGCTGGGAGAAAAAATCGGCTGTACGAAAAGTGGGACGTGTAAACTTTTAGCTGCCCTGGTCAAATGTGGGTTGGCCGCTCAAACGGTAGACCGAAAATATACCTTGGGACCGGTAGTATATATTTTGGGAAAAACCTATGAGGATCATATCGGGTTGTCCAAAATGGTGAAACCATATCTGGCGCGCCTGCGGGACCTCACTGGGGAGAATGCCTCCTTCAGTATGCTGATTGACGGAAAAGCAAATTTGGTCTATCGGGAGGAGAGCCTCCAGGCCGTCCGGGTGGCGGGCAATGTGGGACAGGAGCGTCCCCTGTACGCCGGGGCCAACGGAAAGGTTTTGGGTGCATTCCAGGGGGATGAGGTGATCCGCCGGCGCCTGATGGAGGAACCCATTACGCCGCTGACCGAGCGCACGATCATTTCTCCAGATGAACTCTTGGAGGAGTACGCCAAAATTCGCGCACAGGGATATGCGATCAGCGATGGGGAGCTGAGTATTGAGACCATTGGCATCGGCGCTCCCATTCGGGATGAGTCCGGAACGGTTTGGGCGGCTATTTCCATCGGCGCGCCCAGGGCGCGGGTAGATCAGGCCAAACTGGAACGCTACATTTTTCTGGTGAAAGAAATAGCAAAGGAAATGTCCAAAGATCTGAGCAGTGGTGCGATCGGAAATTCTCTTTAATATATGGGAAACACACCCCCACCTAATTTCCTGATAGGAAACAGTGTGGGGGATTTTATTAAAAACTTCCCGTTATAAATGTTTAATATATACGAAATTTTTTATCCTTTGTTGTATATATTGAATATTTTTTGACGATGTGATATCCTTTGATTAGAAAATAGGTTTCCTATTTAGAAATATTGTAAAAAGGAGCATGGCTTATGGATATCACACAGGTAGAAAAAGCAAATGAGGAAATCGCCGCGCTACGCGCCCAGCGGGACAAAGACTATGTGGAGTACGAGGCGGCTGGACGCATCTGGGGCCTGGTCCCACGGGAGCGAATCACCCGGATCAAGTTCCCCCGTGTCAGCAAAGACATCATTGATGGGTACCTGTCCATGGAAGACATGAGCACAACTGTCTCCGATGTTCTGGACGGCTATGGAATTGACGGGGCCATCCCCACCTCATACCTGAAGCCGGTGATTCCGGGCAGCAAGATCTGCGGCCCGGCTGTGACGATCCGGAACATTCCGGTGCGCAAGACTCCCACACAAGGAGCCCATGACCACGATTTCATTGCCATGTCCACCAGAGACATCTACTACCTTGGTGAGCCGGGTGATGTACTGGTGTCCGATTTTGGCGGGAATTTAGAAGTATCCAACATGGGTGGACAGAGCTGCACCGTGGGCAAGAGCTGCGGCTTTGCCGGAAACATTGTCAACGGCTGCTGCCGGGACGTATCCTCCATCCGGGAAATGGGTTATCCTGTATTTAGCTGTGGGACGACCCAGATCACAGGCAAGTTCCGCATGGAGTGCATCGAAATGAACGGCCCCGTCACCCTGTGCGGTAAATTGGTCATGCCCGGTGACTTGATGGTGGCGGATGACTCCGGCGTATGTATTGTCCCCTATGAACTGGCGGAGCCGGTGCTGGAGGAGTGCTTGAAGATCGCTGCCTCCGAGGAGCGGATGCGCCAGCTGATTGAGACCAAAGCACCCATTTCTGAGCTGCGTCCCCTGTTCCGGGCGCGGTACAAATAAGACGATCTGTTGACTTTACCGGAAGCGAAAGGGAGTTTTTGATATGATGGATCCAAAAGTTGCTGCCGAGTATGAGGAATATAAGGCGGCGGGACGTATCTGGGGCGTGATCGACAAGGAAAATATCAAAATGATTAAGTTCCCCCGCGTGCCAAAGGAAATTATCGATGGGTTTAAAGCACTGGAGGACGATCTGACGGGAACGGTCAGCGACATTCTGGACGCTTTGGGCTACAATAAGGTGATACCTGCTTCTGTGCTGAAGCCCATTGAACCGGGCCATTTAATTGTGGGTACTGCCGTGACGCTGCGCAGTATCCCCATTGAAAAGACCACAACCAAGGGCCTGATGGACCACGACTTCATCAAGATGGCCTCACGGGAAGTCAATTACCTGGCAGAACCTGGCGATGTGCTGGTGGGGGATGCAGGCGGCATGACAGATATGAGCAGCATGGGAGGACAGTCCTTCGTCTCGGCCAAGATCCGGGGGCTGGAGGGAGTCGTAATTGACGGCGCCGTCCGTGATGTGGGTGAAATCCGGAAGTATCAGATGCCTACCTGGTGCCGGGGCGTTACCCCGAAAACCGGCAAGTGCCGTATCGAAGCCATTGAGATCAATGGCCCTGTGGTGCTGGCGGGCATTCAGATTAATCCCGGCGATTTGATCATCGCCGATGACTCCGGAATTTGTGCCGTTCCCTCTCAGCATGCTGCCTATGTGCTGAAAAAGTGTCAAGAAATTCTTCCGGACGAGGAAGTAATGCGGGAATTGATTGAGCGGGATGCGCCCATCGCGGAAATCAAAAAACTCTTCCGGAAGCGCTACACCGATGACGCACCCAGTACGGAAAAAGCTTGAGCGGTTTTAGGAGGGATTTCATTATGAAAAAGTTTATTTCTTCTGCACTGTCTGCTGCGCTGATTTTTTCTTTGGCTGCTTGCTCCGCCGGCGGCGGGTCCGATGCAACTTCGAGCAGCGGAACTTCCAGCACCAGCGCTGGAGCCGGTACCAGTGCCAGTGCATCCGGCACAGCTGCCCAGGTGGAGTTCCCTGACATCATTACGGTCACGGTCCCCTTTAACGCGGGCAGTAATACAGATATCCAGATGCGCTTTATCCAACCCTATCTGGAGAAGCACCTGGGTGCTACCTTAGTCATCAATAACGCTGGCGGTGCTTCTGGCGTGATTGGCACCACAGATTTTATCTCCCAAGCAGCGGATGGCAGCAACATTCTGTTCAGCCTGCCTACTCCTACGGTTTACCGTCCCGCCAGCGGGGAGACGACCTATACCGTGGACGATCTGGTGCCCGTCTCCCGGATCACAGCCGACCCGTTCTATCTGGCGGTTTCCGGTGAGAATGACCAGTTCCCTGACGGGCAGTCCGTTCTGATCTACATTCAGGAGAACCCCGGCCAGTTCACTTATGCCAATGCCGGCAACGGAGGCATTGCCCATGTAGCCTTTGCCTCCTTCTTGGACAGCGAGGGCCTGGATGCCCTCAGCGTTCCCTTCACCGGCGGTACGGCCGACTGCTATACGGCGGTGATGGGCGGCCATGTGATGTCCTATTCTGTGAGTGAGTCTGAGTTGACTGGCCGGTCTGATATTCGTCCGGTGATCAATCTGGGCACCAAGTCCACCACGCCTGGCTTCGAGGATGTGCCGACCCTGGCAGAACTGGGCTATGAGGGCTACGAGACCAATGCGTTTGCCGGCTTCTATTACATGAAGGGTGTGGACGAGGCCTATGTGGAAGCCTTTGACGCAGCGGTCAAAGCTACCCTGGAGGACGAAGAGTTCCTGGCTGCTGCTGCAGAGTCCAACTTCATGCACAGATACGCGGGCCATGAGGAGTTTGCCGAGCAGGTGAAGAATGCTGCAGAACTGGCAGTTCCCATTCTGGAGGCACTTCAGTAAAACCATCACGGTGCTGGACCGGCTGTGTCCTGTTTGGGGGCGGTCCGGTCCAGTTTTATTTTAAATCTTTGAGGTGAAACCTTTGAATAAACGAAATTTTATCACCGGGATTGTGGTGCTGGCCTTCTTCGCGCTGTTTTACGTCTATAGCGGTCAACTCCAGCCGGCAGCAGCCCTTTGGCCGCGGATCATCTGCATGGCCGGAATGGTTTTGTCTGCTGCAAATATTGTGATCTCCGGCGTAAAGTGGAAGCAGGAACAGAGCCAGACGGCGGTTTTTCCTCTAAACCCAGGGCAAATCAAGCGCGGTCTGATGCTTACTGCACTCACTGCAATTTGGATTTTCCTTCTCTCGCGGGTGGGATTTCTGGTTTCCTCTATGGTCTTTACCGCCATCATTATCTTGATCTTTGAGCCGGTCAAGGATAAAAAACATTATATTCGGGATATTGTGGTGACCGTTATTTTCTCTGTGCTCCTGTTCGCCATGTTCTCCCTTCTTGGTATCCGTTTTCCCAGAGGAATTCTGATTTAAAGGAGGCACCCTATGACTGAGATTTTAGGCTATATTGCCACCGCTTTTTCACCAGAAAACCTGGTTTTTGCTCTGGTTGGCACGATTTTGGGCATTATTGTGGGCGCCCTTCCGGGCTTTACTCCCACAATGGGCATCGCGGTTCTGATCCCGGTGACTTACACCATTTCTCCAACCAGTGCCTTGGTATTTTTGGGTGCTATCTATTGCGGCTCAATGTTTGGCGGATCGATTTCCGCGATTCTGATCAACACGCCGGGCACCAGTGCCGCCGCCGCCACCGCTATGGACGGATATGCGATGACGCTGAAGGGAAAAGCTCACGAGGCCTTGGTGGAGTCTGCCATGTCCTCCTTCTGGGGCGGAATTGTCAGTGTTATTGCCCTGCTGTTTCTGGCCCCTCCGCTGGCCCGGTTTGCGTTCCAGTTCGGCCCACAGGAGCGGTTTATGATGGCCCTTTTTGGGCTGACCATCATTGCTTCTCTGACCGCTAAGAGTGTGATCAAGGGTTTGATGATGGGGTGCGTTGGCCTTGTGCTGGCCTGCATTGGCATTGACCCAGTCCAGGGGAGTGTCCGCTTTACCTTCGGCAGCACCTTCCTCATGGGCGGGATTCAGATGATCCCCGTGGTCATCGGCCTGTTCAGCATGTCTCAGGTATTTACCTCCCTGAAGGATCCTGTGGAGGTGGCCAGCAAGGAGTCGCTGGTCCAGTACAAGAGCAGTAAGATGACGCTGAAAGACATTTTTAAATACCCCAAGATCTACTGGTGGTCTTCTGTTATCGGCCTGATTGTGGGGATTATCCCCGGAACCGGCGGTGACGTGGCGTCCTATGTCGCCCACAACACCGGCCACATGTTTACCAAAGATCCGGATTATGGAAATGGTTCCAGAGAGGGGGTCGCCTGGTGTGAGGCGGCCAACAACGCAGTCACAGGCGGAACGTTGATTCCCACCTTGACCTTGGGAGTGCCTGGCAACGCCACCACAGCTGTGCTCCTGTCTGCCCTGACAATACAGGGATTGACCCCCGGTTATGGCCTGTTTACAACGGAGAAAGAGATTACGTATCCTTTTATCTGTGCGCTGTTTATCGCAAATGTGATGATGGCGGCTATTGGTATCTTGGGCGCTAAATATTTTGCTCGGGTGACCCTGGCGCCCAAAAATATCCTAAACGCCTTCGTGTTGTTCCTGAGTGTGATCGGGACCTATGCCATCCGAGGCAGCGTGTCCGATGTTTTCCTCATGCTGGTATTCGGCGTCATCGGCTACCTTTTGAAGCTGTACAAGTACAATGTGGTTCCCATCGTACTGGGCCTGATTCTGGGGCCCATTGCCGAGGCGGGTTTGTCTCAGGCTCTGCTGTTGAATGGAAATTCTATGGTTGCAGTGTTCGCTTCCATGACCACTCGGCCCATCTGTATCGTGCTGTTCCTGTGCATGGTCATATCGGTGAGCTACCCGTATATCTCACAGTACCAGAACAAGAAAAAAGACTGAACATCATCGCGTAAATACTGCCCAGCACCGTTTTCCTCCTGGCAGAGGTGTTTCTGCCGGCGATGGAATTTTGCAAACCGTAACTGTACTTGTTTGGAAATTCCCCTCATGATAAAAGACTTGGATCGGTCCAAGGGCAAGCAATACCGTAGTGGTGATCCACTACGGTATTGCTTTTACCCTGCTGATAAGATACGGCAAGATATGGCCAAACGCCAAAGGGGAAAGAAAGCCGCTGAAATCAGAGATTTCAGCGGCTTGTTGGTTACGGGACGAAAAGTCAACCCCGAAACGAGCGGTTATGAGCTGCAGTTTGAGGGGGAAACAAAGTATCATTTTAGCGGGAATGGTTGTTCATATTGCTTGCGGTTCCGTACCCCGGATCAGGTCAATAAAGCCGGCGATAGAAGGTGAAATCCATTTGTTTTTATGACAGAATATCTGGCTGTAATAAATCTGCTGTGGAATATCGGCATCTATGCGCACTAACTTCCCTGTGGAAAAATATTTGTAAACGGAGTATTCCGGGAGAAAAGCAAGGCCATTATTTTTCCGTAAATACTCCGCAATAAAGGTCGTACTGTCTACCACGATGGAGTGGTGGACAGACAGCTGCTGATCGTATGCCAGCTGTTTCAAGCGGCCATAGCATATGCCGGATAATTCTGTGACAATTAAAGGATAAGAGAGAATTTCCCGTAAAGATACCTTGTTCCGCTGGGCGAGGGGATGGCTGGGAGTGGCGCAAAATACAATGCTTGCCTTTTTTTGATAGGAGCAATAAAGCTCCGTATCGTCCCCCCGGTCTGTGGACACATAGGCAAGATCCAGTTGATTTTGCTTCAGCAGGGCCAGCAGCTCGGCAGACTGCCCCATTTTCAACTGAATGTCTACATTGGGGTACTTGGCCTGATAAAGAGGCAGGATGTCAATTACCTTTCCGAACAGCAAAGATTCCAGAGCGCCCACACGGACGACCCCCTCTACCTGTGAGGGGTTCTTGCCGAGCGTGCTGGCTTGTTGGGTCAAATTCCAGATTTGGTTGGCATAGGGAAGAAAGGACTTGCCGACTTCGGTTAAAAATACGTGCTTGCCGATGCGGTCGAAAAGTGGGGCACCCAATTCCCGCTCCAACTGCTGGATCTGCATGGTGACGGTAGACTGTACATAATTCAATGCATTTCCGGCGGCAGTAAAGCTGCCCAGATCCACAATTTTCAGAAAGGTTTGTATATTTCTTACTTCCATATCAATACCCATCAATAATTATGATGTTTTCGATTATTTTAATTCGTTTTACAAATGAATTATAGCACAGTATACTCAAAATGCAAGGCGAATCCCATCGAATATAGACATATTTTACAAGAGGAGTGATCAATATGAAGGATATGAGTTATTTGAAGGATATGCCCATCGCTGTTTTAGGCGGTGGTGCGGTTGGCAAGACCTGCGCTGCGGATATGAAGTTGGCTGGCCGTGAGGTTCGTCTCTATGATACCATGCCCTTTGCAGCCACTTCTCTGAAGGATGTGGACAAGACCGGCATTTTGCTGGACGGTGTACAGCGCAACAAGTATTGCTTCGAGCGCTCCGGCCGCGCTTTCTTTGATCTGGTCACCACAGACATGGAAGCGGCCGTCAAGGGGGCCGGCCTCATCGTAGTGGCCTGCGGCTCCTGGGGGCACGAGCCCATGTTCCGCGCCTTGATTCCCCATCTGGAGGACGGTCAGGTCATTCATATCTTTGCCGACAACTTCGGCTGCCTATTGCTGCGCCGCCTGATGCGGGAAATGGGGTGTGACAAGAAGATCATTGTAGGCGGCTGGTCTTCCGCTCCCTACGGCACCCGCATTGAGAGCATCGGCAAGTTCCAGTTCCCCCACGTCAGCGCCAAATACCGGGCCATTACCCTGCGGGGTGCGGCTTTGCCCATGACGGACACAGAGGACTTTATCGCGTCTTCCAAGTACCTGCCCTGTATGGACGCAGTGACCAACGGTGACGGTCCCTCTGTGGCAAACACCGTTCTGGACGTGGACTTTGCTAATGTCAACCCCGTCATCCATGTGCCGGCCACCATCCTGGGTGTGTCCACCATGGAAAACTGGGGCGTGATCTTCTGCGGACACGACAAGACTACCTACTCCATGTATTCCCACGGCCTGTGCCCCTCCATTTGCGAGGTCCAGTACCAGTTCTACAACGAGGAGATCGCTCTGGCCGAGGCCATTGGTGTGGGCTGTCCCTCCTACAAATATGAGATGTTCTTCTCCCGGCGCAGTGTGCTGACCCAGGAGTACATGGGCTTGGATGAAAACGGCAACGACAACGTGGTATTCCCCCTGGACCAGCCTTCCAACGAGGGCAATACCGGCCCCAACAGTATTCATCACCGCTACCTGACGGAGGATGTGCCCATCGGCTGCAAGGTCTATCATGATTTGGGCGTGGCTTACGGGGTGCCCACTCCGATCATCGACTCCATGATCGTTTTGGCTGGCGCCATGCACAAGAAGAGCTTCTTTGAGACCAGCCGTTATAACCTGGCTTACCTGGGCATTGACAACATGTCCAAAGAGCAGCTGCTGGCTTATTTGAATAAAGGGGAGTGCTGAGACCGCCGGTTCCGGCAATGCCGCGTCGATGGCAAACAAGTTTCTAAAAAGCTGACATGTATCATCAATGAGGAAGAGAGGAGACGTATATGGTTATACGCTTGGATATTATACAGACATTGGCAGTTGCTGTAATCGTCCTGTTCGTTGGTGGCTTTGTAAAAAAGTATGTCAAGATTTTGGAGAAGCTTTGTATTCCCGACCCCGTGGTAGGCGGCCTGCTGTTTTCCCTGTTTACTTTGATCGGCCATAGCTCAGGGCTGATGATGTTTGAACTGGATACCACGCTGCAGAATGTGTTTATGACCGTTTTCTTCACGGCGGTAGGCTTTAGCTGTGACGTTCGGGTTTTGTTCAAATACGGGGAACGTGCCCTGCGCTTTACGGTCCTGCTGACGCTGCTGGTCATCTTCCAAAATGCGATCGGACTGGGACTTGCGAAGGTGTTTGATATCCATTACCTGCTGGGCCTTTGTACCGGCTCGGCGTCCATGACCGGCGGTCATGGTACGGCAGGCTCATTTGCCCCTATGTTTGAGAGCCTCTATGGATGTAACGGTGCGCTGCTGGTAGGCATGGCAGCTGCCACATTTGGCCTTGTTTCCGGCGGCCTGGTCGGCGGCCCCGTGGGCAACTTCCTGGTGCGCAGACATGGCCTGGCAGAGGGTGCCGCCAAGCGCCGGGAAGATCCTACCCAGGCTGCTGCGCATGAGCAGGACCTGCCGCTGAATGCAAGAAACATGATGCTGGGTGCAAAGCAGATCATCATCTGCATGGGCATCGGCACCCTGATCTATTTGGCGCTGAAGCTGGTGGGGATTACCTTCCCTTCCTATGTGGGCGGTATGGTGATGGGCGTTGTCCTGCGTAATATCAGTGTATATACTAAGAAATTTGAAACTCCTCTTCCTGAAATAGACTGCATTGGTAATATCAGCCTCTCCATGTTTGTTTCCATGGCCCTCATGTCACTAAAACTGTGGGAGCTGAAATCCCTTGCTCTGCCCATGGTGGTAACGCTGACCGCGCAAGTCATATTTATTGTATTCTTTATGATCTTTGTCGGCTATTATATTTTGGGCAAAGATTATGATGCGGCGGTTATGGTCACTGGCTTCTGCGGTTTTGGGCTGGGTGCTATGCCAAACGGCGTTTCAAATATGCAGGCATTTACCAAGAAATGGGGCCCCTCTCCCACAGCCTTCTTTGTAGTTCCGGGGGTCGGATCTGTCATCATCGATGTGGTGAATGCGCTGATTCTGACTATGCTGATGAATATTTTTGGCCCAATGTAAATCCTTCTTTTCTGCAAAACATGGCTTTCATTGGAAGCCATCCGCAAGGAGCGCAATAAAATTCAAACAGTACTCTGCACTGCGGCAACGGGTGCGGAGTACTGTTTTGTTTGCTGCCGATGCAGCGGTTTGATTCCTTGCTTCTGCCCTTGTTCCCCGTCAATAAACCAATGAGATTATGCTGAATATTTGCGGATTTTGTGATATAATAAACCCCACAGAAGCATTTTGACCGGCGAAGGAGTTCCTAAGGGTCCTGGAAACCTTCTGGGTGAGACCAGAGAAGATGCATCAGGAAGCGGGTTTGGGAGATGCGTGCAGGAGGCTGGGACAGGAGAGATGGCGGATCTCAAGAAAGCAGGTCGGTTGTATGGGGGGATAAATGTGACCAAAAAATTGAAATCGGAGTGGTGCAGGAGACCGTCTACCAATAAGAGCAATGTTATGCGACTCATTATATTGGAAGGGCCCATCAGCCGGGCTGCCATTGCGAAGCGAATTGGGTTGAGCATTCCCTCTGTTATGACGATCACAGAGAACTTGATCGGCCGTGGATTGGTCCAGACGGTGGGAAAAGGGAAGAGCAGCGGGGGAAAACCGCCGGAACTGCTGAGTGTTGTCCCGGACAGCGAATACTACATGGGTGTGGACATCGGACGAAGTGCCATTCGACTGGTGATTTTAAACTTAGCACAGAAGGTAATTTTTGGGACAAGAATTGAAACGGGTGCGGTACAGCCGGAAGAGGCCTTTGTAAACCGACTGTGCACCTTGATCCAAAGCAGCCTGGCAGAGGCGGAGCTGGATGTCAGCCGCTTAGCGGGGGTAGGCGTGGCGATGCCTGGCCTGATCGAGGGAGAGACGGGACATGTACTGTTCTCCCCTGACTTCGGCTGGAGTGATATCCCACTTCAAAACTGGCTGCAGCGGAAACTTCCTTATCCGGTCGTTGTGGAAAACGCAAACCGGGCGCTGGCCCTTGCGGAGGGAAAATGGAAGGGCGCAGGCGCCTGTTTGGGCGATGGAACAGGGAGCGGCAGCCGTACCGTGCTGTGTGTGAATATGGGCCACGGAATTGGCGCGGCGCTTCTGCAAGACGACCTGTTGTACTTGGGCAGCAGCGGCACAAGCGGCGAGATTGGCCACATTACCGTTTGTAAAGACGGCCCATTGTGTGCCTGTGGAAATTCCGGCTGCCTGGAGGCCGTGGCATCGGGCGAGGCTATTGCGCTACAGGGGCGGGATGCAGTCGCCAGCGGTCTTCCGACTTTGATGAGCGAGCTTTGCGGCGGGGCCAGAGAAAAGATCGATGCAAAGCTGGTGTTTGATGCGGCGAAGCAGGGGGATTTGGCGGCACTTTCTATTGTAGATCGGGCGACCGATTATATTGGAATTGCACTTGCCATGGCGATCAATATATTGGACCCGGATTCCATCGTCCTGTGCGGCGGCTTGACAAAAAACGGCCCCATCTTTTTCGACAAGGTTTGTGAGAGCACAAAAAAGCGCAGAATGAGGCAGGCGGGGCGCCATGTGGATATTTGTCTTGGGAAATTGGGGGACTACGGAACCGCCGTTGGAGCGGCCCATGTGATTTCCTATAATGGATGGCGCATACCGAAATTGGAGCATTACTACTGAGCGAAATAGAAACTAAACTCATTTAACGGAAAAGCGAAGCGGAGCAGATTCTTCTGCTCCGCTTCGCTTTTTTAACTCTCTTTTCCTTCTTTTGTGAATGAGCACAAGAAATAGAAAGTGTAAATGTCATAATAACCAAAAATCAAGAATACTATTGACAATACTTCGACCAATCGATACAATGAAACCATAAAGTAAGTTAAGTTAACTTAGTAAGTTACGGCAAACGATGCCATCACCGAACGGAAAACCGAGCTTAATAAGCAAATGTGTATGCTCTAAAACGGTCGCGTGGCGGAAAAGGAGAGGTTATGTGAGGGTTGATAAGCATATAGTGGCCTCGATGAACCGTCAGCTTGTGTTAGAGACGATTTGGGAAAAAGGCCCCATCAGTAAAGCGGAGATTACCCGTCTCACTGCACTGAGCCTGCCCACGGTCATTAAGATCATGGAAGAGCTGGCCGGACGCGGTGTAATTGCTTCCTGTGGAAAGACAGAGGGGAGCGCGGGGAAACGGGCGGAGCAATATGTCTTTGCGGGAGACGCATTTTATAGCATTGGGATCGATATGACGCCCACCAACTTAAAAGTAGTGGTCATAGACCTGAATGGCCGGGTTTTGGGCTGTGGGAAAAAAACCTTTGACCAGATTCCCGATGTGGACAGCGTCTTGAACGATACACAGGCGCTGGTGCTAAGCGCGTTGGCGGACAGCGCAGTGGCCAAAGAAGCCATCCTGGACGTGGGGGTTGCGGTACCGGGGATTCTGGATACGGAAAAGGGCATGGTGTTGTTTTCTCCCAATTTGCGCTGGGAGAATGTGGATTTGCTCACGCCGCTGAGAGAGCGGCTATTTGCAGCCACTGGAATCCGATGGGAGCTGCAGATGGAAAACTCCAATCGAACCATGGCCTTGGGGGAGCAGTACTACGGTTCGGGCGTAGGCTCTGATTATTTTATTTGCATCAACTTAGGCTATGGAATTGGGGCCGCTGCCATGGAGCACGGGGAACTGTACAAGGGAATTTCCGGAACGGCGGGAGAGCTTGGACACATTACCGTGGAAAAAGATGGCCCTCTTTGTACCTGTGGGAATAACGGCTGTCTGGAAGCGCTGGCATCCGGAAGGGCCATTGCACAGCAGGCAAGAAATTTAATCTCCAGTGGAGTCAAAACCAGCATTTTGGAGCTCACAGGAGGAGATCCGGCAAAAATAGAGGCAAAAACCGTGTTTGAGGCAGCGGAGAAACAGGATATGGCTGCCGTTGACCTGGTCAGAAAAGCCGGAGAGTATATCGGGATCGGGATTGCCAGCTATATCAACCTGCTGGATCCCGAAATCATTGTGCTGGGCGGCGGAATGTCCAATGAAGAACTGCTCATCGAGCAGATCGAAAAGGTTGTAAAGGTGCGCAGAATGCGCTTTGCAGGGCGCAAGGTTCAGGTGCGTGTGTCGGAATTGGGAGAATATGCCACGGCAATTGGGGCTGCGGCAATCCAGTTGAAGCGGCTGCTCAGACATGGGGGGCGGCTGCATGCAAACGGTGAGGAGGAGGCTGTATGAGCGAGTATTTGCTTGAGGCCAGGGGCATTACCAAGCTGTTTCCTGGAACCAGGGCGCTGGATCAGGTGCAGCTGCAGGTAAAGCCGGGGGAAGTACATGCCCTGTGCGGCGAAAACGGCGCTGGCAAGTCTACCTTGATGAACATCATCGGCGGCGTATTTCCACCCACAGAAGGCGAAATTATTTTTGACGGAAAGAAGATCGCTCCGCGAAACCCGAAAGAGGCCCAGGATTTGGGAATTGGCTTTGTCCATCAGGAGCTGAGCCTCTGCCCCCACTTGACGGCGGCGGAAAACATTTTTATCGGCAGGCTGCCCCGGAAAGGGAGCATGATCGATTTTAAGCGGCTGTGGGAGGAAGCGGACCGGGTGCTCGGACAGTTTAACGCCAACTTTGCAAGCACCGCGGTGGTCAGTGACCTTACGGTTTCCGAGCGGCAGATCATTGAAATTGCCAAGTCTGTGTCGTTGAATTGTAAGCTGCTCATTCTGGATGAGCCGACGTCTTCACTAACGGAAAAAGAGACCACGCGCCTTTTCCAGGTGATCCGGGAATTAAAGGAAAAGGGCATCAGTATTCTTTACATCTCCCACCGCATGGCTGAGATCTTTGAGGTGTGTGACCGGGTGACGGTGTTTAAAGACGGGACCTATGTGACCACGATGGAGACCTCGGAATGTACTGCGGACGATATTATAAAGTCCATGGTGGGGCGCGAGCTGGGAAACATGTATCCGCCCAAATCCAGCCATATCGACCAGGACGATATCATTTTGAAGGTGGAACACCTCACCGGAGAAATCTTTAAAAACGTCAGCTTCACCTTGCGGCGCGGCGAGATCCTGGGGTTTGCCGGCCTGGTTGGAGCGGGACGAAGCGAAGTGATGCGCGGACTGTGTGCCATTGATCCCACCAGCGGCGGCCAGGTGTTTTTGGAAGGCAGCGCATGCTCCTTCCACCACTACCGGGATGCCGTAAACGCGGGCATTTGTTACCTCACGGAGGACCGGAAGAACCAGGGACTGTTCCTGGGCATGAGCATCAAGAACAATATGTCAAGTGCTAACCTGAAGGGGGTCTCCCACGGGATTTGGCTGGATGACGGAATGGAAAAAGACCTTGCCAACCAGTATGTGGAACAACTGGCCATCAAGCTTCCCGGCATCGAATATCCCATCAGCAGTTTGTCAGGCGGCAATCAGCAGAAATGTCTGGTTGGGAAATGGCTGTCCCTGCATCCAAAGGTCATCATTATGGATGAGCCCACCCGAGGCATTGATGTAGGCGCGAAACGGGAAATCCACAACCTGCTGCGGAATCTGGCCGAAAGCGGTATGGGTGTCATTGTGGTATCCAGCGAATTGCCGGAGGTCATTGGCGTGTCTGACCGCATTGCGGTCATGCACGAAGGTGATCTGGCGGGGATGTTGGAAGGGGAAGACATCACGGAGGAAAACATCATGAAGCTTGCCTCTGGCGAGCAGCTTGGAGTAAAGGAGTTGCGGGAATGAAAACGAAACAGGAAAAGAGTCGGGCAAATCCCGGTATCCTGCGCAGGTTGTTTGCCCAGCGGGAAATGAGCGTATTCCTTATCATCCTTTTGGTTGTGGCAATTGCCGTTGTGGTGAATCCGAAGTTTATGCAGCTCTCCAACATCAAGAGTATCGCCATCAGTGTGGCGGCGGATGGCCTGCTCTCCATCGGTCTGACGCTGGCACTGATCTTAGGCGGGATCGAATTGAGCGTGGGCGGCGTGGCGGCCATGACCTGCGTGATTGCAGGCGATCTGGCGTTAAAGGGCGTGAACATCTGGCTCGCTTGTCTGGCTGCCATCGTGGCAGGCGGCCTGTGTGGACTCTTCAACGGCGTGATGGTCAGTAAAGTGGGGCTGCCTCCCTTTATTGTGACCCTGTCCATGATGAACCTGTCACGGGGCGTTGCCTTTATCATCACCACGGGTTCCCCCTTGTCTGTTTCCGGAACGCTGCCCGATTCCTTCCGGTTCCTGGCCACCGGCAGCGTTTTGGGGATCCCCATGCTGTTTTTCATCTTCTTTGTAGTTACGGTGATCTTCTATATCCTGATGAAGAAATCCAACGCCTGCCGCAATATTTATTACGTAGGAAGCAACGAAAATGCTGCAAAGCTGTCCGGCATCAATGTGGATAAGGTAAAGATCTGGGTCTATGTTGTCATTGCGCTGCTGTCCAGCCTGGTGGGCATTTTGTCGCTGGCCCGGTTCAACGTGGCCACACCGGAACTGTCCCGCGGCGCTGAGACCACCGCAATTTCCGCGGCCGTGATCGGCGGCACCTCCATGACTGGCGGCGTGGGCGGTATCATCGGCACCTTCCTGGGTATTTTCCTGCTGAAAATTGTGGATTCTGCACTGGTTATGATGGACATCTCCGTTTACTGGCAGGACTTTGTCCAGGGCGCGATCCTGGTGATTGCGGTTACCATCGACTACATGAGCCACAGAAACAGCGGGAATAGCTTCTTACATCGTGTGGTGGGAATCAAACGCCCCATTCGGTCGTAAGGTTGGTTCAGGACCCTGTGCGTTTTAGGGTAAAACGCAAGTATATATGAAATTAGAAGGAGGAAACAAAAATGAAAAAGGCGATCTCTTTGGCTCTGGCATTGGCAATGACCCTGTCTCTGATTGGCTGCAGCAGCGGCACCGAATCTTCCGGCGGCGGCAGCAGCACCAGCCAAGCACCCACCACGGATAGCGCTGCATTTGTGGGAAATGAAAGTGACGAGTATTATATGGTAAGCTTCCTGTCTGGCATTGACTATTGGAAGCACTGCTTTGAGGGCATGGAGGATGCCGGCAAGGCGCTGGGCGTTACCACTAAGTATACCGGCCAGACGGATGCCGATGTGGCTGGCCAGGTGGCCGTTCTGGAGCAGGTGATTGCAAAGAACCCCAAGGGCATTACCGTCACCTGTGTAAACTCTACCGCTCTGGCCGACACCATCAATGCTGCCCGAGAGCAGGGAATCTCTGTGGTGACCTTCGACTCTGACTCTCCCACCTCCAACCGCGCTTCCTATCTGTCCACCGGTAACGAAGAGGCCGGCCGGATCGCTGCTGAGTATCTGGTCCCCCTGTGCGGAAGCGAAGGCAAGATCGCAGTGCTCTATACCGTTGGCGCAGAAAACAGTGAGAGCCGCGTCATCGGGTTTGAGAACTGGTGCAAGGAAAACGCCCCTGGTATTGAGCTGGTAAAGGTCAACGACGCAGGTGACACCACGGCTGCTACCGATAACATGGCCGCCGCTCTGCAGGCCAATGACGATCTGGTCGGCCTGTTCTGCGTGGACGGCATCGCCGGTACCGCCGGCCCCACCGCTGTGGCTGAGTCCGGTAAGGATCTGCACGTGCTGGCCTTTGACGTGGATACCACCGTCCTGGATAAGGTCAAGAGCGGTGAGATCGACGCCACCGTCGCTCAGGGCATGTACAACATGGGCTATTGGAGCATGATGTTCATGTACGTAGAGGCCAACGGCCTGTCTCAGAAGGCTCTGCCCGGTTATGTGGATACCGGCGTTACCATCGTCACCAAAGAGAACGTTGACGAGTATTATCCCGCCGCGTAATTCCCATTGATGAAAGCGTAGGATTTTAACGCCGGCGCCCACGGGGCAGGGCATAGCCCCTGTTTCCCGTGGGCGCCGTATTTGTGTGAAGCAAGTGCTGATCCATAATTCGACTAGAGGAGTGAAAGACGATGAAAGCATTTTCTTACTATGCCCCCACTGAAATCGTATTTGGCGCCGGCCGTGTGAAAGAGGTCGGTGAAATCACCGCACGCTACGGCAAAAAGGCGATGCTGGTAACCGTCCCCGAATTTCCCGCTGTGGCTGAGCTCTACGCAAATGTAAAGAAGAGCCTGACGGATGCGGGCGTTGCGTGGGTACATTATGACGGCGTGATCCCCAACCCCACCACAGATCTGGTGACAAAGGGCGCGGACATTGCCAAGGCGGAGCATGTGGACGTCATGATTGGCCTGGGCGGCGGTTCTTCCATGGATACGGCCAAGGCCATCGCCGTGGAGGCCACCCATCCCGGTACGGCCTGGGACTACAATTGCCACACCGATGGCCCCACCGAAAAGACGCTGCCCATCATTGCGATCAGCACCACCGCTGGTACCGGCAGTCAGACCACGCCCTGCGCGGTGATCACCAAGACCAGCGACAAGGACAAGAGCGCCATTTGGCATAAAAATATTTTCCCGAAGGTGGCAATCGTTGACCCAGAGGTCACACTGTCTCTGCCCAAGAGCGTCACGGCGCAAACGGGTTTTGATGCCTTCTGCCACAATTTTGAGGCATACCTTTCGGTCAACACCAATCCTTTGGTGGAGTGTATGGCGCTGGATGCCATCCGGATCGTGGCCGAGTACCTGCCCAAGGTTTTGGAAGACGGCTCGGATCTGGAGGCCCGCAGCAAAATGGCCTGGGCTGACACGCTGGGCGGCCTGACCAACGCTTCGGCCGGTGTGACACTTCCCCATGGCCTGGGTATGCAGATTGGCGGCCACTGTCCCCATGTGACCCACGGGCAGGCGCTGGCGGTGTTCTACCCCGCTTTTACCCGGTACACTTATGCCGCAGCTGAGCAGAAATTTGCCGCGGTAGGACGTATTTTTGATCCGGCGCTGGAACAGGAAAGCGACGCTGTGGCAGCAGAAAAGAGCTGTGAAGCCATTGACAATTTCCTGAAAAAGATCGGGCTGTGGATCAGTCTGAAGGACCTGAATGTGACCAAGGAAGACATTCGGGAGATTGCCGACTGCGGCCAGGTGCTGGGTGACTATGCCAACAACCCAAGAGTTGCCACCATCCCTGAGATGTATGACCTGCTGATGAGCTGTTATGAGCGGACTTGAGGAGGTACCACAGCATGACAGAAACCGGGATCTTAAATCGAGAGCTTGCCGCTGAGCTGTCAAAAATGGGGCATACCGACCGGCTGCTGATTGCGGATGCGGGTTTGGCCATTCCCAATACCACACGGGTGATCGACCTCTCTTTAGCGCCAAATGTTCCCACTGCGGTGGACGTTTTAAAGGTGATCCTGGAGCATTTCAGTGTAGAAGGAATCGTTCTCAGCCAGGCGACCTTGGATGTGAGCCCCAGCCGGGAAAAGGAATTTAAAGCGTGCTTTGCCGAGGACTTGCCATGTGAGGTAGTAAGCCATCCCCATTTCCGGGATGACCTGACAAAGGAAGTAAAATTTGCCATTCGGACGGGAGATTTTACGGCCAACAGCAATATCATTTTGATCAGTGCGGGCGGCCCGCGTTGGTACTGCGAGCGATAAGGAGGGAGTCATTTATGCTACAGCAGGTGATGACAGCGCCTGGAGTGATCGAATTTCGTGAAATCCCCAAGCCGGAGCTTCAGCCCGGTCAGGTGCTGGTACAAATTATGCGCATTGGCGTATGCGGCTCTGACATCCATGTGTACCACGGCAAGCATCCCTTTACAAAGTATCCTGTGACCCAGGGCCATGAGGTATCCGGCCGTATTGTCCAGCTGGGTGAGGGAGTGACGGGCTTTTCTGTGGGGCAGAAGGTGACCATTGAGCCCCAGGTGGTTTGCGGCAAGTGCTATCCCTGCAGACACGGGAAATATAACCTGTGTGAAGAGCTTAAGGTGATGGGATTTCAGACCACCGGAACGGCCAGCAAATACTTTGCAGTGGACGCCGAGAAGGTAACTCCTCTGCCCGAATCCATGAGCTTTGACGAAGGGGCCATGATTGAACCTCTGGCAGTCACCGTTCATGCGGCCCGCCGGTTTACGGAGCTGGAAGGGGCAAAGGTGGCAATTTTGGGCTGTGGTCCCATTGGAATTCTGCTGGCCCAAAGCTGTAAAGCGCTGGGAGCCAGTCAGGTGCTGATTACGGATATTTCCGATATGCGTCTGGAGTTGGCCCGGCGCTGCGGCGTGGATTATACCGTCAATACACGGGAGCGCAACTTTGGCGAGGCCATGGTGGAGTGCTTTGGCCCGGATAAAGCGGATGTCATTTACGACTGTGCCGGAAATGACATTACCATGGGGCAGGCCATCCAATATGCGCGAAAGGGCAGCAAGCTGGTACTGGTGGCGGTATACGCAGGGATGGCTACGGTAGACCTGGCGGTGCTGAATGACCATGAGCTGGATTTGGATACCACCATGATGTACCGGCATGAGGACTATGTGACGGCCATCCGCTTGGTGGAAGAAGGGAAAATTCAGCTCAAACCGCTGATGAGTAAACATTTTGCCTTCCGTGATTATCTGAAAGCCTATGAGTATATTGATGCCAACCGGGAAAGCACCATGAAAGTGCTCATTGATGTAACAGACGAAAAAGAAGAATGATCCCCAGGCGAAAGACAAGGTTTTGTTCCAATCAGAAGGACAGCCTGGGCCGGATTTCATGAGGTGGAACTATGTATGATGTGGTAGCCCTGGGGGAGAGTCTCATTGACTTTACTCCTTCCGGTCGAAATGAGCTGGGGATGCCCCTTTTCAGTCAGAATCCAGGGGGAGCGCCGGCCAATGTGCTGGCGATGCATGCAAAATTAGGGGGACGAACCGCGTTTATCGGAAAAGTCGGACAGGATGACTTTGGACTGTTTTTACAATGTAGTATGGAACAGGCCGGCATCGATTGCTCTGGCCTGCGGAAGGACGCTCATGTTCCCACAACGCTGGCATTTGTCCATCTGGACGAAAAAGGGGACCGCTCCTTTACCTTTTACAGAGATCCAGGTGCAGATTTGAGGCTGCGCCAGGAAGAAGTGCCGGAGGCGCTGCTAACCTGCTGCCGAATGTTCCATTTCGGTTCCGTCTCGCTCACCGGGGAACCCTGCCGCAGTACCACCATCTGGGCAGCCCAGCAGGCCAAAAAAGCGGGCGCCTTGATCAGTTATGACCCCAATTATCGGCCTTTCTTATGGGAGCGGGAGGAGACGGCCAAAACGGTGATTTTGGATGCCCTGCCCCTGGTAGATCTGTTGAAGGTCAGTGAAGAAGAGATGGTATTGCTTACCGGAAAGACAGACCTGGAGCAGGGAGCTGCGCAATTGCTGGCCATGGGACCTGCGGCCGTATTTGTGACCCGTGGGGAAGAAGGCGTATATTTCCAGACTCCAGCCGGTTCGGGCCGTGTGGCGGCATTTGATGTCCAGGCAGTGGATACAACGGGAGCAGGTGATGCTTTCCTGGGGGCACTGCTGGCACAGATCCAGGGCCGAGGCAGAGAAGCGCTGAGCGCGATGACCCTTTCTCAGTGGCAGCTGGCTGCCCGTATTGCCAATGCGGCCGGTGGATTGACCACGACCTCAAAGGGGGCCATTCCAGCCATGCCAAGCGCGGAGGAACTGAGGGAATACGTCCAGAGAGGAACACTCCGGTGACAAAGGTTTGCTGCGCGCTGCAGGGAAGCAAGAGAGACTACCTATGAAAAACAAAGGCGTTTGATATTCCCAAAGGGATGTCAAACGCCTTTGCCTCACATGATCGGGCCACGAAAGAAGTGCAGCCTCTGAAAGGATAAAAACGGGGGAAATGTTTTCCTGCCTCTTGCCTTTTAGGGGCTGGAAATGCTATGATATAAAACAAGATGTATGTTGCTGACAGTTCCGAATCTCCGCCATAATGGAATGTTGGGGCAGGGGCCGCCAGTGTATTGGGAGGTCAACACGTTCATGCAACTCGAGCTGATCAAAAACTGTGTAGGCAGCCGCTGTATGATTCTATCCAAGGACAACCAGCTTTTGTTTTTCGGGGAGGTTGCCTACTGCGACCTGGTAAATAAGACCATTCGCGTTGATGGAGACAGCCAGGCCGCCCGGCAGTTTGTCCGTCCAATGGATTGGGTCAAGCTGAGTATCCGACAGGGCAGCCAAGATCCCCACTTTATTCTGGTGGAGGGAGAAGTGGATCAGGTCATCAACCGATACTTTGTTCTCAAACCCAAGCTGGTCATTGAAAAAAGCGAGGAACGGGAGTATTTTCGGCAGCCGGTGATGAGAAAGGTAGAGATCACTGCAGTCAACGGTGAGGAGGCGGACAAACCGGGCGTGATTGTAGATGTCAGCGTCACGGGCGTGGGACTGCAGAGCAATGAAGTCTATGAAATCGGCGACTGTCTGCGGCTGAGTGGACAGAGGCTGCGGGAGGGAGGGCCGGCCCATGACCTGGAGTTTGTGGTCGTTCGGCAGCAGGCCCTGGAAACCGGCCCTTACCGCCACTTCTACGGCTGCAAATACGAACATCTCTCCACAGAAGCACAAGACAAACTGTGCTGCGATATTTTTGCGCTTCAGGCTGTTCGGCTTCGTTCGGTCAGGGAGAAGTAGCCTGGTTTGGCGTACGATACAACATAAAAACGCACCGCATTGGTTTGGGCCGCTCTGCCCAAACCAATGCGGTGCGTTTCTTATCATCAGAGGAAAAAGCGTCACCCCAGCCAGGAAGAGGAGAGACAGCTGGACAGCTCCTCCCGGGCGGACTGAGCGGCCTGGTACATGTCCGAAGAGATAAACCGGCCCACGTCAGAGGCCAAAGACCGCAGCATCCGATCCATCCGGTCGGGATACCCCAAAAAGTAGTTCATATAGCCCATGCAGCGGATGGCGGTTCGGGTCAGCTGGGCGCTGAGCGGGAGCGGGTTGGGAGCCTGCTCGGTGGGGTAGCCGGTGCCGTCAAAGTTTTTGTGGTGCCAGTAGGCGATCTCTGCGGCATAGCGGGACAGGGGATGGCTGCTGGAGGGACCGGTAGTAAACAAGGCATGGCCCAGTTCGATGTGGCGCCGGTATAGCTGCTGCCCCGTGCCTCCCTGTTCTGGCCCCTGCTCCAGAACAGCGTCCGGCACGCCCAGCAAGCCCACATCACAGTAGACGGCAGCCCGGCCGATCAGCTGTACATCCTCCGGGGTCAGAGAGCAGTTGGGATGATTCTTGCGGTAGCCATTGGCCAAAACAGCAGTGATTTGCCCCAGAGCGTGGTACTTGGCCAGGGAGAAGTGGGGACGGGCCTGGATGAAGAGCTCCAGCAGGCGGTCCCAGTGGTCGGCCAGCAGGAGGGTGTTGTCATCCTGAGAAGCCTGGGGAGTATCGTCCGGCTGGTTGAGGGGGCAGTCCAGAATGGTGGAGCCGGCGGGCCATGCGGCTTGTACCGCAGCGCACACGCGCTCCTGGACGGTGACGGGATCCACCGGTTTGGCCAGAAAATCAGTCGCCCCGGTGCGCACCGACTTTAAAACCTGTTCTTCATGGGCATCGGAGGTAATCAGAATGACAGGAACATCCCAAGTATTCTCCGCAGTTTGAAGCTGCTGGAGCACAGAAAAGCCGGCTCCCCGCTTGCCCAGACACAGGTCCAGCAGCACGGCGCAGATGCGCTCCGGGTTGCGGTGGATATAGGCCAGGGCAGGGCGGGATTCCTCAAAGCACTCCACCTGAAACAGGGAGCGGAAGATTTCCCGCAAAATGGCCAGGTCCAGGGGGGAGTCGTCAATTACCAGTAAAGTATCGCGGATCATGGGCGTCCTCCTTTGTCTGACGGAAGGTCAGCGGAAATAAAAGACAGCGCCGCAGCCCGGTTTAGGGCTCCGGCGTTTGGGACTTGGGGGGAGGTGTGGGCTGAACCGGTGTACACGCAGAAAGTGCAGATTCCAGCTCAGCGACCAAAAGGGCGGGGGCGGTGTCGGCGGCGTCCTGATTGGCTGTGACAGCCTTCTGCAGTTCGCTGCGCAGTACCAGGACCTCTTTTGGGGCAGAGATGCCGATGTTCACCTGTCCGCCCGCTTCGATGGAGAGAATGGTGATGCTGATGTGATCCCCGATGATCAGGGACTCCCCTTCTTTCCGGCTGAGAACCAGCACTTAGCCCACCCCCCTGTTGGAAAACTCGTCTAGGCGGTGGCGCATGTGGTAATCCTGGGTATCCAGAATCACTTGACAGGCCCGGTGCAGGTCAGGGTTAACGACTACCGGACAGCGCAGGTTGACCGTGCTCTCTCCCACGGGCTCCCGCGCCACGCACATCACATAGTAGCACAGCTCACAGCTGGAAGATACCCCCATAAGCTTAAGTTCCTCTGGGGAAAGTTCCGGGGCATAGTCCGGCTTTAGAGAAAAGGGGTTCATCAAAATAAATGCGGGGGAGGGGGAGGCCACGCTCTGCAAACAAAGCATGTTTCCATGGCTGCCGGAAAAGGGGAGCAGCAGGAAGCGTTTCTCCCCCTCGAAGCCAAACAGACCATTGGGGAATTCCAACACGTCCTGGGAATCGTAGGTAATACGCCCAAAGTATTTTGTATCTAGCTGCAAAGCGGTTCCTCCTCTGGCTTAGGCTTCAACATCTACCGGCTCATAGTTCGGATCGGAAGAAGGGGGCACGTACAGGGGCCCGCCTACATATTTAATGATGACATCAGGGCGCTGGGTCATGGTAAACTCAATGTCGCCGGGGACAAAGGTGAAGTTCATTTGCTCCATACGCCAGTCGAAGTTGAGCTTATCCATCTGATACTGGATACTCAACTCGCCCCCGTCCCAGCTGATATCGGGGCCGGTGGAGGGGAGAAAATCAATGTTCAGGTTGGCAGGATTGCCCAGGTTTTGCTGCTTGGCAAGCTGGGGGATGACATCCTGATTGATCTTGGCTTCCATCATCATACGGCCTTCCCGAGCCAGTACGCCAGTGGCCTGATAGGCCCCCTCGATTCCGTATTGAGCCTGCTGGCGAATGGCCGTGGCAGTGGTGGGAATCACAGAGTTGCGGGCTTCAAAGGTATCCAGATTGACCTTGATGGGTTGGCTGCGGATATTCAGGCCACCCTTGTCCCGTGAGATCTCAACCTGGGCGGTACCTCTGGCATACTCCAAGTGGGCTCGGGTCACCTTCATCTGGATCTCAATGGGGACGGTTTTGATTTCAATAAGAGGATACATGACGCTGAATACTCCTTTCTCGCGCGGACGCGGATTTTAATATGGGAACGCTCACTTCAGGTAGTCCATCAAAGACTGGGGCACGATGTTGGCCCCTACCTGAATGGCGGCGTTATAGCTGGTCTGCATGGAAACTAAGTTGAGAATAGCTTCCACCTGATCAATTTTCTCGATGCTGTTCAGTTCGGTGTTCAGGGAATAGAAGGTGCTCTCCAGCTGGGACTGGTTCGTCTGCAAATACTTAGCATCGGTTTCCAGCTGGACGTGCTGATTGCTCAGCGCATCCTGGGCAGTAGTGAACTTATCCACCAAGCGCTTGGCATCCTCCAAGTCGCCGGCGCTGCCCCAAGAGCCATTCCCAGAGCCCTCCTGGTCGTAGCCTTTAAAGACCTCAGCGGCACGGAGCATGATGGAGATGATGTTCTTAGGATCGCCGTCCTTATCCAATCCGGCGCCGCCAATGAACTCAAGACCGGAGATGGCGGCATCAAAGGCGGTGGAGCTAATCACGTTGCCGTCCTTCACCTCAAAGCCGATGCCGATGTCCACATACTGGTGCTCGGAACCGCTGGAAAACAGGGCCAGAGCCTGGCCGTTGGTCATGTCGCTTCCATCGGCATTCTTGATCGTGTTGCCGTTGGCATCGTGATAGATCTCTTTGGTGTAATAATCGGAGTTTGGATCGTCATCCACCCGCACATTGCGGTAGGTAAGGTAGTGCTTATCCCCCACGGTCTCAATGGCAAAGGGCGGATTCTTGGTGTCGGCACCGTTGAAGATGTAGTTGCCGTCATACTTGGCGTTCAGATTCTGCACCATGGCCTCGGCGCCGGATAGGATCACATCGCCCTGGGTATTCAAAGTGCTCCAGTTAGGCTGATTCAAGCCCTCCAGCAGAGGGGTCTTGGCCAGATCCGAGGTCAGCTCGTTGATCATATCATCGGCCATATCCCAGGCGGTGGAAAATTTGTTGTACACCGTCTTATTGTTTGCCGCCTGCGTATTGGTGGCATTGAGGGAGCTGTGGATCTGAAAAGCACGGGTAGCGGCGGCGGGATCGGCGGAGTAGCTATCAAATTTCCGGCCAGTGGTCATGGCGTTCATGGCCTGATAGAGCTGGTTGGACGATTTCAGAAGATTCTTCTGATAAGTATACAGGGTGGAATTGGTGGTTACGCGCAACATAGTTTATTCACCTCGAAATTCAAAGCGCAAGTTACATCATGGAGTTGATCAGAGAGTCCAGTGCCTCCTCCAGCGTGGTCATCAGCCGGCAGGCGGCGGCGTAGGCCTTTTGGTAGGTCATCAGGTTGGCGGCCTCATCGTTCAGGTCCACACCGGTGACGCCCTCCCGATCCACATACAGGTCGCCTATGGTTACAGCATAGTTATTGAGAATCGCGTCAGTACTCATCTGATCTTCGCCCAAGGTGGACTGGATCTTCAGCAGCATCTCTTCAAAGGTGCCGTTGAAGGCGTCTCCCTCCGCATCACCCTGCACATGGCTGGGTTCAAAATCAATTTTCTTGTCAAACAGGGCAAGAAACTCCGACAAGCGGGAGGTATCGCCGCTGGGGGCATTGGGGTCAGCGGAGGTTTGAATGGAGACTTTTTGGTTGGCCCAGGAATAAGACACGGAAATATTGCTGGCAGTAATGCCGGCAGCATCATCCGTGTTGCTGCCTGTGCTGAACAGATTGCCGGCGCCCTTAACCAGATTTCCGTCCGCATCAAGGACGTTGTTGAGCGTGTTCATCGCCGTGGCAAACTCATAGGCCAGGGAGTCCAACGCCTTTTGATAGTAGGGAATGCCCCGGATGGTGGCAGCGTCCTTATTCTTATCAATGTCAGCCTGGGAGGCATATTGCCCCTCACCGGTGAGAATGTCCCGGATGGACTGGAGGGAGCCGTACAGGTCGCCTTCCGCTAGCCCCATTCCATTGTTCGGAATATTGGGATCTTCGTTGCCTTTGTCATCCACCAGGTCGGAAATAGAAATTTGATATCCATTGGCTGCATCTCCGGCGCTGACTGTGGTAGCGTACAGCCCATCCACCAGAACGTGGTCTTTGTGCCCGATACCGCTGGCCAGAGTAATGGTGAGCTTTTCTACCTGGGTATTGGCGCCTACGTTCTCCATGGAGTATGTCACGTCAATGTCCATATATTGGCTGAGCTCATCCAGAAGCAGATTGCGCTGGTCCCGCAGCTCCAGAGCCGGGTCGCCCCGCAGATCAGCATCCCGGATGGACAGGTTCAAGTCCCGAATCTGAGTAAGCTTGTCGTTGATCTCATCCACTTGCTGGTTCAGCTTCTTCTCATAAGTGCCCTGCAGTTTCGTAAGCTTGTCGGCATAGGAATTGAACAGGGTGGCCAGTGACTGGGCGGAGGAGCGGATCAGATCATTATAAGTGCTGGAACCGCCGCTGGCAATGGCCTGGCTGATGAGGTCACGGATGTCATTGAGCTGGCTGAGGATCACACCGTCATCCTGCTCCAGGTCGCCTTTGCCCACTTCGTCCAAAATGTCGGCCAGAGAATTGAGACCCTCCAGTTTAGAGTTGGCGGAGCCTAAGTCAGAGGAGGCCTTCCGATAGGAGATGTCCAGCCCAGGGTCCCGGAGCTGGGTAATGCCAGCCACCACAGAGCCCTGGCCTATGCGTGTGTTGTAGGTGGAGGAATAGCGGTCCACCGACGAGGGGATCAGGCTGACCTGATTGAGTCTCTGGCGGGTGTAGCCCTCGGTGTTGATATTTGTAATGTTATTGCCAGTCACATCCAAGCCCTTTTGGGCGGAATAGATGCCCAGACGGACGGTAGTGAACGAACCAAAAGTACCCATTGCTGTGCTCCTCTCAAACTCGGAAGTCGGTCTGCGATTTCTGGGAGGCGGGGGCCTCCGGGGTCTGCTGCCGCCGGTCCAGCTCCTGCTGGATGTGGCGCAGATTGGACTCCATCAGGGTGCGGGCCGCCTGCTGAGCGCTGGAAAGCACCTGGTAGCTGCGCAGCACCTGCTCACTTAGCTCAGCCGCCTGTCCCCGGTCCTGGGGGGAACAGTGGGCGGGCAGCTCCCGCAGGGAAACCTGCTCCAGACCCAGCTGACGCAGAAGCTCCGTGCGCTTACGCTCCCGGCCCCGCAAGTCCAGGGTAGCCACCTGCTCCCGTTTCATGCACGCATCCAGCGTCTCTAAATCGCCTGCCTGGACGGCCTGGATCTTCTCCTGTTCCAGAGCGGTCAGGGAGTCCAAAGCCTGACGCAGCTGCGACAAAAAGGAAAAATACGCTTGCATATCCATAAATCAAGTTTCCTCCCTCAGCAGCAGCATCCGGGCGGCGATCTCCCGAGAAGAGGGCTGGTACGCTCCGCTAGCCACTTGCTGGCGCAGCCGCTCCACATCCTGGGTGGTCACCTGGGCGCGAATCTCCTGGGACAGCCGTCCCACCGTTTCCTTCACACGGCGGACGGTCTCGTCCAGGTGGGAAGAAAACTGGATCTGATCGTACCGCTGCTCCACGGAGACAGGGGTGGAGAGGTCGGATTTTCGGTTGTAAAGGGAGGCGCTGCTGATGGGGCTGCTCCCGCCGGGATAGATCCGTAACATATCAATTCCTCCTTCTCGCGTTCCGTTGCAAAGTTCAGCCGCGAGGGCCCAGCGCGAAAACGTCTTTTACTTTATATATCGGCTCATATGGCTGAAAAATAAGGGCCAGATGAAAAAATACGGGGAAATTCCCCAAAGAAATTTTATTCTCTCTTATTTTTCCTCAGGTTTGGACGATATAAAGAAGGGAGAAAAATATCCTCCAAGATCAAACACAAAACGGAGAGCATCAGTCCCTCGCAGCAAAGAAAGGAGCGTTATCCCTATGCGCTATGAAGTAACACAGGATCTGGTCACTGGAAATGCCTTGATCGACTCGGAACACCGCCAGCTGTTTGCCGCGGTCAACGATCTGATGGATGCCTGCTCTCAGGGCAAGGGGCGGGATCAGATTCAGAAGACTGTGAAGTTTTTAAGTGACTATGTGGTCAAGCACTTTGGCGATGAAGAGAATCTGCAGGTGAAGAACAAGTACCCCGGCTATCAGGCCCACAAGACATTCCATGACGGCTACCGCCGCCAGCTGGCAGACAAGTCCCAGCAGCTGCTGGTCGATGGCCCCAGCATCAAGGCTCTGGGGGATCTCAATCAGGTGATCGGGGTGCTGGTCTCCCACATCCGCACCGAAGATAAGCGTCTGGCCCGCTACATCAAAGAGCAGAGCGGAACATAAGAACGATAAAAACAGCGGCAGAAGCCACGGGATAGTGGTTTCTGCCGCTGTTTTGTTTAATCCCGGAAGGAAGTGAAGTCGTCGCGCAGTGTGAAGCGGGCCACCAGCTCTTTCAAAAGCTGGGACTGGCCGGACAGCTCTTCGCTGGCGGCTGCGGACTCCTCCGCGGTGGCAGAGTTGGTCTGCACCACGCTGGAAATCTGGTCGGTACCCTCGGAGACCTGACGGATAGAGTCGGTCTCGGAGACGATATTTTCGGCCACCTGGTTCATAAGGCCGACGGCCTCCTTGGCAAAGAGGACGGTCTCGTCCAGAGCCTGGCTCACTTCGTCGGTAAGGACATTGCCCCGCTCCACATTGTTCATGGAGTGTTCAATCATTTCCTTGGTTTGCTTAGCCGCCTGGTCGGACTTGGAGGCCAGGCTGCGTACCTCATCAGCCACCACGGCAAAGCCCTTGCCGGCGCTGCCGGCACGGGCCGCCTCCACGGCAGCGTTCAGAGCCAGGATATTGGTCTGGAAGGCAATGTTTTCAATGGCCGCGATGATCTGGCTGATCTCCTGATGGCCTTGGAAGATGTCGGACATGGCCTGCTTCAGCTCGCCCATCTTGTCGTTGCAGGCTGCCACCTGGGCTCCCGCCTGATTGGCCTTATCCTGGGACTGCTGGGCTGCCTTTGTGTTTTCGGCGGCCATTGTGTTGATCTCGTTAATGGTGGCCGCCAGCTCCTGGACAGAACTGGCCTGCTCAGTGGCGCCCTGTGCCAGTGCCTGGGCGCCGGAGGAGACCTGTTCAGCGCCGGAGGAGACCTGCTCGGCGGCGGTGTTGATCTGAGACATGGTGTCGCTCAGACCGCGCTCCAGATCCTGAAGGGTAGACAATACTGCACTCATGTCACCCACATAGAGCGCTTGATTTTTGGAGCGGACGTTCAGATTGCCCTGGGAGATCTCCCCCAGCTGGTAGCCCATGTCTTCAATGATACCCTGAAGGACTTGGACGATTTGGCTGGTGGCATCCGTGAGCAGGCCAATCTCATCCTTGCGGTTGAACTCCGGCACAGGAGAGGTGAGGTCGCCCTCCTGCAGCAGCTGCAGGCGGTGGGCGCACTCCCGGATGGGCTTGCCCAAGCCGTTGGCGATCCGAATGGAGATCAACACAGCCAGAATCACCACTGCAGCCACCAGCACCGCGATGATCACGATGTTGCGGTAGGTGCTGCCCATAAAGTCAGAGACAGGAGCTGTGACGCCCAGGCTCCAGCCGTCGGTGCCGGAGACAGGGGCGAAGGCCAGGTACTTGGACGTACCATCGATTTGGTAGGAGCCAAAGCCGCTCTCGCCCGCACGCATCTTAGTGTGCATGGCGGCCAGGTCCTTCAGGCTGGAATCGCTTTGGGACTCCTGCTCAATATTCTGGTTGCAGATGGTTTCCATAGTGGTGTCGGCGATGGTGTTTCCATCCTTATCCAGCATGTAGGCACCGCCATTGTCGCTGATCTTGATGGCGGACATAATGTCATTCAGGAATTCCTCGTCCGGGACAAAGTAGACCACGCCTGCGATCTGACCACCCTGAATTCCGTTCTGCCACAGCGGAGCGGCTACCATGATAGACAGTTCTCCGGTGATCTTGCTGATGGTAGGTGTCGAGATCCAGGTTTCGCCCTGGATAGCATGCTGAAAGTACTCCCGGTCAGAGTAGTTGTTGCCGTCAAACAGGCTTACACCATTAGTGGACAGTACATTGCCCCGTACCATGCCATAGAAAGATACCCAGGAATCCAGCAAAGCCTGCTTCTCTTCCACAGAGACCGTGGCATCGCTGAGCTTAGGGACCATGCCGAGAGCCTCCACCGCGTTTTCGTAAGAACGCAGCTGGTAGGTGACACGCTGGGCCGTCTCAGAGGCGGTGGCGGCCATGGTTTCCTCCAAAATGCTTTGACTGCTGGAATAACTGGCGAAGATTCCCACGCCGCCGCAGACCAGTGCGGCAATGCCAGATAGAGCCAAAAAGCAGATCAGGAGTTTTTGACGAATGCTTTTCATAATGATACTTCTCCTCCCCTATTGCTCCCCATTGCTTACGGCGAGTATAGTAATATCCATAATGGATATCGACAAGATCAGACAAAAAGTTAAAGGGAAAAATGCAAAATGTATAAAAAAAGCGGAAGGGGCTGGCCCCTCCCGCTTGCTCCGGAGAGCGTACAGAATGGAAAAAGGTGGGAAACGGCCGGAAGACCGGCCGTTTCATTTTATGATATAGGGGAGGCTTCTCCGGTGGCCCGGTCCAGCGTGTACACCTGCAGAGCAGGGACTGTAAGCAGATAGCTGCCCTGGTACTGGTGGTCGGCGGCTGCATAGACGTTCAGCAGCAGGCAGGGCTGGTCATCCAAAAAGACGGTACCTTCCTGAGGGTAGACCAAGTACTCGGACATAGAACTGCCGGCCAATCCCAGCTGGGAGGGGGACATGGCCTCCAGGAGGGCTGCGGCATCATCCAGTGTGATGGATTGATCTTCCATGGACGGGGGCATAGCGTCCGCGTCGGCCAGGGAGGGGGTGACGGAACAGGAGGTCTCCTCCCACTGGATGGTCAGTAAAAACAACTGTTCGCTGTCCTCAAGTTCCCTGGCGGCCAAAGCCTGGCCGGAGGAGGCGGTAAAGTCTGGGGCGGCGCTGGTTTCTGAGTCGGAAGCAATGGTGCACTTCTGATCCGATTTCAGGGCCTGGGTGTACTCTTTGGCGATCTCACCGCCGTTCGAGAGGCCGGAATAAACGTAGGTGAGCGTGTCGCCTTCACCAGTCTTCTCCTCAAACTGCACATTTTCCAGGGAAACCAGCGCGGTAAGGGAGGGAATGGTCTCCTCCTCTAAAGTATACTCCTGCGGCGGTTCTTTGGAGCCGCCGCAAGAGGAGAGCAGCAGCACAGCCAGAAGGGGTGCTGCCGCCTTGATCAGTTGCTTCACGGATTGTTCACCTCGTCCTCATAGCCAATGCTGACCTGATCCCCGGCCTGAAGCACCTGCTGGAACAGGCATTCCCCACCGTTGAGCCGCAGGGTCACCGGCCGTTGGAGATGCTGAAAATCAATATCGGTGCGTTCCAGAAGATCCATCACATAATAGGGAGCGCCGTCCGGCTTGGCGGGCAGGATGATGGGCTTTCCGTTGAGAAAGACCGGCATGGCGGCTGCCCGCTGGGGCGGAGGGGCTGGCACCGCCGGAGCAGCCGGGGCAGGGACCGGGGGAGCAGGGGGCTCGTCGCCCTGGACCACCACCACAAAGGCCCCGGAGGGCACCTCCTGGTCTGGGTCGGGACGAACGCCGTTGACTAAAATGGCTGCAGCGTCCAGGCGCTTGGCCAACTGGGCGGCGGTGAGACGGCAGTCCGCCCCAGCCTGAGCGGGGACAAAATCTACCACGTCGCCGGCATGGACCAGAGCAGAGGGCTGGGCCTCCTGGCCGTTGATATGCAGCTGGGCTGGTTTGGCAGGCTGACCGTGGTAAATGGTCCGGCGGCCGTCCACCTGAAGAACCAGGGGCTTTCCCGTTTTGCCCAGCAGGTCAAAGTAGGAATACCCGTTCATCATCAGCAGATCCATGGCGGACAAATCGCCGCTGCGGAAGAGCTTGGCCCGAGTGCCGTTAAGAGTGACCTGGCAGCTGTCGTTGATGAGCCCCAGGCCAGACGACACGGCAATGCCCAGGGGGGTGGTGAGCTCTGGGTCCTCCAGGGAGAGGACATCAGAGAAAGCGGAAGTTTTAAAGTGGCCGCCTGCTACCGACACCCGTCTGGGGTCCATGCCCAGGGCGTCGGCTACCTTTTCCCGCAGGCCGGCCAGCTTGCTGCCGCCGCCAGCCAGAAACAGGGCGGAGGGGGCGGCACCGTTCAGGTTGACCACCTGATGGGCGATCTCCTTGGCCAGCAGCTGGGCGGCAGGTTCCAGAGCAGACTGGGCTTGCTGACAGGTACAGGTCTGCTCCTGTCCTAAAATGTCGGTAAAGGCCAGGGTATCCGTTTCACCCAGCTGGGATTTCATCCGCTCAGCGGTGGCGTAGTCCACCAGGTATTCCTTCATAAGGGCCTCAGTGATCTCGTCTCCGGCCACCGTGGCCATGGTGTAACCCACCACGCTGCCCTCCCGGCACACGGCAATATCCGAAGTGCCAGCCCCAATGTCCACCAGACACAGGTTTAAAAGGCGCAGATCGGCGGGAATGGCGGCGTTCAGAGCGGCAATGGGCTCCAAAGTGAGACTGGCTACCTCCAGCCCTGCCTGACGCATCACGGCGTACAGGCTGTCTACCACGCCGCTGGGCAGGAAGGTAGCCACCAACTGGGCCTCCAGCCGGCGGCCGGTGTGGCCCAGAAGGGTGGCCAGGGGGTAGCCATCCAGCGTGTACTGGGTGGCAGTGTAGCCCACCAGCAGAAGCTGCTGGCCGGAGTCGCCCTCCTCCCGGATGGCCTGCTCAGCCTCAGCCACTGCGGCAGCCTCCAGCTGGGCAATCAGGGCCTCGGTAATGGGCTCGGGGGCAGACAGCTCCCGCAGGGCGTGACCCTGCTCCGTGCGCAGAGCCCGCCCGGCGGCGGCAACATAGGCCCGTTCCAGTTTACAGCCGGCCTGCTGTTCCAGACGGGCGGTAACCGTGTGTACTGCGGCGGCCACCTGGGCGATGTCTTCAATCTGACCGTCCATCATGGCACGGTGGGTATGGAGAAGCTTTTCCATCGCCAGAACCTGAACCTTGTCCTCCACTGTTTTGGCCAGCAGCCCGATAACGCTCCGGGTTCCAATGTCCAGTGCGTAGATCAGGTCCTGGCTTTGTACGGTTGGGGGCCGTGTGGTATCTGACATCAGATCGCCAACTCCTTTCCTGAACGACGGGCGCTCTGCCCGAACTTAATACTTGCTGAAACGATTTTCATCTGCCGAGGTGCTCATTGCGGGGATAGAAGCGGCAGAGTCGGCGTGGTCGGGCTCGTAGGAGAAGTTAGAGGCTCCCTTCAGACGGAACCGCTGGACCATCTGCTTCATCATGACAGCCTGAGAGGACAGCTCCTCACTGGCGGCAGCGGACTCCTCGCTGGTGGCGGAGTTGGTCTGCACCACGCTGGAGATCTGGTCCACTCCAACCGTCAGCTGCTCAATGGCTTCGGCCTCGGAGATGGTGTTCTCGGCCAGCTTATCCATGTACTCGATGGCCACGCCGGCATACTCCACCGTCTTCTTCATGTTGGCATCCACATCTTCGGCCAGCTCGCCGCCGTGCTCCACCGCGGCCAGGGAGGACTCGATGAGCTTTTTGGTCTGCTTGGCCGCGTGGTCAGACTTGGAGGCCAGGTTGCGCACCTCATCGGCCACAACAGCAAAGCCCTTGCCGGCGCTGCCCGCACGGGCAGCCTCTACGGCGGCGTTGAGGGCCAGGATGTTGGTCTGGAAGGCGATATTCTCGATGGTCTCGATGATCTTGCCGATGTCCTTCTGCCCGGACAGGATCTCGCCCATGGCCTTGCGCATCTCCTGCATGCGGTCGTTGCTGATGCGCACCTGCTCCGCGGCCTGGTCGGCCCGCTCCTTAGCGGTCTGAGCAGTCTTGCGGTTTTCCTGGGCAGAGTTGTCCAGGTCGTTAATGGTGGCGGACAGCTCCTCCACGGCGCTGGCCTGCTCGGTAGAGCCCTGGGCCAGGGCCTGGGAACCGGTAGACACCTGGTCGGCGCCGGCAGCCACCTGATCGGCGGCCTGCAGGATGCTGCCCATGGTGTCATTCAGCTGCTCCAGCAGATACTCAATGTTCTCCTTGATGGGGGAGAGCTCACCGGGGTAGTCCTGGCTGACAGAGCAGGACAGATCGCCGTCGGCCAGATTCTTGGTCACAGAAACAATGTCCTCGATGGCATTGTGCAGCACCTGCTGGGAGGTACGCACGGCGTTGCAGATGCCGCCGATCTCATCCTTGGATTCATAGTCCAGGGCATAGGACAGATCACCCTGGCTGAAAGCCACCACGGCCTCCTGGGTCTTGCGCAGGGGAGCCACGATGGAACGTACCACATACATGTTCAGGGACAGGCCCACAACAAAGCTGATTACCACGATGACGATCAGAATCACGATGTCACGGGTGGTCCGGCTTTGCAGCGCACCGATCTGCTGGAGGCTCAAATCGTTCAGTTGGGCAATCAGGGATTCACCGGTGGCAACCGCCTGGTTGAGCTTGGGGGAACACTGGTTCTGAATCAGCTGATTGGCCTGGGCGGAGTTGCCGCTCTGAAGGGCCTGGGAGATGTCTGCAAAAACAGACTCCCAATCCTGGATCTCCTGGATATACTGGTTGGACAGGCTGTTGAGGTTAGTGCCCAGATCGTGCGACTGGATATCCTTCATGGTGTTATCCAGCGCTGTGACGGAAGACTCGATCTGGTCCATGGTGGAAGCGCTGTAACCGAACAGGGCCATGTCACGCAGCTGGCGGGCAATGGAGTTGACCAGGATTTCACTCTCCTGCACGGAGCTGGTCACATCCACCTGACTGTCCAGGATATCATCGTAGCTGTTGCGGGTGCTGCTGATCGTCCGAATAGAAAGGACGATCAACAACAGGGACAGCAGCAGCGTGATGCCCACGGAAATCAACATTTTGGTTCCGACTCGTTTGTTTCTCATTGTGTGGTTCCTCCCGATTGCTATCATTTTTTGTTGCTATAATAAAATCCTGACTGAAGATTCAGACGGGATGCTGTGGAACAAAGACTTAGACCACGTCGCCGTAGCGGCCCTTTTGTACGTCACCCAGAATGGCTCCGTCCACCAGGGTAATGACACGGCGGCGCATAAGGTTCACAAATTTTTTCGCATGGGACGCCATGATGACAGTGACACCATGGTGATTGAGTTCTGACAAGAACAAGAACATATCCCAGGCAGTGTCCTCATCCAGATTGGCCGTGAGCTCATCCAGCACTAAAATGTCCGGATTGTTGATGATGGCCCGAGCCAGCTCTACCCGGCGGCACTCTCCCATGGACAGCTCCACAGGATAGCGGTCGGCGGCATTGCCCATGCCCACCATGTTCAGTGCCTTCTGCACCCGCTTATCGGGAGCCATCTGGATCCGGTCCCGCCCCAACAGAGCGACAGTGGACAGGTTTTCCTGAATGGTCCGCTTCCGGATGAGGGAAGGGAACTGGGGGACATAACCAAAACGCAGGCGCCGGTTTTGGCGCTGGCGCTGGGACAGGCGGTTGACATTGACACCATCCAAACAGACCTTTCCCCGAGAGGGCTGGGTCTCGTAGGCGATGAGCTGCAGCAGGGTGCTCTTTCCCGCGCCGCTGCTGCCGGTAATAAAAACGAACTCCCCCTGCTCAATGGTGAGGTCCACCGAGCGGATAGCGTGTACTACCCGCTGATCGGCAGTTTGGGTGTAGTCCTTACCGGCCCCTTCCAAACAAATCAGTGCCATAGATTGATTGCTCCTTGTATACAAACACGAAAAAATTTGCTATAATCACGTTCACGACACAAAAAGGTGGCATGAGAAGGTTGAGTGGGGGAAAAAGGCCAAAAAAGAAATACAGGTATGTGCTGGGGGTGTTCCTGCTGGCCCTGGTGTGTGTGGCCGGAGTGGAGCTGGCCGTGTGCCGGGTTATGGAACCGGCCCTGTTTCAGCGCATCACCCAGCCGGTTGTCCAGCTGGCCCACGGGGTGTGGGCGCGGGGACAGGACCTGGCCCAGCAGGTGCAAAGCGCCGCGGAGAGCCGCCGGCAGCAGGAGCAGCAACAGCAGGCTGCCCTGGTCAGCCAGGAGATCCAGGAACCCCAGGAGGACCTGGAAAGTCTGGTCCAGGACCCGGAAATCACCCAATTTTCCTCCCGCCTGGGGCAGGAGGTGCTCACTGGCGGAGTGGTGGAGCTGGCCTACTTCAATCAGAGTGAGGAGCCCTGGGCCAGCTCGGCCTTCGGCCCGGATCGGATGGAGGGCTTTGGCTGCGGCCCCACCGCCATGTCCATGGTGGTCTCCACCCTGAGCGGCCAGGTGGTGGACCCGGCTGCGATGGCACAGCTTGCGGCCCAGCAGGGCTACTGTGCTCCGGGCAGCGGTTCCTATCTGTCCATAGTGGAGGGAATGGCCCAGCACTTCGGGCTGACCGCTCAGTCCTGCGGTGAGATTTCCTCAGAGGAACTGTGCCAGAGGTTGGCCACAGGCCAGGTGATGGTGGCCCTGATGGGACCAGGGCACTTTACCACGGGGGGGCACTTTATCGTGCTCCGGGGGGCGACCCTCACCGGACAGGTGCTGGTAGCCGACCCCAATAGCCGGGAACGCAGCCTGGCCCTGTGGGAGCCTCAGCTTATTTTGGATGAACTGTCCGCCAGCCGCACGGACGGCGCACCCCTTTGGTGCTTTGATGCCCTGGGCGGCGGATGAAACGGGGAGTGCCCCCTGTCGATGTTAAGACGGCAGGGGGCGTTTTTTTTTTGCGCTATTTCCGTTTCTTGCTGTAAAAGGAATGGGAACCGCCCAGGCGACTGCTGACCGCCTGATCTGCCTGGCGAACCCGCTCCAGAACCGTCCGGTTGCGCTGGGCCTGCTTGAGCAGGGCCTGTGCGGCGGGGGTAGGGGCCTGGCCGGAAAAAAGACCGGAATTGAGCTGGGTGAGCAGTTTGGCATCCTCCGGCGAAAGCTGTGCGCACTGCCGGTTGAGCATGGCCTGGTAGCTGGTGAGCCGCTGAATTTCCTCCAGGCGCATGGAGAGGAACATCCGCACCGAAACCTGGTCCTGACGGCTCACCGCCTGAGACAGCTCATCGGTGAGCTCGATCACCTCGTTAAGGGAGGTGTACATCTTGCGCTGGATTGCGGTGGAGGCGGCGTAATCCTGATCCCTGATCATGGCGGCCTCCTTATCGGGTCGAGGTGTTTTTGTCAGCGGTGCGGAAACTCTCCCGCAGTTCGCTGACCATGCGCTTGACCCGCTCCAGTTCGGTTTTGTTCCGGCCGCTTTTTACCCGGCTGAGTTCATAGCAGAAGAACTCATACAGGCGGGTGAGCTGCTGGCTGATCTCGTACTGCCGGTCCAGTGTGTCGTCCAGGTAGTGGATAATCTGAACGGCGCGGTCTACCGCCGACTCAAAGGTGGGATAGTCCTCTTTCGCCAGAGCCAGCTCCGCCTGGGTCAGACGCTTGACCAGCTCATCATAGACCAGCAGCAGCAGCTCGCCGGAGGTCATCGTGTTGATAGAATCCTCCCGATAGTGCTGGTAACCTCGCATATCCATAAAAGGTGCGTTCCTTTCCGTTCCAGACGTTAGCCGCCCATGAGGCCGGCCAGAGCCGAACTCTGGGAGTTCATCTGGTTCATCAGCAGCTCCAGCTGAGTGAATTTGTTGGTGTAGTAGTCCACTTGATTGGACATCTTCTCCTGCCACTTGGAGATCTCCTTCTCCACATCATTCATCTGGTTGAGAATGGTGTTGTCCAGAGCGGCGGTGGGAGAGTACTTGGAGCCGGCCTTCTCGATGAGAATACCCTTGGGGTCGCCGGTGGTGGCGGCGTAGCGGTCGGTGATGGATTTCAGAGTGGTCATCAGGCCATCGGTGGCTGCACCGTCCTCCTTGGACTTGGTGAAAGCCTCCTGCACCTTGTCCGGGTCGCTCTCCAGAGCCTCCCGGAAGGTCTTCTCATCAAAGGTGAGGGTGGTCAGGCCGTCGGAGTAGGAGGTGCTGATGCCAATGGAGCGAAGGGTAGCTCCATCCGCTCCGCTGGCAGAGATGGCGCTGCGCAGGTCGTTATACAGAGAGGACAGGTCCCTGTCCATGAAGAGGATGCCGGTTTTGGCTTTCTCTTCATAGTTCTCAATGGCCGACTCACTCATGTCCTCCATGTCCTCGTCGGTGAGGGGAGCATAGGAAGAACCGTCAGATTTCTGCAGGGGCATGTCGGAGTAGGCGCTCTTGACCTCTTTGATGATGGTGTTCAGGTCCTCCACCATCTTTTTTACCGCGTCCACAATGGTGTCCGCATCGGTTTTGCTGGTAAAGGAAACGGTGTCCACCGGGGTTTCCGTCGGTGTGCCGTCAGCGCCGGTTTCCTTGTTCACCATAGTTTTTCCATCCTGGCCCAAGGTGGCTTTTTCGTTAAAGGTACCGCTGACGGTGACCTTCATGCCGTCCAGGTCCACGGTGTTGGAGGAGCGGACCAACTCCATGTTCTGCCCATTGATGGTGACGTTGATCAGCGCGTCCTTGCCGGCCTCGTAGGAGCCGGTCTTGTCGCTGGTGGCAGGTTTTTGATTGTTGGGGTCTTCCGCCTCCTGCACAGTGGCGCCGAAGAGAACAGCGCCCAAACCGCCGGTTTTAATATCCACCCGGCCGGCAGAGCCGGTGTCCTTGGCAGTGAACACAAACTCACCGGAGGTCTTGGAGTAGGTTACGTTCACCCCGACCTCAGTATTGTTGTTGATGCCATTGATAATGGTGTTCATCTCGGTGTCCCGTGTATAGGAACCGATTTTCACATCGTTGATGATGAGGTCATAGCTGTACAGCACCTTGCCGTCCTTGCCCAGACGTTCGTTGTTGGCATTGACCGCGTTGCCGTCCGCATCGACGTAGCCGATCGTATTGCCGTCCTCATCCTTCTGCTCGATGGCCTTGTCGCCGCTGCCTTTGACAATGGTGCCATTTTCCCAATTGAAACCCTTCCCCAGGTTCAGCTCACCCAAGGTTTTGTTGGTGTCCAGATAGCTGGTCAGCCCAGAGCCGATGCCCAGCACATCCCCCACATCAGAGGTGGAAGCGGTCACGGAGAAGGTGGAGTTTTTCACAGACGGGTCCATGGTGAAGGAAATGCCGTTTTTATCAAAGGTGGCACTGACCTTGTTCACTACGTTGTCGCCATTCTTTACTGTACCAAAGGCGTTCTTCAGTTCCTCATTGAGGGTGGCTTCAAAGTCAGAAACCTTGGAAATGTCCTTGAACTTATCCAGGCTGATGGTCTTGCTCTTGCCGTCCATGGAGACCGTAAGGGTCTGACCGGCAAGAAATTCGCCCAGAGAGATATCGCTGGTTGCACCCTCAGAAAGCTTCAGGGAGACCTCACTTTTTCCATCGCCCAGATCGCCTACCAACTCGCCCAGATCGCCCGTGGCACCGGTGATGCTCACCTTGTTGCCCGCATTTTTCTTGTCAGAGACAGAGATGGAGATATTGCCGTTGCCATCATCCTTGACTTCCACGCCAATGTACTTGTCCGCGGTGCCGGAGCTGCCGCTGGTGGAGATCTGCTGCTCGCTGAGCTTTTCCGTAATGGCTTTCTCAAGCGCATCGGTGCTGAACTTGCCGTTCTCGTCCGTAAAAAGCTCCCGCTGGCCCAGATCAATGGAGACGGTCTTGGTGCCGTAGGTGAAGCTCATGGAACCGGCCAGATTACTTACGGTTACCGTGTCGTCATCGTTGACCTTCATGGAGCCGCCGGTGATGGTTGTGACACCATTCTCAGTAGACACACTGCCGTTGAGATCATCGGCGGAGACGCTGTATCGGGCAGCGGTGGCCAGCTGGCGCACCGCGTTCAGTATCACCGAGCTGCTGGTTTTGCCGGAGGCAGTGACCAGATTGGCATAGGTGCCGTTGGTAGTGGTTTTTACGGCGTTGTTGAAGAAGTTAGAGCTCAGTAAGTTAGTATTGGAATAGATATAGGAGGAGTAGTTCCGGTCAAACTCCACCAGTTTGTCGGAGAGACTTTGGATGGCCTCCTGCTGCCACTGAAGCTTGGTGTTTTTTTGCTGGAGGGACTGGATCTTTTGCTGATAGCTCTGCACCACGCCGGAGATCAATTCTTCCGTGTCCATACCGCTTGCCAAACCGGAAATGATGTTATAGGTGCGGTTTCCGTAAACACTGGAGGAAGAGCTGGAACTGGACAGGCTACTTATGGATGCCATAATTTCACACTCCCTTTCTATCAGAATTGAGCGTAAGAGAAGAAACGTTCCGTAAACATGTGCCCCGCAGGCGTCTTGTTGACAAAAAATAGCCTTTTGAGTACAATGGCCAGGAAGGTATCCGCATGTTCTCTCATCATTATATATCGTCCGCTGCGGCAAAAGATTAAGTGCTCTTTCCTGCTTTTTCTAATTCTTTATATGAATTTTATGGAAATATACAGGGAAAGCGCTCCGCCGGACCGATAGAAACGGAGGATCTCTATGTCAGCATTTATGATCGCCGTCACCAATCAAAAGGGCGGCGTGGGCAAGACGACCACGTCGGCGGCTCTGCTGGCCAGCCTGCACAACCGGGGTGCACGGGTGCTGGGGGTAGATCTGGACCCCCAGGGCAGCCTGGGATTCAGCCTGGGGCTGGATATTGAGCGCTGTGCCACCATTTACGATGTGTTTCGGGGGGAACTGGAGCCCCAGGCGGCCATTTCCCATACCGAGACCTGCGACCTGCTGCCCTCCAATATTCTGCTGGCGGGAGCGGAGCTGGAGTTTAACCGCCCCGGCCGAGAGTTCATGCTGAAAACAGCTCTGTCCAAGGTGGAACAGGACTATGACTTTATCATTGTCGATACCCCGCCCGCTTTGAATCTGCTCACCGTCAATGCCTATGTGGCGGTGGACAAGCTGATTATTCCCATGGCGCCCGAGGTGCTCAGCCTGTTGGGAGTCTCTCAGATCAAGGAGACCATCCACAGCGTGCAGGAGTATTACAACTCCCGCCTGCAGGTGTTGGGGATCCTGCTCAACCGGTATAACGCCCGCTTCAACCTGAACCGGGAGGTGTTGGAGCTGGCGGCCCAGATTGCCCAGCAGCTGGACACGGTGGTCTTTGATGCCAAGGTCCGGGGCAGCGTGTCGGTGGCAGAGGCCCCCGCCCACGGCCTGAGCGTGGTAGACTATGCTCCGACTTCTAAGCCGGCCAGGGATTTTGAGCAGCTGTGTGACCAAGTGGCGGGGCCCCGTTTCCCACGTGCTGAGAGAGGAGGACGGGGCTGATGGCATCCAGGAAGAACAGCCGCACCAGCAAGACGGACCATGTGCTCAGTCTGCTCTCCGGCGGCAGCCAGGAGGAGACCAACACCCCGGCCGCCCAGCCAGAGTCCCAGAAGGCAGATCCCACCCCCCAGGCGGAGGAGAAACCTCAGGAGACGCAGGCAGCCCCTCAGACGCCGGCCAAGAAGCGCAGAAACACCAGCAGCCGAAAAAAGCCTGCCCAGACGGAGCCAGCCACGGATGAGCCCCTTGTTGCACCGCTGCCGGCACGGCGGGAAGGGGAGCGATTGGCTGCCCCCATTCTGCAGGTGGCGCGCATCAACAACGAGGCCCTGTCTGAGACCATCCGGGACGCCCTGTCCCAGGCCCTGGAGGAGGAATTGGCCCAGCCGGAGCCAGAACCCCAGCCCGAGACCATCCTGGCCCCCATCCCGAAGAAGGAGCCAGAGCCGGAACCTGAGCCAGAGTTGGAACCCGCCCCTGCTCCGGAGCCTGCCTCCACCTCCGGCGGGGGAAAGATGAGCCAGGAGGAGATCGAGCAGCTGCTGCGGAACATGGCAGCGCCCAAAGCGGAGCCGGAACCTGATCCAGAGCCGGAACCTGCCCCTGCTCCGGAGCCTGCCTCCACCTCCGGCGGGGGAAAGATGAGCCAGGAGGAGATCGAGCAGCTGCTGCGGAACATGGCAGCGCCCAAAGCGGAGCCGGAACCTGAGCCCGAGCCGGAACCTGCCCCTGCTCCGGAGCCTGCCTCCACCTCCGGCGGAGGAAAGATGAGCCAGGAGGAGATCGAGCAGCTGCTGCGGAACATGGCAGCGCCCAAAGCGGAGCCGGAACCCGAGCCAGAGCCGGAACCCGCCCCTGCTCCGGAGCCAGAGCCGGAACCCATCCCCGAACCGGAAGCGCCCTTCGCCCCCCGGCAGACCCGGCTTCCTGACGGGGCGGTATGTATGAATGTGATGGAGATCTTGGTGGACGAGCGGCTGGAGCGGTATGTCAAAATGTTTGGCTTGTGTGACTGTCCCCGCTGCCTGGCGGATGCACGGGCCCTGGCCCTCACCAAGCTGCCCCCCAAGTATGTGGTGCTGGCGGACATGGCCGCTACCCCCATGCTCAGCCTGTACCGGGCCAAGTTCGAGTCCCAGGTGATTGCCCAGGTGATCCAGGCCTGCAAGACCGTGATGGAGTCCCCACGGCACACATGATCCAACGGATCACAAATTCAACTGCGTTCCCCCGCCTGTCCAAAATGGCAGGCGGGGGAAAATTTTTTTAAAAAATTTATTCTGGGGCTTAATTTTCCGGAAAAGTGGCCGAAAAGACCAGTGAAGGGATTTGAGGCCGCGGCCTTTCTCCCTTAACCAGTGTTTCGATGCCCCGGAAGGCCTGCGGGTGCGGACAGACACACAGCAAGGGCAAGAAGGAACTTGCCCCAGCCAAATTTTCAAGGAGGAATTTTTTATGCGTATTCAGCACAACATCATGGCTATGAACGCCTACCGTAACTACTCCAACAACACCAGCGCTCTGTCCAAGAACCTGGAGAAGCTGTCTTCCGGCTACAAGATCAACCGCGCCGGCGACGACGCCGCTGGCCTGGCCATCAGCGAGAAGATGCGTGCCCAGATCACCGGCCTGGAGACCGCTCAGAAGAACGCCAAGGACGGTATCTCCCTGGTGCAGACCGCTGAGGGCGCCCTGACTGAGGTCCACGACATGCTCAACCGTATGGTGGAGCTGGCCGATCAGTCCGCCAACGGCACCTACGACGATCAGACCGACCGTGACAACCTGCAGAAGGAGTTTACCGAGCTGACTAAGGAGATCGACCGTATCGCCGACAGCTCCAACTTCAACGGCATCAACCTGCTGGACGGCTCCATGGAGAGCGGCGCCACTGTGGATCTGGGAAGCAAGATTTCCGGTACCATTGGCGGCAAGGCCATTACTGCCGGCACCACCATTAACCTGAAGTCTGGCTGGGCTAAGAACGACAGCATTACCATTAACGGCAAGACTTATACTTATGTGACCGATAATGCTTCCGCCACCGCCGGCACCTTCACCAGCTTTGATGGTCTGAAGAAGGCTGTGTCGGCCCTCGATGAGAGTGTCACCGTTGGAGGCACTTCTGCTGCCGCTACCTTCAAAAAGAAGGGCGAGAGCCTGACCCTGCAGATCGGCGACACCAGCGACAAGTACAACCAGCTTGATGTTGACATCAAGGATATGCACTCGAAGGAGCTGGGCCTGGATAAGATCAAGATCAGCGACCAGAAGAGCGCTCAGGACGCTGTGGATGTGATCAAGAAGGCCATCAACGATGTGTCCTCTGTCCGTGGTACTCTGGGCGCTACCCAGAACCGTCTGGACCACACCATCAACAACCTGTCCGTCATGACCGAGAACATTCAGGACGCTGAGTCCACCATCCGCGACACCGACGTAGCCGACGAGATGATGGCCTACACCAAGAACAACATCCTGGTGCAGTCCGCTCAGGCCATGCTGGCTCAGGCCAACCAGGTGCCCCAGGGCGTGCTGCAGCTGCTGCAGTAAGACGATTTGCCGCATAGCGGAGAAAGCTGCTTGAATGCACAGGCAGCCTGAATCGTTAACATGTGGAGCACTGAACGGGCGAACGCCCAGCGGTGCTCTGCCTGGTGAAAGCCGAGGGGCCGGTTCTTCGGAACCGGCCCCTTTTCAAATGAAAACCGGCCGCCAGATATCTTTGCCCCGCCGTGACCGGGAGGGCCGGGATATGTGCCGGCTACTTAATTCAGGGAAAAGGTGTGTTTGAATGATGGAAAGACCGTTGCTTTCAATCGGCATGATTGTCAAAAATGAGATCCGCTGCATTGAGAAATGTCTCCAGGCCCTCCAGCCCCTGCGGGATGCGGTGCCCTGCCAGCTGGTGATTGCCGACACCGGCTCTACCGACGGTACCCGAGAGGTGGCCGAGCGGTACGCCGACGTTTGCTTTGACTTTCCGTGGACGGGGGATTTTTCCCAGGCCCGGAACGCGGTGATGGACCGCTGCACGGGTAAGTGGTATCTGACGGTGGACGCGGACGAGTACCTGGTTCCGGATTTGAGGGAGCTCAAGGAGTTCCTGTGGGCGAAACGCCCGAAAAATTTACTGATGGCCTTTGTCATTCAGCGCAACTACCGGGATGTGGATATGGAAGGGCGGTACAGTGATTTTCCTGCCCCGCGCATGCTGTGGATGGACAGCGGCCTGCGCTATCAGGGTTCCATCCACGAGAGTTGGGTGTTGCCGGCCGATGCGGATACAAAAATTTTAGGCAAGACCATTCTCGATCACGATGGCTATGCGTTTCAGAATCCGGAGCAGGCAAAACAGAAGGCGGAGCGGAATATGAAGCTCCTCCGGGCGGAACTGGAGAAGGACCCAGGGAACCTGCGGCGGCTGAACCAGTGTGTGGAGTCCGCAGTTTGCTTTCCTCAGGAGTGCATGGGCTATCTCCAGCGGGCTATGGACGGCTTTATGGCCCAGCCGGAGCTGGTCATGGCCCCTTTTGGTCAGCCTCTGTGCCGGACGGCGCTGCAGACGGCTCTGATGGACCGCCTGCCCCAGGCCCGCGCCTGGCTGGCCTGGACCGAGGAGCACATGGCCCGGAGCGCCTATTTTCAGGTGGACGTGGCCTTTTGCGCGGCGCTATATTTTCGAAATGAGAGAGAGTATGAGACCGCGCTGAACTGGGCGGAGCGCTACCTTAAGGACCAGGAGAAGTGGAGCCGGCAGCGGCTTACCATGCTGCGGGAAACCAGCGCATCTTCCCTTAACCTCTTCGGGGAGGAGGATCGGCGGCGCATTCTGTGTGTCAAGGCGGAATGCCTGGGCCGGCTGGGCCGGGAGGAAGAGGCCCTGGAGCTGCTTCTGCCCCTGGAGGCGAAGGAACTGGACCTGGCTGCCTCTCTGACCTACCTGGAGGCCATGGACTGCTTGCGGGACAATCCCCAGGCCCAGGCGCGGATGGCCCAGGTGCTGCCTCCCATCCTGACCGCCCCGGAGGAGGAGGACAATAAGGCGGAAAAGCGCCGCCGGGAGAAGCGGAACAACTGGCTGTTGATGCTCAACGACCGGTTCCGGGAGAAGCCGGAAGAGGGGGAGGAGGCCGAACACTGGCTGGAGGGCCGGTGGCACCTCTTCCGGGAGGTTCCCTGCGAGCTGGGCTGGGCCGCCCGTCTCATGGACGCGGACGCGGAGGAGGGCCGGGCCCTGGTGGAGCGGATGGAGGAGTGGGACATGGTGCCTGCCCGGGCCATCCGCCGGGCGGTGGAGCTGATGATCCCGCTGCCGGACTCCTTCTACCGCCGTAAGGGAGAGAACAACCGGGACACCGCCGCAGCCCTGGCAGACCCCAAGAAACCGGAGTTTATTGACACACTGCTGGACTGGATGGATTACTGTGACTTTACCGTCTCCATGTCCCGGTTCCAGTTCCAGTTTGATTTGACCATGTCGGCCTTGCGGGCGGAGGATTGGCACGATGACAAACGTGCCCATCGGCTGTGTAAGCTGTTTCTTGATTTAGCGGCAGACTATCTGCCCAACTATTATAGCTCCGCCCTGCTGGAGAGCGAGGAGGACTGGAACGCCCTGCCTGGCATGCACCAGTATGCGCTGCAGCTGCTGAAGGGAAAGACGGCCTGGGAGAGCGGAGATGAGCTGGGCTGGGTCCGTGCCCTGCGTCAAGCGCTGAAGGCTGCCCCGGCCATGAAGAAGATGGTGGATTTCCTGCGTCAGAATCCGCCCAAGTCCGCTGCGCAGATCCAGCTGGAGGAGCTGGCACGGAAGGTGCAGGCCGTCCTGGCCCAGTATGCCCCGGACGATCCGGCGGTGCTTGCCCTGAAACAGAGTGATGCTTACCGGAAGGTAGCCCATCTGCTGGAGTGAGCGGAGAAGCAGGCTGGACGGAAGAAAGCCTGCCCGCTCCCATATAAACCCGAAGGAGGACCTCACTATGGATATGGTCAGCGTTGTTGTGCTATCCGATGGCGACGAACACAAGCTGGCGCTTACGCTGGACAGCCTGCTGTGCCAGAACTACAAGCAGACAGAACTTATTGTGGTGGAACGTCTGGGCTCCTCTGACGTCCCCGCATGTCCCATGGGAGCGTGCGAGCAGCTGCAGTACCTTGCCCTGCCGGCGGGGTGGAGCAGGGGGGCGTGCCTCAACGCGGCCGCCCGGCTGATTCGAGGAGAGTATGTGGTCTTTCTCCGGGCCGGGGCTGTGGTGTATCCCACCTGGCTGTCCGTGGCTGTGCGTACCCTGGGGGGTTCGTTCAAGCCTGGCTGGTGTTACACCGGAGCGGGAATCCGGGAAAGCGAGGGGTGCTTGCCGCCCAAGGATTGGCCCGACTTTAAGACGGAGGGGGAGATTTTCCTCGACCTCATAACAGAGTGGGGCGTTTCCCTCCAGTCCGTGGTGATGACACGGGAGCAGCTGCGCCGCTTGGGAACCTTTGACGAGGATTTGACTGCCATGGTGGAGGAGGAATTTCTCCTGCGCCTGGCGCTGAATACGCCTGCCAAGTACAGCCACACAAAAATGGTGGAAATCGAGATGCCTCAGCTTCATACCCCCCAGGCGCTGGTGTCCCGCTGCTACTTTATGAGCGAGTTTTTAGCGCCCCTGGAGCAGTCGGGGGTGGGAGATGAGGTGCTGGAGCGGCTTTTAGGGGATATTGATGACGCCGATGCCTGGGAAGCGACGGAAGGTTATCTGTCCATTTTAGCGGAACACCCCATGTACCAGCGCTGTGTAGCCGATTATCTGGCCCAAAAATATCCCCAGCGGGAGATTGTGACGGCAGAGACACCAGATGTCTCCGGAGTGGTGGACTGCGTGGGCTGCGGCAGCTGCCAGGGGAAGTGCCCCACCGGTGCGATCTCCATGGAACTGAACGAGGAGGGCTTTTTGTATCCCAAGGTGGACAACAGCCTTTGTACCCGGTGCGGCCTGTGCCTGAAGGTATGTCCCACTCAGCGGGAGCTGCCCGCTGTCCCCGTACCCACTGCCTGCTATGCGCTGCAGGCGGCAGACGACGTGCGCATGAAAGCGTCCTCCGGCGGGGTGTTTCCGCTGCTGGCCCAGGCGGTTCTGGAGGACGGGGGCTATGTGGCCGGCGCGGTATTTGATCCAAACTTTGAAGTCCATCATATTGTCAGCAACCGCCCTGAGGACATCCGGGCTATGCAGACTTCCAAGTATGTGCAAAGCCGTACTGCGGAGGTATATCCCAAAGTGGAGCAGCTTCTGCAGGAAGGAAAGGTTGTGCTGTTTACCGGTACTGCCTGCCAGGTGGCGGGCCTGTCTGCCTTTTTGGGAAGAGAGTATGACAACCTGTATACGATGGACGTAGTCTGCCACGGGGTTCCGTCTCCCGGCGTGTTTGCCCATTATTTGGAAGAGTTCAGACGGCGGGGCGGACCGATTACCGAAGTGAATTTCCGTAAAAAGGAACTGTTTGGATGGAAGGCAAGTCTGTACATCCAAACGGAATCTGGACAGACCAACCTGACAGGACAGAGCGATTGGTATATGGTTTGTTTCCAGTCAGATTGGATTTTGCGGGAAAGCTGCTATCATTGCCAGTTTAAGGGGATGAAATACAGCGATTTAACTGTGGCTGACTTTTGGGGTATTCAGGCGTTGAATCCCGCGTTTGAAGATGGAAAGGGTTCCTCTTATCTGACCGCCAATACGGAAAAGGGGAAACGCCTGTACCGTAGAATCGAAGGTTATCTGAAAAAAACAAGAGAATTTGGGCGGGAGAGTAAGGAAGTACTCTGTGCTGCAAATCCCTCCATCCGAACCAGCGTCGCAAAGCCCAAATTTCGCGATCTCTTTTTCAAAGCGTGGCGGGAAAACCCTGCCGTTTTGTCCGATGTATTGGTACGTGCCTATCGGATGCTGCATTTTGATATTGGCCTTGTTTTGTTCTGGGGACCGAATCACGGAAATGCACTGACCAATTATGCGCTTTATAAAACGCTGGCAAAAAACCATTCAGTTCTCGCCATAGACAATGCGGTAACTTCTCCGCCTGGGCGGTTCCTTGCGTTTGCAAAAGAGAACTATGTATGCAGCTCGGATTATTTCCCTGCCAATGCTCCGAAGATTATTGAGCAGTGCTGCAGTACGTTGGTCGTCGGCTCGGACCAGGTGTGGAATCGCCGCTTCTTCCAGGAAGGATTGAAATATTTCCAGCTGGATTTCGCGGGAGATGGGATTCGTAAAATTGCTTACGGAGCTTCCTTTGGGGCCAGAGAGTTTGTTCCCCCGGCAGAGGAATATGCGCCGTTCTACAAACGCTTCGACAAAATCGGGGTGCGGGAACGCTTTGGTGTGGACGTCTGTAAAAAGCAATATGGTGTGGATGCGGACTTCGTATTGGACCCTGTGTTCCTGCTGGACGTGAAAGAATACGAGGAACTGGCCGAGCGTTCGAAGCGCGAAGAAAAAGAGCCGTTTATTTTTTCCTATATTTTCTTCCCGAATGAACAGTTTATGGAGTTTCGCAAAGAAATCCAAAAGCGCCTGGGCGGCATAAAGATCATCAGTGCGACGCAGGCGAACTGGGAGACAAGAGATGACCTGCGCCATGCCTTTGAGTTTGAAAACATGCGGAAAAATATTACTGTGGAAGATTGGCTGTATTATATTAAACATGCGGAATTTATCATTACGGATTCCTTCCATGCCACTTGTTTTTCTATGTTTTTCAAGAAAAAATTTGCGGCGATCCCCCATGCTGTGTCAGACCGGTTTACGACTTTAAGTAAATTAGGAGATGCTGGCAACCATATTAGCACACAACTCACCGAAGCATTTTTGACAGAATGTTTAAAGCCGTTGGATTATGATAAAATTCGCGAAGAGTTGAAGCTGGAGCGGGAACGTTCCCGCAAATGGCTGGAGGATGCGCTGAGTTAAACTGGTATGCAACGGGGCAAAAAAAGATTCCTGTTTCACTTTTGAAAACAGGAATCTTTTCTTATTTTCCGGTTTTTAAATGCTGCATGAGCACAGCAGCAATATTCTCGCAGGAGGCCTGGATCATCACGGCTCCAATATCCTGGGCCACGCCGGGCATGCCATAGACTACCGAGGAGTCCTTGTCCTGGCCAATGGTGTAGGCCCCGGCTTTGCGCATTTCCAGCAGACCGCTGGCGCCGTCCCGGCCCATGCCGGTCATAATGATGCCCACCATGTGGCATTTGATCTGAGAGGCCATGGAGGTAAATAAGGCATCCACCGAGGGGCGGTGGCCGCTGACCTTATCGCCGGGCTGACAGGCCAACGTGTACCGGGAGCCCATACGCACCACCCGAGCCTGGAGGTCGGCAGGGGCAATGAGTGCCAGACCCCGGCGGATCTCGTCGCCGTTTTTGGCCTCCCGCACTTCCATGGCGCACAGCTTGTTGAGCCGCTCGGCGTACATGCCGGTAAAGCCTTTGGGCATGTGCTGAACAATGACCATGCCGGGGATGTCGGCAGGCAGGCGCTTGAGGACCTCCAATGTGGCCTCGGTGCCGCCGGTGGAAGCGCCCAGACCGATGATGGTGCGATCCAGATCAACCACACCGCTGCCCCGGCCCAAAGCGGCAGCGGGGGCCACTGGGGCAGACTGTTTGGCAGCAGCGCGGCCGCAGGATGGAACTTTGGCACGGGAGGCCACCACGATCTTCTGAGACAGTGCCCGGAGAAAAGCCTCACGGCTTTCGACTCCGTCGGGTTTGCGTACAAAGTCTACCGCTCCGGCGGCCAGGGCATCAAAAACCCGCAGGTTCAAGCTGGAGACCAGAATGACCGGCAGGGGACGGCCCGGCAGCAGCTGCTTGAGAAAGTCAATGCCGTTGGTGCCCGGCATTTCCACATCCAAGGTCATCACATCCGGATTGAGCCGGGCAATCTTGGCTTGAGCATCCAGAGCGTTGATCGCATAGCCTACCACTTCGATATTGGGATAGGCGGAAAGACCTTTTATAAGAAACGTCCGGGCTACCGCGGAATCGTCCACAACCAGCACTCGGATTTTTTGCTGAGAGGGTATCATACGGGGGTCTGCTCCTTCCTAAGAGCGGGCAGGCGCGCTGTTCTTGCGATAGACAGCAGGGGCGACCATTTGAAACAGTGGGGTGTGCCCCAGAGATTCTGAATGGCTGATGAACAGGTAAGCGTTGGGATTCATGGCGTTGTAAAAACGCTGCACCAGCGCGTCCCGCGTGCTCTGATCAAAATATATCATCACGTTGCGGCAGAAAATCACATCAAATTTCAGCCGGAACTGGATGGGATTCATCAGGTTAAAGGTGCGGAAGATCACATTGTTCCGAATAACCGGAGCCACCGTGTAGTCGCCCGGATGAGTCTTGCTGGGGACGAAGTAGCGCCTGAGCCACTCGTTGGGCATGTCGGCCGGGGGCTGATAGACCCCGACCTTGGCCTTGGCCATGGCCTGCTGGGAAATGTCGGTGGCCAGAATACGGGTGTCCCACTGGCTGGCCTGAGGGCCGAAGTACTCCTTGAGATAGATGGACAGAGTATAGGGCTCCTCCCCGCTGGAGCAGCCGGCACTCCAGATAGACAGAACCTTATCCCGACTGTGGCGCTTTTCCAACTCCGGCAAAATGGTGTTCTGGAAGAAGGTAAAGTGATCCTTTTCCCGCAGAAAATAGGTGTAGTTGGTGGTCAGCTTGTTGAGCACCAGCTCCAGGTCCTGGGGATCCTTGCTGGTGAACAGGTGGTCCAAAAAGGACCGGAAATCCTTGTACCCCTTGGCTTTTAGGGAGTGGGAGAGGCGGCTGGTAATCAGCTGACGCTTTTTGCTCAGGTCGATGCCGTAGTTTTTGTGGATGAATTGGACCAGCTGCTGAAAATCTGCATCCGAGATGGCCAGATCGTGAAATATCATATCCATGGATGTTTGCCTCCCTTAGGAGTGCTCCATCAGGTGGGCGCAGTCAAAGGCTAGCATGGTCTGGCCGTCCTCCAGAGAGCACATGCCGCACACCAGCTCGTTGGAACTCTGAGGGGGAACGGGCAGCAGGGTGGACACATCAATATCCACCATTTTTTGCACCTGATCCACCAGAATGCCCACCTGGGTGTCATCGGAGCGCAGAATCATCATGCAGTCACTTTCGCAGTCCCCGTGATTGAGCAGGTGGCGAATGTCCACAATGGGAATGATCTGGCCGCGCAGATTGATGATTCCCCGAATATAGCTGGGGACCAGGGGCAGCTTGGTGATGGTATGGCCGGTAATGATCTCGGCCACCGACTCTGCCGGGACGCCGAAAAGCAGATCCCCAGACGTAAACAACAGGTATTTTTCTGTCAGAGACGTGACCGCTCCGTTCTCCAGCTGGTCAGGCTGGTCGGCAAGGAGCAAAACTTCCTTTTGATTCATCTTCTATCCTCTCCTTTACAGGGCGTAGGTGCACAGATTGGACACGTCCAGAATGATGCTGATGTTGCCGTCGCCCAGAATGGTGCAGCCTGAGATGCCACTGGACTTGATATTAAAGCGGTTGAGGTAGGAGGGAAGGGGTTTGACCACTACCTGCTGTTCGCCCAGCAGTTCATCCACAAACAGGCAGTAGGAGTGCTCGCCCGCATCCAACCAGATGAGGATACCGTCCTCAATACGGGTGGCGCCGGAGTCCATCTGATAGAGGTCCTTCATGCGGATGACAGGGTAGAAGTTACCCATGCACTTAAACATCTCGCCTCCTGCGGCGTCCCGAATGAGGTCGCTGTCGGAGATTTTAAAGGACTGGCGGATGTTGTGGATGGGAATGGTGAAGATGGAGCCGCCCACCGAGACCTCCATGCCGTCCATGATGGCCATGGTCAGGGGGATCTTCAGGGTGGTGGTCATGCCCTTGCCGGGCTCGCTGGTAATGAAGACGGTGCCGCCGACCTCCTCCACGTTCCGCTTTACCACGTCCATGCCCACACCGCGGCCGGAGTACTCGGTGACCTCGGTGTTGGTGGAAAAGCCGGGGGCCATGAGGAAATTGAGGATGTCCTTGTGGGAATACTCCACATCGGGCTGGGCCAGGCCGTTTCGGATGGCCTTGTTGAGCACCCCGTCGTAGTTGACACCCTGGCCGTCATCCTTAATTTCAATAATGACTTCGCTGCCGGTGTGCCGGGCGGAGAGAATGATCGTGCCCACAGGGTCCTTGCCCGCGTCAATGCGCTGCTGGGCAGTCTCCTCAATGCCATGGTCCATAGAGTTGCGCACAATGTGCATGATAGGATCACCGATGCTGTCCACGATGGTCTTGTCCACCTCGGTGTCCTCACCCTCCAGCACCAGACGGGCCTGCTTGCCCAGCTTTTTGCACATGTCCCGGACGATCCGGTTCATCTTCTGGAAAGTGCCGGAGACAGGCACCATGCGCAGGGACATGGACACGTCCTGCAGCTCATCGGTGAGCTTGCGCAGCTGCCGGGCAGACTTGGTGAAGGCATCCAGCTTAAGCCCCTTGAGCTCGGGGGAGGCGGTGACCATAGACTCGGTGATGACGATCTCGCCCACCACTGCAGCCAGGTGATCCAGCTTGTCAAGGTTGACGCTGATCAGGCTCTCCTTGTGATGGTGGGTCCCCTCTGCCTTCTGGGGGGCAGCCGTTTGGGGGGCGCTGGCGGCAGACACCTTGGCAGGTGTGCTCTGAGGCACCGGGGCTTTCTCCGCTGCCGGAGCCGCTTCCACGGCGGCCGGGGCGGGAGCGGGCTCCGCTGCCGGCTGAGGCTCCGAAGCGGGCTGGTCAATGGCCTGGTAGGAGCGCACCGAGCCAGAGGCGGTGACGGCATGGACGGCGGCATCCCGGTCGGCCTGGTTGCGGAAGAAGAGCAGGAAGCCCGATTCCACGATCTGGTCGGCGGTGGCGGGATCGGAATCTACGCCCTGGGGCTCATAGGTGAAATCTCCCTCGGCAAACAGGTCTTTTACCGAGGAGACCAGCATGTAGGCCCGCAGGTTCTCCATGCCGCAGCCCTCGTCGAAGAAGATCTGAAGCACATAGGGGAATCCGGCCCTGGTGACGATGGAAGGGTTTGAAGCGTCCGGGGCAGGAGCAGCGGCTTCTGCGGCGGAAGTCTGCTGGGGCTGGGCCTGGCCGCCGGAGTGAATTTGGTCGATTAATCTATTAACTTTTTGCAGCAGAGTGTCGATATCTTCAGTAAGGGGCTGCCCATTTTCAATGTGTTCCAGCTCCTGACGGAAAAAGTCAATGGTCTGAAACAGAAGATCGAACAGCTCGGGCCGAAGTTCTTCCGGGACTACGTCCATGGTTTTATCCCGGATAATGGCAAACAGATCCTCCGCCCGATGGGCAATGGTCATCAGGGAGTTATACTCCATCATGGCGGAAGAACCCTTGACCGTGTGCATGATTCGGAAGATGGTGTTGATGTCCTCCTGAGAAAAACTGTCCTGCTGTTCCGAAGCCAGCACAATGCTGTCCAGCTGTTCAAGCAGGGTATTGGTCTCGTACAAAAAGGCATCTAAAATACTATCGCTGCCGGCGCTCATAAGCGGCACGCTCCTTCCTTGGCGTTGGACTTCATATCTGTTTATCGACTGAAATACCCTAAAAATTAAGAGCTATTCTGAAATTATCCTGGGATGCGGGGGGATTTGCCCGGTCCCTTCGCTCAGTAAGCAAGAGGTGGAGCATATATGGCAGATCTTTTGGGCGCGACCAACCGCGTCCCCGGCTATGACAGTGCCAACAGTAACCGTACCCCACTGACTCCTTCGCGGGCTGGTGAGACTCAGGTCCAGAATGTGCCCGACCCCACCCGTGTGGGCCGGGCGGACAGCCGAACCGACCAGCAGGGATCCAACGACGCCCTGCAGTCGGACGTATTGCGTTACGATTCGAATTTACAGACCTTCCTGGAGCAGCTGCGGCAGACCCCGGAGCTTACCCAAGCCTTGGCCAAGACCATCCTCATCATGCGGGGGATGATCGTTACCCCCGGCCTGCAGGCGGGGGTGGCCCAGGAGATGTCCCAGCTTTTGCGGATGCTGCGGCTGGATGAGGAAGGTTTTCAGAAGATGTTTATGGAGCAGGTCCAGGGAGGCAACCGCTTCTCCGGGGCGCTGTTCTCCCTGCTGAGACAGGCCTACGGGCAGCTCAGCAGCGACCAGGCAAAACAGGCGGTTTTGGAGTTTGCCCGGCGGTATATCGACTTTTCCGCCACGGGCCACATTGGGAAAAATATGCTCAGCCTGCTCAAACAGATGCCCGACTACCTGCCTCAGAGCTGGCGGGGCCAGCTGGAGCAGATGACCGCCCAGCTGGAGAATGGCCTGCAGGCGGGGACCAGGGGAGAAAATCTGGCCCTGCTTCAGCAGCAGATCATCCCCTATTTGGGCCGGTATGTGGAGCGGGCCCACGATTTGGGCCCCCTGCGGGCCCTGTTGAACCTGCTGGTGCTGAACACTGCCCGGTACGAAAACGGAGCCCAGGAGCCGCTGCTGATGGCGTTTCGTCAAATGCAGGGGTACAGCGAGATGCTGGCCGGCCTCAACAAGCTGGACGACAGCGCCATCCTGAAGCTGCTGCAGGACAATCAGTTTACCAGAGCCTCGGACAGCTCCTTTGCCAATGAACTGGCCCGCGCTGCCGCCCAGGCCCTGAAGGGGGTTTATGGCAGCGATGCCAAAGAGTCCTTTGCAGAGATCGTACGTTCCCTGCTGGTGCATGAGAGCGTGTATATGCCTCTTAACCACATGCTTTTCCCGGTGGAGTGGGACGGCAAGATGATGTACTCCGAGCTGTGGGTAGACCCGGACGCGGAGGAGGAGCCCAGCAAGGAGAACCCCTCAGGGGACAAGGTGCAGTTTTTGTTCAAGCTGGATCTGGAGTCTTTGGGCTTTTTGGAGATTACCCTGGCGGCCCGGCAGGACCAGGTGGAGCTGCATATCTACGGGCCGGACGCGGTGTCGGTGAACAGCGCCTCCATCGCACGGGATATGGGAACCATTTTGGAGCGGCATCAGCTCAAAGGCAAGAACATCCAGGTGACCAAGCTGGAGAATCCTCTGGCACTCACCGAGGTGTTCCCAAATCTGTTTGAAGGGAAGCGGGGCGTCAATGTCAAAGTCTGATTCTCAGCGGGCGGCAGCCCTGCAATACCGTCCGGAGGACGGAGCTCCTATCATCGTGGCATCCGGTATGGGCCATCTGGCCGAGAAGATCGTAGAGGTGGCCGAGGACAGTGGGGTGCCCGTCTACGAGGATTCCTCCCTGGCTACCGTCCTCACCCAGATGGAGCTGGGGCGGGAGATCCCGGAGGAGCTGTACCACGCGGTGGTAGATATTTACCTCTACTTTTTAAATTTTGATCCCAAGGATCCGGAAAAATTTCGCCGGGACCGGCAGGCCCTGGAGCAAAAGCCGGAGCCATAATCCAGGGGAGGAGAGCATATGGCCTATCAATATTTGATCCTGGACAGCCGGGGAAACGCCGTAGCCCACGGCGTCTCGGACTACGACCCTAAGGAGGCCAAGTGGCGGATGGTCGTTGATGACGGCGACCTTGAGGAGGTGGCCAAGCACACCAATCTCCGCCTGGTGGGCAACTCCGATGCGGTGCCAGCCCTGGAAGCGCGGATTGTCCAGCGGGAGGGCAATGTGATCGTGCTGGAGCCTCTGCGCCGGCTGGAGCAGTCTCTGCGGAGAAACCTGCGCATTCCGGTGCGCTTTGTCAGCTACCTCTATCCCAGGTCGGGAAGCTGGAAGGGGCGGGTCCCCATCATCAGCAAGGACCTGAGCTGCGGCGGTCTGGCATTCTACTGCCCACGGGCGCTGGAAATCGGGGAGGCGGTGCAGACAGTCATTCCTGTAACCTCCCAGCCTCTGCTGCTGGATATGGAGATCCTGCGCTGCTACTCCAAGCCAGGGGAGGACTATTTGTATGCAGGCCGGTTTTCTTCTTTGCTGCGGGAGGCGGAGAGCATGGTGCGCGAGGCGGTGTTCAGCCTGCAGATCAAAGGAAATCAGGCCTGATACCGGACCATGCAATCGGTTTAAAATTTGCTTTTGAAAGGACGAAAGAAACATGACAGGGTGGATGAAACGGATGAAGCGGCTGGCGGGCCGGATAGGTACCGCTTTGCTGGCCGTAATCCTGATCGTGGAGACGACTGGGGTGGCCAATGCCGCCTCCTACATGCAGCCCTACCTGAACAAGGTCGTGGAGTGGGGCATCATGCGGGGAGACCTGGAAGGCAACCTGAATGAAGACACCAATATAAGCCGGGCGGAGTTTTCCACGATGGTCAACCGGGCGTTCGGCTATGAAAAGACCGGCCCCACCCCCTTCCGGGATGTGCCGGAGAACGCCTGGTACGCGGAGGATGTGGGGATCGCCTACAACGTAGGCTACATTGCCGGAACCTCCGCCACCACCTTCTCCCCTGATGAAAACATCACACGGGAACAGGCCTCGCTGATTCTGGGCAAGATCCTGATGCTCGAGCCCCAGGTGGGTGAGAACACCATGTTTACCGACAGCCGCAGCATGGAGAATTGGAGCCGGGGCTATATTGCCTCTGTGGCCCAGCAGGGCCTGATCACCGGCTATCCCGATGGCCGGTTTGGCCCCAAGGACAACCTGACCCGCGGCCAGGCGGCCATTATCCTGACCAATGCCCTGGGTACCCCCCTCATGGAGGCGGGGGACTACGCACTGGGCAGCGTGTGGGGCAATGTGACCATCACCCAGTCCGGCACCACCTTGCGCAACACCGTCGTCGGCGGCGACCTGTACATCACCGAGGGTGTGGACCTGGGGCACGTGACCTTGGAAAACGTGACCGTACTGGGCCGGATCGTGATATGCGGCGGCGGCACCAGTGAGGGCGGCCGGGACAGCATTATCCTGCGCAACGTCACCGCGCCCGAGCTGCTGGTGGACAATTTGGATAATCATCTCCTGTCCTTGAAGGTGGAGGGCGACGGCAAGATCGACCAGGCCTATGTCCGCACCAGCGCCTATCTGGCGGATAACACAGCGGATGGCTGCGGCATTGCCAAGATCACCATGGACGGGGAAAGAAATGAGGCCCTCACCCTGTCCGGCAACGTGAAGGAGGTCATCAACAAGGCGCCCAGCACCACGGTGTCTCTGGCCAGCGGCCAGGCGGATACCATCACGGTGGATGAAAGCGCGGTGGATTCCACCCTGAACATCGCCGCGGGCAGCCGGGTGGACAACGTGAACCTGGATACCGGCACGGATGTGATCGGTGGGGGTGACATCGGCAAGCTCACCGTCAATTCCGATGGCAGCACTGTGACCATGCTCCCCGACCAGATCGTCATCCGGCCAGGCAACACCGCCAACATCAACGGCGAAACGATGGACAGTGCGGCGGCGGCGGAATCCTCTGCGGACCCGCGTCTGTATGCCGGCTATCCCAAGATGAAGGATCTGGCCCCCACCAGCGGTACCGCTGTGTTCAGCGCCAACAAGAAGGGGACTGTGTACTGGGCCCTGACCGCGGTGACCGATGGGTCGGTGACGGCGGATGAACTGGTCAATCCCTCCGGGTATAACCCCAAGGTGATCAAGAGCGGTACGGTCTCCCTCACCGGTTCCGGCAAGGAGGGCACCTCCAAAATCAGCGGCCTGACCTCCGACGGCTCCTACTATCTGTCTGCGGTATTTGTAGACGCACGGGACAGCCGCAGCCCCCTGAAGGTCATCTCCTTCACCACTCCGGACAACACCAAGCCGGACTTTGCCTCCGGATATCCCTATCTCTCCAGAATCACCAAGAATTCTGCCCAGGTGACCACCATGGCCACCAAGAGCTGCCGCCTGTACTGGGCGGTGCTGCCCAAGGGAGCCAGTGCCCCCACGGCCAGCGACTTTAAGGCCAACTCGATCAGCGGCAACCTGGGCTTTGGCAGCACGGATGTGATCAAGAATACTGCATATAGCTTTGATGTGAACAATGTGCCTCTGGAGGAGCTGGAGAGCTACGACCTGTACCTGTGGCTGGTCGACGTGGATAACGGCCAAAGCTCTGCGGTGAAGAAGCTGAGCTTTACCACCGTGGACGGCACGCCCCCGGTGTTCAATACCGAGCCCACCATCAACAAGGTGGATAAAACCTCGGTAGGCCTGTACGCCAACCTGAATGAGGCCGGCACCCTGTACTGGGTGGTGGTGGAGCACGGGACCACATATCCCAAGCCCCTGGCGGGCCAGAGCGGCGAGGTGGATTGGACCAGTGACACCGCCAAACTGCAGGTATCGGCCGGTATGAACGCCCTGAAGAGCGGAAAGGTCAGCATGACCGAAGGAAAGGACGTAAACTTTAACGTCAGCGGCTTGGAGACCGAAAAGTCCTATGACCTCTATTATGTGGCGCAGGACAAGGCGGGCAACTACACCGCCTCCATCGGCATGATTGAGATCCACACGCTGGACTCCAACGCCCCCACGGTGACCCAGGAGTTTACCAAGTACAACGGAACCGACACTACCCGGCCCCTGCCGGACAGTGATGTGCGCCTGGTGTTCAGCGAATCGGTGCAGACCAATGACACCTACACTCCGCTGGTAGACCTCTATAAGGACGTGACCGATGCGGCGAACACAGGTGCGGCAGAGGATAACGCCCGCCAGAAGATGGCCGCGGCCCTGAGCAAGGCGATCTACCTCTATCAGGTGTCTTCCGACGGCCAGGAGAATAAGCTGGAGGGTTATACCGGCAGCGATAAAAACACCGATGACTGGACCATCGACTACCGCTATGCGGTGATCACCATTGAGGAGGGCAAGACCGTTGTTACCTTCCCCAGTGGAGAGGGCATCAATCTCAAGAGCGGCGCAAGCTACTATTTCGAGATCCAGGCGGACTCCATTGCGGATACCTCCAGTGCGGTGAATGTGATGGGGCGCGAGAGACTGGACAAATTTACTACGGTATTTGCGATAGTAAATTTGACGGCAAGAAATGAAAATACCATTGAAACGTATGTGGATCAGGCAGGCACGGAACATGACTTGGATGCAGAAGATGCGATTCCGGTTGATCTGAGCTGGCGGCTGAGCCCGGTGTCTACCGATAAGGTGGATGACTCCATTGACTGGGATATGCTGATCTGGTCGGATACCAGTGTTACGCTGCAGCTGTTCTATCGGGAGATTGGCAGTTCTGCCACCACTTGGAAGCTGCTGGGCGAGCGGGAGATCCCCGTACCCGATGACACAAACGGTTATTTGGGAGTCAGTCTGACCCGTCATTTCCTGCAAAACACCAACAACCCAGACTTTGACCAGCTCAATATTTTGAAGGAAGGCACAAACTATGAATATGCCATCTCCTTCACCAAGGTGGCCGGCCTGTCTGACCGGAGTACCTGGAGCCAGCGCCTGAACATGAAGGTCAATGTGGTGGCCGGCAGCAACAACGACCTGAGCTTCCTCTCCGGTGAAGTGACCGAGGACAATTGGGACGAGGCGCTGAAAACCGGTGTGACCAACATTGGACAGCCTGCCGATTTCTCCATGCGCAAGCAGTTTACAGACAATGTGGCCCCCACCTTTGCGGGGGAATATCCCAAGCTGGACGCGGGTGATTCGGCGGTGAACATGTCCCTGATGCTGGACCGGCCGGGTACGGTGTACTATGTGGTGGCTCCGTTGGGATATGTGGGCACTACCGATAACCAGGATAATATTTATAACAATACGGAGACAGGAATTGACAATTGGGAAACTCTTCCTGACAGCGGCTTGAAGGATGATATTAACAATCCCGACAACCCAAATCCGGTTATCTTGACGCAGCCGGACTATTTGAATATTGTCAATGCCGGCAGCAACTACCGCAACGAGAAAATCAAATATGGCTCGGTAGCCTGCGGCTCCAGCGTTGAGACGAAGTTGGTAGAGGGCCTGGATAAGCAGACCCGGTACATTGCCTACTTTGTCCTGCAAGGAACTTCTCAGACCTATTCCCGTGTCCTGGCATACCGCTTTGAGACAACGGATGTGGCCAAGCCCAAGCTTACCTTGACGGATTTCAGCCCCTCGGTGAATTTTAAGACAGATTCCTCTGCGGATGTAAATTATGCTCTGGTGGCCAGCAACGAGATTCCCGGCAGCCTGGAAAGTGACTTTGGACTCGTCGTGGATCCAGCCAAAAAGACGGAGTGGGAGGACTATGAAGATACTCTGTCCACTACCACGGATACTTCTGTTCTTTGGGCACTGTTGACCACATATAAAACTGGCTATACAGTGTTCGATGAGTTCGCTGGAGAAGGAATCCGCAATACGGTAGATGAGTTTGTCAGAGGTGTGACTTCCATGGGAGTGGATGTTGCGACCCGTGGTTCTACCGCATTGACCCAGGCAAACAGCTACAGTAAGGAACAGAACTTTACCGCAAATATGCGGGGCGCGACATATTACTATTGCCTGGCTACTGCTGTGAGCCCCTTGGGCTCGGAGCTGTCCTTTGCGGCTGTGGCTGGTATCCACATTCGGGATTCGGAACCGCCCAAGCTGCTGCAAGTCAATACTGCGGCTTCTCCGGATGCCGGCGGCAAAACTTACAGCGGTACGGTGACCTTTGTTTTTGACGAGCCGGTCTATCAGCTGGTTACACAGAATGGCGTGGATCAAGAGCCCAAGGAAGTTTGGCAGTACATAGGTACGCCTGATGACGATGCGGTTCTGCTCCTTGAAATTATTGGTACCAGTGCAGGAAAGAACAGCTTCTACTATACCAATTACAACAAAAATCCAGCGAGTACTTTGACGCTGGGATTCAATGGGATTCCCTTGGGAACCACCATCGTGCTGTTTGACAGCAGCTTTATCTGCGATGCCAACAGTAACAGTACCAGAGAGCGGCTGAGCTTTGTGCTGCAGGAAGGTAGTATTGGAGTGGTGCAAGGCGGCGTGTCCTTTGTCCAGCAGAAGTGACCAGCCCGCTGGGAGCGGAAAGCAATTTGTATACCCCAAAGGGGCGGGCAGAACCTGCCCGCCCCCTTATTTATGACCACCCAAAGGAGGAATTTGGGATGAAACATACCATGGGCAGCCGTCTGCTGTCCCTTCTACTTACCTTAGCCATGCTGATTGGCCTGGCCCCCGCTGCTCTGGCCGCAGAGGATGCGGGCGGATCGGAACCCGCCTATACACTGACCGGAGTATCCATTACCCCTCCCAATGTAACCATGAAAGAGGGGGAGACACAGTCCCTGACGGCTCTGGTAACAATCTCCGGGAAAGAATACAGCACGACGGAAGATTTGCCCGAAGGATGCTCGCTCCAGGTGAAATGGTCTGTGCCCAATGACCGTACCAGTGAAGTCCGTCTGACCCAGGACAGCTCCAACGCACTTTCCTGTTCCATGAAAGCGCTGAAGACGGCGGAGACTACGGAGACAGACCCTCTCACGGTGGAGGTTTCTGTGACACTGAATGGAGAAGGAATTCCGCAAACCGCTGCTTGTGAGGTAAAAATAAATCCAGCGGAGCAAAACGGGCTGACTTTGTATCCCACTGAACTGGAATTGCCTCCTATGGGGTCTGCAATGCTCAATGCCACCGTCACTCCTGCCACTGCCAGTCAGACCGTGGAGTGGGCCAGCCGGAATGAAACCATTGCCACGGTGACTCCCGGTGTGTCCACGACTACCGCCACGGTGACGGCCGGAAATCATGCCGGGGAGACCACGATTACCGCCACTGCCAACGGGATCCAGAAAACTTGTATCGTCCAGGTTCTGGGCATTGTCCTGCAAGAAGATAATATCACCCTCAGGGTAGGGGAAAACTATACGTTAAGATATAAGATTTATGGCGATTCCCTGAAAGACAACGTTACCTGGACGTCTGACGATGAAACTGTGGTTCAGGTGAACCAGGGCTATCTCTATCCGGTGGGTGTGGGCGAAGCCACTGTCACCGCGAAAATCAATGGCACTACGTATACAGACTCGGTTGAAATCACGGTGGAAAAGGCTACTGCCGATGTGATCCGCACCTCGGCTGCCACTGGTTCTCCGCTCTCGTTTGACGCATTGATCTCTAAACTGAATACCCAGAGCATCAATGTGCTGAAAAAATCCCTCAACTATGTCAGTGCCCTGTCCGTGCCCACCAAGCAGGGCACCCTCTATTATAACTATGTCTCCGAGGGGAACACCGGCGATGGCGTGGCCTCCAGCGGAAATTACTATGTCAACCCCGGAAACGGGCAGAACGGCCTGCGCAATATTACCTTCGTCCCAAAGCCCGACTTTGAGGGGACTGCCGTGATCTCCTATACCGGCTACGCCTCGGGCGCTGAGTTCTTCCAGGGCACCATTGAGGTCACCGTGGACGCTCCCGATGACGTAACTTATTCCTCCGGCAACGGCAATGTGGTGCAGTTTGATGCCTCCGATTTTGCTCTGGCCTGCCGCCAGCAGACCGGCAACGATCTCAGCTACGTCACCTTCTCTCTCCCCGACGCCAGCAAGGGGACCCTGTATGAGAACTACCTCTCGGAAAGCTACCTCGGCAACCCGGTGGCGGTAAACACCAAGTACAAGTATAGCGGAACGCCCAACCTGGGAGACGTATACTTCCTCCCCGCTGCCGGAACCTCCGGCACAGTCACCATTCCCTATACTGGGTACAGCGTCAACGGCTCCTCCTTCCGGGGCCGGGTGTCCATCCAGGTCAAGGCGGCCACTGCTACCGGAGATGTCACCTACACCGTGGGACAGGGTGGCCGGATTACCTTCGATGACCGAGATTTTAACGACCTGTCCCGCAGCCTCACCGGCTACAGCCTGGACCGGGTGTGCTTTACCCTGCCCCCCGCCTCCCAGGGAAAGCTGTACTATAACTACACCTCCAGCAGCAGCTCTTTGGTGTCTGAGGAAAAGGACTACTACCGTGCCTCGTCTCCCTACCTGGATAAGATCACCTTTGTGGCTGATGCGGACTATGCCGGTACCGTCTCCATCCCCTTCACTGCCTGGGATATCCGGGACAACCGCTTTTCCGGCCAGGTAGGAATTTCTGTCACTACCCAGAGCAGCGGAAACCTGAAATATTCCATGGTGCAGGGAAAGACGGTCACCTTCGATGACCGAGATTTTAATGACCTGTCTCTGGACCTTACCGGCAGCAGCCTGCACTATGTGCGCTTTCACCTGCCCTCCTCGTCCCAGGGAACGCTGTATTACAAGTATACCTCTTCCGGCAGCTACGACAGCAAGGTTTCCGAAAACCGCAGCTATTACCGCTCCTCCAGTCCCCGGCTGGACGATGTGACCTTTGTGGGGAACAGCTCCTTTACCGGAACGGCCACCGTGGACTTCACCGGCTGGAGCACCACAGGGGAGAGCTTTGAGGGCACCGTGACCATCACGGTCACTTCCGCCCCCCAGGTGGGCGCGATCACCTACACCACCGCCTATAACCCGGTGACCTTCCGGGCGGAAGATTTTATCTCCATTTGCAATCAACGGGGCGGAGGAAGCCTGACCTCGGTACAGTTTACCGGGGCGGACCGGGTGTACGGCGGGCACCTCTACTACCGCTATAGCGGGATTCACTCCGCCAGCAGTCAGGTGCGTTCGACCGCCCTGTACTATCCCTCCTCTACTCCCAACCTGTCTGAGATCTCCTTTGTGCCCTGGGTGGGGTTCCAGGGAACAGTTCTTGTGGACTATACCGCCACGAATTCCAGGGGGGAGACTTACCAGGGGACCGTGCGCATCCAGGTCACTCCCAGCACCACCTCCCGCTACTTCTCTGACATGGGCAGTGCCAGATGGGCCGTGGCAGCCGTGGACTTCCTCTATGAGAACGGTGTGGTCAGCGGGACCGGGGCCGGGACCTATTCCCCCCAGGAACCAATCACACGGGGCAGCTTTTTGGTGATGCTGGATCAGGCATTCTCTTTCCCCAGCGCGGGTGGATATAGCTTCCCGGATGTACCGGCCAATGCCTACTACGCCGATGCGGTCCAGAAGGCCTATGCGCTGGGGATTGCATCGGGCTATCCTGATGGTACGTTCCGTCCCGATGAGGCGATCACCCGAGAGGGGGCGGCGGTCATGCTCTATCAGGCTATGGTAACCAGCGGCTGGAGTATTGGCGCCCAGGATGAGAGTGCCTTGTATAGCTATTCCGACTGGCAGAGCGTGGCCTCCTACGCCAGGGGCCCCATGTCCGTGCTGGTGAAAAACGGAGTGTTCTCGGGCGATGAGAAAAATCAGCTCACGCCCAAGCAGAGCATGTCCCGTGCGGAAATGGCGGTGGTACTGGCCCGAGCTGTGACCCTATAAAAGTATATGGCAAAGAAACCAGAGCAAAGGCTCTGGTTTCTTTTTGGACATCAGCAGAGCTTGCGGTAAAAATTATTTTTGCACAGGGGATGGCGCAGGTTAATTTTTAAACGGTTTGGTCGATATATATAATAAATAGAGGACTTCGTCGTTTTAAACCGGGTATTCGCACGAATTTGTACTTGGTTGCAGCACAAGCAGCTTTGGCGGGAAGAGAGAGCCTGCGGTGACGCGGGAGTTTGGTTTGCCAGGTATCAAAAGCTGTTTTTAAAGGGGTTTGTAACTGTGGCAGTAAAGGAGGCGAGCGGCAGATGAAGGAACAGGAGTATCATTCTTCTGCCGGTAACTTCACACGGGAGGAGAAAGAAGCCAAGGGTCCAGATGCGGAATGTGAAATCGTATTTGCTCCGGAGCATGTATTGTGTCAGCTGTGGGCTATTTGGACGGGCCAGGATGCGCGGGGACAGAGCCTGCGGCTGAGTCTGGCACCGGAGGAGCCGGACCATCCGTTTCCGGTGAGCGACCCGGCCAGAGAGGCCAAACGAATCCAAGTGCTTCTGACCCGTATTGCAAAAATACGGGTGAGCCAGCTGGCGGCCCGTGCAGATGCGGATGAAATGGCAATTGTGATTCCCGCTTTGAATGAGATGATGGCGTGGCTGTTTTTGCTTCCTCCCGTCGGGCGGGGAACTCAGCTCAGCGCCTCTCAGCTCCATCAGGCGCTGCTTCGGCGGGGCGTGACCTATGGAATCAATTGGAATGCCATCTGCAGTATATCGGATTGTCCCCACCGCTATTTTTATCTCTTTCCCATTGCCTTTGGGAGGACGCCCATACCGGGCCGGGATGGGGAAATCCTGGACCGCTATCCGCGGGTGCTGGAGGAGGCGGTTCCGGTAAATGAACTGGGCCAGGCTGACTATGAGACCTTAAATCTGGTGCAGGAGATCCATCAGGGGGACATCATCTGTGAGATTGTTGCTCCCACGGCTGGCATATCCGGCCACACGGTAATGGGAAAGAGCGTACCCGCTCCCCGAGGCAAGCGGGCTGAGGTACCTCAGGGGCGCAATACCTGTTTATCGGAAGATGGGGCCTATCTGCTGGCGGAGCGGGACGGACACCTGTGTTTTTCCGGCCAAAGTTTTCAGGTGCGTCCAGTACTGGACTTGTACGAGACCAGCGAGAGCTGTGAACGAAACATCAAGTTTTTGGGTGACGTTCATATCCACGGCGACCTGTGCAGCGGGGCAACTGTCTGTGCCATCGGCAATGTGCAGATCGACGGCGCGGTAGAGATATGTACCGTGGAAGCGGGAGAAAATATCATCGTCTCCAGCGGAGTGCAGGGGCAGGGACGGGCTGTGCTGCGGGCACAGAAGAGCATTTATGCCAAATATTTGGAGAACTGCAATGTGTATGCCCAGAAGAGCGTCCAGGCCGACTGTATTATCAACTGTGGCGTATACAGCAATGGGGACGTGCGGGTGCGCACCGGACGGGGGATTATTATTGGAGGAACCATCCGGGCGGCTCGGGAGGTGTCCGCCGCCACTGTGGGCTCCAAGGCAGAGCGTGCCACCCTGATTATGCTGGGAGGACAGCCCTGCGAGGAGGCGGAGCGGGCACAGATCCTGGAGCAGATCCAGGACATGGAAGAAGCGATGGAAAAGCTGTCGCGTCAAGGAACATCGGATGCCTGTGAGCAGCAAAAGTCCAAGCTGCGTTTGAGCCAGTGCGTGGCCAAAATGAAGCTGGAGAAGATCGACAAGGACCTGGAGGAGCAGGCTGAGGCCTGCATCGCCTGTGATCAGCGGCAGATGTGCTGCGACACCGCCTACCCCGGTACCACAGTTTCCATGGACCATAAGTCCTACCGGGTGGAAAAGGAGGAGCACAGCTGCGTGATCCGGTTTTCCAACGGTTTTTTGGAAAGACAGTAGCATGGGGAGAGAAGAGGGTGCATACTTTGAAAGAGTTTGTTCACCAAGAGCTGAAAGACGTTTTGAATCGTTCCATTCAGGATACCACCAGCCGTTTTGCGGGGATCCAGCTGGTTGAGCAGAACGCGGAGCTTTCCGATGATATTTGCACAGTTCATACCATTTTGGAAGGCAACCGCCGTGCGGCCCTGCTTTTGTGTGCGGATACCGCCCTGCTGAAGCGGCTGGCCCAGAATATTCTGCACACGCCCCAGGTTACCTCCCAGGATGTGGAGGATGTAGCCAAGGAGTATTTAAATATTATCTGCGGCCAGGTGGTTGCCGGACTGTTTCAGATTGCCCGCATCACATCCCGGTTCCAGATCCCCAACTTCCGCACAGGGCTCTACCTGCCGGAAGAAAAGGCCGACGGCCAGTGTGTGCTGAACTATGATAGCGGTGAGCATGGAAAAATCCGTCTGATCTGTATGGGGCCCTTTATTCCGGAGCGGTCCCAGTCAGCGTAAGAATAGTTCAAATAAGTGAAGTGATACAGCGTCACGCTGTGACTCAAGCCGGGCAGGCCCCGGCGCACCAATCAGAATGGAAGTTTAGAAAAGGAGCGAGCGATATGGCAAAGAAAATCATGGTGGTCGATGACTCCAGAATTGCACAGCTTCAGCTGCAGGAGATTTTGGCCGGGACAGAGTATGAGGTGGTCGCCTGCTGTCAAAGCGGGGAGGAGGCTATCAAGAAGTATGATCAGATCCAGCCGGATCTGGTGACAATGGATATTGTGATGCCGGGGATAGACGGGCTGGATACTGCCCGGTTGCTCCTGAAAGACCATCCTTCTGCCCGTGTGCTGATCGTCTCTTCCTTGGCCTATGATGACACCATCAACGAGGCAAGCAAGATCGGCGCCAAAGGATTTGTGTACAAGCCTTTTGACCACGACCAGATTCTTGCGGCTGTGACGAAGGCCTTTGAGGACGCTCCTTCTGCCAATTGTTAACACAGAAACCGGAGCAGAGGCGGTCTGCCCGACTGTAAATTATAAATCAGGATTGGCCGGTGGCTTTAGCTGCCGGCCAATTTTCTGTGTGCAGTTTGTTTGGAAGGAAGAACATGTATCTGAAGTCCCGTGGTCAGAGAACCAATAAAAATAAAGGAGAGGCCTTCACTTCTGGTAAAAAAATCCATGACAAAAGCAACGATAAATGGGCAAAAAAGAAAACGTTGGAAGTGGAATTTAGATAATATGACAAAACTACAAAATGTTCGACAAAAATATATTTCTTTTTTGATTGATAATTGCGTACTTGAAAAAATAGTATGACTGTATTACAATGAATAATGTTCGTAATAATCGAGATTCTCGAGAAAAACTTAACACTATCTTAACATTGATAAAACATTATCTGAACATTATCGAAATAACATCCAATATTTCATTGAAGGTATACACGGGGAAATTTTAAATTTCAAGGCTTGATACAGGGAGGCTGAGAAAAATGGATTTTCTATCAAGCAACACAGCGCTGATGCTGCAAAAGTCAATGGATTTTTTGTGGACGAAACAGAGCTGTCTTTTAGACAACATTGCCAATGCAGAAACCCCAGGGTACCAACCCAAATACGCTACATTTGAGGAGTCATTGCATCAAGCCATCCAAGCGGCATCCGTGCAGAACGGTTCGGCGGAGAAGATCCGAAGCGCCATTGAGGACACACCGGTACAGGTGCACCAGGCACAGGAGACTACCCGATTGGATGGAAACGGCGTAAACGTTACCGAGCAGATGGTAGAGCTGGCACGAAACGGCTACCAGATGCAGTATGTAATGGATGCCATCAGCAGTGACTTCTCTTTATTGCGCACGGCCATTCGGGGGTAAGGAGGCATAGATCATGGCATTTTTAAGCTCCATGAACGTGGTTGGTTCCGGCTTGACCGCTCAGCAGCTGCGTTTGGATGTGATTTCAGAAAATATCACCAATCAGAATACCACCCGCACCGAAGGAGGTGACGGACCCTACCGCCGGAAGGTTGTAGTTCTGCAGTCCCAGGACCGTATGACCCCCTTCCAGCAGGCCCTGGCGCAGGCCAGGGGAGAGACCGTATCCAGCCAGGGCGGCGTACAGGTGGCCGAGATTGCTGAGGACCCCTCTGATTTTAAGTTAGTCTACGACCCCACGAATCCCGACGCCAATGCTGACGGCTACGTGGAGATGCCCAATGTGGATCTGATCAAGGAGATTGCCGACGCTATGTCCGCTTCCCAGGCCTATTCCGCTGATGTGACTGCCTTCAATGTGCTCAAGCAGGTGACGGCCAAGGGCCTGGAGATCGGAAAGTAAGCAGGCAAGTGTGTATAGCCGGAGCAACCTTTTATATAGAAACGAAGCAAGGAATCCGGCAGGAAAGGGAGAACAAACCATGGCAAATATTCAGACGATCGCTCAGATCCAGCCGATTTCGTCCGCTGTTACACCGACGGCGGCAAACATGGGCACAGGCAGCTCGGAGCCTTCTATGTTTTCGCAGGTCTTTCAGTCGATGATTGATAATGTAAAGCAGACCGACGCGACTCGAAACGAGAAATACTACGCCTTGGTCACCGGCCAGCTGGACAATCCGGCTGAGGCTACGATTGCTGCCACCCAGGCGGCGGTGGCCACTGAATTGCTGGTTCAGATGCGGGATCGGGCTTTGGATGCTTACAGTGAGTTAATGCGGATCAGCTTGTAAAGAAGGAAAGATATCTGATCCGAGGGAGTTAATATGGGCGAGAAAGCAAAGAAAATCGCCGCTGCAGCCAAGCAGCGGTGGAAATCCACCTCCCGAAAGATAAAGACCCTTTTGGGAGCCGGTGTTGTGACGGTTGTGGTTGTCCTGGCCATCCTGTTTGCGGTGGTGAGCAACCAGCCTTATGCCACGTTGTTTAGCGGTCTGAGTCAGACGGATATGTCTGCCATTCTGGCTTACCTGTCTGACAATGGGATCACACAATATAAGGTAGAGGACGACACCATTCTGGTGCCGGAGAGCCAGGAGGCCGCCTTAAAGGCCCAGGTGCTCCAGGCGGGTTATCCCTCCTCAGGCTATAGCTATGATACATATTTCGATCATGTGGGGAGCCTGACCACCGAGTCAGAGCGCAACCAGGTGACTCTCTATGCCCTGCAGGACCGTATGCAGGCAGTCATCTGCAACTTTGACGGGGTGAAGGATGCGGCGGTATTCCTGACACCGGGAGAGGACCACACCTATGTGCTGGACAGCAGCAACAAGGTGGAGGCTACTGCTACGGTAACCGTGACTATGGAGGATGGAAAGACGCTCACCGACAATCAGGTGAAGGCCATCCGTAATCTGGTCAGCAACGGCCTTGCGGGGCTGAATGTGGAAAATGTATCCATTGAAGATACCTACGGCAACCCTTACACTGTGGCAGATGGCTTTGATGACCTGCAGGACACCTCTGAACTGAAGCTGAAGCTGGAAGAACAGTGGAACAACAACATCCGTACACGGGTCATGCAGACCCTGCTTCCCCTTTACGGAGAAGGCAATGTCCAGGTCGGCGTGAACACCGTGGTAGATGTGGACCGTACTTATACCGATTCCACCGACTACACCCAGGAAGAAAATGCTGAGGGAAATGATGACAGCATCATTGGCTCTCAGATCTGGGAGAACCAGGTGATACGGGGCGAAGATAACGCCACCGGCGGCGTGGCGGGAACGCAGTCCAATGCCGACCTGAACACCTATGTTACCGAGCAGATGCAGCCCGACGGTACGGAACAGGTACTCTCCAGCTCTGGGCAGAACGACTATCTGGTAGATACGCAGAAGCAGCAGGTGGAGCGGACTGCCGGTTATATCCGGGACGTGATGGTCTCAGTGACCATCAACGAGAAGGTGGCCGGAAGTACCAATACCGCCGACCTATATGACCATGTGGGCCGGGCCGCGGGGATCTCCCAGGCCGATCAGGCGGAAAAGATCTCCATTCTGGTGGCCCCCTTCTATCAGCCCACAGAGGATAACGCGCCCATTGCTGCAGCGGGAGATCTGCCTGGCTGGGCAGTCTATGCCGCCATTGGCGGCGGGGTCCTGTTCCTGGTGCTGCTGGCAGTGATCCTGATCGTCCATCGCATCCGCGCGAAGAAGCGCCGCAAGCTGGCACAAGAGGAAGCCATGGCCACCGGTGCGCTGCAGGCGGCGCCGGTTGTTGAGGCCAAGCCCGATATTATGGAGATGCAGACGGAAAAGAGCCTGGAGCTGCGGCAGGATGTGCGTAAGTTTGCAGAAGAAAATCCGGAGATCGCGGCTCAGATGGTGAAGAATTGGCTGCGGGAAGGGGAAGGTGCAAAATGAGTGAAATGACAGCGCCTCCGGCTCAGGGAACAGCCACCCCGTTCAAACCAGCATCCACCCCACTGAAAAATGAACTGACCCGCCAGCAGAAGGCAGCTGCGGTGATCATCTCCCTGGGAACCGAAAAGGCTTCCCAGCTCTACCAGTACATGGAACCGGAGGATGTGGAGCAGATCACCCTGGAGGTCGCCAAGCTGGGCTATGTGGATGCGGCCACTACCGAGGATGTACTCAATGAGTACTACCAGATGTGCATGACCAACAAGGCTGTGACCGAGGGCGGACTGGAGTATGCCAGGGCCGTCTTGGAGCGTGCCTTCGGAAGTCAGACGGCAAGTATGCTGCTGGACAAGGTAACCAAGTCCCTGAAGAACCGGGAGTTCTCCTTCCTGAACAAGGCGGATGAGAAATCCCTGTACGCAGCCCTGCAGCATGAGCGGCCCCAGACCATCGCCCTGGTGCTGTCCTATGTGGACCCGGAGAAGTCGGCGGCCGTCATTGACGAGCTTGACCCGGAACGCCAGGTGAAGGTAGTGGAGAACATCGCCAACATGGAGAGCGCCTCTCCTGCGGCGGTAAAGACCATTGAGGCAGAGATGGAGAAGCGCTTCTCCAGCATCATGACCACCAACAACGTGAAGGTAGGCGGCGTGGACTTCGTGGCCGACGTGATGAACAATCTGGACCGGGCCAGCGAGAAGAGCATCTTCGACCGCCTGTCCACGCACAACTCCGAGCTGGCCGACGAGATCCGCAAGCGGATGTTCGTCTTCGAAGATATTGTCACCATGGACGACCGTTCTGTACAGCGCTTCCTGCGGGATTGCGATCCCAAGGATCTGGTTCTGGCCCTCAAGGGTGCCAACAGCGAGGTGGCCAACAAGATCTTCACCAACGTCTCCGCCCGTATGGCCCAGAGCATCCGGGACGACCTGGAGGTCACGGTCAACGTGCGGATTCGGGACGTGGAGGCCGCTCAGCAGCGTATTGTGGGCGTGATCCGCGACCTGGAGGAGAAGAACGAGCTGATCATCCTCAAGGGTGGAAAGGACGATATCATTGCCTAATATTTTTAAGCATTTTCTTCGCCCCCAGGTGGAGCAGTTCCAGTTCCCCCAGGTGGACGATATTGTAGTAGAGCCGGAGCCGCCTCCCCAGCCGGAGCCGGAAGCGCCCGAGGAGAAGGTGCCCGAACCGGTCCAGGAAGCGGAGGAGCAGCCCGGCCCCGACCCCGGACAGGGGGCGGCGGCCATGTTCTCCTACGCCCGGATTCAGGCCGAGGCCATCATGGCCCAGGCCAAGCGGGAGGGCGAGCAGCTGCTGGAGCAGTACCGCCAGCAGGGCGAAGAGCAGGCCCAGCGCCTGCGGGAGGAGGCACAGGAGGAGGGGTACCGCCAGGGGTACGCCGACGGGATGGCCAAGGCCCAGGCCGAAGGCCAGGTCAAGCTGGAAGAGCAGCGGCAGCAGCAGGCAGAAGAGCTTAAGAAATTCCTGGATCAGGCCACACAGGCCAAAGAGGATCTGATGTCCCAGACCCAGGACGAGCTGCGGGACCTGAGTATCGCGGTAGCGGAAAAAGTGATCCACATCAGCCTTAAAAGCAGCCGCGAGGTCATTTTGCGCATGGTGCAGATGGCCACCGAGCGTCTGCGGCGGCGGGAGTGGGTGCGTATCTATATCGGGGGCTGCGACGCACGGGAGCTGGCCCAGATCGCCCCGGAGCTTACCGCCTCTCTGGCGGGACTGTCCGATCATATCAAGCTGATCCCCATGGCTGATGACGAGTCGGGCACTTGCATTATCGAGATGCCTGATGAGATTATCGACGCCAGCGCCTCCACCCAGCTTGATAATTTGAAGGATATTCTGCGAGGCGGATAAGAGGAGACAGGCCTTGTTTGAAGAGATGATACAGCGTGTGCAGTCGGCCCAGACCGTCAGCTACACGGGAAAAATCGAAAATATTGTGGGCATGTCCATTGAGGCCTCCGGCGGCCGGGCCGCCGTAGGTGACATCTGCCGGATCTACAACGGAGAGTCAGGCGGCCAGGTGATGGCTGAGGTAGTTGGCTTCAAAAATGACCGCATTCTGCTCATGCCCTACTCAGACATGAGCGGCATTTCGGCGGGGAACTTTGTGCGCAATACCGGCCGGCGGCTGAGTCTCAATATGGGCCCCTTTCTTAAGGGGCGGGTCATCAACGCCCTGGGACAGCCCATTGACGGCAAGGGCCCCTTCCGCGGCGGCACCTCCTTCTGTGTAGACGGAGCCAACTACATCAATCCCATGGCCCGTCCCCCCATTCGGGAGCGGCTGGAGTTCGGCGTCAAAGCCATCGACGGCATGCTCACTGTGGGTAAGGGGCAGAGAATCGGAATCTTTGCCGGTTCCGGCGTGGGGAAAAGTACTCTGATGGGCATGATCGCCAAGCACGTGAAGGCGGACATCAACGTGATCGCTCTGGTGGGCGAACGTGGCCGCGAGGTGCTGGAATTCATGGAGAAAGACTTGGGGCCGGAAGGCATGAGCCGTTCGGTGCTGGTAGTGGCAACATCAGACCAGCCTGCCATGCTGCGGAAACGCTGCCCATCGGTGGCCACGGGCGTGGCGGAGTACTTCCGGGACCAGGGGTACGATGTGCTGTTGATGATGGACTCCCTCACCCGATTTGCCATGGCCCAGCGTGAGATTGGCCTGGCGGTAGGAGAGCCCCCGGTGGCTCGGGGCTACACCCCTTCCATTTATGCCGAGCTGCCCAAGCTGCTGGAGCGCAGCGGAAATTTCCAGAAGGGCTCCATCACCGGAGTGTACACCGTGCTTGTGGAGGGCGACGATACCAACGAGCCCATTGCCGACACCGTGCGTGGTATCCTGGACGGACACATCGTTTTGTCCCGCCGCCTGGCCAACAGCAACCACTTCCCCGCCATTGACGTGGGGGCGAGCATCTCCCGTCTTATGACCGATATCGTCTCCCCGGAGCACCGCCAGATGGCGGCCCGGATTCGGGATGTGATGGGTGTGTATGAGAAGAACCTGGACCTGGTGTCGATTGGTGCATATAAGGCGGGGACCAACCCTAAGCTGGACTACGCCCTGAGCAAAATCGACGGCATCCAGCAGTTTTTGATGCAGGGGACCCAGGAGGGGTTCTCCTATGAGGAGGACCTGGACATGATGCGGAAATTACTGTGAGGTGAGCTCCCATGAAGAAGTTTCAGTTCGGCCTGGACAGCGTGCTGGGCTACCGCCAGCAGGTACTGGAGGGGCGGCAGAACGAATATGCCCGAACCCTTCAGAAAGTGGCCCAGCAGCAGGACCGGGTGGATGACGCCAAGGCCCGTTACCAGGAGCTGAACCGCCGCTTCCGGGAAGAGGCAGCCCAGGGAATCGCGGTCTCCGAGGCACTGGGGTTTGAAATGGGCCTGCGGGTGCTGGAGATGGAGATCACCCGAGAGACCAACCGCCTGCAGGAGCTGCAGGCCGAAGCAGAGCAGCAGCGTGCCAAGGTGCTCCAGGCCCATCAGGATGCCGCCATTTTGGAGCGCCTGAAGGAGAAGCAGAAGGACGCCTACCAGAAAGAGCTGCAAAAGCAGGACGAGCATTTCATTGATGAATTGGTCTCCGCCGTACGTGCCGAGCGGAGTTGAAGAAAATTACCCCATTGAAAGGAGGTGAGAACGATGAACATGACAGACATGCTGCTGCAGATGACATTGCAGAGTGTATGGCAGATGTCCCAGACGACCCAGGGAGCCGGTCAGACAGCCAACACCCAGGACCACCAGGGCGGTACATCCTTCCAGGACTTGCTGGAACAGCGCCGGGAAGATACGACCCAGGCCGGGAAGGAGGACACCAACCTGAAAGATCCCCAGGGTGACCAGAATGTGGGGACCTCCGAAAAGCCCGACAAGGATTCCCCAAACGCCAACCTGGAGGTGGTGGCCGCTGCGGCCGCGCCCGCGGTGTACAGCGATCTGATGGCTGTCCAGGCCAACTTCGTGGAGGCAGTCGGCTCGGCAGAGTCCCCTGTGGCCCAGGTGGTAACGATTGAGGCGGCCGTGGCTGACACACAGACGGTTCTGACTGCCCAGTCCCAGGTTCAGGCCGGGACCGTACTGCCTCAGGTCCAGCAGGAGACTGCTCAGCCCCAGCAGACCGTCCAGCCCGAGACCACATCTGATGTGCAGGCCGCCCCGGTTTCTGTCCTGCAAAGCAGTGAGACGGTATCCCAAAGCGCCGACACCCAGAGCACAGCCCAGGAGAATCTGACTCAGGACATGACCCAGTCCGCTGCGGCCCAGACCGGAAGCGACGAGGGCAAGGACGTGACGGTGGAGAGTTTCCAAACTCCCCTGTTCCAGAATGTGGAGGCCACTCCGGTGCGGGTAGGCGAGGGGGAGAGCGTAGATATGACTGCCCCCGCCCAGGAGGTGGAGAAGTCCCTGAGCAACATCCTGAAGGGTGCGTTGGATCAGGGAGATCAGCGTGTGGAGATCAAGCTTAATCCGGCCAATCTGGGTACCGTAACCGCGGAATTTACCCGTACGCCGGAGGGAGTCCTCCATGTGGTGCTCCACGCCGAGACCGAGCAGACTGCCCGGCTGCTCAGCGACCATGCCTCTACCCTGGGCCTGATCCTGCAGGACAATACCCACAGTGAGGTGCGGGTGCAGGTGGCCCAGCCCCAGGAGAACCAGTCCGCCTGGCAGCACCCCGATCAGGATGGCGGCCAGCAACAGCAGCAATCCCATCAACAGCAGCAGCGCAACACACCCCGCCAGGAGGCGGAGAACTTCCTCCATCAGCTCCGGCTTGGACTGCTGGAGATGGAGACAGACGCCGTGTAAACGGTGAAGAAGCAGAGGTGAAATAGCATGACAAGCAGCGATTTTATGCCGATTTCTCTGGATACACTCCAGAAAAACAACGCCTATTCTGTCAATCAGAGCAGGAGCACGCTGACCCCCGAAGAAATTGAGAAGTTAGGGTTTACGGTAGCTGAGGACGATGACGCCTTTGGTTTGAACTTTGAGGACTTTCTTCAGCTTATGGTCCGGCAATTGCAAAACCAGACCATCGACAACACGGCAGATACCTCTGATATGCTCAATCAAATGGTGCAGATGTCCACGGTACAGATGCTGACAAAGGTTCAGACCAGCCTGGAAGAGATTACTGCCGCCAATACTCTGACCTATGCCGCCTCTCTGGTGGGAAAGACGGTCACAGTAGGCTCCTATGATGAGGAGGGCAATCTCCAGGAGATCGTGGGCGAGGTCACTGGTACCGGCACCTATGAGGGTGTCCCCGTTATCTTTGTCAACGATGAGATGTATCCTCTGAACAGTATTATGGCCGTTGGTACGCTGCCTGAGGAACCCGAGGAGGGTGGAGAAGGCGAAAGCGGCGACGGTGACAGTGACGGCGAAAACAACCAGACCCCAAACGTATAAGCCGCTGAACGGCAGATAAAGGAGGTGTTCCCGTGGTCGGACCGATCTATCGTGTGGGTGGATCCGGCGGACTTGGGCAGACAGAACCCCGCACTCGCCAAACAACCCAAAGCAGTGACAGCTTTGACTCTGTCCTGCAGCAGCAGATGGCGTGTACCCAAACCCGTCAGGTGGCCTTTTCCAAGCACGCGCTGAGCCGTGCGGAGGAACGGGGCATCGAAGTCACTCCCACGCTGCTGGAACGACTGGGTGATTCCGTTGAGCGGGCGCAGGCCAAAGGAGCTACCAATATTCTGGCACTAGACCAGACCTTGGCGGCCTTTATCGTCAACGTCCCCAACAACCGGGTCATTACCGCAATGTCCCAGTCGGAGATGAAGGAAAATATTTTTACGAACATTGACGGCGCCGTGTTCCTGTAAGATTACAGAGGGCAGGACCGAAAGGGGGCTCTGGGGACCGTGTGAATGACGGTTTCCCGGCGGCGCACAAATTTCGGAAGAAGGAGCAAGAACAATATGTCTATGTCAGGCGCTATGAGCGCGGCAATTTCTGGTTTGAAAACACATATGCAGGCCCTGAACGTGGTGGGTAACAACATCGCCAACGTTAACACCTATGGCTACAAGACCCAGCGCTTTACCTTCAAGGATAGCATTTATAGCACCCTGAGCGCTGGTTCTGAGGGTACCCTCACCACCGGCAGCACCAACCCCCGGCAGACCGGCTATGGCTGTACGGTGGGCACCATCGATCTGGACATGAGCAGCGGTGACCTGGTGGCTACTGGCCGGGACCTGGACTGCACCATCGGCGGTGATGGATTCTTCCTGGTGGGTCCGAAGGACATTGATGTCAACAGCGCGGATGCGGTGAAAAAATTGACCCTGACCCGCGTGGGTGACTTTGAGTTCCGGGACGGCTACCTCACCGACGGACAGGGCAATGTGGTCTATGGCTTTGTGAATAGTACAGGCACAGACACTCCGGGGATGCTTGACCCCAATAATGAAGGAAAGATCAGCACCGATCTGGTGCCGATTCGTCTGCCCATGAGAGATAAGGGCAATGGCCTTGCCCCTGACGATCCTGGCTATGTTGCCGCGGGTGGAACGACATATCCCGGCATCGCGGATACGGGAAAGAATGTGGCTCCGGAAGATGCCGATGATGCCAATGTGGACGGCTACATTAACTATACCAACATGAAGATCGATGAAAACGGCAAAATTACCTGTACCAATTCCGACACCAAGGAAGTCGTGGTAGTAGGCTATATCGCCTTGGGCACGGTGGAAAATCCCAACGGCGTGCTCCACACGGACGGCCCCTACTATTCGGCCGGTGATGCTGCAGGCAGCATTACCGTCAGCACCCCCAACAGCGCGGTGACCGGCTCCCTGAGAAACGGAAATATTTTCTTGGAAGATGGTACCACGGTCGATCCCGCTTCCCAACTGCTGGGCGGCAGCACCGTGGGCATCATGACCTCCTTCCTGGAGGGCTCCAGCACTGATTTGGCCACCGAATTCACCAACATGATCCTCTACCAGCGGGGCTATCAGGCCAACACCCGGATTGTCACCGTTACCGATACCATGCTGGAAGAGCTGGTCAACATGAAGCGCTGATAGCTGATAAGTAAGATCCACCGGATTGAGCACACTCCGCCGCCTGGGGCATCCGCTCCAGGCGGCGGCAGACGAGAAAAGAGGGCGAGTTTTGTGATCGAATTGCAGAAAATGAACAAGGAGCGGTTCCTGCTCAACCACAACCAGATTGAGTGCATCGAGCTGATCCCAGAGTGTAAGGTCGTGATGATGAACCACGACTACTATCTGGTGCGGGACACCGTGGAGGAGATCATCCAAAAAATCGCGGACTATAACGCGAAGGTTCAGGATATCCACCGGGAAATTTCTGTGATCGACCGGCGCTGACCTTGCGCTTTTCCGTACATCGGCGGGATATAAACAGAAGGGATCGACGTTATGAATGTAGTGTATTTGATCGGCATTGTGCTGGCTGTATTCTTTACTCTGTTCGGCATTGCCTTTGACGCGGGCGGAACTCCACCCATTGACTTTGATAAGCTGGGCAACTTTGTGGATGTCTCCAGTATCCTCATTGTGGTGGGCGGTACCCTGGCCGTGGTGATCGCCTGCTACCCCAAGCTGGCCAAGTCTTTTCCCGCGCACATCAAAATCATGCTGCGGGCGAAAGCCTTTGACCCCACCACCTATGTGGAGCAGCTGGTGGAGCTGGCGCAGATCGCCCGGAAAAACGGCCTTCTGGCCCTGGAGGAGAAGGCCAACGAACAGACCGATCCCTTCTTCAAGCAGGCCATTATGCTCATTGTAGATGCCAATGACCCGGATCGGGTCCGGAGCATCCTGGAAAACGACATTGAACAGACCTCCGCCCGCCACCAAGAGGTGGTGGCCATGTATGAACGGGGCTCCAACGCCGCCCCCGCCTTCGGTATGATCGGTACCCTGATCGGTCTGATCAACATGCTGAAAGGGCTGGACGGTGCGGACATGGACGCCCTGGGCCCCAACATGTCGGTGGCTCTGGTTACCACCTTTTACGGTTCCTTCCTGGCCCACGTGATCTTCAACCCCATTGCCGCCAACCTTACTGCACGGGATGAGGAAGAGATCCTCTGCCGGCAGATCGTGGTGGAGGGGATCATGGCCATCCAGTCGGGCGAGAACCCCAAGTTTCTGCGGGAGCGGCTGCTCACCTTCATGAAGCAGAACCAGCGCGGTGAAGAGGGAGAGGGCGGCGGCGCCCCCAAGGAAAAGAAGGGCCGCAGAAAAGGGAAATAATCTCCCGGTGTCATAGGGGAGAGGAGGTTTGGATATGCGAAAAAAACGCGGCGGAGGCGGCGGTGCCAACTGGATGGATACATATGGCGATATGGTGACGCTGCTGCTGTGCTTTTTTGTCATGCTCTATTCCATGTCCACCATGGATAAGGAGAAATGGATCGCCCTGGTGGAGTCCTTTAATCCCGACGCGGTGACCGAACAAAACCCCGGCGGCCATGAGATCAGCAATGTGACCCAGGAGCAGGTGGACGCGGATATTGAGAAGCTCTATCAGGCCATGAGGGAATATGTGGAGTCGGAGAACCTGGCCGCGGAAATCTCGATCACCAAAGGCAGCGGCTATGTCTTTGTGTCCTTTGACAACACAGTCTTTTTCGATGGTGACAGCTACACCCTGCGGGACGACGGCAAGGAAGTGCTGGATCATGTGGCCACTGCCATTGCGCAAGTCAGCGAATCCATCGATGAGATTCGTGTGCTGGGACACACCGCCCAGGAGGTACCCGACTCTCCCAACGATCCTGCCGTGGACCGCTTCCTTGCTACCAACCGGGCGGCAGTGGTAACGGTCTATCTTCAGGAAAAGGACATCATCGATCCTTCCCGCCTGGTCAGTGTGGGTTACGGCCAGTGGCGCCCCGTGGCGGAAAACGACGACGCGGCGGGCCGTGCGCAGAACCGGCGGGTGGAGCTGCTGGTGACGGGTCTGGATGTGGAGAACGATATGGGGGACGACATCGCCCAGTACTACACCATACGTTCCGGGCAGGACGGAACCTCAGCCGAGACGGAGGAAAACGCCGGAACCTCCGGGAAGCAGGCTCAAACGCAAACCGGTTCCAGCCAGGAGGGATAGCATGGCGGAAGTATTATCACAAAGCCAGATCGACGCACTGCTCAACGCAGCACGCAGCGGCGAGATGGATCTGAACCGTTCCGACCAGGATGCGGAAAAGAAATACAGAAAATATGACTTTTACAGTCCGAGAAAGTTTACCAAAGACCGGCTGAAAATGATCAGCGGTATCTTTGAAAACTACACCCGGATTATCAACTCCAGACTCAACGGTCTGCTGCACACCACCAGCGACATTTCGGTGGAGTCGGTAGAGGAGCAGCGCTACTATGAGTTTTCCAACGCCCTTTCCGATGGTGATGTGCTGACCTTAGCGGATGTGGACGTGGAGGGGGTGCGGGAAAGTGAGGATACCCCGGTTTTGATCCATCTCAGCACCGGCCTGGTGCTGAATATGATGGACCGCCTGATGGGCGGCGAGGGGGATGACTCGGCCAAGATCCCGGCTGGATACAGCTTTACCCCCCTGGAGCTTAAGCTTTATGAGAGCATCGTCAAGGATCTGATCTCCATTCTGGGGGGCAGCTGGGAGAACTACATCGACCTGAACTTTTCCGTCCGGCGGGTAGAATCCAACCCAACCCTGGTGCAGCTGATCGGACTGGACGAAACCGTGGTCATCATCGGTATCAGCATCAAATTCCCCAACGCCTCCGGGCGGATGAACATCTGCCTGCCCGGCATGATGCTGACCAACATCTTTACCAAGATCTCTGCCATGAATCAGGTGGGACGGGGAACCGGGGAGAACAACTCCCAGGAGATTATGGATATCCTGCGGGATTCTCAGCTGGAGGTCACAGCGGAGCTGGGCCGCACTCAGCTCACGTTGCGGGATATTTACAGCTTAAATGTGGGAGACGTGATCGATTTGGGACACCCGACCAAAGAGCCGGTGAATTTGTTCATCGGCGGACAGCCCTGGTTCAGCGGTAAGCTGGGCACGCAGAACGGCAGCATGGCCGTGAAGATCTGGGAGACCTGTCACGTCCAGTCAAGAGAGGAGGAGTGAGGAACATGGCTCAGAATATCTTTAATTCGATGGAGCTGGATGCCATCGGCGAAATTATGAATATCAGCCTGGGGTCCTCGGCTACCGCAGTATCCAACATGCTGGACCACCGGGTGGATATCACCACTCCCTCGGTGAGTGTGGTCGCGGTGGAGGACTTCAGCATCGGTGATCTGGAGCCGGCCATCGGCATTGAGATCAAATATGTCTCCGGCCTGGAGGGCAGCAACATCATGCTGCTGCGCAAGCGGGATGTGAAGGTGATTGTTGACATCCTGATGGGCAGCGAGACCCCGGATGATGAGTTTGAACTCAACGATCTTACCATCAGCGCTGTGTGTGAGGTAATGAACCAGATGATGGGGGCAGCCTCCACAGCCCTGTCCGACTTCCTGGGTCACCCGGTGAACATCTCCACCCCCTCGTCCTTTGCCTTGGACGATGTGGAGCAGTTTAAACAGGAACACATCAACTCCGAGGACGGCACCCTGGTTGTGGTTCGCTTTATGCTGAGCATTGAAGATATGCTCAAAAGCGAGTTTGTCAATGTGATGCCAGTCCACCTGGCACGGGAACTGCTGGCCGGCTTCGAGATGAACTTCGGCAGCGTCTCTTCGGATGAGCCGGCCCAGCCTGAGCCCAAGCCGGCGCCTCAGCCCGAGCCTCAGCCCCCGGCTGCTCAGCCGGTGGCCGGCAGCTCTGACGGCTATAACGGCGGGGTCATGAGCCAGGAGGAGATCGAGCAGATGCTCAACGGACTGATCAATCAGCCCGCTGCGCAGCCTGAGCAGCCAGCGGCGCCTCAGCAGTCCGCACAGCCCATGCAGCCCCCTGCACAACCCATGCAGCCCCCTGTACAGCCCATGCAGCCCATGCAGGCACCCCAGTATGGGTGGGCCCAACAGCCTATGCAGCAGCCCATGCAGCCCGGCTGGGGGATGCAGGAACCCAAACGAATCAATGCCAACCCCATTCAGCTCCCGGTCCTGGATGCGGAGGAGCGACTGGGCAAAGAGCAGGCGGACAACCTCGAGCTTATTATGTCCGTCCCGCTGGAGATTTCGGTGGAAATTGGCCGGACCCGGCGGAAGGTGGAGGATATTCTTTCCTTCTCCAAGGGATCTCTGGTGGTGCTGGATAAGCTGGCCGGAGATCAGGTCGACCTGTTTGTCAACGGCCTTTGTGTGGCGCGGGGCGACGTGGTGGTCATTGATGACAACTTCGGCGTACGCATCACAGAGGTCCTCAAGCAAAGCGAGCTGTTAAAGCAGCAGCCCTGACCCGGCCGGTGCAAAGATCCGGTACGGGAAAAATAAAAGAAAAGGATGAATATCATGGCTAAGATTCTGATTGTAGACGATGCAGCATTTATGCGAAAAGTGATCCGTGACACCCTCACCAAAGAGGGCTATACCGACATCCATGAGGCTGTGGACGGTCAGGACGCAGTGGAAAAGTATTTTGAGCTCAAGCCCGACCTGGTGCTCATGGACATCACCATGCCCAACATGGACGGTCTGGAAGCCCTGAAGGCCATCCGCGCCAAGGACGGCAATGCCAATGTGGTCATGTGCTCTGCCATGGGCCAGGAGGCCATGGTGGTGGAGGCCGTGCAGGCCGGCATCAAAGACTTTATCGTCAAGCCCTTTAAGAGCGACCGTCTGCTTAAGACAGTCAGTTCCATTGTGGGCGCACCCTAACCTGAGATGAAGGAACTGGGGCCCTTACTCTGGGCGCTCTTTGTTACCTGCCTGATCCTGGCACTGGCCTACTGGTTTACCCGGTATGGGGTAGGGAGCATGGCGGGGGGCAGACTGGGCCGGGGCAGGTACATCACCGTACTGGAGCAGATCCCCGTTGGCAAGGACCAGCGCCTGCTGCTGGTGAAGGTAGGGGAGCGGCTGTATCTGTATGGAGCCGCCCCCGGCGGGTTCACCAACCTGGGGGAGGTCCCTCAGGAGCTGCTGGATGACGAAGAAAGCACACCGGGCAGCAAATCCAATGCAGCCATATCGGAAAACTTTGCCCAGGCCCTGCGCCGGGTACTGGAGCAGCGAAAGAGATAGGAGGCGCGAACTTGGACGCACTGATCAATGTAAACGGAGAGAATGTCCAGACCCTCCAAATTCTCTTTATGACCACCATGGTGACCCTGCTGCCCTCCATGGTGGTGATGATGACCTCTTTTACGCGGTACATCATCTCCTTTTCCTTTCTGCGTTCCGCCATGGGACTGCAGCAGAATCCTCCCAATATGGTGTTGGTGGGCATAGCCCTGTTTCTGACCCTGTTTACCATGTCCCCGGTGGTCAGCGAGATCCAGACTACGGCCTATGAGCCGTACGTGGACCAGCAAATCACCCAGGACGAGTTTTTTGAGCGGGCCAAGATTCCCCTTAAGGAGTTTATGGCCAAAAATACGGAGCAGAGCGCTATGAACCTGTTCTGCAATATGGCCGGGGTCCAGACCCCGGAGGACACGCAAAACGCCCAGGACCTGCCCCTGCACATCCTGGTTCCCTCCTTTATGACCACGGAGCTCAAACGGGCATTTCTCATCGGCTTTTATCTCTACATCCCCTTCCTGCTCATTGATGTGGTGGTATCCTCGGCCCTGATGTCCATGGGCATGATCATGCTGCCGCCGTCTATGATCTCCATGCCCTTCAAGCTGCTGCTGTTTATCTCCCTGGATGGGTGGCAGCTGCTGTTTTCCACACTGGTGCAGGGATTCAATTAGATGTGATACATAGGGGGTTACGATATGGAGCCGGTGGATATTCTCCGGGAAGGCGTGGGGGTGGCGCTGAAAATCGGCGCGCCCATGCTGCTGCTGAGTATGGTGGTGGGCATTCTGGTGGCCATCTTTCAGGCGGTGACCCAGATCCATGAACAATCCCTGTCCTTTATCCTCAAGCTCATTGTGGTTGTGGCCATTTTGCTGGTGGGTGGAGGCTGGATGCTGGAGGTCCTGCAGGACTACACCCGCTATCTGTTTTCCCTGATGTGAGGGCAGGACGATGGATTGGTCAGAACTGTACCTGTTTACGCTGATTTTTATGCGGGTGACCGGCTTTGTGCTGTTCAACCCTATTTTGGGCAGAAACAGCCTGCCCAACCTGGCCAAAGCTGGGATCATCATGGTATTCTCCGTCTTTGTCATGAGTATGACGGTGGATGCCTCCCCGGTGCCGGGGTCCATTGTAGAATTTGCCCTTCGGCTTTTGTTGGAGCTGGGGGTGGGCTTTGTGATGGGCTTTGTAATGCAGCTGTTCTTTATGATTATTCAAGTGGGCGGCGAAGTCATTGACGCTCAGATGGGTCTGACCATGGCCCAGGTCTACGACGCCAGCAGCCAGATCAACATGACGGTGACGGCCTCGCTGCTCAACGTGCTGTTCGTTCTGAACTTTTTTGCAGAGAACGGACACTACACCATGCTGCGCATTTTTCTCACCTCTCAGCAGGTGGTCCCCTTTGGCCAGGCCAGCTTTGGGCAGGCGGTGGCCTCAGGGGTAGTGGAGCTGTTTCTCTCCTGCATGGTGCTGGCCATTAAGCTGGCCTTCCCCATCCTGGCCGCCGAACTGTTGGGTGAGCTGGGCATGGGAATTCTGATGAAGGCCATTCCCCAAATCAACGCATTTGTCATCAACATCGAGCTGAAAGTGATTATTGGCTTGGTGCTGTTGTTCCTATTTTTGAACCCCATCAGTGAGTTTTTGCTGGGGGCAGAGTCGGAGATGCTGGACAGCATGGGCCGGATGCTGCAGATCATCGCCGCGCCGGGATAGTCCACGGGAGGTGACGCGGCATGGCGGACGGACAGAAAACCGAAAAGGCAACCCCGAAACGACGGCGGGACGAACGGAAGAAGGGCAACATCTTCTTCAGCAACGACGCGGTATCGGTGGTTGTACTCCTGGTGGGGATGGTGGTATTTTTTCTCACTGCGGTGGGGTCCGCCTCCGCGATTGAGGAATTTTTCCGCCTGTGCTTTTCCCTGACCTTGACCCAGACAGGCACGCCTACGGCGGGGGACCTGAGCAAGCTGCTGGTCCAACTGCTGTGGGCCTTTGTCCGGGCGGTGGGCCCTTTGATGGTCGCCACGGCGGTGGCGGGGGTGGCAGCCACCTTCTTTCAGACCCGGATGTTGGTGTCTGGGGAGTCCCTGCGGCCCAAATTCAGCCGGATTAACCCCATTCAGGGCTTTATGCGGCTGTTCTCTCTGCGCAGCGTCATCGAGGCCATGAAGGGCCTTTTGAAGATCGTCATCCTGCTCTACATCATTTATCATTTTTTGGCCGGGATCGTCAATGTATTTACCAAGTACTTCTTCACCGACCTGACTGCGGCCTGTTCCCACCTGCTGGACATGGCGTTTCAAATGTCTATGCAGATCGCTGTGGCCTATGTGGTGCTGGCTGGCGCCGATGTGTTCTACCAGTGGTGGGACTACGAGCGGCAGATCCGCATGACCAAGCAGGAGATCAAAGAGGAATTCAAACAGACCGAGGGCGATCCTCAGATCAAGAGCCGGATCAAGGAACAGCAGCGAAAGATGGCCCAGTCCCGCATGATGCAGAAGGTGCCTCAGGCCGATGTGGTCATCCGAAACCCCACCCACTTTGCCGTGGCTCTGCGCTACAAGGAGGATCGGGATAGGGCCCCCGTGGTGCTGGCCAAAGGACAGGATTCCCTGGCCCTGCGCATTGTCCAGGTGGCAGAGGAGCACCATGTGGCCGTGGTGGAGAACGTCCCTCTGGCACGGGCCCTGTACAGCTCCACCGACCTCAACCAGGAGATTCCCCCTGAGCTGTACGGTGCGGTGGCTGAGGTGCTGGTGTACCTCTATCGGTTGGACCAAAAAGGCACTTAACAGAAAGCGAGCCATTTTAGAACGTTATGATGAGACGAATTTTCGACAATGCCATATCGCTGATGGTGGTGGTCATCGTCCTGTTCCTGGTGCTCCCCCTGCCCGCACCGGCGCTGGATGTACTGATCGTGATCAACATCTCCCTGTCCATCATGATTTTGATGATCACCATGAGCATTTCGGAGGCACTGGAGTTTTCCATCTTTCCCTCCCTGCTGCTGGTGACGACCCTGTTCCGGCTGGGCCTGAACGTGTCCTCCACCCGTCTGATCCTCCGGGACGGCGGTTATGCCGGTGTGGTCATCAAATCCTTCGGTAATTTGATTACGCAGGGTAATATTGTTATCGGTATTTTGATCTTCTTAATCATTGTACTGGTGCAGTTTATCGTGATCACCAAGGGCGCTGAGCGTGTCTCTGAGGTGGCCGCCCGCTTCACCCTGGACGCTATGCCGGGTAAGCAGATGGCCATCGACGCCGATTTGAGCTCCGGCCTCATTGACGAGAAGGAGGCCCGGATGCGCCGCTACAAGATCCAGAAGGAAGCGGACTTCTATGGCGCTATGGACGGTGCCACCAAGATTGTCAAGGGCGACGCCGTCATGTCCCTGATCATCACGGTCATCAACTTTGTGGCCGGCCTGATCATCGGCATCGTTCAGGGCGGCAGTGACATTCAGACGGTGATGAATGTCTACTCCATCGCCACCATCGGCGACGGCCTGGTTTCCCAGCTGCCCGCCCTGATGATTTCCACCGCTACCGGCATGATCGTCACCCGCTCTGTGTCCGACGGCAGCCTGAACACCGATGTGATCGGACAGTTCAAGGCCCAGCCACGGGCCATCCTGGCCACCGGTGTCATTCTGGTGCTGCTGGGCATTGTCCCCGGCACCCCCACCCTGCCTCTGCTGCTGGTGGGCGGCTGTCTGACCGCGGGAGGCATTATAGGCGAGCGGAGCATGAACAAGGAAAAAGCGCTCCAGGCGCAGCAGGCCGCAGCCCAGGCGGAACAGCCAGCCCCCGAGGCAGCGGCGGCCAGCGAGGCGGACTACTACAAGGACATCAACAATGTCTACTCCCTGCTCACTGTGGAGCCTATTGAGATGGAATTTGGCTACAGCCTGATCCCTCTGGTGGATGAGGGCAGCGGGGGCAAGCTCATCAGCCGTATCGTCATCTTCCGCCGCCAATACGCCCAGGATATGGGCTTTGTCATCCCTTCCATCCGTCTGCATGACGGAGCGGGGCTGGGGACTAACCAATACATTATCCGCATACGGGGTGAGGAAGTAGCCCGAGGCGAGGTTCTGGTGGACTATTATCTGGCCCTGGAGCCCCCCAATCCCGGCGGTGAGATCGACGGCATCGAGGCCATCGAGCCCGCCTACGGTATTCCCTCCCGGTGGATTCTGCCGGAGAACAAGGAGATGGCGGAGATCTATGGCTACACCGTCATTACGCCTCTTACGGTCATGCTCACCCATCTGTCTGAGACCATCAAGCGTCACGCCTTCGAACTGTTGGGCCGTACCGAGGTCATGCAGCTGGTGGAGCATCTCAAGAAAACCGACCCAGACCTGGTGGCAGATGCCATCCCCAATGTGATTACCTACGCAGGACTGGAGAAGATCCTGCGCAACCTTCTTAAGGAGAGCATCCCCATCCGGGACCTTGGCCTTATTCTGGAGGCGATCATTGACGCAGGTCCCAACCGGGACGCCGATGCGGTCACCGAGCAGGTCCGCACCCGGCTCAGCCGCACGATTACCCGCCGCTTCTGTGAAAACGGACAGCTCCGGGTGGTCACGCTGGACGCCGAGGTGGAAAAGAAGATCCTCTCTGCCCTTACCAAAAACGAGCAGGGGGTCTACCTGGCCCTCACCCCGGATGTTATGCAGCAGATCATGGCTCAGCTGGGCGAGATGCGCAAGAAGTTCCAGGAGCTGTCCCAGACCCCGGTGGTGCTCACCAGCCAGGTGATCCGGGTCTACCTCAGCCGCCTGATCGCCCAGTTCTACCCCGATGTGTACGTGCTCTCTTTCCATGAGATCACCAGCAACGTCCAGATCCAGGCCATCGGCAACATCACCTTGCAGGCCCAGGCAGCCGCGGTGTAACAGCAAACCACCAAGAAAGGAGGCGGGAGAGAAATGGAACAGACGACAGGCGTGGCAACGCCAGAGGAGACTTACCTCCCGGCCTCCGTATCCCAAGAGGAAGCTCAGCAGCTGGACGACCGGAGCCTTCTGGAGCTCTATCAGCGCACCGGAGACCAGGAGCTTAAATGGATGCTGGTACTGCGCTACACCCAGCTGGTGCGCCGTATCGCTCTGCAGGCCAGCGGCCTATACAGCAGCTTTGCCCAGTTGGATGACATCATCCAGGAGGGGCTGCTGGTACTGCTCAACGCGGTGGACAAATTTGACCTGTCCAAAAATGTCAAATTTGAGACCTACGTCTCCACCCGCCTGCGGGGCATGATCGTAGATCTGGCCCGGCGGCAGGACTGGCTGCCCCGCCAGGTGCGGCAGAAGGCGGTCAAGCTCAACCGGGCTACCGACGAGTTGGCTGGAAATCTGGGCCGGGTGCCCACCAGTGATGAGGTGGCTCAATATATGGGGCTGACTCGGGAGCAGTATGATGCACTGCTTTCCGAGACAGCGGTGTCCAGTATGGTCTCCTTTGAGGCGGTGCTGGACAGCTGTGGAAACGCAACCGAGAAATTCCTCAACCTGGGAGAACAGAGCAACCCCACGGAGGAGGAGTATCAGGACCAGGAGCTCCACCAGGTGCTGGAGCAGGGAATTGCCTCCCTGCGGGAAAATGAGCGCATGGTGCTCTCCCTCTACTACGAGAAAGAACTCAACATGAAAGAGATCGCCCAGGTGCTGGGTGTAAGTGCGGCACGGGTCTCCCAGATCCACAGCCGGGCGCTGCAGCACCTGCGGGTCCATATGAAGCAATATATGCAGGCCTGAGGGTCTAGAAAGAAGGAATCATCTATGACCAAGGGATTTTATCAGCTGACCTCCGGCATCTTGTCTCAGGGGAGACGGCTGGATGTGATCGGCAACAACATGACCAACCTGAATACGGCGGGCTATAAGGCGGAGACCTATACCGACCGCACGTTTCAGGAGGTACTGATCAGCCGGGTGGGCAACAAGGATAAGAGCGGCGCCACCGTGATCGGAGAGGAGAGCTACATCCTGGCCCCTGACCAGCTCTATGTGAACTATAGCCAGGGAATCATGAAGGATACCGGGCTGACGCTGGACTTTGCCATCCAGGGGGACGGCTTCTTTGCCATCCAGACTGACGACGGCGTGGAGTATACCCGTTCTGGCAGCTTCTGCCTCAACGACCAGGGCCAGCTGACCCTGGTCGGCCACGGGACCGTGCTGGGAACGGACGGACAGCCCATTACCCTGGGCATTGACCAGATCCGGGCCGATGGCGCGGGGCGGCTCTATGCCCAGGAGGGGGGCTATCTGGGCCAGCTGGGGGTCTACACCTTTGAGGACAACGTCCAGCTCGTCAAGGGGGAGAGCGGCCTGTTCCAGGCTGGCGGACAGCAGGCCCAGCTGCAGGAACAGCCCCAGGTCATGTGGAAATACGTGGAGGAGTCCAATGTGGATATGCTCCAGGAAATGAGCCGGATGCTTACCGCCCAGCGCTCCCTCCAGAGCGGGGCCCAGGTGCTCAAGCTCTACGATGAAGTGCTGACCAAGGCCACAAACCAGATCGGCCAGCTGTAATGCGGGAAAGGGGAAACGGGTTATGCTTCAAGCTTTTTACAGCGCCACAGTAGGCGCTCAGCAGCAGATGCTGCGCATGGACGTACAGGCCAATAATATCTCCAACGTGAACACCAACGGCTTTAAGGCCCAGGTCCCCGCCTTTCAGACGCTGATGTATGGGATGCTGGATGGCATCGACAATTCCCAGCTGCCCCGAGGCAGCGGTGCCTATCTGTCCAGTACCACCACCAACTGGCAGGAAGGGAGCATCCAGCGGACCGACCGGAACCTGGATTTTGCCATTCTGGGGGAGGGCTACTTTGCCTTGTATAATCCGGGCACCGGTGAGGTGTCTTTTACCCGAGACGGGGCCTTCACGCTGGCCGGCTTCCAGGAGGCCACCGGTCAGGTGGATGAGAACGGACAGCCGGTGCTAGATACCGTCTACTACCTTTCCGACGGCGAGGGCCGGCAGGTGCTGGGCCAGGACGGCTACCCCATCCAGGTCAGTGACCCGGACGGCGAGATTACGGTGGGCGTGTTTGCCATCCAATATAGGGACGGCCTGGAGCGGGAAGACAGCAGCCGCTTCCTCATGGGCGATAAGAACGGTATGGTGTGGGTAGGGGACTCCAAAGTGGAGCGCGGTGTGTTGGAGACCTCCAATACCGACCTGGCCACCGAGCTCAGCCAGGTCATTGAGGCCCAGCGTTCCTATAGCTATGTACTGAAAATGATGCAGACCGCCGACGAGGTGGAGACCACCATCAACGGTCTGACCAATGGATAAGCTGGGGGATGGGTATGAAAAACTATGAAGATCTGAATGTCCTGGAACTGGATACCATCCGGGAGATCGGCAGCATCGGTACAGGCAATGCTGCCACCGCCCTGTCCAGTATGCTGGGCTGTGAGGTGCGCATCGACATGCCGGAGGTGCGCATCATGGGGTACAACGAGGCCATCGACTGGATCGGCGGCCCGGAGGTCATTACCGCCGGCGTGCTGGTCCACATGTCAGGGGAGCTCAATGGCATCATGCTCTCGGTGCAGCAGATGGAGTTTGTCAATCTGGTACTCCAGCGCATGGTGGGCCGGACCGTGCAGGAGTATGAGCAGCTGGATGATCTGGACCGCTCGGCCCTGGTGGAGGTGGGCAACATCATGATTTCCACCTTCATCAACGCCCTGTCCAGCTTGGCGGAGATCACCACCCGCCTGACCGTGCCCGCCTTTGCTGTAGACATGCAGGGGGCCATCCTCACCGTGCCGATGGCGGAGTTTGGCGGACAGTCGGACTATATCATGACCATCGGGGCCAACTTCATCTGCGCCGGAAAGGCGGTACCTTGCCAGTTGCTCCTGTCGCCCGATATTCGGTCGCTGAATTTTTTGCTGAAAAAGCTGGGGGTTTTGGATGAATGATAAGCTGGTAGTTGGGATTGCGGATATGAAGATGGCCCGACAAAATGGGATGCTCGTGACTTACGCACTGGGCTCCTGTATCGGCATCTGTCTGTATGATCCGCTGATTCAGCTGGCGGCGCTGGTCCACATCATGCTGCCGCTGAATATGGAGACCGGTCGGAAATCTCCTTTGAAGTATGCCGATACCGGCATATGTGAGACCCTGCGGCGTATGGAGGCCCAAGGCGGGTCACGTACCCGCATTGTGGCCAAGATTGCCGGAGGGGCTCGGATGTTTGAAACCCCCGGCGGCGGCAACTTAGGAAACATCGGCCAACGCAATATTGAAAGCACCCACATGGTCCTGCGGCGGGAGGGCATCCGCCTGCTGCGGGAGGACGTGGGAGGAACAGTGGCCAGAACGCTGCTGTTTGACGCGGCTTCCGGTCAGGCCTGTGTGCGCAGCTACGGGAAGCCGGAACTGATTTTTTAAAAAGAATTTTCAGAAAGTGGGGAACGGCATGGCGGAGGAAAGTAGAAGCGGAATTTTGCTGGAGACAGGCACCAACGAGATCGAGATCATGGAATTTACCATTGACGGAAATCTCTATGGGATCAATGTGGCCAAGGTGCGGGAGATCATGATGTCCGCGCCGGTAAAGCCTATGCCCCATACACATCAGGCGGTGGAGGGCATCTTTAAGCCCAGAGATACAGTGATCACCGTGGTGGACCTGCCCAAGTATCTCACCAGGCGGGAGCACGAGCACAAGGAGAAGGACCTGTTCATCGTCACCAACTTCAACCAGATGCATGTGGCCTTCCGGGTGGACACGGTGGTGGGGATCAGCCGCATCTCCTGGAAGGATATTCAGAAGCCGGACAGCACCATCTCCGGCGGCGCAGACGGCGTGGCCACCGGCATTGCCCAGTGCGGCGAGGACCTGGTGAACATTCTGGACTTTGAGCGTATTGTGGCGGAGATCGCCCCGGAGACCAGCATCCAGATCAGTGAGGTGGAGGCCATGGGCAACCGCGGCCGGAACACCAACCCCGTCTGGGTGGCAGAGGATTCCATTCTCCTGTCCCGGATGATTCGGGAATCCCTGGAGCGGGCGGGCTACGTCAACCTGCGGATGTTCCCCAACGGAGCCGAGCTGTGGGATGCCCTTCAGACCTGTGAAAAGCAGGGAGATGTGGACAGTCAGGTAGCCATCATTATTACCGACCTGGAGATGCCCCAGATGGACGGACACCGTCTGACCAAGCTCATTAAGAGCAGCAGGGAGCTCCAGCACATTCCAGTGGTCATCTTCTCCTCCTTGATTACGGAGGAAATGCGCCGCAAGGGTCAGGAGGTAGGAGCCGACGAGCAGCTGAGCAAGCCGGAGATCGGCCATCTGATCGGCATTTTGGACGAACTTCTGGAACGCAAGCAGAAAAAGTAGAAGGGAGAGCGGCTTTATGAGCAGCAAATACATTGTACGCCAGCCCATTAAGGACCGGGATAACCGCATTGTGGGTTATGAAATCCAGTACTATGGGGAGAACAGCGCCTTCGGAGTGGATAACGGGGTGGAAAACGACTTTGCGGCGGCGGATACCATCTATAATTTTCTGACTCTGAATACTGACAAGCTGCTGCGGGGTACTCTCAACTTTATGACTTTTACCACCACGTTGCTGATGAAAAAAACGCCCCGGCTGTTTGATAAAAGTGAGCTGGTTATCCAAATCGATGACAGTGTTATCATTCATCCCCTGGCTATGCATATGATTCAGCAGTATGCCCGAGAGGGGTATAAGATTGCCGTCAATGAATTCCAGTTTGCCCCCCGGTACCTGGCCATGCTGGATAATATCGACTACATCAAGGTAAATTTCCAGACCATGCAGGAGCTGACCTTAAAGAACATCATCGAGATCGCCCACAGTATGAATAAAAAGTGCATTGCTGTGGGAATCGACAAGGAGGAGCTCTATCAGCGGGCCCAGAAGCTCCTGGTGGACGCCATGGAAGGCACCTTTGTGGCGGAGAAGATGACCCAAAAGACCCACAACAGCGGCTACATGCAGAGCAATTTCTTCCGCCTGATGGTGGCGGTGATCAAGGACGAGCCGGACATTGAGGAAATTGAGCGTATCATCTCGGTGGATGCCACCCTCACCTACGGTCTGCTGCGCATTGCCAACTCCCGCTATTTCTCGCTGCGCAGCAAGGTGACCACCGTGCGTCAGGCCATTATGACCATCGGCCTCAATGAGCTGAAACAGTGGATCTATCTGCTCAGCGCCAGCAATGCGGAAAACCACATGGATGAGGGGGCGGAGGAGTTCCTGCGTCTGTCCCTCATGCGGGCCAACTTTTGCAGCAGCCTGATGAACTACGCCAAGAATATGCCCATCAACAAGTCGGATGCCTATTTGATGGGTATGTTTTCCACTTTGAACTATTTGATCGACGCCCCTCTGGAGGAGATTTTGCAGCAGATCCCCCTGTGTCAGGAGGTCAAGGATGCCCTGCTGCAGCATAAGGGCCGGTGCGGCATGCTCTACGATCTGACCTTGAGCTACGAGCGGGCAGATTGGGCGCAGATCGACCAATTCGCAGAGGAGCTGGGAATTCAGACCAACTTGCTTACCAGCTTGTACTTCAGCTGTATGGAGGATGTAAACCGGATCTGGGCGGAGATCACCCAGGCGGCCAGCAGCCAGAAGCCTGCGGAAGCATCCGAGCAATAACAAAATCGCAGTGGGTATCTGAGATATAGGATAGCTGAGATGCTCCCTCTGTTAGGAACCGTGAACCGCGTCACTGGAATCTGATATGAGGGAGTATCTCTTTTTTAAAGAAGGAGCGCAGATCAGTCTGCGTTTGTGAGCAACGCCCACACAGTGCAGAAGGAATGAGAGCCTGTGAGAACAGAGGAAAACGAAGTGATGAAGGCCCAGCTGAACACCCTGCGTGCCCTGGGGGAGAGCGGGAACGACTACCTATTTTTATGGGAGCTAAAAACAGGGTGTCTTCACTTTTTTGGCCACCTTAACAAGCGTTACCCCATCCTGGAGGATGGGACGGAGCAGTGCACCGTGGAAGAGTGGTGCAGGATCGTCTATGAGAAGGACCGCCCCGCCCTCAGCCGGGCTATGGAACAGGTACGGCAGGGGAAGATGACGCAGTATAACACAGACTTTCGTCTGGTGGACCGGGCAGGGAACCGGGTATGGGTCAACTGCCAGGGCCAGTGCAGCAGTGATGAGACAGGCGAACCGGTTATTATGGTAGGACGGATGTCCGATACCGTTTTAGAGCAGAAAGTGGATCCCATGACCGGAGCCTTTAACGGAAACAAGCTGGCCGATGACATGAAGCGGATCCTGGAAGCCAAGCTTCCTTGTTATCTGCTGCTGATCGGCGTAGACAATCTTAAGCATATCAACCTGCGTCACGGCCGGGAGTATGGGAACCAGATCCTATGTACCATGGCGGATACGTTGGAGGAGCTGGTGGGTGCCGGCCTGCGGGTCTACCGGGTGAACGGGGACTGCTTTGCAATCAACCTGCCGGTGACCCAGCAGGAGGAAGTGGAGAAGGTCTATCAGCAGATCCGTGCCCGCATGGCGGACTGGTGTACCATCTCTGCCGGCGTAGTCTCGTACCACGGACACAAGGATTTGGACAGCAATGCCATGTACCAGTATGCGGAGGAGACGCTGGACAAGGCTAAGCGGGTGGGGAAAAATACCCTGGCCTTTTTCTCCCAGAAGGACTATGAGGAGAAGCTGTCCACGGTGGAGCTGCAGGAGGAGCTGTACCAGAGCATCCAGGATGGCTTCTCCGGCTTTTCCCTGCGCTATCAGCCCCAGCTCCGGCGGGAAAGCTACGACTTGTTCGGGGTGGAAGCCCTGCTGCGGTACCATTCTCCCACCCGTGGGATGGTGAGCCCGGCGGAATTTATCCCCGCGCTGGAGCAGACGGGGATGATCTGTCCGGTAGGGCTGTGGGTGCTGGAGAAGGCCATGGCGCAGTGTCAGACGTGGCGGGAGCATCTGCCCCAAATGCACATCAGCGTCAATATTTCCTATACGCAGCTCAGTCAGAAGGAGATTGCCAGCCAGGTGCTGGAGCGGCTGGAGCAGAGCGGCCTGCCGGGGGACGCCCTGACCCTGGAAGTCACCGAGAGTATGCAGCTGCAAGACTACGCCCGCTTTAACCGCCTGTTCTACCAGTGGAAGCAGGCTGGCATCGAAATCTCGGTGGATGACTTCGGTACTGGATATTCCAGCTTGGCTTACCTGAAAAATTTAGACATTGATGAAATCAAGATCGACCGCTGTTTTGTCAGCGGCATTCAGTACAGCGCCTACAATTATTGCCTGATGAAGAACATGATCGAGCTGGCCCGTTCCTCCCAGATCCGGGTATGCTGCGAGGGAGTGGAGACCAAGGACGAGCTGGCGGCGCTGGAGGAGCTGGGGCCGGATCTGCTCCAGGGCTTTTTGTTTCACCAGCCGCTGACCGAGCAGGAATTTGAAAACAGCTACATCCGGCAGACTGCGCCGGAATATCAGGCCCGGACAGAGCAGCTGCAGCAGCTTCGCCATCTGGAATGGAGCAAGGAGCAGCTGCCCCAGAACATGTCCCTTACTTCAGAGACACTGGAGAATATTGTAGAGGCGCTGGATGAACTGGTGTATGTCAGCGACCCCGTGACCCATGAGCTCTACTACCTCAATTCCGCTGGCCGCCGTCTGACTGGCGCCTATGACTACAAGGGGCGCAAGTGCTACAAAGTGCTCCAGGGGAAGGACAGCCCCTGCGAGTTCTGCACCAATAACCGACTCCAGAGAGACCAGTTCTACATCTGGGAGTGGACCAACAAAATGCTCAAGCGCCACTTCATTGTCAAGGATAAGCTGATTCCATGGCATGGGAAGCAGGCCAGACTGGAGGTGGCAGTGGACATCTCCGAGCGGGAGATCCTCAGCCAGTCCGTGCGGGAGAAGCTGGGCTTTGCTGAGAGTACCCTAGCTTGTATCAAGGCCTTGGCCGAGGAGCAGAACATGGGGCGGGCGTTCCGGCGGATGCTGGCCTCGGTGGTGGAGTTCTACCAGGCTGACCGGGCCTATCTCTTCGAGCCCGATGGGGTGGAGGAAGGATACTGGAACAACACCTATGAGTGGTGCAAGGAGGGCCTTACCCCCCGGAAAGAGAAGATGCAGAGGATTCCGGCCTCCAACCTGCAGCAATGGATAGAGCGTCTGGGCCGGAACGAGTCGGTAATCGTTGCCGACCGGGAAGAGATGCGAGAAGAGGATTGCGCAGAGTGGGAAAGACTGTGCGAGCATGGGATCCGCCGCCTGATTGTGGTTCCCATCCTTCAAGAGGGACGGTTGGTTGGCTTCTTTGGAGTCAACAATCCACGGCACTGCATTACGGATGACTCCCTGATCCGGATGCTGAGCCTGTTTGTGGCAAGGCGGTTTAACAAGAATGAGACAGAGGAGCGGCTGGGCGAGCTGCTGAACCTCCACTACCACGATGTGCTCAAGGATACGGATCTTGGCCTGTGGTTTATCCGGATGGACCCCCGAAGTGACCGGCGCGAGCTGTTTGCCGACGAGACCATGCGCCGGGTGATGGGGCTGGAGCGGGAGCTTCCCCCTCAGGAGTGTTATCAGTACTGGTATGGCCGCATCCATGAGGAGTACCGTCAATATGTGAACCTGACGGTGGAGAGTATGATCCGCTCCGGGCGGGTGGTCCAGTTGGAATATCTCTGGAAGCACCCGATCCAAGGGGAGGTTATGGTGCGCTGCATCGGCATCCGGGGCGCGGACACCGATGGAATGATCTGCCTGGAGGGCTATCACCGCATCATTTCCGACATGGACCGGCCTCAGTTTTTGCCCGACACACCCACAGGAGAGGTCTTTGAGTTTGACGAGCGCAAGGGAACCATCTATTTCCACACAAACCGGGTGCTGTTGGCGGGGGAGGCCAGACAGGAGCGGAGATTCCCCCAGTGCTGGCTGGAAACCGACATGGTACATCCCCATTTTGCCCAGCGCTTTGCCGCCCTGTTCCAGGATGTAAGTCACTCGGAAGATGTGGCGGGGGAGGAGATCCTGCTGCGTTCCCCCCGAGGGACCTACGACTGGTTCCGTATGCGTATCCACCATCTGGGTAAGGATACAGAGGAGCGGGATACCGTTTTGGTGCTGCTGGATGCAGTGGACCAGGAGCGGGTGCTCCAGCTGGAGAATATGCGCATCCGGGATTTCTACCAGGCCAGTCTGGGGGACACCATCGCCTATGCGGAGGTGGACCTGGAGAGCGGACAGCTGAAGGGTGCGGGAGGCCTGTGGGCGGACTACCAGCGGGAGTATGGATACAGCCAGAGCACGCTGCTGCAATTCATGCGCGGCCAGGTGTCTGAAAGTGTCCGTCCCAGCCAGAAAATGGAGCTTTTGTGGAAAAGCGCCGCCTGGTCGGAAATCCTTTCTCAGGAGCAGCCCATCCAGCGTTTCCGCTATCAGCGGCTGATTCAGGGCAAGTGGCACTGGGTAGAGTTGGTGGCCCACAGCTTCCAGGAACAGTTGACCGAGAACACCTACGCCTTGCTCTACCTCAAGGACATTGATGACCAAGTACGCCGGGAGCATGCCCAGATGGAGGCAGCCAGCCGGGATCCCCTTACCGGAATATACAACCGCAACGCCTTTGAGAAGGCTGTGCGGGAGTATATGCAGGCAGGACCGGAGAAGCGGGAAGGGGTGTTGATCCTGCTGGACATTGACAACTTCAAGAAGATCAACGACAAACAGGGCCACTTGGAGGGAGACGACGCCTTGCGCTATGTTACTCAGCTGCTCCAAGAGACCTTCCGGCAGGAGGACGTACTGGGCCGTTTAGGCGGCGATGAATTTATGGTGTTTTTAAAGGGGGCAGTCAGCCGGGAGATTCTGGACCAGCGCATGGCGCAGTTTTACCAGGCCATGGGTACCTACCCCAAATTTCCCATTACCTGCAGCGCGGGCATTGCCTTTGTACAGGGCAAAGACTTTTCCTACCAGGAGATCCTTTCCCGCGCGGATATGGCCCTGTACCGCAGCAAGCAGGATGGAAAGAGCCACTATACCTATGCCGACGGGGTTCCGGAATAAAAAACGGCCTCGGAACACGGCGTGACCGCCTGTTCCGAGGCTGTGCGAAACCAAAATCAATGCTCCTGGACAAACCGTGCCATGCGCTTGTCCTCGGTGCGGATGTGGGAGACCAGCACCGCCACAGCCCGGTTCAGATCCCCCAGAGCTTTTACGGAGGGGCCCTCCTGGAGGAGCACCTGGGCCGTCTGGGCCAGCTGCTGGCGGTAGCCGTCATGGAACTGCTTGTGGCTGGTATAGTTAGGGTAGTTGCTTTTGGTCTGCAGCCGTTCTTCGTCGGCAAAATGCTTGGTTACATAGTCGCTTAAAAACTGCACCGTGCTCTGGATCTGCTCCCGGCCCTTCCCCTGGGCGCAGGCATCCATGAGATGGTTCACAGCGACAAATAACTGCTGATGCTGGGAATCAATAAGCTTGTTTCCAGTCATCAGATCTGAGGTCAATTCGTATTTCATGTGGTTAGCTCCTTTTTCTTCAGGTTGGAAGGGCAGTACCTTCTCTCATTCTAGTTATCGACCAAACTGAAGAAAAAATAATAGTAATTATTATCAATATAATTTTTATTTTATAACAGGAAAAAAGAGGAAATATCATGGAATATTGTTCAAGCTTTTTTGAAGAACTGGATGAGTTAGTCTATATTTCCGACCTGGATACTCATAAGCTGATCTATATGAACCGCCGCCTGCGGCAGTCGCTGGGCTATGGGGATAGCAATGCCTATGAGGGAAAAAAGTGCTATGAGGTGCTTCAGGGCAGACACAGCCCCTGTTCCTTTTGCACCAACTCGGCGCTGCAGGAGGGAAAGTTTCTCTCGTGGACCCACAAAAATCCGGTACTCAATAAGCGCTACCTGATTAAGGACACTGTGCAGATGATTGAGGGCAGACGCTGCCGCATCGAAATCGCCATCGATATTGACTCTGAAGTGGTGTGTAACACGCCCTACTACTATGCCCGTAGTGAGACGATTCTGAATGACTGCCTGCAGCGAATCTTCTCCACCACGAATCCCGGCAAGGGCGTGGAGCTGGTACTGGAGTATTTGGGGCAGACCTTTGAGTGCGACCGTGCCTATGTTTTTGAAATCAGCCAGGAGAAAATCTACAACAGCTACGAGTGGTGTGGGGAGGGGGTTATGCCCCAGAAAGATGCGCTGCAGGACATCCCCATCTCCTTTTTGGAGTGGTGGTTGAAGGTGTTTCAGAAAAATCGGGTGCTTGTGCTGGAGGATCTGGAGGATATCCGGGAGCAGCACCCAAACTCCTACGCCATTCTTAAGCCCCAAAATATTTCCAGCCTGGCGGCAGGTCCCATCAGCGTGGAGGGGCGCGTGGTGGGGTTTGTGGGGGTGGATAACCCCAACACAGAGATGCTGAACTTGATTGCCCCCATTTTGAATGTGATTGGGTATTTTGTCTCTGCGCTGCTGCGTCAGCGGGACCTGCTGGACCGTCTGAATACGCTGAGCTTCCGGGATCCTCTGACGGGGATCTTCAACCGCAATGCAATGTTTGAGCATGGAATAAAATACCCGCCCTGTTCCAGCATCGGCGTGGTTTACTGTGATATTACCGGCCTTAAGCAGACCAATGACTCCAAGGGGCACAGCGAGGGGGACCACCTGATTCGACACTGCTGCCGCCTGATGGACGAAAGTCTGGATACGCCCTGGATCTACCGCACCGGCGGCGATGAGTTTGTGGCGGTCTTCCTGGACTGTACCCAAGAGAAGCTGCGGCAGAATGTCCAGACTTTGCGGGAGCGGATCAGCCAGGACAAGTGCCACATGGCAGTGGGCTACGCCTGGTCGGACCAGCAGCCGTTCCATCTGGAGGGGCTGATCTCCCAGGCAGATAAGGTGATGTACCAGGACAAGCGGGGCTACTATCTGATTAACCAGAACAACCCCAAGGTGGACCGGCGGCGCAGTCCGGAAGGGGAGTGCCAGCTGGGAGGGACGGACAGCCCCTTCTACCGCTTTTTGTCGGCGACCTATCACGATCTGGACTTCCTGTTTCAGGCCATTTCCCAGCACAATTCCGAAGGTTATTTTTGCTTTGGAGATGTGCAGAAGGACCTGTTTTACATTTCAGACAACATGCGGGACGACTTCGGCTATGAGAGCAATGTGGTACCGGGTCTGCTGAAGGAGTGGGCCTCCCACATCAGTACGGCATGTTTTCAGGATATGTACCGGCAGGCCATGGAGGATATGCTGGAGAAAAAGCAGTCGGTGCTGGACCTGCGTTACCAGGTGCAGAAGGCCGACGGCAGGAAGCTGTGGATCCACAGCTTCAGCATGCTCAAGTGGGATGACAAACGGGAGATCCCCCTGTTTCTGGCCAGCCGTGTGACCCATCAGGATGACGAGTTTGTAGTGGATCCGGTAACCAACTTCCCCAGAGAGTCGGCGGTGCTCCGCTATATGGAGCAGCTGCAGAAGAATAAACAGAGCTGCCGGGCCATCGGGTTTCGGTTCGGCAGTATTTCGGAGCTCAACAACACCCGTGGCCGTACCTTCAGCGACCGTCTGCTCCAGTCCATTTCGGATGAAATGATGAACACCCTGGCGGACAAGATGACGTTCTATCGTCTGGAGGGGATGCGCTGCCTGGCCATGGTGGACCCCGTTTGCAGGGAGAGCAGAGAGGCGCTGGTATGGCAGCTGCGCAATATAATCGAGGCAGGATATCGTGCTGCGGGCCTTGCCGTGCCCCATGCCTGTTCCTTTGCGGTGATGGAGTTTCCCCAGGACAGCGGGACTCCTGAGGACTTTATGGAAAACATGAACGCCCTGCTGAAGGTGGCCAAGCAGGACAAGCGGAAGCTCTATGTGGAAAATTCCCAGGACAGCATCCAGACGATCCGGACTATGTCCAACATGGCCCTGGCCCTGAGCCGGGATGTGCTGCAGGGAATGGAACATTTCCGGGTGATGATCCAGCCGGTAGTGTCCACAAAGACCGGCCAGGTGGTGGGCGGTGAGGTGCTGCTGCGGTGGCGTTTTGAGGACAAGGACGTGTCGCCGGCGATCTTTGTCCCCATGCTGGAGAAGGAAAACCTGATCCAGAAGGTGGGGCGCTGGGTCTTTGAGCAGGCCGCCTGCAGCTGCGTGCGGCTGGTGGAGCACGTACCGGAAATTTACCTCACCTTCAATGTGAGCCTGCACCAGCTCTCCGACGTCCTGTTTACCGACTTTATGGGGAAAACCATGGCCAAATACCATCTGGATGGTTCCCATCTGGTGGCGGAGATGACGGAGAGCTGCATGGATGAACAGCCGGAGAAGCTGTTCCACTTTGTGGATGCCTGCAAGGACATGGGGATTCGTATTGCGCTGGACGACTTTGGCAGCGGTTATTCCTCGCTGCGGATGCTGCTGCAGTATCCATCCAGCATCATTAAGCTGGACCGCTCCCTTCTGCAGGAGATAACAGAGTCAGAGGACAAGATGAACTTTATTTCCAGTATCGTCTACGCCTGCCACCGCTTTGGGAAAAAGGTATGTATGGAGGGGGTGGAAACCACCTCTCAGGATAACCTGATCAAAGAGTGCGGCTGCGATATGATCCAGGGCTATTACTACTACCGCCCTATGGAGGTAAATGATGTCTGCCGTCTGGTAAGCACTCCACTTGACGGGGAGAAACAATAAGAGGCCGCCGCAGAATCAAAAAATTCTGCGGCGGATCTTTTTGCAAATCGGTCTAGATGGCAGTGCTGCCCTAGCCGACCGTCTAGGCCTACCATCACCGGGTCGCTCGGATTGATGCGGGGGTTGGTGAGCATGACATCATTGGCCAGGGGCACGTACCGCCGGCGTTGACAGCGGTCTGAAATCCAGCCTCATCGGTTACATTCTGCTCTTCATCTGCAGGCTCACAGGGGAAGAAGGTCAGGTTTTGGGACCAGCCGGAAACCGACACATTGACGAGGGCAGGTCTGTTGCCATAGGCCATCCAACGAGTTATTATTTCTGCCCTTGACCTGGCAGCCTATGATAGCGTCCACCATGACGGCCAGCTCAGCGCAGGAGGATAAACTAATATTTCCCCTGGGGAGATAAATCGTTGCGTGAAACCAATTTGTCCGTGCAATTAAGGTTGAACGGTTTTTATAGACATAAAAAAGTCCAGGAGACGCTTTCGCGTCTCCTGAACTTTTCTTGTTTCATTGGGAAATTCCGCTTCTATGTGACCCTTAACCGGCATAACCCAGAAGCCTGGGGATAAACAGGGTAATAGAGGGAATATAAGTGATCAGGATCAGACCGAAAATTAACACGATCAAGAACGGTACGATCTTTCTGACCAATGCCGCAAAAGGAATGTTGCCAATACCACAGGCCACAAACAGGTTCACGCCAACAGGAGGTGTGATGAAGCCGATGGCCAGGTTGACTACCATAATAATACCGAAGTGGACAATGTCTACCCCGAAGGAAGCCGCGACAGGGTAGAGGATGGGGGCCAGAATGAGGATGGAAGAGTTGGTCTCCAGCAGGCAGCCGCACCCCAACAGCAGCAGATTGATGATCAACAGGATCAGAATCTTGTTGTCCGTCAGGCTGATCATAGAGGCCGCTACTGCATCGGGGATCTGCTCCAGAGTGAGCACACGGCCCAAAATGGTGCTGGTGCCCACAATGATGTTAACCGTACCATGCGTACAGGCAGCTTCTGCAAACTTTTTGTAAATGTTGTGGATATTCAGCTCTTTATAAGCAAAAACACCAACGAGCAGAGCATACACCACAGAGAGGACCGCCGCCTCAGTGGGCGTAGCCCAACCGCCGTAGATACCGCCCAGAATAATTACCGGGGACAGGATCGCCCAAAAGGCATCCTTAAAGCTGGCCGCTACTTTCTTCCAGCTAAAGCTCTCACCATTTCCGGTAAAACCGTTTTTCTTACAAACTCTTACCGCGGTGATAATCAGCAGTGCGCCCAAAACGATGCCGGGCAGGAAGCCGCCCATAAACATGGTGGCAATGGACGCGTTAACCGAGATACCATAAGATACCATAGGGATGCTGGGCGGAATGATAACGCCCAGACAGCCGGAGGCAGCTACCAGAGCCATAGCAAACTTTTTGTCATAGCCCTTTTCCACCATAGTGGGAACCATAATGGCACCCACGGCAGCAGTAGTAGCCGGGCCGGAACCCGAAATAGCGCCAAAGAACATACAGGTAATGACCGTAACGATAGCCAGACCGCCGGTCAGATGACCTACCAGGGAGTCGAAAAACAGCACCAGACGCTTGGACAGGCCGCCGCCCTCCATCAGGGCACCGGACAGAATGAAAAACGGGATAGCCATCAGCGGGAAGGAGTCACAAGCAGCAAACAGGCCGGAGGCAATATAGCCCATATTCACCGAACCTGTGGCCAATGCGTAGCCTACCACCGACAGGCCAATCGAAAAGCCAATGGGGACTGATGCAAACACACACCCCAAAAAGATAGCCAGAATAACCGCCAAGCCCATTAGCCTTCACCTCCCTCGGTCTTTTCCAGACCTTTGTTTCTCCCAGCGTACGATTTAATGTGGAACACGATATTTTGTACCGAACGGAATGTACACAAAAGCATGCCCAGAGCGGGACCGGCATAGGCATAGCCCATATTCAGCTTAGTCGCCGGAGCCTGCTGTACAAAGATAAAGGCTACATTCTGCACTACCTGCCAGCTGAACACAGTCATAACACCGGCAAAGATAATGACTCCGACATCACCGATCAGGTTGAAGATCAGCTTTCCTCTGTCTCCGCAAAGAATGGGCAGAATGTCCACCTTCTGATGGGCGCGCTTTTGGGTGGCATAGGCTGCGCCTACATATACGGCATAAATAAAGAGGTATCGGCCAATTTCCTCAGACCAGGCCATTGGGATGGTTACAAAGGCACTGGTAGCGCGCAAGAGAATCTGAATAAAGATAACCACGGTCATAGCAGCTAAAACTATGACACAGATTACCTCTTCCAGATGCTCATTTAAGAATTTCAGAAATTTCATACGATGTTTCCCCCATACAACTGTGGAAGTTCAAACTCACCAGCACGGTATTTTTTACTGTGAATGGCATCCGTAAACGGATGCCATTCACAGTCTAAGGTGAAAGAGAACTAATTCGTATTCAGACCTGGATAAAAAGTTGCGGCAATTCCAGATCTGTCTCCCTACGATTTCAGTTTTACTGCTTAATAGTTCTCAATGTCAGCCATGATGGCATCCAGATCATACTCAGGATACTCGGAACGATACCAGTCATAGACGGAGCTGCAGGCCTCCTTGAAGGCAGCGCGCTGCTCGTCGGTGAGGATGGTAACCTCCATGGTCTTGCTCATCTCTTCCAGGTACTGATCCAGCTTATCGGCATAGTCCTGGCGCTCCTTTTCAACGGCCTCCTGAGCCGCCTGCACCACGACCTGCTGCAGATCCTCAGGCAGGCTCTGATAGAAGGACTCAGAGATGAAGATAACAGAGGTGTCCTGAACGTGACCCAGATCGGTGTAGTAGCCCTGAACCTCGTTGAACTTGGAGTCCATGGACAGAATCAGACCGTTATCCTGGCCGTCCACAGCGCCCTGCTGCAGTGCGCTGAACAGCTCGGAGAACTGCATGGAAACGGGGGCCGCATCCAGAGCCTCAAAGGTCTTCAGATAAACGTCAGAGGTCATCACGCGCAGCTTCAGACCAGCACAGTCAGCGGGGGTAACCACAGCGTGCTTGGAGTTGGTGAGGGCGCGGGCGTCATTGTAGAAATAGCCCAGCACGCGGACATTGGTATCCGCCAGGAACTGCTCCTCAATGGCCTTGATGGTCTCGGAGTTATCAAAGTATTCGAAGGACTGCTCCTTGCTGGAGAACAGGAAGGGCAGAGCGAAGGGAGTGTACAGCTCAGAGAACTGAGTAATAGAAGCGGAGGACACGTCACCCATCTGGACGGTTCCGTTGGGCTGCTGCATCTGCTGGAAACAATCGCTGAAGGCACCCAGCTTGTTGTTGTTAAAGACGGTCATCTCAATGCGGCCGCCGCTAAGCTCTGCCATTCTCTCCGCCATATACTTGGCGTTGATGGCCTGGGGGTTGGAGTCAGCCACAGTATTGGCATAGGTAATCTTATAGACGGTCTGATCGTCTCCACCGCTTGACTGAGAACCAGAAGCGGCGCTGCCGGCGCTGCCGGCACTGTTGCCGTTGCCGCAGGCTGCCAGAGAAGCCACCATTGCCATGGCTAAAACCAGTGCTGCAAATCTTTTCATGATAATTTCCTCCTTAATAAATATTTTTCTATGCCATTATCATCACGAGATTAAACCACACTGCCGCGCTTGGTCAAATCTCCTGACTTACCCCTTCCAACACGGCGCTGCCATCGGGAAGAAGAGCTCCGCCGCAGCCATCCACTCGGCCCGTACCCGCCGCATAAAACTCTCCTTCCACCTGCATTACGCTGTTAAGCATGGTGCTCATAGCCTGATCCACGGTATTGCGAATAACATGGTGCCCCTTGGCCTCCAGCAATGCCAGTGTATCCTCAGAGATGCCGTATTCTACCTCCACACCCTGTGAGTTGGTAATAACATGAATGTAAGGCAGATTTACCAGACGTTCCGGCAACATACCATAGTCTACTGCGTTGACAATTCCTTGAAGTGTGCCCGTAATGATCCGGGGACCGCCTGCTGCCCCGATGGCCAGGAAAGGCTTTCCGTCCCGCATGACGATGCACGGAGACATACTGGACAAAGGAGTTTTTCCTCCCTGAATGGCATTTGCGCTGCCATAGGTAAGTCCTTGGCTGGTGAGGGCACCTACTGCCGCGGAAAAATCAGACATGGCATTGTTCAGCACGAAACCTTCGCCGTCCACCACGATGCCGCTGCCGAACCAATCCCGCACCGTCTGAGTCTGGGATACTGCGTTTCCAAACCGGTCCATCACTGCAAAGTGGGAGGTGTTCCCAGGGTAATCCTTGGCCTCAATATCCTTTGCCGCTGCATATTCTCCAGCCTGGTCGCCGCTGAGATTGTAGCGCTCATGGGCAAATTCTTTCGAGGTCAGCCGGTCAGTTTCCACTGCTACGAAGTCCGGATCGCCAAGAGCCATACTCCGGTCAGCAAAGCCCAGCTTCATAGCTTCTGCCAGAGCGTGAATGCTCTGGGCGGTATTATGACCCATTCCCTTCAAATCGCTGTGCTCCAGGATATTCAACATCTCCAGCACCGTACATCCACCGCTGGGGGGCGCGAAGGCCACCACTTCACAGTCACGATAGGTACTGCGCACGGGAGTCCTGAATTTTGGCTGGTAGTCAGCCAGATCAGACAGAGTATAGCATCCGCCCCGATCATTGATAAGGGATACCATCTTCTCTGCCACCGGGCCCCGATAGAAATAATCGGTACCGTTGGCTGCAATGTTCTTGAGCAGCTGGGCCATTTCAGGGTTCTTTTGCCGCTCGCCAAAGCGGTAGAAGCTGCCATCTTCCTTCAGATACAGCTTACGCATGGACTGCGACAGCTTTAGTTTCCGCTTGACCGAGTCGTCATCCATGGTAAGCGCCCCGGTAAAGCTGGTCCCAAAGCCCTCCTCCGCCAGGCGGATGGCTGGCTCCATGACCTGGCTTAACGTAGTTCACCTTTACCATTTCCAGTTCAGCCACCAGCACCCAAGCGGTGGGAACAATGTTGTTACAGAAACCGTCGCCCAACTGATAGGCCAGCACAGCCACCTGACGTGAAATTCCAGAAAGATCTGCAACAGGCAGCATGATGGGCATAACAGTAACACACTGTCCCAGACCGGAAGGAATAATTGCGCTCAGCAGACCATTGACCCACAGCATAACAATTGCGCCCACGCCGGTTCCCACACTCCGCACGGGGGCGGAGATCCAGTTGACCATGGTATCCAAAATTTTGCCATCCGTCATAACGACGTTCATCGTGCCGGCAAGGCCTAGAACACACATGGCACCAACCATACCGCCGGCACCTTTGAGAAACTTCTTGGTTGCTTCTTCACTGCTCATTCCCATAACAATTGCCACCGCGATTCCCTGGAGCAACATCAGAGAAATCATAAATGTGGTGTCCATGCCTCCAAGAATGGCCTTAATAAACATAAAAGCGTAGGTTGCAGCCCAAACCAGCAGGGCCAATTTGTGTCTGAAATCAAACGCAGGAACATCCATTTTGGTGTCGCCATCCATAAAGCCATTGTTGGGCACACCATAGTTCAAACTCTTAGTGGGATCCTTTTTGATGCGTTTCATGTAGTAGTATGTATAACCGAATACCAGAGCGAAGTTAATGACATGCAGAATAACACGGGGCTGCCAGCCGGAGAACATGGGAAGACCCGCAAGAGTCTGAGCGATACCTTCGGTACCATAGGCCAGCCAGCCTACCGAGAATCCGGAGTATGCGGCCAAGTAGATCATCAGCATGGCGCAGAAAGCATCGAGGCGGAGCGCTTTGGCCAGAGAGAAGCCGATGGGCATAAACATCAGAGGGATGGACTGACCCATTGCACCCCAGATGGAGAAAAACAGCATAAGGAAAAATACAATAACCAATCCGCGGCGACCTTCCGTGATTTTTACAGTAGAGGTGAAGGACTCCAACGTTTTTGTGCTGTTGAAAATTTCCATGGAACCGCCCATGGCAAAAAACATTGTAATAATGTCTGCGTTCTGTGTAAAACCTGCTGGGATACAGCTTAAAATTTCAAAGAGTCCCATTCCAACTTGCTCGACTCGATGGAATGAGTCGGGGACAACCATAGAAATTCCGTTTACTACTTCGCGGGTAAATTCGCCTGCCGGAATAATCCAGGTAAGAATACCCATGATAATGACCAGCTCGAACAGCAACAAGACAGTTGGCGGAAGTCGAAAAATCTTTTTTAATACTGTTTTCATAACGCTCCCCCTGTTAACACATAAAATTTTTAAATAAATTAATTTTATAATTTAAGATAAAACTCATAAACAGGCTGGGTATAGTATGCTGAGGTCAGTTCAGGTCCTGAAGGAAATCCAATGCCGCTTGGCTCATAGCGGCAACCCCGGAACACATTCCGCGTTCATCAAATACATTCTGTGCGTTATGCAGGCCATGACCGGTTTCGGGTTTTGTTTGATCCCAAGTGCCGATTCTAAAATAAGCACCGGGACATTCTTTTAGGTAAAGCAGAAAATCATCGCCGCCTGGAGATGGGATTTCAATGTTATAGATTTTATCTTCTCCCAGGACCTTCTTTGTCGCTTCTGCCACCCGGTCGATGACCCATGGAACATTGACCAGCGGACCAGGACCTTTTTTAATCGTGACCTCACAGGTACCACGCATAGCTTCGCAGCAGCTTTTGCTCATGCGCTCAATAGCAGCTAGAATGTTGTCTCTGCTTTCCTCGTTGAAGGTACGCAGACCGCCTGCCAATTCAACCGTGTCAGGAATGACATTCCCTGCGTTGCCGCCGTGAATACTTCCAAAGGTAAGAATGGCAGGATAGGCGGCGTTATTTTCACGGGTAATGATGGTCTGAAGCTGACAGTAAAGGAAACAGGCGATGGCGATGGGATCAACCGCACGATAAGGATGAGCGCCGTGGCCGCCTTTCCCAATTACTTTGATTTTGACGAGCGAGCCGTCGGCCATTGCTGGCCCTTTTTTCAGGCCGATCATTCCGGCAGGAATATCCGGGGAACAATGCATGCCCAAAATCATCTCTGGCTTAGGATCTTGCATTCCGCCGGCCTTAATAATAGACAGCGCCCCGGCGCCGCACTCTTCGGCGGGCTGGAAGAACAACTTTACAGTGCCGTTAAATTCTTCACGCTTTTCCTGCAGAATGCGGGCAGTAAAAAGCAACGACGCGGTATGGATGTCGTGCCCGCAAGCGTGGCAAACGCCTTCTGTCTGGGAGGAAAAGGGGAGATTGGTCTCTTCGGTGACGGGTAATGCATCCATATCTGCCCGTAAAGCAATGGTCTTACCGGGGCCTTTTCCGTGGATTACCGCAATGCAGCCGGTTTCAAGTTCAGTATCAAGAATTTCGATTCCGCATTTGGACAGTTCGCGCTTTACGACCTCAGTAGTCCGGAATTCTTGCTTGCTGAGCTCGGGATGTTGATGAAGATCACGGCGGATGGCAATGTACTCGTCTTTATATGTTTCAACGAGTTCTGGTATGGTCATAGTACAGTTCTCCTTTCAACATCATCCATTCAAATAGTTTTATTTTTCCAATTCAACGGCAATGCGTTCCAGTCCTTCCAGCATACGGCTGCGATTGACAGGAAGGCACAGGCGCTGGAATCCATGGCCGTGGTCCGGGTCAAATAAAGTGCCGTCTTCCAGAATTACCTTTGCATTGGCGTAGATGCGCTGGTGCAGCTCTTCGTCGCTGAATCCATATTTATTGAAATCCAGCCACAGCAGATAGGTGCCTTCCGGTTCATAAAAATTTACTTTTGGCATCCGCTGTTTGAAAAATGCGGTGGCTGCCTCAATATTTCCCCTTACATATTCTTTCATCTGCTGTAACCAGTCCTCAGAGTACAGACAGGCGCCTTTGATGCTGGCGATGGTAAAGGGAGATGGAAAGATGAATTCGCTGGACTGTGCCACCTTCGGAAGTAAATCTGGATCGGTGACAACAGAAAAGCCAGGCTTAAGACCGGCAAGATTAAATGTTTTGGCAAAGGCTGAGCACATAACCACGCCTTTTCCGCCAGTTACCTTTATTGTGGGCAAGAATTTTTGATCGCCCCAGACAAAGTCGCAATGGACCTCATCTGAAATGAGCAGTACATGATTTCGCTGACATATTTCGTGCAGTTTTAAAAGTTCCTCCTCACTCCAGACACGACCTACGGGGTTATGGGGACTGCAAAGTATATAGGCGGTGTTGTTCGGATCAGCGGCCAATTGCTCCAATTCTTCAAAATTGATGGAGTAGCGGCCTTTGTCATCTTTTAAAAGCTGACTATTTACTACATGGCACCCCACATTGTTGATGCACATAGTAAACGGACCGTAGACCGGGCGGTTAATGATGACGCCTTCGCCAGGTTTTGTAAATGCCTTCAGTGCTGAGGTAACAGCACCTAGGGTACCCTCGGCATAGAAAATATTACTGCCCTTGATAGACAGGCCATGGTGTGCATTTAGCCACTGGGCAATCATGTCGTATACATCGGAGCCGTAGCTGTGAGTGGCAATGGTATATCCGTAGATATTGTGGTCAAGGACCTTTTTTAGTTCAGAGCGAATGCCTTCTGAGCATGCAAAGTCCATGTCAGCGATTTGCATATAGATGTAGTCGTTATCATAAAGGTGGTTGTCCAATCCTTCTTGCTCTGAACTGAGTTTGGCGCAGTAAGTATTGCGCCGATCGATTTTTTGGTCGAAATCGTATTTCATCGAAAAGCCTCCTTGAAAAGTTAATTTTCTTTAAAGTGATGTATCTTTATATTTTAGATACTTAATAATTAAATATAGTAGCATTGCTCACATAAATGTCAATAGCAATTTTGAAAAAATAAAATTTTTATACATAATAAACAATGGAAGGGGAAGGGAAATTGGATAAAACGCAGAAGATGGTAGGGAGATAGAATTCATACCAGCGTAAGGGCTGAATTGAGGGAAAGAACAGGTATTTTAAAGGACACTTCAACGAAATGCAAAATACAAAAATATCGGATGAAATTATGTTGACATTATGTCTTTTTCGGCATAAGATATAACAAAATCGCTCTCTTCGCTATGAAATCTAAAGTTTGTAAATCATATTTTTTGGAGGAAGTATGTAATGGAAACGAGGCGAACAAAGCTTTTAAATCGCTTGTGGGATGAGCAAAATATTGCATACAGCCTTATGGTAGAATATGATTCTCTTCCACACCAATACGGTCAGCATGTTTTGTTTCAGGCTGAGGGCTATGTTATCAATTGCATTGCCAGCTATCCCGGTATCACGGTTACAGAGTTGGCTGGGATACTAAAAAAAACGCCCAGTGCGTGTTCTCAGATTGTACGTAAGCTGTGCGATAAAGGGCTTGTAGAACAGAAACGGAATGTAAAGAACAAACGCTCGTATAATTTGTGCTTGACCGAAGAAGGACAAAAACTGACGGAAAGTCATCAAGCCTTCAATAAGGAGTGCCAGAATAATACCTTTAGTTTGCTGGAAGAGTTTTCTGATGATGATCTGTATATTCACATCATGGTACAGAAAAAATTAAATGAAGCTTATATAGAAGATATCAGGCGCAGCCGGGAAATTTTTGTAAGTAAAAAAGGATAGCCAGTTTAAAAGAAAGCCGCTGAAATCATATGATTTCAGCGGCTTGTTGGTTGCGGGAGGAGGCCTTGAACCTCCGACCGACCGGTTATGAGCTGCGGTCTGGATGTGGGGTGGCGCCATTGAGAGCGTTTGTGTCCTTTCTGCTGGGAGTAGGTGTACTGTTTGTCCCTGTCTGCTCCAATGGTTCCGTAAAGCCCGAACCCCGTATAGGTCACGGTTTGGGGTCGGACAAAAGAGCCTTTGCAGCGGATCAAATAAGTTCCGCCAAGTACTGATGCGATTTAGAAAAAAATTACCGAGGTTTTTCTAAGGTACACCGGTATCTTCCGAATATACCACAATAGTTCAGCATCTCTATTAGATCGATAGATACCTATATTTATTACGGACTTTATGGGATGTGAGGGAGGCCGGCGCTTATTTTGAAGTTTTTATTTCACATAGATCAAAAGCTTAAAGTATGCGGAGCGGAAGTATGATAGATTACTCAGAAACGCGAAGAAAATTTTCTGACCACTCCAAATGCGCTTTTAATACTTGAGAAGCTTGATCGGGATCTCTTAAACGCAGAGTTTTTAAAATTTGCAGATGTTGCCGTGCGCTTTCCTGTACATTATTAAGTGCCTCCACCGACATTGATTGGCATCTGCGTAATTTCGAATCATAACTGGCTACGATACTTTTGATGTACTTATTTGTACATCTCTCCACAAAGAGGCAGTGTAGTTGCCAATCTAACTCTGAGAACTCTCCCTGTGTGGTTCGTTCCCCACGCTCGCAAGCATCATACAATGCCTGAAACCTCACTTCGAATCCATCAATCTCTTCATCGGTAATTCTATAAATAGAGGTTTTGATTGCTTGTACTTCAAGTAAGCATCGAATTTCATAGAGATCCTCCATATCCTTTGAGGATAGAGGCGTTACATATGCCCCAATCCCCGTTTTAATTTCTACAAATCCTTCTGCGGCCAAATGCCGTAAGGCTTCGCGGACAGGAGTGCGGCTCATCCCTAGTTGTTCGGCCAGCTGATTCTCACTGATGATATCACCTAAACTTATCTGCCCTCGACAGATTTCATCTTTAATCTGTTGATATGCAAGTTCGGACAAACTGACCTTTTGTTTTTTTTGCATCATAGTACACCTATCATTTCTACTACATAATTCAAGTATGTGTTGTAATTTGTCTATATTTTACCAGATTTAAACGAAATTTCAATCCTTTTATAATGAATTTGTGAAAATAGTCTGCGGCAGAAGCATGATACTTCTGCCGCAGACTTAAATTTTGGGGCATAAGCCTTTATGAAAATACGAAATGATTATTACCACATAATAAAGTCTGTATGCACAACGCAGATCAGGGAAGCATAAACAGAGTAAAGGCGGGCCAGTAGGTAACCAACAGCAAAACAACGAGCAGGGCCACAATGAACCACGTCATGAACTTCATCATCTTGCCAATGGATACACCGGAAATAGCGGACGCTACGAACAAATCAATTCCGTACGGAGGCGTGCAGAAACCAACCGCCAAGTTCATGGTCAGCATAATTCCGAAGGTGATTGGGCTCATGCCCAGTGCCTCCACCACCGGCAGCAGAATGGGAGCCAGAATGATGGTTGCAGGGATATTATCGATCAAGCAACCTACTACCAGCAGGAACACATTGATTAAAATCAACAGAATGATTTTATTGTCCGTGATGCCCAACAGGCTATTAGCCAGCGTGCGAGGAATTCCGGCCAGGCTCAGGTAGGCAGCAAAGGCAGAAGACAATCCCACCATGAAGGTAGTAGAACCATTCACGACGATGGTGTCGCGCAGGGCTTTGTATACCGCTTTGTTATCGAGCTCCCGATACACAAACCGTCCTACAAAGAAGGAATAGACCACACTAATCACAGCGGCTTCAGTGGGAGTGAATTTACCAGAGTAAATGCCGCCCAGGATAATGGCAGGAGAAAGCAGTGCAGGAAACGCCTTAAGGAAACTGACGCCAACGGCCTTCAAGCTAAACTGCTTTTCCTCACCCTTGAATCCATATTTTTTCGCCATAATGTAGCAGACGATCATAAGCGCTACACCCATGGCAACACCGGGGACAATGCCGGCCTTAAACAGGTCGGTAATAGAAGTGCCTGTAGCTACACCGTAAATTACAAAGGGAACACTGGGAGGAATAATTACACCGATGGTACCTGCAGCAGCACAGATGGAGGCGCTGAACCCCTCATCATAGCCTTTGTTCTTCATGGCAGGAATCATGAAGGAACCTACTGCCGAAGTAGTTGCAATTGCAGATCCGGAAATGGCCGCGAAAAACATACAGGTAATGGTCGTCACCATGCTTAATCCGCCAGCAATAAATCCCATAAACGTATCAAAGAAATCCAAAATACGCTTTGCAATGCCGCCGCTACTCATTAAATTTCCGGCCAGCATAAAAAAGGGAACTGCCATCAGCGGGAAAGAGTCTACGCCAGTAATACATTTTTGCGTAATCATGGTCAGAGGAATCGTGTCTCCGCAAACCACGATCGTAAACAATGTAGCAATGCCGATGGAGTAACCAATGGGCACCGTCAACAGCAAAAGAACGAAAAACGAAATAAATAAAACTGCTGCTTCCATTTACTCCACCTCCTCATTATTTTTACCAGCCAGGGCCAAAACATCGTTTTTCAACTTTCCAAGCAGACGCAGAGTCAAAATTGCGGAAGAGATTGGCAGAGAAACATACACCAGGTACATTGGCAGGCGCAGGGCACTGGACACATTTCCACGGGTAATCATCTGCTGAACCAGCTCAAAGCCAGCTCCCACCAGAAAAATATTAAAAATAATCCAAATCAAAGTTGCAATGATGCTGATGATAGCCAGCACCGTTTTGTTCTTCACAAAGGATTTAATGATTTCCACATTGATGTGAGCTTTGTCCTTCTGAGCAATACTTACGCCCAGCCAAATCTGCCAGACAAAAATATAACGGGTCAACTCTTCGCTCCAAATAAGTGCTTGACCAATATTACGCATAATGATCTGTGTTGTAATAATGAGTGTGGTCAAGACCAGACTTCCACACAGAATCCACTCTTCTAATTTATCGTAACCAAATATCAGCTTTTCCAAAAAGCTGTCTTTTTTCATATGGGGAACAGCTCCTCTCTCTTTTACAAAATAGACCGGGCGGGCAAGGTACATCGCGCCGCCCGGTCTATTTTGTCAAATGGGGTCAATACTTAAATTGTTCAGCCTCAGCAGCGAGCAGGTTACTGGTTGAAGGACTCTGCCAGTTCAAATACCTCGGAGCCCCACTTCGCCTGATATTCCTGATACATGGGCTGTACCGCTTCCACAAAAGCAGCATACTCCTCATCTGTCAGTTCATTGATTTCCATGCCAGCCTCTTCCAGCTTGCCGACGATGGTCTCGTTATCCTCCAGCTCGATGCTGCGCTGATTGTCCACCATGTTGGCCACGCATTCATTCAGAACCTGCTGATCCTCTTCGCTCAAGCCGTCGTAGAATGCCTCGTTGGTCAAAACAGCCAGGAAGTTATGTACGTGGTTGTCCAGAGTTAAGTACTTCTGAACCTGCTGGAAACCGGAAGCATAAATCAGAGTGGGGGGATTCTCCTGACCATCAACAACATTCTGCTGCAGACCGGTAAAAAGTTCAGAGAAGCTCATGGGGGTAGGAGTAGCACCCAGTGTCTTGTACATATCGGTAAACACCGGAGAGCTCATAACACGAATCTTCAGGCCCTTCATATCATCAGCGCTATGAATCGGGCGGATGTTATTGGTAGTGCAGCGAGGACCATTATAGGTGAAGCCCAGGTTGATAAAACCGTTGCCGCCGATCCACTCGTTAATCTGATCACCCAGCTCACCGTCTAAGGCGTTGAACGCGGCCTGAGAATCGTTAAAGAGATAGGGCATATCCAATACACCGATTTGTTCGTTATAGGCGGTCAGCACGGAGGTGGAAGGCAGTGCCATCTGAATGGTGCCCATTGCCACAGCTTCACAAAGCTCCTCATCACCGCCCAGCTCAGAATTGGGGAAAATCGTCACTTCAAAGCGGCCGCCAGACTTCTCCTCCAATTCGTCCTTAAACTGAAGGAGAGCCTTGTGTGTGGAACGATCTTCCGCCTCTACGTGGCCAATCTGCAAGGTGATCTTTTCACCGGAAGCCTGACCGTCAGAGGAAGCTTGGCTGCCGGAGTTGCTGTTTCCGCCGCCGCAAGCAACCAATGTCAGGGTCATTGCAGTAGCCAAAGCAAGAGACAATACTTTTCTGAACTTCATGTTTATTCCTCCCGATTGTAATGTTTCATTCAAATTGGAGCTCTCTATTTGTATTTCCCACAACGTTTAAAACGACAACTTACATAAAACGGTTAGTCCTTAATTTCCACGTATCCCTCATCGGCGTTCACTTCCACGATATCGCCATCTTTTACTTGCTCATAGAAAGCGGCGTCCACCTTGTCGACCATGGGCAGCTCCATAATGATGGCACCCGCTACCAGAACGGGATCGGGATCCTGAATGATTAAGGCAGATGGCATATTGTGGAAGCGGTCCAGATGATACAGTCCATCCTGCTGAACCACAGAGCTGCCCTTTCCTCCGGGGAACAGGAGGATTTTTTTTGCAATGCTGCGCCCCTCTAACTCGTGGTTTTTTTCCTCCATTACACCGTCTTCGGGACGTACCTGATAAAACATAATGCGGTCCTTGGTAATAATGGCCTCAGCCTCGGCCTTACCCTCGGAAATTTTATGACATGAAAATCTCTTCGCCATGTTATTTCACCTCTCCAGTCAGGGCGGCCTCGATACAAGTGTCCAGGTCGCGGATCATAAAGTTAATCCCTCTGCGGCGGGGATAGTAGGCACATTTGGGGGACTCGGTGATACCTACTTTGCCTTTCAGATAATGCCAGCAGGGCTGGTCGGGACAGGAGTCAGACAGCAGCTCGGCTCCGGCCGCGGTCAATATGTCGTAAGCGCCCATGCGGCGGGCCATCTCGGCAGCATCGCTGGAGACCAGGATGTACATGGGAATGGCCAGCTTCTTGCCTTCGATCTGTTTGGCGATGTAGAGCGTCTCTTTCAAAGTAAAGTGGGGGCAGCCGAACATGGCAAAGTCCACTTTGCCGTTTTCCGCTTTGTCACTGAAGAGTTCCTCAAACTCCTTGAGATCCTTGTCTGTAATAACCACTTCCCGCTGAGGCTTCTTTCCGCCGAAGGCAGCTTCCAGCGTGGGAGCTTCAGGCGTAAAGCCTACAATATGATACATGCCGTAAGCACCGGAGGTGTTCAGCTGAGCGCCAAGATTGCGCAGCGCCTCGGGGCTAATGTGGGCGGGAAGGCCTGTGAAAACGGGGATGCCCTCGCCGATTTTGGCTCCCATCATGCCCAACAGATGGTACTCATAGTCGCTCTTCATGTTGGCTTCCACATGAACCAGAATGTTGCCTTTCCGGTTCTCATCCAACAGCAGGCCGTATTCGGGGACATAACCGGTAACAGCGGCGCACAAAGCGCTGTTGGCACTTTCGCGGTTAGAGCGGGCACCCCACACAGAGTTCACATAGGGAGTGGCGCTGGACTCGGAGAAGGCACAGACCTCGCCGAAGTTAGGTACATTGGAAGCGATGTAGGGAGTGCAGTTATAGGACAGGACAGCGCCCAGTCCGCGGTAAGCAGCGTTGGTGCGGCGCATATGTTCCGCATCTTCCTCGCTTACGGGATGTGCACAGGAACCAGTGAAGTGGCCGATACAGAAGCCGGGGTTAACAGTAGGCGGAATGCGGCATTTGGCACCGGCATTCAGCAGCTTTTCGGCAAACCACAAATCGCCTGCCTGGTTGCTCAGCGCCACATGAGCCCGTGTAATAGGCACCATCCGGGGAGCATCAAAACACTCGCCAATACCCACCTGGATTTTCATGGCGTAAGCGGCTCCTTCACCATACTTTCCGTCCAGCATGGCTTGCTGTTCTTCGTTTAGAATCATCTGTTATTTCCTCCTTTTACTTGTCTAGGTAATGTCTGTATCATCGACTAGTTTCAATTTTGGGTTTGCCTTCACATCTTCCAGAAGAGCCGAAGACACCTCAATGTATTCCAGATGCAAGGTATTCTGAATGCGAATAATTTTAGGGTTGTTTCGGTCAATTCCACGGCAGCATTTTAGCGCCACTCGGATCGCCGTTTCCTCGTCTTCGACAGTACAAGGAATGGAAGCATCTCCAAGACAATTACATGCGATCGCATTTGCGTACATAGACTCTAAATCCAACTGGTCTGCAACCTTTTTGGTAATAACATCGAACAACCCAACACCGATTCCATTTCCATGGCTAGCATGGGATACATCGGTTAAAACCAACTTTTGATATTTGGGAATATGAAGTACAAATGTTTTTAAAACGGAACTGCGGCCCAAAATATTGGGGTCGAAGCCGGCTCCGGAGATGTCCTTTCCAATCTCTTTACATACAATTACATCAGCCTGCGGAAGCATGATATAAGGCATATTGTCTTTTGCCTGTAGAACCAGTTCTTTTTCTCTGGCGATCAGCCTTTCAGCAGGGATTGCTTCGATGTGACAGGTCTTGTCGTAGGCATTTTCCAGAATCGCTACACCAAATCCGATGGGGGCTTTTTCCAGAATGACTTCAGCTCTTTCTTCAATAGCCTCTGCAAAACACTCCGGGGACTCTTCGTGTACAGAAGAGCAGCCTTTGTGGTTGCCAAGCCCGATCACCATCATTTTGCATAGCCCGCTCTGAAGCGGACCGACAAAATCGGTGTGAAGTTTAATCCGGTTGATGGGAACAATCAAATCTGCTTCGTAGGCTGCCCGGTCAAACCAAACTTCTTTTCCCGATTTGCTCTTGCCAAGGCTTACGGTATCTACCGTGGTAATCACAGGAACGCCTAACTTTTCAGGGGTAATGTCATACCCAGCAAGGACTTCTCTCTGGCCTTCTTCCGTGCCGCCGCCGTGGCTTCCCATTGCGGAAACAATGAATGGTTTTGCGCCGAGCAGCTTTAACTGCTCTACAACAGTGGAAACCACAGAAAACAAGTCTCTAATGCCTCGGCTACCGACTGCTACGGCAACTTTCGCTCCCGAAATAATTTTTCCTGAAATCTCCGGTTTTGAAAATTCGTTTCGAACTGCCTCAGGGACATTTTCTAAATGGTCTCCTTTAAAATTTTGCTGTACCCGGAACATCTGCGGAAGAGGTCGATTCAAATCCTCCTGCAATAAGATTGGCATAATATCCTCCCATTAAAACTTTTAACCCAGGCGAGGTTGTGTATTACTTGTATACAATATGTTCAAAAATAAGAAGCGCTAATTATGCGCGCCTTAAAACATGTATACAACTAGTATACTAATCTTGTGGCAACATTATAACTTTAAAAATAACATAAAGTCAAGCAAAACTCTTTAAAATACTAGACAAATATTTTGAAAAAGCTTTATGAATTTTAACGAATTAAAATATTGGTATGTCCTTGTGTCGCCTGACATAAATGAGGCTTTTATAAAGGATAAAATAAAAGGTTTATCCTTCAATAAGGTGGTACCAGCAACATTCCGCTATTTGTCTCTGTGAATTCCTGTGTGGCTGTTTAGAGAGCAGGAGTGTAAAGCAAATTTGAATTTTTCCAGAAACCAGGTGTAAGCTGGCGCGCGAGGAGAGGAGGAACAATGGAATAAGTGAGTTTTCTGCGATTTGTGCGGAAATGAGGGACATGATTGCGAGAACGAAGCGCAGGGACAGAGACAAAAGAAAAGCAGGCAGAAAAACTGGGCGTTTTATTGCGCCTGGATAGAATAAAAGGAGTTATAGAAAGTAGTATGAATAATAAGGAGGATGGAAAAGTGTTACTGTTTGGATAACTCTGCCCGTTTGCCCTGGCTATTGTCATAGAGTAGGAGTATTATGTGTTGCTGAAAAGGAGACGACACACATGAAAAAGAAGCGGGCAAACGGCGAAGGCAGTATTCGAAAACGAAAGGACGGCCGCTGGGAGGGACGGTGCACAGCGGGGCACGATCCCGAGATGGGCAAGGCCGTCTATCTGGAGCTGGCTACCGGGTTGAGAAGAGGAGAACTTCCGGGCCTCAAGTGGGAGGACGTTAATTTGGAGCGGGGCAACCGACCGGTTCGGCGGCAGATCTCTCGGATCAACAGTGATGTAGTGGAGGCACCCCTGAAAACAAAAAACGCCTACCGTACCCTGCCCTTGGCAGAAGATACAATAAGCGTTTTGAAAGAGCAGAGAAGAAAAGTAGGCAGCAGCCCGTGGGTGTTTCCGTCACCTAACGGCGGGTCAATCTTCCCAGACAGCGTCCTCCACATGCTCCACCGGGTGCTGAAGCAAGCGGGGCTGCTCAGGGTACGGTTCCACGACCTCCGGCACACCTTCGCCACCCTGGCCCTGCAAAACGAGGTGGACATCAAGACAGTCTCCGGGATGCTGGGTCATTTCTCTGCCGGGTTTACTCTGGACACCTACGCCCATGTGACCAGCGCCGCCCAGCGCCAGGCGGCTGGAAAAATGGCTGCCGTACTATCCGGTGCGGTGTAGACCTTTCCGGACATTTCCGCATATGGGTCACGGTTTGGGTCAAACAGCATGTACAAAAATAAACCAGGCAGAAAAGTGGTAGGAAATGAAGAAAGCCGCTGAAATCATACGATTTCAGCGGCTTGTTGGTTGCGGGAGGAGGACTCGAACCTCCGACCTCCGGGTTATGAGCTGCGGTCTGGATGCGGTTTCGGCTCCGTTGGGAGCTTTTGCACCCTTTCTGTTGGAAGTTGGTATACTGTTTGCCCCTGTTTGCTCCATTGGTTCCGTCCAGTTCGAATCCCGTATGGGTCACGGTTTGGGTCAGTGAGTAATAATAAATATATTATTACACTTGCTTGCGGATAATAGCGAAAGATTAGGGAATTGTTAATCGGCATCTACATATAGACCGTGTCGCTCCATTTAGCCCAAAAGATCATTATTATTTGGAAAAGAAGTTTTGTGTTAACTAGATTTTTCACCATTGACCGTACTAATATCCTCTATGAGTTTTTCCTTCTACTTTCTATATTTCCCTACTCCACTTAAAAATAATATTTAGGGACACTGCATTTTCGGCTTTGCAGTGTCCCTTTTTAGTGTAAAAAGAGCTATAGACGGGTAATTAAGACTGTTTCTGTTTCAGATCGGCCCAAGCGGATACCAGATCCAAGCTTTTTTCAAGCCACTCCATGTAGGTCCGCTCACGCATGACTGCGCTGAGCAAAACCAAATAGTCGCCGCGGGCCGCTCCAGTAAGTGTAAGGGGATCCACATTTCCGTAGCTTGCCTCAAAGCAGCCGGACAGGTAATTCAGCTTTACGGTGCGTTTTTCAATCTGCTTTTGAATCAATTCCAAATAGGTGTCTTCCGGAAGCCACTGGGAATAGTAGGAGCGCAGGCGGAATACATCTTTGGGCGTAGGGTCAAGGGGGGGGTCCTGCTCCAGCCACTGCAAAAAATCGGCGCTGCCCTTATCCGTAATTTCATATAGCTTTTTTTCCAGCTTTTCACCTTGAATCACAGTGCTGTATTGGATCAAGCCTTCTTCAACAAGGCGCTTTAGCTCCGGGTAGATTTGACTGTGCTTTGCGCTCCAGAAGCAGCCAAGTTCACTGCCAAACGCTTTGGAGATATCATAACCGGTGGTAGGAGCCTGCATCAGCAGTCCTAAAATTGAATATTTTAATGTTCTCATAAATAGCATCCTTCCATTTTTACTAATATAACACAATTTCATGAAAAAATCATTTGGATATTTTCACTAAAAATGAAAAGTCTGCTTCGTAACATAATATAATTGACATGTAAATATTTACATGTTAGTATTTAACCAAAAATAAGACAAAATACTGGAGGGATGTTATGGAAAACCGTGAAATTATGTTTGCGCCATATCAGATTGGAAACATGGAATTAAAGAACCGTTTTGCTATGGCTCCCATGGGCCCCCTAGGCCTGGGAGATGAGCAGGGTGGTTTTAACCAGCGCGGAATTGATTACTACACCGCAAGAGCCCGAGGAGGTGTGGGGCTCATTTTCACCGGCGTTACATTTGTGGACAATGAGGTGGAGGAGCATGGTATGCCCAATTGTCCAAGCCCCACATTTAACAGCGTGCAGTTTATCCGCACCGCCAGGGAGCTTACAGAACGAGTACACGCCTATAATGCAAAGATTGTTCTCCAGATGTCCGGCGGGTTTGGACGTGTGACTATTCCCACTAATTTGGGGGAATATCCTCCGGTGGCTCCGTCGCCGATCCAGCACCGTTGGTTGGATAAGACCTGCCGGGAATTGACGGTGGAGGAGATTCGAACCATTGTCAAGCAGTTTGGAAAGGGAGCCTACAACGCGAAACGGGCAGGGTTTGACGGGGTCCAGATTCATGCCGTGCACGAGGGGTACCTCATCGACCAGTTTGCTCTTTCGTTGTTTAATCACCGTACCGACCAGTACGGAGGCAGCCTGGAGAACCGGCTGCGGTTTGCCCGGGAGATTGTGGAGGAGATCAAAGCTTGCTGCGGGGCCCAGTTCCCGGTAATCCTGCGGTATAGCCCCAAGAGCTTTATCAAGGATCTCCGTGAGGGGGCACTGCCCGGAGAAGACTTTGTGGAAAAGGGACGGGATCTGGACGAGGGGGTGGAAGCGGCAAAGCTGCTGGTCTCCTACGGCTATGATGCCTTGGACGTGGATGTGGGCTCCTATGACTCCTGGTGGTGGAGCCATCCTCCCATGTACCAGGAAAAGGGATTGTATATGCCTTACGCAAAATTGATGAAGGAGACGGTCTCAGTTCCTATTATCTGCGCCGGGCGGATGGACGATCCGGAACGGGCAGAACGAGCCTTGCGGGATGGAGTTTGTGACCTGATCAGCCTGGGGCGGCCCTTGCTGGCGGATCCAGACTATGTGAACAAGCTGCGGGTTGGCCGGAAACAATGTATCCGTCCCTGCATCTCCTGTCAGGAGGGGTGCATGGGCCGTATTCAGGAGTACTCTTTGATCAACTGTGCGGTGAACCCGCAGGCTGGAAGGGAGCGCGTGACCGAATATCGGCCGGTGCTGCGCGCCAAACGGGTTCTTGTAGTGGGCGGCGGAGTGGCTGGCTGCGAGGCGGCTCGAGTTTTGGCAGAGCGAGGACACCGTCCGGAGCTGTATGAACAGAGCGGCCGCCTGGGCGGGAACCTGAATGCGGCAGGGGTTCCCGATTTCAAAGAAGATGACCGGGCACTGATTGCTTGGTATGAGCAGGAATTGAAACGACTTATGGTTCCTGTTTATTTCCACACTAAGGTGGAGTCTGAACTTGTGAAAAAGGGTGGCTATGACGCAGTTATCCTTGCCACAGGCTCCGTCCCCAAACATCTTGCGCTGGACGGTGAAGCGCCTGTAGTTACCGCCTCAGACGTGCTGCTAGGCGAAGAAGACTGTGGGGAGCAGGTTATCGTGGTTGGCGGAGGACTGGTGGGCTGCGAGACGGCGCTCTGGCTGGCCCAGAACGGCAAAAAAGTCACCATTGTGGAGGCGATGGACAAGCTGATGGCGGTTAATAAGCCGCTGTGCCATGCCAACAGCGAAATGTTGGAGCGGCTGATTCCCTTCCACAAAGTGGAGATTCTTACATCCGCCCGGGTCCTTGGGTACAAGGACGGACGGCTGGAGGTGTCTACTCCGGAGAAGGTAGAGCAGATCCCCTGCGATACGGTAATTTCCGCCATCGGGTTTTCCCAGGAGGATAGCCTGTACCGGCAGCTGAGCAGAGAAGTAGCAGAGCTCTATCTCCTGGGAGATGCCAGAAGAGTGTCTAACATCATGTATGCAGTTTGGGATGCCTTTGAAGTGGCCAACCACATCTGAGCGTAGAGAATTAGCACGAGCAGATAAGGCAGCGCGGAGATAAATTGCAGATTACGACAAAAGTTGTTGCAAGACTAGACGGGAAATACAGGTAATCTACCCATTGCTTCTTTGTAACAAATCTTTTACAATTTATTACACTAGATTAATGACTTAAGAAAGGGGAGAAACATGTGAAGATCACAAAAGTTGAAATTATGGCCACGGATGTGCCATTTAAGGGAAACCAGGAAAATGTGGGCGAAATTGCGCTGGGCAAATGGGAACTATGCCGGTTTGTGGTAGTGAAAGTCCATACTGATGAGGGGATTGTGGGATATGGAGAATCGGCCCCCTTTGCCAGAACCTCTCAGATGGGTCAAAAGCCGATTGTGTCCATGCTCTCCGATTATGTAGCACCTGCGGTCATCGGACTTGATCCCTTCCAAGTAGAGGCAATCTGGAAAGCGATGGATCGGGCGGCTCCTTATGCGGCGCAGGCCAAGGGCGCAATTGATATGGCGCTCTATGACATCATGGGAAAGAAGACCGGAATGCCTGCCTACAATTTTATGGGTGGACTGGTCCGAAAGGAAATTCCGCTGCAGGCCATTGTGACCATTGATACACTGGAGAACATGAAGAAGGCCAGCCTCAAGTGGATTGAACAGGGCTTTAAAACGGTGCGGATCAAGCTCGGACTGGGAGATTTGAAGAAGGATATTCAACTGGTTCGGGAAATCCGAAAAACAATCGGAGCAGATATCAAACTGCGTGTAGACCCCAATCAGGCTTACAGCGTGAAAGAAGCGCTGAAGATGATTCCTGTCCTGGAAGAGAACGATGTGGAGATTTACGAGCAGCCTATCGTATGGAACGATCTGGACGGACTGGCCCAAATAAACGCGGCCACGTATATTCCGGTTATGCCCCATGAGTCCATGTCCAGTATTTACGATGTCAAGGAACTGATGGACCGGGAGGCGGTCAGCCTCTTTACCATCAAGACAGATCGGCCGGGTGGAATTACAAAGGCCAGAATTACCCGGGATTTGGCGGAGCTTTATAACATTCCCTGTGTGGTTATGTCGTCTGTGGAGTTGGGGATCAGCACCTTTGCTTCCATGCAGTTTGCGGCTACACTTAAGCAGATTAACTTCGCTTGTGAAGCCAGCGGTCCCTATGAAATTGAGGACATCGCCGTGGGATCCAACCGGATTGTCAATGGCTCCTTTATTGTGCCGGATGGACCGGGCTTCGGTGTGGAGATTGATGAGGAGAAGCTGCGCTATTACACAAAACAGACAGTGGTTTGTGACGAATCCTGTCAGGTACAGGACTAAAGCGGAAGGCTCATAAATATAAAGAGGGAGTGTCCCTATTTATATATAAATTCATCATGAGAGGAAATAGGAGGTACATATGGCTATTATTGTTCTGATTCTGGTAATCTATATGGGCGGTATGCTGGCCATTGGCATCTATGGCAGCAAAAAGAGCGCCACAATGACGGAGTTCCTGACGGCAGGAAAAAGCGGCGGTATGTTTGTCATGATCTGTACCTATATCGGCGCACACGTGGGCAACGGCATTATCGTAGGCGGTGCACAGTATGGTGCGGAATACGGTATTGGAGGCATGTGGTTCGGCCTGGGCGCGGTTTTGTCCTACGTGCTGTTTGCCGTTGTGATGTCCAGACTGCTTTATCGCCGGGGCTACATCACCATTCCCGATCTGATTCGCGACCGCTATCAAAGCAAGGTGGCCTCCGTATTGATGGCTATCTTGAACATCTGTGCAACCCTGGGCATTATGGCCGCGCAGATTATGGCTGGCTCCGCTCTGTTCAGCGCCCTGGGGCTTAACCCCACGCTGGGTGCTGCGCTGATGGCCATCGTGGTATTTATTTACTGCGCCCTGTCCGGCATGTGGGGCGTTATGATGACCGACTCGGTCCAGACCACAATCATTTTCTTCAGCACTATTTTCTGCATTGTGGCCATTGCCATGAACGGCGGCTTCGACGCCATTTCTGCCGCCCTGCCCGAGAGCTCTTTTGAACTGGTGCCCTTCGATGCAGAGACCTTGTTTATGATGATGGTTCCCGGCGCGCTGAACGGCCTTATCTCCGGTGCCGCCTATCAGCGTACAGCCTCCTGTAAGAATGAAAAGGTAGCCTTCTGGGCTCCCCTGATTGCCGCCTTTGCCCTGATCCCCTTCGTGGTTCTTCCCGTTATCATCGGCATGTACGGCAAGGCGCTTTTCCCCGATGCGCCCACTGCCGCCATCCTGTTTGATGTGGTTCTGGAGATGAATCCCATCATTGCTGGCCTTATGATCTCTGCGGTGCTGTCCGCCGTGATGTCCACCATGGATATCGGTCTGCTGAATGTCACCGCCAACACGGTGAACGACATTTACTATAAGACCCTGAACCCCAAGGCGAGCGAGAAAACCCTGGGCCGTCTGTCCACGATTGTTACCCTGGTGTCCGGCGTTATTGCTCTGAGCCTGGCGATCTCTTCCTCCAGCATCCTGTCCCTGCTGTCCTCTACCTATTCCCTGATGAACGCCGGTGCACTGGTCATGGTGCTTGGCGGTATTTGGTGGAAGAAGGGTACCAAGGAAGGCGCTATTGCCAGTGCGCTTTGCGGCATGGCCGTTATCATTGTAAATATGACCGGCCTCGTCGCTGTTCCCTACATTAGCTTTACCCCGCTGATTCCCTCGGTGATTGCTTATGTGGTCGTCAGTCTTCTGACCCAGAAGAAAACAGTTGCTTAAACCAAACCACCAGGCAGGCCGGCATTGTGCCGGCCTGCTGCTTATAGAGACAAAGAAGGGAAGATTCCGATGAAAAAGTATCCCCATCTGTTCAGCCCCATCAAGGTTGGACCTTATACGCTGAAAAACCGGATTGAAGCGGCACCGGTCAATATTTCCAATTTGACCCAAGACGGATATCTTACTCCGGAAAATATTGCGATTTTTGAAGGAAAAGCCAGAGGCGGAGCAGCTATTGTAAATATGGGGGAGTGCCGAATTGATTTAAAGACGGGCATTTCTCATAAGCTGTGCATCCCGCTGGATGATCCAGAGGTGCTCCCGTATCTGCATGCCGCCAGCGATGCCATCAAGAAGTATAACGCTTTCTCCGCTGTGGAGTTGATTCATCCCGGAACCCGCTCCAATCCCGAGTATTACGATGGCCCGATTTGGGGCCCCAGTGATGGCCCGGGCCATCTGGGCAAAGATTACGTGGCCCTGGATCAGGAGACGATTGACTACATTGTGGACTGCTTCGGCAACGCAGCGGAGATGGCCAAGCTGGGCGGGGTGGACATGGTAATGATCCACGCCGGCCACGGGTGGCTGCTGCATCAATTTCTCTCCCCGCTGAACAACCGACGCACCGACAAGTATGGCGGCTGCCTGGAGAACCGGGCCCGGATCACGCTGGAGGTCATTGAGAACATCCGTAAAAAGTGCGGTCCGGATTTTCCGATCGAAGTGCGCATGAGCGGAACTGAAATTGTAGAGGGTGGACTCACTCTGGAGGACCAGGTGGAATTTGCCAAGCTGCTGGACGGCAAGGTGGACCTCATCCATGTGACCTCCGGTACCTTCCACGTTCCTTCGACCAATCAGCATATGATTCCCAACGGATTCTTGCCGGAGGGCTGCAATGTCTATTTGGCGGAGGCCGTGAAAAAGGCTATGAACCACACCCCGGTGGTGACAGTGGGCGCTCTGGGCAACCCTGAGCTGATGGAAGAGATTCTGGCTCAGGGACGGGCGGACATGGTAGCGCTGGGCCGCCCGCTGCTGGCGGATCCTGATTTACCAAATAAGCTGAAGGCCGGACGAGAAGATGAGGTATATCCCTGCCTGCGGTGTATGGCCTGCATCAGTGAATCCTTCGTTCCCTATGTGAAATATCCCTCCCGAATCAGGCGCTGCCCGGTGAATCCCACCGCTTATAAAGAGGTCCCGGCCAGCCGTGTGACCCAAACCAAGCAGCCCAAACGGGTTCTGGTCATCGGCGGCGGACCTGCCGGTATGGAGGCAGCTACCGTTCTGTCAGAACGTGGACATCGGGTTATCCTGTGTGAAAAGGATGGGGAGTTGGGCGGCGCGCTCCGCCATGCTAAGGATGTCCCCTTTAAAAAGAAGGTGGACCAATTTATGCATGTCATGATCCGTCGGCTGGAGCGCAGCGGCGCAGACATTCGTCTGAATACTCCCGCAACCGCAGAGCTGGTGAAAAAGGAAACTCCTGATGTGATTGTAGCCGCCATGGGTGCCAAGCCGAAAAAACCGGCGTTTTCCAAGGAGGGAGCGGCCCATGTTATGATGGCCCTGGAGGCCATTGCGCATCCCGAACAAACTGGGGAAACGGTGGTCATTGCAGGCGGCGGCCTGGTGGGCTGTGAACTGGCCCTTCAGCTGGGACAGATGGGGAAAAAAGTTACTATTGCCAGCCGGAAAAAAGAGGTATGTCGGGATGCGGCGTTCCTGTATCGGGAGGGCCTGCTGATGGAGTTGGAGAAGGTGGGTGTCACCATCTTGAACGAGGCGGAATGCGTCGCCGCCCGGGATAATGCTGCCGTTCTCAAGACGGCGGACGGGGAGCAGACGATTCCCGCCGATACCGTAATTGCCGCCACCGGCTTCGCTCCTTTGGACGAGGAGGCGGAAGCGTTCCGGGAACTGGCCTATGACTTCTGGAAAATCGGCGACTGCTTCCAGGTACGCAAAATTTTTAATGCCATGAGGGAAGGCTACAATGCGGGAGCGCATATCTAAGCAGAGCTTAGAGTGTGATCCGGATAACAAATATGAGGTGATATTATTTTCTATGGCTACAGTGTGGGTCAGAGTCACATAGGCGAAAATATAAAACCTATAATTTCATTTTCATTGAAAATTAGATCGGTCGATAAGTGAAGCCATAGAGGACAAGCATACCAAAAACTAACACGCAATACAAAGAAAAAGACGGTACCGGATATATCCCCGCTGTTTGCCGCTGTGTGACCTCTTGGCGGGCTGGGTAGGGTAAGCTGCCCCAACAAGGGTTTTCGAGGCAAATTGGGGCCGGCGGAGGGAGACAAGAGGGCTCCCGCCGAAGCCCAGCGAAAGCGGGTTCGGTGGGAAGAGTCGGAGCAGCGGAATGAGCGAGTTTTCGCCCGTTTGGGCGGGAACGAGGGATGTGGCGCTTGCGAGGATGAGGCGCAGGGCCGGTGTGAAAAAAAGCAGGAGAAAGAGCCGGGGTCGTAACCACCCCGGCTCGGCTACTTCTGCTCGCAGTGCGGGCAGTTTCAGGCCCTGCGGGGCGGGGTTGTGAACGGTAAAATTCTGCTCTTCTGGGGTTGTGTTTCCCTGAACCCTTAGTGTCACGGGGAATTGGTCCGGAGTTGGGGCGGAGAGACCTCAAAAATTGCGCCGCAAAACAAAAGAAAAGGGCGCAGAAAATAGTACGGTGTTAACAATGATAAGACGGAGAGCAAATTTGTTACGATTCTGATAACTCTGCTCGTTTGCCCTGGCTATTGTCTGCTGGTTGGGGTATTGTGTGTTGCTGACAAGGAGGCGACACACAATGAATGACTACATGACCGCTCTGCACCAGCGATTCTGCCGAGAGCCGGACTTCTCAGAGCTGGAGGAGGAAATTGAGCAAACCCGCCAGGAGGTGCGGGACTGCCTGGACAAGCTGCAGCGGCGCAAATTGATGCAGCTGGTGGACGCGCAAAACCTGCTGCGGGAGGAAACCTCTCTGGCCAGCTTCACAGCCGGATTTAAGCTGGCCTGGGGGATTGCCAGGGAGCTGGAGGCGGATGGCCTGTACTCCTTCCAAAAGGAGGAAGAGCGGCGAGCCTGTGAGATTATGGAACGGGAGGTGAATAGAGATGGCTAAAAAACGGGCTAACGGCGAGGGAAGTATCCGGAAACGAAAAGACGGCCGCTGGGAGGGTCGGTACACAGCGGGGCATGACCCGGAGACCGGCAAGGCCATCTACAAGAATGTACTGGGTAAAACCCAGGCAGAGGTCAAGGAGAAACTGAAGTCTGCTATTAAGGAGACGCAAGCTTTGGACCAGACAAAAGTTGGGAAGTATACCGTGGGAGAGTGGATGGAGGTATGGTTTGAGGACTACGCTAAGATCAAAGTCCGGCCCTCCTCCCACCAGACCTACCAGGGCTACATCGACAATCACATAGTTCCCAACATCGGAGACATTCCGCTGGAAAAGCTCACCGCTCTGGACTTGCAGAAGTTTTACAAAAAGCTGCTGACCAAAGGCCGGGTAGACCGACTGGAGGCCAAGGGACAGCCCAAGGGGCTCAGTGCCAAGACAGTGCGGAACATCCATCAAATTCTGTCCTCTGCCTTAAAACTGGCCCAGGAGCAGCGGATCATCCTTACCAACCCGACGGAGGGCTGCGCCCTGCCAAAGGTGGAGCACCGGGAGATGAAGACCCTGCCGGTAGAGCAGCTCCGGTCCTTCCTGCGGGAGGCCAGGGAGAGCGGGGTGTTCGAGCTCTACTACCTGGAGCTGGTCACCGGATTGAGAAGAGGAGAACTGCTGGGCCTTAAGTGGGAGGACCTTGATTTGGAGCGGGGCGACCTCCGGGTTAAACGGCAAGTGGCGAGAATCAACGGCGAGGTGGTGGAGGCGCCCCTGAAAACAAAAAACGCTTACCGCACTCTGCCATTGGCGGAAGATACGGTAAGCGTTCTGTTAGAACAGAAGAAAAAAGTGGGCAGCAGCCCCTGGGTGTTCCCATCCCCTAACGGCGGTCCCATCTCCCCGGACAGCGTTCTCCACATGCTCCACCGGGTGCTGAAACGGGCGGGGCTGCCAAGAGTCAGGTTCCACGAAGGAAATCACTCATAAATGTATATTGCAATCTGTGTGGGATGGTCTGGTACTTAGGTATTTGTTTTG
>CALWVV010000005.1 GCA_944385035.1 uncultured Oscillospiraceae bacterium | reverse complement strand
CAAACTTTTTTGTGCTCTTCATGGAGAAACCTTCGTGGTGACCGCTGCCCTCGCGGACAGCTTATAGAGGATATCACCGTTGGAATCATTTGTCAAGCACTTTTTCAAGTTTTCCAAACTGATTTTCAAGTGCCGGACCGGCTTGATTCCTTACCGAAATCCTCAAACGCCTCTCTCCCAGGACTTTCAGGGCCCCGTGCCGGAAGCGCTCGCTTATAATAGCAAAATCTCTCCCGCTTGTCAACACCTTTTTTCAAGTTTTTTGATTTTTTTCCACATTCTTCGTGTTTCAGGCAGTCCTACCTACGGAATTCCACAGCTGGCGGACATTTGCCCGCAGGATTTCCTCTTGCGGAAGCACATTACTTGTGATACCCTTATTTTATCCACATTTATATATGTAAATCGGCAGGAGGGACCACCATGCCCATCAAGATTCCCGACTCTCTGCCCGCCAGAGCGACTCTGGAAGGGGAGAACATCTTTGTTATGACTGAGTACCGGGCCATCCACCAGGATATGCGCCCGTTGAATCTCTTAATTTTAAATCTCATGCCCACCAAAATCGTGACGGAGACTCAGCTGCTTCGAAAGCTGTCCAACACCCCTCTTCAGATTCAGGTAGAGCTGCTCCAGATGTCCAGCCACACCTCTCGCAACACCGACGCGGATCATCTCTCTTCCTTTTATACTACCTTTGACCAGATTCGGGAGCGGCGCTTTGACGGCATGATCATCACCGGTGCTCCGGTGGAGAACATGGATTTTACTGACGTGGATTACTGGCCGGAGCTGTGTGAGATTATGGAATGGACCCGCACCCATGTCCACGCTACTCTCCATGTGTGCTGGGGTGCCCAGGCCGGGCTTTATTACCACTATAATATTCCCAAATACTCCCTGCCCAAAAAGCTCTTTGGCGTATTCTCCCACACGGCGGTAAAAAAGCAGTCCCCCCTGTTCCGCGGCTTTGATGACGAGTTCTTTATCCCCCACTCCCGTCACACAGAGAACCATGTGGAGGATATTTTAAAGGTGCCTGAGCTGGAGCTGCTGGCTGTGTCCAAAGAGGCTGGAGTCTTTGCCGTGAAGAGCGAGGACAACCGCCGTTTCTTCATCACCGGCCACCCGGAGTATGACCAGGACACCCTGGCAAGGGAATATTTCCGTGACAAGGACAAGGGGCTGCCCATTGATGTGCCCAAAAACTACTTCCCCAACGATGATGCAGGTCAGGAGCCGGTGGTCCGCTGGCGCTCCTCCGGGCAGCTTTTCTACACCAACTGGCTCAACTACTACGTATATCAGACCACGCCCTACGACCTCAACCAGATCTCCGGATGATCGCTGCCGTTCCAGCGCCCGTGCAAAGCAGACCCCGAACGGCAGGGCCAGCGCGGCATTCACCCCCACAAGGGAACAAACGAATCTTAGAAAACCAGGAGAGGCACCGCACAAGCGGTGCCTCTCTGATTATCATTATAAATCTTTTGCCAGGGGCTTCGTACGGCCCATGCAGTCCAAAGTCCGTACAAGCTGCCGGCTGGGTAGTTTTTGTAACTTGTTCTTTACCGTAAGACAGCATGCAGCCGCTTTTCCGGAATATAGGGGCGCAGGGACTCCACTCTGGGCAGGGCGGACAGCAGCAGCTGGCCCAGGATAAAGCAGGCGGCCAGCTCACCCACGCCAACAGTCACAGCGTTAAAGGCGTAAGCAGACCAGAAGCCGGGGCCGAATCCAGTCTCAAACCAGGCAATCTCCGCACCCACGATGATCATATTGAACACCACCGGAGGCAGGGAGGCCAGATAGCGGTTGGGCATGCGCTGGGTGACCATGCAAGCCAGCAGGGTGGCCATGGAGCCGCACAGGATGTCCAGAGGATAGGGAGAAAACAGGTTGGCGATGAAGCAGCCCACAAAAAGCCCCGGCGTAGCGGCGGGGAACAGGAAGGGCAGTACCGTCATGGCCTCGGCCACCCGCAGTTGGATGGCTCCATACTGGGGAACCGGGAGGGCTACGGTCAAAACGGCGTATACCGCCGCCAGCACCGCAGCCAGGGTCAGGTTGCGAAGGGACATTTTGGACATAAAAAAACCTCCATTTTTTATTTAGAGAACGGCCCGTGGGCCGAACGAACACGCGGGGTTCTCCCCCGGTCACGCCTCGCCTGCTCGCAACGCTCCCCTTCCCTCCGACTCAAACCAAAACCGGTCCGCCCCGGCGGCCCTGGGTTTTGGTTTTCGCTTCGGTCCAGGCTCGCTGCTTGCAACGGCTCAGACGCTTCGTGCTTGGACGAGATGGTATAAACTCGTCGCAGGTATCTTACCACAGCCAGCTCCCCTTGTCCAGGGGAAAATGGTTGTCCCAGGGCTCATTTCGTAGTACAATAAGGAAAAATCATCGTTGGGAGGTCCATTTATGGAGCAAGCAAAGCCCATCACCAACCCGGAGCTGCTAAGTGCCGTGGCGCGGATGAACCAGGAGCAGAGCCGGGAGAGCCGGGAGGCGGTACTGGATCTGGTCATTTCCACCGCCCGTTTTCTCGCCCCGGTGACCATCACCCCCGCTCCTGGGGAAGAAGCCCCCGGCCAGGAGGCCACCATTCAGTTCCAGCTGCTGCCCAACCAGAGCAATCAGCCCTTTTTCCCCGCCTTCACCAGCTGGGAGGAGCTTCGGAAGCTCTGTGGGCCCAGAAATCAGCAAACCCTGGTCCTCTCCTTTCCAGACTACGCCAAAATGGTCCTGCAAGACGGCCGGGCAGCGGGCTTTGTGATCGACCCCTTCGGCTGCTGTCTGTCCTTTGACCGGGGCATGATGGAGCACCTGGTCCAGCGCAGGCAGGAAAAATTCCCCGAATAACCAAGAAAGTCCCGAGAACCTATGGTTCTCGGGACTCTTTTATTCGTTTTGGCTCCACACAGCCGGGACACACCCCTCCAGCTCCGGGGCACCGCTGCAACGGCTCAGGTGGGCCTCCACGCCGCCATGATAAAGGTATCTGCGCACCAGAGCCTGCCACCAGTTTCCGGCGCTGTCCGGAAAGTAGAGCGTGACAAAGACATGATCCCCCTCCATCCACACTGGGGTATTTTGCGCCAGCACAGCTCCCTCTTCCGCCAGCTCCTGCTCCAACACGCTCCAGGCCCCAATCTCACGTAAATCCATCCACACATCCTGGGGCAGCACCTTGTCCCTCGGACCGCCCAGCGTAAGGGCAACGATCAGCGTGATCACTACCATCCAGCTGAAGATCCGCCGGGGTTCCAGCTTATCGCGCTCGTCCTCCGGCTCCCACCGGGTCACCTCCTTGACCCGCAGGGCAGCATCACACTCTCCAAAGGTGGTCAGCCCACCAAACACAGGCTTGTCACTGGCCAGCTCCACCAGAGTGCGGGCGTAAACCCGCCGCTCCTCCTCTTTCAAACGGCGGAGCACCCGCCGGTCGCAGGCCAGCTCCATGTCCCGCCGGGTGAAGTAATAGGCCGCCCAGAGGATGGGGTTCCAGAAGTAGAAGGACAGGGAGGTGGTCATCAGTCCCTGGAGCCAGGGGTCATGGCAATTCACATGCTCCCACTCGTGGAGGAGAACCAGGCGCATCTGCTCCCGGCTCAGCTCCCGCTGGAGGGCAATCTCATGTCTTCCCAAGCTGCGGATGACAAAGCTGGTGGGCAGGTTCGGGCACAGGCGGACGACGATATCATGGTCCTTTTCCATCCCCAGGCTGTCGTATTGTTCCCGGCTTAACGGTTCTCCGGACCGGGCCAGCCGCCGAACCCGCATGTCAACCCGGATGGAGCAGGCCAACACCCCCACCATGTAGAGGATTCCCAACACCCCCAGTACCAGAATAGTCATGTCAGAAACGGAGACGGGCACCGCCGCTTCCCCAGGAAAAGCCACATGGTAGTCCCCAGCCTCCCGGATGAGGGGCAGAAACATGGGATATCCATTCTCCGCTCGGGGCACCACCAGGTCCGGAAAGGTGGGAAAGGGCAGCGGGAGCAGAGAGTAGATCAGCACCGAGTTTGGTGCAAAGCCCATAAACCACCCCGCTCCCCACAGAAAGGTGCGCTGTCCAGGGGTGAGCAGCCGCACCGTCACCGGCCGCAGCAGGAGCAGCACCCCCATGACCATCCCCACCAGCAAGCCGCAGTTCACGCACAGAATCAAAAACCATGAAAAAAACGCCACAGCCGTTCCCTCCTTATTCCTCGGAATCGTCTCGCACCCTGCGTCCCTTGTTCAGGCGATCCGGGTATAGCCCTCCAGGGAGGGCTGCTCTATCGGGGCGGTCTCAATGCGGCTGTAGTACTGTCCAGCCCCAGACCACCAGGAGAAGGTGACCGTATACCACTTGTCATCCTCTCCCAGCACCACCAGCTGCCGGTCCATGCGGCTCCAGACCTCCTTGGGTTCTCCCACCTGGTCGGGCACCGCCTGGGCCCAGACCCCCCCGGCTAAAAAGTCCGACCACGCCGGTTCCGCCGTTTTCTCCTCAATCCGTCGGTCATAAGAGGGGCTGCCGCAGAAGAAAAACACCGCCAAGACAACAGCCAGAATCAGGGAAGCATTCTGAACGAAAATCCCACTGGGCTTCCAGTTCACCGCCCGGCGCACCCGCAGGGCGGCATCGCACTCTCCGAAGGAGGTCACGCTCCCCCACAGGTGCCGCCCCGACCCCAGCTCCACCAGGGTACGGACGTACTCCCGGCGCTCCACGGGATCCAGCTCCTCCAGCACCGCCTCGTCACAGGCCAGCTCCATATCCCGGCAGGTGAGCCGGTAGGCCAGCCACAGCACAGGGTTCCACCAGTAAAAAGCGGTCAGCACCGCCACAATGGTGGTTTTGTACCAGATATGGTGGAGGCGGATGTGTTCTATTTCATGGAGCAATACCAGGCGAAGCTGCCGCTCGGGCAGCTCCTTCTGCAGGCAGATTACATTGCTCACCTTGTCTCCCCAGCCGGTGTCATGCCCTGCGCGGACAAAGCTGGCGGGCAGGCCCTCGCACAGGCGCACCGCCACCCGTTCTTCGGTAATGCCATACCGCTTCATGGTCTCCGGGTCCATCCGCTCCCCCTGTCGGCTCAGCCGCCGCAGCTTCCGCCCCTGTATTGTGTACCAGACCATAGTCGCAGTCAATGCGGTCACCCACACCACACCGACCACTGGCAGCAGCCGTTCAAAGAGGTCGGAGGACAGGGGAAACTCTGCGCCGCCGGGCAGCATAAGGGAGGGCGGTTCATTCCTCCCAACGGAAATATACATGGGGTAGTTGTAGAATCCCTGCTCCGCCACGCGTGGGGTCACCAGTGCCCGGAAGGTATAGGGGATGGGGAGCCACGAGCCCAGCGCATCAAACAGCGTAAACATATATCCCATATACCACCCCACAAACCACAGCCAAACCTGGTGCCGGGGCCGCAGGAGCCGCCTCGTCACCGGCCGCAGCAGGATCAGGGCCCCGAAGGCAAAACCCATGAACAATCCCACATTCACAATGGTAATTCCCATCCTCCCCACAGAGGAAAGCACGATGATCACAGCCTATCCCTCCCTGCGTTCCTGTGCCGGCGAATTGTACGGTTTCCTTGTTCCACCTTACCCCACAGCCTTACGCGCAGTTCACCCAAGCCGGGTATAGCCGTCGTGGAAGGCCCGCTCCATGGGATTGGCCCGGCCCAGGTAATATTCCTCCCCGTTCCAATAAAAGCCCAGGGAATACCACTGATCCTCTGTATCCAGCACCAGCAGCCGCTCCTCGGCCCGGCTCCAGATCTCCTTGGGCTGCCACTGGGGGTTTTCCAAAAACTCCTGTGTCTCTTCCACCCATACCATACTCTGGTAATAGGCGTTCCAGTCTTCCGTGGTGGCATCCACATACCCGCTGACGCTCACCGGGCCGCCGCAGTAGAAAAACAGCATCAGAGCCACCACAAGCATCGCGGACAGCCCCGTGCGGTTTTCCCCCCAGCGCTTCCAGACGGCCGCCCGGCGCACCCGCAGGGCGGCATCGCACTCTCCGAAGGAGGTCACGCTCCCCCACAGGTGCCGTCCCGACCCCAGCTCCACCAGGGTGTGGGCATACTCCCGGCGCTGGGCAGGTTCCAACTGCTCCAATACCGCCTCGTCACAGGCCAGCTCCATGTCCCGGCAGGTGAACCGGTAAGCCAGCCACAGCACAGGGTTCCACCAGTAAAAAGCGGTCAGCACCGCCACAATGGTGGTTTTGTACCAGATATGGTGGAGGCGGATGTGTTCTATTTCATGGAGCAATACCAGGCGAAGCTGCCGCTCGGGCAGCTCCTTCTGCAGGCAGATTACATTGCTCACCTTGTCTCCCCAGCCGGTGTCATGCCCTGCGCGGACAAAGCTGGCGGGCAGGCCCTCGCACAGGCGCACCGCCACCCGTTCTTCGGTAATGCCATACCGCTTCATGGTCTCCGGGTCCATCCGCTCCCCCTGTCGGCTCAGCCGCCGCAGCTTCCGCCCCTGTATTGTGTACCAGACCGTGGCAGCCACCAAAACCACAAGCCAAATCACTCCAATTACCAGCAGAAGTGTTTCAAATACATCGTCCGGAAGGGATGCTTCCACCCCACCCGGCAAAACCAGCGTGGGCCCCTCCCCCGCTTGTTCCGCTATGTATAACGGCATCGCCCGGTCTCCGCCCCGCACCTGTACCCGTGGGATCACCAGGTCCCGGAACGAAAAGGGAAGGCGCACTCTCCGGCCCAAGATATCATAGAACTGGGCCAAAAAGCCCACATACCATCCCGCGAACCACAGCCACACCTGATGTTTGGGCCGCAGCAGCCGCCCGGTTACCGGCCGCAGCAGGATCAGGGCCCCAAAGGTAAACCCCAGGACGATCCCCATGTTCAGATAGGCAATTCCAAGCTGTCCCATAAACTGAAGAAAAGCCGTCACGGCTTAACCCTCCCCCATTTTTTCATCAATGAGGTTTTTAAGCTCCTCCGCCTCTTCTTTTGTCAGCTTTCGCCCGCTCAGAAAGGCGGTCATAAACAGGGACAGGCCGCCTACCCGCTCCACCAGCTCCTCCCCCTGGGCCTGGATGGCAGCCTGACGGGTGAGGACCGGGGTAACCGTGGCATCCTCATGGCGCACCGCCCCCTTGTGCTTGAGCTTGCGCAGGACGGTATAAGTGGTGGACTTGTTCCACCCCAGCTTTTCCCGGCACAGCTCCACCAGACGGGTGGAATTCACTTCCCCGCTGTCCCACAGCACCTCCATGAGCTTATATTCCCCTTCAAAGAGCTTCTCCATGGTTCCGCCTCCTCTAAGTTTATTCTAATAAACCTCTTGTTGCTTGAAGTTTATCAGAATAAACCTATTCTGTCAAGGGGAGCCAGCTCCGGGAGCTTCCAAATTTCGCCAGTCTTTTTTGTACACTCCCACATAACCCATCAAAATAGTAGGAAATTTTTGTAGGCTTTTTTCTGTATTTTCTCTTGCTAATTACCCACTATTTTGATAGGATATTTACAGAAAAGAATGAGCCGGAAAAAACCGGACAAACTAGATCAAACTGTACTATTTTTGTTTGCTTCGGACCATTCCGTAAGCGGACACACAACGTGACCGTGGGTTTACTTTAAAAGGAGCTGGGTACTATGGTAAATGTGAGAAAAGCGGCAGTCATTGGCTGTGGATTTGTGGGGGCGTCCATCGCCTTCAGCCTTATGCAGCGGGGCCTCTACTCCGAGCTGGTGCTCATCGACGCCAACCGGGAAAAGGCCGAGGGCGAGGCCATGGATTTAAGCCACGGCCTGCCCTATGCCGCCTCCATGAAGATCTATGCAGGCACCTATGACGACGTGGCCGACTGTGCCATGGTCATCCTCACCGCCGGAGCCAACCAGAAGCCCGGCGAGACCCGCCTGGACCTGATCGGCAAGAATGTGGCTATTTTAAAGAGCATTCTCCCCGAGCTCACCAGCCGGAACTTCCAGGGTATCCTTCTGGTGGTGGCAAACCCCGTGGATGTGCTCACCTACGCCGCCTGGAAGCTCTCCGGCTTGCCCGCCAACCGGGTGATCGGCTCGGGCACCGTGCTGGACACCGCCCGGCTCAAGTACCTGCTCAGCCAGGAGCTGGGAGTGGACAGCCGCAACGTCCACGCCGCCGTCATCGGTGAGCACGGAGACAGCGAGCTGGCCGTGTGGAGCAGCGCCAACATCTCCAGCATCGACCTGGACCAGTTCTGCCGCCTGAAGGGCATCGAAAACCGCAAGGAGCTGCTGGACAAGATCTACCACGAGGTGCGGGACAGCGCCTATGAGATCATCCAGCGCAAGGGGGCCACCTACTACGGCATCGCCATGGCCGTGGCCCGGATCGCCGAGTGCATTGTGAAAAACGAGCATGCCATGCTCCCCGTTTCCGTTCCCCTCTCCGGCCAGTACGGCCTGGAGGGTCTGTGCCTGAGTATCCCCTCCATTGTGGGCAAGGACGGAGTGGAGCAGGTGCTGGAGATCCCCCTGGACCGGGACGAACACCAGGCTCTTTTGGCCTCCGCCGCCCAGCTCAAGGAGGTCATTACCTCCATCGGGCTGTAAGCAAAACATAAAAAACGGCCGCCGGATCATCCGGCGGCCGTCTTTATGCTCTTAAACAAGTGGCTTGGCACTCATCTCAAATGATTTACAGGGTATCCATTTCCTCCTGCTCCACGGTCTTAATGCCCCGTGCAGCCAGGGCGGCGGTGGCCGCCTCGTTGTTCTCCACCCGGAAGACCATGTAGGCGTGGTCGGCCTTCTTGCCCCCCAGGAAGGCGTACATATACTCCACATTCACCTTCGCGTCCGTGAGCACCTGGAGCACCCGGTTGAGCCCGCCGGGCACGTCGGCAATGGCCACCCCCAGCACAGGGGTGATGGAGTGGATGTAGCCCGCCTCCTTGAGGACGGTGGTGGCTTTGTACACATCGTCGGCAATCATACGCACGATGCCGAAATCCTTGGTCTCGGCCACGCTCAGGGCCCGCAGGTCCACCTGGTTCTGGGCCAGCACACCGGTCATGGCGTACAGGGCGCCGGGCTTGTTCTCCAAAAAGACAGAGATCTGCTTGATATTCATACTCGCTCCCCCTTTTAAATCTTGCGCTTGTCGATGACACGAACGGCCTTGCCCTCGCTGCGGACAATGGACTTGGGAGCCACCAGGGTGACCTTGGCGGCCAGACCCAGCATGGAGCGCAGGCCGTCCACCAGCTCCTTCTGCCGGCGGTCGATCTCGCCCAGGTTGTCGGTGAACATCTCGGGGGTCATCTCCACCTGGACGTCCAGGGTGTCGGTGGACTTCACCCGGTCCACGATGATCTGGTAGTTGGCGGGATAGCCGTGGTTCAGCAGCACGGTCTCGATCTGGGACGGGAAGACGTTGACGCCCCGGATGATGAGCATATCGTCGGAGCGGCCCATGGGTTTGCACATCTTCACATGGGTACGGCCGCAGGAGCACTTCTCCCGTGTGAGCATACAGATGTCACGGGTGCGGTAGCGCAGCAGGGGGAAGGCCTCCTTGGTGATGGAGGTGAACACCAGCTCGCCTTTGCTGCCCTCAGGCAGCACCTCCCCGGTCTCGGGGTCGATGATCTCGGCAATGAAGTGGTCCTCGTTGATGTGCATGCCGCTCTGGGCGGAGCACTCGAAGGCCACGCCGGGGCCGGAGAGCTCGGTCAAACCGTAAATATCATAGGCTTTAATCCCCAGAGTATTCTGGATGTCCTGGCGCATCTCCTCGCTCCAGGCCTCGGCGCCGAAGATGCCCGCCTTCAGGGGGATCTGGTCGGGGGTGAGGCCCATCTCCTTCATGGTCTCGCCGATGTAGGCGGCGTAGGAGGGGGTGCAGCACAGGATGGTGGCGTTCAGGTCCCGGATGAACATGATCTGCCGCTCGGTGTTGCCCGAGGAGGTGGGGATGGTGAGGCAGCCCACCTTGTGGCTGCCGCCGTTGAGGCCGGGGCCGCCGGTGAACAGGCCGTAGCCGTAGGACACCTGGCACACATCCTCGTCGGTGCCGCCGGCGGCCACGATGGCACGGGCGCAGCAATCCTCCCACAGATCGATATCGTGCTGGGTGTAGAAGGCCACTACGCGCTTGCCGGTGGTGCCGGAGGTGGACTGGATGCGCACGCAGTCCTTCAGAGGCTTTGCCACCAGGCCATAGGGATAAGCTTCCCGCAGGTCGGCCTTGGTCACAAAGGGCAGCTTATAGAGGTCATCCGTGGATTTGATGTCGTCGGGGGTCAGCCCCTTCTCCTCCATCTTCTTGCGGTAGTAGGGCACGTTGTCCCACACGTGGCGCACCTGCTTGACCAGGCGCTCGTCCTGCCAGGCTTTGATCTGCTCCCGTGAGGCGCACTCAATTTCAGGCTGGTAATATCTTTCCATGGGTATCAGTCCTTTCGGAATAGTTTTTATATGTTCAGATTTCTCGAAACCGCTCTCAGGCGTTTTTGCCCAGCTGGAAGGCCTTCTTGTTGAGCTCCAGGAACTTGGGCGGCACCATGGCCTCCAGGGAAGCCTGCCAGGCCTCCTCGGGCAGGTCGAAATAGTGGGACAGCCGGCCCATGAGCACGATGTTCACCGCCTTGGAGGACCCGGCTTCCTCGGCCAGTTTCAGGCAGTCCAGGGCGTCTACCTTGGCTCCGGCGGCCTTCATCTTCTCCACCAGGTTCTCAGGGTACTGGGCGGCCCCGGTGATGACGGGCATGGGGTCGATCTGCTGGGTGGAGGTGACGATCTGTCCGTCAGGCTTTAAGTACTCCAGCCACCGGGCGGCCTCCAGCAGCTCAAAGGAGACGATGTAGTCGGCCTCTCCCTTGTCGATGACGGGGGAATTGACCTTGTCTCCATAGCGCACATAGGTGACCACGCTGCCGCCCCGCTGGCTCATGCCGTGGACCTCAGATACCTTCACATCATAGCCCTGCTCCATCAGCAGGTGGCCCAGCAGCTTGCTGGCCAGCAGGGAGCCCTGGCCCCCCACGCCCACGATCATAATATTTTTGGTTTCCATCTCTTAACCCTCCTTGCCGGTACTCTCAAAGGCCCCCACGGGACACAGCTGCTCACACACGCCGCAGCCCACACACAGGGTGTTGTCCACATGGGCCTTGCCCTCCTTCATGGAGATGGCGGGGCAGGCGATCTTCATGCAGCTCTTGCAGCCCACGCACTTGTCCACGTTGACCTTCAGGGGGGCGCTGTGCTTGACGTACTTGAGCAGAGCGCAGGGCCGGCGGGAGATGATCACCGAGGGCTCCTTGGCTGCCAGCTCCTCCTTCACCGCCTGGTCACAGGCCTTCAGGTCATAGGGGTCCACCACCCGCACCCGGTGAAAGCCCATGGCCTTGCACAGCTGCTCCAGGTCGATCTTGCCGGCGGGGTCACCCTTGATGTTATAGCCGGTGGTAGGGTTCTGCTGGTGGCCGGTCATGCCGGTAATAGAGTTGTCCAGGATGATGACGGTGGAATTGGACTGGTTGTAGGCGATGTTGGCAAGGCCGGTCATGCCGGAATGCATAAAGGTGGAGTCGCCGATGACGGCCACCGTCTTGCCCTCGCTCTCCTCCCCCAGGGCCTTGTTGAAGCCGTGGATGGCGGAGATGGAACCGCCCATGCACAAGGTCATGTCCATGGCGGACAGGGGGGCCACCGCGCCCAGGGTGTAGCAGCCGATGTCACCCAGGACGGTGCACTTGTTTTTATTTAAGGTATAGAACAGTCCCCGGTGGGGGCAGCCGGCGCACATGACCGGGGGCCGGGGCGGAATCACATCGGCGAGAGCCTTGCCGGTGTGGACGGTGCCGCCCAGCTTCTGGGCCACCAGATTCTGGGAGAACTCACCCTCCATAGGCAGGGCGTCCTTGCCGGTGACCTCCAGCCCCAGGCTGCGGCAGTGGGTTTCAATGATGGGGTCCAGCTCCTCCACCACCACAAGCTTCTCTACCTTGCTGGCAAAATCCCGGATGAGCTTCACAGGCAGGGGGTTGGCCATGCCCAGCTTCAGCACGGACACGCTGTCGCCGAAGACTTCCTTCACATACTGGTAGGAGGTGGAGGAGGTAATGATACCCATCTTCGTGCCGCCCATCTCCACGCGGTTGATGGGGGCGGTCTCCGCCCACTCCTGAAGCTTCCGGGTGCGCTCCTCCACCACTGGGTGGCGGCGGATGGCATTGCCGGGCATCATCACATACTTGGCGATGTTCTTCTCATAGGTCTTTACCGCCCGCTCCACACGGGGAGAAGTCTCCACCAGAGACTGGGAGTGGGCTACGCGGGTGCACATCTTCAGCAGCACAGGGGTGTCAAACTCCTCGGAGAGCTCATAGGCCAGCTTGGCAAACTCCAGAGACTCCTCAGAGTCGCTGGGCTCCAGCATAGGCACCTTGGAGGCGATGGCGTGGTGGCGGGAGTCCTGCTCGTTCTGAGAGGAGTGCATGCCCGCATCGTCGGCCACACCGATGACCATTCCGGCGTTCACACCGGTGTAGGACATGGTGTACAGGGGGTCGGCAGCCACGTTCAGACCCACATGCTTCATGCCGCAGAAGGAGCGCTTGCCAGCCAGGCACGCGCCAAAGGCCGCCTCCATGGCCACCTTCTCGTTGGGAGCCCACTCACAGTAGATCTCGTCGTACTTGGCGGCCTCCTCGGTGATCTCAGTGCTGGGGGTGCCGGGATAGCTGGAGATCACACAGCACCCCGCCTCATACAGGCCTCGGGCAACGGCGGCGTTGCCCAACATCAGTTCTTTCATCTTGCTTCCCTACTTTCTAAACATCCGCAGATTTATTCCTCTTCCGTCTTGTTTCCCAGGCCCTCCCGAATGATGACCTCCTGCATGACCCCGCCCGCGCCGTTGTCCAGCATAGACCGGCGGACCCGGCTGATGGTGGCGCTGCTGGCGCCGGTCTTTTCCAGAATATCCAGATAGACCAGCCCCTGCTGGAGGTAGACTGCCACGTCAAAGCGCTGCTCTAAGGAGCGCAGCTCCGTGGGGGTGCACAGGTCGTCAAAAAACCGGCAGCACTCGTCCAGGTCCTTCAGCTTCAAAATGGTCTCATACAGGGCCATGCTTCTGGGGCGCTTATCCAATTTCGCCATGGTACCACTCCTTTTTCCCCTAGGGGTAATTTACTCCCTTAAAGTGTAGCACACAAAAGCGTAAAGGTAAAGGCCCTTTCCCGAAAATGGGTACAAAAAAACCCCTGCCTGATCCGCCATAGATCAAACAGAGGACGAGAAAATCCGTTCCCGCGGTACCACCTCTATTTGCCGCCCACTCACGAAGGCGACCTCAGCGGGTATCCAACAATACCCTGCCCCTGTAACGGGAGGCCCCGTTCCGCTCTACTTAGCCATCTGGCCGTTCCTCGGACAGCTCGGAAGATGAAATTTCAAACACACAGCCGCGCCCCTCGCACCAACCGGGAACTCTCTGATCAGCTGAATACTGCGTTCTACTTTGTCTTCGTCAACGCTTTTGATGGTTGCATTATACACCCCCAAAGTCATTTGTCAAGAAAAAATTTTAAATTTTTTTCGTGGGTACCGTCTTTTTTCCCTCAGTTTCTTCTCCAGGGGGCCTTGACATTTTGGAAAAAATCAGTTATGATACTTCAACGGTTTAAAGCTTAAACTCAGCGAAGTGTTTCCGGGCTCGCCCGGTTTGAAAGGAAGGATCGGCTATGCCTATTACCGATTTGCTGGAGCGCAACAGCAAGCTCTACGGCGAGGAAAGCGCCCTGGTGGAAATCAACCCCGAAATCCAGGAGCAGCAGCGGGTCACCTGGAAGGAGTACGAGCTCATCCAGCCCACCTCCTCCGCTCCCTACCGCCGGGAGATCACCTGGTCCGTCTTTGACGAAAAGGCCAACCGGGTGGCTAATATGCTTTTGAGTCGGGGCATCCGCAAGGGACAGAAGGTAGCCATTTTGCTGATGAACTGCCTGGAGTGGCTGCCCATCTACTTCGGTATTTTAAAGTCCGGGGCCATCGCGGTGCCCCTCAACTTCCGCTACACCTCCGAAGAAATCGACTACTGCCTGAAGCTGGCGGATGTGGACGTGCTGTTCTTCGGCCCGGAATTTATCGGCCGTGTGGAGACCATTGTCCCCAAGATCTCCCACCAGATGCTGCTCTTCTTTGTGGGCGACACCTGCCCCTCCTTTGCCGAGGATTACCACCGGGCCACCGCCAACTGCTCCTCCATGGCCCCCAAGGTGCTCATTGACGACGAGGATGAGGCCGCCATTTACTACTCCTCCGGCACCACCGGATTTCCCAAGGCCATTTTGCTCAAGCACCACGCCCTGGCCCAGTCCGCCCGGATGGAGGCCATCCACCACGAGACCTCCCACGAGGATGTATTTTTATGCATTCCACCCCTCTACCACACAGGGGCCAAAATGCACTGGTTCGGCTCCCTGTTTACCGGCAGCAAGGCCGTGCTTCTAAAGGGCAACTCCCCCCAGGCCATCTTTGAGGCCGTCTCCTCCGAACGGTGTACCATCGTGTGGCTGCTGGTGCCCTGGTGCCAGGACATCCTGGCCGCTCTGGACCGGGGGGATCTGAAAATTGAGGACTACCAGCTCTCCCAGTGGCGGCTTATGCACATCGGCGCCCAGCCGGTGCCCCCCTCCCTCATCAAACACTGGATGGGCTACTTCCCCCACCACAAGTATGACACCAACTACGGCCTGTCCGAGTCCACCGGTCCGGGCTGCGTCCACCTGGGCATGGATCACATTGACAAGGTGGGTGCCATCGGCGTACCCGGCTATGGCTGGAAGGTCAAGATCGTGGACGAACAGGACGTTCCCGTTCCTCAGGGTGAAGTAGGCGAGCTGTGCGTCAAGGGTCCGGGCGTGATGGTGTGCTACTACCACAACCCCGAAGCCACCGCCGAGGTCCTGAAAGACGACTGGCTCCATACCGGAGATATGGCCCGCCAGGATGAGGACGGCTTCTACTTCCTGGTAGACCGGAAGAAGGATGTGATCATCTCCGGCGGTGAAAATCTCTACCCCGTACAGATCGAGGACTTCCTCTCCGCCTACCCCAAGATCCACGATGTGGCCGTCATTGGCCTGCCAGACAAGCGCCTGGGTGAGATCGCCGCTGCCATCATCCAAATCAAAGACGGCATGACCTGCACCGAAAGCGAAATCAACCAATTCTGCATGGACCTGCCCCGGTACAAGCGCCCCCGGAAGATCATTTTTGCCGACGTCCCCCGCAACCCCACCGGCAAGATCGAAAAGCCAAAGCTGCGGGAGCAGTACTGCGGTGTGCGTCTGGTGGAGGCCCAGAACAAGGCCTGATTTCTCTACATACAAAAATCCCGTGGAGCTATGGGCTCCACGGGATTTTTTCATAGAAAGGTGCTCAGTCCACGCTGGTCTCCAGATCATTCCAGCTAAACTTTTTCTCCTCAATGGACTGCCAGGTGGGGAATTTTTCTTCTAGCTCCTCCCAGGTGATAAACCAGAACTTATAAACAATCCCCAGGTGGGCGGGCAAAATGTCCTCGATAATCACCTTCAGCTCCTGAAAGCCAGGAGGTTCTCCGGCAATCCCAGGGAAAAAGACGGCCACTTGCCCCACTCCCAGTTCCTTCACCAGGGCGGGCACCCCACAACCGGAGATCGTGTCGTTGATGGCCTCCAGGGTAAAGCTGTCCCCGCCAATGCGCAGCAGTGCAGCCAGAGCAGCGCCCAAGGCACGGGGATCGGTGGCCACCGGCCGGCGTACCAGAAGCCGGGCAATGTGTTCCAGCCCCCAATCCTGGGCCGTCATCAGGGAGCTCTCCCTTTGGATCTCCTCCAGGCGCTGCATACACTGGTCCAGTGCCTCTCCCTGGGCATCCAGTTCCCCGCCGTTAAAGGGCGCGCTCAGGTCATAAACTCCCAGGGGGCGCAGCAGCTCCCGCAAATAAGCGGCGTGGCTCATGGCATCCCCTCCACCTGCAGCGTCCCCAGTGTGGGCAGCACGTCCTTCTCCACCGCCAGATCGGCAGCCGGAGAAAGGATCGCATAATTTTCCACTCCTTCGCAATTATATACAATATTGCCCAGCCGGGCCAGCAGGATATCCTGGCCCAGAAGTGTTCCATCAAACCAGCTACGCAGGGTCTGCTCTACCTGGGTTTTCACCTGCTGGCTGTCCCAGCCCCCTTTGGCGGCCACCTGAACGGACACATTCACCTGCTTTACCTGGGGGGCACGTACCTGAACATCCACGGCGATCTCCCGCCGCTGCTCAAAATACTCCTGGAGCTGCCCCAGAAGCTCCTCATCCGGCACCCCCGTCAGTGTGGCGGCCACCACGTCTACCGATCCCACACCGCGGGGTCTGGGGATGGCTACCGCTGCGGCCACCTGATCAAAAGACAGGGCACTCTGTTCATAAAAGGCGGCGTTGGCCCCGTTTGGCAGGCGGCGGAAGGTGTCCAGCACCCGCTCCCGCAGGACCGCATCCTCCTCTCCATCCGCTCCTCCGGCACAGGGCTGGGGATTGGTGCAGGCAGAGATGCCCACGGGTGCAATTGCCATGGATACAATGGTTCCCGCAGCTACATTGCCGGCCTCACCGGCCTCCAGGGCCCGAACAGGGGCCTCCACCGTCAGCTCCCCGGCGGACAAGATCACAGGTTTTGTGGTCTCAAAGCGGATCAGTCCCGCCGTCATGCACACCGTTCCCTGGGGGATCTCCCGGTCCGACTCTGATGCCTCCCCGGCGGAAAAACGCACCGTTCCCTGGGCGGCCACCGGAGCCTTTCGCTCCAAACTGCGCAGCTGGGCGTGATAGTCCAGATATGCCCCTTCCGCCGTCTGGGGAAAGGCCTGCCTCACCACCCAGTCCGCCTGAATGTACAGGGAATAGATCTGGGCCGCCAGGGCATACATCCGGGCGGACAAGTCCGTCCCTTCCTTTGGCTCCAGGCCGGTGTATTCTCCAAAGCTGTTCAAAAGTTCTTGATAAATTTCCTCAATGGTTTTCACGCACTCTCTCCTCCCCTTACAGGGCCACCTGGCCAGTGAGGGTTTCCCCACGCCAAAGAAGCTTTACCGTCAGCAGTCCGCCCTCGCCTTGCTGCTGAAGCTCCACCGACTGCACGCTTACGTTCTCCTCCCCCAGCGCCTCAGCCACATACTGCTCGGCCAGGGCCTGTCTGACAGAAGGTTTTTCCCGGCAAAGCTCATGAAGCCGACTGCCCAGCCTAGGCAGGAAGGGAAGCGCCCCCCTCCGGGCGGTCAGGCAAAACAGGGCTCGGGCCAGGACCTCCTCCCCGCCGCTGACGCTCCCCAAGCCGCCCGCCCCGTTGGGAACATAGTCCCCGTTTTCCAACATGCGCTCCATGCCATTCCCCCCTTATCCCACAATTTCCAGTACAATTTGGGTGATGATATCCTCCAGGGTCCGCCCGTTGATGATGACCTGGCCCTCCAGCTCCAGCTGTTTGGTTCCCAGGTGCAGGGAACAGTCCACCCCGCTCAGCTTTACTTCTCCCGGCCCCAGCTCGTCCATGTGCTGCTGTGTGCCCAGAATGCAGGGATTTTCCCTCTGGCCGCCTGTTTTTAATACCAGTACCTTGTCCCCTGCCGTGGGCCTCCAGCTGTAGCCTCCTGGTGTAAATACAGGCAGCCACCGCCGCTCGCCGCCCATCGTTACCCCAGCGGGATCACCCCCCAGGGTGACGGTGCCCAGCTCTGCGGGTGCCTCCCCTACGGGCTGCTTTCCACTCCGTTCCGATGTCCACATATGCCCTCACCTCATACTGTAAAATCCGGGTCTGCCAACTCCAGCCGGCTCCAATAGCCTCCTTCGTCCATACCTACACTCACCTGCACCGCCCGGTAAAGACCGTTCCAGTCCCAGTGGCTGCGCTGCACCCGCACCAAGTCCCCCGGCCAGGCACAGAAGGGCTGGGCCACCGTAAGCTCCAGGCGCTGAAGCTCTGAGGCGGACTTATCCAGCTGAAACTGGCCGGAATACCGCATGGCCTGATAGCTGCTGCGCTCTGGCATGGTGATGACCCGCCTGGCCTGGCCGCCCTTGGCCAAAAACTCAGAATTATCTATGCGCTCCACCTGGCCGCTCCACCGGTCCCGGACCAGCATTTGGGACAGCACCCCGTACCGCCGGTCCCGCCGGACGAGAGCGGTGACAGGAGCCCCATCTCCCACCAGCCGCTCCTGGCTGTCTGACCATCCGGTAAGCACCAACCGCCCTAGCCGGTCAAACCGGGGCGCCACGCCCCCGTAGTACCGGGCAAACTCATAGACCACGGACCACTCACTGCTACCTGTGGCCACCGAAAATTGCGACACCGCAGGCAGGCTCGCCCCCGGTGCCGTTTTGATTCCATACACTGTCACATGGTCCCGGAGAATATCTGCCTGGGTGGCGCAGATATAGTCCTGGCCTAGAGCCTCGTTATCCAGCAGCAGGGCAGCCATTCCCCGGCCCGACACCTCCAGCATCCTTCCCTGCTGGGAGAGGGCGACCTCACATTCGTCCACCACCCCGCAAAAGACCTGTTCCCCCTCATGGAAGGCCTCAAAGCGCACCCAGTCTCCCGGATGGGTGGTGTTCTCCTCGTCCCAGGTACAGCGAAGCCAAAAGCTGTCACAGGGTACCCCGGCGGTGTAATCCAGCCGCCAGGCCATCAGATTGGGCAGCGTCCAGCGCGTCCCCTGGGCATCCGTTACATAGCCGGTCAACGCACCCGCACCTCCTCTCCCACCCGGATGAGGTTGGGATTTTTGATCTGAGGATTGAGGGCAATGAGCTCCGCCAGGGACAGGCCGTAGCGCAGCGCCAAATCCCACAGGGTATCCCCCTTCACCACCCGGTGATAGGCCGCATCTTCTGCCCCCGAAGCCGTCTGGCCGCCGCCGGCCTGGCTGGCGGCGGTATCCTGTACGGCAAGGCCGGTGTACCAGCTATCATCCTCCCAAAAGGCAAAGGAATAGCGCACATAGTCTGGTCTGGGCTCCTGTTCCAGCCGAAGGGAGACAAAGTAGGCGTTGGCCGCCTGCCACAGGGGATGGATTAAAAGTCCCGGCCCTCTCTCATAAAACACATTGGCCAGCTGGCCAAACTGGGCATAGGCTCCTTCTCCTACAAACTCCCCCTCGCCCTCCATGATCCGGTTGGTCCGGCCCAGATCCTGCAGCCGGAACAGGCCGAAGGGGGTCTTGTGTACCGCCATCTTTCGCTCGTAGTCGATAGAATACACCCTGGGGTTGTGGGGCCAGGTATAGCCCTTGTACCGCATGGGTGACAGGTCCATGGGCCTCTCCTCCTTTTCTTAATAGAGATAAAATCCGCTGTCATACCGGCGGCTGTCCCGGCGGAAGGCCCGGTCCGCCTGCTCTGCCCAGGTTAACGCACCGCCGGATGGAAGGGGGCTTGGTTGTCTGAAAGCAGGATAGGATTCCCTTTGCGTCCCGGACAGTAAGGCATCTGCAGCAGAAAGCCGGCCCGCCGCAGGAAGGTTGGAAGGATTCCGTCCCGGTGTTCTTTCGATCATCTGAGCGGCAGGCTCCTTCCATCCCATATCACCCGCTTCCTCCATCCGCCCCCAGGTCCCATCCATTTGTCTCAGCTGGCCAAGCAGCGGGAGCTGCTGATTTTTCTCTTGCCGCTGCACCTGGGAGAGGAGGAAATCCTCCGCCGGGCCCCGGTCCGCTTCTTCCCCGCCGTTCCAGCTTTCCTCCCTGTGCTCCATCTGTTCCGCGGCACGCTCTGGGCCCTCTCCATTTCCCCGGACCGCCAATGCGGCCAGGGCCCGTTCCAGACGCTTTGCCTGCTCCAGCAGGGCATTTTCCTGCTTCTCCGTCCCTTCCAGATAATCCGTCATGTACCGCCCCCTCCTTTCAGCTGCTCAAACCGTACCGGATCAAAGGAAGGATTCACCATCGCTTCTCTTTCTCCATGTTCCGGCTGGCCGCACACAGGGCATCGCTCCTCCAAGGCCCGCTGACGGCAGGCAGGGCACAGCCGTTCCAGCCGCTCCTCCCCGTCCAGCAGCTCATTGACCAGGCACCAGAGGTAGTCCCGGTGTTTCATTTCCCTGGCGCGGGCTTCGGTGGGCAGGGCATGGAACGCCTTCAGCACCCGCCACCGAAGCCGCTCTTCCGGATCATCCCGGAGTTTTTTTTTAGCGTCTCCAGCTCCTCCTCCCCCAGGCCGGGTCCTGGGTCGGATTCCCGGCTGAAGCAGCTCCATTTTTGGGCCAGCGCGGCAATCTCCTCCGCCGTCAGACCCGCCAGCACCGCTCGCCCATCGGGAAAGACGGGGGTGTGGTCCTCACTTTGCTCCAGGGCTCTGGCCAATAGGCAGGCATTGGAACAAAGGGCACGCTCTCTCTCCTCCTGGGCCAGTTCCCCGGCCTCCCGCCGGGCCTGAAGGACCTCCAAGGCGGAGAGAAGGCGCAGATCCATGCCGTTTCCCAGACTCACACGGTCCCGACCGGCCAAAATGGACCAGGCCATCGCTTACACCTCCGTCTCAATGCGCCGGGAAGCCACCAGGGTAACCTTCTCCAGCACCATACTGCCGATGGTGGCGTTCTCCTGAATGGAGCTCCACTGGCAGTCGGAGTAAATGATCTTCCGGTCAGGCTTGCAGATGACCAGAGAGAAGCCGTCCAGGGAATAAAAATCCACCCCATCCCGAATGGCCTCATCCGTGGCATACAGCCTGGTCAGCTCCACCACATGAGTAGCCTGGCCAGGGACAGTGGCCACCGGCTCCGACTCGCCAAAGGCCTCCACGGCAATGCTGCTCTTGGTGGTCTTGGCCGTGTAGCTCTGCACCACCGCCAGACGCACTCCGTCCGCCTCCAGATAGATATCGCTGCTGGTGGGAAATCCTGCAATGCTCATACGTTACCTCCTTCGTTTTCCGGCTTATACCGTAATGTGGGCCGTCAGCCAGATCTGGTTGAGGCCGTGGGCCACCGTGAAGGAGAACTCCACCAGGCATCGGGTGGCATCCTCCGGGTCCGCGTTTACCGCTACATTTTCATAGCCGATGATGATCTCCCGGCTGAGCTTGTTTTCCAGCTCCAGCACCACCTGGGAACGGATGGCACCCCGGCTCTGCTGGGTATTTTTGGCCCGGCGGAACTTGCTGCGCAGGGCGGCGCGCAGTCCTGGGATCACATCGTCCACCACCCGGATGGTGGTCAGGTCCCGCCAGGTGCTGTCCGCGCTCTCCCCCGTCTGTGTGCGGGTGGTCACGCCCCGCACCACACTCACCGTGCCTCCCATGCTCTCCACGGGGGTGACGCCGCCCAGAATGAGCAGATCCAGATCGTTGTCCTCATACCGCTGGGAAAGGCCATACAGTCCCTTCAGCTCCGCTCCCCCCAGGGGAATGGCCGGGTCGGTCTCCCCGGCGATGGTTCCCGCCACCGCCGCTGCCAGGGAGAGGCCCGTGAGGCTCTCCCCCTCCCCGTCCACACAGCCGGGAGCCACCAGAATCATCCGCTCACAGTTTAGGTTTTTGGCCCGTTGAGTAAGCTCCTCCACGCTCTCACCCTTTCCTCCGGCTACCACGCCCAGCCGTTCCCGGCGCAGCTCCGAGGCGGACATGACGCTCTCCCTCAGTTTCTGCTGTACGTTCTCCTGGGTGCTGTCACAGACGATCAGAGCCAGATCCTCCATGCCCGCAAGCAGCTCAAAGGCACCCTCGTAGCCGCCCTCCTCTTCTACAGGCACTGCCACCACGCCGGAAGCGCCGTTTTTCAAAATCAGACGGATGAGCTCCGCCATATCCTCCCCACCGGCGGAGCCAAAGACAGTCACCGCCTTATCATAGCTGGTAATGGTCTGGGCTTGCCCCGCCTGGGCCACCGTATTGATGGCCACCAGGCCCACCAGTCTGCCGCTTCCGCTGCCGCTGACTGCCGTGGACGCGTCATAGGAGGAATAGACCCCTGGACGCTGATGTATCGTAATGCTCATGGTTTCACCACACCTCGCAATTCAAAGTCAACAAATTCGCCGCCGCTCTCTTCCACTGCGCTCAGATACACAGTACACACCGCCTGAACGGGCCGCCGAAGCCGCCGGCTCTCCCCGTCATACTCCGTCTGGCCGCAGGAAAATTCCTCCACCCGCATCCCCTGGGGTCCTCCCAGGATCAGTGCTCCGGCCAGTTGGTCAAAGGCCGTTTGAAGCTGTTGTCCGTCGCCCTGCTGCGTGGCGTAGAGATCGAGGCCAAAGGTGATGTCCGCCTTTTTCCCAAACAGCTCCTCCCATTGGCCTGTCTGCTCATTGAACCGCTCTCCCAAATAATCCTGGAAGCCGGCGCTTTTGGCCTGACAGCCCCGCAGGGACACCACCGCAACAGGCCCCTCCTCTTTCCGCAGAGTCTGAGGAAAGGCGGTGGCAGCCAGCACTCCGCATCTTGTCAGGTACTCTACCATCGCCTGACACAGCTGCTGCGTTCCTCCGCTCATGCCCCCACCTCATCTCTGGGGCACAGCACCGCCCACCAGTAGGGGCAAATTCCCTGCCCAACGATATGGGCATTTCGTACCCGGTACTGTCTGCCCCCATATTCCACCATTGTGTCCAAGTCCACCGGCTGATCCGGAGGCCCCAGATACAAAAGCTTCTCCTGGCTGCTCAATCCCAGGGCAGTAGGCAGCTGCTGGACCTTATGTTCCTCCCGCACCGGCTGTAAAATGGCCCGCAGGGGGACTTCCTCCTCCCCCCGGTACAAAATGACCTGCTGGCCATAGCGGTTTAAAATCCCCCGCCACTCCCGCTCCATCATCCTCGCACCCCCCGGAAGAAAAAGCCCGTGTCCCCCAACCAGGGAGACAGCAGGTTCAAAGCCTGTTGACTGCGCCCTTGCCCAGCCTTAGGCTCTCTATGGATGGTCAGCTCCCCGGCGGTAAAGGAGGTCACATCCCCGTTTCCGCCGCACTCCTCCAGCGCGTCCATCACCAGCATAGCGGCGGCCAGGGGGAAGGCAGCGGAGCAATCCTCGGGTGTTACCCCCGCCTTCAGCCGGCCCGCCAGCTGTTCCTCCACCGCCTGGGCCAGGAGGAGCAGCAGCTCCTCCCGGTCCTCCGGTGCGCCCATGGCCCTGCACAGGGCAATGATCCGCTGGGTCATGTTAAACCTCCAACACCCGGCTGGCCTCCGGGAATACTTTGGCAAAGCCGGCGATGGTGGTAATGGCTGCCCGCTCCAGCTGGCGGTCAATGAGCTTGTCGTACTCCACCATCACATCGCTGCCCTGCACCATCTCCAGGGCAAAGCGCTTGTCCAGACCGATGCAGGTGTTCTCCGGCAGCACGCTGGTGCGCAGCAAGGTGGCTCCCAGGGGGGTAGTCAGCTTGCCGGTGCCCTGGAAGTTCAGGCCGGTGAGGGGGTTCTGGAACTCGGTGAGCTTGAGAAGCTTCACCATCACGTCCCCGGACACCAGCAGGGCGTTCATCTCATAGGGGTCAAATTTGGCCCAGAAATTCACCAGGTCGTCATAGGTAAGGGTACCGCCGGCGGCCACATTGTCCACGGAAGCGGCGTTGTCGTTGCCGTCGCCGTTCATCAGTACATCCACCGCATCGGCGAGCAAAGTACGGGAGATGTGGGCACCCATCTGTCGCAGGGTGACCGAGAAGAGATCCAGCTTCTGGTAGCGCACCGCCTCATAGCTGGCCACCAGCATTCTGCCCCGCTTGCGCAGCTTTACCAGGTTGGACTGGACCTTGATGGTAGTGGAGGGAATCTGAGCGCCCTCGTCCACATACCGCAGCTCCTTCTCCTCCCCACCGGCCTGGGCGGTAATGGAGCGGTAGTCCATGCCGTCAAAGCGGGTGGTGGCGGCAGTGATGTGGGGCAGCAGGTCCCCCTCCTCCATGCCCTGTCGGACGGTTCGGGCGATGTACTCAGGGAAAAGGACGGCGGAGTCGGCGGTGCGGAAGAACTTCTCCACCACGTCGCTGCCCGCGCCCTTCACCTTAATGTCAAAGCGCTTGAGCTGGCGCTGGAAGGCGTCCAAGCCCTCCAGGCTGGTGCCCTTGTAGCGCTCGCTGGGGTCCTGGCTCTCCAGCACCTGGGTAAAGGTGCGGCCAGCCTCCTGATACATCCCCTTGTCCAGCTTCAGATTGTCATAGGAAAAAGCCATGTTTCTTCGCTCCTTTCCGAATTTACAGACAGATGACGGCGCTGCCGTCCTCGTCTACGCTGATCACGGTGGCGCTTACACCCTCGGCAGCGGTCTTCACGCCGCCCTTGCCATCGGCAGCCAGGGTGGCCGCACCCAGGGACAGGCCGGTACCAGCCACTGTCATAAAGCCCTTCACCTGCACCCCGGCGATGCCTGCACGGGGCTCCAGGGCCACGCCGCAGAATTTGTCGCTGTCGGTACAGGGGCCCACCTGGCCGTTGCCGGTCAGCTTTACCACCTGGCCGCCCTTTACCCCCTCATCCGCGAGAAAGGTGGCCACCACGGCGCCAATGCCGTCAAAGGAACAATTGCTCATTTCATTACCTCCCATTGTTCATTTTGAGAATAACCGCCCTTTTTTCTTCCACGGGCGGGGCCTCACATCACACTAAGAAAGCCCGGTCCGTCTCCCGGAGCCGGGAATTCTTATCCCCGTAGGACAGTTGAGTCTTGATGGGGTAGCGCTCCTCCGCCCGGCGGGCAAAGGATTTTCCAAACGCTTCCAGCTCCTCCGGGCTGAGCTTGGAACAGGCGGATTTGACCACCGCCTCCTCCAGGGTACCGTCGGCCAGCAGGGCCAGGCGCACCAGCTCCCCCCGGAGGTGTTCCAGATAGTTCCGGCCCAGTCGGGCCTCCCGTTCCAGTTGCTCCAGCTCACGCTCCCCGCCGGGGCAGCCCTTGGCCAAATCCCGCCAGCTCCGGGCACTTTTTACCACCCCGGCCAAAGGCTGGGCCGGTACCGCTACAAAGGAAAACTCATAGGCGTCCTGCGCCCCCTCCAAGCTGGCGTAGCACAGCTGTCCGCCATACTCCTGGCCCTTCTGGTGACCGCAGTCCCCCTGGTTTCGGTCAGCGCCGCATACCGAGCACACCGCCCGCTCTACGCTGCAGCCCACACTGACTTCCTTTTTGATGCCGCCCTCGATTTCAGCCACCAAATCACGGGTGCTGTCGGTACGCAGCATATAGGCGTAGCCCTTCAGCCAGCAATAGGGGTCCCCGGCGCGGGTCAGCCGCCCCTGTTCCCAGACCACTTCGGTTTTATAAATTCGGGCCGCCTGTCCTCGGGCCGACCACTGGTGGTCAAAGATGCCGCTCTTCCCCACAAAAAGCTCCGCCAGTTTTTCCAGAGTCTCAGGGGCAAAGCGCTCATAGTCCCGGTCAATTTCGTTGTCGCACAGACGCACGGAAAAGGTATAGATCTCCTCCTCCTTAAGGGGTTTTCGGGCCAGAGCCCCGATCCGCTCCAAGTCTCCCTGCTCCAGGGCTGAGCTCTGTCCGCCCTGAGCCTGCTTCATGACATTCATACCGTTCCTCCTTGTGTTGTGTCCTGAGCCGTTTCTTGTTTCAATTTTTCCGCCTGGGCCCGGTACAGCTCCGCCCGAGCCTCCTCCGTCAGGTCCTGTAGGTTAATGTCCTCCCACAGGATCTCCGCTCGGGGGTCATAGCCGTGGAGCTTAAGCCACAGCTCCGCTACCCGGCACAGGGCCGGCTCCACACTGCGGCGGATGGCGGTGATCTCGCTGGTGAGCAGGTCCGCCTGCTGGGTACTCATGCGCTCGGTAGAGGACCAGGACAGCCCCAGCATAAAGGGCGGAATTCCCGTGCGGGACACCAGCTGTTCCAAAATCTGCCGTACCGGCACCTGACTGTCCAGCACCTGGCTGTCCGCTCCGATAACCTTGATGTCCACATCGCCCACCGCCACAAAGTCTCTTACGCTTCCAGCCCGCCCGGCCTGCATAGCCTCGCTCCACTCCTCCGCCAACAGGCGGCAGCGCTCCTGGGCAAAGGCCTCCTCCCCCTCGCCGGGCTTGCATACCACGGCAAAGCGCAGGTTCCCCGCCCGCTCCCAGTTCTGCCCGGTGGCCTGAAAAATTTTCAGTAAAATTCCGGTCAAAAAAGGCATAGACCGGAGCAGCGACACCCCACAGGGGGCATCGCTGGTGGGCTGAAAGGGGGTAAAGAGGAGCAGCTGCTGCCAGGGCAGCTCCCGCTCCTCCCCCATGCCGGTCCGGCACAGCCGGAAATCCAGGGGACTGTCCCCCACCTTCACCTCCACCTGTTCCGGGTCGGCACACAGCAGCGCGGCAATGTCCCTCCCCGTCTGGTCCAACACAATTTCCCCCAGAGCATGTCCGCAGGTAAACAGGTCGTCCAAATACCGGTCTAAAAAGGACTGCACGCCCCGCTGCCCCCAGCCGGTATCCACCGTCCGGAAAAACTCCTCCAGGCCCTTTTGGGCCCGCCCATCCCGACAATGGACGCAGAAACCTCCGCACAGTCGGGTCAGCTTCCAGATGGCTGCGTCCACGATCGGGACTCCCTCCCGGATGGCCCGGTACAATGCCATTTCCCCGGTGTGCAGAGGAATGTACCTCTCCAGCACCCCAAAGGGGTGCCCGGAACTTTGCCGCACCTGGACCACCGGCGCAGCAGGCTCCTTTCGCCTGCGTTCCCACCACTTCATTGCCTTGTCTCTCCCTTCCATGTTTCTTGCTCAAAACCGTCCCCGCTCCACCGTCCCGGCGTAAATTCCCCCGGCCAGCTTCCCCTTTGCCGCCACCGTGGCGGCAAAGTAGCGGATAAACGTCCATAGCGTGGTCGTATCTCCCCACCCGGCAAGCCGGGCGGGGCCCCTTTTCTTTTTCTTCCTCGGGCGGAGTAAATCCGCCCTGCGGAAATTCTCCGGGTCACGCCCGTCGAATTTACGGCGCTTATCGCGCCGCCCCGCTCAAAGCGGTGTCCCAAAGAACACGCCCACGCTTAAAAGCTTCTCCGTTCCACCGTCCCGGCGTAAATTCCCCCGGCCAGCTTCCCCTTTGCCGCCACGGTGGCGGCAAAGTAGCGGATCTCGTCCATAGCGTGGTCGTGTTCTTTTTTCACCTTGTCCTGCCCCTGGTTGTCCTCGTCCCAGCGGTAGAGGCCAAATTCCCGGACCGCGTCCCTGCAGCCCTCACAGATCACCATCCGCCCGCTTTTCAGCATCTGGGCGGTAAGGCGGATGCCCGAGAGCACCTGGTTGTCCGCCTTCTTTACCCGCCAGCCCCGGCGGCGCAGGGTTTCGCAGAAGCTGGCCGCCGAAGGATCGGCCACCACCGCCTGAATCTCTCTCCCTCCAGCCAGATGTTCCAGCGCGTCGGCATACTCCTCATCGGTTTTCTGCCTGTGCTGCTCACGGGCATCGTAGTAATACTCCGCCACGCGGTACCACACGCTCTTTTGAAGTCCCCAAAGCCCCATGGACGTGGGGTTTGAGGTGCCGTAGTCGCAGGAGATGTACCACCGTTCCATCTCCCCGTCCGGTGCCGGTTTGACAAAGCTTTCGTCAAAAAAGTCATATACCAGCCCCTCGGCCGCCACCCACTCTCCCAGCACAAACCGCCGGTAGAAGGTCCCCTGAAAGGTGTTGGCATAGCGCTCCCGCACCTGGGGGGACAATCCAGGGTTATCCAGCATGGTAAACTGCAGGCGCAGGGTGTTTTTTTCCTCCGCCTTGAGCACCCACTCCTGGTAAAACCAGTGGGCGGGGGACTCGGGGTTGCAGGAAAACCACAACCGGCTCCCCGTCACCGAACACCGGGCCGCCGTCTGTTCCACAAAGGAGCGTGGCATAAGGGCCACCTCGTCCAGCAGCGCCCCCGCCAGCGTCATGCCCTGAATGAGGGCAGCGGAACTCTCATCCTTGCCGCCAAAGAGATAAAACAGGTTTTTGCGTTTCCCCAGCCGCACCTCGATGAGGTTTTTGGATAGCTTCTGCCTGCAGGAAAACCCCATGGCCTCCAGCATAGGCAGCAGCTCCGAGAGAAGATTTCGCCGCACCGACTGGATCGTCCGGCCGCACAGGGCGAAATTTTTCCCCCGAAAGCTGCTCATGGCCCAGCAGAAAAAGGAAAGGCCGGTGCACAGGGTCTTCCCGCTGCGCACCGCCCCATCGCAGATGATGGCCTGCCTGTCCCGATCCGGGGACGTGGGCCGCCACCAGGTGAGCACCCGGCGCTGCTTGGGGGAAAATACCATTGCCCCCATTTCTTATCCCTCCTGCTGCTCCATGGCCTGGAGGAAGCGGTCCACCTGCTCCTCTCCACTGCGGTCCACCGCATCCAAAAGCCGCTCCAAAAGCCTGGCCCGGTCGGCAAATTTCAGCTCAATGACCCCGTTGCTTCCCCGCTTGAATTCCGTCAGCGCATCCAGATCGAGGCCGTCCAGCCCGCTCCACTCCTCTTGGGGAAAGCAGGCCAGCTTCACCGCATCTCCCGCCCCGGCGTTGGCCAGCTGCCACATTCGTCTTAAAATCTGCTCCCGGTCCGGGAGCTTCCACCCTCTCTTCACCATATCCCTCCTCGCCCTTAGGCAGCTTTTGGGGAAAAGTTGTACGTTTGCGTCCTCCTAACCAAAAATTTTTTCGACGGCCGGTGGAACAGCTCGTCCTTTTTCGCCTGGTTTTTCTCCTTTGCCGTATTACACTGTGGCTGTTCCGGGTAAAAGAAAAATTTACCGCCCAAATTTTCGCATAGAAAACCTTCCCGCTCCACATGCTGGCCATATCCACATAGCCCAACCAAATGGACGAGGAGGAACCCTTTGCTATGAAACGATTTTTATCCCTGCCGCTGGCCCTGCTGCTCTTGGTAGGGGCCGTTCCCGCTGCCCACGCTCAGGGGGACAGCCCCCTGTCCCTATCCTGTGCCTCGGCGGTCCTTATGGAGAAAGAAACCGGCACCCTGCTGTTTGAGCAAAACGCCCACGAAAAGCTGGAGCCTGCCAGCGTTACCAAAGTCATGACCCTGCTGCTGGTCATGGAAGCGGTGGACTCCGGCCGTATCACCCTGGAGGACACCGTCACGGTCTCCGCCTATGCCGCCGGAATGGGAGGCTCCCAGGTCTACCTGGAGGAGGGGGAGCAGATGTCGGTGGGCGAAATGATCAAGTGTGTCACGGTGGTCTCGGGCAACGACTGTGCCGTGGCCCTGGCCGAGCACCTGGCGGGCAGTGAAACCGCCTTTGTCACCCTGATGAACCAGCGGGCCCAGGAGCTGGGCATGGCAGACACCACCTTTCTCAACTGTACCGGACTGCCTGCCCAGGGACATGTGACAAGCGCCTATGACATCGCCCTCATGTCTCGGGAGCTCATCCGGAACCATCCCTCCATCCGCCAGTACACCACCATCTGGATGGACTCCATTCGTAACGGTGAATTTGGCCTGACCAACACCAACCGGCTCATTCGCTTTTATCCAGGGGCCACCGGACTAAAGACCGGCTCCACCGACGCGGCCCTTTACTGCATGTCCGCCACTGCAGAGCGAGATGGGATGGAGCTCATCGCCGTGGTGATGAAGGCCCCCTCCACCAGCCAGCGGTTTGAAGATGCCAAAGCCCTGCTGGACTATGGTTTTGCCAACTACGCCCTGGCCAGCGTCTACCCAGACGAGCCTCTGGCCCCGGTGGACGTGATCCTTGGCGATGCAAAACAGGTCCAGCCTCAGCTTCAGCGGGAGTGCCGCCTGCTGGTGAGCAAGGGAGAGGAAAAGCAGATCTCCACCCGTCTCAGCCTGGCCGAAAACGTGGAGGCCCCGGTGGACGAAGGGCAAATTCTGGGCGAGCTCCAGGTCTATGTGGGGGACGAGCTTCGGGACACGGTTCCTATCTTGGCCGCCCACGGGGTGGACCGGCTGTCCGTTCCCGGTATTTTCTCCCAGCTTCTCAGCCAATTGTTTATGGGAAACTGACCAAAAATTTTTACCCCGCCTCCCAAAATTTTCCTTTGAGGAGGCGGGGCTGATTGTTCCAAAACGGCCTGAAATTTGCCCGGATTTAACCTGGATTTCCGGAGAGTTTTCTAGTATTTTACTTGACGCTCGTGCAAGCCCGTTGTATAATTTATACGAATATCTGAAATTACTTTCGGCACCCACTTGTTGGTTTTAGCCGATGCCCATACCCAAATGATATCTTGAGGTGATGAAAATGTCTAAATACCAGGAAAAGCTTTCCCCTTCCGATCTCTTTTTAGAGTTGGAGTCCTTTTCTGAGGGCCGTTCCACCCATGCGTGGAAGTGCTTTGGCGCTCATCCCGCCAAGGCTCCCGACGGGACCGAGGGTTATCTCTTCCGTGTCTGGGCTCCCAACGCCCCCAAGGTAACGGTCATCGGCGATTTCAACGGCTGGGACCTGGAAGCCACCCCCATGGAGCGGGTAGAGGGGGGCATTTGGGAAGCCTTTGTCCCTGGCCTCAAGCGCTATGATGCATACCAATACGCCATACATAGAGAGGACGGCACCTTTGTGGGCAAGGCCGACCCCTACGGGTTCCATGCTGCCACGCGGCCGGACGTGTCCACCAAGATTTATGACCTGGATACGGGCTATCAGTGGGGGGATCAGGACTGGCTGGAGTACCGCTCCAAAAATCCCCCCTATCGCCGTCCCATGAATATTTATGAGTGCCACCTGGGCTCCTGGCGGCGCACGGGAGAAGGGGAATTTCTCAGCTATCGGGATATTACCTCCTATCTGGTGCCCTATGTGAAGGAGATGGGCTTCACCCATGTGGAGCTGCTCCCCGTCACCGAGCATCCCCTGGATGCGTCCTGGGGCTATCAGTGCACCGGCTACTTTGCCGCCACCAGCCGCTTTGGTATCCCTGACGATCTGAAGTACATGATCGACCAGCTCCACCAGGCGGGCATCGGCGTCATCATGGACTGGGTCCCCGCCCATTTCCCGCGGGATGCCTTTGGCCTTTATAATTTTGACGGCACCCCCACCTATGAGTACGCCGACCCCCGAAAGGGCGAACATGCTGACTGGGGCACCAATGTCTTTGACCTGGGCCGCAACGAGGTGCGCTCCTTCCTCTTCTCCTCCGCCATGTTCTGGCTGGAGGAATACCATATGGACGGCCTGCGGGTAGATGCGGTGTCCTCCATGCTCTACCTGGACTACGGCCGGCAGGATGGGGAGTGGATGCCCAACGTCAACGGCGGCAAGGAAAACCTGGAGGCCATCGAATTTTTCCAGAAGCTGAATACCGCCATCTTTGCGGCCCATCCCGATGTCCTCATGGTGGCCGAGGAATCCACCGCCTGGCCGAAGGTGACTTATCCTGTGGATCAGGGCGGTCTGGGCTTCAACTTCAAGTGGAACATGGGCTGGATGAACGACATCTGCCACTATATCAAGCTGGACCCCTACTTCCGGCAGTTCAACCACCGGGATATTACCTTCTCCCTGATGTACGCCTTCTCGGAGAACTACATTCTGCCCCTCTCCCACGACGAGGTCGTCCATATGAAGGGCTCCTTCTTCGGGAAGATGCCGGGGGACAACCCCATGAAGTTTGCCGGTGTCCGGGCCTTCTATGCCTACATGATGACCCATCCCGGCAAAAAGCTCACCTTCATGGGGGCGGAGCTGGGCCAGTGGAACGAGTGGCACTATGAATACTCTCTGGACTGGCATCTGCTCCAGTACGCGCCCCACCGCCAGACCCAGGAATTCTTCAAGGCCATGAACAGCTTCTACCTGGAGCAGCCCCCGCTTTGGGAACAGGATGACTCCTGGCAGGGCTTCCAGTGGCTGTGTGCCGATGATAACCAGGCCAATACCGTGGCCTTCCTGCGCTGGGACCGGAAGGGTCAGCCTCTCATCGTGCTGTGCAACTTCTCTCCCGAGCACCGCAATGGCTACCGGGTGGGCGCCCCCTTTGCGGGCACTTGGGCCGTGGCCTTCAATACCGATGATGCAGTCTTTGGCGGCAACGGCTTTGGGGACAAGGCTCCTTTGAAGACAGAGAAGATCCCCTACCACGGCCAGCAGCAGTCCTTCGTGGTGGACCTGCCTCCCATGTCCACGGTCATCTACCGCTGCACCCGGAAAAACCCGGTGCGCAAGCCCAAGGATGACTCGGGCAAGGCCAAGAAGGCCCCGGCCAAAAAGGCCGCCGGAAAAAAGGCTCCCGCTAAAAAGGACGAAACCACCGCTCTCGTAAAGGAAACGGCCGGCCGTTCCCTGGTCAAGGCCGAGGCCCCCAAGACCCCTGCCGTACGCAAAAAGCCTCAGGTTCCGGCCAAAAAGGCCGAGGCAAACTAAAGGGATATCTCGGGACGCAGTCCCGGTTCCATAATCGCGTTTTCCCGCCCCCGTTGAAATAGACAAGAGGTGAAGTAACATGAAAAAAGAAGTTGTGGCCATGTTGCTGGCCGGTGGACAGGGCAGCCGTCTCTATGCCCTCACCAGCCATGTGGCCAAACCCGCCGTTCCCTTCGGCGGAAAGTACCGTATCATTGATTTCCCCCTCTCCAACTGTGTCAATTCCGGCATCGACACCGTAGGTGTCCTGACCCAGTATCGTCCCCTGGAGCTGAACAGCTACCTGGGCAACGGCCAGCCCTGGGATCTGGACCGCTCCGATGGCGGCGTACATATCCTGCCCCCCTACCAGAGGGAAGGCGACCAGGGTACCTGGTACAAGGGAACCGCAAACGCGATTTATCAGAACATCGGTTTTTTGGATCTCTACGATCCTGAGTATGTGGTAGTCCTGTCCGGCGACCACATCTATAAGATGGACTACTCCGAGATGGTGGCTCAGCACAAGAAGACGAAAGCCGCCTGTACCATCTCCGTATTGGAGGTCACTCTGGAGGAGGCCAAGCGCTTTGGCATCATGAACGCCAATGCCGACGGCCAGGTCTATGAGTTTGAGGAAAAGCCCCAGCACCCCAAGAGCACCCTGGCCTCCATGGGCATCTATGTCTTCACCTGGTCTAAGCTTCGCCAGTATCTCATTGACGATGAGGCCGACCCCAACTCCTCCAATGACTTTGGCAAGAACATTATCCCCAATATGCTTGCCGCTGGGGAGAAGCTCATGACCTACCGCTTCTCCGGCTATTGGAAGGACGTAGGCACCATCGACTCCCTGTGGGATGCCAACATGGACATGCTGGCCCCCAACAGCAGCATCGATCTCTACTCCACCGAGTGGCCCATCTACGCCCGTACCCCCATCAAGCCCCCCCATATCACCGGGCCCAACGCCCATATCTCCCACTCCCTGGTCACCGGCGGGTGCAAGGTGGACGGCAAGGTGGAAAACTCCGTCCTCTTCCACTCCGTGGTGGTGGAGGAGGGGGCTGAGGTGGAGTACTCCATCCTCATGCCCGGCACCGTGGTCAAGGCCGGTGCCAAGGTCTCCTACGCCATTGTGGCGGAGGATGCCGTGGTGGAGGCCGGGGCCGTTGTGGGCGCGCCTCCCAGCGATGACCCCAAATGGGGCATTGCCGTGGTAGCCGGCGGCGTCACCGTGGGTGAGAAGGCCACGGTCGCTCCCAGCGCCATGGTCCGCGAAGATGTGAAAGGAGGTGAGCAGGCATGAATGACCTGCACGGCATTCTCTTTGCCTATCGCTCCAACACCAATCTGGGTGAGCTGACCCGTCCCCGGAACACCTGCTCCCTGCCCTTTGGCGGGCGGTATCGTCTGGTGGACTTTATGCTCTCCAACTATATTAACGCCGGCATCACCGACGTAGGCATCATCGTCCACGAGAGCTATCAGTCCCTTTTGGACCACCTGGGCTCCGGCAAGGACTGGGAGCTCAGCCGCAAGCACGGCGGCCTGCGTATTCTGCCCCCCTTTGGCTATGAGGGCAAGGGCGGTGGCGAGTACCGTGGCAACATGGAGGCCCTGTCCGGGGTCTACTCCTATCTGCAGAATATCCGCCAGGACTATGTGATCCTGGGCTGGGGCGATATGGCCGTCAACCTGCCTGTGGCCGAAATCTACCAGCAGCACCTGGACACCGGCGCGGACATCACCATGGTCTGCACCACCCATTATTGCAGCACTCCCGGCAACTGTGAGTATGTCACTCTCAGCGACAACGGTCAGGTGAATGACCTGGCCATCCACCCCGCCACCGCTTCCGGGCTGGAATCTCTGGAGCTGTATGTGATGTCCAAGCAGCTTCTGCTGGACATTGTGGAGTACTGCACCACCCACAACATCTATCACTTCAGCCGCGGCGTGCTTCAGCCCCGCCTGCACACCATGAAGATCATCCCCTATGTCCACAAGGGGTATGTGGCCCGCTTCCCCTCTGTCAGCGGCTACTTCAACGACTCCATGGACCTGCTGGACGAAAAGGTGCGCAACGATCTCTTCAACCCCGACCGTCCCATCCGCACCAAGGACCAGTCCAACCCCTCCACCTACTACGGCCCCGGTTCTGTCTGCAAACACTCTCTGGTGGCGGACGGCTGCTTTATCGAGGGTGAGGTAGAAAATTCCATCCTCTCCCGTGGGGTCATTGTGGAAAAGGGCGCCAAGGTGTCCAACAGCGTGCTCATGCAGGGCACGGTGATCAAGGCGGGGGCCTCCCTGTCCTACGTCATCACAGACAAGAATGTGAAGGTGAATGAGGACCGTATGCTCATGGGCCACAGCACCTATCCTCTGGCCATCTCGAAAAATTCCATCGTCTGACCGATCCCCACAGACGCCTTCCCTCCCAGGGGGGAGGCGTCTGTCCCCACATTGAATTGTCTTGGAAAAGAGGTACACTATGAAAATTTTATTCGCTTCTTCCGAGGTAGCCCCTTTCATCAAAACCGGCGGTCTGGCCGACGTGGCCGGCTCCCTGCCCCAGGCCCTGTCCGCGGCGGGGCATGAAGTCAAGGTCATCCTGCCCCTTTACGAGGGAATTGGTCCGGAGTGGCGGGAGCAGATGACCTTCCTGCAATATTTCAACGTCACTCTGGCCTGGCGTCAGGTCTACTGCGGCATCTTCCAGTTGGAGCGGGATGGGGTCACCTACTGGTTCGTGGACAATGAATACTACTTCAAACGCTGGCAGATTTACGGCCACTTTGACGACTGCGAGCGCTTTGCCTATTTCTCCCGCGCCATCATCGAGACCCCCGGCCACCTGAACTGGGCGCCCGATATTATCCACTGCAACGACTGGCAGACCGCACTGGTTCCCGTCTACCTGCTGGAGGAAAAATACCGCATTCCTCAGCTTGGCGGTGCCAAGAGCGTATTTACCATCCACAATATCGAGTATCAGGGCCGCTACGGCGACCAGGTCCTGCAGGATGTCATCGGCCTGGATAAGAGCTACTTTAACGAGGGGATGCTGGCCTACCACCGGGATGTAAACCTGATGAAGGGCGCCATTATGGCCTCCAACTTCGTCACCACCGTCTCCCCCACCTACGCCCAGGAGCTGCGCACCCCCTTCTACGCCCACGGCCTGGATGGGGTGATCAACCAGCAGAGCTTTAAGCTGGAGGGTATCCTCAACGGCATCGACACCGCTCTCTATGATCCGGCCACCAACCCCAGCCTGGCCGCCAACTTCTCCGTCAAGTCACTGGTCAAAGGGAAGGCCGCCTGCAAGCAGGCCCTGCAGCAGGCGGTAGGCCTGCAGGAGAATCCGGACGTGCCCATCATCGCCTGCGTCTCCCGTCTGGTGGGGCACAAGGGCTTCTCCCTGGTCACCGACGCCCTCCACGACATTATGGGCATGGACGTGCAGATGGTGGTGCTGGGCACCGGCGACTGGCAGTATGAGGAAGCCTTCCGCCACGCCCAAGGTCAGTATCCCGGCCGCTTTGCCGCCCAGCTGACCTACTCCGCCCCTCTGTCCAATATGATCTACGCCGGCGCGGACATGTTCCTCATGCCTTCTGTCTCCGAGCCCTGCGGTCTCTCCCAGATGATCGCCATGCGCTTTGGCACCATCCCCGTGGTGCGGGAGACCGGCGGACTGAAGGATACCGTCACCCCCTACAACAAGTTCGAGGGTACCGGCCGGGGCTTTACCTTTGCTAACATCAGCGCCGGGGATATGACCTGGGTGCTCCGGGAGGCTGTGGATCTCTTCTACAACAACAAAAAGGCCTGGCGCGGCCTGCAAAAGGAGAGCATGACCGCCGACTTCTCCTGGGACAACTCCGCCAAGCAATATCTGGACATCTACCAGCGCATCCTGGGCTGAGTAGCGCCGTATCCCGCTGTTTTTGGAAACGCTTTTTCAATCGGACGGGCGGCCTCCGTCACATGGGACGGAGGCCGCTTTTCTCTGCTTTTCTTGTGAAAACCGTAGGGAAATTCCCTGTTCCGCAGACATCTTAATGGGTTTTTACAATTGACGGACATTGGGAAATCTGCTAGAATTGAAACGGTTTCCAATTGAATTTTGCAAGTTTTCCTTCGTGAACTTGCTTTGATTTAGGAGGCATCCCAATGGCTGAATATACCAAATCCCAGCTGACTCAGATGATCATTGGAAAGCTCCAGCGCAACTTTGGCCGCACCGTGGACGATGCCACGCCCACCCATATGTTCAAGGCCTGCGCCTTGGTGCTCCGGGACATCATGTCTCAGCGTCAGATTGAGACCAGCAACCAAATCTGGGAGGAGCAGCAGCGCCAGGTCCACTACCTGTCCCTGGAGTTCCTCATGGGCCGTTCTCTGGAAAAGAACGCCTTTAACCTGGGGCTTCTGGGCACCCTGCAGGACGCTCTGGAGGGTCTGGGCTTCTCCGCGTCCGATCTCTTCGAGCTGGAGCCTGATGCGGGCCTGGGCAACGGCGGCCTGGGCCGTCTGGCGGCCTGCTACCTGGACTCCATGACCACCCTGGAGATCCCCGCCACCGGCTATTCCATCTGCTACGAGCTGGGTATCTTCAAGCAGAAGATCATCGACGGCAAGCAGGTAGAACTGGCCGACAACTGGCTGGGCCTGGGCGACGCCTGGCTCATCCCCAAGCTGGATGAGACTGAGGAAGTCCGTTTTGGCGGCAAGATCGAAGACCGCTGGGATGAAAATGGTATTAACCACCCCGAGCACGTGGGCTACACCACCGTGCTGGCCATCCCCCGTGACATGGAGATCGCCGGTTATAAGACCAAGCACACCAACACCCTGCGTCTGTGGGACGCCAAGAGCCCTGTGCCCGTGGATATGTCCCTCTACTCTCGGGGCGAATATCTGAAGGCGGTGGAGCAGCAGGCTATGGCCGAGGTCATTGCCAAAGTCCTCTACCCCGATGACAACCACTACGAGGGCAAATCCCTGCGTCTCAAGCAGCAGTACTTCTTCGTCTCCGCCACCGTGCAGTCCATCGTGCGCAAGCACCGGGCCCAGTACGGTACCCTCCGTAACTTCCACGAGAAGCACGTCATCCAGATCAACGACACCCACCCCACCCTGGTCATCCCCGAGCTCATGCGCATCCTGCTGGATGTGGAGGGCTACAGCTGGGATGAGGCCTGGAACATCGTCACCCACACCGTCTGCTACACCAACCACACCGTCCTGGCCGAAGCCCTGGAGCGCTGGCCCCAGACCCTCATCGAGACGCTCCTGCCCCGCATCTGGCAGATTCTGAAAGAGATCGCCCGCCGGTATCAGGAGGAGCTGCAGTACCGCTACGGCAACGACATGGGCAAGATCGCCCATATGGCCATCATCTGGGGCGGCGAGGTGCGCATGGCCAACCTGTGCATCTGCGCCTGCCAGGCCATCAACGGCGTGTCCGCCCTTCACTCGGAAATTCTCAAGCGGGAAGTGTTCTGTGACGCCTATCAGGCCCAGCCCGATAAGTTCAAGAACGTGACCAACGGCATCGACCACCGCCGCTGGCTGTCCCAGATCAACCCCAAGCTGGACGCCCTGATCCGGGACTGCACCGGCAAGGATAAGTACCTCCTCCACCCCGAGGCCCTGCGGGACCTGGAGAAGTACCAGAACGATAAATCTGTCCTGAAGCAGCTGGAGACCATCAAGCAGGAAAACAAGCGCCGCTTTGCCAGCTATCTGGCTCGGGAGTCCGGCGTCATCCTCAACACCGACGCTATTTTCGATGTTCAGGTCAAGCGCCTGCACGAGTATAAGCGCCAGCTTCTGAACGTGCTGCACATTGTCCACCTCTACAACCAGCTGCGGGACAATCCCAACATGGACTTTGCCCCCCAGACCTTCCTTTTCGGCGCCAAAGCCGCCCCCGGCTACCATGTGGCCAAGGAGATCATCCATCTCATCAACTCCCTGGCTGACCAGATCGCCAAGGACCCCATCTGCAAGGATAAGCTTCAGGTGGTCTTTTTGGAGAACTACCGGGTCTCCCTGGCCGAGAAGCTCATGCCCGCCAGCGAGCTCTCCGAGCAGATCTCCACCGCCGGCAAGGAGGCCAGCGGCACCGGCAATATGAAGTTTATGATGAACGGCGCTCTGACCATCGGCACCCTGGACGGCGCCAATGTGGAGATGCATGAACAGCTGGGCGATGAGAACATCTTCCTCTTCGGCCTCACCGCGGAGCAGGTGAACGACTGCAAGCGCCAGGGCTACCGTCCCCTGGAGATCTACCAGCACAACCCCGCCCTCAAGCGGGTCATCGACCAGATCTCCGCCGGTTTCAGCGATGGTGTGTCCTACAGCACGCTGACCAACCGCCTGCTCTTTGGGGCCGGTGGCAGCATGGCCGACGAGTATATGCTCCTGGCCGATTTCGACAGCTACTGTGCTGCCCACAAGCGCTCTTTGGAGGCCTACGCCGACCGTCCGCGCTGGGATCAGATGTCGCTCATTAACATTGCCCAGTCCGGCATCTTTGCCGCCGACCGCTCCATCCGGGACTATGCCAACGATATCTGGCACGTCCCCACCCGGAAATAAGTTCTGCCATAAAAATGCCCCCGGAACCAAGTTGGTTCCGGGGGCATTTTTTAAAGATATTCCAGATCAAGCAATATGATTTCTCCCGCTTCACGGGTCTTGTTCAGGTCGATGACCCGCTGGTTCTCGCTGCCCCGGAAGAGAAGGGTCAGGTCCCGCAAGCTCTCCTCATACCGGCCGTCCACCAGAACGTCGGACACTTCCAGCAGCTCCTTCACCTGGGGGTCCTCCATTCCCTGCAGCTGTTCCAGGGTGTAGCCGGTATAGGTCATCACCGTTTTGCCCAGGGCCTTAACCCGCCGGCCCAGCTCCGCCAGGGCCCCCGGCTGGCAGAAGGGCTCTCCACCGGAGAAGGTCACCCCCGCCAGATGGGGGTTCTCTTTCACCGCCTGGAAAAGCTCATCCACACTCACCTCATAGCCTCCCTCAAAGGGGTGGGACTGGGGGTTATGGCAGCCGGGGCAGTGGTGGGGGCAGCCCTGGGTAAACACCACAAAGCGGAAGCCGGGGCCATCCACGATGGACTCCGGCTCCGTGCCGCAAAGACGCAGTCTGTCAGTGGGTAAGGGTGCCATTTTTGCTCAGTCCGTGCTTCACACGGTCCTCCACCTCGGCGCGCTTGGCATCGTTAAAACGGTCCAGTGTACCCACCAGATAGCCAGTGATCCGGCGGATGCGCTCAAAGTCCATACCTTCGCCCACTTTTCCGTTGATGTTCTTCACTTGTGTATTCATCGCTCATTTCTCCTTTTCCTTAGTGGTTGCAGTCGCAGGGGACCGGCATATTAGGATATTTCTTTCTCAGCTCATTGAGCCGTTCAATGCTCACAGGCTCTCCCGCCCGCCGTCCGCACCGGGGGCACACGTCATCGATGACGCCGGTATAGCCGCACACCGGATCCCGGTCTACCGGGTGGTTCACTGAGCCATAGCCAATGCCGTTTTCCTTCATGCAGCGGATAATCTCCTCAAAGGCCTGGGGATTCTTGCAGGTATCCCCATCCAGCTCCACATAGCTGATGTGACCGGCGTTGGTCAACGCGTGGTAGGGGGCCTCGATCTCGATCTTGGCAAAGGCGCTGATGGGGTAGTAGACGGGCACGTGGAAGGAATTGGTGTAGTAGTCCCGATCCGTGACCCCAGGGATGATGCCGTACTTCTTCTTATCAATGCGGACAAACCGGCCGCTCAGGCCCTCGGCGGGGGTCGCCAGGAGGGTAAAGTTCAGTCCTGTCTCCTCGGACTTTTTGTCGCAGAACTCCCGCATGTGGGTGATGATCTCCAGTCCCAGCTTCCGGGAGGCCTCGCTCTCGCCGTGGTGCTTGCCGGTAAGGGTTTTCAGGGTCTCAGCCAGGCCGATGAAGCCAATGCTCAGCGTCCCGTGCTTCAGAACCTCAGCCACACTGTCCTCGGGCCCGATTTTGTCCGAATCGATCCAGACTCCTTGTCCCATGAGGAAGGGATAATTTTTTCCCTTTTTGGAGCACTGGATCTTAAAGCGGTGGAGCAGCTGCCGGGAAACCAGCTCCATCATCTCATCCAGCTTCTTGTAAAAGACCTCCAGGTCCCGGTGGGCCTCAATGCCCAGGCGGGGCAGGTTGATGGAGGTAAAGCTCAGGTTGCCCCGGCCGCAGGTGACTGCCTTGGAGGGGTCATGGTGGTTGGCCATCACACGGGTCCGGCAGCCCATATAGGCCACCTCGGTGTTGTAATCACCGGACTTATAGAAGGGGAGGTTAAAGGGGGCGTCGATAAAGCTGAAGTTGGGGAACAGGCGCTTGGCACTGGTGCGGATAGCCAGCTTAAACAAGTCATAGTTGGGGTCACCGGAATTGTAGTTGAGCCCCTCCTTGACCTTGAAGATCTGCACCGGGAAAATAGGCGTCTCGCCGTTGCCCATGCCCGCGTCGGTGGCCAGCAGGAGATTGCGCACCACCATCCGCCCCTCGGCGGAGGTGTCGGTGCCGTAGTTCACCGAGCTGAAGGGCACCTGCGCCCCCGCACGGGAATTCATGGTGTTCAGGTTGTGGACCAGTGCCTCCATGGCCTGATAGGTGGCCTTGTCGGTTTTGATGTAGGCGGTCTTGGCGGCATTCTTGTGGCCGGAGAGCAGGACCTCCTTGTCCGCCCCGTAGTGATCCAGCGCCTCATCATACCACTTCTCCAGCTCCTGGGCATAGTTGGCGGCGTTGCTGATGGTGGGGTTGGGAACCTCTTTGGCGATCTTCTTGGCCATGTCCACCGCCTCATCATAGGGAAGTCCCTGCTTCAGGGCGATGATCTGGGCCAGAGCATCAAAGTACTCCTTGACAAAGGTCTTGGCCACACCTGGAGCCATGGCATAGTCGAAGTTGGGCACGCTCTGTCCGCCGTGCATCTCATTCTGGTTGGCCTGAATGGCAATACAGGCCAGGGAAGCGTAGCTCATAATGGACTGGGGGGTACGCAGATAGCCATGCCCGGTGCAAAAGCCGTTTTCAAACAGCTTGATGAGGTCGATCTGGCAGCAGGTCTCGGTGAGCATGTAAAAGTCCTTGTCGTGGATGTGGATGTCTCCGTTGATGTGGGCCTTGGCAATGTCCTTTGGAAGGATATAGTTGTCCACATAGTACTTCGCACCTTCGGAGCCATACTTCAGCATGGTGCCCATGGCGGTGTCACCGTCAATATTGGCGTTCTCCCGCTTCAGATCCGCATCCTTAGACTCGGAATAAGTCAGCTCATTGTAGATGTGCATAAGGTCAGACTCTGCCTCGCGGATCTTGGCATGCTCCGCCCGGTAGAGGATATATGCCTTTGCGGTCTTCTCATAATCATAGCGGATCAGCATAGACTCTACAATATCTTGTACCCGCTCCACAGTGCAGTCATCGTCGGGAATGGCGGCGCACACCTTTTTGGTCAGGTACTCAAAGTCAATGCTGACCATAGGCTCGTCCTTGACCGCCTTGTTGGCCGCATAAATGGCGTTATAGATCTTGGATTCATCAAAGGGAACCAATTCCCCATTTCTCTTACGGATCTGTTTCATGCCGCTACCCCTTCTCGACTACACCTCGCAGAAAACTGCAATATCTTGTGTCGTATTTTTTCATGTGTGACTATATATAGTTATAGCTCCAAACATCTTGTTTGTCAAGGCAAACAATGGAAGCTTTCCATGCCGTTTTTTTCTGCCCCGATCGGATTAAATGATCGAAAAATCTCCGTATGTTCCCGTCCGGCGGCACATATAGATGGAATATCTTACATAACGGGAGTTGCTAGCCATGTTCCGATTGAAAAAAGGCATCCGTTTTTTCTGTGTCAAAAAGGCCTGGTGGACCGGAGCAGCCTGTCTGTGCGCGGCGTGTCTGATGTTCTACGTGGTCAATTATCCCGCCGCCGTGGGGGCCTCCGCCACCACCCGGCAGCTGCCCATCTACTGTGTCCAGCGGGAGCAAAAATTGGTTTCCATCTCTTTTGACGCCGCCTGGGGCAATGAGGACACCCAGCAGCTCATTGACATTCTGGGCCAGTACCAGGTACCCGCCACCTTCTTTGTGGTGGGGGAGTGGGTGGACAAATACCCGGAATCTGTGAAGGCTCTTTTTGACGCCGGCCACGAGGTCATGAACCACTCCAACACCCACGCCCACTACCCCCAGCTCTCCGCCCAAGAGGTGGTGGACGACCTGAACGCCTGCAACGACAAGATCGAAGCGGTCACTGGCGTGCGTCCCACCCTGGTCCGCCTGCCCTACGGGGACTATGACGACTGCTCCATCAACGCGGTGCGCTCCATTGGTATGGAACCCATCCAGTGGGACGTGGACAGCCTGGACTGGAAAGATATTTCCGCCGGGGAGATCACCAAGCGGGTGACCAGCAAGGTGCAGCCCGGCTCCATCGTTCTCTTTCACAATGCCGCCCTCCACACCCCCGAGGCCCTGCCCGATATCATCCAGTGCCTGCTTCAGGAGGGATATACCTTTGTGCCCATCTCCCAGATGATCCTCTCCGGGGAATATACCATTGACCACACCGGCCGCCAGTGCCCGGCCTAGCTCCTTTCGGCGCAGAAAGAGGGAGCCCCATAGGGGCTCCCTCTTTGTTATACCTCATCCGGCAGCGGACCAGGCAAAAATCCCGCCGAAGTGAGATACATGGCCTCCTGATAGCCGCAGCTTCGCGCCAACGCAGCCGCCTGGTCAAACGCGTACCGTAAATGCCGGACACTGTGGGCATCGCTGGTGATGCAGATGGGCAGGCCCAGCTCCCTGGCCCGCTTTAAAATCCAGGTCTCCGGGTAGGGTGCGGTGCGGTATCCCCGAGATATGGCCCCGGTGTTGATCTCCAACATGACCTTCTGTCCCTTCAGCCGCTCCAGGGCCCCCAGAGCCGCCGCGCGGTAGCGGGGGTGCCCGGTGTCAAAGAGGCAATTTCCCTCATTAAACTTACATATCAAATCAAAATGTCCTACAATCTGACAGCCGGTTTTCTCTGCCACCCTTCCCACCTGCCGGTAATAAGCCTCCGCAAAGGCCAGAGGATCTCCCCCAAACCACTGCTCCGTACCCCGGCGGAAGGTCTCCGGACTCTCATCCACACTAAGCCTCTCTCCCTCCCGCTCCAGCATGTGGACCGAACCGATGAGGTAGTCGTAGGGTTCCTCCGGCAGCGGAGAGAGAATATCCTGCTCCAGTCCCAGAAAAACATCCAGCCTTCCGGCATATTGTTCCCGCAGGGCCAGGATCTGCCGGCGGTAGCGCGGCACATTCGCCACTTCCATAGCCCAGCACTCTCCCGCTAGAGGGGAATGGCCGGAAAAGCCCAGGGAATCCATTCCCTGCTCCAGGGCAGCCAGAATCATCTCCTCCGCAGTATTTTTTCCGTCACAAAAGGTGGTATGGGTGTGCAGATTCTGTCTCATTGTGTCATCCTCTCCTGTCTTCCCTTATGGCGGATGCGGTGACGCCGGCTCAGCTTTTCCGTCACACGGTCCAGCGCGATGCCGCCCTTGTCGTACGTACCATTCCATGATACATGAGATGGGTTATTTCGTAAATAGCCTCCTTTCGGTTCGGAACCTTTGGATTTGAATTTATTTTTTCTTTGCGCCATGGTCCAATCAGCGGTATAATGATAAAAATACGCTTTTTCTCACACAGTCTGTCCCCATCCATTTCCCATTTAGGAGGCGTCCCCATGAACCAACACTACATGCAGAAATTTCTCACCCCCGACCAGGCAGTGGAGCGGGCCGTCCAGTCGGGCGACTGGATCGACTATGGCTTTGGGGCCGGGTTCCCGGAGCTGCTGGACCAGGCTCTTGCCCGGCAGAAGGGCCGGCTGAAGGACGTAAAGATCCGGGGTGGTCTGGTGATCCGTCCCCGCATCGAGGCGGTGGAGTGTGACCCAGAACAGGAGAGCTTCCACTACTATAGCTGGCACATCGGCGACTATGAGCGCAAGCTCCAGTCCCGCGGGCTGGTGGAGTTTCTCCCCGTAGCCCTTCGGATGCTGCCCACCCTCTACCGGGGGCAGATCCGTACCGACGTGGCCTTTGTCCCCGTCTCCCGCCCGGATGCCGAGGGCTACTGTGGCCTTGGCATTTCCAACTACACCTGGCGTGTGATCTTTGAGCACGCCCGTACGGTCATTTTTGAAATCAACGAGCACTCCCCCACCCTCCAGGGGGTAAACGGCTCCCACCGGGTCCACCTGTCCGAGGCGGACTATATTGTGGAGGGAGTTCACGAGCCCCTGCCGGTGCGCAGCTACAAAGACCCCTCCCCCACCGATATGGCCATCGCCAGACGGGTGGTAGATGAGATCCCCGACGGGGCGGCGCTGTCCCTGGGGGTCGGAGGTGTCCCCTTCACTGTGGCCAACCTGCTGGCCCAGTCCGACCGGAAGGACCTGGGCTGCCACACGGGCACCATCAGCGACGCCTACCTGGCCATGTATGAAGCGGGAAAGCTCACCAACGCCCGCAAGGAATTGGACCGGGGCCTGAGCACCTGGAACCTGGCCATGGGCTCCCAAAAACTTTACGACTGGCTTCAGGACAATCCCGGCCTCTTCCACCCCGGCGATCTGGACTATGTCCACTGCCCCCAGCGCATCGGCTCCATGTCCAATGTCATCAGCATCAACGGCGGGGTACAGCTGGACCTGATGGGCCAGGAGAACGGGGAGAGCGCCGGGTACCGGCAGCTTTCCGGCATCGGCGGCCAGATGGACTTTCTGGAGGGAGCCTACCGCTCTCCGGGCGGAAAGGGATTCATTTGCCTCAACTCCTCCCGGATGACCAAGGAGGGCGTGCGCAAGTCCAACATCGTCCCTGTCATTTCCGGCGGCAGCGTAGTTTCTGCCCCCCGGACCATGGTCCAGTATGTGGCCACCGAGTACGGTGTGGTGTGCCTGTCCGGCCTGTCTCTGCGCCAGCGGGCCCAGGCCATGGCCTCCATTGCCCACCCCGATTTCCGGGAAGAGCTGGAGCGGTACGCTCGGGACGAGATGAAGCTGGGCTGACATTCTTTCCAAAACCAACGAGGGGAGGACCCATTCGGTCCTCCCCTCGTTTTCTGAGGTCAGGAATAGAGTGAAATGATCTCCTGGGCCACTTTTCCTTTGGGCAGGCACCGGTTCATGGCCTGTCGCTCAATGTAGTGGTGGGCATCCGGCTCGCTCATGTTCAGTTGGCTGATCAGCAGCCACTTCGCCCGGTTGACCAGCTGAATTTCCTCCATGCGCTTCTCCAGGGGCTGGATTTTGTCACTGACCTTTCTCAGCCGCTCCCGTGCGCTGATCAGCCAACTCAGCGCCTGGAGCACTGCCCCTCTGGGCGAGGGCTTTGCCAGGGTAAATACGCCCTGTTTCGCCACCCGGTCGTGGACCTGGTCGTGCAGCTCGCTGCGCACCAGCATCAGCACCACCGTCTCCCGGTTGGCGCAGCTGTTTACGGAAAACCGCAGGCCTGGGTCGTCGGGCAGGGGAGAATTGACCAAAATGCAGTCAAAGCTTCGCTCCGCTGTCATGCGTTCGGCGGCATTGATGCTGCCAGCCACACATACGGGGTCAAAGGGCAGCTGCATCAGCATCTCTTTCATGGCGGTGTTAAACCGCTCAGAGGCCGAAACCAGCAGCACACTGTACACCTGTTCCTCCAACGCCATATGTTCTCCCCTCCTCTCCCGTTGTATTCCGTGCGCGGATGGTTACAGGCCCTTGCAGTAGCAGCTTCGGATCCCCTCCGGGACGCAGCCGCGGATAAATTCACTCTCTGCCGCCGCTTTGCGGGCCACAGCCAGATTTTGCGGCAGCCGGCGGAAGGCCGACAGGGTCTGTGCATCGGCCTGGTAAAGATTCAGGTCCGCGGGCTGGGGCAGTACCAGTTCCTGTTGAATTCCATAAAGCCCCGCCTCAATCATCAGGGCAAAGGCCAGATAAGGATTGGCCATGGGATCGGGGGAGCGCAGCTCCGCCCGCCGGTATTCCCCCACCGCTGCCGGCACCCGCACCAGCTGGGACCGGTTTTCCTTGGACCAGGAGATGTAGCTGGGGGCCTTGCTGCTGCCAAATCGGGCATAGGAGCTCTCCGTGGGGTTGAGGAACACCGTCATCTCCCCCACCTTGTCCAATACTCCGGCAATCACCTGCCACAGGTGATCTTTGCCCTCTTGGGCGCGGACCGAAAGGTTAATATGGAAGCCGCTGCCCGGCTTCCCCTCCAGAGGCTTGGGGCTGAAATCGGCGTACAGGCCATTTCGGTGGGCCACCATCTTCACAATAGTCTGGAAGGTCATCACATTGTCCGCTGCGGTAATGGGGTCGGAATAGCGGAAATCGATCTCGTTTTGCCCCGGTCCCTCTTCGTGGTGGGCGCTCTCCGGCCGGATCCCCATCTGCTCCAGCGTCAGGCAGATTTCTCTTCGAATCGCTTCTCCCTTGTCCTCGGGGGCCGCATCCATATAGCTGGCCCAGTCATAGGGCTCTCGGGTAGGCTCTCCCCGCTCATCCAGCTTGAAGAGGTAAAACTCCTGCTCCGCCCCAAAAAGAAACTCCAGTCCTCGTTCTTTGGCCTGGGCCACCGTGTCCTTCAGCAGCTGGCGGCAGTCGCATTCAAAGGGCCGTCCGTCCGGGTAGACGATTTTGCAGAACATCCGCACCACCTGTCCCTGTTCCGGCCGCCAGGGCAGCAGCATCAGCGTCTCCGGGTCAGGCTGCAGCAGCAGATCCGAGTGGGTCTCATCCCCAAAGCCCGCAATGGCCGAGGCATCAAAGGCGATGCCATATTCAAAGGCACGCTGCAGCTCAGTGGCCGCAATGGAGATATTCTTCTGCCGCCCAAACACATCGCAAAAGGCCAGACGGATAAACTTGATTTCTTCCTCCTTGACATATTGGATGACATCGTTTGCCGTATATTTCATAGGTCCACCCACTTTCTTTGTGCTTGTCCTGCGGGCCGCGCCGGTTTTCGCGCCCGGTTCCACAAATTTTGTGGAAATTATACCACGCAGTTTTTTCTTTTTCCACCATTCGGGGCACAACAAATTTGTTTTGTCTATTTCAGCCATGCTTGGGAACCAATTTGCCCGCTTTCTTTGGGTTTCACCACAGGATTGGAAAAAAGGCCGCGTTCCTATTGACAAAGGGGCTCTTTTCGGTTTATAATGCGCCCCGTAAAGGCAAAGACGTCTTTCAGATTCGGATTCTGAAGGCGTCTTTGCCTCTTTTTTATGTTTACGCAGGGAAAGGGTGTATGCTCATGTGTTCCATTATTGGCTACTGTGGCCCGGTGATCGACTCCGCCGCGTTTGATGCGGCCTTTCAGCGCACATTGTCACGGGGCCCTGATCAGAGCCGGGTGGTCAAAGCCGGCAGCGGTGTGCTGGGCTTTCACCGGCTGTCCATCATGGGGCTGACCCCCTCCGGCATGCAGCCTTTCTCGTTAAACGGCAGCTTTGTGGTGTGCAACGGAGAAATCTACGGCTTTGAACAGTTCAAGGCCGCCCTGGCCGACCAGTATTCCTTCCAGAGTGACTCCGACTGTGAAATTTTGCTGCCCCTGTATCGGAAATACGGGGTGGACATGTTCGCCATGCTGGATGCAGAGTTCGCCTGTATCCTCTACGACGCCCAGACAGACGAGTTCATCGCCGCACGGGACCCCATCGGGATCCGTCCTCTCTACTACGGCTATGACACCCGTGGGACCATTGTCTTTGCCAGCGAACCCAAAAACCTATTGGGCCTGGTGGGGGAAATTATGCCCTTCCCACCCGGACACTACTACAAGGACGGAGCCTTCATCTGCTACCGGGACATGTCCAAGGTCACGCAGGTGTGCCGGAATGACCTGGACACCGCCTGCCGGAACATCCGGGAAAAGCTCATTGCCGGGGTGGAAAAGCGCCTGGTGGCCGATGCAAAGGTGGGCTTTCTCCTCTCCGGCGGCCTGGACTCCTCCCTGGTGTGCGCCATTGCCGCCCGAAAGAGCGCCGCTCCCATCCAGACCTATGCCATCGGCATGGATGTGGACGCCATCGACCTGAAGTATGCCCGTCAGGTAGCCGACTACCTGGGCAGCGACCACCACGAGGTCATCATCACACGGGAGGATGTCCTTTCCGCTCTGGAGACGGTCATCGAGGTGCTGGGTACCTACGACATCACCACCATTCGGGCCAGCATGGGCATGTACCTGCTGTGCAGGGCCATTCACCAGCAAAGCGATATCCGGGTGCTGCTCACAGGGGAGATCTCTGACGAGCTCTTCGGCTATAAATATACCGACTTTGCCCCTTCTCCCGAAGCGTTCCAGCAGGAGGCGGAAAAGCGGGTGCGGGAGCTGCACATGTACGATGTGCTCCGGGCCGACCGGTGCATCTCCGTCAACTCTTTGGAGGCACGGGTCCCCTTCGGCGATCTGGAGTTTGTCCGCTACGTCATGGCTCTGGACCCGGCGTTGAAGGTGAACACCTACGGCAAGGGCAAATATCTCCTGCGCCGGGCCTTTGAGGGGGACTACCTCCCCCAAGCCATCCTCTGGCGGGAGAAGGCCGCCTTCTCCGACGCGGTGGGCCACTCCCTGGTGGACGACCTGAAAGAGTACGCCGAGGAACACTACACCGATGCGGAATTTGAGGCCCTGCGCCGCAAGTACACCCACGCCCAGCCCTTTACCAAGGAATCTCTTCTCTATCGGGAGATATTTGAACGCTACTACCCCGGCCAGAGCCAAATGGTCACCGACTTCTGGATGCCCAACAAAAGCTGGGCAGGCTGTGACGTCAACGACCCCTCTGCACGGGTACTGGCCAACTACGGCGCCAGCGGCATATAAGGAAGGAGTCATCGAAATGGAACACAACAAGCTTTTATACGAAGGGAAGGCCAAAAAGGTCTATGAAACCGAGGACCCTCAGCAGCTCATCGTCTCTTACAAGGACGACGCTACCGCCTTCAACGGTCTGAAAAAGGGCACCATCGGCGGCAAGGGCGTCATCAACAACCAGATGACCAACCTGCTTATGAAGCGTCTGGAGCAAGTCGGAGTCCCCACCCACCTGATTCGGGAGCTCAGCTCTCGGGAAACCCTGGTCAAGCGGGTGTCCATCATTCCCCTGGAGGTCATTGTGCGCAACCTTGCCGCCGGCTCCTTCTCCAAGCGCTACGGGGTGGAGGAGGGTGTGGTCTTTGACCAGCCCACCCTGGAGTTTTCCTATAAGAATGACGCGTTGGGCGACCCGCTCATCAACCGCTCTCACGCCATCGCCTTAAAGCTGGCCACACCGGAGGAGCTGGACACCATCCGCCGCTATTCCTTTGCCGTCAACGACTTTTTGAAGGGCCTGTGGGCGGAGTGCGGCGTCATTCTGGTGGATTTTAAGCTGGAATTCGGCCGTCTGGCTGACGGCACTGTAGTGCTGGCCGATGAGATCAGCCCCGATACCTGCCGCCTTTGGGACGCCAAAACCCATGAAAAGCTGGATAAGGACCGCTTCCGCCGGGATTTGGGCGGAGTGGAGGACGCCTATCAGCAGGTGATGCGCCGCCTGCTGGAGCACCGCTGACGCCGGAAAGGGGAAGTAAGGTCTATGGCCGCAAAATATATTTTTGTCACCGGCGGTGTGGTATCCGGTCTGGGTAAGGGAATCACCGCCGCTTCCCTGGGGCGGCTTCTCAAACAGCGGGGACTTCGGGTGAAGGTGCAGAAGCTGGACCCCTATCTCAACGTGGACCCAGGCACCATGAGCCCCTATCAGCACGGCGAGGTCTTTGTCACCGACGACGGGGCAGAAACCGACCTGGACCTGGGCCACTATGAGCGCTTCATTGACGAAAATCTCACCTGCCACAGCTCCGTCTCCTCGGGCAAGATCTACTGGGATGTGCTCAGCCGCGAGCGGGCGGGAGACTATCTGGGGGGCACGGTCCAGATCATCCCCCACGTCACCGACGAGATCAAAGCCAACATCTATGCCCTGGACACGCCGGACACCGATGTGGCCATTGTGGAGATCGGCGGCACCGTAGGCGATATCGAGAGCCAGCCCTTCCTGGAATCCATCCGCCAGGTGGCCGCCCAGCGGGGGCGGCAGAATGTGATGTTCCTCCACGTCTCCCTCATTGTCTCCATCCCCGGCACCGGGGAACTGAAGAGCAAGCCCACCCAGCACTCCGTCAAGGAGCTGCTCGCTCTGGGCATCCAGCCCGACGTGATCATCTGCCGCAGCGACTATCCTATTTCCCAGGAGATGCGGGAAAAAATCTCCCTGTTCTGCAACATCCCTGCCGACCACGTGATCCCCAATCTCACCGCTCCCATTCTCTACGAAGTCCCTCTCATGTTGGAGCGGGAGGGGCTGGCCGATGTGGTGGTGCGGCGGCTGGGGCTCGTCTGCTATGCCCCCGACCTCACCGAGTGGGCCACCATGGTCCACCGGGCCAAACATCCCGCCGGACAGGTGGAGATCGCTCTGGTGGGCAAGTATGTCTCCCTCCACGACGCCTACCTGTCGGTGGTGGAGGCCCTGGCCCACGCTGGCATCGAAAACGGAGTGCAGGTCAACATCCGCTGGCTCAGCAGCGAGGAGCTTACCGACGAAAACGCCGCCCGGCTTCTCTCCGGTGTCAGCGGCATCCTGGTTCCCGGAGGCTTTGGCAGCCGGGGAATCGAGGGGAAAATATCCGCCATCCGCTATGCACGGGAATGCAGCATTCCCTTCTTGGGCATCTGTCTGGGAATGCAGATGGCCGTGGTGGAATTTGCCCGCCATGTGTGCCATCTGGCGGGGGCCCACTCCAGCGAGCTGGCTCCCGACACCCCCCATCCGGTCATCGACCTTATGCCCGACCAGCGGGGGATCACCGCAAAGGGCGGCACCATGCGCCTGGGTGCCTATCCCTGTCATATCACCGGGACGGATACCTTTGCCTTCCATGCCTACGGGACGGAGGAGATTCAGGAGCGCCACCGCCACCGCTACGAGTTCAACAACCAATATCGGGACCTTCTCACGCAGGCAGGGCTTCGGCTGTCCGGTCTGTCCCCCGACGGACGGCTGGTGGAGATGGTGGAGCTGCCTGACCACCCCTGGTTTGTGGGGGTACAGTTCCACCCGGAGCTGAAAAGCCGCCCCAACCGGGCTCATCCTCTCTTCGGCGCCTTTCTTGCCGCCGCCAAGGCCTACCAGGCCTCAACGCAATAAAACAGCGGGCCCCGGACATCCTCCGGGGCCCGCTTTTCTGCGCTTTGTTGGCATAACTTCCCCCAACCCGGCATACAGTAGAGCAAGGTGGTGTGTGTCATGTATTATGGGAAACGCTCGTTGATCCTCACTTGTCTGGCCGCCATTTTGGCCGGAACCCTGCTCCATTTTCTCTACTCCTGGGTGCCCTGCGCCATTACGGCTCTCGTTTCTCCGGTGAATGAGAGCCTGTGGGAACATGTCAAAATTGTCTTCTGGCCCTACCTGGCCGCCGCGGTGCTGCTCAACCGGGGCCGCCCCGGCGGGATTTACCCCTGGCTGCTGACTGCACCCATGATCTGTGCCGCCATGCTGGCCATGGGCTATCTCTACCACATCTGCCTGGGAGGCGAGGCCATGTGGGTGGACATTTCCATCTACATCGCAGTCATGGCTCTGGGCTTCTGGCTGCCCACAACCTTTTCCCAGCCCTTTTCCACCCGGCGCAAGGTACTCAGTGTGCTGCTCACCCTGATGCTTTTGGGCATGGTGGTGGTCTTTACCCTCTATCCCCCCCACCATATTCTCTTTGCAGGCCTCTCTGCGGCAGGGGCCTGGTTCCCTCTTCCCTGCTAAAATTTGATTTGGCTCTAGCCAGCGCTCCCCTCCGTCTGTTATAATGAGAAAAACATCAGGCGGGGGGGAGCGCTGTGGTTTTATACGGAGCGGACAGCCTGGAAACGCGCGCCCAGGCCTATGGCCTGCTGGCCATAGCCGCCAAAGAGCACTGGGGCCTGTCCCCCCTGCCTCAGTTGGTGCGCACTCCGCTGGGAAAACCGGCCTTCTCCCACCTTCCGGGCCGGGAATTCAACCTCAGCCACAGCGGCACGCTGGCCCTGTGCGCCCTGGACAGCGCCCCTGTGGGGGTGGACATTCAGCTGGTCAAGTCCTGGCGGCCCTCTCTGCCCAGGCGCGTGTGTGCTCCGGAGGAGCTGGCCTGGCTGGAACGGCAGAGCGACTTTTGGCAGAGCTTCACCACCCTGTGGGCCCTGAAGGAGAGCCGCTCTAAGCAGAGCGGCCAGGGTCTGCGCGGCTCCATTGCCGCCATCTCCGTCCCGCTTCCCCATCCGGGAGAACTTTTCTACGTCCACCAGGGTCTCTGCTTCCAGCTTTTCTTTGGCCCTGACTGGGTAGGCGCCGTGTGTGGGACAACCTCCGCGCCGGTCAAAATCCGTTGGCGGGACCTTTCTCAAGCGCCCTCCGTCTGCGCGGTTTGGGCATGTACTGATGAAGCAAAAAAGGATGCGAGCAGTCATGAGCTTTGATTTACATAGTCTATCCTTTCTCACTGAGATCGTGGGTACCATAGCCTTCTCCATCTCCGGAGCCATGCTGGCCATTGAGCGCAATCTGGACCTGTTCGGCGTGGTGTTCCTGGGAGCCGTTACCGCCATCGGCGGCGGCATTATCCGGGACCTGCTCCTGGGGCAGATCCCGCCCCAGGCCTTTCTCAACTATGTCTATCTGCTGTTCGCCGTACTCACCGCCCTGGTGGTCTTTGTCATCGCCCACTGGAGGGCCCGCCGGGGAAAATCCATTCCGTTTATCAACGATACCGCCCTCAATATCTTTGACGCGGCGGGTCTTGGCATCTTCTCGGTCATTGGTGTGCAGAACACCATCGACGCCGGTTTTGGAGAGAACGCCTTTTTCTGTGTCTTTCTGGGGCTCACCACCGGCGTGGGGGGCGGCATGCTCCGGGACGTGCTCAGCCGCTCCACTCCCGCCGTTCTGCGCAAGCATATCTACGCCCTGGCATCCCTGGCCGGCGCGCTGTGCTACTACCTGCTGCAGCTCTATGCCCCTGCTATCTCTATTTTTATGAGCACGCTGCTGGTGGTCATTCTCCGGGTTCTGGCCAGTCACTACCGCTGGACTCTTCCCCGCATTCCCATTCAACGGGATGAGCACTCCCTTTAAAATCCACTGATACATATAAAAGCGGTTCCCCGCTGAAGGGGAACCGCTTTTTTATGGTTGGGCCAAGCGCCGTTTGACCAGCTGCGCCTCTAGTTTCTCCAGCTCCGCTCTTGTATCTACATCCCAGAGCTCTGCCTCCTCCTTTGCCTGGATCAAACGGATCGGCACATCCAGCCCCTTTAGCACGGACATTCCTCCCTGTTCTCCCGTGAGGCTTTGGAATTTTTGGAAATACTTTTGGGGGAACAGCACCGGGCTGCACGGGGTCTCCCCCCAGGCCAGACGGATCACCGCCTCCGGATGGGCCAGAAACGCATCCACCATGTTCTCCATGCTCTCCCTGGCACACAGGGGCTGGTCCCCCATGACAAACAGGCATCCGTCCATCCCCTCCATAGCCGCGGCTCCCCTTCGAATGCTCTCACTCTGGGGGCCGCCGGGATAACGCAGGCAGGCAAGGCCCTGCTGGCTGCACAGTGTCTCCACTCCCTGGGTGGATGCCACCACCGCGATCCGCTCAAACCGCTCTCGGGGCAGGGCTGAGAGCACATGGCCCAGCACCGGCTGGCCGGCCAGCATCTGCAGCAGCTTATTGTCACCAAACCGCCTTCCCTGTCCTGCGGCCAGCACCACACATCCCAGCTTCATGGCCCACACACCTCGTCCAAATCCAGTACAAAGCAGTCCGCCCGTTCCCGCAGGCGGTTTAAAAAGGGGAGGTCCTCCTTGCGCAGAACGGCCAACATCCGTTTGTGTTCCAACAAGTTCCACAGTGCCTGCTGATAGGCGGGGCTGGACTGCTCCAAAAAGCCGATCTCGTCCACCGCAGCCCACTCTCCCGGCGCGGCCAGCACCCTCCGGACGAGCTCTGTCCCCTCTGTATCCAGCACTCCCGGCACCGGCTCCATGGAAGCTTGCCCCCGCCGGCCGATGACACACCGCTCTGAGCCGCCGCGCTCCTCCAGCCACACCAGCTTGGGGAGGCCGTCCCCTCCCCGTTCCACGCCGCTGCGCAATCCGGGTATTTTCTCACCCGCCAGCAGTGACTCCAGCAGAGTGGTCTTCCCCCGGCCCTTCCCGCCGGTAATCAGAAGATGCCGCCGGGAGGAAGTTTGAAAAATGCTCCTGGTATAGGCGCTCAGCCATTTGATCGCAGGATAACCGGTATGCTCCATAGCGCTTCAAAAGCTCCTTTCCCTCCGGGGTCAGGGTACTGCCCCCGCCTCCTTTTCCACCCACTGCTCGCTCCAGCAGAGAAAAGCCCAGGTGCTGCTCGGCATTTTTGATGATGCGGAAGGCTTTGGTGTAAGCCATCCCCATCCCCTGGGCGGCGGCACGCAGGCTGTGCTTCTCCTCTACCCCCAGCAAAAGGCGGTAGGGCCCCTCGCCAAAAAAGCGCTCCCCCGCCTCATCCTGAAAGCTGACCGTCAGTCTCAGCTTCATAGCTCCTCCCCTCCGATCATCACAAAGCGTCCCTTGTGGCACAGTACCTCTACCGGGCCGTATACCTCCCGCAGCGCCCGCTCCAGTTCCTCCCGGCGGAGCTTCTCCGGGCGCAGATCGCAAAGCAGCGTCCCGTCTTTCATCAGCAGCAGCCGGTCGGCGTGGGCCAGAGCGGAGTTTACATCATGGCTGCACAAAAGCGCCGCCCGTTCCTTTTCCTGCAGATACGCCTTCAATAGTCGCATCATGCGGCTCCGGTTTGGAAAATCCAGGGCGCTGTCCGGCTCATCCAGCACCAACAGCTCCGGCTGGCATACCAGGGTCCGGGCAAAGAGGCACAGCTGCTTCTGCCCCTGGCTCAGGCTCTGGAAGGGCAACGGAGCCAGATGGGCAATTCCCACCCGCTCCAACGCCTCCACGGCCCGGCGGCAGTGAGCCGGGCCTGGGCTTTCCAACAGCCCCAGCTCCGGGTTTAGCCCCATAAGCACCACATCCAGCACAGCCAGGGACAGGACCATATGCCCTCCCTGGGCCAGATAGCCCATACGCCGGGCCCGTTCCCGGCGGCTGAAGGTCCTTATGGGCTGCCCAGCCAGGGTCAGCTCTCCCCGGCCGGGCAGCAGGGTGCATATGGTCCGCAGCAGCGTGGTTTTTCCCGAGCCGTTCCCGCCCAGAAGAGCGCACAGCTCTCCACCGAACAGGGAAAAGCTGATATTATGGATCACATCCCCCCGGTCATATCCGGCACAGAGGTGTTCCACCCGCAAACGTTCCTTCACAGCGCTCCCCTCCCTCTGCACATCATCCAAAAGAGGAAGGGCGCCCCCAGAAGGGAGGTAACGATGCTGATGGGGATTTCCGTGCTGCCCACACTCCGGGCCAGCACATCAGCCAGCAGCAGCAAAACGCCCCCGCACAGTCCCGACAGGACTGTGGTGGAAAACCGGCTGCTCCGGGTCAGCAGCCGGGCGGTGTGGGGGGCCAGCAGCCCCACAAAGGAAATAAGTCCCGTGACGCTGATCACCGCCCCCGTCACCAAGGTGGCCAGCAGCAGCACTCCCGTGCGCACTGCCCCCACCGGGACCCCCAAAGTGCGGGCTTCCTCCTCCTCCAAACCCAGCAGCAGGATCTGCCGGCGCAGCAAAAACATTCCTGCAAAACCAATCAGAATCCAGGGAGCTGCCCCCAGCGTCTTGTCCATGGTCACATCGGCAAAACTGCCCATGATCCAAAATTCGATGGAGGCCAGCTCCTTCTCCGGGTCGGCGGTCAGCTTCATGAGCATCAGCACCGCCTGGGCCAGAGCATTGACCACAATGCCCGAGAGCACCAGATTGGCGATCCCCCGCTCCCGGCTCAGGGCGGACAGGGCCAGGGCGGCCAGCACTGCCGCAAATCCCCCGCCAAAGGCCCACAGGGCAGTGAGCACACTGCCGCCGCCAAAGAAAAGGATTCCTGCCGCCGCCCCTGCCGAAGCGCCCGAGGCCACCCCGATGATATCCGGAGCGGCCAGGGGATTGCGGAACACCGTCTGATAGACGCTGCCCGCCACCCCCAGGGCAAATCCGGACAGCAGCACCATGCAGGTACGCCCCAGACGCAGGGTGAAAAAGACATGGGCCACATAGGGGTCACTCCACAGCCCCTGCCAGGTAATGGGATACCGCCCCACCAGCAAAGACAGGGCCGCCGCCCCCACCAACAGGACCAGGGCCACCAGGAAGCACACCCTGCCCCGCCTTTCCTCTCTCATGGGAACCTTACCAGCTCAAAAGCTGGGTGTCGATTTCCACGCCGTAGAACTGCCGGTAGAAATCTGCCGCATCGGCCTGGAACTGCTCAAAGGCATACTCCTCCCCATGGAGGACGCTGGCCACCCAGCGGCTGCCCACCAGGGCGCTGGGGACCGGGGAGTCCCAGGACTCAAAGGCGGAGGGCATAGCGTACACCCGGCCATTTTTCACCGCGTCCAGCTGCTGCAGCTGGGGGTCGGCCAGCAGCTCGTCCTTGGAATAGGCCGCATCGGAGGCCATGATGATGACTTCCGGGTTCCAGGAGAGCAGCTGCTCATAGGACACGTCCGCCCAGTAGGTGTCCTCCAGCTCCGCGGCCACATTTTCCCCGCCGCCCATCTCCAGAAGGGTGTTCTGATACATGGCCGCTCCGGCGGTGCTCAGGTAGCTGCTGTTGCCCGCCAAATAGACTCGTGGTCTTTCCACATCGGCCAGCTTCTCGGCCAAAAACTCCTGGGTCTGCTGGTTATAGTCCAGCAGCTCCCAGCCCTTCACCGGATCGCCAATGGCGGCATTGAAAAGGCGAATGGTCTCATTGAGCTGCTCCAGGCTCTCGGGGTTGACGGTAATCACCGTGAGGCCCAGCTCCTCCAGGGCGGGGACGGTATCCTTCAGCTTCAGGGGCAGGATCACCAGGTCCGGCTCCAGGGCGGCACAGCCCTCCAGGTCAAACTCCTTGGCGGTGCCTACCGAAGGCAGCTCCAGAAGCTCCGGGGCGGCCAGGGCATAGATGGGCCGGGTGTCCGCCTTGGCCTCAATGCCCACCAGCTTGTCCGCGTGGCCCAGAGCAATGAGCATGGAAGTGGTGATGTAGTAGCCGCTGACCAGCTTTTCGGGTTCCTCCTCGATGGTCGCCTCCCGCCCGGCGGCGTCGGTCACGGTGACAGGGAAAGCCGCCTCAGACTGGGTGCTGCCGTCTCCCTGCTGGGAGGCGGCGGAAGACGTGCTCCCAGAGGAGGCTCCGGCGCCGGAACTCTCCCCGCTCTGGGTACAGGCCGCCAGGGAGAGGGCCATGGCGGCAGCCAGGATCATCGACAAAAGTCTCTTTTTCATAAAAATTCCTCCAATATCGTTATGCTGAAAAAAACATAACGAAGGTACCATAAAAGCCGCACCCTGTCAAGGCAGGATGCGGCTTTTGGATGTTTTATTCCTCCAAGCCGGCCAGGGCCACGTCCTCCGGACGGATGGGCAGGGTACGGAACATGTGTCCCGTGGCCGCCCGAATGGCCTCGGCAATGGCGGGGCTGGGGGTGTTGATGACCAGTTCTCCAATGGATTTGGCGCCAAAGGGTCCGGTGGGTTCATAGCTGGGCACAAACTCCACCCGGATCTTCCCCGCCTCCAGGCGGGTGGGGATGCGGTATTGGAGCAGGGAGTCGTTGAGCATGCGGCCCTGGGGATTATACTGGATGTTCTCCAGCAGGGCCATACCAATGCCTTGGACAATGCCGCCCTCGGTCTGGACCCGTGCCAGGTTGGTGTTGATCACCGTACCGCAGTCTACCACGCCCACATAATCCACCACCCGCACCGCTCCGGTGTCCGGGTCGATGTCCACTTCAGCCATCCCCACCATGAAGGGGGGCGGGGAAATGGGGGAGGAGTTGGACTGGCTGGCAGAAAGCTGCTTGCTGTGCCCCTCATAGCTGGCCCAGCCGATCTCTGCCCTTGTCATCACCTTGTCCGTGCCGGGCAGGAAGACCTTCTCCCCGTCAAACTGGGCAGCCTCAGGGGCGATGCCCAGCAGGCGGGCGCCCTCCAGACGGATCTTCTCCCGCAGCTCTCCACAGGTTTTCACCACCGCCCCGCCGGTGACATAGGTGGTGGCGGAGGCGTAGGAGCCGGTGTCATAGGGGGACTGGTCGGTGTCCACTCCCCGCACGGCAATGTCGTCCACACTGCAGTCCAGGCAGTCGGCGGCCATCTGGGCCAGAATGGTATCGCAGCCGGTGCCCATGTCGGTACAGCCCACCAGCATGGTATAGAAGCCCCCGTCGTTGAGGCGCACCTCCACGCTGCCGATGTCCACGCCGGAGATGCCGCTGCCCTGCATGGCCATGGCCACGCCCCGGCCCCGGATGTGGCCGTTGGGCAACGTCCAGTGGGTGGGCCCCTTGTCCCAGCCCATCATCTCCTTGGCCCGCTCCATACACTTGTCCAGGGTGCAGCTGTTGCAGGGCTCGCCGTAATAGGCGGGCATCATCTGGCCCTGGCGGACCATATTCTTCTCCCGGATGGCACAGGGGTCCATGCCCAGCTGGGCTGCCATTTCGTTGACAGCGGACTCCACCGCAAAAATGCCCTGGGTGGCTCCGTAACCCCGGTAGGCACCGGCCCCCATGGTGTTGGTATACACCACATCACAGACAAAGCGGCTGGCCCGGAGGCTTCCGTAGAGGGCCAGGGACTTGTGCCCCACCAGGCCGATGGTGGTGGGGCCGTGGTCCCCATAGGCCCCGGCGTTGGAGAGGGCGTAGAGGTCCATACACCGGATGGACCCGTCCCGGTCGGCGCCGATACGGACCTTCACCTGCATCTGGTGGCGGGGGGAGCCGTTGGCCATGGACTCCTGGCGGGTGTAGCAGAGGTAAGCGGGACGGCCGGTGAGTTTGGTGACAATGGCAGGGAACTGCTCGCTGACTACGCTCTGCTTGGCGCCAAAGCCGCCGCCGATCCGGGGCTTCACCACCCGGATCTGGCTTTTGGGAAGTTCCAGGGCATTGGACAAGATCCGCCGCACATGGAAAGGCACCTGGGTGGAGCTGACCACATTGAGCCGGCCATACTCATCCAAATAGGTATAAGTGCAGAAGGGCTCCATCATGGTCTGGTTGTTGGCCACGGTGTTATAGGTGCGCTCCAGCACCACATCACATTTGGCAAACTCCCCCTCCACATCACCCACGGTAAAGCTGTCGGTGGATACCAGGTTGCGCTTTGGGTCGGTGCCTACCGGGCACAGGGAGCGGAAATTCTCCTCCGGGTGGACCACAATGGGGTTGTCCAGAGCCTTGGTAAAGTCCAGCAGGGGCTCCAGCACCTCATACTCCACTTTAATGAGCCGCACCGCCCGCCGGGCAATCTCCTCTGTCTCCGCGGCCACAATGGCCACCGGGTCCCCGGCACAGCGCAGGTGCCGGTCCAGGATCAGCCGGTCATAGGGGCTGGGCTCGGGCCAGGTCTGGCCGGCGGTGGTAAAGCGGCTCTGGGGCATGTCCTCCCAGGTCAGCACCGCCGCCACGCCGGGCACCATTTTGGCCCGGCTGGTGTCGATGGAGATAATGTTAGCCCGTGCGTGGGGGGAACGCAGCAGCTTCAAGCGCAGGGCGTTTGCGGGGACCAGATCTCCGGTGTACACCGGCTTGCCGGTAACCAGGCTCATGGCGTCCTTCTTCCGTACGCCGGTGGAAACAGCTTTCATCTCTGCTCCCCTCCCTTCGCGGCCAGATACTTGCGGATGGCCCGCAGCTGCCCCTGATAGCCGGAGCAGCGGCACAGGTTTCCGGTGAGATAATGTTGGATCTCCTCCTCGGTGGGGTTTTTCAGCTCCCGCACCATGGCCAGTACATTCATAATAAAGCCGGGCGAGCAGAAGCCGCACTGCTCCGCTCCCTCGTCGGCCAAAAAGGCGCCAAACTCCGCCGCCTCCTCCTGAAGGCCCTCCAGGGTGGTGACTGCATGGCCCTCTGCCCGTGGGGCGGGGACGGAGCAGGACAGCACGGGCGTTCCGTCCATCCACACGGTGCAAAGGCCGCAGCCGCTGGTCTCACAGCCGCACTTCACGGACAGGCAGCCCACCTTCCGCAGGCAGTGGAGCAGTGTCTCATCCGCCTCCACCTCATCGGTACGGGCTGTCCCGTTTAAGGTCCACTTAATGGTCATACTCCACTCACCTCCAGCTGCTGTTTGCAGCGCTTCAGCAGTACCTCCGCCAGATGGCGGCGGTACCGTGCACTCCCTCGCATATTGTCTCCATATTCCAGAGCAAGGACCTGCTTCTCCAACCCCTCCCAGGTGCTGTCCTCCACCACACGGGGGCTCCCCGGCCGGGCACCGACCACCGCCCGCCAGGTCTCTCCTACCTTGGACAGGGCACAGGTAAGTACCGGCAGGTCCGTCTCACTGTTCCGGGCCGTCTCATAGGCCACAGGCCGGCCGTCCTTCTTCACAAAGACCCAGGCCAGCACGTCCCGGTCACGGGGCAGCTTCACATACTCCTCCAGGGGAATCCGCCCAGCCCCCGCCAGCTCCACCTGGCAGCTGAGGGCCAGCAGGGCCGTGACGATGTCGGAAAAGCCAAAGCGGGAGTAGACGCTTCCCCCCAGAGTGGCACAGTTGCGAAACTGCACCCCTACGATGTGCTGGGTACACTTCCGAAACAGCCCGCTGAAGCACTTCTCCAGCATAAAATTGGTCTCCAGCTGCCGCAGGGTAACCATAGCCCCCAGAGCCGCCTCTTCCCCCCGGTTCTGGATCTGGTCCAGGCCCAGGCCGGACAGGTCGATGAGGGTGTCGTACATCCGCTCCCCCATGCGCTTCCAGCAGCCCCCGCCAATAATCGCGTTGGCCCGACGCTGGTTCAGCTCATGGGCCTGGGCCAGGGATTCGGCCTTAATATAATTACGCGCGGTATACATAAACGAATCCGCTCCCTTTTGTATTGTAAAATCTCCGGTTTTTCTTACCAGGCCGCCACGGTGCCGTCGCACCTGGGCTCTGTGGCCCCCATGAGAAGGCCATTGCCAGCGCGCCAGATGATCTCTCCCCGGCCCATTCCAATGGAGTCCGAGATGACCTCTACCTCATGGCCCATGGCCTGAAGCTCTTGGGCAATGTGGGCGGGCACACTCTCCTCCAGCTGGATCTTCTTTCCGCCGATCCACTGGATGCGGGGGGCGTCCAGGCAGTCCTGGGGATTCATGTGATAGTCCAGGGTGTTCACGGTCACCAGCACGTGACCCTGGGGCTGCATAAAGGCACCCATCACCCCAAAGGGGCCCACCGCTTCCCCGTCCTTGATCAAAAATCCGGGAATGATGGTGTGGTAGGAGCGCTTGCCCCCCGCCAGGCAGTTGTCGCTCTCCTCCTCCAGGGAGAAGTTAGCTCCCCGGTTCTGCAGGGAGATCCCTGTGCCGGGGATGGCCACCCCCGCACCGAAGGTGGTGTAGTTGCTCTGGATGAAGGAGACCATATTTCCCTCCGGGTCGGCGGTACACAGGTAGATGGTCCCACCGCAGGAGGGGTCTCCCGCCTTCGGCTCCAGGGCCTTGTCACCGATCAGTGCCCGGCGCTGGGCCGCGTACCGCTCGGAGAGCATGTCCTCTACTTTCATCCTCATGTACCGGGGGTCGGCCACATAGGTCTTGGTGTCCGCAAAGGCCAGCTTAATGGCCTCCACGATTTTATGATAGGTCTCGGCGCACTCCTTCTCCTCCGGCAGCTCCAGCCCCCGCAGGATATTCAGGGCCATCAGCACCGTGAGGCCGTGGCCGTTGGGCGGGATCTCACATACCGTATAGCCCTTATAGTCCGTGGTAATGGGCTCCACCCACAGGGGACGGTAGTTCTCAAAGTCCTTCCGTGCAAAGCAGCCCCCGGTCTCCTGGCTGAACGCTACGATCTTCTCCATAATGGAGCCCCGGTAATAGCTCTCACAGTTGGTCCGGGCCAGCTCCTCCATGGTCTGGGCATACTCCTCCCAGCAGAAGAGGTCCCCTGCCTCATAGCTCTCTCCATTTTTGGTAAAGCACTCCCACCAATAGCGATGGGGCGCCGGATTTCTCTTCATAGCCGCTTCTATGCGCCGCATGTCCTTTCGCCACTGCTTGGCCACATTCACCGGGACGGGGACCCCCTCCCGTGCATAGGAGACGGCGGGGGCAAAGAGCTCATGCAAGGACTTTTTTCCAAACCGGCGGTTGAGCTCCGCCCACCCTGCGGGAGCGCCCGGCACCATAATGGGGAGCCATCCCTCCTTGGGCATCTCCCCAAAACCCAGCTCCCGCACCTTCTGGGCGCTGAGGGACATGGGGGCCACGCCGCTGGCATTTAACCCGTACAGTTTTTTCTCCTTTTCGATCCATACAAGGGCAAAGCAATCAGAACCCAGGCCGTTGCCTGTGGGCTCCAGCAGGGGCATGGCCGCCGCCATGGCCACCGCCGCATCCACGGCGTTTCCCCCCGCCTTCATCACATCTACCCCGATCTGGGCCCCCAGGGGCACCGAGGTACAGGCCATGCCGTGGCGCCCGTACACTACATTGCGCCGGGACGGATAGGAATATCGCTCTGGATCAAAGTTCAGCATAGTATCAAACCTCTCTCTTCCTGCTGTCAGCTGTCGTACCTTCATTATACAAGAAGCACGCCACCCCAGGCAACTGTTCCGGGCGCTTTTTTCTTGTTTGGGCCGCAAAAAACCCGCCCATTGGCCTGGGCGGGTTTTCCCATCAGATTTCAGCGTAATTTCCCAAAAAGTGCAGGCTAACGCACTCCCGTTCCAGTTCCTCCAGCATCCCCAGGACTCCTTCCTCCAGCACAGAGGCCTCAATCTCCAGGAAAAAGACAAACTCAAAGTTCCGACCTGTCACCGGGCAGCTCTCCAGCTTGGTCATATTGATGCCCAGCGCGGAAAACTTGGAGAGGATCTCATACAAAGCCCCAGGCCGGTTGTCACAGCCTACAATCAAACTGATCCGGTTGGCCCCGGCGTAAATGGCCGGATCCCTGGCCACACAGAAAAATCGGGTATAGTTGTTATCGCTGTTTTGAATGTCGTCCCGCACGCACTCCAGGCCGTAGAGCTGGGCACAGGGGTGGGAAGAAATGGCCGCGATCCCCCGGTCCCCTTCCTGGGCCACCTTCTGGGCGGCCATGGCCGTATTGCCGCAGGGGATCACCTTGACCCCCTCCAGCCCGCGCAAAAATCGGCTGCACTGGCCGATGGCCTGTTCATGGGAATAGATTTCCCGGATGTCCTCCAGACGGGTACCCGGCAAGGCCAGCAGCTCATGGCGGATACACAGCCGGACCGAACGCACCACACTGAGGCTGTGCTTTTGCAGCAGGTCATAGGCCGCCCGGACCGAGCCATTGGAGCTGTTCTCAATGGGCAGCACGCCAAATTGGCAGCTGCCCTCCTCCACCGCCCGGACGACATCCTCAAAGGTGTTCACATACCGGATCTCTCCCCGAGGCAGCAGCCGGTCACAGGCCGTCTGGGAATTGGCTCCCTCCACTCCCTGGCAGGCCACCGTCCCCGTCTTGGGAAATACCGCCGCTCCCGCCTCCAGGGCCGCTTTTACCATCTCCCCCACCTGGGAGGGGGCGGAAAGCAGCTCTGCCTGCCGGGCCTTGGCCAGTTGGAACAGAGTGGTAAAGAGATGGTAGGCATACCGCTCCCGCTCCCCCGCCTGTTTGGCTACCTTGGACAGGATCTCCCGTTCCCGGCTCCGGCTGAGAATGGGCATGTGATGTTCATTTTTATAATCTGCAATGTCCTCCGCCAGAGACATCCGCTTCAGAAACAGCTCCAGCATCTGATCATCCAGTACATCAATCTGCTTGCGGATTTCCGAAAGCTCCATAGGCTACCTCCATTTTGTTCATGGCATTTCCAGAATCTACGCTGCACACCTTTTGCGGCGTTTTGCCGCAGATCCGTCTGCCACTCCTCTTTTCGTACCGATTGGTTAGAGCATAGCACTTTACTCCCCAAAAGGAAACCGTCAGGAGCCACCATTTTCCCCGCTTCCTTCTCCGCCTCCCTTCACATTTTCCACAATTCCCCCTCTCTTTTTTTCTGTTCCGGGCACTGCAATGGCAAAAACGGTTCCAAACGGGGCCTCATCTCCCTGAAATATGTCCCAACCCTTGCAAAACGCGGGAAAAAGCATTATAATAAGGGCCAACTGAGCGCGGGCCCAGCTCTGAGCCCGCTTTTCCCAACATTCAAGATTTGGAGAGGATTCACTATGGAACGCACCACCATTGCCGCCATTTTTGCCGACCAGGAGAGTCTGGGCGGTCAGACCGTTACCGTCTGCGGCTGGGCCCGCACCATCCGGGACATGAAGACCTTCGGCTTTGTGGAGCTTAACGACGGCTCCTGCTTTAAAAATTTGCAGATCGTTCTGGACGCCAATGTTCTGGACAATTATAAGGAGATCGCCGGCCAGAATGTGGGCGCCGCCCTCATCGTTACCGGCCAGGTGGTGCTCACCCCCGAAGCCAAGCAGCCTCTGGAGGTAAAGGCCTCCTCTGTTATGGTGGAGGGCGTGTCCGCCCCCGACTATCCCCTGCAGAAGAAGCGCCACAGCGTGGAGTTCCTGCGCACCATTCAGCACCTGCGCCCCCGGACCAACCTCTTTTCCGCCGTGTTCCGGGTCCGCTCCGCCACCGCCCACGCCATCCACTGCTTCTTCCAGGACCGGGGCTTCGTTTACGTCCACACCCCCATCATCACCGCCAGTGACTGCGAGGGCGCCGGCGAGATGTTCCAGGTAACCACCCTGGACCTCCAGAATGTTCCCAAGACGGAGGACGGCCAGGTGGACTATACCCAGGACTTCTTCGGTAAGAAGGCCAACCTCACCGTCTCCGGCCAGCTCAACTGTGAGAACTTTGCCATGGCCTTTGGCAACGTCTATACCTTCGGCCCCACCTTCCGCGCCGAGAAGTCCAACACCCAGCGCCACGCCGCCGAGTTCTGGATGATCGAACCGGAGATGGCCTTTGCCGATCTGAACGACTACATGGACAACGCCGAGGCCATGATCAAGTATGTCATCCGCTATGTGCTGGACAAGTGCCCCGATGAGATCAACTTCTTCAACTCCTTTGTGGACAAGGGCCTGAAGGAGCGCCTGGAGCATGTCGCCTCCTCTGACTTTGCCCGTGTGAGCTACACCGAGGCTGTGAAGATCCTGGAGCAGAACAACGACAAGTTCGACTTCAAGGTCTACTGGGGCTGCGATTTGCAGACCGAGCACGAGCGCTATCTCACCGAGCAGGTGTACAAGCGCCCCGTGTTCGTCACCGACTACCCCAAGGAGATCAAGGCCTTCTATATGCGCCAGAACGACGATGGCAAGACTGTGGCCGCCGCCGACTGCCTGGTGCCCGGCATCGGCGAGCTCATCGGCGGTTCCCAGCGTGAGGAGCGCCTGGAGCTGCTGGAGGGCCGCATCCAGGAGCTGGGCATGGACCCCAAGGACTACTGGTGGTACTGCGACCTGCGCCGCTACGGCTCCTGCCGCCACGCCGGCTATGGCCTGGGCTTTGAGCGGATGGTCATGTACCTCACCGGCGTGAACAACATCCGCGACGTGGAGCTGCATCCCAGAACCTGGGGCAACGCTGAGTTTTAATCTGAATCAAACAGGGCGAACGCCATACGGCGTCCGCCCTGTTTTTTATACAAGTGTGAGGAAATAACTGGCCTCTCCCCAGTTATCCCCGGCCAGGTACCAGCGGCCGCGCACCTCAAGCACCGCGGTGCCATCCAGCTTTGGGACCGAGACCTCATTTCCCAGCCAGGTCTCCACCTCCACCGGCTCCTGGTCAACGCCCTTTCCCGCCGACCAGGTCCACACGGATATCTCGTCCGGCGCAGCGGACCATTGCAGCTCCAGCCGGTCCCCAGGCTGTGCAGCCATAGCAGGCAGATGGGACATCTCCAGGGGGTGGGGGGCATCTGCGATGATCCCCTCCATCTCCTCGCCGCCCTGCCAGATATACCAGGAATAGGAGCCGAGCCGGGCCGTCACCGGGTTTTCCCCGCCGTTCGTCACGACAAGCTCCGGGGGCTCAGCCAGCTTTGGGTCCCCTGGGCTTTCCCCCTCTCCCACTGCCAGGAACCCCCGTTGGGCGTACCCTGTGGCGGGGGGCACGTTCTTCCAGCCCTCACTCACCTCATAAATCCCCCTGAAATCTTCCGGCAGAGGGAGGATCAGTTCTCTCCGTCCGGCCCCTTCGTAGAGGGTCACCCCCAATTCCCCGCTGTCAGGCGTAAAGCGCACCGTCACTTCACTGGGCGCAACGGGGTAGGACAGAGTGAGGGCCTCGGTCCCCTCCTTTACATATACCACCGGCTGAGAGGGACGGGCGTAGGGAGCGGTGGGAGCGTCGCCGCAGGCGTTGAAACAAACCGTGGGGCTGTCCCACTGGGCACTCCAGCAGCCAACCTCGGTTTTTTCAGCCCCTGCGGACACCGTGACCCTGGGCGGGCCGTCCAGGGCATACCGGGGTCCGGTCCACCACCACGCCCCGCCCAGCAGCAACAGCACCGCTGCAATGCCCAGTCCTTTTCGTTTCATGGAAATCCCTCCTTTTCGCTCTCATCCATTCAGACGCAAAGCAAGGGCTCCGGTTGCAAAGGAGGGACCGTTTATTTTACCTGGTTCACCAGCGGCTCTCCCGCCAGATACCGGCGCAGATTGTCCTGCGCCTGCTGAATACAGTTCTTCCGTGTGATCTCCAGACGCATACCGCCGGCCACATGGGGGGTAAGGAGCAGATTGGGAATGTCCCACAGGGGGCTGTCCTGGGGCAAGGGCTCGGGGTCCGTCACATCCAGAGCCGCACCCCACAGCTTTCCTTCCTTCATCATGGTTCCCAGAGCCTGCTGGTCCAGGGCGGAACCCCGTCCGGCGTTAAGGAGGATGGCATCCTCCTTCATCCGGCGCAGCCGCTCCTCGTTCATCAGCCCCACCGTCTCCGGAGTGTGGGGCAGGGACATGGCCACCACATCCGCCTGGGGGAGCCAATGGTCCAGCTTCTCCATAGTATCCACCTGGTCAAAGCCCGGTACTTCTCCCCGTACCGTCCGCTTCAGACCCACCGTGCGGGCCCCCAGGCTCTGGCACATCTTAGCAAACTCCCCGCCGATGTTTCCCGCTCCAATCACCAACACCGTGGCCCCCAGCAGGGTCTTCATGGCGCCCTCGTCCTCCCAGCGGTGGGCCTTCTGAGAATCCCGGTAGGTGGGCAGGCGGCGGCACACCGCCAGCAGGGAGGCCAGCATGTGTTCGGCCACCGAGCGGCTGTTGCTCCCCGCGGAGCTGGTAAAGCATATCCCCTGGGGCAGCATCCCCACATACTCCTCCGTCCCGGCCCACATGCTCTGGAACCACCGGAGACTGCGGGCGTTTTTCATGTCCTCCGCCCGTGGCCAGCCCAAAATCACCGTGGCCGCCTCCAGCTGCTCCTGGGTCACGGTTCGGCGCCCGGCATACACATGAACTGCCTCCGGGGCAATGGCCTCAAACGTGCGCTTTTCCTCCTCATTGACCGGGAGCAGGTTCAAAATATATTCAGACATGTTCCGTCCTCCTTTTTGTTTCTGCCGTTTATTATACCTGCCTGCCTACACTCTGGCAAGGGTGTCCTTTCGCCTTTACTCCCGCTGCAGGCTGTGTTAAAATGGGAAAAATATCGGAAAGGAGGGACTTCTATGGCAGTCACACCAGACACGCCCCTGCTGGAATTTACCGGCGTGGGGGAGCAGCGCTTTAAAAAGCTGGAAAAGCTGGGCCTTACAAAAGCAGACGACCTGCTGGCCCACTATCCTCGGGACTATGAGGACCGGCGGAAGATCTATACCATTCGGGAAGCCCCTCCGGGCCAGCGGATCTGCATCTCCGCCATGGCCGCCGAGCATCCCCGCCGCGCCCGGATCCGCAAGGGACTGGAGCTGGTCCAGGTCAAGGTGGTGGATCATACAGGAGCCCTCCATCTGACCTTTTTCAATCAGGGATATGTGGAGCAGGCCCTCCGAGCAGGGGAGGAATATATTTTTTTCGGCGCTGTGGAGGAGCAAGGCCGCCGGCGCACCATGATCAATCCCATTTTTGAACACCTGGGCAAGCAAAGCGTCACCGGCCGCATTATGCCCATATACCCCCTGACCGCCGGCCTCAGCAACCACCTGATGGCATCCCTGGTGCGCCAGGCGCTCCCCTGCGTCGCCGCCCTGCCGGAAACTCTGCCCCAGCCCATCCGGCAAGGCCACAATCTGGCCGCTTTGGAATATGCACTCCGAAACATCCACTTTCCCCAGGACGAGCATGCCCTGGAAATTGCCAGGCGGCGGCTTACCTTTGAGGAACTGTTTTATCTCTCCGTAGGTTTGAGCTTTCTCCGCCATCGGAGAGAAGCCATTTCCCTGGCCTGTGCCATCCCACAGCGGCCCCAGGAAGAGTTTCTCACCCTGCTTCCCTTTTCCCCCACCGCCGCCCAGCTCCGGGTGATGGATGAGATCGCCGCGGACCTCTCCTCCGGCCGGCCCATGAACCGCCTGGTCCAGGGCGACGTAGGCTCCGGCAAAACGGCCGTAGCCACCTACGCTGGCTGGCTGTGCGCCATGGCCGGGTATCAGTGCGCCCTGATGGCCCCCACCGAGGTGCTGGCCGAGCAGCACTTCCGCTCTCTCTCCGCGCTTCTCGCCCCCGCCGGGGTGCGGGTGGGACTGCTCACCGGGTCGCTGACCCCCAGTGAGAAAAAGAAGGTCCGGGCCCAGCTGGCACAGGGGGAGATCGATTTTGCCGTGGGTACCCATGCCCTCATTTCCCAGGGCGTGGAATTTCACCGGCTGGCCCTTATCGTGGCCGATGAACAGCACCGCTTCGGCGTGGCCCAGCGCTCGGCTCTGGCCGGGAAATCGGAGACCGGCGGCATGCCGCCCCCCCATGTGCTGGTCATGTCCGCCACTCCCATTCCCCGCACCCTGGCCCTTATCATTTACGGGGACCTGGACATCTCCATCATCAATGAACTGCCCCCCGGACGCACCCCGGTGGAAACCTATGTGGTGCGGGAGGACAAGCGCCAGCGGATGTATCAGTTTGTGCGCAAGCAGGTCTCTCAGGGACGGCAGGTGTATATCATCTGTCCCGCGGTAGAGGATACCCCCGAGAACGGACCGGAATCCGCCTGGGGTGCATCCTCCCCCGCCGATTTAAAGGCCGTCAAGACCTATACCGAGCATCTGCAGCGAGAGGTTTTCCCCGATTTGACACTGGGCCTTCTTTATGGGAAAATGAAGCCCAAGGAAAAAGAGGCGGCCATGGCCGCCTTTGTCCGGGGGGAGATCCAGGTTTTGGTCTCCACCACAGTGGTGGAAGTAGGAGTAGATGTTCCCAACGCCTCCCTTATTATCATCGAAAATGCCGACCGCTTTGGCCTCAGCCAGCTCCATCAGCTCCGGGGCCGGGTGGGCCGGGGAAAACACCAGTCCTACTGCGTGCTTATCACCGCCACCCGCAGTGCCGAGGCCATGACCCGCCTGCGCACCCTGGCCTCCACCACTGACGGGTTCCGGATCTCGGAGGAGGATCTGAAAGCTCGGGGGCCCGGCGACTTCTTTGGAAACCGCCAGCACGGCCTGCCCCAGATGAAGCTGGCGGATCTGTCAGGGGACATGGCCCTGCTCCAGGAGGCCCAGCAGGCAGCCAACCAACTGCTCACCCAGGACCCGGCCCTTACAAGCCCGGACAACCGCCCAGTCCTGCAGCGGGTACGGAACATGTTTGCCGATACCCCGGATATTTTTAACTAAAGGAGAATCATCATGCTTACCTTTCGTGACATCACCATGGCAGACCACGACCTGATCCTGCCCATGGTCCAGGACTTTTACCAGGGAGATGCGGTGCTTCACCCTGTGGACCCTGAAATTTTAGAACGCTCCTTCCGGGATGCTGCCGATCCCCAGGAGCCTCTTCTGCGGGGTCTTCTCATTGAAATGGACGGCCAGCCCGCGGGCTATCTCTATATCTCCCAGTGCTACTCCGCGGAAGTAGGCGGGCGCTGCATCTTCCTGGAGGAAATTTACCTTGCCCCCGCCTTCCGGGGCCGGGGACTGGGGGGAGAGATTCTCGCCTGGATCGAACGCCAGTATCCCACCGCCCGGCGGTTCCGTCTGGAGGTTAACGACATTAACCAGAACGCCATCCGCCTGTACCAAAAAGCAGGTTATCAATATCTGCGCTATGAGCAGATGGTCATCGACAAAATCAAGTAAAAAGGAGAGAGCTTTGTATGGAGCATATGGAATTGGCCCGCACCCTGCGGGCCAACACGGAAGTACACTATAATTGCTGTCAATCGGTGCTGGTCACCTTTGCCAAAGAGATGGGCCTCACCCAGGAGCAGGCCTACGCTCTGGGTACTTTCTTCAACTCCGGCATGCGCCACGGCTCTGTGTGCGGCGCTCTGTCCGGCGCTTTGATGGTGCTGGGCATGACCGGCTGCGCGGAGAAACAGGCTTCCGCCCTGCTGCAGCAGTTCCAAGCGGACCACTGTGCCACCAACTGCGCCGAGCTGCTGAGGGCCGCCCACGACCGGGGTGAGGAGCGAAAGCCCCACTGCGACGCTCTGGTCTATGAGATGGTAACCGCTGTAGAGGCAATTCTGGCCCAACGGCAATAAACCAACAAGGGACGCCCTGAGGGGCGTCCCTTGTTGGTTTGATCTGGAAGGATGGATGAAAAAGGAATGATGGAGATTGTGGTTAAAACCCTCCGATCTGCTGGCAAGAGCGGCAGCCAGTAAATCGTTAAATTTTTAACCTTATCTCTGGTGAAGACTTTACCACTCCAACCCCGGAAATACCATCCCCAAATCCATTATGCAAGATATTACTTTTTAGTTATACCTTTCTGCTGTTGCAGTTTCCAAGCGGAGGGTGTATGATAGAAAAAACATCCTGTTGAAAGGAGGCCCCCAGTGAAGGAGCTTCAGCAATTGCCCATTCCCCTGCTGCTGTGGTACCGGGAGAACGCCCGTGTCCTGCCCTGGCGCAGCGATCCCACCCCATATCACGTTTGGATTTCCGAAATCATGCTGCAACAGACACGGGTAGCCGCTGTTCTGGACTACTACCGCCGTTTTTTGGAGGCTGTACCCACGGTGGCCGACCTGGCTGCTCTGCCCCAGGATCAGCTGCTCAAGCTGTGGCAGGGGCTGGGCTATTACAGCCGGGCCAGGAACCTGCAGAAGGCCGCCCTTCAGATCATGCAGCTGCATGGCGGAGTATTTCCAAATGCCTATAAAGATATCCGTGCCCTGGCCGGGGTGGGGGACTATACCGCCGGTGCCATCTCCTCCATTGCCTTTCACCTGCCTGTTCCGGCGGTGGATGGCAATGTACTGCGGGTCAGTGCCCGGATCTGTGCAGACACCGGGGACATCTCCACCCCCGCCATGAAGAAAAAGGTCACCCAGGCTTTGGAAGCGATCATCCCCCTGGATGCCCCAGGAGACTTTAACCAGGCCATGATGGAACTGGGTGCCACCGTCTGCCTGCCTAACGGCGCCCCTCTGTGTGAACGCTGTCCCGCCGCCCCCTTCTGCCGGGCCTTTCAGGAGGGCCGGACCGGCGAGCTGCCCGTCAAGGCCGCCCAAAAGGCCCGGCGCCTGGAGGCGCGCACCGTCTACCTCCTGTTTTACCAAAACAGCGTGGCGCTGCGCCGCCGTGGGGATAAGGGACTTTTGGCGGGGCTATGGGAGTATCCAAACGAACTGGCCGATGGTACGGATTGGCCTGCCCGGTGGGGCCTCTCTCCCCGTTCTTTGGAACAGGCCGGAACCGGAAAGCATATTTTCTCCCACATTGAGTGGCATATGACCGCCCTGGCCGGTATATTGGACAGCCCCCGCCTCCCTGAGGGGTGGGTCTGGGCCAGCCGGGCCGATCTGCGGGACCGTTACGCCCTGCCCAACGCCTTTGGGTCCTTCTCCCAAATTGTGGCCGACCATCTGGGCCGGTTTTAAGGAGGCACGCTATGATCTGTCATCTCTGCCCCCGAAACTGCGGGGCGCTGCGCACCCCGGAGCAGGGTCAGGGGGTCTGCCGCATGCCCGAAACGCCCATTCTGGCTCGGGCCGCCCTCCACATGTGGGAGGAGCCCCCTATCTCCGGCACGCAGGGGTCAGGCACCATCTTTTTTTCCGGGTGCAGCCTGGGCTGTGTCTTTTGCCAGAATGAGAAAATCAGTCATCAGGATTTCGGCAAAGCCATCCCTCTGGAGCGTCTGGCTGAGATCTGCGACGAGCTCATCGCCCAGGGGGCTCACAACATCAATTTCGTCAATCCCACCCACTACGCCCACGTGGTCAAGGCGCTGCTGGAGCAGCATCCCCTTCCGGTCCCCGTGGTATATAATACCGGAGGGTATGACAAGGCAGAGACGCTTCAACGTCTGGAGGGTCTGGTGGATATCTACCTCCCCGATCTGAAATATCTCAAATCCGATACCGCCCGGCGCTACTCCCGCGCCGCCGACTATCCGCAGGCGGCCACCGCCGCTATCCGGGAAATGGTCCGTCAAACCGGCCCCTGCCGGTTTGATGAAGCCGGCCTGCTCACCCGCGGGGTCATCATTCGCCATCTGATTCTGCCCGGCCAGCTTCCCCAGGCCAAGGCCGTAATGGATTGGGTGGCACGGGAGTTCCCTCCAGGGACCGTTCTCTTTTCCCTTATGAGCCAATACACCCCTTGGGGCGATCTGGAGTCCCAATTCCCCGAACTTAACCGGCGGCTTCGCACCGGCGAAATGCGCGCAGCCCAGGAATATATGGGAAACCTTGGCCTGGCTGGCTTTACTCAGGAGCGCACCAGCGCCAAGGAGGAATATACCCCACCCTTTGATCTCACAGGCCTGTGAACAGAAAGGAGAATTTTATGAAAAAGCTGCTCAGCCTCCTGCTCACCGCCGCCCTCACCCTGGGATTGACCATCCCGGCCATGGCGGCGGAACGCGCTCCTGTGGTCATTCTCCACACCAACGATGTCCACACCGCCACCGACGGCTACGCCGCGGTAGCCGCCTACCGCCAGGAGATGGAAGAACAGTACGGCGCGGACCGGGTCACCCTGGTGGACGCCGGCGACGCCATTCAGGGCGGCCCCATCGGTACCCTGACCCAGGGAGCCAGCCTGGTGGACATCATGAACTATGTGGGCTATGACTATGCCATCCCCGGCAACCATGAGTTTGACTACGGCATGGATGTCCTGCTGGACCTGGCCCTAACCAAGGCCCAGTACACCTATCTGTCCTGCAACCTGCTGGACAAGGCAGGCAAAGGAGTCTTTGCCCCCTATGGGGTGGAGGACTATGGGGACGTGCAGGTGGCCTATGTGGGCATCTCCACCCCCGAAACTTTGACCAAGTCCAACCCCACCCACTTCCAGGATGACAGCGGCAGCTACATCTATTCCTTCTGTGAGGGCGGCAATGGACAGGCCCTCTACACCGCCGTCCAGAACGCCGTGGACTCCGCCCGGAAGGACGGGGCGGACTATGTGGTGGCCCTGGCCCACCTGGGCATGGAAGGCACCACCGCCCAGTGGACCTCCTCCGCAGTCATTGCCAATACCAAGGGCATCGACCTTGTGATTGACGGTCACTCCCACGAAGTGTATCAGCAGCAGGTCTCCAACCTGGCCGGAGAGCCGGTGGACCTGGTGCAGACGGGTACCCAGCTGGCCAATCTGGGCTGCATCACCCTGGACCCCTCCACCGGGGAATTCATCACGGAGATGCCCTCTCTGGAAGGGGAAACCGTCCCCGCTGACCCGGACACCCAGGCCTATCTGGCCCAAGTGAACAGCCAGTTTGAGGAGGAGCTTAACCAGGTCGTGGGCAGCACTGCGGTCCAGCTGAAGGCCACCGCGGAAAACGGCTACGACTGGGCCGTCCGGGTGGGAGAAACCAACCTGGGCGACCTGGTAGCGGATGCCTACCGCTGGGCCCTGGGGGCCGACATCGGCCTGTGCAACGGCGGCGGTGTCCGCGCTGACATCCCTGTGGGCGACATCACTTACCAGAGCCTGCTCAGCGTCCAGCCTTACGGCAACGAGCTGTGCCTGGTGGAAGCCACCGGCCAGGAGGTGCTGGACGCCCTGGAAATGGGCGCCCGGCTCTACCCCGAGAGCAGCGGCGGCTTCCTCCAGGTCTCCGGTCTGACCTTTACTATCGATGCCTCCATTCCCTCCTCGGTGCAGCTGTCTGACCAGGGGGCCTTCCAGGGTGTCACCGGGCCCTACCGGGTCACCGATGTAAAGGTGAACGGACAGCCTCTGGAGCTGGACAAGGTGTACACCGTCTCCTCCCACAACTACCTCATCAAGTCCGGCGGCGACGGCTTTACTATGTTCCAGGACAACACCCTGCTCAAGGACAGTGTGATTCTGGATAACCAGTCCCTCATCACCTTCTTTGTAGAGGGTCTCGATGGCCAGGTGGGTGCGGACTACCAGGACCCCGCTGGTCAGGGCCGGATCACCATCCTCAACGCCTCCGCCCAGCCCGAGCAGCCGGAAGAGCAGCCTCAGCCGGAAGAACCGGAGCAGCAGCCTCAGCCCGAGCAGCCCCACCCCCGCACCTACACCGTACAAAAGGGTGACTCCCTGTGGCGCATTGCCGCCCAGGAGCTGGGTTCCGGGAAGCGCTGGCAGGAGATTTACGAGCTCAACCGCGACCTTATTTCCGACCCCTCCATGATCTTTGTAGGCCAGGAGCTGAAGCTCCCTCAGGCTTAAATAAAAAATCCAGCCGCCTTGGCGGCTGGATTTTTTATTTATGGTAGCTGGACCCCTCGTTAATTTTAAAGGCCCGGTAGATCTGTTCCAGCACCATCACCCGTGCCAGGTGGTGGGGGAAGGTCATGGGCGACATGGATAATCTCACCCAGGCCTCCGCTTTGAGGGACTGGGCCAGGCCATAGGACCCGCCGATGACAAAGGCCAGGTGCCTGGACGAGCCTGCCTCCCAGTCCCGGAACATCCCGGCCAGCTCCTCGCTGGAGCGAAGCTTGCCCTCCACGCACAGGCAGACCAGGCTGGTGCTGGGGGGAAGCTTTGCCCGGATAGCCTGACTTTCCTTTTCCAGGGCCTGTTCGATCTGGGCTCGGGAGGGATTCTGGGGCAGGCGCTCCTCGGGCAGCTCCACCAGCGTGAGCTTGCAGTAGGCGCCCAGGCGCTTTAAGTACTCTCCACAGGCCTCCAGATAAAACTTTTCCTTCAGCTTGCCCACACAAATGAGGTAAACACTCAGCATAACGCCGCCCCCCTGACAAAACCATCTTCCTCCGCACCCAGAGCAAACACGGGGCCTGTCTCCCCTCTCGGCGCTACCGTCAGGGAGATGTCCCGCTCCGGGTCACAGCCCATAGCCGCCAGCCGGCGGCAGACCGCCGCCCGTGCGTGGGCGGGGGTATTGTTCTCCTGGGACAGGTGGGCCAAAATGACCGTCCGTGTTCCTGAGGACACGGCCAGGGCGGCCAGCTCGGCCCCCGCCTCGTTGGACAGGTGCCCCCGGTCACCCAGCACCCGCTGCTTCAGGGAGTAGGGGTAAGGACCGGAACGCAGCCAGTCCTCGTCGTGGTTGGTCTCACATACCAACAGGTCACAGCCCCGGACCGCTCTCTTTACTTCCGGGGTCACATAGCCCAGGTCGGTACACAGCACCATCCTGCCCCCATCCCCGGAAATGGAGTAGCCTACACTGCCCGCGGCATCGTGGGGGGTGGAAAAGGACTCCACCCACAGCTCCCCCAGCGGAATACCGGTCCCCGCCTCCTGCTCCCGAAGCAGGGGGACAAGACCGGGGATCTTCTGTCCCAGGCACCGGCAGGTGGCCGGGGTTGCCAAAATGGGGACGGACCGCTTTTTGGTCAGTACACTAAGACCGCTGACGTGGTCGTGGTGCTCGTGGGTGATCAAAATGGCCCGCAGCTGTTCCGGCTCCACCCCCAGCGCCCGCAACCCCAGGGTGATGCGCCGGGCGGAGATGCCCGCGTCCAACAGAATATGGGTATTGCCGCTGGACACCAGGGCAGCGTTCCCACTGGAACCGCTGGCCAGGGTGGTAAAGGTCAGCAAGGAAATTCCCCCGTTCTCAAAAAATTTCGCCGCCCAGCGGGCGGCGAAACATCGGTTCTGATTTAGCCCACCTGGCTCTGGTTGTCCTCATCCGGGACAAAGACGGTGCGGATATCCGCCCCCACCGAAGCCAGCTTTTCCACCAGGGTCTCATAGCCCCGCTCGATGTGGTGGATGCCGTCGATCTCCGTCATTCCCTGGGCGGCCAGACCGGCAATGACCATGGCGGCTCCCGCCCGCAGGTCACAGGCGTGCACCGGTGCCCCGGTCAGGGCTTCCACCCCTTCGATAACCGCCACCTTGCCGTCCACCTGGATTCGGGCGCCCATGCGCCGGAATTCGTCCACATAGCGGTAGCGGTTGTCCCACACGCCCTCCGTGAGCACGCTGGTTCCACGGGCCAGGCACAGCACCGCCGCGATCTGAGGCTGCATATCGGTGGGGAAACCGGGATAGGGCATGGTCTTCACATTCACCCGGTTGAGCGGGCCGCTGCGGCGGACCAGGACGGCATCGTCCTGCTCCTCCACCTCCACTCCCATCTCCACCAGCTTGGCCGTGATGCAGTCCAGGTGCTTGGGAATGACATTTTTAATGAGCAGCTCGCCCCCAGCGGCGGAGACAGCGGCCATATAGGTGCCCGCCTCGATCTGGTCGGGGATAATGGAGTAGGTGCCTCCCTGAAGCTTCTCCACACCCCGGATCTTAATCACATCGGTGCCCGCGCCCATGATGTTGGCCCCCATGGAGTTGAGGAAATTGGCCAGGTCCACGATATGGGGCTCTTTGGCGGCATTTTCAATGACAGTCATGCCGCTGGCCAGCACGCCGGCCAGCATGATGTTCATCGTGGCACCCACCGATACCATGTCCAGATAAATCTGGCCCCCGGCCAGACGTCCGCCGTCGGGCACACGGGCATAGATGAGGCCGTTTCGCACATCTACCTCGGCACCCATGGCCACAAACCCCTTGATGTGCTGGTCAATGGGCCGTCCGCCCAGATCGCAGCCTCCGGGCAGGGGCACCTCTGCCCAGCCAAACCGGCCCAGCAGAGCCCCAACCAGGTAGTAGCTGGCCCGAATCTTCCGGGCCAGGTCATAGGGGACCTGGCGGTTGCGGACACGGGAACAGTCCACGTCCACGGTGGTGCGGTTTACGGTACGCACGTCCGCCCCCAGCTCCTGGAGGATCTGGAGGATCAAGGTCACATCACTGATCTGTGGAATATTCTCAATACGGCAGGTCCCGTCCACCAGCAGGGCGGCGGGAATAATGGCCACCGCCGCATTTTTCGCGCCGCTGATGTGTACGGTCCCATGCAGGGGCTTGCCCCCCTGGATCTGATACTTGGTCAAATAAGGCACCCTCTTTGATTCACAATGTCAGAATCTATAACGAAATATATGGCGCATAGGCCATATGTAATATCAAATCAACCATTTTTGCCTGTGGCAAGGCATGGTAAACCGCATACATTATAGCACTATTATGTCCACCTGGCAACAAATTTTACGTTACCCCTGCCGAATTGTAAAAAAAGACGGATGAGGGGCCTTCCGCCGCTTTTTTCCTGTCTGGATGGCGCAAAGGTGCATCCAGATTTTACAAATTATCCCTCGTTTCGCTCCTCCTGCAGCCGCTTCACTCTGGGCAGAAGCTCCGAGAGACTGATCTCCCGCTGCCGCTCCAGCAAATCGCCGATGAGCTGGTTAGAGACTAAAAATCCCTTGGGGGTCAGCCTCCACCGCCCCTCCGGGGTCTTTTCCGCCCAGCCCTGGGCAGAAAACTCCTGAAGCCGCTGCTCGATGGGGGTAAAGTCCATATAATAGGTGCCCCGGTATTCCCACTCCTCAATGCCTCGGACAGTGCGCAGACGGAGCATGAGATATTCGCCCCCCCGTTCCCGCTGGGGGATGAGGTCCTGGCTTTCCAGCAGCTCTCCGCCCTCCAGTACCCCTTTGATGTAGCCCTCCAGGTCCCGGATCCAGGAATACCGCCGTCCGCCAAAGTCGGAGTGGGCTCCGGGGCCAAAGCCGATATAGGGCCGGGTGAGCCAGTAGCGCAGGTTGTGCCGGGACGCAAAACCCGGCTTTGCGAAGTTGGAGATCTCATACTGCTCATAGCCCGCTTGGCGCAGCCGCTCTACCGTCCACAGATAGAGCTCCGCCTGAGTGTCGTCATCCGGCAGGACCTCTCCCGCCGCCACCCGCTGGGCCAGCGGAGTGCCCTCCTCCACCTTCAGCCCGTAGCAGGACAGGTGCTCCGGCTGGAGGGACAGGGCATGCTCCAGGGTATTGTGCCAGCTCTCCTCCGTCTGTCCCGGCAGGCCATAGATGAGGTCCAGGGACAAATTCTTGATCTTCGCCGCCCGTGCCGCCACCACTGCCGCGTCCCCCTCTTCTATGCTGTGGGCCCGGTGGATGGCGGCCAGCTCCGCCGGACAGGCGGATTGAAGGCCCATGGACAGGCGGTTAAAGCCCGCCCGGCGCAGCGCCCGAAGGGATTGAAAGGTGACGCTGTCCGGGTTGGCCTCCAGGGTGATCTCCGCGTCCTTTTCCACCGAAAAGAGCTTCCTGACCGCCTTCAGCAGCTCCCGCAGCCGCTTGTCCCCATAGTAGCTGGGGGTGCCGCCCCCAAAATAGATGGTATCCACGGGGATTTCTCCTGCCACACGGGCCGTCTCCTTCATATGGGTGAGCAGGGCCTTCTGATAGGCATCCATCCGCCCCTCCGCCCCCGCCAGGGAATAAAAATCGCAGTAGTCGCATTTACTTTTACAAAAAGGAATATGAATATAAATTCCCAATTTTTCTATATTTTGGGATTTTTTGTCTTTCATACCGGTTCCTCCCGCCCTGCGGATTATTTTTTCTATTATAGCAAACTCCTCCCCCTTTACACAAGGGCGGAGGATTCTTTCTGAAAATCCCAGGAAAAAAAGAATTGACAAATTGAAATGCTTAGGGTATGATGATGACTAATCATTCAAAAACGCAATGAGCGGGATAGTAGGCTTGTCTGGATGCGCAGAGAGGGAGCGGCTGGTGTAAGCTCTCGTGAAGGACCTCCCCCGAACCTCACCCGTGAGCAGTCCTCCTGAACCGGCAGATTGCCTTAGTAGGTTGGAACGGTCTCCCACCGTTATCGGGGCAATGAGCGCATGGCTCGGCTTCTGCCGGCCATGAATTTAGGTGGTACCACGGAGCATGCGGCTTCGTCCTATCTGCGGAGATAGGGCGGGCCGTTTTTTGTTTGTCCGCCCCTCCAATTCACTATATCGGAGGTGTCGTTCCATGAATGGAGCACAGGCGCTGATTGAATCGTTAAAACGTGAGCAGGTGACCCAGATCTTCGGTTATGCGGGAGCGACCATCTGTCCTGCGGCAGATGCTCTGAAGGACGCCCCCGAGATTGCCTATACTCTGGTCCGCACGGAGCAGAACGCCGGCCACATGGCCTCCGGCTACGCCCGTGTCAGCGGTAAAGTGGGTGTGTGCATGGTCACCTCCGGTCCGGGGGCTACCAACCTGATTACCGGCATTGCCACCGCCTATATGGACTCCATCCCCATGGTGGCCATCACCGGCCAGGTGCCCAGCCACCTGCTGGGCCGGGACATCTTTCAGGAGGTGGACATCACCGGCGCTGTGGCCCCCTTTTCCAAGCACAGCTACCTGGTCAAAAACGTCAACGACATCCCCCGTGTGGTCCGGGAGGCCTTCCACATCGCCTCCACCGGACGGCCCGGCCCGGTGCTCATCGACATTCCCATTGACGTACAGCAGGCCACTCTGAAAAAGTTTGAATGGCCTGAGACCGTGAACATCCGGGGCTATAAGCCCAGCGTCAAGGGCAATGACCTGCAGATCAAGCGGGTAGCCGCCACCATCGCACGGGCCAAGCAGCCCCTCATCTGCGCCGGCGGCGGCGTGTGGCTTGCGGATGCCAAGCAGGAGCTGCTGGAGCTGGCCGAGCGGGCCCAGATTCCCGTGGTCAAGACCATGATGGGTATCTCCCTGATGCCCACTGACCACCCCCTGAACATGGGCATGATCGGTGCCCACGGCAACCACTGCGCCAACCAGGCCCTGGCCAAATCCGACCTGCTCATTATGGTGGGCACACGGGCGGCCGACCGGGCCATCACCTCTCCCGACGAGATCCAGCGGCGGATGGCCACCATTCACATCGACGTGGACCCGGCGGAGATCGGCAAGAATATGCAGGCCGCCGTCCCCCTGGTAGGCAACGTAAAGGTCATCCTGCGCCAGCTGCTGGAGCTGGACATCCCCGTCTCCGACTCTGCCGACTGGCTCGCCCGCCTGCGGGACTACCGGAAGGCAGAACTGGGCCGAATTTTCCCCCAGCGTCCCGGCTCCGTCTTCCCCGGCACCGCCGTGCGCCGGCTGGGTGCCAAGCTGGACGATGACGCGGTGGTGTGCGTGGACGTGGGCCAGAACCAGATCTTCACCTGCAAATATCTGCCCCAGAAGCACGGGCGGCTGCTCACCAGCGGCGGCCTGGGCACCATGGGCTACGCCCTGCCCGCCGCCATCGGGGCCAAGACCGCCCTGCCCCAGCGGCAGACGGTGGTTATCTGCGGAGACGGCTCCTTCCAGATGTCCATGAACGAGCTGGCTGCCATCAGAGCCGGCAATCTGGACATCAAGATCCTGATCTTCCGCAACCACACCCTGGGCCTGGTCCATCAGATCCAGAACACCGCCCCCTACCACGGCTCCTTTGGCGTTGCTCTGGACGGCTCGCCGGATTTTGAGACCATCGCTTCCGCCTATGGCATCCCCACCATCACCGTCACCGAGGAGGAGCAGCTGGACGAGTCTATTGACCGCTTTCTGGGCCACAAGGGCTGCTGCCTGATGATTTGTGAGGTCCACCCCAGCGTGAGCACCACCGACTGAAAGGAGAGGACAAGATGAAACAGACCATTTCCGTCCTGGTGGAAAACCAGGCCGGCGTTTTGAACCGGATCACCGGCCTCTTCTCCCGCCGTGCCTTCAACATCGAGTCCCTGGCCGTGGGCGTCACCGACGACCCCACCATCTCCCGGATCACCATTATTGTGGACAGCGGCAACAACATGGTGGAGCAGGTGGAAAAGCAGCTCAACAAGCTCATTGAGGTCATCAAGGTGCGCACTTTGGAAGAGACCAATCTCATCGGCCGGGAGCTGATGATCCTGAAGGTCAACGCCAACAACAAGACCCGTCAGGATATTATGACTATCTGTGAAATTATGGGAGCGAAGGTGGACGATATCTCTCCCACCTCCATGACTCTGGAGCTGTCCTCTGAGCCCGACCGGCTGGACACCTTCCAGGCCATGATGCGCCCCTTCTCCATTCTGGAGGTCGCCCGCACCGGCGTCATTGCGGTGCAGAAAGGAGGAGGCAAGATTTGAAAATCAGAGCGACTCAGGCCATCATGGAGTGCCTGCTGGAGCAGGAGGTGGACACCGTCTTCGGCTATCCCGGCGGTACCATCCTGAATGTCTATGATGAGCTGTATCATTACAGAGATAAAATACACCATGTATTGACTGCCCACGAGCAGGGGGCGGCTCACGCCGCTGACGGCTACGCCCGCTCCACCGGAAAGGTGGGGGTGTGCTTTGCCACCAGCGGCCCCGGCGCCACCAACCTGACCACCGGCATCGCCACCGCCTACATGGACTCCTCCCCCGTTGTGTTTATCACCTGCAACGTGACCGAGCCCCTGTTGGGCAAAGACTCTTTCCAAGAGGTGGACATCACCGGCATCGCCATGCCCATCACCAAGGCCACCTATCTGGTCCGGGATGCCAGCACCATCCCCGATGTGATGCGTCAGGCCTTTGCCGTGGCGGCCACCGGCCGCCCCGGCCCGGTGCTCATTGACTTTTTGAAAAATGTCACCGCTCCCAATGTGGAGATCGATTATGAATTTGTCCCCTGGAATCAAAACCGCTCCTGCTCTTCCATCCAGGCCCTGGCCACCAGTCACGAGCTGAAGGCCCCCGAGCCCAATCTGGGGGACATCGACACTCTGGTGGAGATGATCGCCCAGTCGGAAAAGCCCATGCTTATCTGCGGCGGCGGCGTAGTCCGGGGACGGGCCCACAAGCAGTTCCGGGAGTTTGCCGAGAAGCTGGACGCCCCGGTGGCCATCACCGTCATGGGCGGCGGCGGCTTCCCCGGCGGGCATTCCCTCACCACCGGCATGGTAGGCATGCACGGCTCCCAGGCCAGCAACGTAGCCTGCAACGAATGTGACCTGCTCATCGCCGTGGGCTGCCGGTTCTCCGACCGGGTGGCTCTGGACCCAGGCACCTTTGCCTGCCAGGCCAAGATCGTGCAAATCGACATTGACCGCTCGGAAATCGACAAGAACGTCCTTACCGACCACCACATCGTCGGCTCGGCCAAACGGGTGCTGGAACTTCTGAACCAGCGCCTGCCCCAGTACAGCCACCCGGCCTGGAAGGAGCACATTCTCCCCCTGCGGGAGCCCTCCATTCCACGGGACAGCGATGCCCTCACCCCCAAACAGGTGCTGGAGGTCATCCGCCGCCTGGCCCCCCAGGACTCCATTGTGGCCACCGACGTGGGTCAGCATCAGATGTGGTCCATCCAGCATTTTCACTTCGACTACCCCGGACAGCTGCTCACCTCCGGCGGCTTCGGCACCATGGGCTTTGGCCTGGGGGCGGCCATCGGCGCTAAGATGGGCAACCCCGATAAGGTGGTGGTCCACACCACCGGTGACGGCTGCTTCCGCATGAACTGCCACGAGCTGGCCACCGTTCAGCACTACAACCTGCCCATTATCACCGTGGTCTTTAATAACGGCGTTCTGGGTATGGTCCGCCAGTGGCAGCACCTCATCTACCACGAGCGCTACTCCGAGACCACCCTGGACCGGGGCCCCGACTTTGTAAAGCTGGCCGAGGCCTATGGCCTGAAGGGCTTCCGGGTGACAAACCGTCAGGAGATGGAGCAGGCTTTCTCCCAGGCCCTGAAGGCAGGCTGCGGCTGCGTACTGGACTGCCATCTGGACATGGACGAAATGGTCCGGCCCATGGTGGCCGGCGGCGCCCACATCACCGACTTTTTGCTGAAATAAGGGGGTGGACAGGATGAAAAAAGAGTTTGATTCTGAAAAGAAGCTGTACACCCTGGCCATCCTGGTCCGGGACATCCCCGGCGTACTGAGCCAGGTGGCCCGGCTGTTCTCCCGGAAGGGCTATAACATCGAGTCCATCGTCTCCGGCGAGACGGATAAGCCCGGCATTACCCGCATCACCATCGTCCTGCTGGCCGATGAGCTGATGATCTCCCAGATCGCCGCCCAGTGCCGCAAGCTCATTCCGGTGCTGGCGGTGAAGATCCTGGACGAGGGCACCTCCATTCAGCGGGAGTTCTCCCTCATCAAGGTCCGGGCCGCCGACCGCAACGCACGGGACGAAGTCATCCAGATGGCCAATATTTTCCGGGCCAAAATCATCGACGTCAGCCGGGAGACCCTCACGGTGGGCATCTTCGGGGACAAGAACAAGACCCAGGCCCTTACCGCCATGCTGGCGGACTACGGCATTCTGGAAATCGCCAAAACCGGTACTCTCGCCATCGAAAGAGGGCGTAGCACGATTTATGATGACAACAAACTAAAGGAGGAATATAACTATGGCAAAAATGTATTATGAGAAGGATTGCGACATCAACTACCTGGACGGTAAGAAGATCGCCATCATCGGCTACGGTTCCCAGGGCCACGCTCACGCCCTGAACCTGAAGGATTCCGGCTGCGACGTGTGCGTGGGCCTGCGTGAGGGCTCCAAGAGCTGGAAGAGCGCCGAGGAGGCCGGTCTGAAGGTCATGACCATTGCCGAGGCCGCCAAGTGGGGCGACATCGTGATGATGCTCATCAACGACGAGGTCCAGGCTGACGTCTATAAGAAGGAAATTGCCCCCAACCTGGAGGAGGGCAACGCCCTGGCCTTTGCCCACGGCTTCAACATCCGCTATCAGCAGATCGTTCCTCCCGCCGGTGTGGACGTGTTCATGGCTGCCCCCAAGGGCCCCGGCCACACCGTCCGTTCCACTTATGTGGCCGGCAAGGGCGTGCCCTGCCTGGTGGCCGTGGAGCAGAACGCCACCGGCGACGCCTATAAGATCGCCCTGGCCTACATCGCCGGCATCGGCGGCGCCCGCGCCGGCGTGATGGAGACCACCTTCCACGACGAGACCGAGACCGACCTGTTCGGCGAGCAGGCCGTGCTGTGCGGCGGCGTGGTGGACCTCATGCGCTGCGGCTTCGAGACCCTGGTAGAGGCCGGCTACGAGCCCGAGAACGCCTACTTCGAGTGCATCCACGAGATGAAGCTGATCATCGACCTCATCAACAAGGGCGGTGTGGCTGCCATGAACTACTCCATCTCCGACACCGCCGAGTACGGCGAGTATGTCTCCGGTCCCCGTGTGCTGCCCTACGAGGAGACCAAGAAGAACATGAAGGCAGTTCTGGCCGACATCCAGGACGGCACCTTTGCCGGCAAGTGGATCGCCGAGAACAAGAACGGCCGCACCTTCTTCAACTCCAAGCGTGCCGCTCTGAAGAAGCACCAGATGGAGATCGTGGGCGAGGAGCTCCGGAAGAACATGATCTGGGGCGGCGATACCGATCTGGACACCGCTTCCAACTAATTGCCCGTGGGAGAGCCCAGCGTAAGCGGGTCGCCCGCGGAAGAGGAGGAGCAAGGAAGCGGAATAACCGGTGCCCGCAGGGTGCCGGGCATGGAGCGGACTTTGCTCCGACGAGGGGCGGCGATACCGATCTGGACACCGCTTCCAACTGATCTCTCTTCAAAATAAGAAAACACCCGGAAAACCAAAGGTTTTCCGGGTGTTTTTTATGCAGCCATCCGCTCTCCCAGCACCATGCCATAGCGAAAAACCGCCGCGGTGGAGAGCAAAAACACATCCGTCAGCGCAAAGCCAAAGAGCGTACCGGTGATGAGCCGCCGGATATTTCCGCTCTCATAGGAGGTGAACATCTGAATTCCCCCATCCAGCACCATAGGCACCATCAGCACCAACAGTCCCCAGAGGGGCGGGCGGACAAAGGCAACGCTGCCCAAAGCCGCAAAAATCCCTAAGAGTTCTCCGGTACACCGGGCGCACAGGGGAAATTTTTGTCCCTTGTAATGAAAGCTCCGGCTGTCCAGACCATGGCACCCGAATACAATGGGCAGCCACTTATAAAGCCAGGCCCTCAAAACAGGGCAAAGCTGATTCCGCCAACCAGAGCAACGAAGTACCAGAACGCGGACAAGCCCACCGCCACCAGTGCGCCGATGCCCGCCGCCTTAGCCGTTTTCGGTTTCTGATCCTTCCACACCAGGTACAGCACCAGTCCGGCAACGGGGATACAGCAGCCCAGCAGGCCCCATCCGAGGCCTCCATTGTCCTGAACCGGAGGCACCGAGTACTGCGGCTCGCCGCAGGAGGGGCAGACCATTGCCTGATCGCTGATGGGAGCTCCACATCGTTTACAGTAAGCCATAGATAACCTCCATAAAAACGTGCCTGGAAGGACACGCCGTTTTCTAAACTAAGTATAAACGGACAACGGAAAAAAAGCAAGGCGGTAGGAAAAAATCCCACCGCCTTCGACTATTTCTCCAAGCCCATTTCCTCCATAGCGTGGAGCATATGGATGGCCATGGCGTGCTCCGCCCCGGCCGGGTCCCGCTTTTCAAAAAATTCCATCAGCAGGGCGTGATCCCGCAGAGTATCCTGGGCCAGCTTATCCCCGTGCTCTCCGGAGACAATGGCCGTCTCCACCGCCTGGCCGATGATGGGCAGCAGACGCATCATAAACTCGTTATGGGTGGCCCGGACGATGGCGGCGTGAAAGTCCCGGTCGGCCTGGGTCCGGTCCCGACCGGAACGGATGCAGTCCTCCACATCCTTTCCCAGAGACAGGATCTCCGTCAGCTCCTCCCGGCTGGCCCGAGCACAGGCCAGGGCCGCTACCCCAGGTTCGAACATAGCACGGAGCTCAAACAGATCCCGCAGCTTTCCCCGCACCCCGTCCAGGGTGCGAAAACCAAAGTCCTCCAACTCCCCCACCTGCCGGGAGACAAAGGTCCCCCGGCCCCGGTGGACCTCCAGCACCCCCTGCATAGTCAGGGCCTGAATAGCCTCCCGGAGGGTAGCCCGGCTCACACCCAGTTCTCGGGACAGCTCCAGCTCGTTGGGCAGCTTGTCCCCAGGGCCTACCCGTCCCTCGGCCACGATGATCCGATACAATGTTTCCGCCGTCTGGCGGGATAAATTTCCCCGCATGGGTCTTCTCCCCCTTGACATTTGTAATATTATGATATAGCATAAGGTCAGACATTTCAAGAGTAATCAGACAACTCTTACTAGTTTCAGGAGGTCATCCCCATGCGTTCGGATGTTGTAAAAAAAGGCGTCCCCGCGGCCCCCAACCGCTCCCTGCTCTATGCCCTGGGCTACACCAAGGAGGAACTGGAGCGCCCTCTCATTGGCGTGGTATGCTCCTACAACGAAATTGTCCCCGGCCACATGAGCCTGGACAAGATTGCCCAGGCGGTCAAGGCCGGCATCCGCGCCGCCGGCGGCACTCCCGTGGAGTTTCCCGCCATCGCCGTGTGTGATGGCATTGCCATGGGCCACGTGGGTATGAAGTATTCCCTGGTCACCCGCGACCTCATTGCCGACTCCACGGAAGCCATGGCCATGGCCCACCAGTTTGACGGCCTGGTGATGATCCCCAACTGCGACAAGAACGTCCCCGGTCTGCTCATGGCCGCCGCACGGGTGAACATCCCCACCATCTTTGTCTCCGGCGGCCCCATGATGGCCGGCACCCTGAATAACGGCCGGCGCACCTGCCTCAGCCACATGTTTGAGGCGGTAGGTGCCTACTACGCCGGCAAGCTGGACGAGGCGGGTGTGGAGGAATATGAGCAGAACGCCTGTCCCACCTGCGGCTCCTGTTCGGGCATGTACACCGCTAATTCCATGAACTGCCTCACCGAGGCCATCGGCATGGGCCTCCCCGGCAACGGCACCATCCCCGCTGTCTACTCCGCCCGGCTGCGCCTGGCCAAGCACGCGGGCATGCAGATCATGGAGCTGGTAGAAAAGAATATCCGTCCACGGGACATTATGACCCAGGCTGCCTTCCACAACGCCGAGACCATTGACATGGCCCTGGGCTGCTCCACCAATACCATGCTCCACCTGCCTGCCATCGCCCACGAGTGCGGCATCGAGCTCTCCTTCGACATGGCCAACGAAATCTCGGAAAAGACCCCCAACCTTTGCCACCTGGCTCCCGCCGGGGACACCTACATGGAGGATCTGGACCGGGCGGGCGGCGTGTACGCCGTCATGGCCGAGCTTGCCAAGGCCGGCCTGCTGGACACCAGCCTCATGACCTGTACCGGCAAGACGGTGGCAGAAAACCTGGCTGGGGCGGTGAACCGCAACCCGGAGATCATCCGTCCCATTGACAATCCCTACTCCAAGACCGGCGGCATCGCCGTTCTGAAAGGCAACCTGGCCCCCAACGGCTGTGTAGTAAAGCAGTCTGCCGTGGCTCCCGAGATGATGGTCCACCAGGGCCCCGCACGGGTCTTCAACTCTGAGGATGAGGCCATCGAGGCCATCTATGCCGGCAAGATCGTGGCCGGCGACGTGGTGGTCATCCGCTACGAGGGCCCCAAGGGCGGCCCCGGCATGCGGGAGATGCTCAACCCCACCTCCGCCATTGCAGGCATGGGCCTGGACAAGGACGTGGCCCTGATTACCGACGGCCGCTTCTCCGGCGCCACCCGCGGTGCCTCCATCGGCCACGTCTCCCCGGAGGCGGCCTCCGGCGGCCCCATCGGCCTGGTGGAGGAGGGCGACCTCATCGCCATTGACATTCCCAACCACTCCATCACACTGAACGTGGACGAGGCCGTTTTGGCTGACCGTAGGGCCCGGTGGGTCTGCCCCGAGCCCAAGATCAAAACCGGCTATCTGGCCCGGTACGCCAAGCTGGTCTCCTCCGCTGATAAGGGCGCCATTTTGGAATAAGCGCCGCAGTTTTTCATACGCCCCCTCTCTCTTCTTTCCTCTGTGCCAATATCCCAGGCAGCATGAGGACATAAACAAGCCCCTGCCTTTGATCCCTCTCAAAGGCAGGGGCTTCTCTTTTTCTTAAACCTCCATGATCACCGGCAGGATCATGGGGGAGCGCTTGGTCTTTTTATAGAGGTAGCCGGACAGATCGCCCTTAATGGCGCTCTTGATGGCCGACCAGTCGGTGGCGTAGCGCACATCCACGCTCTCAATGGCCTCCATAGCCACCTGGCGCAGCTCCTCCATCAACCCCTCAGACTCCTTCACATACACAAAGCCGCGGGTGATGATGTCCGGACCGGACACCAGGCTCCCGTCCTCTCCGGACATGGAGAGCACCACCACGATGACACCGTCCTGGGCCAGGTGCCGCCGGTCCCGGAGAACCACGCTGCCCACGTCGCCCACACCGTAGCCATCCACAAAGACCTGGCCGGCGGTGACCGAGCCGGTGATCTTGGCCCCCTTGGGGGAGAACTCGATCACCTTGCCGATGTCGCTGATGATGATGTTATTGGGGTGCATCCCCATCTCCTGGGCCAGCTTGCCATGGATCTGGAGCATACGCTGTTCCCCGTGGACGGGGATAAAAAACTTGGGCTTGACCAGGGCGTGGACGATCTTCAGTTCCTCCTGGCAGGCGTGGCCGGACACGTGGAGGGCCCGCTCCCGCTCGTTCATCACCTCCACACCCCGGCGGTAGAGCTCGTTGATCACGTTGCCGATGGCGTTCTCATTGCCGGGAATGGCACTGGCGGAGATGATCACCCGGTCGCCGGGGAGCAGGTCCACCTGCCGGTGGGTATTGAAGGCCATCCGGGTCAGGGCGGACATGGTCTCTCCCTGGCTTCCGGTGGTGATGATACACACCCGGTTCTTCGGCAGGGAGCGGATGTGGTTTAAGTCCATCAAAATCCCGTCGGGGATGTTCATATAGCCCAGCTCAGAGGACACCTTCATGGCGTTCTCCATGCTCCGGCCGGTGACGGCCACCTTCCGCCCATACCGGGCGGCCACATCGATAATCTGCTGGATCCGGTCTACGTTGGAAGCGAAGGTGGTGACAATGATGCGCTCCTCACAGCCCCGGAACAGGGCATCGAAGGAGGCCCCTACGCTGCGCTCGCTGCGGGTATAGCCAGGGCGCTCCACATTGGTGGAGTCGGCCAGCAGGGCCAGAACCCCCTCCTTGCCCAGTTCTCCCAGCCTTGCCAGGTCCATCATACCGCCCTGAATGGGGGTGGTGTCGATCTTAAAGTCGCCGGTATGCACGCAGGTGCCCGCCGGGCACTTGATGGCAAAGGCCACCGCGTCGGCAATGGAGTGGTTCACATGGATAAACTCCACGGAGAACCGCCCCGCCTTCACCACGTCTCCGGCCTCACAGGTGATGAGCTTGGTCTTGTCCAGCAGGCGGTGCTCCTCCAGCTTCAGCTTGATGAGCCCCGCGCTCATGCGGGTGGCATAGATGGGGGCCTTGATGGAGCGCAGCACATAGGGCAGGGCCCCGATGTGGTCCTCATGGCCGTGGGTAATAAAGATGCCCCGGATCTTCTGCTGGTTCTTGATGAGATAGGTCACATCGGGGATGACCACGTCGATGCCGTACATGTCGTCATCGGGGAAGCCCATGCCGCAGTCTACCACCACAATGTCGTTGCCGTACTCGTAAACCGTGAGGTTCTTGCCGATCTCATTGAGACCGCCCAGAGAGATAATTTTCAGTTTTTCTGCCATAATAACTCCTTATTTTTCCATTTCACAATCCTTGTCCGCTGGCTCGCAGTTTTTGCGGCCGGGACCTTTTGATGTACTCGGACAGAAAAACCCATGACAAAAGCGCTGTGCCGATCGCACAGCGGCAAGACGAAGGACTGCCCTCCCTCCCGGCCCTGCCTCGCCGGATGGAGCGGCTGCCCCCTTCGCCCTGGTGTTCTCTGTCCTCTTGTGCCCAGGTCCGTCCCCGCCTGTTCTCTACGGTTCTGGTGCCCGGAAAATATTTAAACGCGGGGGCGGGCCTTTTGCCCGGCCCCTTCGCGTATAAACCAATCATTGTCAGTTTAGTATACCACACTTTCCCGCAAAAGTATACTATCGCTTTCTCGAGAACAAATGTGTCACTTCTTGTCTCCCTCTTGGGCACATTGCTCAGAAATTTCCCGGTCCAGTTCCGCTGCACGCCCCGCATACAGGTCGCACAGTTCGGCGGCCAGTTCCAAATCCGGTCCCTCCGCCAGAATCCGCAAAGCGGAGCGCCGGGCCATGGGAGTGAGGTACACCCAGCCCCCGCCTGCACGCACCCGGAGCCCGTCTCCATCGGAGCGGCGGCTCTGTTCTCTGGCCAGGGCCTGCATGACCCTTCCCCGGTCGGAGGTAAGGGGAACTTCCCGCCGCCAGGCGGAAAAGCGGGGGGTTTTGGCCACCAGGCTCTCCAGCTTCTGCCCGGACACCCCCATCCGGGAACAGATGCGCACCGCTGCCGCCGGGGCCTCCCGGAACCAGGGCTGTGCTGCGTACAGCGCTCGGGCCTGGGCGCCATCCCGGTCCAGGCGGAGCACCTTCCCCCCATACCCGGCAGCTACCAGCTCCACCGCGGCACTGGCTCCCGCCGGTACCGCCGCCGTCCCTGCGCCGTTTTCCATCTCAATGAGAGCGGCCAGGGTCAGCAGCTGTCCACTGTCCACAAAGGTCCCCTTTTCGTCCTGGGCACTCAGGCGAAAGCCTCCCTTTTCTGCGTGAAAGGCCACAATTCCCGGCCGCCACTGTTCCTCCAGAATACACCCCAGGGCAGACAGCGCCTCACACAGTGCCCGGTCCTCCGCCGTCTCCCGTCCCACCGCCACAGTGAGCCGCCGCAGGGCAGGGCGGCGCAGACCTGCCTGCCGGGCCGTCCACAGTCCCCACTCCTGGGGGGTCAGCGCACTGGGGGTCAGGCGCCCCACCCGGCCGCTGCGCACCAGATGCAGCTCCTCCCGCAGCAGGGCCTGCTCAATCTTCCGCTCCCCATCCCGTGTGAGGGGTAAGCCGGAGCAGTCAAACACATGGAGATAGACCTTGCCCTCCTGCTCCTCCACAAACAGCGAGATGGGCAGCTTCAGCAGCACCCCCGCTCCTGCCCCCTGTACGGGGCTGTCCAGGCTGTGGGCCACCACATCGCCGCCCACGGCGGCCACTCCCGCTACTGCCGCCCGTGCCAGCATGCGGGCCCCCGGAGTACGGGAGCAGCCCACGCCCACCTTTCCCTCTGCCCCCAGGATCCCCCCCAGGGTCACCAGGGCCTCGGGACCCAGGTCCTCCCCCAGCACACCCTGGATCACACCGCTGTCTCCAAAGCGCAGCGTTCCCTTTTGGCAGCCCCCGGTCACCGAGTGGGCCAGCCGGCAGCCGGCGGGGGCACACTGCCCCGGCCACAGGCGCACCCGTTCCAGCAGCTCACCGTCCTCCTCCACCAGGGCGTTTTCTCCCAGCACCGCCCCCTGATGAAGCACTGCCCGCTTTTGGACCGCCGCATTTTGGCACAGCAGCGCCCCTTGAAGGGAAGACTGCTCTCCGGCACTGGCTCCCTCCAGCAGCACGCTTTGCCGGACCACGGCCTGGGCCCCTACTTCGACTCCGTCGCCCAGCACGGTATAGGGGCCGATCACCGCCCCAGTTCCCAGCTTGACTCCCGCTCCAATCCAACAGGGGCCCTCCACCGTCACTCCAGCAGGGACCGGCTGGGCGGCCCAGAGGTGGTCACCCCGCCGGGTCAGCCCCAGCTCCAGCCCTGCTTTGCCGTCCAAAACGGCACGGACGCAGTCCAGATAGGCACCGCAGTCCCCCATGTCACACCAATAGCCCTCCAGCGGACAGCCTGCAATGGTCTTTCCCTCCCGGAGCATGGCGGGAAAGAGGTCCTTGCCGAAATCCCACGGTTTCCCCTCCGGAATTCGGTTTAAAACCTCCGGAGAAAGGATATAGATCCCGGTGTTGATCTGGTCGGTGACCACCTGCCCCCAGCCGGGCTTTTCCACAAACCGCTCCACCATACCGTCCTGCCCCGTGACCACCAGTCCATATTCCAGAGGCGTTTCATGGTGGTACAGCACCAACGTGGCCTGGGCCCCCTTCTTCCGGTGGGCCTCCACCGCCTGGGACAGCTTCAAATCACATACACAGTCCCCGCCGATGACCAAAAAATCTTCCTTGCCCAGATACTCGGCGCAGTTTTTCACACTCCCCGCCGTGCCCAGGGGCTTCTCCTCCACAAAATACGTCAGTTGTACCCCCAGCTGCTCTCCGCTTCCAAAGTAGTCCATCACCACCTGGGGTTGGTAGCAGAGGGTCACGCAGATCTCACAAATCCCCTGCTCCCGAAGCAGATGGATGATGTGTTCCATCACGGGCCTGCCAAACAGCGGGGTCATGGGTTTTGGTCTGCCCAGGGACAGAGGCCGAAGCCGCGTGCCCTCTCCGCCCGCCATAATCACTGCCTTCACGCCGTTGTCCATCCTTTCTGATTTTTCAATAGTATGGCACCGGACATGGACCTTCATTCCCGCCGTGTCACTTGTTCCGAAGGACAAACTATGGTATACTTTTCTCAACTTTGATTAAAAAACAGTGCAGAACTGCCTCAGGAGGAATGGTTATGGACATCCGTCCCGGACGCTACCGCCACTTTAAGGGCGGAGAATATGAGGTGCTGGGCACGGCCCTCCACTCGGAAACGCAGGAACCTATGGTGGTCTACCGGGCCCTGTACGGCGAAGGCGGCCTGTGGGTCCGCCCGGCTGCTATGTGGAGCGAGCATGTGCAGCGCGACGGTTATTCCGGCCCCCGGTTTGTTCTGGTGGAGGAAACGGTATGAACATTCAGATTTTCGGAAAAAGCAAGTGCTTTGACACCAAAAAAGCTGAGCGCTGGTTTAAAGAGCGCCGGATCAAGTTTCAGGCCGTGGATGTGAAAAAATACGGCATGAGTTTGGGAGAACTCACCAGCGTAAAAAACGCGGTGGGGCTGGATAACCTGATCGACCCCGGCCACCCCGACGCCGTCCTTCTCTCCTACCTGGCTGGGGACCAGGCAAAGCTGGAAAAGCTCTATGAGGACCCCACCCTTCTGCGCACCCCCATCGTCCGCAACGGAAAGCAGGCCACCGTGGGCTACTGCCCGGAGGTCTGGGCGGACTGGAAATAAAAGTACAGTTTATGGGACAGCTCTCCTGCTAAGCTGAAGGAAATGGGAAAAGGAGGAAGGTTTTATGGCAAAAAGCTCCAACCAAAAAACAAAGCTGCTCCACCTGGCCCGCATGCTCCTTCGGCAGACGGACGAGGATCACCCCCTTACCGTGGCCCAGATCATTGAGGCCCTGGCACGGGAGGACATCAAGGCCGAACGCAAGAGCATCTATGACGACCTGGAGGCTTTGCGGCTGTTCGGCCTGGATGTGCAGTGCCGGAAGGGCAAAACTCCCGGTTGGTTCATCGGCAGCCGGGACTTTGAGCTCCCCGAGGTAAAACTTCTCATGGACGCAGTCCAGTCCTCCCGCTTCATCACCCAGAAAAAGAGTGACGCGCTCATCCGCAAGCTGGAGTCTCTGGCCAGCATCCACCAGGCGGGCCAGCTTCAGCGCCAGGTCTATGTCTCCGGGCGGATCAAGGTCATGAACGAGAGCATCTATTATAATGTGGACAAGCTCCACACCGCCATTGCCGCCCAAAGGGCCATCACCTTTAAATATTTTGACTATGATATCACCCGGCAGAAGGTCTTTCGCCGGGAGGGAAAGCGCTATGTGGTCTCCCCCTATGGGCTCATCTGGAACAGTGAAAACTACTATCTGGTGGCCTTTGACCACGCCAACCGGGACATGCGCCACTACCGGGTGGACAAAATGACCGAGATCGCCGTTACCTGCCTGAACCGGGAGGGCAAGGACCAGTACCCGGACTTTCAGCTTGCCCAGTACGGCCAAAAACACTTCGGCATGTACAGCGGCCCGGAGTGGAAGGTCACCCTCCGGGGCCGCCGGGATAAAGCGGGCCTTGTGTGGGACCGGTTTGGCCAGGATGTCATCCTGGTCCCCGATGGGGAGGAATACTTCACCGTCACCCTCCCTGTGGTCATCAGTCCTCAGTTTTTCGGCTGGCTCATGGGTCTGGACGGAAGCCTCACCATCACCGCCCCCAAAGAGGCGGTCAACGCCTATCGTCAAAAGCTCTCCGCCGCCCTGGAGCTTCTCTCTTAGCCTCCGCCCCCGAATTCCGAAGAAATCCGGAGTTTGGGGGCTTGTCTTTTTTTGTATTTTCCAGGAAAAAACGGTTGAGTTTGGTTTCCATAAAGTGTTATACTGGAGAAGCACCATCTGACTGACCGACATAGAAAGGACTCGCACTATGAACTTACCCTTCCGGGGGCCGCGCGCCCTCCTGGCCGCCGTTTTGGCCGCCGCTTTGATCCTGACCACCCCAATGGCCCTGGCCGCCGGAATGCCCTACGAGGATGTGGCGGACGGGTCCTGGTATGAAGATGCGGTGGAATATTGCTGGAGCCACCAGATTATGGACGGCGTATCCTCCACCTCCTTTGCTCCCAACGAGCTGATGACCCGTGGTGTTCTGGCCGAGGCCCTCTACCGCCTGGCGGACGAGCCGGAGGTCACCCTGGAAGGGAAAGATTACGACAGCGGCTCTGAGCAGGTGGACGAAGAGGACGCCCCCACCGCCGAATATCCCTTCTCCGATGTAGACCCCGCTTCTCCCTATGCCGACGCCATTCTCTGGGCGTACCAGGAGGGGATCATCGGCGGCTATGACGACGGCACCTTTGGCCCCGACACCCCCATCACACGGGAACAGATTGCCGCCATTTTCTGGCAGGCCCAGGGAAGAAAGCTCTCCCAGGCGGCCGCCCCCTTTACCGATTTGAAGCAGGTCTCCCGCTGGGCCATCAACGCAGTGGAATGGGTGTGGTATGTGGGCCTGATGAGCGGCAAGGAGGACGGCTCCTTTGACTACGCCGGCTATACCACACGGGCCGAGGGTGCCGCCATTCTGCGCACCTACGACCGGCTGTTCATCCATATCCCCGACCCGGACCCCGAGACCAGCCCCATCGCTCCCAACACCTACGATAACTCCGCTTTTGTCTCCAACGGCAGGTACCTCACCTACCGCGGCGACGCTTCCAGCTTCATCGGCGTGGACGTCTCCTCCCACCAAAAGCAGATCGACTGGGCCCAGGTGGCCGCCTCCGGGGTGGACTTTGCCATGATCCGTGCAGGCTACCGGGGCTACTATAACCCCACCCTCAACAAGGACGCCTATTTTGACTATAACATGCAGCAGGCCCTGGCCAACGGCCTGGAGGTGGGCGTCTACTTCTTCTCCCAGGCCGTCACCGTGGAGGAGGCCCAGCAGGAGGCCTATCTGCTGCTGGAATGGATCAAGGATTACGACATCACCTACCCCGTGGTCTTTGACTGGGAGAGCGTCAACGATGAGGATTCCCGCACCAAGGACACCGACGGCGAGACGGTGACAAAGTGTGCCCTGGCCTTCTGCAAGATCATTGAGGATGCCGGCTACCTGCCCATGACTTACGGCAGCCCCTCCAAGGTGTACGCGGGGGGCATCCAGCTGGAGTACCTGCAGAACTACCCCTTCTGGCTGGCCCACTACACCAAGGACCGGGAGCCCACCAGCTTCCGCTACCACTATGACATGTGGCAGTATTCCAGCACCGGCTCTGTGCCGGGCATCGAAGGAAATGTGGATCTGGACCTGTGCCTGACCGTTTTTTCCAAGTGGAACCGGACATAACCCTTCCACCGCCTCCGGCATAAGCCGGAGGCGGTTTTTTTGCGTTCTTGACAAATTTTGTTCTTCGGTTATAATAAGCCCTGTGACTGTCTTGACACCTGTACAGTCTATTTAGTTTTGTGTGGTAAAGGTGATCCTATGAACGAATTTTTCAAGCGGAAAAACATTGAGATTTCCGCCAAGCGCTACGGCATCGATGCTTTGGGAGCCATGGCCCAGGGCTTGTTCTGCTCCCTGCTCATCGGCACCATCATCAAGACCCTGGGGCAGCAGCTGTCCGTCCAGTATCTCATTGACATCGGCACCTATGCCATGGCTGTCTCCGGTCCCGCCATGGCGGTGGCCATCGGCTATGCCCTGAAGGCCGACCCCATGGTCCTCTTCTCCCTGGCCGCCGTGGGCTGGGCCGCCAATGCCGAGGGCGGCGCAGGCGGACCGCTGGCGGTACTCATTATCGCCATCATTGCCGCGGAGTGCGGCAAGGCGGTGTCCAAAGAGACTAAGATCGACATTCTGGTCACTCCCGGCGTGACCATTCTTATCGGTGTAGCCCTGGCCAAACTCATCGCACCTCCCATTGGGGCGGGCGCCTCCGCCTTTGGGGACATGATCGACCGGGCCACCAAGCTCCAGCCCTTCTGGATGGGCATCGCCGTCTCCGTGCTGGTGGGCGTGGCCCTCACCCTGCCCATCTCCTCCGCCGCCATCTGCTCGGTGCTGAAGCTCACCGGCCTGGCCGGGGGGGCTGCCGTGGCCGGGTGCTGCGCCCAGATGGTGGGCTTTGCGGTGATGTCCTTCCGGGAAAACCGCTGGGGCGGCCTGGTGAGCCAGGGGCTGGGCACCTCCATGCTCCAAATGCCCAACATCGTCCGCAATCCCCGGATCTGGATTCCCGCCACCCTGGCCTCCGCCATCACCGGCCCCATCGCCACCTGCATCTTTGGTCTGGAGATGAATGGGGCGGCCATCAACTCCGGTATGGGTACCTGCGGCCTGTGCGGGCCCATCGGGGTGTGGACCGGCTGGCTTGCCCCCAGTGGGGATGCCCTGGCCAAGGGCGCTGTGGCCATCGCCCCCACCTCCTTTGATTGGCTGGGAATGCTCCTCATCTGCTTTGTCCTGCCCGCCCTGCTGTCCTGGGTTTTCTGCCAGGTCTGCCGGAAGCTGGGCTGGATCAAGGAGGGCGACCTGACCCTTCCCAACTGAAAATGCCATCTTTGGGCGGCGAAAGCCGCCCATTTTTTATTGGCAGGAAAAATTTTTAAATTTTTCCTTGACATTTCCCCTGTTTTCGGTATAATAATTAAGCCTGTCTCTATGGTGAGACAGTGTTTCCTTGCTCCCGGCAAGAATCCGGGGGCCATATGTCCATAAGGAGGTGCAAAAACATGGCAAAAATCAATTCCAACTACGAGGCTGTCTACATCCTGAAGCCCGATATGAGCGAGGAGCAGATCGCCGCCCTGGTGGAGAAGTTCAAGGCCGTGGTCGAGGCCAACGGCACTGTCACCGAGGTTGATGAGTGGGGCAAGCGCCGTCTGGCCTATCCCATCGACGACCTGATGGAGGGCTACTATGTCCTGATGACCTTCACCGCCGCCGCCGCGATCCCCGCCGAGCTGGACCGTATTTTCCGGATCACCGACGGCGTGATGCGCTCCATGATCGTCTGCAAGGACCAGTAAGGAGGTCTTTTCCAGATGCTCAACAAGATCTTCCTCATGGGTCGTCTGACCCGTGACCCTGAGCTTCGGCGTACCCAGACCGGCACTCCCGTGGCTTCCTTCTCCCTGGCCGTTGACCGGGATTTCAAGGATAAGTCCACCGGCGAGCGTACCACCGATTTCATCGACGTGGTGGCCTGGCGCCAAACCGCCGAGTTTGTCAGCCGCTACTTCACCAAGGGCCGTATGGCTGTGGTAGAGGGCCGGCTGCAGATCCGCGATTGGACCGACAAGGACGGCGGCAAGCGCCGCACTGCCGAGGTCATTGCGGACAACATCTACTTCGGCGACTCCAAGCGAGACGGCGACGGTGGCAGCTACTCCACCGGCTTTCACCAGGGCGGCTATGCCGCCGGCGGTTACTCCGCTCCCGCTGCCCCCTCCGGCTACGGCGCCCCCCCTGCGGACGGCGACCAGTTTGCCGAGCTTTCTGATGACGACGGCGAGCTGCCGTTTTGACTTTGACCATATAAGGTCGTAAGAAGGAGGTTAAATCCATGGCTATGGAACGTGATAATAGAGCTCCCCGCGGCCGCAAGCGCCGTAAGGTCTGTGCCTTCTGTGCCGAGAAGGTGGAGTGCATCGATTACAAGGACGCCGCCAAGCTGCGCCGGTTCATTTCCGAGCGGGCCAAGATCCTGCCCCGCCGCACCACCGGCACCTGCGCCATGCATCAGCGCCAGCTGACCGAGGCCATCAAGCGTGCCCGTCAGATCGCTCTGCTGCCCTATGTGACCGACTAATATAGGTAAAAACCTCGGCTGCTTATCAGCAGCCGAGGTTTTTTATGTTCAACAGGCAGGCCCCGATTCCACTGGAATCGGGGCCTATTGCTGGCTCTTTTTAAATTAGAAGATCATCTCACGGCTGATTTCGCTCAGGGAATGGACCCCGCACATGGCCATGGTGTCCTCCAGCTCTCCCTTCAGCTTCTGGGTAAGCAGCCGGACCCCCTCTTCTCCGCCGCCATATACAGCAGTCACATAGGGCCGTGCCAGGATGCACGCATCCGCCCCCAGGGCCAGGGCCTTGCAGATATCTACACCGCTGCGCAGTCCGCCGTCCACAAAGATGGTCATCTGTCCCTTCACCGCCTCCGCAATGGCAGGCAGAACCTCCGCCGTAGCGGGCACACCGTCCTGTACCCGTCCGCCGTGGTTGGACACTACGATGCCGGCCGCTCCGGCCTCCAGGGCCTTCTTGGCCCCCTTCACGGTCATAATACCCTTGATGATAAAGGGTACCTTTGCATACTCAATGACCTCCCGCAGCTCACTCACCGTCTTGGACCCAGCGGGGGGATTGAGTCCCTTCAGGAAGGGCAGACCCGCCGCATCGATGTCCATGGCAAACATCCGGGCACCGGAGGCCTTTCCTGCGTCCAGCTTGGCAAACAGGGTGTCCCGGTCCCAGGGCTTCACTGTGGGGATCCCCTTTCCTTCATTTGCACCGATCGCTTTGGCTGCCGCGGAAAACACACTGGGGTCGGTGCCGTCCCCGGTAAAGGCGGCAATTCCGGCTTTGGCGCAGGCGGGGACCAAGATATCGTTATACTCCTGGTCGGTATATTTCTCCCCATAGTGGAGCTTCACTGCCCCTACCGGCCCGGCAAAGACCGGCAGGTCATAGGTCTGGCCAAACAAGGTAAAGCTGGTATCTGCCCCTCCATTGGAGCAGATGGTGTCCATATTGAGGCACACATCCTGCCAGGCCTCATAGTTACGGATAGCTACCGTGCCGCTCCCCTTGGCGCCGGGACCGGGCACGGCATTCTTACAGGCCCGGCCATTGCATACCGGGCAGGCCTTGCAGTAAGGGCCGCTGCAGGTACGGGCGGCCTCTAACACTTGCTGATATGTCATGGAATATCCCTCCTATTACTACGTTCCAAATGATAGCGCCCCCATGGGGTTTCGTCAAGTATTCCCTTCCAAGCGCAAGCGCCGCCGGACCAAGCCCGGCGGCGCCTTTGTATCTTACAGATTGGTTCTGGACTTGGTCAGCTCCTGTGCAATGTTAAGCACATGGTCGCCGATTCGTTCAAAGTCGGTAAGCAGCTCAGAATAGAGGATACAGGCCTCGTCGGAGCAGATCCCGTCCCGCATGCGCACGAGCTGGCTGCGGCGGTACTCGTCGGTCATGTCGTCAATTTTCTGCTCGATTTGGGCCACGTCCGCCAGCCACTCCGGCCCGCCTGCCTGCCGGTCCAGCAGGGTGGTGACGGCCTCCATGGACACATCCCGCATCTGCTCCACCTCTTTCTGGGCGATGGAGGAGAGCTTGATGTTCTTGGCCACCAGCATTCGGGTGTACCCGGCCAGGTTGTCCGCATGGTCGGCAATGCGCTCAATGTTGCCCGAAATGGTAAAGAAGCTGCTGACCACGCGGGAATCCTGCTCGTTGGTCTCAATAGAGATCAGGTGGGAAACATAGCGGGAGATCTCCCGGTTCAGGAAGTCGATATACTCTTCCCGCTGCTCCACAGCCTCCAGCTGTTCAGGGTCGCGGGCCAGGACGGCCTCAAAGCCGGCCTCCACGTTGTCCCTGGCCATGCTCAGCATCCGGTGCAGCTCATTGCGCAGCTGGTCCACCACAATGGCGGACAGGCCCAGGCCGCCCTCTTTGCCGCTGGCAGAAACCGGGGCCAAATACTCCAGGTGCATGGTGCCCTCTTCCTGCTCGTGGACCTGCTCGGGCAGGATCCACACGGCCAGCTTGGCCAGGTAGTTGCCCAGAGGCAGCAGGAGCAGGGTGGTGATGACGTTGAAGCTGGTGTGAATCAGGGCGATCTGACCGGCCGGCGTGCCGGGCAGTACGTTGGACAGGAAGCTGCCCACGCTCCCCTGGAGCACCATGCTGCCGTCAATCACTTGGGCAATGGGGAACAACAGGAACAAAATGGTGAAAATGATGGTACCGATGATATTGAACATCAGGTGGATAATGGTGGTCCGTTTGGCGTTGCGGTTGGTGCCGATGGAGGCCAGAACGGCCGTGATACAGGTACCAATGTTCTGACCAAACAGGACAAACACCGCGCTGGACAAACCGATCACGCCGCTGTTGGCCAGGGCCTGAAGAATACCCACCGAGGCGGAGGAGGACTGGATCACCGCAGTAAAGCCAGCACCGGCCAAAATACCCAAAATGGGGTTGGAGAAGGTGGACATCAGGCGAATGAAGCTCTCCGACTCCCGCAGGGGAACCATGGAATCGCTCATCATGCCCATGCCCAAAAACAGCACGCCCAGGCCGGCCAGGATCTGGCCAATGTGCTGGAGCTTCGGCTCCTTCACAAAGACCATCAGTGCTACGCCGATAAAGGCAAAGAAGGGGGCCAGCTCACCCACATCCAAAGCGATGAGCAATCCCGTCACCGTGGTACCGATGTTGGCACCCATGATGATCCACACCGCCTGGTTGAGGGTCATCATCCCTGCGTTGACAAAGCCCACCACCATGACCGTGGTGGCAGAGGAGGACTGAATGACAGCGGTGATGGCCGCGCCCACCAGCACGCCCAGGAAACGGTTGGCGGTCAGCCGCTCCAGGATGTTCTTCATCCGGTTGCCGGCAGCCGCCTCCAGACCGGAACTCATCATCTGCATCCCGTGCAGGAACAGCGCAAGTCCACCTAGCAGCGCCAGTATGTGTGTAATATCCATATCTTCCAAAATCCCTTCTGCGGAAACCCCGCATCATTTCGTTCTATATTTCGAAATAATTCCATTATGTATTATACCCGAAACATTTTGTATGCGTCAACCGCTTTCCACATTTTTCCCCTTTTTCATCAAAAACGGCCAGCCGTACGGAAGTACGGCTGGCCATTTTGATTACGCTTCCTTCTGGCTGTCCAGATATTCGTCATAGGTCATCTTCCGGTCAATGAGCTTTCCATCGGCGGTAAAGTCAAAGACCCGGTTGCAGACGGTCTGGATGAGCTGATGGTCATGGGAAGCCACCAGCACATTGCACTTGACGGCCTCCAGGCCCTTGTTCAGTGCGGCAATGGACTCCAGATCCAGGTGGTTGGTGGGCTGGTCCAGCATCAGGACATTGGCCCCGGAGAGCATCATCCGGGAGAGCATGCACCGCACCTTCTCTCCGCCGGAGAGCACCTTGACGGGTTTATAAACTTCGTCCCCGGAGAAAAGCATCCGCCCCAGGAAGCCCCGGAGATACTGCTCCTGGGGATCGGGGGAGAACTGGCGCAGCCACTGTACCAGGTTGTCATCGCAGTCCTCAAAGTAGGGGGTGTTGTCCTTGGGGAAGTAGGAGAAGGTGGCCGTCTGGCCCCACTTCACGCTGCCTTCGTCGGGCTCCATCTCCCCGGCCAGGATCTTAAACAGGGCGGTATGGGCATTCTCGTTGTCCCCTACAAAGGCGATCTTCTCGTCGTGGCCCACAATAAAGGACACCTTGTCCAGCACCTTCACCCCGTCGATGGTCTTGCTCACATCGGTGACAAAGAGGATGTCCTTGCCCACCTCCCGGTCAGGGGTAAAGCCAACCCAGGGATAGCGGCGGGAGGAGGCGGGCATCTCCTCCACAGAGAGCTTGTCCAGCAGCTTTCTCCGGGCGGTAGCCTGCTTGCTTTTGGACTTGTTGGCAGAGAAGCGGGAAATAAAGTCCTGCAGCTCCTTGATCTTCTCCTCGTTGCGCTTGTTCTGGTTTTTAATGAGCTGCTGCACCAGCTGGGAGGACTCATACCAGAAGTCGTAGTTGCCCACGTACATCTTGATCTTGCCGTAGTCAATGTCCACAATGTGGGTGCAGACGGTGTTGAGGAAGTGGCGGTCATGGGACACCACAATGACAGTGCCCTCAAAGTCCAGCAGGAAATCCTCCAGCCAGTTCACCGCGTCGATGTCCAGGTTGTTGGTAGGCTCGTCCATCATCAGCAGGTCGGGGTTGCCGAACAGCGCCTGGGCCAGGAGCACCTTCACCTTGAGACGGGCATCCAGGGTGGCCATGTCGTTATAGTGCAGCTCCGTGCCGATGCCCAGGCCCTGGAGGATCCGGGAAGCGTCGCTTTCGGCCTCCCAGCCGCCCAGCTCAGCATATTCCTCCTCCAGCTGACAGGCCAGCATGCCGTCCTCGTCGGTCATCTCTTCCTTGGCGTAGAGCTCCTCCTTCTGCTTGCCGATGTCATAGAGGCGCTGGTTGCCCATAATGACCGTATCCATCACATTATAGGCATCATAGGCGTTCTGGTTCTGCTTGAGTACGGACATACGGATGCCCGGCAGGATGGACACCTCGCCGGAGGTGGAGTCCAGCTCTCCGGACAGGATTTTCAAAAAGGTAGATTTTCCCGCGCCGTTGGCACCAATGATGCCGTAGCAGTTGCCCCGCAGAAACTGCAGGTCCACATGGGAAAACAGCGGGGTGCCGCTGTAATTTAAACTCAAATCGGTGACAGTGATCATAGCCTGCTCCTTTTCCATCTGGTCAAAATCGTTCGGGAATCATATTATCATAGGCTTTGGGAAAAAGATAGCCTTTTTTTACGGAAAAGTAGACAAAAAATGGCCCCTGTCATCGTCGGTTCTGATGACAGGGGCCAGGTTTCTCTTACTTCAGATGCCAAATGTCCTCATTGTACTGGCCAATGGTGCGGTCAGAGGAGAAATACCCCGACTTTGCGATGTTCACCAGCATCTTCCGGGCCCAGGGCAGGCGCTGCCCGTAGTCCTCAATGGCCCGCTGCTTTACGGCGATATAGTCCTCCACATCCAGCAGGGCCATGAACCAGTCCTTGGTCTTCATGTCCCGCCACAACGCGGACAGGCAGGCCGGGTCGCCCACACAAAGCAGCTCCGGAGACACCAAAAAGTCCACCAGCCGCTCCACATTGGGGCGGTGGTAGAGCTCCAAAGGCCGATAGCCGCGGCCATCGGGCTCGCTGCCCTGATACAGGCCGATGACCCGGTCGCTGGATGCGCCGAAGGTGTAGATGTTCTCCTCTCCCACCAGCTGGGCGATCTCCACATTGGCTCCGTCCATGGTGCCCAGGGTCACCGCTCCGTTGGCCATAAACTTCATGTTGCCGGTTCCGCTGGCCTCTTTGGAGGCCAGGGAGATCTGCTCGGAAATGTCGCAGGCGGGGATGAGCTGCTCGGCCCTGGTGACATTGTAGTTTTCCACCATGACCACGTTCAGCCAGGGCCGCACCTGGGGATCGCGCTCGATGAGCTGGCGCAGGCAGAGGATCAGGTGGATAATGTGCTTTGCCATCACATAGGCCGGGGCGGCTTTTGCCCCGAAAATCACCGTCACAGGCCGCTGCGGCAGCCGCCCGCTCTTGATTTCCAGATACTGGTGGATAATATACAGCGCATTCATCTGCTGGCGTTTATACTCGTGCAGGCGCTTGATTTGTACGTCAAACACGGACAGGGGGTCCACTTCTACCGCCTGCCGGGAGAATAACGCCTGGCACAGGGCCTGTTTATTGGCCTGCTTTACCTCCAGAAGCCGCTGCAGAATGTTCGCATCCTCCTGAAAGGCCAGCAGTCCCTCCAGCTTTTGGGCATCCTGCCGCCAGGATGCCCCGATGCAGTCGTCAATGAGGGCGCTGAGCCGGGGGTCACAGGCCTCCAGCCAGCGGCGGAAGGTCACGCCGTTGGTCTTGTTATTGAACTTCTTGGGATAGAGGTCAAAGAAAGGCTTGAGCTCAGAATGCTTCAAAATCTCCGTATGAAGGGCGGCCACGCCGTTGACAGAGAAGCCGTAGTGAATATCCATGTGGGCCATGTGCACCCGGTTTTGGCCGTCCAGAATACACACTCTGGGGTCGGGGTGGGCCTCCTTTACCCGGCGGTCCAGCTCCCGGATGACGGGCACCAGCTGGGGCGCGGCCTTTTCAAGGAAGGACAGGGGCCACTTCTCCAGGGCCTCGGCCAGGATGGTGTGGTTGGTGTAGGCACAGGTGCGGCTCACCTGGTCGATGGCCCGGTTGACGGACATGCCCCGCTCCACCAGCAGACGGATCAGCTCGGGAATGACCATGGAGGGGTGGGTGTCGTTAATCTGAATGACCACGTGGTCGGCCAGGGTGTCAATGGTATAGCCCCGCTCCTCCAGCTCCTGCAAAATGAGCTGTGCCCCGGCAGAGACCATAAAGTACTGCTGGTATACCCGCAGCAGCTGCCCGGCCTCATCGCTGTCGTCCGGGTAGAGGAAGGAGGTAAGGTTGTGGGCGATATCCCCCTTGTCAAACCGAATGCCGATCCAGGGCTCCTGGGCTGGCTGGGCCACATCAAAGAGATGCAGGCGGTTGGCACACTTGTTTCCCGCACCGGGGATGGCAATGTCGTACAGCACCGCCTGGAGATCAAAGCCCCCAAAGGGGACGGTAAAGGTCTTTCCGGTGGGCATGAGCCAGCTGTCTGGTTCGATCCAGGGGTCGGGCAGCTCCGTCTGCTTGTTGTTCTCAAACTTCTGCTTAAAGAGGCCGTAGTGGTAGTTGAGCCCCACACCGTCTCCAGGCAGTCCCAGCGCGGCGATGGAGTCCAGGAAGCAGGCGGCCAGCCGCCCCAGGCCTCCGTTCCCCAGGGAAGGTTCCGGCTCCATCGTTTCAATGCCGCTCAGCTCCCGGCCCATGTCCCCCAGCAGCTCCCGCACTTGGTCATAAATGCCCAGGGCCAGCAGGTTGTTGGACAGCAGCTTGCCCATCAAAAATTCCGCCGAGAAATAATAGAGCTTCCGCTCTCCCTCCGGGGCGGGCCGCTGGGCGGCCAGATGGCTGCACAGCAGCAGCAGCGCCTCATAGAGCTGGTGGTCATCACACTGGTCCGGCCCACATCCAAATCGCTCTTTCGTCAGTTCCCAAAGCTGTTCTTTCAGCTGCATGTTACTTCTTCTCCTTTCGGCCCTGCCCAGGCAGGCGCTGGTATACCTTCATCTCCCGGTAAAGCCGCCGGGAGAGCGTTTCGTCATAGCTGCCGGGCAGCGCCCGCCACTTCCAATTGTTCCCCAAGGTCGAGGGGGTGTTCATCCTGGCCCGGCCATCCAGCCCCAGAAGGTCCTGCATCTGCATGACTGCCAGGTCGGCGGGGGAGGCCCAGGCTGCGCGCATCATGCCCCAGTGGTATCCTTCCCGGCTGTTGAGGCGCAAATATTCCTTGGCAAATTGCACGTCCTTTCGGGGCGCGGACTTCATCCAGCCTAAAATCGTGTCATTATCATGGGTCCCCGCGTACACCACACAGTGGTGTCCATAGCAATGGGGCAGGTAGTCGCTTCCCGTGTCCCGGCTGTCAAAGGCAAACTGGAGCACCTTCATACCAGGGAAGCCCGACTGGCGCAGCAGCCTGCGCACCGAATCGGTGAGAAAGCCCAGGTCCTCCGCGATGATCTCCTGTTTGCCCAGGTTTTTTTTGACCGTCTGGAAAAATTCGATCCCCGGCCCCGGCCGCCACCGGCCGTTGCGGGCGGTCTTGTCCCCGTAAGGGATGGCGTAATATGCATCAAACCCCCGGAAGTGGTCGATGCGCAAAATGTCATAAATCTGGAACTGGAAGGCAATCCGCCGCATCCACCAGGCGTAGTTTTCCTCTCTCATCCGCTCCCAGTCAAAAAGCGGATTTCCCCACAGCTGTCCGTCCTCAGAAAAGCCGTCGGGGGGACAGCCGGCCACCTCGGTAGGCAGCCCCTCCTCGTCCAGTTGAAACTGCTCCGGGTCGTCCCATACATCGGCGCTGTCCCCGGAGACGTAGATGGGCAGGTCCCCGATGATGGAGATCCCCTTTTGGTTGGCCCGTTTTTTCAGCTCAGTCCACTGCCGGAAAAAGAGGTACTGCACCCCTTTCCAAAATTCCGTCTCCTCCTCCAGCTCCTTCCGGGCCTTCTCCAGCGCACAGGGCTGGCGCAGACGCAGTTTCTCCGGCCACGCCTGCCAGGACTGGCCATGAAACTTCTCCTTCAGGGCCATAAACAGGGCGTAATCCTCCAGCCACTCCCGCTGCGCCCTGCAAAAGGCGGCATACGCCCCCGCCTCACTCCGGTCCAGCCGGGCACAGGCCCGGCGCAGCACCGGATACCGGTTTTGGTACATCCGGTCATAGTCCACTTGCGACGGGTTCTCTCCCCAGTCCAGGCAGACATATTCCTCCCGTTTCAGCAGCCCTTCTTCGGCCAGATCATCCAAATCAATGAAATAGGGATTTCCCGCAAAGGAAGAAAAGGACTGATAGGGGGAATCCCCATAGCTGGTAGGCCCTACCGGCAGAATCTGCCAGCAGGATTGGCCTGCATCCGCCAGAAAATCCACAAATTTCCTGGCCTGTGCCCCCATGGTACCGATCCCCCAGGGGGAGGGCAGGGAGAATATGGGCATCAATACGCCTGCTCGTCTCATACTTCATCAACCTCTCTCCGCTTACGTTGTCCGCTGGGCCACACTTTCTCCATCCAGCAGCCGGAAGGGGACCACCTGGTGGACACCCTTCCCCCCATGGAGAATCTGCTCCAGCAGCAGCTCCACTCCCTGCTCCGCCAGGCGTTTGGTGTCCTGACCGATGGTGGTCAGCCTGGGAATGGTATAGCGCCCCATGGAAATCCCGTCATAGCCAATGACCGAAATGTCCTGGGGCACCCGTTTTCCCAGATCTCCCAGGGCCCGGATCACACCCACGGCGATCACATCACTCATGGCAAAAATGGCGGTCAGCTCCGGGCAGCGCTCCAGCAAACGCCGGGTGGCAGCGTAGGCATCTGCCATAGAGTATCGGCTGGGCTCCGTCTGCCTCTGGGGCTCAAAGGGCAGCCCCCAGTGTTCAAAGGCCCGCTTGCAGCCCTGTAAGCGCTGATAGCTGATTTGCGAGGTAGACCAGTTGCCTCCCAATACCCCAATCTGTCTGTGCCCCTTCCCTATGAGGTAGCCAATGGCCTGAAACGCAGCCTGCTCATCGTCTGTGGTCAGGGAGGACAGATTGTCAAAGTCCAGCTCCCGTGCGCAGTTCGTCAGCAGCACACAAGGAGCGCTTAAATGCCGGAAGGAGGCGCGGAAGTACTCCAGATCGCCCCCCAGAAAGAGAATCCCCACGGGTTTTCGCTCCCGGCACAGTTGAATGGCATAGGCCACCTCGTCGGCGTCCTCATCCAGATAATAGACCGCCGCATCCCGGTGGTTATCCCGCAGGAGGGTCTGGATCTGTTCCACCAGATCGGCAAAGAGCATATTTTGTGTTCCTTTTACCAGAATGGCGATGCTGGTGCCCGCCTGCTGCTTGAGATGCTTTGCGTTGTTGTTGGGCTGAAAGCCATGTTCGTTCACCACAGCCATCACCTTCCGGCGGGTTTTTTCACTTACATCCGGATGGTCGTTGAGTACACGGGATACCGTGGCCACACCACAGCCCGATAACCGGGCAATATCCTTGATCGTCATCCGCTTTCCCCCTCTTCCGCCGGAACAGGCTCCCTCATCTGCAAGTACCGCCGGCCCGCTGTGCCGGCGGTACTTGGTTTTATATGGCAAGGATCCCCCACGGCCAGCCAACACACGGCCGGAATCGTTTCCGGTCCGTTACACCTATGATAATAGCCAGCTTATTCCCAATCTGCAAGAGAAATCGCTCTCTTTTTTGTATTTTTAGGCCGTTTCCTAAAATTTGTTTCCGTTCCGGTTTCGATGCCATGGCTTTGCCTTTGCCATCTTCGGAGAATCTCGCATATTTTCGTTGTCATTTTTGAAACCATCCGCTATAATATAGTAAATAAAAGAGTCCTGTGTAACCCTGGGGCAGCTTTGCCCCTTTGAAGGAGGCGCATGTCATGAGCAACTATGTGATATCCATCAGCCGCGAGTTCGGCAGCGGTGGTCGCCTGATCGGTAAGCGCCTGGCCGCCCATTTGGGCATCCCCTGCTATGACCGGACCATTATCCAAAAGACCGCCGAAAAAAGCGGCCTTTCTCCTGATTTTATCGCACGGGCGGAGGAGCGCGCCCGCAGCCGCTTCCATCTGTCCATTGCTCCCATCGGCATCGGTACCCCCGCCTTCGCCCACCAGGGCGTCCCGGTCAGCCATCAGGCCTTTTTTGCTCAGGCGGAGGTCATCCGGGAGCTGGCCAATGAGGGACCCTGCGTCATTGTTGGCCGCTGCAGCGACTATGTACTGGGTGAGCGGCCCGAGTGCCTGAAGGTCTTTGTCTACGCGGACCTGCCCAGCCGCATCCAGCGCTGCGTGGAAGAATACCACATCCCCTCCGACGACATGGAAAAGCGTGTCATTCAGATGGACCGGGGCCGTTCCAACTACTATAATTATTACACGGGACACAATTGGGGCGATATGCGCCGGTACGACCTGACCCTCAACTCCAGCACCACAGGCATCGAAGGCGCGGTGGAGCTCATCTCCACTCTGGTAAAGGCTCGGGCCGCGGTGAATGCCCTATGAGCGGCGCCGTATCTCTCACCATCCAGCTTTCCGGCTCCCAGGGAAAAACGAACCACTACGAGGACGCCCTGCGCAATCTGGGCGCTGTCCCTCTGCCTGGCTACTGCCCTGCGCCCGATCTAAGCTGTGACGGACTGATCCTGTGCGGCGGAGGCGATCTGGATAGCTCACTCTTCGGCCAGGAAAGCCGGGGCTCCGAACCCCCTGATCCGGCGCGGGACCAGGCTGAGCTGGAGCTGTTTCGTGCCTTTTCCCAGGCAGGCAAGCCCATTTTGGGCATCTGCCGGGGCATGCAGCTCATCAATGTGGCCCTGGGAGGCAGCCTGATCCAGGACCTCTCCTCCCATGTCCGTGTCTTCCACCGCGGGATGGATCAGGACCTGGTCCATCCGGTACGCACTCTGGAGGGCAGTTTTCTCCACCAGCTCTATGGCCCCCTGTTTTCTGTGAACAGCTTCCATCACCAGGCGGTGGACCGTCTGGGGGAAGGATTGCGGGCAATTGCCTGGTCGGAGGGCGGCGTAATGGAAGCCTTGGACTGTCCCGGCCGGCCCATCCTGGGCGTCCAGTTCCATCCCGAACGCATGGCCTTTTCCAAGCGCCGCCTTGACACAGTGGATGGAGCACCCATTCTCTCCCATTTTCTGACCCTATGCCGGCAGGCCCACTCTCTTTGACCTGCCCTAACTACAAACGAGGTAATCAAACTATGCACAACCGTTTCCCCCGCATTTGTCTCTCTCTGATCACAGTGGCGGCCACCGCCTCTCTCACCTTCTCTCCCGCCCACGCCCTGGATGAGGAGACCATTTTCCCTACCTTTGACCCGTCCATCTCCCCTGTCTGGGCGGACCGGATCATTCAGCTTCTCTCCCCCTATCAGCTTCTGGAAAACGGCATTTTAGAGCTGGAAGATCGCTATCTGGCCTGGGCTGAGGCCAACCCCCAGTTCTCCCCGGAACAGGTCGTTCTGGAGGTCAACATCGGTCTGGACAAGGAGTTTTATGAAAATACCGACCTTGTCAGCCAGCCGGACAGCCTCACGGTCCTGGTGAACAAGTACCATGCCCTTCCCCAGGACTATACCCCTGCGCTGGAGGCGCTGGGGTATCCCTATGGCTCCGGTTCCTTACGGCCGGAGGCCGCCGCCGCCTTCCGGGCTATGGCGGATGCCGCCCGTGAAGATGGCATCCGGCTGCAGAGCGTCTCGGCCTACCGCTCCTATCAGCGGCAGGAGAGCATATACTCCCGCTACCTGTCTCAAGATAGCCAGGCCTCGGTAGACTCCTACTCCGCCCGCCCCGGCCATTCCGAGCACCAGACGGCTCTGGCTCTGGACATCAATACCGCCAGCCTCAGCGCCCACTTTGAAAACACATCCGCATACGCCTGGCTGGTGGAGCACTGTGCCGAATACGGCTTCATTCTCCGCTACCCTCAGGGCAAGGAGGATATCACCGGCTACCGCTTCGAGCCCTGGCACTACCGCTATGTAGGCACCGAGGCAGCCCAGGCCTGTATGAGCAAAAATTTGACCTTTGAGGAGTATCTGGCCCTTCAGCCTGCTGACAAGGCCCCGGCCAGTACCGGCCCCGTAGAGGGCCTCCCCTTTATCTGACCTACAGAAAGAAGGCCGGACGCCAAAGCGTCCGGCCTTCTTCTCATGTTTCTTCCATTCCCTTGGGCAGCGAGTCGTCCTCGCGGATCCAATCCTCCACATGGACCACGCTATAGTCCCGCTCGGTGTTGCGGATGACTACCCGCTCGATCCCCGCGTTGATGATCATCCGCCGGCACATGGAGCAGGAGGTGGCATCATGGAGCAGCTCCCCGCTTTTCGCCTCCCGCCCAGCCAGGTACAAGGTGGCGTTGAGGGTATCCCGGCGGGCGGCGGAAATGATGGCATTCATCTCCGCGTGGACCGACCGGCACAGCTCATACCGTTCCCCGGAGGGGACGTTCATGGCCTCTCGGGTGCAGTAGCCCAAATCCATGCAGTTCTTCCGCCCTCTGGGGGCGCCGTTATAACCGGTGGAGACGATCTCATCATTCTTTACAATGATGGCCCCGTAGCACCGGCGTAGACAGGTAGACCGCTCCAAGACGGTTTCCGCAATGTCCAGGTAATAATTTTCCTTGTCGATGCGCTTCACAAGCGGTCCCTCCCAGGTAAAAACTTTGCACCGACAGTATAGCTTATTTTCCTTTTTCCCGCAAGACCTTTCTCTCATTGACAAGTTCTGTTAAAAATCCACCCAAAACTGTGCTGAATTTACATATTGTTTACGAATGCCTCCTTGACGATTTTCCGGCGCCGCGCTATCATTATGGTAAGTTATTCGGCAGGCGATTACGCCTGCCGTCCCTGTCTTTCAAGGAGGCGCGCCTATGATCCGCAACGCGATCCATCGTTTTATGTATGGCCGCTATGGCAACGATTCCCTCAACCTGTTTTTTATTGTTTTATACCTTTCTCTCTATCTGCTCTTTGCGCTGACGCATTTTGAGCTTTTCTATTGGATCTCCCTGGTGCTGGTTTTTGTCTCCCTGTTCCGTCTCCTTTCCCGGAATATTCCTGCCCGCCAAAAGGAAAACGCCCAATTTATGCGTCTGGCTGGGCCCGTCATCCAGTGGTACCGCTTTCAGCGCACCATGCGCCGGGACAAAGACCACCGCTACTTCAAATGTCCCAACTGCGGACAGCAGCTCCGGGTTCCCCGTGGCAAGGGAAAAATTACCGTTACCTGCCGCAGCTGCGGCGCCAGTTTTCAGGAAAACAGTTGAGGCAAAGTCCTGCCGCCCCCTTCGGGCGGCGGGGCTTTTTGTATGAAAAGCCTTTCTTTCTGCGGAAAATATGGTATACTACTATAGGAATTTGTCCACTTTTTCTGATCAAGAATGCTGGAAAAGGAGCACACATCTATGTCTGCCATGTATGACGTTGTCATTTTGGGCTGCGGCGAAGCCGGGATCTTTGCCGCCTATGAGCTGGCCCATCTCCGTCCTGAGCTGAAGCTCCTGGCCCTGGATCAGGGGCAGGACATCTACCACCGCAGCTGCCCCATTGTGGCCGGCAAGGTGCGCGAATGTATCCACTGCCCCGTCTGCCATACCATGTGCGGCTTTGGGGGCGCCGGCGCTTTTTCCGACGGAAAGTTTAACTTTACCACCCAGTTCGGCGGCTGGCTCACGGATTTTATGGAGCCCGGACAGGTGATGGAGCTCATTGACTACGTGGATTCCATCAACGTCCTCCACGGTGCCACCACTGCGTATTTTTCCACCACCACCCCCGAGGCCCGTGCTCTGGAGCGCCGGGCCCTGGCCTATGACCTGCACCTGCTTCAGGCCCGGTGCAAGCATCTGGGGACAGAAAATAACCTGCGCATCCTCACCAACATCTATGAGGGCCTTCAGAACAAGCTGGAATTCCGCTTCAACACCCCGGTGGAGTCCATCCAGCAGTGCGAGGGCGGATACCGCCTGGTGCTGGCAAAGGGCGGTGAGGTGTCCTGCCGGTACCTCATTGCCGCCCCCGGCCGCTCGGGCGCGGAGTGGTTCTCGGAGCAATGTAAGCATCTGGGGCTGGAGCTGCTCAACAACCAGGTGGACATCGGCGTGCGGGTAGAGCTGCCCGCCGCGGTCTTTGAGCATATCACCGATGTGGTCTATGAGTCCAAGCTGGTCTACCGCACCAAACAGTACGGGGACCAGGTGCGCACCTTCTGCATGAACCCCTACGGCCACGTGGTGGCGGAAAATGTAGAGGGCATCAACACCGTCAACGGCCACTCCTACGCTGACCCGTCCCTGCGCAGTGAAAACACAAACTTCGCCCTGCTGGTCTCCAACCGCTTTACCAAGCCCTTTAACGAGCCCTACCGCTACGGCAAGCATGTGGCCTCCCTGAGCAATATGCTGGCCGGCGGCGTACTGGTGCAGCGCTTTGGAGACCTGGTGGGCGGCCGGCGGACCAACGAACACCGGATGAGCAAGTCCTTTGTCCGGCCTACCCTCACCGCCGCCGTCCCCGGCGACCTGTCTCTGGCCCTGCCCAAGCGGCATCTGGACAACATTATTGAAATGATCTACCAGCTGGACAAGCTGGCCCCCGGCACCGCCAACTACGATACCCTCCTCTACGGTGCGGAGGTCAAGTTCTACTCCGCCCGCCTCCAGCTCTCCCCCGAGCTGGAGACCGCCCTGCCCGGCTTTTTTGCCGCGGGCGATGGGGCAGGCGTCACCCGCGGGCTTGCCCAGGCAGGTGCCTCCGGCGTTCAGGCCGCACGGGCCATTGTCAAGCGCCTGTCTTAACCACCGGTCCCTTCCCCGCCGCCGCCCCCCTTTGGGCGGCGGCGTTCCTGCAAAATAATCACCAACTTGCAGATTCCCTATAATTTACTTTTTTTGGAATTATTATTTTCTTCTTTCCTATACATATTTTTCTTCTCTCCCGGCCCGAGGATCCCATTTCGCTTTTTCCACTGTTTCCACGGGTTCTCCACATTCTCCACATAGTTTTCCACATTCCATTCTGAGAACTTTCCAGGCCTATTTCCTGGTTTTTCAGTTTCCATAATATCTGTCAAGAATAAATTTTAAACAAATTTTACATTGGACTGTTTTGCAGGAAACTTTGCTTTTCCTGTCGATTTTTGAAAGGAGTTCCCTCCATGGCTATTGACACGGATACCATCGCTGCCATTTCCACTCCGCCGGTCCCTGCCGCCATCGGCATCCTCCGTTTATCGGGGCCCCAGGCTCTGGAAATTGCCCGAAAACAATTCCGGCCCCTGGGCTCCAAGGCTCTGCTGGACCACCGTCCACGGGAGCTGGTGTTCGGCGACTTGCTGGACAGCGGCGGGCAGCCCATTGACCGGTGCCTTTGCACCTTCAGCCGGGGCCCGTCCAGCTACACTGGAGAAGATACCGCGGAATTTCAGTGCCACGGCTCCCCCATGGTCCTGTCTTTGGGGCTGGAGGCCCTTTTCGCCCAGGGGGCCCGCCAGGCCGGGCCGGGGGAATTTACCCGCCGGGCCTTTCTCAATGGCCGGCTGGACCTGGCCCAGGCGGAGGCAGTGGGCGACCTGCTGGACGCCCGCAGCCGGGAGGGAGCCCGCCACGCGGCCGGGCAGCTCACCGGCGCCCTGTCCAAAAAGATTGGAGATGTCTATTCCGCCCTGGTGGACGTCATGGCCCATTTTCATGCGGTGCTGGACTATCCGGACGAGGACATCGATCCCTTCCGCATGGAAGAGCTCTCCCAAATCCTGGCCGCTCAGCGGGAGGCCCTGGACACTCTGCTGTCCACCTGCCGCCGGGGCCGTCAGCTGACCCGTGGGCTGTCCTGTGCCCTGGTGGGGCGGCCTAATGCAGGAAAATCCTCCTTGTTAAACGCCCTGGCCGGTTACGACCGGGCCATTGTCACCGACATCCCCGGCACCACACGGGACACTCTGGATGTCTCCCTGGAGCTGGGCGGGCTGCCGGTGCGCCTTATTGATACCGCTGGCCTGCGGGACAGCAGCGATCCCATTGAGCAGCTTGGCGTGGAGCGCAGCCGCAGCGCCATGGCACAGGCAGAGCTCATTTTGGTCCTGTGGGACAGCGCACTGCCCACCACAGAAGAGGATGTGGAGCTGCTCTGCCAGGCCATGAAGCTTGCCCCCACCATTCTGGTTTGGACCAAGGGGGACCTCCCCTCTGCCCCGGTCCCCTTCCTCCATCTGGACCCCATGCCCCCCACAGTGACGCTCAGCGCCAAGACCGGCCAGGGCCTGCCAGAACTGGAGGCGGCGGTGGCCGCCCTTTTCCCCCGGCCGGAGGACATTCCCTATGGCCAGCTGCTCACCAACCAGCGCCAGGAGGAAGCCGCCCGCAGGGCCCGCCAAGCAGTGGACAGGGCAGCGGATGCACTGCTGGCCGGTGTCACCCCGGACGCCCTGCTTACAGATGTGGAGCAGGCTCTCCAGGCTTTGGGGGAGCTGACCGGCCAGTGTGTCCGGGAGGATGTGACCGACCGGATCTTTTCCAAATTCTGCGTGGGAAAATAAAAAGGGGACCTGCTTTTCCCTGTTCTTGATCGGGAGAACTGGAAGGGTAACCTCAGAAAAGGCAGACCTCAATGGTTCCCCCTGCATCCAGCATATTCACAGGCGTTATCCAGCAAAACCCGCAGTTTCCGCTGCCTCCTTCCTGAATTCCATTCCGTATAGCGGTCTAACCTTTCAAAACCTTCAAATCAAGCCTCTGCAGCAGCTACGCTGCGCTTGATCTGCATCAGCACAAGCACCAGACTGATTCCCAGCAGAATATGGCCGATCCCGGCAATGCCGGAAATTGCCGCATCCATACCGGAGGAAAGCGTAGTCCCCAGAACCTGAGTCACACCCCGTACCACAAACATCACCGCAGTCAGATTCAGGCCAACCTGATAGGCAGCTAGGATCCGGCCGGTTTTGGCACCGGTGAAGGAAAAGCTCTTTTCCAGTAGCAGCAGCAACAGGAAAAACACCATCCCCAGCAGGAAGTAATGGGTATGGACCACCCCAAGGGCAGTTTTTGCGGTAAAGCCGTTGAATTTGGTGAATTCCCGGTAAAACACGCCGCCAACCATGGCCAGAACAGCGTACAGCATAGCTAGATTCATATAGCGTTTCATGTTCATTCCTCCTTTAGCTGCATTCCTTTTTCATGGCGAAGTAGCCAATGAGAACCGTCCACACATAGGCACAGGTCTTGGGGGTCATCAGCATCCCGATCATGGGGACGGCATCGGCCCACAGCACCACCGGGATGTAGAAGCCAAAGCTCAATACGATGGTCAGCCACATCCAGCGAAACGCCCGATCTCGCCGCGCCTTTGCGCTGCGGTAGAACAGCACGATGACCAGCAGGCCCAGCAGAGCAAAGGGGATGTTGCGGTAGATGCCCCAGGAAAGGGGCGCGGCCGCGCTGAGCCACTGGTTCTGGGGCAGCATGCACAGAACGATCCGTACACCCGCCAGAGCATATACGGCAGCCGTCAGGCCATTTCCCCCCTTGATCTGATACCGCTTCCGCCACACATAGTAGAGCAGCACATAGAAAATCGTCATGGTGACCGAGGTGATCCATTTGCCCAGCCCCAGGGGGACGGTATAGTTCTCCAACCCCGTGGTACACAGCGCCACGGCCCGGGGGATCAGATGAAAGGAATCCCCCGCTCCCAGCACCACAGCCATCCAGCCGAACAGCTTAAACTGGCGGTCTCCCTTGCTTCCCCGAATCATCACCACTCCGATGGTGATAACCAAAATCAGATAGACCGCATCAAACAAGGTTTCTACAATTGCCTGCATCGCTTACTCTCCTTCATACTTCATTTTGAACGCTGTCACCGGCCATCACCGCTTTGCCAAAGTTACGTCCAAACAGGCAAGGAGCAGCAAGGTATTTCGTTTTACTTTCATAGATTACCTCCTTTAACTGAACAATGTTCATTTTCTGGAATAAAAAATTCCCACCCCATAGTGGGAATTTTAATAAAGGGTCCTGCGGACAATTTCCAGCACGGCACTTGGGTCGTAGTCCTGGCGCAGCAGGGCGGACAGCATTAGGGAAAACAGGACATCTGCAAATTGCTCCGCAGTAAAGTGCTCCGTGAACGCATCCGGGCGGACGTTCCGATCCCGCTTCAAGACGGAACACAGTCCCTCTAAAATATGCTGCCAAGTTTGCTGCATCCGCCGTCTCCCATCCGACTTATCCTCCCGCATAAATCCCAGAGAGTGGAGGGTAAAAAAGCCGGGATACTGCTTGCAGCCATATTCCATTCTCCCATACATCCAGATGATACAGGCCTGTGTGTCTTGAAACACCGCCCCATCTTCCGGGCGGTGAAAAATCTCACACCAGACACTTTCTACCGTGGCCCCCACCAGTGCCGCTTTCGAATCGAAATAATTGTAGATCGACCCCACTGATACGCCGCAGGAAGCAGCCACCGAGCGAATGCTGACCGCTGACCAGCCCTGCTCTCGGATCAGCTCCCGGCTGGTTTTTAAAATTTCCTCTTTTGATGTGACAACCGTATTCATCCCATCACCCCAATATGAACATTGTTCATTATAGAATGTGAACTATGATTTGTCAATTTAAAAATGCCGTGCGCTGGAAGCAATCCCTTCTGCGTGTGGCAAAATTAACATCTTACAGTCCTGCGACCGTTCAGCGGCCATTTCCACCCATGCAAAATCCCACTTGAAACGAGCCGCCAGCCAAAATAAATTGACTGGCGGCTCGTTTTGTTTGAACCTTTTGGGGCCGATATCCCAGGTCCCTCTCTTTTTTGTCCCGCTGCGGCGGCCGGATTATTTTCTCAGGCCAGCGCGGCAGTGATGATGGCCATGGAGTAGACCTCCTGGGCGTTACAGCCGCGGCTCAGGTCATTGATGGGGGCGTTCAGACCCAGCAGAATGGGGCCGTAGGCCTCAAAGGAGCCCAGACGCTGGGCAATCTTGTAGCCGATGTTGCCGGCGTTGATGTCGGGGAAGATGAAGGTGTTGGCGTAGCCGGCCACCTTGGAGCCCTTGCACTTGGTCTGGGCCACGCGGGGGGAGACGGCGGCGTCAAACTGCAGCTCGCCCTCGATAGGCACGTTGGGCATGGCCAGCTTAGCCTTCTCGGCGGCGTTGCGCATCTTGTCCACGTCCTCACCCTTGCCGGAACCCAGAGTGGAGTAGCTGAGGAAGGCAACCTTCGGCTCGATGCCGAAGATCTTGGCGCAGGAGACGGTCTCAGAGGCGATCTCCACCAGTTCGTCCTCGTTGGGCTTGATGTTGATGGCGCAGTCGGCCATGGCCAGCACGTCGTTGTCGCCGGTGGCAGAGGGACGCACCAGAATGAAGCAGGAGGACACGATGGAGTTGCCGGGCTTGGTCTTGACCAGCTGCAGGGCGGGACGGACGGTGTCGGCGGTGGAGTAGGTGGCGCCGCCCAGCAGGGCGTCAGCCTCACCCATGGCCACCAGCATGGTGCCGAAGTAGTTGCCCTTCTTCAGCATGGCACGGCACTCGTCAGCGGTCATCTTGCCCTTGCGCAGCTCCACCATACGCTGCACCATGGCCTCCATATCCTCATAGGTCTCAGGATCAATGATAATGGCACCCCGAATGTTGAAGCCGGCTTCCTCCGCGGCGGCCAGAATCTCCTGCTCGTTGCCGATGAGGATGGGAGTCAGGAACGTACCGGACAGCAGGCGGGCAGAAGCCTCCAGGATCCGGGGGTCAGTACCTTCGGTAAAGACGATCTTGCGGGGATGGGCTTTCAAAATGTCAATGAGTTTTTTAAACATAAAAATTCCCTCCAACTCAAAAAAATAGGTGCGGCAGCACACCTCTTTCTGGTGTTTATCCTAGCATTTCCTGTGTTAAAATGCAAGGGACTTACCACGGTTTTCTTTCCTGGATTTATGAAATTTTTCCCCAAGCCTACAAAATTATTTTTTATTTTTCTCTTTACGGGGGGTATTGCTTTCAGTTATACTATACAAAGTGTATTTCAGTGTCTCCCGCTGGAGGCGGCCCCGCCCCCTCTGGCGCAGAAATCGTTGAGGTGAGAAAGTTTGAACGCAGAATTTCCCCGCACCCTCTCCCTGCTCCGGCAGGAGAAGGGGGTCAGCCAGCGCGCCGCCGCCGCCGCCCTGGGTATCTCCCAGGCCCTGCTCAGCCACTATGAAAACGGTATCCGGGAGCCGGGGCTGTCCTTTGTGGTCAAGGCCTGTGATTATTATGGCGTATCCGCGGACTTTTTATTGGGCCGTACCCTCAGCCGGGACGGCACCACCATTGCCGCCGAGGAACTCTACGATCTCAGTGACGAAAAGGGAAACTCCCTGAAGGGGAGCGTTTTGGCCATGCTCAGCAAAAAGCTGCTGGTGAACTCCATCGGCGCGCTGTTCGACCTGCTGTCCAAAACCGGCAACCGGGAGGCCATCCAGGCCAGCGCCAACTACCTGTCCACCGGGGTCTATCAGATCTACCGGCGGCTCTACCAGGCCAGCCCCAGCTATAACCCCGACTTTTTCTCGGTCTCTCCCCGGCACTTTGCGGCGGGCCTGGCGGATGCCGATATGAAATGCGACCTGGCTGAGCTGGAGGACGCCCTGGCCGCCCAAATCAAAGAGAAAGCCCCCATGCCCGACATGGGACACGAGGCACTCTCCCAGAATTATCCGGTGCTCTACCAGTCCCTCTACCAGCTCATCCACGGGGCCGGGGAACGCATCAATGGCCTGATGGCTGCCCGGCACAGCAAATAATCCATACCCACGGAGGATCTAACCTATGACTGATCAATCCAAAATCCGTAATTTTTCTATCATCGCCCACATTGACCACGGCAAATCCACCCTGTCCGACCGGCTCATTGAGCTGTGCGGCGCGGTGACCGAGCGGCAGATGGAGTCCCAGCTGCTGGACAACATGGACCTGGAGCGGGAGCGGGGCATCACCATCAAGGCCCGTGCCGTCCGCCTGGACTACAAGGCCCAGGACGGAGAGGTTTACCACCTCAATCTTATCGACACTCCGGGCCATGTGGACTTCAACTACGAGGTCTCCCGTTCTCTGGCGGCCTGCGAGGGTGCGGTGCTCATTGTGGACGCCTCCCAGGGCATCGAGGCCCAGACCCTGGCCAACACCTACCTGGCCATGGAGCACGACCTGGAGATCCTGCCCGTCATCAACAAGATCGACCTGCCCGCCGCCGACCCCCAGCGGGTGAAGGAGGAAGTGGAGAACATCCTTGCCCTCCCCGCCCAGGACGCCCCGGAGATCTCCGCAAAAATGGGCATCAACATCCCGGCGGTGCTGGAGGACATTGTCCATAACATCCCCGCCCCCACCGGCGACTCCGCCGCCCCCCTGAAGGCTCTGGTCTTTGACAGCCAGTATGACCCCTATGTGGGCGTCATCGTCTACTTCCGCATTATGGAAGGCACCCTGAAAAAGGGAATGAACGTAAAGATGATGGCCTCCGGGGCCAGCTACCAGGTGCTGGACTGCGGCTATCTCAAGCCCCTGGGCATGGAGTCCTGCGGGGAGCTGACCGCCGGCGAGGTAGGCTGGTTCACCGCCTCCATCAAAAACGTCAAGGACACACGGGTGGGCGACACCATCACCGGAGTGGAGTCCCCCGCCGGCGAAGCCCTCCCTGGCTACCGTCCCGCCCAGCCCATGGTCTACTGCGGCATCTACACCGAGGACGGCTCCAAGTACCCCGACCTGCGGGACGCCCTGGAAAAGCTTCAGCTCAACGACGCCTCCCTCTCCTTTGAGCCCGAGTCCTCCGTAGCCCTGGGCTTCGGCTTCCGCTGCGGCTTTTTGGGCATGCTCCATATGGAGATCATTCAGGAGCGGCTGGAGCGTGAATTTGATCTGGACCTGGTTACCACATTACCTTCTGTAATATACGAGGTAACCAAAACAGATGGTACTGTCGTTCGGGTAGATAACCCCCACAACTACCCCGATCCCGGCTCCATTGCCGAGGCACGGGAGCCCTATGCCAAAGTATCTATCATCTCTCCCCCGGACTATGTGGGCAACATCATGCCCATGTGCCAGGAGCGCCGGGGCATCTTTAAGGATATGCAGTACCTGGACACCAACCTGGTGGAGCTGCACTACTCCATGCCCATCGGAGAGATCATCTACGACTTCTTTGACGCCCTGAAGGCCCGCACCAAGGGGTATGCCTCCCTGGACTATGAGCTGGAGGGCTATGAGAAGAGCGACCTGGTGAAGGTGGACCTGCTTCTCAACGGCGACCAGGTGGACGCCCTGAGCTTTATTGTCCACCGGGAGAAGGCCTATCCCCGTGCCCGGCGGATCTGCGAGAAGCTGAAGGAGAACATTCCCCGCCAGCTCTTTGAGGTGCCCGTCCAGGCGGCCATCGGCGGCAAGATCATTGCCCGTGAAACGGTGAAGGCCATGCGCAAGGATGTGCTGGCCAAATGCTACGGCGGTGATATCACCCGAAAGAAGAAGCTGCTGGAGAAGCAAAAGGAAGGCAAGAAGAAAATGCGTACCCTGGGTACCGTTCAACTGCCCACTGAGGCCTTTATGGCAGTACTCAAGCTGGACGAGGAGTAAAAACATTTTCTTCTGCCTTCCTCGGGGCCCCGCACAGCGGGGCGGCGCTTGCGCCGTAAATTCGGAGCGAAGCGGAGAATTTGCGCAGGGCGGAATTCACTTCCGCCCGAGCATTGAAAAAAGAGGGAACCCACACGGACTGGTCCGTGTGGGAACAGGCAAGAAGAAAATGCGTACCCTGGGTACCGTTCAGCTGCCCACTGAGGCCTTCATGGCAGTACTCAAGCTGGACGAAGAGTAAAAACATTTTCTTCTGCCTTCCTCGGGGCCCCGCACAGCGGGGCGGCGCTTGCGCCGGAAATTCGGAGCGAAGCGGAGAATTTGCGCAGGGCGGAATTCACTTCCGCCCGAGCATTGAAAAAAGAGGGAGCCCACACGGACTGGTCCGTGTGGGAACAGGCAAGAAGAAAATGCGTACCCTGGGTACCGTTCAGCTGCCCACCGAAGCCTTTATGGCCGTCCTCAAACTGGACGAGGAGTAAAGGCAGGCGGCCCTCCCGCCAAAGCCCAGCGCAGCGGGTTTGGCGGGAAAAGGAGAAGCAAGGAAGCGCCGCAAGCAATGCCCGTCCGGGCATTGGGCGCAAAGCGGACTTTGCTTCGACGCCATGGCAGTACTCAAGCTGGACGAAGAATAAAAATTATGGGGTGGCCCAAATGGGCCGCCCCTTTTTATTGCCTTTTGACTCATATCCCCTCCCCCTCCCCCATAGGATAGAGATAGGACAAGGAGGGGACAAAACGATGGCAAACCGCGAGGAACGAACTTCCAGCATGTTCGGCCCCGGCCTGCGGGCCGTGGTGACGGTGGCTCTGCTGCTGGCCGCAGCCCTATTTTTTCTTCCCCTGCTGACACTGAACGGACAGCCCCTCTATCAGCGGGAGGAGACGGACACAGAACTGGGTGAGGCCACCCTCCCCATTGACCGGACCATCACCACTTCCTCCGCTCGGGACAAGGGCCGGGCGGTACGGCTAAAAACCGACGAGGGAGAAGTGGTGGAGCTGACCATGGCGGAATACCTGTGGGGGGTCGTGGCCGCGGAGATGCCCGCCTCCTTTGAGGAGGAGGCCCTGAAGGCCCAGGCCTGCGCCGCCCGGACCTACACCGTTACCCGCCAGAATCACCCCTCCGACAAGCATCCCGATGCCGACATCTGCGGCGACAGCACCTGCTGTCAGGCCTATATTGACCGCGCGGACGCAGAGGCCCGTTGGGGACTGAACGCCCAGGAGTACGCGGGAAAAATTGAACGGGCCGTGGCCGAAACGGACGGCCTGGGTATTCTCTATAACGGCCAGCCCATCCAGGCCCTGTTCTTCTCCTCCGCCGCGGGGAAAACGGTGGACGCGGTGGAGGTGTGGGGCAACTCCGTGGACTACTTAAAGAGTGTGGACAGCCCCGAGGGGGATGAGGTTCCCAACTACCACACCCAGGCCTCTTTTTCCGCCGACGAGGTGAAATCCCTCACGCTGGCTGCCTACCCTGGGGCGGATCTGTCCGGCGAAGCCTCCGGTTGGTTTGGCAAGGCCAGCCGAAACGACGGCGGCGGGGTCATCTCTATCCCACTGGGGGGCGTGACCCTCACCGGGAGCCAGGTGCGCTCCCTGTTTTCCCTGCGCTCGGCCACCTTTACCGTGTCTTATGCCGAGGGAACCTTTACCTTTGACGTCACCGGCTACGGCCACGGGGTAGGCATGAGCCAATATGGCGCCAATGCCATGGCCAAGGAGGGGAGCTCCTTCCGGGATATCCTCACCTGGTACTACACCGGGGCCCAGGTGGATTCCCTGTGGTAGCCTTTTTTCAGGGGCTTCCCTTCTGATTTTGGAGGGGAAGCCCCTGTTTTTCCGCAAAAACCTGCGGCTGGAAGTATGAATAAATCTTGACATCAAAGCTGGTTGCCTTTACAATATAAGCAGGACAAATATGAAAAACTTTGGGGATGTTTTTCAGTTGTCGCAAGGGTAAAGGGGCAGTCCTCGCTCCGCGCTCTTGCGGCTTTTATCTGCACTTTTCGCGGCTGTCCGCCGCAGCATTTTAATTTTTTGGAGGTGTAACAGACCAAAATGGAATTTTTGCCCTATATCATCGAGGCGGTCGTCTGTATCGCCCTTGCCGGTGTAGTAGGTGCTCTGTTCGGTTGGAATCGGCGCAAGGCCACTGCGGAGCGTGAGATTGGCTCTGCGGAGGATGAAGCCACTCGCATTTTAAACGAGGCTTATAAAAGCGCGGAAAACAAAAAGCGCGAAGCGCTGCTGGAGGCCAAGGAGGAGATCCTGAAGGCCAAAAACGACTACGAGCGCGAGGAAAAAGAGCGCCGGGCCGACCTGCAGAAACAGGAGCGGCGCCTGCAGCAAAAGGAAGAAAACCTGGACCGTAAAACCGAGAACATCGAGAAGAAAGAAGAACAGCTCTCCGCTAAGCTCTCCAAGCTGGACGCCAGCCAGGCCCAGGTGGACGAGCTGAAGCAGAAGCAGACCGAGGAGCTGGAGCGTATCTCCGGCTTTACCGCTGCCGAGGCAAAGAATTACCTGCTCAAGCAGCTGGAAGAGGACGTCACCCACGAGTCGGCCATGAAGATCAAGGAGATCGAAGCCCGGTTCAAGGATGAGGCCGACACCAAGGCCCGTGAGATCATCTCCCTGGCCATTCAGCGCTGTGCTGCCGACCATGTGGCCGAGGCCACCGTTTCCGTGGTTCCCCTGCCCAACGACGAGATGAAGGGCCGGATCATCGGCCGCGAGGGCCGCAACATCCGCACCCTGGAGACCCTCACCGGCGTGGACCTGATCATTGACGACACGCCTGAGGCCATTACCGTCTCCTGCTTTGACCCCGTCCGCCGGGAGATCGCCCGGCTGGCCCTGGAGAAGCTTATTCTGGACGGCCGTATCCACCCCGCCCGCATTGAGGAAATGGTGGAGAAGGCCAAGCGCGAGGTAGACGCCGTCATCAAGGCGGAAGGCGAGCGCGCTATTTTCGAGACCAACGTCCATGGCCTGCACCCGGAGCTGGTGAAGCTCCTGGGCCGGATGCGCTACCGCACCAGCTACGGCCAGAACGTGCTCAACCACTCCATCGAGGTTTCCCATGTGGCCGGCCTGCTGGCCGCCGAGATCGGCGCCAATGTGGCCGAGGCCAAGCGCGCCGGTCTGCTCCACGACCTGGGCAAGTCCATCGACCATGAGGTGGAGGGCTCCCACGTGCAGATCGGCGTGGAGCTGGCCCGGAAGTACCGGGAGAGCGAGAACGTCATCCACGCCATTCAGGCCCATCACAACGATGTGGAGCCTAAGACTGTAGTTGCCTGCCTGGTTCAGGCGGCTGACGCCATCTCCGCCGCCCGCCCCGGCGCCCGGCGCGAGAATTTGGAGAACTATATCAAGCGGCTGGAGACCCTGGAGGAGATCACCTCCTCTTTCAACGGCGTAGAAAAGTCCTTCGCCATTCAGGCCGGCCGCGAGGTGCGCATCATGATCAAGCCCGAGGTCATCAGCGAGGACCAGATGGTCCTGCTGGCACGGGAGATCGCCAAGAAAATCGAGGACGAGCTGGAGTACCCCGGCCAGATCAAGGTCCACCTGCTTCGGGAGACCAAGGCCATCGAGTACGCCAAATAAGAAAGCCCTGCATATGCAGAATCGGGACGCCCCCCAGCGTCCCGATTTTTTATGCCTTATTTTGTTCCTGCATGATGGCAATGTTTTTGACGATCAGTTCCCGCTGCTCACGGGATAGGGTGCGAAAACGCCGAACCATGTCCTGTTCCCCCTCAGACAGAGCCATAGGTGGCTGGGGCAGGTCGGTGAGGCCGTACAAATAATCTGTGGATACGTGGAAATACTCCGCAAACTCTTTCACGCACCAGGCCGGCATACGATATTTTCCTGTCATATAGGTACTCATGGTTGATTCTGACACATGGAACCGTTCTGCCAGTTTCTTTTGCGTGGTATCATTATCCTCAATCAAATTTTTAATCCGCTGCCTTAATTCCATACCGGCTCACCTCTAAAGCCAGTATGCTTGATTTCCAAATTTTCTTTCTAAAAATTCAGCTTTTTTGAATTTTTATTTTGAATACCAAAATTCGACATGTTTCTCTTATCAAATATGATATTCTCCTGTCGAATAAAAAAGGGCGCCGCCAAAAGGCGGCGCCCCTTAGGGAACGGTGGTGAATTACTTGTGATCCACGCTGTACATGTGCTCGATCAGCTCCAGAACCTTGTTGGAGTAGCCGATCTCGTTGTCGTACCAGGAAACGACCTTCACGAAGGTGTCGGTCAGAGCGATGCCGGCGTCGGCGTCGAAGATGGAGGTGCGGGTGTCGCCCAGGAAGTCGGAGGACACGACGGCCTCGTCGGTGTAACCCAGAACGCCCTTCAGCTCGCCCTCGGAAGCGGCCTTCATGGCGGCGCAGATCTCCTCGTACTTGGCGGGCTTGGCCAGGTTGACAGTCAGGTCAACCACGGACACGTCCAGGGTGGGAACACGCATGGACATACCGGTCAGCTTGCCGTTCAGCTCGGGGATGACCTTGCCCACGGCCTTGGCGGCGCCGGTGGAGGAGGGGATGATGTTGCCGGTGGCGGCGCGGCCGCCGCGCCAGTCCTTCAGAGAGGGACCGTCCACGGTCTTCTGGGTGGCGGTGACGGAGTGCACGGTGGTCATCAGGCCCTCGGTGATGCCCCAGTTGTCGTGGAGAACCTTGGCGATGGGGGCCAGGCAGTTGGTGGTGCAGGAGGCGTTGGACACGAAGTTCATGTCGGTGGTGTACTTGTCCAGGTTCACGCCGCACACGAACATGGGGGTGTCGTCCTTGGAGGGAGCGGACATAACAACCTTCTTGGCGCCGGCGTCCAGGTGGCCCTGAGCCTTCTCCTTGGTCAGGAACAGGCCGGTGGACTCCACCACGTACTCAGCACCCAGCTTGCCCCAGGGCAGGTCGGCGGGGTTGCGCTCGGCGGAGACAGGGATCTCCTTGCCGTTGACCACGATGGCAGTGTCGGTGCTGCTGATCTCAGCGTCGCACTTGCCGTGCATGGTATCGTACTTCAGCATATAAGCCAGATACTCGGCGGGGCACAGGTCGTTGATGCCCACGATCTCGATCTCGGGGTGATTCAGGCTGGCGCGGAACACCATACGGCCGATACGGCCAAAGCCATTGATGCCAACTTTGATGCTCATATGAATTACTCCTTCTTCCATTTGATTCGTGATAACCCACGATTACAGGGTCTATTATACCCTTTTTTATACTTTTTTCATAGTGTATTTTTACATAGTTTTCCCGGTAAATTTAAATGAATTTTATCCATGAATTGATAATTTTTTTCTGCCATTCCTAAAACCCATGTTTTTTAAAGTTTTTCCCATTTCCTCTCTTGTGGGCAATGGCAAATTTTGATATACTGGATTATAGTTTTGTTTTGTGCCCCGCGGCGCATGATAGAAATAGAAATCAACTGCATTGGCCGGTTTTTTCGGCCGGAGGATACCACTATGTCTGAATCCATCCTGTCCCTGCTGGACAGTTTCCCCGAAGGGGTGATCCAGGTCCGTCAGGGCATGGTATACCGGGCCAATCCCATGGCCCGCCACTATCTGCCCCAGCTCAGCGAGGGCGCACCTTTGCCGGAGTGTCTGGTGCTCCCCAAAAACGCCACCACCGGGGCGGGCTCTTTCACCTTTGGCCCCACCAGCTATACCTTTAGCTGCGCGTTGGCCCAGGGAGATATCATCGTCTTTTTCCGTCCCGCCCCCCAAACTGCCCTCACCGGCGCCCAGCTGGACGGGGCACTGCAGCAGCTGCGGAGCTTTTTGGGCGAATTTCTGGCTGAGGTAGGCCCCCTTACCCAGGGCGGTGAGGAAGGCGCCCACTTGCCCTCCGCCGCCTTTGGGAAGAGCTTCCACCGGGCCTTCCGTCTGGTGGGAAATTTGGAATATATGCAGCAGAGCGCCACGGGCAGCGTCCCCTTCCAGAGCTCCAGCCTGGACCTGGACGGGCTGTGCCGCCAGGTGGTGGAGCAGGCCAGAGGCCCGCTGGAGGCCGCTGGGATCGCCCTGGACTACGAGGGAGAGGGCGGCGGTCTTCTGATCCCCGGAGACAGCGCCCTGCTCAAGCGCCTCATTCTGGGCCTGATGGCCAACTCTGCCCGTGCCACCCAGGAGGGGCGGATCACGCTCGCCCTGCGCCGCGCCGGCAGCCGGGCTCTGCTCACCCTGTCCGACAATGGCCCCCTGCCCGACCAGCGGCAGCTGGAGGCTATGCTCCAGCAGGGCGCCAGCCAGGACATTCCCCTGCCCTCCCAGGGGGCGGGGCTGGGCCTGTCCATCGCCCGTGATATTGTGGCGCTGCACCATGGTTCCCTGCTCATCCAGTGGGGACAGTCCTCCCCCACGGTAGTCGTCTCCCTGCCCACCGGCCCCCTAGACCCCCGAACCACCGTGGGTACTCCCCGTGTACAGCGGGACGGCGGCCTGGACCCGGTGCTGGTGGAGCTGTCGGACGTGCTGCCCGCCCAGCTCTTTTCCCTGGACAGCCTGGATTGACCCGCCCAGGGCTTGACTGCCCCGTTGGCTGGCGGTAAAATTGGAACGGAATGCAACCAATATTTGGATAGATAAGGAGAGACCAAATATGTCCAAGGTGGGCTTTGACAACGAAAAATACCTGACCACCCAGTCCCAGCACATCCGGGACCGAATCGCCCAGTTCGGCGGCAAGCTGTATCTGGAATTCGGCGGGAAGCTGTTTGACGACTACCATGCCTCCCGTGTGCTGCCCGGTTTTGAGCCGGACAGCAAAATCCGTATGCTGGAGCAGCTGAAGGACAACGCCGAGATCATCATTGTCATCAACGCCGGGGACATTGAGAAGAACAAGGTCCGCGGCGATCTGGGCATCACCTATGACAGCGATGTACTGCGCCTTGTGGATGTCTTCCGGGGCCGCGGCCTGCTGGTGGACAGCGTGGTGGTCTCCCAGTACAAGGGCCAGCCCACCGCCGATGCCTTCCAGGCCCGGCTGGAGGAATTGGGGCTGAAGGTCTACCGCCATTACACCATCGAGGGCTACCCCCACAACATTTCCAAAATCGTCAGCGACGAGGGCTTTGGCAAAAACGACTACATCCACACCACCCGTCCCCTGGTGGTGGTCACCGCTCCCGGACCGGGCAGCGGAAAGATGGCCACCTGCCTGTCCCAGCTCTACCACGAGCACAAGCGGGGCATTGTGGCCGGCTACGCCAAGTTTGAGACCTTCCCCATCTGGAACCTGCCCCTGAAGCACCCCGTGAACCTGGCCTATGAGGCCGCCACCGCCGACCTGGACGACGTGAATATGATCGACCCCTTCCATCTCCAGGCCTACGGGGAGACCACGGTAAACTACAACCGGGATGTAGAGGTTTTCCCCGTCCTGTCCGCCATGTTTGAAAAAATCACCGGCCACTGCCCCTATAAATCCCCCACCGACATGGGGGTCAACATGGCCGGCAACTGTATCACCGACGACCAGGCCTGCCAGGACGCTGCCCGGCAGGAGATCATCCGCCGGTACTACGACGCCCTGTGCGACCGCCGCCAGGGAAAGGGCTCGGAAAATACGGTATACAAGCTGGAGCTGCTCATGCAGCAGGCGGGCGTCACCACCGAGATCCGTCCCGTCATTGCCCAGGCCAACCAGCTGGCAGAGAAGACCGGCGAGCCCGCCATGGCCATCGAGCTACCTGACGGCTCCATTGTCACCGGCAAGACCTCCGAGCTGATGGGCTGCTCCGCCGCTGCCCTGCTCAATGCCCTGAAAAAGCTGGCCAACGCCGGGGGACACGGCGTCCATCTCATCGCTCAGAGCGCCATCGAGCCCATCCAGACCGTCAAAGTCAAGCACCTGGGCTCCACCAACCCCCGCCTGCACAGCGATGAAATTCTCATCGCCCTGGCCTCCTCCGCCAACGCGGTGCCCAAAGCCGCCCAGGCTCTGGAGCAGCTGGCCAAATTGAAGGGCTGCCAGGCCCACTGCTCGGTCATCGTCTCCCCCGCCGATGAGGTGACCTACCGCAAACTGGGCATTCAGCTCACCTGTGAGCCCCAGTATCAGACCAACAAGCTCTATCACCGATAAGCAGAGAAAACGCCGCCTCCGGAGCCTTTGCTCCGGAGGCGGCGTTCTTTGTTTGATGGGATTTACTTAAACCGCACCGCGGTCCCGTAGGCAATGACCTCAGCGGCCCCCTGCATAACGGCAGAGGAGCCGTAGCGGATGTTGATCACCGCATCCGCGCCCAGGCCCTCGGCATCGTCCACCATGCGTTTCATGGCGATCTGGCGGGCCTCATTGAGCATCTCGGTGTAACTGGTGATCTCGCCGCCCACCAGAGTCTTCATACCGGCCATAAAGTCCTTGCCGAAGTTTTTGGACTGGACCACAGTGCCCTTCACCAGGCCCAGCACTTCCAGCTCTTTTCCAGGAATGTAGTCAATGTTTACCAGCAGCATAGTTATTTCCTCCTTCAATCGATCTGACTTTAATATTTTCGCGCTTCCTCCATTTCCCCTTTTTCAATTTCCCGCAGCCGCTGCCGCAGTACTATAAACGAAAATGGCAGGGTGATCAGGTCCAGCACCGCCACAAAAAGCAGCAGATTGTCCAGCCACGCCCGGACGGTGAGGCAGCGAAGGCCCAGCAGCACCGCCACGGACAGCAGCTGGACCACCACATGGGTCACCACGCCCCGAATGGCTGCCTTCCGCTCCCGGCGCTTAGTGGGCTCAATATTTTTTGGCTTCGTCCTCCTCACCTCCTTGGATCTCTTTCCAACGCTGATAGAGGGCCACAATGACCCCCACCGCCACCGCCAAATACATCAGGGCACAGAAGAAAATGATGGCCGTGGCCAGCCCGTGGGTGCTTCCTCCAAAGTATCCGGCCACCAAAGCGGCGGTCAGCAGGAGCATAAGAGCCGCCACCAAAACCGTAACGACTACAGCTGCGCCAAAGTCCTTTCCCTTAGTAGTTTTTCGCATCGTTTTCCTCTCCCCTCTGAATTTCCCGAATGCGCTGCATAAGCGCCAGGAGCACCCCCAGAATCACCGCCGCCGGGATGGCCATGAGCACAATCAGCAGCGGCAGAGGCGGCGCGTCCTGGGGATCCGCGGCAAAGGCCCAGGCCATCAGGGCAATAATGCCCACCATGAGGGCACACATCAGCACGGCCACCACAATGGCCCCCGCATAGCGAATGGGCCGGGTGTCTCCCTGCTGCTTGTTTTTAAAGGTCATCCCTGTGCGCTCCAGCTGCTCCATCTCCTCCAGCAGCGCCCCCGCGTCCAGGGCATCCAGCCGCTCCTCCCGGTCCTTCAGGGCCCGGCAGAACTCTATGGACTGCTCCAGACCGCGCCGCTCCCGCTCCAGGGTCACCAGATGGCGGCGCATACCGTCGCCGATGGTACTGCTCCCCGCCTGCATGCGGCGGATCTCCTCCAGGGGGAGGCCCAGCTTGCGCAGCAGCTTGATCTGCCGCAGAGCCTCCACCTCCTCCGGGCCATAGTCCCGGTAACCGTTCTCACTGTTGCGCCGGGGAGCCAGAAGCCCCTGGGCCTCATAAAAACGGATATTCTTTTTGGTGATGCCCACCTGGGCCTCCACCTCGTTGATCTTCACGGGGTCATTCCTCCCTTTTCACACACAGGGTACACCTTCCACCTGGGGGAAGGTCAAGTATTTTTGCAAAAAATATTCGTTCCACCTGGGGGAGGATGACTCGCCGGGAAAAAATATCCCCGGCCGGAACCGGGGATATCGGTCAAAGCTTGATAAACTGCTCCATTTCCAGTACAAAGACTGTGGCGCCGCCCACCTCAATTTTGATGGGCGTGCAGCCCAGGTTCCAGGCAGGTACACCGCCCGTCCCGTGGGGGGCGATGATCTCCGTCTCAGCACGCTTGGCACAGTTCTCTTTCAAAATCTCCAGAACGTGCTCCACCTGGTCATTTTCCGCACCGATCATCAGCGTGGTATTGCCATCCCGGAGGAAACCACCGGTACTGGCCAGCTTGGTCACACCGATGTGAGACTGGGCCAGGCCCTCAATGGCCATGTTGGCATCCTTATCCCGAATCACCGCAAAAATCAGTTTCATATAGAGTTCCTCCTTTAGCCAATGTACCGGAGCGTTTCCGTCCCCCAGGGGGGATCCGTCCGGCCTTTATGATCGCATAGTTCCTCGCTGTGGGTATGAATCTTATTGCGCTTTTCCTAAGACGATCTCCAATACCTCAAGCCGGTCCCCCTCCACCCGGAAGCGAACTTCCCAGGCACCAAAGGCCATTCCATAGACCCGCTGGGGGTCCTCCTGGTACTGGGGCCGGGGGTCCTGGGCCAAAACGCCCCGCAGCGCTCCCCGCTTCTCCTGGGGGATCTGCTCCAGCAGGTGCTGGGGAATCTCCACCTGGAGGCTGGGCTCCTTGGGCTGGGAGGCGAAGCCTCCCGTAGCCTGGGGCTTGCAGTCGGCATAGGGCAGGTAGGGCTTGATGTCGTAAATGGGGGTCCCGTCCATCAGATCGGCTCCCGCCACCACCAGCACCGGGCCAAACTTGGAGTCCTGCTCCAGCTTCACCAACCTGACGCAGGACAGACCGATGGGATTGGGCCGGAAGGGAGAACGGGTGGCAAACACCCCCAGGCGGGTATTTCCGCCCAGCCGGGGCGGGCGCACCGTGGGGGACCAGGGCTTTCCCTTCGCCTTGGAAAACTCCCAGATGAGCCACAGGTGAGAAAACCCCTCCAGCCCCCGGAAAGCGGCGGGCTGCCGGTATTCCGGCTCAAAGACGATCCGGGCTGTCAGCTCCTCCACCAGGCCGCTCTGCCGGGGAATGCCGAATTTTTCCGGAAAATCACTCCGGATATGGGCAATCGCCTGAATGCAGCTGTCGTCCATCGCCCTCCCCTTTCGTCTGTTGATGATTTAAATTAGTATAGCATCCTCCGCCCTCACGGTCAAGGCCGGAATCCTGCTCCCCACACAGGAAAGACCGGCGCCGCGTTTGCAGCGCCGGTCCGTGAGATGCGTATATCCTTAAAATTCCAGCTTGCCCTGGGCAATACACGCTCCGCTCTTACGGTCAAAGAGCATGATATTGTCTCCGGTGATAGACAGGGGCACCTTTGCGCCGATGGTGAACAGGGAGCTTCCAAAAATCACGCCGGTGAGCAGGAAATCGTCAATGCGCACCTTAATGGTGGACTCCATGCCTGTGGGCATAGCGCCGTAGATCTCCCCCTCCAGGGCCCCGCTGTCCACAATGTCCAGAAATTCCGGACGAATGCCCAGCACCAGGTCCTGGTTGGTGATGACCGGCTCCTCCTGGAGGGAGTCGTCTTGCTCCTCCACCTTGGCCACATGGTAGCGGAAGGTCTCATCCTTGTTGCCCTTTTCCACATAGGACTTCTCCGCCGCCTTCTTTTTGTGCTCCTCCTCCCTTGCCGCTGCCTGGGCGTCCCGCTGGCTAAACCACCCCTCCAGATCCAGGGGGACAGTGGGGCGGAAGGTGGCCCGGCGCTGGTTGAATACGGTGAGGGACAGGGTGCCGTCGGAGTTCTGCGCTCCCTTGGCCTCCACAAAGTTGATGGCGGGGTTGCCCACAAAGTCGGCCACAAAGAGGTTGGCAGGCTGGTGGTAGACGGTGAGCGGAGCGTCGTATTGCTGGAGCACCCCGTTGTTAATGAGACAAATCTGGGTGGCCAGGGTCATGGCCTCCATCTGGTCGTGGGTGACATAGACGAAGGTGGACCCGGTCTCCACATGCAGACGCTGAAGCTCATAGCGCATTTCCAACCGCAGCTTGGCATCCAGGTTGGACAGGGGCTCATCCATAAAGAGCACCGAGGGCTCGGGGGCCAGGGTGCGGGCGATGGCCACGCGCTGCTGCTGGCCGCCGGACAGCTCCGCCGGGTAGCGGTCCATAAACATGCCGATTTTCACGATCCGGGACACCCGGCGCACCGACAGGTCGATCTCCTCCTTGGTGAGCTTGCGCTTCTCCTTGACCACCTGGCCGTTCTGGACCACCTCAAAGTGTTCGTTGAGGTTCTGGCTCTTCCGGGCGGACTCCACCTTGGCCTGGAGGGCCTTGATCTCCCCGGACAGGTCCTTTCCCTCCTCCAGGTGGTAGCCAAAAAGCTTTTTGGCGGTGTAGATAGAGATGGTAAAGGCATCGATGAGCTTGATGTAGGCTTTCTTTTCGTCGATCTTGCCCTTCTTGTCCCGGCAGTCCTCCAGGATCTTCACCACTTCTCCGGGATTTTGCAGGATCTCCGCCAGGCGGGCGGCATTTTTGGCCTCAAAGTCCACCTTGGCCATGGGCTCCTTCACGTTGGACAGGCCAAAGGAGATGTTTTCATACACCGTCATGTTGGGCCACAGGGCGTAGTTCTGGAACAAAAAGCCCACCTTGCGCTTGTTGGCGGGGACATTGATGCCCATCTCGCTGTCAAAGACCACCTGGTCGCCAATGGTGATCCGCCCGCTGGTGGGGGTCTCCAGTCCGGCAATCATCCGCAAAGTGGTGGTTTTGCCGCAGCCGGAGGGGCCCAGCAGGGTAACGAAGGAATTGTTCTCAATGACCAGGTCCAGGTCGTCCACGGCGTAGAACTTGCCCCAGCGCTTGGTCACATGTTCTAATCTGATTTCCGGCATAACTTAACCTCCTATTCCCTTGTCCAGGCTGGCCCCGGTGACCTTGTTGACCAGGGTGTTGCACACCAGGATGGTGATGATCAAAATCAGGTTGATGCCGCTGGAGAAGGCGTACAGGCCCATTTCGTCGAAGTAGTCCAGGGTGGTGGAGAGGATGAACCCCTGCACACACAGCAGCATAAACAGGGACAGCTCCCGCAGGCAGGTCATAAAGGGGAGCAGATAGCCGCTGATGATGGACGACTTCTGGATGGGGATGATGATCCGGGTCATCCGCTTGACCCAGGGGATGTTCTGAATGATGGCAGCCTCTTCAATTTCCCCGGACAGCTGCAGCATGGAGTTGAGGGAGCTGCGGCTGGCAAAGGGGATGTACTTGATGGTACCTACGATGATCAGGATGGTATAGGTATTGAAGAGGTTGATTTTCTCACTGGAGAAAAGGATAAAGAAGGCCACGCCCACCGCGATGGAGGGCATAAGATAGGGAAGAAAGGCTACGGAGTTGACATAGTTGGCCCATTTACTTCGCCTGTTTTTGGATACGGCATAGCCGATGAGGGTGCCCAGGGTTCCTGCCAGCAGGGCGCAGCACACGCTGACCCAGATGGTGCCCTTAAAGGCGTTCCAGATGGTCTCGTTGTGGAGAATGCCCTTCTGGCCGTACATGCCGTTTTCCGTCACATTCTCGTCCGTGGTCCACCACTTGGTGGTGAGGTTATCCGGGTCCCCAGTGTAGAGGAAGGAATAGTCGCCGGGGTTGGGCAGGAAGGTCTCAAAGGCAAAGGAGACGATGGGGAAAATGCTGGTAAAGAAGGTGGTCACCACCAGGATGAGGGCGATGACATACTTGCCCACTTTCCCCAGGTTGATCTTGGAGATCTGGCCGGACTTTCCGGTGACCGTGGTGTAGCTCTTACGGCTTTGGAGGCTGAGCTGGTTGAGCAGCATGATCGCCACACCGAAGATCATCATAATAATGGCCAGAATGCTGGCCTCGCCGGTGTACTTGGAGTTCATGGACACGTACTTGGTGGCCAGGGTGGTAAGGCCCAGGTAATGGGGCACCGGGTAGGAGCCCATGGCGCTGCCGAACACCAGCAGGACAGTGGACAAGATGGCGGGTTTGACCATGGGCAGAGTGATACGGCACATGATCCGCCACTTGGGAGTGTCCAGAATGGTGGCCGCCTCCTCCAGGTTGGCGTCCATGTTCCGGAAAATGCCGCCGATGAGGATGTAGGCAAAGGGGGCGTAATGGAGGCCCAGCACCACTAGGCTGGGGAACAGGCCCTTGCACCACCAGATGGGCATGTTAATGCCCAGGGTGGCGGCCAGCAGGCCGTTGGAGGTCCCGGTGACGGCGTTGGAGTTGAACATGTTCTGCCACACCACCGCCAGCGTCCACTGGGGCATGATGTAGGGGAAGATGAAGATGGAGCTGAGGTATTTCCGCCAGGCCAGGTTGGTGCGGGTAATGAGGAAGGCGAACATGCCGCCAAAGAGGATGGCCACCACACAGGTACCCACGGCCAGCCAGATGGTGTTCAGAAGGGGGGTCCACAGGTTGGTCTTGGCCATGGGGCTAGTAAAGAGGTCGATGTAGTTGACTACGGTATATCCCGCGCTCTGACCAGTCAGGTGGGCGTCGATGGTGCCGGGGTGGATTTTAAAGGTGTCCTCCACAATGGCAATAATGGGGGCAACGGTGCTGACGGTAAGTACAATACCCATCAGCAGCAGGATCACATTGTGGGGCTTGGAGAAAAAGGTCTTGATTTTATTCAGCCGGATAGCGGACGCATTGTCCCGCCGGATCTTCATTTGGTCCATACGATCTCTCCTTTATGCCGGGATGGGAAAGCGCCCTTGGAAGCGGCGGATTTCACCTGCGTCCAAGGGCGCTTTGTATGCCTATGCTCGGAAGTGAGATTCAGCAACGCCCGGGCAGACGGTTGTTCCGGACAAGAGGGGCATCAGCCCGCGCTGTACTTATCCAGCATCTCGATCCAGCTGCCCACGGTGAAGGAGACGGAAGCGCAGTACTCGGGGTCCTCCAGGACCAGCTTGCCGTCGCCCACCCACCAGTCGTAGCCGTGGTCGTTGAGAGCGGCAAACTCCACAGTGGTGCCGTCCTCGGCCATGCCGCCGGTCTGGTGGTGATAGATCTCCTCGTTTTCCGCGGCCACATTGGGGTTGGAGGAGTAGCCGCCGATGTCCTTGCCCCAGGCGGAGAAGCCGTCGGCGGTGCAGGTCATGTAGGCGATAAAGGCGCAGGCGGTCCAGGGCAGGGGGCTGTTGTCGGTGACGAACAGGTAGTGGCAGTAGCCAAAGCCGCCCATGCCGGTGTAGCCGTCATTGTAAGCGGCCACGGTGATGTTGTTCTTGGAAACGGAGGCGGACTCCTCCACAGAGCGCAGCTTGGAGTACACGATAAGGCCGAACTGGTCGGTGGCGGACTGGTCCACCAGGGTGTTGCAGATGGGGCCGTCGTCGGTCTGGGCGTTGTAGCTGCCCACCCAGAGCTTGATCCAGGCCAGGGCATACTTGCCGTTCTCGCCCAGGCCCAGGCTCTCCGCCTCAGAGGCCATGGCGTCGATGGTGGGCTGGAAGTAGGCCTGTTCCTCGGCACTGAGGGCCTCGAAGGCCTCCTTCAGCATGGCGGAGTAGTCGTCCCGTGTGAGCATGTACAGGAAGTTCTTGCCTACGATCTCAGAGTCGATGTCCATGAACAGGCCATGCTCGCCCTCGGCCACAAAGTCCCAGCAGTTGTCATAGGTCTTGGAGCCGGTGTTGTTGTACATGAAGATCTTGTTCAGAGTCTGCAGGGGCAGGTAGCCCTTGTACTCCTCGGCGGTGGTACCGTTGGCATCGGCCCAATCCTTGGGGATAAAGGTGTCCAAAATACCGGTCTGGACCATCTTGGACTCGATCTGGTTGCCGTCCTGAATGAGGGTCATGGCAAAGGTGCCGGTGTCCTTCAGGGAGTCGGCGGTGAGCTGATCGAAGATCTTATTGTTTTTGGGCTGCTGCCACTCAAACTCCATGGTGTAGTTGGGGTCGATGGTCTGCAGGTACTCGATGAACAGGGGCAGGGCGCTCTTGCCACGGCTGGAGTTGCCCACGCCGTAGAACATCTTGCCGTTGGATTCCTCAATGGCCTTCTTAGCCAGTTCCTCCAGGGTCATGCCCTGGGCCTCCTGGATGATCTTCTGGGTTTCGGTAAGGTCGGTGGGAGTCTGGGTCCCGGCGGAAGTATTTCCACCGGAGGAGGCAGAGCCTCCTGATGATTGGGTACTGGTGTTGCCGCCGCAGGCAACCAGTGCCAGGGTCATGGAAGCGGCCAGGAGCAACGAGACGATCCGTTTCATGGTTTCATATCCTCCTTCATCATTTTCACTAAAACACAGGCCACAAAAAGTGGTCTGTCTGGTTATTTTTATTGTATGCAAAAAATGGCTCCGTGAACAGGGGACAAAACTGCGGTTTTTTGAGTTTCACTGCAATCTTTGTAACTTATGGATGAACTCAAATGCTTTTCTGTGCTATAATAGGTAAAAATTCACAACCCCAACGGTGGGAGAAAGGAGGCAGCGATGGTGAAACAACGGGTGCGGGGGCTGCTGTGTCTGGCTGTGACCTGCAGCCTGCTCCTAGCCGGGTGCACGGCCAGCAGGCCCGTTCCGGCCACATCCGCCTATGCCCCGCCGGAAGAACAGCGGCTGGTGGTCTATACCTCTCACAAAGAGGAGGTATACCAGCCCATCATCAAGGAATTTGAAGCGCGCACGGGCATCTGGGTGGAGCTTGTGGCGGGAGGCACCAACGAGCTGTTGGAGCGCCTGACCCAGGAGGCGGACAGTCCCAAAGCCGACGTGATGTTCGGGGGCGGTGTAGACAGCCTGGAAGCCTATGGCGACTGCTTTACCCCCTATTTCTGCAAGGATTGGCAGCAGCTGACTCCCTCCATGCGCTCAGAGAGCGGACTATGGACCCCCTTTTCCGCCTTGCCGGTGGTGCTCATCTACAACGCCACCCTGGTCTCTCCGGACCGGATCACCGCCTGGCATGACCTCTTTTCCCCCGCCTGGCAGGGGCGCATCGCCTTCTGTGACCCCAGCATCTCCGGCTCCTCCTTTACCGGCCTGGTCACCCTTCTTTCCGCCATGGGCGGCAATCAGGACAAGACTTTGATGGACTTTGCCGTCAGTCTGGACGGGCGGCAGCTCAGCAGCTCTGGAGATGTGCTCACCTCGGTGGCCAACGGTACAGACCTTGTGGGCATCACCTTGGAGGAGACCGCTTTAAAGCGGGTAGAGGCCGGAGATGACATTGCCCTGGTCTATCCCAAAGACGGCACCAGCTGCGTCCCCGACGGCTGCGCCATTGTCAAAGACGCCCCTCATTGGAAAAATGCCCAGCAATTCTTAGACTTCATCTCCGGCCAAGACGTACAGCAGCGTATGGAAACCGAGTTTTCCCGCCGGCCCATCCGCTCTTTGCCCCAGGAGGAAACGGTCCTTCTTCCCCTCTCGGACATTCCACTGTTGGATTATGACATCTCCTGGGCCAGCGAGCACCACAACGGCATCCTCATGTCCTGGGCCTTTTACTTTGGAGGGGAGGAGCAGCCATGAAACTGACCCGTTCCTTCCGTACCCGGCTGTTTGTAGGCTTTCTTCTGGCCTCCCTGCTGCCGCTGCTGCTTTGCTCGGCCATGCTGCTGCAAATTTTTCGCCTGCAGATGAATGCCCAGGCCGACAGCGAATCCAACGCACAACTGGACCATGTGATCACCACCCTGGATAGCCTGTATGACGGCTTTCGCCAGACCTCCCAGGCCCTGAAGGCCAATCCTTACATAGCCCCCTCTCTGGCACGGGGACAGACGGACAGCGCCATGGTATACAGCGAGCTGTACAGCGCCACCGAGGGCAGCCGCGCCAACGCCCAGTTTGACCTCTATGACCAGGCGGGAATCTGGCGCTATTCCACCAAAAGTCTCCCTCTCTATCCCCAGCTTCCCACCCAGTGGGGCACTCTTTACGCCGCCCGTCAGACCGACGGACTGGCCTTTGCCCAGGTGGACGGCGGAGAATCCAGCAGCGCCCCACTCTTTCAGGCCGCCGCAAAACTGACCACCTCCGACGGCCAGGTCGCAGGCTATCTGGTGATCACCATGACCCGTTCCAACTTCCATCAGCTGCTGGACGGTACCTACTCCAGTCAAAATGACCTGCTGCTGCTCAACCAATATTGGCGCCCGGTCTATTCCTCCCTATCCTCTCTGTCCGGCACTCTGGCCCCCCTGCTCCGGGAAAAGCTGTTGGCGGGAGAGCCGCTGTACGGAGAGGGGGACGAATATGCCTATGGAACCGCTCTTCAGGAGGAGATGGGGCTATACGCAGTTCTCCAGCGGCCCCAGGCCCTGAACCAATCCACACGGGGGCTTCTGACCACCGTCACCGCGGGCAGCGCCCTGGTGTGTGTGGGCATCTCCATTCTCATGGGCCTGCGGCTGAGCCGGCAGATGTTCTACCCCATCGAGCGGCTTCACAGCGCCATCGGCGAAGTGGCCCACAACAATCTGGACGTCTATGTCCCTCCCTACCGGGACGATGAGCTGGGGCAGCTGGCCCAGCGCTTCAACGGCATGCTGGTGGCCCTGAAACATAACCAGGAGCAGCTGGTAGAAAACCAGCGGGAACTGAACCAGGCCCAGATCCGTATGCTCCAGGCCCAGCTGAACCCCCATTTTCTCTGCAACACCCTGGACACCATGAAGTGGATCAGCAAAATCAACCAGGTCCCTCAGGTGGCTCTCATGTCCACCAACCTGGCGGACATTCTGCGCTTTTGCATCTCCCCGGAGGAGTTTGTCCCCCTGCACCGGGAAGTGGAAATTTTACAGCGGTATATGGAAATTCAAAAAATCCGCCTTTCCAGCACCTTCTCCTTCCAGGCCGAAATTCCCCCGGAGCTGGAGAGCTGTCTGGTCCCCAAAATGATTCTCCAGCCCATTGTGGAAAATGCCATTCTCCACGGTCTGGAGGGAGTGGAGGACGGCCACATTCTGGTACAGGCGGAGAAGGTAGGGTCCTGTCTGCTGAAGATCATAGTGACCGACAACGGAAAGGGGCTGCCTGCGGATATGACGGGGGCCTATGCCCACCGAAGCCGGGAACTGTCCAGGGGACATCTGGGGCTTTACAATGTAGATACCATTCTTCGAAAATATTACGGGGAGGACTTCGGCCTTTATCTGTCCACAGGCAGCGGGGGCCGAGGCGCGGTGGTCTCCGCCACCCTTCCCCTGCGCTGGGAGGAGGAACCGGAATGCTGAAAGTACTGGTGGTAGAAGACGAGGAAATGATCCGCAAAGGAATCGTACTGGCCGTGGACTGGGCCGCCCTGGACTGTGTGGTGGTGGGGGAGGCCTCCAACGGCGAGGAAGCACTGGCAGCCGTAGAGCGCTACGCCCCCTCCCTCATCATCACCGATTTGAAAATGCCCAAAATGGACGGCATCGAGATGCTCCGGCAGCTGCGGGAACGGGGCAACCGCGCCTATGTGATCATCCTCACCGCCTATGACAGCTTTTCCTACGCCCAAAGCGCTCTGCGCCTGGGCGCGGTGGATTTTCTCCTAAAGCCCTTCCACGATGGAGAGCTGGAGCAGGCCGTACAGGCTCTGCGCCGGCGCATGGAGCTCCAGGAGGGGGACAAGGGCGCGGCGGCGCCTCCCATTCCGGGGCTGAAAAAGGGGGACAAAAGCAAATATGTCCTCCAGGCCATGGACTACATCGGCCAGCACTACCACGACCCCAACATCACGGTGGGAGAAATTGCCCAGCATTTGGGGCTGAGCGAAGGCCACCTCAGTCACACATTTAAGAAAGAGACCGACTATACCCTGCTCAACTACCTTACCCGGTACCGCATTCACAAGGCCATGGAGCTGCTGCGGGACTGCCGGCTGAAGGTATATGAGGTGGCTGAGCAGGTGGGCTACAAGGACATCACCTATTTTTCCTCCACCTTCAAAAAGCTGGTAGGGGTCAGTCCTTCCGAATACCAGGATACCAGTTTATAAGCAGCAAAGGAGTGACGTGTATGATTCGGGCCATTCTATTTGACCTGGACGGGGTGCTGGTGGACACCGATACCCTCCACTATCAGGCTTGGAAAGAGCTGGCCGACCGCCTGGGCATCCCCTTTACCCAGGAACAGGGCAACCGCTGCAGGGGGATCTCCCGGATGGACAGCCTGGAAATTGTGCTGGAGGGCTCGGACCGGATCTATTCACAGGAGGAAAAGGAGGCCTTTGCCCAGGCAAAAAACACCCGCTATCAGCAGCTTTTGTCCGCCCTCACTCCAGGCCATGCCTCCCCAGGCGCCCACGTCCTTTTGCCCGAGCTGCGGCGCAGGGGATACCGGCTGGCCCTGGCCTCCGGGAGCAAAAACGCGGGGCTTATTCTGGAGCGCACGGGTCTTGGTCGGTGGCTGGACGCGGTGGCCGACGGCAATTTGATTACCCGCTCCAAGCCCGACCCCCAGGTGTTTCTTACTGCCGCGGAGCTTCTGGGGGTTCCGCCCCGCCAGTGCGCCGCGGTGGACGATGCTCTGGCCGGGGTCCAGGCGGGCCGGGCCGCCGAGATGGTCACGGTGGCCTTTGGAGATGCGGCCCTTCACCAAGCAGGAGATTACAACATCCAGTCTCTGGAGGAGATGCTCCCCCTGTTTCCCCCATTGGAGGCAGGCCGATGATCCGACTGATTGCCAGTGACATTGACGGCACCCTCCTTCACGGGGACCAGAGGGAAATTTCCCCCGCTATTTTTCAACAAATCCGCCGTCTGAATGACAAGGGCATATTATTTTGCCCGGCCAGCGGACGGCAGTACAGCAGTCTGCGCCGCCTTTTTGCCCCGGTGGCCAATGAACTCATCTATCTGTGTGAAAACGGAGCTGTGGTCTATGGCTCAGGAGATCCCGGTCCGGTGCTGTGCAAGACCCCTATGCCCCAAGTCCCAGCGCTGGAGCTGTGCCGGGAAATTTTGGCTCTGCCCCAATGTGAAGTCCTGATTTCCGGCGCCAACACCAGCTATCTGTGCCCGAAAAAGGCGGACATCGTAGATCATATCCGGTATTTTGTAGGCAACAATACGGCGCTGCTTTCCCACCCAGAGGAAATTGGAGAAGAGATCCTGAAAGTATCCGCCTACTGCCGGGAGGGGGCGGTCCAGGTGGAACCCTTGCTGGCTCCCAAATGGGGCAGTAAATTTCAGTGCGCAGTGGCCGGGGAGAAGTGGCTGGACTTTACGTTGGCGGACAAGGGGACCGGCCTTCAAAAGCTGTGTGCCGCCCTGGGAATTGCTCTGGGGGAAGTCGCCGCCTTTGGAGACAATTACAACGACCTTCCCATGCTGCGCCTGGCAGGCTTCCCTTATATCATGGACAACGCGGTCCCGGCGCTGCGTGCCCAGTTCTCCCCACACTGCCGGCGGGTAGAGGACATTCTGTCTGCCTTGTAAACGGCTTCCCCACAGCCCTGCTCCCAGTCTCCTGTGCCCGCTGCCCGCACCGATTGACCCGCAAAAAAACGTCCGGTCCCTTCCGGGACCGGACGTTTCTTCTATTTACTGGGCCAGAATCTCCGCCTTGCGCTCCAGCAGCTCATTGGACAGGAGCATCTCCTGCACCTTGTCAAAGCCCAGCCGGGTAACGGTATCGGCAAACCGCTCCTTGGGCTGGCCATAGGCCTTAAAGAGGAGGATACACTTCTCTACCACGGAGAGCACCTGCTCCTCGCTGGAAATGATCACGCTCAGAGGCCGTCCCACGGCGGTACGCTTCCCCCAGCGGCCGCCCAGATAGACCAAATAGCCGTTGGTCTGGGTATCAATGGCCTCAAAGGGGCACTTGCGGATGCAGCGGCCGCAGTGGTTGCACTCCTGGGCATCAATCACCGCCTTGCCATCCGCCATCTTCACCACGCCGATGGGGCACTCCTTCTCGCACAGGCTGCAGCCCTTGCACAGCTCCTCCTTCACCTGCGGCACCCACTGCCCCACGATGCCCACATCGTTCAGATCGGGCTTCATGCAGTTGTTGGGACAGCCTCCCACGGCGATCTTAAACTTATGGGGCAACTTTACCTGTCCATAACCCACATAAAACATCTGGTGAATTTTCTCCGACAGGGCATAGGTGTCGATCAGGCCATACTGGCAGGTGGTCCCCTTGCAGGCTGTCACCGGACGGACCTTGGCGCCGGTGCCGCCGGTTTCCAGCCCAGCCTCTTCCTTTAAAAACTGGCGCAGCGGCTCAATATTCTCAAAGGGGACGCCCTGAATTTCCATGGTCAGCCGGGTAGTCATGGCCACTTCACCGCTGCCAAAGCGCCGGGCGGCCTCTGCCACCGTGGCGCACTCCTTGGCGGTAATCTTTCCGTTGCGGGTGATCACCCGTCCATTGAACTGATCCGGGGTCCGCTTGTTCCACAAAAATCCCAGTCCTTTTACCCTGGTGATTTCACTCTGGGGTACGCTTGCTTTCATTTCGCTCATGGGAATATAACCTCCTCTTACCGTCACGCCGCTCACCTGCGGCGCTCTCTTCCGCAGTCGCGGAAGCTTCCCATTCTCCCGCCGCTCACGTTGTACTTTCCTGTTCAGAATAGCGGATTTTCTCTTTCCTGTCAATCATTCCCCACTTCCGGCAGGGTAATTTCCCCTTCCACGGGAGAAAGGAGCTTATAAAGCTCTCGGTACCGCGGAGCAAATACGCTGCCCTTGCGCCACAGAAAGGTTATGTCATGGCTCTCATGGAAATCCTCCAAGGGGATGGCCTGAAGGGTCCCCTGTTCCATCTGGGGCTGGGCGGCCACCCGGTAGAGGAATCCCACACCGCATCCCAAAAGCAGCATCTCTTTGAGCACATTCATGTCACTCACCTGCATGACGCTTTGGAAATCCTCCACCGACAAATTCTCCCGGCTCAGTGCACGGGCAATGATTTCCCGGTTGCCGGACCCCGGCTCCCGCACAATTAAAGTCTCCCCCAACAGGTCCGATAATACCCTGGGCCGGCGTGCAAATGGATACCCCGCTCCACACACCGCCAAATAGGGCTCCCGCCGGTAGAGGAGCGAATCGTAATCACTTTTACAGAAAAAGCCCTCTACGATGGCAAAGTCCAGCTCCCCCTGGTCCAGGGCATGGCACAGGTTCTGGGTGTTGGACACCCGCAAGGTAATGGGCGCCTGGGGATATTGCCTGTGATACCGGGCCAGCGGCCCCGGAATCAGGTACATCCCCACTGTGGGGGTCACTCCCATGACCAGGCGATGGGCCAGAGGCCCCGGCTCCCGGAAGCTGCGCTGCAGGCTCTGGGTATCGTGCTTCATAGTCAGGGCCACATTGCGCAGCTGTTCCCCCGCTTCGGTCAGGGAGAGGCGCTTGTTGGCATAGTGAAACAGCCGCACTCCATACTGCTCCTCCAACCAGCGGATGTGCTGCGACACTCCGGGCTGGGTCAGGTTCAGCTCCTGGGCAGCTTTGGTATAATTCATATGGCGGCACACCGCAAGAAAGGTTTCCATTCTGAAATCCAGCATACAAATTCCCCCTCACCCAATCATAACACATATTTATATATAAATAAAGATAAAGAATTTTTCTTTATGAAAAAACTGTGCTATGATAGGCCCACCTCAAGTGAGAAGGACGAAAGAGAAAGGGGACTCTGCTATGAGAACCAAGGAAAACCCGGCACGGATGCTGTGGCAGCTATTCAAGGCCACCTTCCTGCTCAGCGCATTCACGTTTGGCGGCGGCTTTGTCATTGTATCCCTGATGAAAAAGAAATTTGTGGAGGAGCTCCACTGGCTGGAGGAAGAGGAGATGCTGGACATCACCGCCATCGCCCAGTCCTCTCCCGGCCCCATTCCCATCAATGCCTCCGTCATTCTTGGCTACCGGATGTACGGGGTCATTGGCTCGCTGGTGGCCATTCTGGGCACCGCTCTGCCTCCCATGATCATTATTTCGGTAATTTCCATCTTCTATGCCCAGTTCCGCTCCAACCATATCATCGCCATTGCCCTGCAGGTCATGCGCGCGGGTGTGGCCGCCGTCATCTTTGACGTGGTGCTTAATCTGGCCAAAAAGGTGGTAGAAACCCGGCGTTTTCTTTACATTGCACTGATGATCACCGCCTTTGTGGGCAAGGTGCTGCTGGGCGTAGACGCCATGGTAGTCATCCTGTGCTGCCTGGTGGTGGGCCTGCTGGATCTGGCCGTGGAACTGCACAGCACACGAAAGGCGGTAGCGTAACATGGGTATTTTAAATCAGTTGTTCCTGGCGTTTATCCAGGTGGGCATGTTCAGCGTGGGCGGCGGCTATGCGGCCATCCCTCTCATTCAAAACCAGATCGTGGACATCCACGGTTTGATGACTCTGGCGGAGTTTACCGACCTTATCACCATTGCGGAGATGACCCCCGGCCCTATCTCCATCAACTCCGCTACCTTCGTCGGTATGCGTCTGGGCGGTGTGCCCGGCGTGCTGCTGTGCACTCTGGGGTGTATTATCCCCTCCTTCTGTATCTGCCTGGCGCTGGCCCACTTTTACTACAAATACCGCAGCTTCAGCGGCGTGCAGACCGTGCTGTCCGCCCTGCGGCCCGCGGTGGTGGCGCTCATCGCCTCCGCCGGGTTGTCCATCCTGCTGCTGGGCCTGTTCCAGTCCGATCTGGCAGGGGTGGTCCTCACCAACTTCCGGTGGATCGAGGGGGTCATTTTTGTGGGCGCCCTCTTCCTTCTGCGTAAATTCCACCTCAGTGCCATTGCCGTTATTTTCGGCTCCGGCGTGGTGGGTACCGCGGCCTACCTCCTTCTGGGGCTGGCCTGAGCGTTCCCGCCTGCCGCCCGGTTTGACAATCGCGCCCTTTATCTGCTATAATGATTACATTAGTTTACGAGCGAGATAAAGGGGGGGTCGTTATGGATCATAGTCTGCTGAGTATTTGGGATCTGGTCATCATCGGGGCATATCTTCTTTTGATGGTAGTGGTGGGCGTATATTCTGTAAAGCGGATCAAGAATACCGGAGATTACTATGTAGCCGGACGTTCCTTTGGTCCTCTTGTCCTCATGGCTACCGTCTGCGCCACCATTATCGGCGGAAGCGGACTGATGGGCCGGGCCGGTGTGGCCTATTCCGACGGGTTCAAAGCCATTCTCACCGCCATTCCTTACCTGCTGGGTATGTTTATCTTCTCCGGTCTGGCAGGAAAAATTTCCGACATTGGCATGACCTATAACCTCACGTCCATCCCTGAGCTGTTTCAAATGCGCTTTGGGAAACACGCCAAATTGATTTTATCCGGACTGATTGCCTTCGCTATGATGGGCACCGTGGCCTCCCAGGTCACCGCCACGGCCACCATCATCAAGATGCTGGGCGGGGAAATCGGCCTGTCCTATGAGGCAGGGGCACTGATTGCCTGCGTGGTATTTATGGTCTACACCGCCACCTCCGGCCTCTTTGGCGTAGTTTATACGGATGTGCTGCAATTTTACATGCTGATCATCTTTGTCTATATTCTCATCCCCATTTCCGCCCTGATGTATGTAGGGGGCTTTGCCAATTTTACCGCCAACCTGGACCCGGCGCTGGCTACTCCCTATGTAGACGGCAGCATTCTGGGTGACATCGTCACCTATCTGGTATTCACCATGGCGGGGGCCGAAATGTGGCAGCGGGCCTTTGCCGCACGGGACCGCAAGGCGGCCAAACGTGGCATGTTCCTGGGCACTGCCGTCTATGGTGTGACCATCCTTTTGGTGTACTTTATGGGCGTAGTCGCCAGACAGATCATCGGCGACGATGTGCTGGCCCAGTATGGTTCCACCGACGCTGTGGTTCCCGCCCTGGCCATTAAGATCCTTCCTGTGGGCCTCACCGGCCTGGCTCTGGCGGGCGTACTGTCCGTGATCATGTCCACAGCGGACAGCTATCTGCTGGTGTCGGTGCAGACCTGCGTCCATGACATCGGAAAAACTCTCCATCCCAGTATGAAAGAGCGCACGGAGATTCTGCTCTCCCGCGCCTTCTCCATCGTGCTCCCCCTTGGGGCGCTGGTGATCGCTTTGTATATCCAAAACGCCTATAACATTCTCATGTTCGCCTGGAGCTTTTACGCGGCCGCCGCCGGCATCCCCTGCTTTGCCGCTCTGTTCTGGCGGAAAGCCACCAACGCGGGCATCATCGCCGCCATGCTGTCCGGCTTTGTGGTCTGTGTGGGCTGGAAACTGGCGGGGGAGCCCTTTGGCCTGGGCTCTGCGGTCCCCGGCACGCTGGCTTGCGGGATCGCACTGGTGGCCGTCAGCTTGGCTACTTACCGCACCTCTCCTTCGGTCTATTTGAAAGCTGAGAAAATTCCCCCTCATCCTTAAAACTTCGGCATAGTTTTCCCAGGAAATAAAACAAAGGGAGGCACTTTTCCACTGGAAAAGTGCCTCCCTTTCTCATAAAAGCTCATTTCAGGTGAAGTTTATCACTTGGTGGTCCCAATCAGACACACAGCCGTGCTTATCTCACAGCAGCAGCAGGGTCTCACTGAGCCGCTTCCCGGCTGTACCTCCAAAATCCTCCGCCCGGCGGATGCGCAGGAAAGAGGAGCCATAGATCATCCGCTCATTTTCCAGCTCATTGTCATCCCCCAGGAAGATGCCAATGACATGGACCCCCTCCCGGCGCAGCTTTCTCACCTGGGCGCAAGTGTCCCGTATGGCTGCCTCGCCGATATATTTCTCTGGCTTTCCGGACCGTTTTCTGCCGCTGACCATGTCGTTGGGCAGGCCGTCACTAAAGACAATGACGATTTTGTGGTCCTCCCGCCGTTTCAGCAGGTCCACTCCGGCCGCCGCCAAAGCCAGGCCATCCCGGTTGTTGGAGGTGGCACGGTATTCCAAAATTTTAAGATCCGTATCCGGCTTATCATCGTAATCCCGGAAGCGCCGGAGAATGGTATGATCTCCATAGGTGCAGTAGCTCATCACCCGGTGGGGAATCTGAATTCGGCTCAGAGCCGCGCTGAACAAGTAGCTCTGCAGGGCCACCATGGGCTGGCGGACACTCTGTGACCCACTGGCATCGATCAGCAGCTCCACAACGACCGTGGACTGATCCTGACGAAAAATTTTGTGGAACAGCTGAGGATGTTCACAGCGTCCTACCTTCCACAGGGTGCTGTTGACCAGCACACCCCGGTCAGAGAGATACACCTCCGGGTCGTTTCTCAAATTGAGCGCATTGCGGAAGGCCTGCTCAATGCTGCGAATTCCCTGGCGGGCAGAATCCTGATTCTCCTTCAGCATATTGAGGTTGGCATCCCGGCACGCCCGCAGCACTTCGGCCGCGGCAGAATTGCCTTCATAGGCACTCTCCGGCAGGCCATCTGTGAACAGGAGCTTGCGCTCCTCATGGATTCCTACACAGACCGCGTCGGCGATCTCTTTTGCCGCCTTCTCCGTCTGGAAGCTGGGACCGAAATTTTTCGCAATATAGTCCGGGACTGCGGCCAGTGCTTCCTCCGACAAAATCACTTCATCGGCAGACAGGTCTTTCGCCTTGTCATAGCTCAGCTCCATCTCAGGGTCATTGGGCTCGGTCGGCTCATTTTTCTCCGGGCCCTCATACTTTCCCTCCCACAAGTCGTCGTCCGAAACCTCAAACTGAGAGAGGTCATCATGGCTATGGTCCGGGGCAAAGTATTTGGTATAGACCTTTTTGTATAGCAGCACAGCCTGGTTGACCAATGCCTTCGCATCCACACAGTGGGCGCTGTCCAGTGCAAGCTGGGTAAAGAGCTGCAGCTGTTCTTCAAAGCCGGAAAACTGCTCCAGAACCTTACAGCTCTCCGGGGTAGCCGCCTGGGGAAACTGCTTTGTCAGCCAATAGATACTCAGCCAGCCCCTGGAGGAGTGGCGCAGCCGCAGAGGGTCAGCCTCCAGCAGCTCCCGCGCCACCTGCTCTCCAATGGCCGGAACACCTGGACGCTCCTGGGCCAGGCGCATGCGCACCGCGTATTCCAGGCACAAGTGGGCCATGGGAAGCAGGGCATGCATGTTAAAATCTGCATACCGATGCCGCCGGAGCCAGAGATTCAGCTCATCCAGTCCGAACAACTGATCTCCGCCCCCCAAAATGATTCCCTCATATACCTGGATGATGCCCCCTGCCTTTCGGTAGGGTTCGCTCATCATGCGGATATATTCTGGATAATCCCGTTCCCGGTGGTCTCCAGAAACCGTTAAAAACAGGCTTTCCTCTCGATCAATACTCACAGCGCGCTCCTGATTAGACAAATCTTGTCATCACAACATCCTGAACCAGCTGATACTCGTACTCATCAAAACACTTGTTGGTGATGCAGATGGTAATGGCATCCTTTGGACGCATCCCCTGGGACATCAGCCGCAAAGCCGCGATCATGCCCCGCAAGTCCACAGGATGGGTGGAGATCTCCCCGTTGATTGCCTTCGCATCCAGGTCCATAAACAGGCCCACACAGTTCTTGATATTCTCTTCCGCCGCCTCGGGCACATCCAAGCGCAGCAGCTGATGGAGCTCCTGCTCCCCCAAAGTAGGCATACGAATCACGGTAAACCGGGACACCAGCGCCTCGTTCAGCTCCCGAGTCCCCGCATAACCATAGTTCATGGTGGCAAGAAAACGGGTAGCCGGATTCATGGGAATGCATTCATAGCCGGGCACATCAATCAGCCGGCGGTAATCCAGCACCGAGTGCATGACCGCCACAGCGTCATTTTTTGCCATGTTGATCTCATCCAAAATGCAGAAGCCGCCATACTTGGCCGCCTCCGCCACCGGACCGTTGCGCAGGCGCACCTCGCCGTCTACAAAGGTATCGGTACCGATGAGTGTGCTGCTGTCTGTATTGACATGAAAGGATATGTTATAAACTGGTCTTCCAAAAAGCCAGGCAAGATTTTCTGCCAAAATATTCTTACCCGTGGCCTTGCCGCCGCAGAGCAGAATATTTTCCCCCTCCAGCAGCGCCGCTACCGCAAGCTCCAGAATTTCCTCTCCAATAAATTTCACAGGAGGTTTTGAAATACGCCCCTGGACTGCCTCGTCCACCGAATATAGCTTTTTAAACTGTTCCAGCCGAAGGGCTAAATCATTTCTCATAACGTTCTCCGTTTTTCATTTCTCGGGCAGTTGCCCGGCCCTTGTCGCCGCTTTTGTACACTTTGATTGTATCTTTCCCGTAAAAAAATGTCAATCCTCTTTCATGCTCCATATTATTTTGGCCTTAAGTGTACAAAACTGTACAACTTTTTGCCTCTCCTCTCCATAAATAAGAGGCCGCCATCGGCCATACCAATGAAAAGAACGGGAGGAACCACTATGGCAACCAATCACACTGCAAATTATCAGCTCAACCAATGGGAAGCAACGGACCAGGTACTGCGTACCGACTTTAATGAGGACAATTCCAAACTTGACACAGCCCTCAAATCTTTGAACACCACTGCCCAGGAGCATGCAGCACAGCTTTCGCAGCTTCAAACCTCTCTGCGTAAATGCGGCGACTGCAAATTGCACTATACGACCTATGAAGGCAACGGCGAGATCTCCCGAACCTTTACCTTTCCACACAAGCCGGTCTACATTTTCTTATTTGGGGGAACCTCAAGCAATTTGATGATCCCCGGAACCGCGCCGCTGTGCTTTCTGGCCGGCTGCGGCGCCAACCTCTCCTGGTCGGGCAACACCCTTACCATGACCCAACGAGGTACAAGCGGCCCTGAGTTTAACAGGAAGGAAAACATATACTATATGCTGGCCCTTCTGGATGCCGCCGAATAATAAGAAAAGCTCCCGAGCCGAAGCTCGGGAGCTTTTTTTGTATTCAGTTCACTTCAAAAGAAGCTTACCAAATTACACAGTACCCAGAGTAGCAGTACCAGTGTAGCTGTTAGTGCCGTCGGTGACAGTCAGCTCAACGCTGTAGTTACCCACGTTGGTGGGAGTACCAGCATAGTTGAAGTTCACAGTCACACCAGCCGCACCGATACCAGCACCAGCCAGAACCGCAGGAGCAGTACCAGCGTACACGCGGACGCCAGCAGCGTTCTTGACAACCACGCTAGCAGTGAAGCCGTTCAGGTTCTCGCCAGTCTTGTTGTCGAAGGTCACCTGCATCTGAGTACCGGAGGCGACACCGAAGGCCAGGGCCTGGAGATCCAGGCTGCCGGTCTTGCTGTCATCCCAATCGCCAGGAGCGTAAGGATCGCAGTCGACAGCATTGTCGCGGATGACGATGCTGGTGGCAACACCCTTCTCAATGATGGCGCTGATCACATAGGGGTGCTGATCAACAGCAGCAGCGTGACGCTCCATCAGCTCATTGACGATGGTCTTCAGGCTGGAAACACCAGTCTCGTAGTAGGTCTTCTCGGTGTTGTTGTTGCGCTGGATCAGAGCAATGTTCACGTCCTCAGCCACGCGGAAGCCCTCGGTCTGAGCAGTGTTCAGCCACAGGGTCTTGCCGGTCAGGCGCAGAGCCTGGTTGGTGATCTCGTACGGAGTATTGCTGTAGTACAGGACGGAGTCCTCAGCGCCGATAGCGGTGCCCAGTCTAGCGGAATCCTCCACGTACTCCCACTTGCCGCTCACACCGTTACCAGTCAGCGCGGCGGAGTAGAGCTTAGCCTCAATGACGTTGCCCTCAGCGTTGTACTTCACCTGATACCAGGTGTGCTGCTGCATGGACTCCAGATCGCCGGCGCCCTCGCCAACCTCAGTCAGGATGACCTCCTGGCCGTTGGAGATGACCTTGCGGCTCCAGGTGTACTTGCCAGTGGTGGAATCATACTTCTCGCGGTAGAGGTTGTCGCTGTGGACATACACCAGGTTCTTGGTGGAACCGGCATCCTCGCCTACCACGATGGCGGCAATGATATCACCGTCGTCGTTGTACAGAGCAAACACACCGTTAGCAGTGTTGCCAGTGGGATTGGCCCCAGTATTCGCATCATCAGCCTCGCCCTCGGCAAAAGCCTCAGTCCAGACCTCCAGGTTGGCGTTGCCGATACCGGTGATCACGCTCTCCACGTCGTCGATGATGCCGTAGGTGGTGCCGCCGGAAGTCAGCTCGGTCAGGCCCACAGTCAGGTACACGGTCTCGTCGGTGCCGTACACCTTGCTGAAGGTAGAAGAAGAAGCGGCGACACCAGCCACAGAAATGTGCTGCTCATCAATCACGCTGTTAGCGGGCCAATTCTCGCTATTGTACTGGGCCAGCTTGTCGTTGTTGGTGTTGCTGCCGCCATTGGGCTTGAAGTTATCGTTACCATTGTGGTTGCCGCCATTGACGTTGGAGACCTCAGTGACGGTGTACACCTTGTTGCTGTTCACGGTGTAGGTGAACCAGGCATTGATCATGGGGTTGCCGTTCTTGCCGCTGCCCAGATCCTTATCAGTCTGGAAGGTGCTCTTGGTCATGTTCACGTCGATGGTGGCCATGGTGCCGTCCAGGAAGATGGCGTTGGCAGTAGCGGTGCGAGCACCCAGGTTGCTGCCGTTCAGGTCAATACCGGTGATGAACACGTAGTTGTTGACCTTCTCAACCTCTTCCACGCCGATGACATAGCCATAAGCGTCCATGTAGACGTTGTAGGTCAGGTCCTTCAGGTTGCTGGCGCCGTTGATGCCGGTGTAGTACTCCATGACGTCGGCATCAAACTCAGCAGCGCTGGACATCTTGTACTCGGTGCCATCGATCTCCACGGCAGCGATCTCACCCTCGGGAACGAGGTTGCTGCTGTTGGAGCTGGTCTCAAAGGCGTCGATGGTGGTGCCAGCAATGACCTCGCAGTCAGCGATGGTCTGGATCTCGCCGTCAGCCACAGTGACCAGAACGGCATCGTCCTCGGCCAGGTCGGCAATGTCGAAGTCCTCGCCAGTGACCTTCATGGTCTTCATGTCCTCAGCGTTCTTGGTCAGTTCCTTGTAGTAGTCATCGCCATAGGTGTTGAGGCCATAGACGTTGAAGCCGATCTCGTCCTTCTTCTCATCATAGTCCTTGTTGGCCAGAGCCAGGTAGGTGTTGATGATAGCGACGGTGATCTCCTTCTCCTCGTTGTCCACGAAGACCTGGGTCAGAACACCGTTGCCGGTGGCGCCCAGAGTGGCGTCGTTGTTGCGGTTGATGTCGCTCTTGTCGAACCAACGGCCCTGAACACCAGTGGGAACGGTGGAGGCGAAGTCCTCGGTGTGCACGCCATCGATCACCACGGTCAGATCGTAGTTGTTCACGGTGCTGCGGGTCAGCAGTTCATACAGCATATCGCCGGTCACCTTGGTGGTGTACTCCTGGAGCAGCATGGAGTCGTTCACATAGGTGCCGATCTCCTTGCCGTCGTACTCCCAGCAGCGGGCGGGACGGCCGAACACGTCGATGTCGTCGTTCAGCTTCAGGTCGCCGTTGTACAGCTCCTCGCCCAGCTGGACGTAGAACTTGTCGTCGGCGCCGATGTTGCTGGTGCCCATGTCGATGCTGTCATACTTCTTGTTGGCGTTGGTGATGGCGGTGTACTCGGGCACATAGCCGATGGACACGCCGTTGATCTCAGCGCCCACGGTGCCGGTGAAGGACACCATGTTGGCCTTCAGGCCGTTCAGCACCAGCTGAGCGATCTGGTTACGGGTCAGAGCGGTCTCAGCGTTAGCGTTGATACCATCAAACAGGTTGATGTAGGAAGCCTGACGGATGGTGGCAATCTGCCAATCGGTGCCGAAGTCGTTCTGGTACTGGAAGTAACCCAGAGCCTTCATGATCATCAGAGCAGCCTGAGCAGCGGTCACGTTGTTGGAGCCGCCGTACAGGGTGCCGCCGATGCCAGCGACCACGCCCTCAGCGGCACAAGCAGCCACATAGGGAGCGGCCCAGTCGGGCACGTCGGTAAAGGGATTCACACCACGATAATAATCGTAGTCCAGGTTCAGCAGGTTGGACATAACGACCGCGATCTCGTTACGGGTGACGTTATCGTCGGGATTGAAGTCACCGTTCTCGTCGCCGGTCATGATGCCGACAGCCTGCAGGACTTCAATGGCTTCCACATTGTCGGTAGCCTTGACGTCCTGATAGCTCGCGCCGGTGCCGACAACCATCATGCCAATGACCATGACGGAAGCCAGAGCCAGGCTCAGAGCCCGTTTCAGGTTTCTCATTCGGAATTCCTCCTTTTTTATTTTGGTCACCCGGCGGGGCCGGGCACCAATCGGGGATTTTCTCCCATATTTAGAAGTTAAATCTTTCCCCGCTCTCACAATCCCTGCCCTCTCGTTGGACGCTTCCAGTTTCGTCCGGGGGCCTGGCTGGGGACAGGGGCACTCTTCAACTTCTGGGGTCATTCTATCAAAGGCAATTTTGAAAGTCAACGGGCCGGGCGCAAATGTAACAAAGGTGTAACATTGCGTCTTTTGCTTTCTTTTCTTTGCTCATTTTTTATTGTACCTTTAATATTATATATAGTGAGCGAAGCAAACCGCACATTTTTCCAGCTTTTATCTTCCCGTTCTATTGTTGAGTTCCGTCTTTTTCCTTTTTTGGGAAATGTTAATTTTTATTAAAAATTAAACGGTTTCCTTTGACGTTTTACCCAAGAGGCGTTATACTACGGTAAAGACTGTTTCAACATACAGCCATAACAGGGAGGAATGAATTCATGAAGCGAACGCTGCGTACCGCCGTCGCTGCGCTGCTGAGCGTCGGCATCCTGGCCGGGAGCGTACTGACCAGCTCCGCGGCTTTTACTGACGTGCCCAGCAACCACTGGGCCTATACTTATGTCGAAAAGGCCTCTCAGAATGGACTGGTCAGCGGCGTCGGCAATGGACGCTACGGCGTAGACAACCAGCTGTCCGCGGCCGACTTTGCCACCATGGTATGTGCCCTGCTCTATCCGGGTGAGGCAAATGCCCTTCTGGGCAAATCCTCCTACTGGTGGTACCCCTATATGGAAACTGCTTACCTCAAGGGGCTGCTGACCGGCACCACTGCTGGTGACAGCCGCACTTCCACTGGTAAGTGGTACTCCTCTGTGGCGGAAGCAAAGCTCACCCGTTATGACATGGCTCAGATCATTTACAACGCCCAGAAGCTCCAGGGCTGGCCCGAGCCCAATGCCAATTTCATTTATATTTACATGGCCGCGATTCCCGACTGGGCTCAGATTCCTGCCAAGTATCAGACCGCTGTGGTGATGGCCTATGCCGGCGGCTTCCTGACCGGTATGGACGACAAGGGTACCTTTAAGGGCAACGAAGTCATGACCCGCGGCCAGGCCGCCGTGGTACTGTGCGCCATGCTGGATGCCGCCAAGGAGCAGTCTGCCCCTACCTACAATAACCGCCCCGGCAAACTGGTCAACGGCAAAGATGCCACTGAGGAGAATGTGTCCGACGCCCTGCTGGATCTGAAGAGCGAGTTCTATGAGTACTACATCTGGGATACCCAGCGCTCTTACACCTCTTCTAAGCTGGGCACCGCCACAGGCGGCCAGGCCTTTGCCTATATGCTCAGCGACAAGGTCTTCGGCACACTTTCCTCGGAAAGCGTAACCAAGTTCAGCCGGATGAAGGTCGGCGACCTGGTATACCTCAGCACAGACAAACAGTATGCCGTTGTCACCGCCGTGAACGGCAACCGCTTTGACTATGTCTACTGCAACGGCTTTGGCAGCGTCTCCTGGAAGGGCAGCGGCAACATTGATGACCTGAGCAACCGCGACAGCCTCTACACCCGCTACGAGGGTGAGCCCGATGACGTGCTGGCCAACGGCGAAGAGGCCACCGAGCGCAACGTTCTGCGCCTGCTGGATGACCTGATGGACGAGTATGAGGACGGCGACGATTGGGATAAGCGCTATGAGTCCGATGTGCTGGGCAGCGCTCGGAACGCCCAGGGCTTCGCTTATATGATCAGCGACGAGATCTTCGGTGATCTGGAAGAGGAAGAGCTGGACAGCGTCTACGACATGCGTCCCGGCGACATTGTCTATCGCTATGAAGCAGACACGTATCTCATCGTTCTGGATGTGGATACCGATAATGATACCTTCACCTATCTGTATCTGGACAGCTATAACGTGATCTGCTGGAACGATCGTGACTGGCTGAGCATGTACCGGTACGATACCGTCTACACTCGCTACCCCTCCGATGCAGGGACCAATGACGACGACGACGAAGTTCTCTCCAACGGGAAGGCCGTCACGGAAAAGAATGTGCTGGCCCTTCTTTCCGACCTGGAAGATGACTACGATGGGGACGATTGGGCCGAGGATGACCGCTACCGCTCCACGGTGCTGGGCATCGGCTACGGCAGCGAGGGCTTTGCCTACTTCATCAGCGATGAAATCTTTGGTGACCTGGACGTAAGTGAGAACACCAAGTTTACCAGCATGAAGCCCGGCGACATTCTTTACTACGACTACGAAGGGGCTTATGTCATCATTCTCAGCGTGGATACCAAGTATGACGAATTTACCTACGCCTATGCCGATGAATACCGGGAGCGGGTCTACTGGGATCAGTATGGTGATCTGAATGACCTGGACAGCAAATATGACACGGTCTACACCCGCTATCCCTAATTAATCCTGCGTTTTGGCCGGGAAGGCAGATGCCTTCCCGGCCTCTTTTTATCCGCTGCTGCTCCTATCTCTTGCCCCACTGCCCCCGGCATGATATGATAGCTAAAAATGCTTTGCATTCCGAAAGGAGAGATCGTTTTGTTTCAAGCGGTTTGCTTTGATTTTGACTACACTCTGGGAGACTGCACCGACTCCATCGTGGCTGGTTTTCGCCACGGACTGACGGCTCTTGGGTGGCCGGAGCCTGACCGGGAGGCGGTACGTGCCACCATCGGCTATCTGCTGGAGGACGCCTACACCATGCTCACGGGGGATGAGGACCCGGAAAACCGGGCAAAATTCCGTCCGCTCTTTCTGGAGGTGGCTCAGGAACTTCAGCGGCGGGAAGCCGTTCTCTTCCCAGGGGCAGTCGAACTTCTTCAGGCTCTGCACGCCCACGGGGTCAAAACTGCCATCGTCAGCACCAAGCGGGGAGATACCCTGGAAATCATCATGGACCGTTACGGACTGCTTCAGGACCTGGAGACGGTGATCGGCAGCGCGGATGTCCACCGTCCCAAGCCCGATCCGGAAGGGCTGCTTCTGGCCATGGAGCGCATGGGAGTCAAGCCCGAAAACACCCTCTTCTGCGGAGATACTGTTTTGGATGCGGGGGCTGCCCAAAACGCCGGCTGCCACTTTGCCGCCGTCCTCAACGGGACTACTCCGGCCGGCGATTTTCAGGATTTTAATCCCGACTATATTGCCTCTGACCTCTTTGACCTGCAGCAATGGCTGGGGGTATAAGTCCAGCAGAAAGCCGTCCTTTTATCCTGGGATAAAAGGACGGCTTTTTCCATTCAGTGGGGCCACACCAGCGTCACCGCGCATAAAACCAGGGACACAGCGAGCACAATATCCACCGTCTTTTGATAGTGGGAAAACAATTTCTGTAATGTGGCTCCGGCAAACAGCCACACCAAATTGGCGACGGGTCCGGTAAAGGGCAAAAACAGTCCCACCGCCAGCAGATACCAAAAGGAATCCGTATAGGGCAGCACATAAGCGGACAGGGAGGTCAGGCAGTAAATAATCACCTTTACATTGGTGATCTGCACCAATACACCATTTCGGAAGGAGGGATACGCCGGGTCCTCCTCTCCCAGCTTAACCCCGGCAGAGCGCAGCATATGCCAGGCCAGCCATAGCAGATAGGCTGCCCCCACCCAGGACAAATAGCCCACATAGTCGTTCAAAAGGGTACCCAGCAGCCAGGTGACCAACACGGCCCCCATACAATCCAAAAAATATCCAACAAACAATCCCCGCCATTGCCTCAATGCCGGCCCCTTCCCATACCGCAGCGCCGCGGACAGGGAGCAAAGGTTTGCTGGACCGGGGGTGATAGCTCCGATGTAACAGTAGGCCAAAAAGGATGGAATCAGGGAGACAGGCATATCAAATACCGCCTTTTCGTCAGTTTCTCCCCATTATATCAGAGAAGTATCTTCTTGAAAAGCCTCTCTTTCTCTTCTTGTTTTTCTGGAAATTGTGTATTTTCTTCCTATAAATTATTATCTTTTTGTAAACATTAGCAATCACCTATTGCGAGTGCTAATGTTCTGTGCTATACTCTACTCGTACCTGGAAGAAGACCATACGGGCCTCCGCCACGGCAACAAATCAATTTTAAATGGAGGAACGACTTATGTTACCTAGTATTTTTAGTGAAAACCTGTTTGACGATTTCTTTGACAACACCTTTGACAAGAGCTTCTTCGGCGGTGCCAACCCCCTGTACGGCAAGCATGCAAAGAACCTGATGAAAACCGATGTGAAGGAAAATGAAACCAGCTATAAGCTGGCCATCGACCTGCCCGGCTTTAAGAAGGACGAGGTCAGTGTGGAGCTGAAGGACGGCTATCTCACCGTCAGCGCCGCCAAGGGCCTGGACAAGGACGAGGAGGACAAGGACGGCCGCTTTATCCGCCAGGAGCGCTACGCCGGCGCCTGCTCCAGAAGCTTCTATGTGGGCGATATCCGTCCCGAGGACGTGCAGTGCAAATATGAGTTCGGCGTTTTGAAGCTGACGCTGCCCAAACAGCCCCCCAAGGCTCTGGAGACTACCACCAAAATCGCCATCGAGTAATTGAAAAAAGCGCCCATCCATATGGATGGGCGCTTTTTTTACGTTTATTCTGCGGAAATCATATAGTAGTATACCGGCTGACCGCCCGGCAGAAGGGTCACTTCCGCATTGGGGCAGGCCTGGGTAAAGATCTTCTCCGCCTCTTGGGCCTGTTCCTCCGTCACATCTTCTCCGTAGAAGATGGAGATGAACTCCGCCCCCTGGTGGCTGTCCGAGTGGGCCAGCCGGTCCAGGATCGCGTGCAGGTCCTGGTCCGTGCCGAAGAGCTGGTGCTCCTCCAGGGCTAGATAGTCCCCCTGCTTGATGGCAAAGCCGTCAAAGTCAGAGTCCCGTGCGGCATAGGTAATCTCGCTGGTGTGCACATTGGCAAAGCCGTCCAGCATAGCCTGGGTGTTGTCCTCCTCGCTGGCATCGGGGTCCACTGCCAGCATGGCGGAAATGCCCTGAGGCACGGTCTTTGTGGGCAGGACCACGACCTTCTTGTCCTCGCACAGGCGCATGCACTGCTCGGCGGCCATGATGATGTTCTTGTTGTTGGGCAGGACATAGACGATCTCGGCGGGGGTACGCTCGATCTCCTTCAAAATGTCCTCAGTGGAGGGATTCATGGTCTGACCGCCGCCCACCAGGCCGTCCACACCCAGGTCGCGGAACACCGCTTCCAATCCGGCTCCGGCACACACGGCCACATAGCCGAACTTTTTCTCCGGCGCAGCCTTTTCCGGGGCGGCATCACAGCCCGCCTCCAGCTCCGCCTCAATGGCGTCCAGGTCGTCGGTGCTCTGGACATGCTCGCCTGCGGCCAGATCGTCCGCCTGCGTCCGCATGTTCTCGATCTTGGCCAGCTCCAGAGTGCCGTACTTCTGGGCCTCCGTCAGGGCGGCGCCGGGAATGTTGGTGTGGACATGGACCTTAAAGGCCTCGTCGTCTTCGCCAATGACCAGGCTGTCGCCAATGCTGTTGAGGTACTTGCGGAAGGGGTCCAGATTCACATTCTCCTGATGCTTGCGTACGATAAACACCGTGTCAAAGGCAAAGGTGATCTCCTCGGCGGCCATGGCTACAAAGTCGGCTTTTTCCGCCGGGGCGGCGTCCTCGCCGCTGTCGGGCATGGGCACGCCCCGCAGCTCGTCCAGCATGCCCTGGAGAATCACCAAAAATCCCTTGCCGCCGGCGTCCACAACGCCGGCCTTTTTCAGCACAGGGTTCTGGTTGATGGTGTTGTCCAGCGCCACCTGGCCCTCCTGAATCGCGGCCTCCAGCACCTCTTCCACACTGTCGGCCTCACGGGCACAGCCGGCCGCACGGGCGGCGGCCAGGCGGGAGACGGTGAGGATGGTGCCCTCAGCGGGCTTCATCACCGCCTTATAGGCTGCGGCCACGCCGAAATCCAGAGCAATGGCCAGATCCCGGCCATCCATGGTCTCCTTCTCCTTCACGGCCTTTGCAAAGCCCCGGAAGAGCAGGGAGAGGATCACGCCGGAGTTGCCACGGGCCCCCCGCAGCAGTGCGGAAGCGGTCCCCTGGGCGGCCTGGCCCACTGTATCGTAGTGGTTCTTCTTCATTTCCTTGGAAGCGGCCCCAATGCTCAGCGTCATATTGGTGCCGGTATCCCCATCGGGGACAGGGAACACGTTCAGGTCGTTAATCACCTGTTTTTGGGCGTTCATAGCGGCGTGTGCATGGATGACCATCCGCTGAAATACCGCCGCGTCAATCTTCTTTACCATAGTCGGCTAAGTTCCTTTCTACGAATGATCAAAATCGCATGGAATCTACGCACACGTCCACCGATGCCACTTCCACGCCGGTGGTCTTGCTGACCACATAGCGCACCTCGCTCATGATGGAGCGGCACACGGCCATGAGATTCACGCCGTTTTCCACAATAATGTGTAATTCGATGGACACCGTGCCATCTTCATTATAATATACCTTGACACCCTTGGCCATGGACTCCCGCTTCAGCAGATGAACCAGCCCGTCCGTGGTGGAGCGCACAGCCATTCCCTTCACTCCATAGCAATTGGTGGCCGCGCTGCCGGTAACGGTGGTAAAGACCTCGCTGCTGATGCGGATCTCACCCAGTTCTGTTTGCAGTTTCATAGGATTACCTTCCTTTCACTGAGGATAGGGAGTTTTGATACTCATACTATTGTATATTGTATTCGATTTCCCCTGAAAATACAAGTCCTAACTTTATTATCCCGGTTTTGGTGCCCTTTTTTCTCCTCCGTTTCTTCGACCGATATTTTCCATTTTTTGGAATATAATGGAAGCCACAACCAGCCGGCACCGGCGTGTCCCGGCCTACTTAGGAGGAGACAGGCATGACAGCCAAAAAGATGATCCGCGCCAAACTCACCCAGCTGCGCCAGCAGTCCCAGCGCACCGGACAGGTCAGGCTGTCCGCCTCGACCCTGACTCTGGGGATCAAAGCGGCCATATGCCTGCTGCTGTCGGCGGTTCTGTCGGGAGCGGCCATTTTTCAAAACAGTGCCCCCTTCGGTGTAGCGCTGGTGGGGGCGGCAGGGCCGGGACTGTGCGGCGGGGCCTCCCTGGTGGGGGCCTGCTTCGGCTATCTGACCACCCTGGAATTTTCCAGCGGCCTGCGCTACGCCTCGGCCTCCATTCTCACCTTTGCGGTGTGCTTTGCCTTCTATGACTGGAAGCCCCTGCGCAGTCCCTGGACCATGCCCGCCATTGCAGCCACCCTCAACGCCTTTACCGGCTTTATTATCCAGTCCCAGTGGGGATGGAAATCTGCCGACGTTATTTTCTTTGCCTTGGAACTTATCTTGACGGCAGCCGCCGCCTGGGCCTTTCACCAGGCTCTGGAGCCCATGGGCCGCCCTTCTCAGGACAGGCTCTCCGCTCCGGCCAGCCGCGGGGGCCTTTTGGCCCTGCTGTGTGCCTGCCTGATCGCGCTGTCCCCCCTTCTTCTCTATAAAGACATCTCTCTGGGCCGTATTCTGGCGGTAACAGCCGTACTGTCCGCCGCCTGGCAGGGAGGAATGTCCACCGGCGCCATTGCCGGGGTATCTATAGGCCTGTCCATGGATCTGGCCAGCCAGGGTACCCCCCTCTATACCATGGCTTACGGCCTGTCCGGGCTGGCTGCCGGGCTGTGGAAGGGAAAAGGACGGCCAGGCGCCGCCATGGTCTACGCCCTGGCCAACGCCTGCGCAGTACTGTGGACTTGGGACCGGGGGCTCAACCTCTCCATCCTCTACGAGGTTCTTTTTGCCTGTCTGCTGTTTCTGACGATTCCGGACAAGCTCATGCGGCAGTTGGGGGTTTGGCTGGCTCCCAAGTCCGCTGGTCCCGCAGACCTCCAGGCCCAGCGGGTGGTTCAGCAAAGGCTGGAACAGACCTCAAAGGCCTTTCGTTCCCTGTGTGACTGTCTGCGCTCCGCCTTCCGCCCGCCGGAGAACGACAATGACATTGCCACGGTATTTGACCGCACCGCCAGCCGTCTGTGCCGGGGCTGCTCTCTGCGAAACCGCTGCTGGCAGCAGGACTACAACCTCACCTTTAACGCCCTGAACGACGCCACCCCCGCTATGGTAGAGCGGGGAAAGGCCACCGGAGGTGATTTTCCCCAACATTTTGCCGCCCGGTGCATCCACTTTCCCGACTTTGTCTCCACAGTCAACGAGGAGCTCACCGCCCTTTTTTACCGCCGGCAATATAACGCCCGCATTCGGGAGAGCCGGACGGCGGTATGCCGGCAATACGCCCAGCTCTCGGAACTGCTGGGCGATGCCGCCGCAGAAATGAGCCGGGAACTGGTCCCTGACGCCATCGGAGACCGGCGGGTACGGCAGTATTTGGCCCAGCTGGGGCTCAATGTGCGCACCTGCGTCTACCGGGACGGGCGGGGACTGCTGCGGGTCGAGGCGGAGGGGGCCGACTGCATGGAGCTGGCCCGGCCCAGCCGTCTGTCTGAGCTGTCTGTCTCCCTGGGGGTGCCCCTGCGGGTGGATGGGGAAGGGGAAGGTTCCCTGTCTCTGCTCCAGCAGGAGCCCCTCATGGCCCTGGCCGGGGTGGCCGCCCAAAAGAAAAACGGCGAAACCGTCAGCGGGGACGCCGGCACCTACTTCAAACGCTCCGACGGCAAGCTCTATCTCCTTTTGTGCGACGGGATGGGCAGCGGTCCCGCAGCCAACCGGGAGAGCTCCCTGGCCGTACGGCTGTTGGAGCAGCTGCTCCAGGCGGGAGTCAGCACCCGGCACGCCCTGTCCACCCTCTCCTCCGCCCTGGCCCTCCGGGGGGAGGACACTGGGGGCTTTACTACCGTGGACCTGCTGCAAATCGACCTTTTTTCCGGGGAGGGGGAACTCTATAAGCTGGGAGCCGCCCCCACCTATATCAAAAAAGGCTCCTCGGTTCAGAGCCTGTCCGGCACTTCTCTCCCCGCAGGCCTGGCCGAAGGGGATTCCTCCGCCCTGGACCATTTCACCCTCCGTCTGGCCCCAGGAGACTGCGTGCTCATGGTCAGCGACGGCATCTGCGGAGCTGGTGAGGACGGGTGGCTCCGGGAGCGTCTGAAGGAGTTTGATGGGGCCAGTCCCAAGGACCTGGCTCGGGACCTCATTACCCACAGCCCCCAGGATGCCACCGACGACCGCACGGCCCTGGTGGTCCGCATTGACAAGCGGACATAGAAAAGCAGCCCTGCCGTTTGGCAGGGCTGCTCGTTTGTCCGCTTAATAGGCCACGCCCCAGTAGATCATGTGCTTCGCGGGCTTTCCGCAGCACACACAGGTGTCGGACACCTTCTCCTGGGCAAAGGGCATGCACCGGGAGGACACACCGGCCTGCTCCTTCATCTTGAGCTCGCACTCCAACTCGCCGCACCACATGGTCTTGGCAAAGCCGCCCTCGGTCTCCATAAACTCCTTGACCTCGTCCAGGGTCATGCACACACGGGTGTGATCCTCCAGGTTCTTCTTGGCCCGCTGGTAGAGGCCCTGGTGGACGGCGTCCAGCAGCTCCCGGACGGTGTCCTCCAGCTTCTCCAGGGGGACAAAGACCTTCTCGCCGCTGTCCCGGCGGCAGATGCAGCACTGGTTCTTCTCCATGTCCTTGGGGCCGATCTCCACACGCAGGGGCACGCCCTTCATCTCATACTCGGCGGCCTTCCAGCCCATGGACTGGTCGGAGTCGTCCATCTTGGCCCGGATGCCGGCAGCCTTCAGGCGCTCCAGCAGGGCGGAAGCGGCATCCAGCACGCCCTCCTTGTGCTGGGCCACGGGGATGACCATGGCCTGGATGGGGGCAATGCGGGGAGGCAGCACCAGGCCGTTGTTGTCGCCGTGGGTCATAATGATGCCGCCGATCATACGGGTGGACACGCCCCAGGAGGTCTGGTGGGGGTGATGGAGCTGATTGTCCTTGCCGGTAAAGGTGATGTCAAAGGCACGGGCAAAGCCGTCGCCGAAGTAGTGGCTGGTGCCGGCCTGAAGGGCCTTGCGGTCGTGCATCATGCACTCCACGGTGTAGGTCTCCTCAGCGCCGTTGAACTTCTCCTTATCGGTCTTGCGGCCCCGGACCACGGGCATGGCCAGCACGTTCTCCATAAAATCCGCGTAGATGTTCAGCATACGCATGGTCTCTTCCCGTGCCTCTTCCTCAGTGGCGTGCATGGTGTGGCCCTCCTGCCACAGGAATTCCCGGTGGCGCAGGAAGGGACGGCTGGTCTTCTCCCAGCGCAGCAC
>CALWVV010000004.1 GCA_944385035.1 uncultured Oscillospiraceae bacterium | reverse complement strand
GACGCCATAGGGCGTCTTTTTTCTTCCCACTTATTCTGCCAGCCCATGATTATGTGGCACTTTGTCAACAGACCCACCGTGAGACGTAAATATAGGTGGGTTGAAGATGGAATGGAGTATGGTATGTCTTTTGACAGCATAAGCTGTAACAAACTGGAAAGGAGGGAATGCCAGTGAAACGGAATGGACAGGTGCCGGTTGTCCATTGTTTTTTCACAGAAGAAGGAGAAAAGCTGCCGAAACTAATGACAGGATGTTTGCGGCTTTTTATAGAGAAAAATCTCCAAAACAGGTCGAAAATATAACGATATGGGCGCAAAATATTATGATATTTATGATGGATGGCCGCTTGTCTCAGGAGGTACGACATGTACTTAGAGATAAGCAATCCCATGGATTACCATGCGGCTTTATACATCAGACTATCCAAGGAGGATGAGAGCGAAGGCCCATCCCAGAGCGTTCAGAACCAGGAATCCCTGCTGCGGGAGTTCGTGCAGCAGCATAGGCTGAGCGTCTACGATACCTATATAGATGACGGCTGGAGCGGGACCAATTTTGATCGTCCCAGCTTCCAGCGAATGATTGCCGATATTGAGGCCAAGAAGGTAAATATGGTCATTACCAAGGACCTTTCCCGTCTGGGCCGTGACTACATCATGACCGGCCACTACATGGAGCGGTATTTCCCGGAGCACCGGGTGCGGTACATCTCCCTGCTGGACGGCATTGACACCGGCGTGGACTCCACGGCTAACGATATCACGCCCTTCCGGGCCATCATGAACGACATGTACGCAAAGGACATTTCCAAGAAGATCAAGAGCGTCAAGCGGGATAAGCAGCGGAAGGGACAGTTCATCGGCGGCAAGCCGGTGTACGGCTACAAGATGCACCCCACGGAGAAAAACAAAATCGTCATCGACGAGGAAGTGGCGCCCATCGTGCGGCGAATCTTCGCCCTGGCCCTCTCCGGCATAAGCTGCCGGAACATTGCAACCCTCCTCAACCAGGAGGGAGTGCCCACTCCGGCCAGCTATGCCAATCTCCCGGTGGCAAGACCCGGCCCCTATACCGGACTATGGAGCAGCGAGCGGATCTCCGATATGCTGCAAAACGAGACCTACATCGGCAACATGGTCCAGGGGCGCAGCGTGAAGATCAGTTACAAGTCAAAAAAGTGCCTGCGCCAGGACCCGGCCAATTGGGTGGTGGTGGAGGGCACGCACGAGCCTTTGGTGGACGCTGAAACCTTCCGGAAAGTGCGGATGCTGGTCAACAGCCGAAAGCACACCCGGAGCCGAACCTACGACTTTCTGCTGAAAGGGATGATCTTCTGCCACGAGTGTGGCTATCCGCTGGCGGTGCTTAACCGAAAAAACGCCAGGGGAGAGGATGTGCTGTACTTCGTCTGCCGTACTTACCAGCGTTTTACCAAAGGGGGCGTCTGCACCTGCCACTCCATCAAGGAGAAGACGGTGACCGACGCGGTGGTCGCCAAGGTACGGGAGATCTGCCAGGCCTACCTGAACCCAGACGAGCTGCTGCCTGTGGCTCGGGAAGCCGTAGAGAAGGCCGGGAAGCAGAGCAGCCTGGAGATGGAGCTCCAGACACTCCAGTCCAAGATTGACAACCTCACCGCCAACCTGGACCGGATGTACACCGACCGGCTCAGCGGACTATTGCCGGAGGCGGACTTCCAGCGCATCTTCGGCCGGATCAAAGGGGAGCGGGAGCAGCTGGAGGAAAAACGGCAGGCCCTGGAGTTGCAGAAAAAAAGCCCCATCCCCAGTGAGGACCAGGCCAGGGAACTGGTGCAGAGGTTCATCGAAACTGCAGGGGAGAGCCGGGAACTGCTGGTCAGCCTCATTGAACGAGTAGAGCTGACCGAGAAAAAAGAGATTATTATCAAATTCCGCTTCCATGAGTTGGAGGCGATTTCTTAAAGGGCATCGTTTACAATAGGCGAGTCGCTATGTCTCACGCATTGAAAAGAGGGCGTTGGAGAAGCTGCACCAGGGGATGGAGGGCTGGACGCCTTGAAATTTCTGGGTTTGTTAAAGGAAAAACAATCCTTTGTTTTTTAAGTTCAAAGCATAATTGAGTTTAATAAAATTAAAGTGAAAGAGTGATTTACTTTTGAATATTTTGTCGAAGACGAGGCGAGAGGAAAAAATCTATTGATTTTTACCAAGTAATGTACTATAATAATCATGCAAGTGCAGATTGCTTTGCAAATCCAAACTTGGAAATTGGAGGAAAGAAAAATGAAAAAGAAGATTGCGATTGCTCTTTCCCTCGCCATGGTTATGAGCATGGCGCTTACCGCTTGCGGTGGGAACACTGCCTCTTCCGGCAGCCAGGCATCCTCCGGCAGCCAGGCCGCCAGCTCCGGCGACAGCAGCGAGACTGTGATCGAGACCGTTAAAGGCGGCAAAGAGGGCGGCACCAGCCTGAACTTTACCACCGGCGGTGACCAGGGCACTTACTACGGCTTTGGCGGCGTTGTGGCCCAGAAGGTGGGCGATGCCACCAGCACTAAGGTGACTGCCATTGTGTCTGGCGGTTCCCAGGCCAACATTGAGAACATGGAGGCTGGCGACGCTCAGCTGGGCTTCGTACAGTCCGACGTTATGGCCTATGCCTACCAGGGTATCCGTAACTTCGAGGGCGAGCCCATCACCGACTTCTCCACTGTGGCGGCTCTGTACATGGAGCAGGTTCAGATCGTCACCCTGAACCCCGACATCAAGACCGTGGCTGATCTGAAGGGCAAGAGCGTGTCCATCGGCGCTCCCGGCTCCGGCGTGTATTACAATGCCGTTGATGTGTTGGCCGCTTATGACATGACTGAGAGCGACATCAACGCCACCTATGAGGACTTCGGCACCAGTGCTGAGTCCCTCCAGGACGGCAAGATCGACGCTGCCTTCGTGGTTGCCGGCGCTCCCACCACTGCCATTACCTCTCTGTCCACCACCAAGGACGTGTACCTGGTCAACCTGGATGACGAGCACATTGCCAAGCTGCAGGAGTCTTCTCCCTACTACAGCAAGGCCGTGATTTCCGCTGATACCTACAACATGGACGCCGACGCCACCACCGTGGCCGTGGTCGCCACTGTCATCGCACGGGATGACGTGTCCAACGAGGACGTGTATAACTTCCTGTTCGGTACCTTCGAGAACGCCGAGGGCCTGGCCCAGGCTCACTCCAAGGGCGCTGAGCTGGATCTGGAGTTTGCCGCTTCCAACACCGCCGTTCCCTATCACCCCGGTGCTGCTGAGTACTTCGCCGAGAAGGGCATCGAGGTTCCCACCAAGTAAGTGAATCCAGCCTGCATAATCTGGTTTTAGGGCGGCTGCGGCGGGCCCAGCCCGCCGCAGCCGCCTTTTCTTTGTGTATCCCGCGGTGCAGATGCGTCCGCGCCTGGCGGGACGCGGAGGCATGTGTTCCGTGGACACGGTGTCAACGCGAGGAGAAAGGAGATAAAATATGGAGTCGAAAGACAACAAGAAGCTGGTGGACAGCCAGGCGGAAGAAGTCGATACTTCCGTAGGTACCGCCGCTGATGTGGATGAGGTCATGAAAAAGTATGACCGTGAGTCCAACACCCGCATTTGGGAGGGGACGCCCAAGCTGATCGTAAAAACGATCATGGTGCTCTTCTCTTTGTACTGCATTTATGTGACCCTGTTTGTAGGCGGACTGCTGGAGATCCGGCTGACCCGCTTTCTGGCGTTTATTCTGGTCATTGGTTATCTGAACTACCCCATCAAGAAGGGGATCACCAAGGTCAACTACCTGCCGTGGTATGACTGGATTATTATGATCCTGGGTGCAGGCTCATTCCTGTACTTCTCCTTTCGGGCCCGGGAAATTCTGATGCTGGCCACCAAAGTATCCAAAGATCCGCTGCTGGTGGCCATTGCCATCATCGGTACGCTGGCGCTGGTGGAGCTGTGCCGCCGGTGTGTGGGCCTGCCCATTCTGTGTGTGGCCGGCGCCCTGCTCATCTATACCTTCGCCACGGTCCGCTTCGGCAAGGTGGTTTATGACCTGTTCTTCACCACCAACGGCATTATGGGCACCCCGGTGCAGGTGTGCTCCAAGTACATCGTGGTGTTCATCATCTTCGGCGCGTTCCTGGAGCGTACCGGCATTTCCAACTTCTTCATTAACCTAGCCAACTCCATTGCCGGCTCCTCTGCCGGCGGTCCCGCCAAGGTGGCCGTGATTTCCTCCGCCCTGTGCGGCATGGTGTCCGGCTCCTCCGTGGGCAACACCGTGACCACCGGTTCTGTGACCATCCCCATGATGAAGCGTACCGGCTATAAGCCGGAGTTTGCCGGCGCGGTCGAGGCATCTGCCTCCACCGGCGGCCAGATCATGCCCCCCATCATGGGCGCTGCCGCCTTCCTGATGGCCGAGTACATGGGCATCCCCTACGGCCAGGTGGCTTTGAAAGCCGTCCTGCCCGCCGTGCTGTACTTCACCGGCATTTACATCGCCGTCCACCTGGAGGCCAAAAAGCTGGGCCTGAAGGGTATTCCCCGCAGTGAGCTGCCCCGCATTGTCAGCCTGCTGCCCAAGATCTACCTGCTGCTGCCTCTGGTGGTGCTGGTAGTCATGGTCTCTCTGAATATGCGCACCATGCAGTTCTGCGCGGCTGTGGCGATCATCATTACCATCCTGGTTGGCCTTGTGAACAAGGACGACCGCATTACCCTGGCGAAGTTCTTTGACGCTCTGGAGGCTGGCGGCAAGGGCACCATCACCGTAGCGGTGGCCTGTGCCATGGCTGGTATCGTGGCCGGCTGTATTACCTCCACTGGTCTTGCTTCCAAGCTCATCACCGCCATCGTGGCCGTGTCCGGCGGACGGGCCTTCATCGCCCTGTTCCTGACCATGCTGTGCTGTATCGTCCTGGGCATGGGCGTGCCCACTACCGCCAACTACTGCATCATGGCTTCCACCTGCGCGCCCATCCTGATGAGCCCGGAGATCGGCATTCCTGCCGTGGCCGCCCACTTCTTCGTGTTCTACTTTGGCATCGTGGCCGACATCACCCCGCCCGTGGCTCTGGCCGCCTACGCCGGCTCTGCCATTGCCAAGGCTCCGCCTATGAAGACCGCTTTCAATGCCACTCGTCTGGCCATTGCCGCGTTCATCGTGCCCTATATTTTTGCCATGAACCCGGCTATGCTCTTTGAGTTTGACGTGACCGGCTTTGCCGCGGTGCTCCAGGTGATCCAGATCTGCGTCACCTCTCTGCTGGGCATCTTCGGCGTGGCTGCCGCCCTCAACGGCTTCCTGTTCAAACCCATGAACATCTTCTTCCGTGTGCTCATGGCTGCAGGCGGTCTGGCTATGCTGGTGCCCGAGCCCATCTCCGATGTGGTAGGCCTGGTCGTCGTGGCCGGTATCTACGTCTTCCTGCGCATGACCACCAAGAAGGAAGCGGCTGCCGCCTGAGCGGCGGATGCGCGATCCCTTCCCAGACCTCCCAAAGCCGCAGGCCCAAATAGGGCTTGCGGCTTTGCTTATCATCGATTATAATAAAAAGAAACCGGAAGGGACCGGAAATTCAATGATTTTGGAGGGAACGTCCATGGAGAAGCTGCTGGAACTGCTGGAGCAGGACTGCACCATGTCCACGGCTCAGCTGGCCGCCGCCGCTGGAGTGCCGGAGGCAGAGGCAAAGGCCGCCATTAAAAAATATGAGGACGAGCGGGTTATTTTGGGCTATCAGGCCATCATCGACTGGGACCGGGTGCGGAAAGAGACGGTGACTGCCCTGATCGAGGTAAATGTGACGCCCCAGTCCATCGACGGCTTTGACCGCATTGCTGAGCGCATCTACCAGTATGACGAGGTGGAGAGCATGTATCTCATGAGCGGTTCCTTTGACCTGGCCATTATCATCTCCGGGCGCACCCTGCGGGAAGTGGCCATGTTTGTGGGCGACCGGCTGTCCACCATCCAGGGCGTCACCGGTACGGCGACCCACTTCATTTTGAGAAAATATAAAGAGAAGCACCTGGTGTTCCGCCCCCAGGAGCCTGAGGAAAGGGAGTACATCTTCGTATGAATTACGACAACATCCTGAATGAGAAGATTCAGGGGATCAAACCCTCTGGAATTCGGAAATTTTTTGACATTCTGGAGGAGATGACCGACGCTATTTCGCTGGGCATCGGAGAACCTGACTTTGTCACCCCCTGGCACATCCGGGACGCGGGCATCTACTCCCTGGAGCGCGGCCACACCAAATATACCTCCAACGCCGGTATGCTTCAGCTGCGGCGGGAGATTTCCGCTTACCTCAACCGCCGCTTTGATTTGCAGTATGACTATAACGGTCAGATCCTGGTCACCGTGGGCGGCAGCGAGGCCATTGACCTGGCCCTTCGGGTTATGATCAACCCCGGGGATGAAGTGATTATCCCCGTGCCCTCCTTTGTGTGCTACGGTCCTCTGGCTGAGATGGCCGGGGGCGTGCCCCAATATATTGAACTGAAGGCGGAGGATCAGTTCCGCCTTACCCCCGAGCAGCTGAAGGCCGCCATCACCGACAAGACCAAGGTGCTGGTGCTGCCCTTCCCCTCCAACCCCACCGGCGGCATTATGGAGCGCCGGGATCTGGAGGCCATTGCCGAGGTCCTGCGGGGCACCGATATCATGGTCATCTCCGACGAGATCTACGCCGAGCTCACCTATGGTCAGCGCCATGTGTCCCTGGCCAACCTCACCGACATGTATGAGCGCACCGTGGTGGTCAACGGCTTCTCCAAGAGCCATGCCATGACCGGCTGGCGCATGGGCTATGTGTGTGCCCCCAAGCCCATCATTGCTGCCATGACCAAGCTGCACCAGTTTGGCATCATGTCTGCCCCCACCACCAGCCAGTACGCCGCCGTAGAGGCCATGCGCAACGGGGACGGGGATATCGAGCACATGCGGGAGGAGTACGACCGCCGCCGCCGGTATCTGGTGGAAAACCTCAACCGCATCGGCCTTTCCTGCTTCGAGCCCAAGGGTGCCTTCTATGTGTTCCCGGATATCCGTTCCACGGGCCTGACCAGTGAGGAGTTCTGCGAGCGCTTCCTCATGGAGGAGAAGGTGGCCGTCATTCCCGGCAACGCCTTCGGCCCCGGAGGTGAGGGCTTTGTCCGAGCCTGCTACGCCGCGTCCATGAAGGATATCGCCGAGTCCATCGCCCGGATGGACAACTTCCTGACCAACCTGCGCCGCAAGCAGGGACGGGAAGGCTGAGGATTAGAAAAAGGAGCATGGAAATGAATGTTGTCTGTTTGGATATGGAGGGGGTCCTGGTCCCCGAGATCTGGATCGCCTTTGCCGAGGCCAGCGGGATCCCCGAGCTGAAGCGTACCACACGGGATGAGCCCGACTATGATAAGCTGATGACCTGGCGCTTGGGCATCTTGAAGGAGCATGGACTGGGCCTCAAGGAGATCCAGGCCACCATCGCCACCATTGACCCCCTGCCCGGAGCCAAGGAGTTTCTGGACAAGCTGAGAAGTGAGACTCAGGTCATCATCCTCAGCGACACCTTTGAGCAGTTTGCCAAGCCCCTCATGGAAAAGCTGGGCTGGCCCACCATTTTCTGCAACACCCTGGAGGTGGGGGAGAATGGGGAGATCACCGGATACAAAATGCGCTGTGAGAAGTCGAAACTTACCACAGTGAAGGCCCTGCAGTCCTGCGGCTTTGACACCATTGCCGCCGGAGACAGCTTCAACGACCTGGGGATGATCCAGGCCAGCAAGGCGGGCTTCCTCTTTAAGAGCACCCAGGCCATCAAGGCCGACCACCCGGAGCTTCCTGCCTTTGAGGAGTTTGACGAGCTGCTCCACGCCATCGAACAGGCCCTGTAAGAACGAGACCATCGGGGAAACGCTTGGGAGGTAACGCTATGTTTTTCGGCTATTGCATCCTCTTTGCCGCGATTCTGGCCACAGCATATTTTTTCTGTGGGATGATCGGCGGGGAGATTATGGCGTATATCCTGGGATTTGCGGTCCTGGTGGCAGCCCTGGCCGCACTGGCTACCATTGTGACGAAGCTTGGGGATCTGGAAGAAAAGATCGACAAGCTGCTGAAAGAAAAGAAGGATACACATGAAAACTAATTTTCCGTTTCAGCCGGCCAATATCCTCCTGCCTCAGAACTGTGATCTGAGCCTGTGGAGCGTGGTGGCCTGCGATCAATATACCTCCCAGCCGGAGTACTGGCAGCGGGTGGAGGAGCGGGTAGGCCGTTCCCCCTCGGCCCTGCGCCTCATTCTGCCCGAGAGCTGTCTGGAGGGCCCCAACGTGGAGACCGACATCATGGAGATCAATACCACCATGACCCGGTATCTCCGGGAAGGCCGGTTCCAGGAATATCCCCACAGTCTCTTTTACGTGGAGCGCACCCTGGACTGCGGCAAGACCCGCCGGGGCCTTGTGGGCATGGTGGATCTGGAGCAGTATGACTACGAGCCGGGCTCCGGTGCGCCCATCCGGGCTACGGAGGGCACTGTCCTTTCCCGCATTCCGCCCCGTGTGGCGGTGCGGAAGAACGCCCCCATCGAGCTGCCCCATGTGATGCTCCTGGCCGACGATCCCGGCAGGACGGTGATCGAGCCGCTGAGTGCCCAAAGGGGAGCAATGGAGCCGGTCTATGACTTTGAACTGATGGAACAGGGCGGCCACATCAAGGGCTGGAAGCTGGGAGACCAGGAGCAGGCGCAGGTCTTTGCCGCCCTGGAAGCCCTGGCCGACCCCGCTGCCTTCCAAACACGGTATCACCTGAAGCAGGCGCTGCCGGTGCTCCTCTTTGCGGTGGGAGATGGGAACCACTCCCTGGCCACCGCCAAGGAGTGCTATGAGCGCGCCAAAAAGCTGACCCCGCCGGAGCAGTGGGCAAATCTGCCCTCCCGGTACGCCCTGTGTGAGCTGGTGAATCTCCACGACGAATCTCTGGAGTTTGAGCCCATCCACCGTGTGGTTTTCGGTGTAAAGCCGGAAGACTTGCTGGATGCGCTCATGGCCTATTATCCCGGCGCTGTCCAGGGTCGGGGCGAGGGGCATGTGCTGTCCTTTGTGGCCAGCCGCTGGAGCAAGGGGGAGATCACCGTGACAAATCCCCGGCAGCAGCTTCCGGTGGGGACCCTGCAGGTCTTTTTGGACGAGTATTGCGCGGCCCATCCGGGAAGCCGGATCGATTACATCCACGGCGCCGATGTGGCCCAGAGGCTGGCCCAGGAGCGTGAGGAGGCCATTGCCTTCCTCCTGCCGCCCATGGGCAAAGAGGAGCTGTTCCCCACGGTGATCCACGACGGGGTGCTGCCCCGTAAGACCTTCTCCATGGGGGAGGCCCACGACAAGCGCTTTTATTTGGAGGCAAGAAAAATTCGGGAGTAAAGGGATGGTGTTGTCATGTTCATCCAGGCAAATGCAAAGCTGAATCTCACCCTGGACGTGCTGTCCAAACGCCCGGACGGCTACCACGATATGCGGATGATCATGCAGTCCATCACTCTGGCCGACGACCTGACGGTGGAGCCTCTGGGTTGGAATGAGCTGCGGGTCAAGACCAATGTGCATTTTTTACCCAATAACGAGAAAAATTTGGCCGCCCAGGCTGCCCTGCGGTACTGGGAGGCACGGGGGCAGGAGCCCCAGGGACTGGAGATCGCCATTACAAAGCGCATTCCCATCTGTGCCGGTATGGCCGGGGGGAGCAGCGATGCCGCCGCGGTGCTCCGGGCGCTGAACGAGATGGATGCCACTCCGGTGGAACAGGAGGCTCTGGCGAAAATCGGAGAGATGGTGGGGTCCGATGTGCCCTACTGTGTTATGGGCTGTACCGCCCTGGCCGAGGGCAGGGGAGAGGTGCTCACCCCACTGCCGCCTTTGCCAAAGTGCTGGGTAGTGGTGTGTAAGCCCGACTTTCCCATCTCCACGCCCGCCCTCTTTGCCCAGATCGACCGGGTGCGCCTGCGCCGCCATCCGGATACGAAGGGAGCCATAGAAGCCCTGGAGGCCGGGGATCTGGCCGGGGTGGCCCGCCGGATGTACAACGTCTTTGAGGATGCCCTTCCCAAACGCCAGCTTGCACGGGTGTGTGAGATCAAAAACGAGCTCATCCGCTGCGGAGCTCTGGGGGCCAGCATGAGCGGCACCGGGCCCACTGCCTTTGGCCTGTTTGAGCGGGAAGAGGAGGCCCAGGAGGCCTATGCGCGCCTGCGGGAGACCAGCAATGAAACTTTTTTGACCCAGACGGTTTAAAATGATTAGAAGCCGCCTATACTGTAAAGCAAATTAGCTTTATGGTATTGGGCGGCTTTTTTGCCGCCTTGAAAGGAGACGGCAATGGATCGGAAACTGAAATGTTGGGAATTGTCCCTGATGTTTGGGCTGCTGGTGGCAGTAGCTGCGGGGAGCTGGCTGGGACAGGAGCAGCGGGAGCTGGCGGACAGTGTCATCCGCTTTCATGTGATCGCCAATTCGGACAGCCAGGCCGACCAGGCTCTGAAGCTGCAGGTGCGGGACCGTGTGCTGGCCCAGGCGGAGACCTTTTATCCGGAGCATGCCACCCTGTCTGAGGCACGCTCTGCCCTGGAGGCCCATCTGGATGAACTGGCCCAGGCGGGCCAGGCGGTGGTGGAGGAAGCGGGGTACCCTTACCAGGTCACTGCCCAGCTTACCAACTGCTGGTTCCCCACCAAGGAATATGAGGGCTTTGCCCTGCCCGCGGGGAATTACAATGCCCTGCGCATTGTCATTGGGGAGGGGAAGGGACAAAACTGGTGGTGTGTGGCCTTCCCGCCCCTGTGTCTGGGAGCAGCCAGTGAGACGGTGGAGGAGGCTACCCAGGCCGGCTATTTTACCCCCGGCCAGGCGGCCCTGGTGACGGAACAGGACGAGGGCTATGTGCTGAAATTCAAGAGTATGGAGCTGCTGGGCCAGCTCCAGGGGCTGTTTTCTGAATAGAGGAGAGAATTTCTCCGCTGACAAGGGTTCCGGAAGGCCGGAACCCTTGCATTTTTGCAAAAAATGATGCAAAAAGCAGGGAAAGCTGTAAATAAATCCTTGCAAAAGAGGGGAGGAGCGCTTATGATAAAGGGGTGTGTTAAAAAACTGTTAAGGAGAGCGCGTCTATGAGAGAGTTGACCCCCCAATTGGTCCATTCCTTAAAGAGCTATTCCAAGGAAAAATTTGTAAAAGATCTAATTGCCGGCATCATTGTTGCCATCATTGCCCTGCCTTTGTCCATTGCCCTGGCCCTGGCCTCTGGAGTGTCCCCGGAGCAGGGCCTCTATACTGCCATCGTGGCGGGCTTTGTCATCTCCGCCCTGGGCGGGAGCAAGGTGCAGATCGCCGGTCCTACCGCCGCCTTTGCCACCATTGTGGCCGGGGTGGTGGCCCGCAGCGGCATGGCCGGACTGGCCACCGCCACCGTTCTGGCGGGCGTGCTGCTGATCCTGATGGGTGTGCTGCGCATGGGCAGCATGATCAAGTTTATTCCCTATACCATCACCACTGGCTTTACCGCCGGCATTGCCGTGACCATCGTCATCGGCCAGCTGAAGGACTTCTTTGGCCTCACCTTTCAGAACGCTCCGGTGGAGACCATGGAGAAGCTGGAGGAGGTCATCCATACCTTTCACACGGTGAACCTGACCGCCGTTGGGGTGGGGGTGCTGGCCCTGGCCATTTTGTTCCTGTGGCCGAAGCTCTTTCAGAAGATTCCCGCCTCTCTCATTGCAGTTCTGGTAACGGCAGGTGCTGTAAAGGGATTAGACCTGCCGGTGAATACCATCGGGGACCTGTACACTATTTCCGGCAGCCTGCCCTCGCTCCAGCTGCCCGACTTCTCCTACGGCACCATTTCCGCGGTGCTGCCCGATGCCTTCACCATTGCGGTGCTGGCGGCCATCGAGTCTCTGCTGTCGGCGGTGGTGGCCGATGAAATGATCAAGGCCCGTCACAACTCCAACATGGAGCTGATGGCCCAGGGGGTGGGCAATGCTGCCTCCGCCCTTTTTGGAGGGATTCCCGCCACCGGGGCCATTGCCCGTACCGCTGCCAATGTGAAGAACGGAGGCAATTCTCCGGTGGCGGGCATGGTCCACGCGGTGGTGCTGCTGCTGGTGCTGGTGCTGCTCATGCCCTACGCCGCCCTCATCCCCATGCCCTGCATTGCGGCCATTTTGTTCCAGGTGGCCTACAATATGAGCGGCTGGCGCACCGTGGTGAGCATGGTCAGGCATGCCCCGAAAAGCGATGTGGCGGTGCTGGCCCTCACCTTTGTGCTCACGGTGGTCTTTGACCTGGTGGTGGCCATCGCCGTGGGCCTGTCCCTGGCCTGCCTGCTGTTTATGAAGCGCATGGCCGATGTGGCCGAGATCAAGGAGTGGGACTATGTGGAGGAGACCGACGACGACACCGGGCGCATGATGCCGGTGCCCAACCATGTGATGGTCTATGAGATCACCGGGCCTATGTTCTTTGGGGCGGCGGACAAAATTCCCCACATGGACCGGGACACCCACCGCCGGGTGCTGGTGCTGCGCATGCGTGCGGTGCCCGGAATGGACATTACGGCCCTCAATGGCCTCATGCGCCTGTACATGGAATGTAAGGACAAAAACATCCAGGTGGTCTTTTCCCATGTGAACGAACAGCCCATGTCTGTGTTCAAAAAGTCGGGCATGTACGACCTGGTGGGGGAGGAGAACTTCCAGCCCAACATTCATGCGGCCATTGCCAGGGCCGTGGAGCTGGAGCAAGAGCCTGTATAAAGAGAATCCGAAGGAAAACGGCGGGGATGCTTCCCCGCCGTTTTTTGCTTATTTACATTGCTGGTCCAAGGCATAGGGGTCCAGTACCCGTACGGTCCCATAACCGACGTCCACCAGCCCCTCTCGGGCAAAGGCGTTTAAAATCCGGCTCACCGTCACCCGGCTCACCGACACGGCGGCGGCAATGTCCTCCTGGGTGCAATGGGCCTCTCCGCCGTCAGGGGAGAGGGAGAGGAGAAACCGCCCCACCCGCCACCGGGCGGGGCGGAAGGCCATCTGGTCCACCTGGCCGGACAGCAGGCGCACCGTCCGGGCCAGATATTTCATCATGGCCAGGGCCAGTTCCGGATGTTTGGCGATCTCCTGGGTGACCAGCTCCCGGTCAATGGCCACGATCTGACAGTCGGTGAGAGCCACGGCGGAGGATACACGGGGCAGCTCGTCAAAGAAGGAGGCCTCGCCAAAGAGGCTGCCTGCGCCGTACACATGGAGGATGCGCTCCTCACCGTCCTCCGACTGGATAAAGCTCTTTACCCGGCCGCTTTTCAGGTGGTAGAAGCAGGTGGCCGCGGTATTCTGCAGATAGATCAGGTAGCCCGCCCCGCAGAGGATCGGGGGACGGCTTTGGGCAAAGGGCTCCCAGATGTGGGCGGGGAAGTCGGGGGTGAAGTCCATAGACGCTCGGCCTTTCGTAGAATTTTTTCAATTGTAACATAGTTTACATTCTTTTGACAAGGGGCCTGGTAAGATAGGGACAAATCATCCGACAGGGAGGAATATTCCATGGGAATGACCATGACACAGAAGATCCTGGCCAAACACGCCGGGTTAGATCAGGTAGAGGTAGGCCAGCTCATCGAGGCGAAGCTGGATCTGGTCCTGGGCAACGACATCACGACTCCGGTGGCCATCACCGAGTTTGAAAAGGCGGGATTCACCCAGGTCTTTGACAAGGACAAGATCGCCATTGTTCTGGACCACTACACCCCCTGCAAAGATATCAAGTCCGCCCAGCTGTGCAAGCAGGCACGGGAATTTGCCCACAAGCACAGCATTACCAATTTCTTTGATGTGGGTCAGATGGGCGTGGAGCACGCCCTGCTGCCTGAGAAGGGCCTGTGTGCCCCCGGTGAGATCATCGTGGGTGCCGATTCCCACACCTGCACCTACGGGGCTCTGGGGGCCTTCTCCACGGGCATCGGTTCCACCGACATGGCCGCCGGCATGGCCACGGGACTGCTGTGGTTCAAGGTGCCTGCCGCCATCAAGGTCACCCTGAAGGGAAAGCTGCAGCCCCATGTGTCCGGCAAGGACGTCATCCTTCACCTGATCGGTGAGATCGGGGTGGACGGGGCTCTCTACCAGTCCCTGGAGTTTGCCGGGGAGGGCGTTGCCTCCCTCACCATGGACGACCGGTTCACCATCTCCAACATGGCCATCGAGGCCGGCGGCAAGAACGGCATCTTCCCTGTAGACGAAAAGACCATGGAGTACATCAACGGCCGGGTGAACCGCCCCTGTGAGGCCTTCCAGGCCGACCCCGATGCGGAGTATGTCCGGGAGGTAGTCATTGACCTGGATCAGCTGGAGCCCACCGTGGCCATGCCCCACCTGCCAGAGAACACCAAGGTGGTCAGCGAGGTGGCCGGACTGCCCATCAACCAGGTGGTCATCGGCTCCTGCACCAACGGAAGGATTCAGGACCTGCGCATTGCCGCGGCCATTATGAGAGGTAAGAAGGTGGCCCCCAACGTGCGCTGCGTGGTCATTCCCGCCACCCAGGAGATCGTGCTCCAGGCCATGAAGGAGGGCCTCATTCAGGACTTCATCGAGGCCGGCGCCGCTGTCTCTACTCCCACCTGCGGCCCCTGCCTGGGCGGCCACATGGGCGTGATGGCCGAGGGGGAGCGTACCGTCTCCACCACCAACCGGAATTTTGTGGGGCGCATGGGCCATGTGACCAGCGAGGTCATTCTGGCCTCTCCCGCCGTGGCGGCCGCCTCCGCCATCGCCGGCTGCGTGGCCGACCCCCGCACGCTTTCTTAAAAGAAAGCTAGAATGTTGTGCGAAACTGCGTTTCGCCTCTGGGGTGTTCGGAAGGGGAGAGAAAAGAAAAAGTCTGATTCGTTTTCTGTTCCCGGCTCTGACTCCCGGTTTCGCTTCGATTTCCAACAATCAGAAAGGAATGACGTTCCATGAAGGTTTATAAATACGGCGCCAATGTAGACACCGATGTCATCATCCCGGCCCGGCACTTGAACGATCCCTCTCCCGCCGCTCTGGCCTCCCATTGTATGGAGGACATCGACGAAACCTTTGCTTCCACCGTCCAGCCTGGGGACATCATTGTGGCAGGACCGAACTTTGGCTGCGGCTCCTCACGGGAGCATGCCCCTCTGGCCATCAAGTCCTGCGGCGTGAAGTGCGTCATTGCCCCCTCCTTTGCACGCATTTTCTACCGCAATGCCATCAACATTGGGTTCCCCATTGTAGAGTGTCCCCAGGCGGCGGAGGAAATCCAGCCCGGTGATGAAGTGGACGTGGACTTTTCTACGGGTATCATCACCGATGTGACCCAGGGCAAGACCTGGCAGGCGGCTCCTTTCCCTCCCTTTATTGAGGGGATCATCCAGAGCGGAGGCCTGCTCAACTCCCTGAAAGCGCGGGGGGTGGCGAAATGAACTATAAGATCGCGCTGATCCGGGGCGACGGCATTGGCCCCGAGGTGGTGGGCGAGGCCGTGAAGGTCATGGACGCCATCGGCGAGAAGTTTGGCCACACCTTTACCTATACGGATGTTTTGATGGGCGGCTGCGCCATCGATGCGGTGGGCAAGAGCTATCCCGATGGCACCGCCGAGGCCTGCAAGGCCTGCGACGCCGTCCTGCTGGGCGCCGTGGGCGGGCCCAAGTGGGGCCACTCCACCGATCCCCAAAAGCGGCCGGAGACCGCTCTGCTGTCCATCCGCAAGGATCTGGGGCTCTACGCCAACCTGCGCCCCGCCGCCCTGCGTCCCGCCCTGGCCGAGGCCTGCCCCCTGAAGAAGGAGACGGCGGAAAAGGGCATTGACCTGATGATCGTCCGGGAGCTTACCGGCGGCATCTACTTCGGCAAGCGGGAGCGCTACCAGACCGAGGACCGGGGGGAGGAGTGCGCCGACCGCATGGCCTACTCTGAGATGGAGATCGAGCGCATTGGCCGCCGGGCCTTTGAGCTGGCCCGGCTGCGGGGCAAGAAGGTAGCCAGCGTGGACAAGGCCAACGTGCTGGAGACCAGCCGCCTGTGGCGCTCGGTCATGCACCGTCTGGCGGAAGAATATTCCGATGTGCAGTATGAGGACGTGCTGGTGGACAACGCCGCCATGCAGCTGGTCCGGGATCCGGGGCAGTTTGACGTGGTGGTCACCGAGAACATGTTTGGAGATATCCTCTCCGATGAGGCCAGCATGATCACCGGTTCCATCGGTCTCTTGCCCTCCGCCTCCATCGGGGACCAGGCCCCCGGCCTCTACGAGCCCATCCACGGCTCCGCCCCGGACATCGCCGGGCAGGACAAGGCCAATCCCATTGCCACCATTCTGTCTGTGGCCATGATGTTCCGCTATTCCTTCCACCTGTCCCAGGAGGCTAAGGCCATCGAGGATGCGGTGGATGCCGTCCTCAACGAGGGCTGGCGCACCGCCGACATCGCCAAGGCGGGGGAGCAGGCGGTGGGCACCATCCGCATGGGCGAGCTCATCCGCCAGCATCTGTAAGGGAAAAAACCACCGGCCGTGTCTGGCGGTCAAATGTCTATTTTGCATTTTGAAAAGGGGAGCTGTGTCACAGCCCCCCTTTTTTTATGCCTTTTCCCTAAAATTGAGAAAATTCTGCAAATTTCCAATTTACCTCTTGCATTTTTGGGTCGGCACACATATAATAATGCGTGCATGATTTAAGTAACGGGAGGAATTTTGGTATGAAGGAACTTTCCAAACTGGCCCTGGGCGTGGAGCCCTCTACCACCATGGCCATTGACAGTATGTTCAAGCAGATGAAGGCGGAGGGATTGGATGTCATTGGCTTCGGTGCCGGTGAGCCCGATTTCGCCACCCCTGACCACATCAAACTGGCCGGCATTGCCGCCATTCATAATAACGATACCAAATATACCCCCTCCGCCGGTACTCTGGAGCTGCGCAAGGCGATCTGCCAGCGGCTGCGTGAGGACTGCGGCCTGGAGTATGAGCCCAGCCAGATCGTGGTGTCCAACGGCGCCAAGTCCTGCGTGTATGAGGCCCTTCGGGCCCTGGTGAACCCTGGGGACGAGGTCATCCTGCCCGCACCCTACTGGGTGAGCTACATTGAGCTCATCAAGATGGTGGGCGGTGTGCCCGTGGTCATCGAGACACGGGAGCAGGACCAGTTCAAGCTGACCGCTCAGGAGCTGCGGGAGGCTATCACCCCCAAGACCAAGTGCATGATCCTCAACAACCCCTCCAACCCCACCGGCATGATGTATTCACGCAAGGAGCTGGAGGAGATCGCCAAGGTCTGTGTGGAGGAGGACATCTATGTCATCTCCGACGAGATCTACTTCCAGCTGGTCTATGATGAGGAGGAGTTTGTGAGCTTCGCCTCCATCAGCCCCGAGGCCAAGGAGCGCACCCTGATCATCAACGGTGTGTCCAAGTCCTACGCCATGACCGGCTGGCGCATCGGCTATGTGGCCGCCAACCCCCAGGTGGCCAAGGTCATCTCCAACTATGTCAGCCACTGTGCCGGTTCTCCCTGCGCCGTCTCTCAGAAGGCCGCCCTCACCGCCTACACCGCCTCTCAGGAGATGGTGGAGACCATGCGCCGTGCCTTTGAGCGCCGCCGCAACTATATGGTGGAGCGCATGAACCAGATCGAGGGTGTCAGCTGCATCCGCCCCCACGGCGCCTTCTATGTGATGATGAACATCGAAAAGCTCATCGGCAAGGAGATGCACGGCACCGTCATCAAAGACGCCGACGACTTCGGAAACCTCTTCCTGAAGTACGGCAAGGTGGCTGTGGTGCCCGGCACCGGCTTCGGTGCCCCCAACTTTGTCCGCTGGTCCTATGCCACCTCCCGTGCCAACATTCAGGAGGGTCTGGACCGTCTGGAGCGCTTCCTCAAGGGCGAGGTCATCTGATTTTTATCCTGCAAACGACTCCCCCGGCTTTTTGGCCGGGGGAGTTTTTTGTTGGAAGGGCCTGGGCAGGGGAGTGTGGGTGTCGTGGCCTGTTTGCAAAAGTTCTGTAAATTTTGCCGAGGGGAGTGGCGAAAAAAGGGAAACTGGTCTATAATGAAAACGGTAAACCCGCGCCCCCAAAGGGAAGGCGGGGAGAGAGATCAAATCGTCGAAAGAGAAGGTTGTGCCCATGTCAACAAACCGTTATGAAAGCCCCTTGTCCTCCCGCTACGCCAGCGACGAGATGCAGTATATTTTTTCCGCCGATAAGAAATTTTCCACCTGGCGGCGGCTGTGGGTCGCTCTGGCTCGGGGGGAGATGGAGCTTGGGCTCCCGGTGACCCAGGAACAGGTGGACGAGCTGGAGGCCCACATCACCGACATCGACTATGAGAAGGCCGCCCAGTGGGAGAAGAAGCTGCGCCACGACGTGATGGCCCATGTCCATACCTATGGGGAGCTGTGCCCCAAGGCTATGCCCATCATCCATCTGGGGGCTACCAGCTGTTATGTGGGGGACAACACCGATGTGATCCTTATGAAAGAGGCACTGGAGCTAGTTCGGGACAAAATTGTCCGGGTCCTTTCCCACATGGCCAAATTTGCCGATGAATATAAGGCCCTGCCCACCCTGGGGTTCACCCACTTCCAGGCCGCTCAGCTGGTCACCGTGGGCAAGCGGGCCACCTTGTGGATGAATGAATTGCTGATGGACCTGCAGGAGGTGGAGTACCGCCTTTCCACTTTGAAGCTGCTGGGGTCCAAGGGCACCACCGGCACCCAGGCCTCCTTCCTGGAGCTGTTTGAAGGGGACCATGAGAAGGTAAAGGCCCTGGAGGAAAAGATTGCAAAGGAAATGGGCTTTACAGCCTGTGTCCCGGTCAGCGGCCAGACTTATTCCCGGAAAATGGACTATAATGTCCTGTCCACCCTGTGCGGCATTGCCCAAAGTGCCAGCAAATTTGCCACCGACCTGCGCCTGCTGTGCCATTTGAAGGAAGTGGAGGAGCCCTTTGAAAAGAACCAGATCGGTTCTTCCGCCATGCCCTATAAGCGCAATCCCATGCGCTGTGAGCGCATCTGTGCCCTGGCCCGGTATGTGCTCGCCGACGCCATGAACCCCGCCATCACCGCGTCTACCCAGTGGTTTGAGCGTACCCTGGACGACTCGGCCAACAAGCGCCTGAGCGTTCCGGAAGCGTTTTTGGCGGTGGATGCCATTTTGAATATCTGGGCCAATGTGGCCGCCGGGCTGGTGGTCCATCCCAAGGTCATTGAGAAGCACATCCTGGAAGAGCTGCCCTTTATGGCCAGCGAAAACATTATGATGGATGCGGTGAAGCGGGGCGGGGACCGGCAGGCGCTCCACGAGCGCATCCGGGTGCTGTCCCAGCAGGCCGGTTACCAGGTGAAGGAGCTGGGCAAGCCCAACAACCTCATTGACCTGATGGCCGCTGACCCCGCCTTCGGCATGACAAAGGAGGAGCTCTCCGCCCATCTGGAGCCCAGCCGGTATATCGGCCGCTGCCCCCAGCAGGTGGAGGAGTTCTTAAAGCATGAAATTCAGCCTGTACTGGAGCGGTATGCCTGGGCTTTGGAGGGCCGGGATACAGAGCTGAATGTATAAGAGAGGGGAGAGAACGGGTTGCACAACCACCGAAAGAATCCATATGTGGCGGCAGGATTGACCGCCTTTGCGGTGATCGCGGGGGCGCTGCTGCTGTTTTTCTTCTTGTTCCATGCCAAGGAGGTACTTTCCTTTCTGGGAATGATAGGACAGATCCTGCGGCCCATCTTTATGGGAGCGGTGATCGCATTTCTGCTGCTGCCGGTCCACCGGAGGATTTTGTCCTTTTTACTTTCCATGACCCCGGATAAGCGGCTGGAGGACAAGAGAAGCCTGAAATTTCTCAACTTCCTGGCCATTCTGTTCAGCCTGCTGCTGGCCATCTTTGTCCTTTACATCCTGCTTGCCATGGTGATCCCCCAGGTGTGGCAGAGCGTTGTGGACCTGGTCAACGCCATCCCCGGCTATATCGAGCAGGCCCAGGGGTGGCTCAGGACCTTCCTGGAGGATAATCCCGAGATCCAGGGGGCGGTGCTCTCGGGCTATGAATCTGCGGCCCTGTCCCTGGAACAGTGGCTCAACTCGGACATCCTGCCCAATCTCCAGTCGGTCAGCGCCACGCTGGACTGGATGCATAAGGAGGTTCTCCCCAACATCACGGGTGTGGTGTCCGGCGTGTCTGCCATTCTGCTTGCCACGCTGCTGCTGGTGAAGGACCTGCTCATTGCCATTATCGTTTCGGTGTATCTGCTGGCCATGAAGGACACCTTTTCCGCCCAGTCCAAAAAGATCGTCTACAGCGTGTTCCGCACCGATATTGCTGACCTGATCGTGGAGGAGACCCGCAACGCCTACCGGATCATGAGCGGCTTCATCAATGGCAAGATCGTAGACTCCCTGATTATCGGCATCATCTGCCTGGTGTGCTGCAACATCTTCAAATTCCCCTATCCGGCCCTGCTGGCCACCATCGTGGGTGTGACCAACGTGATCCCTTTCTTCGGGCCGTTTATCGGAGCCATTCCCTGCATTCTGCTGATTTTCATTATCGACCCCATTCAAAGCGTGTATTTTGCCCTGTTTATTCTGGTGCTTCAGCAGTTTGACGGCAACATCCTGGGCCCGAAGATTCTGGGTGATTCCACGGGCCTGGCATCCTTCTGGGTGCTCTTTTCCATCTTGCTGTTCGGCGGCCTGTTTGGCTTTGGCGGGATGGTGCTGGGCGTACCGGTGTTTGCCATGTTCTACAGCGCGGTCAGCCGCCTGGTGCGCTATGGCCTGGGCAAGCGGAAGCTGCCTCAGAACACACAGGACTATCTGGGTAAAACAGGTCCGCTTAGGAAAGACCCCCTCCCAATGAAGGAAGAGGAATAAAAAAAGACCGCCCTCAGGGCGGCCTTTTTTTATTGGATCTTTGGGGCCTTCTCCTTGCCGGAGATATCCTCCATATCGATGCGCCAGACACCGGTGGCCTTCAGACTGCGGGCGATGGCCCGCTCAAACTGGTCAGCGTCCATGGCCTGGGGGGTGAGCTTCTCGCATAGAGCCCGGAGGGCCAGAATTTTCTCCGCGTCATCGGTGACCTCGTGGACTGTGCCGGTGACAATGGCGGACTGGAAATAGGTGGTGTACTCGTCGGGCTCCAGAAAGGCGGGGCGGTCGCCTCCCACAAAGGTGAGGCATACCTTGGGGCAGGCGCGCATAAGCTCCACCTTCCGCCCCTGGCGGGCGCAGTGGAAGTAAAGGGACCGGTCCACCCGCACCAGGGAAAGGGGCAGGCAGTAGGGGGTATCCTCGCCGGTGTTCAAAGCCAACACCCCGTGGCTGCACCGGTCTATGAGCTCCAGAGAAAACCCCTCGTCACGGGCGCGGTCCTTTCGTCTCATCTCCATGTTTACGCCTCCTCCTTCTTTTCCAGAAGCTTGGTCACCGCCAGATAGAACTTCCCAGGGTCGGCCCGGAAGACCTCGCCCCAGGCGTCGGCCTGGGCAGCGGTGGGAGAGAACAGCTCCAGATGGAGCAGAGGGGTCTCCAGGTCGTTGAGGGTCAAGTGGAGCGTGGCGGTCCCGTCGGGGTTGCCGGTGACCTTGGACTGGACCTGTGCCTCCCGGCGCAGGGCATCGTTCACCTTCACCAGGTTCTCGTCGCAGTGCAGACGCACCGAGTAGGGCAGGCTGCTCTCACAGATCTGGCTGTTGCGCCGGCCCTTGTCCGTGATGGAGTAGCGCCCGTCCTCCTTGGACAGCTGCCCTGTGGCCACCATGTGCTCCACTGCCTGGGTGAGGGAGAAGTAATCTACCCCCGCATCGCACAGTGCCAGTTCAAACAGCTGCAAAAAGGTGATGGGGCCGGCAGTCCGGTCCATGATGTAGAGGACCAGCAGCTTCAAATCCAGCTCGTCCTGGATAAATCCGATGGCCATCAGGCACACGCTCCTTTCACGCTTTCCATTCTCAAGCTACTATTATATCCAAAAAAAACAAAAAGGGCAAGCCCGGCCTGCCCAGTCGGGGCACCAAAATTCGCCTTGCACATAAGATGGAATGGAAGCAAACTCCAAATGGGCCTTTACCCGCCCATAACCATCCAAATTTAGGAGGGAACGATATGCCAGAAAAGGTCGTGCCCGGCCCCGTGTGCGATGAGCGCAATATCCGGGAGGCCGTGTGCATACACACGAAGAAAATCTTTGATTCCTGTAAGGATCGGGACTGCGTTGAGGATCTGCGGGTGTACCCCACCCGGTGCTCCCAGGAGGTCATTGACCGGGCCCAGTCCGTCAAGGCCAAATGTGCTGAGCTGCTGTACGCGTACATCGATGTGGAGCCTGTCACCTTTAACCGGGGCTTCTATACCGTGGATGTGCGGTTCTTCTACCGCATTACCGCCGATGCCTTTGTGGGTGCCGCCCGGCCGGTAGAGGTCTGCGGTCTGGCGGTGTTTGAAAAGCGTGCGGTGCTCTTCGGCAGCGATGGCGGCGCCAAGGTCTTCTCCTCTCAGGTAGGGGAGAACGGGGCGGAGATCCAGTGCCTGCCCCGGACCAGCGTGCCCACAGCGGTGGTAGAGGCGGTGGATCCGCTGATCCTCAATCTGAAGCTGGTGGACGTGTGCCACTGCCGCCCCTGCGACTGCTCCTGCACGGACATTCCCATGGGTGTGGCCGCCTGCTTCGGGGATGAGCTGATGATGAGCGGCGACCAGCACCGGCTCTTTGTCACCCTGGGCCAGTTCACCATCATCCGTATGGAACGGGATACCCAGATTCTGATCCCCGCCTATGACTACTGCATTCCCACCAAGGATTGCAGCTGCACGGGCGGCTGTGACGATCCCTGCCAGGAGGACCCCTGCGAGATGTTCCGCAAGGTCCAGTTCCCGGTGGGCGAATTCTTCCCGCCCAGCAGCCAGACCGGCGGAAACAGTAACGGCAATAGCCAGCACTGCTGCCGCTAAGCAAAAAAGGCGCCGCCCCATGGGGCGGCGCCTTTTGGCTTAGTCACATCAGGGGAGCGAATACACGCAAAATGCTCCGGTACAGCTGGAGCAGGATGTTCAGGTGCTTGGCCCGGCGCAGGGAGATGGATTCGCAGACCTTTAAGGTCTCCTCAAAATCCTGGCGGATGTCCCGGATGCAGGGGGCTTCGCACAGCCACACGCCATCCTCAAAGTGGAGGAAGAGACTGCGGTAGTCCAGATTGACAGTGCCCACGGTGGCAAAGCGGTCATCCACCACAAAGTTCTTCGCGTGGATGAACCCAGGGGTGTACTCATAGATCTTCACACCTGCCTCCAGCAGGGGCGGGTAGTGGGCGCGGGTGACCTGAAAGACATATTGCTTGTCGGGAATGTGAGGAGTAATGAGGCGCACATCCACGCCGGACTTTGCGGCGTTGCACAGGGCGGTATTGGTGGCCACGTCAATCACCAGATAGGGAGTGGTGATGTAAATATATTTTTTGGCCTTGGCGATCATGTTGAGGTATACCGCCTGGCCCACCGCCTCGCTGTCCAGCGGCGTGTCGGTATAGGGCTGCACATAGCCCGTCCAGGGCCGTACCGGGGCGGCGGGAGGACGGAAACGGTCAAAGTCCTCATCCCAGGAGGCAATGTGGTCCCACATGGTGAGAAACATCACCGTCATGGACCAGACCGCGTCCCCCTCCAGGAGGATGGCACTGTCCTTCCAGTGGCCGAAGCGCTCCTTTACGTTGATATACTCATCGGCCAGATTGATCCCCCCGGTGAAGCCCACCTTCCCGTCGATGATCATCAGCTTTCGGTGGTCCCGGTTGTTCAGGCGCAGGGACATGACCGGAAGAAAGCGGTTGAACACCCGGCACTGGATGCCCTTGCGGGTGAGGATCTCATTATAGTCACGGGGCAGGGTAAACATGCAGCCCATGTCGTCATACATCACCCGGATCTCTACGCCCTGGGCGGCCTTGCGCTCCAAAATGGCGAGGATACTGTCCCAGAAGACGCCGGGCTGGATGATAAAGTACTCCAGGAAGATATATTTCTCCGCCTTTTCCAGCTCCTCCAGCATACGGGGGAAGGCGGCATCTCCCAGGGGGAAATATTCCGTCTCTGTGTTGGTATAGGCGGGGCAGGCGGCCCGTCGCTCCAGAAAGCTGGCCTGGCCGGCGGCGTCTCCCCCCAAGGGGAGCAGGTCATCGGACTTGAAGTCATCCCGGAGGACCTGGGCGGTCTTTTTCAGCATGCCCTGCATACGGCGCCGGGTGCGCTTTGGCACCGCGCCTCCGCCTACCATCAGGAAGAACACTCCGCCAAACACGGGGAAGGGGAGGATCAGCAGCAGCCAGGCGATCTTGTACCCCGGCTCCATACGGCTGCCCACAATGGCCAGAGCGGCCAGGACGCTGATGGCGACGAGACACCAGTAGAAGGTTTCCGTATACTCGGAAAAGGTGACCACCATGACCAACAATGTGGCGATCTGGGCCAGCAGGGACAGGCCCACAAAGACCGAGCGGTGGAACAGGATGTACAGCAGTTTTTTCAAGGGCAGTCACCTCCCGGCAAGAAAAAGAACGTCAGGTTTGAGGATGGATGGAGCAGGAGATCCCCGCCTCATCCAGGGTAATGACCCCGTAGGTGGAGCGGCTGGAGCCGGGATTGAGCACCCATAGTCCATCCTCCAGCTGGCAGCAAAGAGCCTGGTGGGTGTGTCCGAAGAGAAGAATATCGGCTCCCACGGCTCTTGCCTGGGCGTAGGCCCGGTCATAGCCGCTTTTCACGCCCCACAGGTGTCCGTGGGACAAAAGAATGGACTGGCCCCCCAGGGTAATCTGCTTGATGGCCTCCGCACTGGTCCACCCGTCGCAATTGCCCGGCACCATGCAGATGGGCAGGGTGGGATAGACCATGGAGGCATACTCTGCATCCTCCATCAGGTCACCCAAGTGGATGACGTGGTCCGGCTTCTGGGTGTCGATGGCATGGTAGATGCCGGCCATGGAGCGGTGAGAGTCGGAAAGCACAAGAATTTTCAAAAGTGTCACCTCCGGATTTGGGGCGCATATACTGGAGTAAACCGATGGGGCGGCACAGCCGCCCTGGATGGGAGGAATTGCCATGAAAGAAACACAGGCTTCCGGGGCTATGGGCCCGGAGGAGATGATGAAAAACCAGCAGGCCATCGCTTCCCTGGCCGGAACGGAGGACGCCAAACGCCTGATGGAGCTGCTCCAGCGCCAGGGGGGACAGGTTCGCCAGGCGGCCCAGGCTGCCACCCAGGGAAATCCCCAGCAGCTCATGGAGATGATGGACCGGCTGATGAACTCCAAAGAGGGGGCGGATCTGGTGGAGCGGATCGGCGAGCAGGCAAAGAAGGCCGGACTATGAGCGCCGGCCCCGGAGGGAGGTGGGCAGGAAGTGGCGGAGTTTGATGAAAAACTGAATGCGATCCTGGGAAACCAGGAGGCCATGGCCCAGATCATGTCCCTGGCCCGCTCCCTGTCCGGGGACGGACCGGGGGAGGACCCGCAGCGAACAGAGGATGAAGAGGAACGGGAGATGGAGGGGGAGGAGGCGTATCATACCGCTGCGCCGGCCCAGCCGGACCTGTCATCCATGCTGGGACAGATTGACCCCGCCCTGCTGCGCACCGGCATGGAGGTCATCCGCCAGGTCCAGAGCACCGAGGACCGCAACGCCGCCCTGCTCCAGGCCCTGCGGCCCTTCCTCCGGGAGGAGCGCCGGGGGCGGCTGGACCGGGCCATTCAAATTGCCCGGATGACCCGAATGATCCGGGCGGCCATCACCGCCCTGGGAGAAAGGGGGCAGGAGGAAGGTGTATAACCGTTACATACCCCAGGACAGCTGCAGCTGGGTCCCAACAGACCGGGAAAACGCCCGCCCTGCGTCCCGCCGGCAGGAGGGAGAGCGGGTCAAGCTGCCGCCCTTTTTGTCCGGGGAGGGGCTGTCTGCCCTGTTTTCCCACAAAGGCGGCGGAGGAGGGCTGACCAGGGCCCTGCGGGCCCTCCACCTGGAGGACATTGACACCGGGGACATTCTGCTGCTGCTCATCGTGCTCTATTTATTTGCCGAGGGCGACGACCTGGATTTGGTCATCGCCCTGGGATTGGTTCTCATTATGGGATTTGGGGAAGATCAGCAGCCTTAAGCGTCCCCCTCCAGGGTGTGAAGCACCGTGCCGTCGGGCAGCGCAAACTCTCCGTCGGTGGGGCAGGGGGACTGGGCGGGGGAGTAGGCGGTCATACGGTAGACCAGCACCCCGTCCTCTTCCGATTCGGCACAGACCAGCAGCCCGCTGTCTACGCTCACCCAGTAGCGCTGGACCACGGAGGAGTCGGGAAACTGGACCTGGGCATAGACACAGGGCAGATCTCCCTTTGTCACATAGCCCGCGTCGGTGATCCAGTCCTTCTCCAGCTCCACCACTGTCTCATAGGTGGGGATGTGCTGACTGAGGTCAGAGGTAAATTCATCGGCTGGGGCGGTCTGATACTTGCTGGAGCCCTCGTACCAGTAGTAGAGGGTGCCATCCCCCGTCAAGTCGTGGCGGATGACTCCGGAGGGAAGGGCCTGGCGGCTGTGGGCCCAGCCTCCGTCCCGCCACACCTGGACCTGAACCGAGGAGGAGCCCCCCTCCCAGAAGGTCTCTACCGTGAGCTCCTGGTAGTAGCTCTCCGGCCGTGCCAGGGTGGCTACCACGCTGCCCACGGTCTGGGGCGTGACCGACACCGATTGGTACTGGCCGGAGCCGGACAGGGAACCGGTGGAAGTGTCTGTACCGCTGCTGGAGGCAGGGAGGATGACCTCTGAGGTGCGCAGACCGAAGAGACTGCGGCCAAAGCTGGTAAACATGGCAAGGACAATGAGGACAATGATCGCTCCTACAATGATCTGCCGGTTTTTTTGTTCCACCCTTCACCCCCCTTTCCCATCTGTGGTTTTATTATGCCCCGAAGGGTTCCGGGGCAGTCTCCCGCAGGCCGAAGTGCCAGGCAATGGCGTCGGCGATGCGGCTGCAGGCCTGGCCGTCTCCGTAGGGGTTGACGGCGTGGGCCATTTTGTCATACTCGGCCTGGTTGGACAGAAGCTCCGAGGCCATGGAGAAGATGTCCTCCTCCTCCACACCGGCCAGGCGGACGGTGCCCGCGGCCACGGCCTCGGGCCGCTCGGTCTCTTTGCGCAGGACAAGCACCGGCTTGCCCAGGGCGGGGGCCTCCTCCTGAAGGCCGCCGGAGTCGGTCATCACCAAGTGGCACCGGGCCATCAGGTTGTGCATCTCGTCCACTGCCAGCGGGGCGATGAGGTGAATGCGGGGATGGCCGTCCAGATACTTGTGGGCTGCCTCCTGCACCACGGGGGAGAGGTGGACGGGATAGATGAGCTCCACCTGGGGGAAGGCATCGGCAATGCGGCGCAGGGCAGTCATGATGTTGGTCATGGGCTGGCCGTAGTTTTCCCGGCGGTGGCAGGTGACCAGGATGACCTTTCGGTTGACATAATCAATTTGATTCAGCGCATCTTCTGCAAAGGTAAAATCCTTTACAACAGTTGTCTGCAAAGCGTCAATGACGGTATTGCCCGTGAGGAACACCCCTTTGGTGATGTTCTCGCGGGCCAGATTGTCCCGGTTGGCCACGGTGGGGCAGAAGTGGAGGTCGGCAATGGCACCCACCATCTTCCGGTTCATCTCCTCGGGGAAGGGGGACCACTTGTCATAGGTGCGCAGGCCCGCCTCTACATGCCCTACGGCGGTGTGGGAATAGAAGGCGGCCAGAGCCCCGGCGAAGGTGGTGGAGGTGTCCCCGTGGACCAGCACCAGGTCGGGCTTGGCCTCATGGAGGACCTCCTCCACGCCCAGCAGGCACTTGGAGGTGATGGCGGAGAGGGTCTGCCGGGGCTGCATGATGTTGAGGTCATAGTCAGGCTTGAGCTTGAAGATGTTCAGCACGCTGTCCAGCATCTCCCGGTGCTGGGCGGTGACGCAGCACAGGGCCTCAAACTCCGGACGGCTGGCCAGTTCCAGGGCCAGAGGGGCCATTTTAATGGCCTCGGGCCGGGTGCCGAAGATAGTCATAACTTTGATCTTGTTCATTTGTCGGATTTGTCCTCCTCGCCAAAGAAGTTGTCATTGCCGGCGATCTGGGTGCCCCTGTGTTCCCTGCGGGTGGCACTCCGGCTGTCCTTGCCGGAGGGGCCCTCGGGCCGGTTGTGATTCAGGAAGAGCATGGCGGCCACGCCCCCGGCGGCAAAGAGAGCGGCCAGGAAGAACATGGCCTTCACCACGCCGATGGTGGTGAGCACTACGGCGGAAAGGCCCAGAATAGCACTGATCACATAGAGGGTGGCCACCGCCTGCTTCTGGGAAAAGCCCATGTCAATCAGCCGGTGGTGGATGTGGCCCCGGTCGGGGGTCATGGGGGACTGGCCCTTGGCCAGGCGGCGGATGATGGCAAAGGTGGTGTCGAAAATGGGCAGGCCCAGCATGAGGAAAGGGACGGCGAAGGAGATGATGGCGTAGAATTTAAACAGCCCCTGAATGGACACCACCGCCAGGATAAAGCCCAGGAAGGTGGAGCCCGTGTCCCCCATGAAGATCTTAGCCGGGTTCAGGTTATAGGGGAGAAAGCCGATGCAGCCGCCTGCCAGGGCGGCGGTGAGCACGGCGGTCTCCGGCTCGGAGACGATGAGGGCGATGACCAGCAGGGTCATGGAGCTGATGGTGGATACGCCGCAGGCCAGGCCGTCCAGGCCGTCGATGAGGTTGACGGCGTTGGTGATGCCCACGACCCAGAACACGGAAATGGGGATGGAGAGAATACCTAAGTTCCAGAAGGGGTCGGAGCTGAAGACATTGGGGTTGGACAAGACCAGGATCTTGTTGCCCGCCAGCACGGCAATGAGGGCCGCGCCGATCTGAACCAGGAACTTGGGCACGGCGGGCAGGGCGTAGATGTCGTCAAAAATACCCAGAATGACGATGATGACCCCGCCCAGGAGCATCCCCCGCATCTGGGGGGTGAGGGGCAGGAAGATGAGCACGCTGAGCATAAAGCCGAAGAAAATGGCCAGGCCGCCCATCCGGGGGATGGGGTGGTCGTGCATTCTCCGGCTGTCCTTGGGCACGTCCACCGCACCCACCCGAAAGGCCAGGGAACGCACCACCGGGGTAGTGAGCAGGGCCACCAGGGCGGAGGCAAGCAGGGCGGCGGCAGCCATGCCGATGACAGGAAGCTGAATGGTCATAGCGATTTCCTCTTTTGTCAGAATAGTCGCCCGGACTTAGCGGGCCACAAAGCCGATCTTCTTATACACCTTGCGCAGGGTCTTATTGGCCACATAGGAGGCCTTCTGGGCGCCCTGGGTGTAGACCTGCTCCAGATAGGCCTTGTCGGCCAGAATGCGCTGGGCCTCCTCCCGGATGGGGCGCAGGGTCTCCACCACGGCGTCGCCCACGGCGGACTTGAACTTGCCGTAGCCCTGGCCGTCAAATTCCTGCTCGATCTCCTCAAAGCTCTTGCCGGTGACGGCGGAGTAGATGTTCATCAGGTTGGCCACGCCGGGCTTGTTCTGGGGGTCATAGCGCACACAGCGCTCAGTGTCGCTGTCGGTGATGGCCCGCTTGAATTTGCGCTGGATATCCTCGGGCTTCTCCAGAAGGAAGACGCAGCCCTCGGGGATGGACTTGGACATTTTGGAGTCGGGGGTGGTCAGGCCCATGATCCGGGCGCCGGCCTTGGGGATGTAGGGCTCGGGCATTTTGAACACGTCGCCGTAGATGCCGTTGAAGCGCTGGACGATGTTCCGGGTGAGCTCCACGTGCTGCTTCTGATCCTCGCCCACGGGGACGAAATCGGGCTGATAGAGGAGAATGTCCGCGGCCATGAGGGAGGGGTAGGTGAACAGGCCTCCGTTGATGTTGTCCTTGTGCTTGGCGGACTTGTCCTTAAACTGGGTCATGCGGGAGAGCTCCCCGAACATGGTGTAGCAGTTCAAAACCCATCCCAGCTCCGCGTGGGCGGGGACGTGGGACTGGATGAACAGGGTGTTCTTCTCCGGGTCCAGGCCGCAGGCGATGTACTGGGCCAGCTGCTCCAGGGTGCGCCGGCGCAGGTCGGCGGGGTTCTGACGCACGGTGATGGTGTGCATATCGGCCATGAAATAAAAACAGTCAAACTCCTCGGCCCTGGCCCCCCAGTTTTTGATGGCCCCCAGGTAGTTGCCCAGGTGCAGGTCGCCGCTGGGCTGGATGCCGGAAAGCATTACTTTTTTGTTTTCCATCGGTGTTGCTCCTTTGTTCCGGGTGTCCGGGCGGACGCCCATATAATATCACTATATTGTATCACTTCAAAGGGGAAATGGCAACAAAAACAGGAGCCTTTTTCTCCCGGCAGAGAAAACAAGTTTCCTTTGACATTTCCCAGGAAATCGGATATGCTGAAGGGGACAATTGAATCGATTTCCAGAGATTTTGCGCGCGGTGCGCGCAGGAAGCCGGGTGAGAATCCCGCACAGGAACGCTGCTGTATGGACGGAGCCGTTCCCCAGGGAAAACGGAGGTTTTCCAGCCACTGGACCAAAGGTCTGGGAAGGCGGGGGGCAGGTGTTGAGGGCCGAGTCAGAATATATCTCTGAAAATCATGTACGAACCGGATTTTTCCGGGGAAACTCTTCGGACTCAAGAGGTACAGGTGTTTGCATTGACGGGAAACCGCCAGTGCTTGTTTGCGTTGCCAAAAAGGCCTCTGAGTCCCCGGACTCAGGGGCCTTTTTTATGCCCCGAAAAAGGAGGAACTTATGAACCACGTAAGCAAACAGATCCTAAGTGCCGCCCTGGCCCTGGTCCTGCTGGCCGGCTGCGCCGCGCCCCAGACCCCTGCCGCCTCCCAGGCGGCCCAGTCCACGGGGGAAAGCACCCCTCAGGGGGATGGGCACTACCCGGTGACCATTACCAACTATAACTACGCCGGGGAAGAAGTCTCCTACACCTACTCCCAGGCCCCCCAGCGGGTGGTGTGTATCTATCAGGGGTGCATTGAGACCATGATCGCCCTGGGGCTGGAGGACCACGTCATCGCCTCCTACGGCCTGGACAACCAGGTGAAGGACCAGTGGCAGGAGGGGTTTGCGCAGATGCACTATGATGAGAGCGTTTTCTCTCCCGACAAAGAGACCATGACCCTTCTGGAGCCCGATTTCATTTTCACCTGGCACTCCGCCTTCAGCGAAAAGAAGCTGGGGGACGTGGACGGCTGGAACCAGAAGGGGGTGGGCACCTACATGTCCCAGAACTCCGGGGCGGCGGCAGAGCGCACCGTGGAGCACGAGTATGAGGACATTTTGAACATCGGGAAGATTTTCCACGTAGAGGACAAGGCCCAGGCCCTGGTGGACGAGATGTCGAAGGCCGTGGAGGAGACCCTGGCCGCGGCGGCAGGCCGGGAGGCGGTCACCGTGGCGGTGGTGGAGCCCCTGGACGGGGTGTTGAGCAATTACCACGCCAACACCCTGGCCGGGGACATGGTGCAAAAGCTGGAGGGTACCCTGGTAAAGCCCCAGGGCAATGAGATGGGCAAGGAGGAGCTGGTGGCCCTCAATCCGGAGGTCATCTTCGTGGTGTACATGGCCTACTCCGGGGATTCTCCGGAGCAGGTGATCGCCGCCCAGCTTTCCGCCATTACCCAGGACCCGGCCCTGGCCTCCCTGTCGGCGGTGCGCGATGGGCGGGTCTATCCCATTATGCTGGGAGACATGTATGCCAGCGGCCCCCGGACCCTGGACGGCATCCGGGCCTTTGCCGCCGGGCTCTATCCGGAAGCATGAGGAGGAACCCTGTGGCAAACAAGCAAGAGGCAAGGGGCGCGGGGGTCTACCGGGCGGCTCTGCTGGTGCTAGCCCTGGTCCTGCCCCTGTCCCTCATGGGGGCGGTGTGCCTGGGGACGGTGGAGCTGCCCGTTTCCTCGGTCTATACGGTCATCCGCCATGAGCTTGCCCACCTGCTTCTGGGTACGCCTTTTTCCCCGGAGTGGGCCCCAGGGACAGCGGTACACGATGTGGTGTGGCTCATCCGCCTGCCCCGGCTGGTGCTGGCGGCGGCGGTGGGAGGCGGGCTGTCCCTGTGCGGAGTGGTCATGCAGGCGGTGGTGAAAAATCCCCTGGCCGACCCCTATGTGCTGGGGGTGTCCTCCGGGGCATCCCTGGGAGCCACCCTGGCCATCCTCCTGGGGACGGGGGCTATGCTGGGGGGCAACTTTGTGGGATTGATGGCCTTCCTGGGGGCCTTTGGAGCCTCCCTTGCCGTGGTAGTTCTGGCCGGAGTGGGAGGGCGGGCAAGCTCGGTGCGGCTGCTGCTGTCCGGGGCAGCCCTGTCCGCGGTGTGCGCGGCGGTGTCCAATTTTCTCATCTACCTTGCGGACGCCGACCACGCCGCCGCCCAGGTGCTCCGCTGGACCATGGGCAGCTTTGGCTCCGCCAGCTGGCCGGGCAACGGGGTGATGTGCCTGGTGTGGGGAGGCGCCGCCCTGTTTTTCTGGAGCCAGAGCCGGAATTTGAACCTCATGCTCCTGGGGGACGAGACCGCCCTTACCCTGGGCACCGACCTGTACGGACTGCGAATCGTCTATCTGCTGATCTGTGCCCTGGTGGTGGGCTTTGGGGTCTATTACGCCGGGATCATTGGCTTTGTGGGGCTGGTGGTGCCCCATGTGCTGCGCCTGCTCTTCGGCAGCGACCACCGCAGGCTCATCCCCCTGTCCGCCCTGGGGGGCGGGGTATTTCTTCTGTGGGCAGATGTGCTGTGCCGCTCCATTCTGCCGGGCAATGAGATCCCCGTGGGCATTCTCACCGCCCTGCTGGGCGCACCGGTATTTCTCTGGCTTATGGCCAGAAAACCCTATGGATTTGGAGGCTGAGCCATGAAGCTGGAAGGAAAAAATCTGGAGGCCCTGCTGGGGGGAGCCCCCATTTTGAAGGGGGTGAGCCTACACGCGGAAGGCCGGGAGCTGGTGGGGGTCATCGGCCCCAACGGCAGCGGAAAGAGCACCCTTCTCAAGTGCCTCTACCGGGTGCTCCGGCCCAGCGGCGGGGCGGTGTGGCTGGATGGACAGGAGCTGGAGAACCTTCCACGGAAGCAGTCCGCCCGGAGCATGGCGGTGGTGGCCCAGCACAACGACCTCTCCGTTGAATTTACCGTTCAGGAGATGGTCCTTATGGGCCGCTCCCCCCACAAGCGCCTTCTGGAACGGGACAGCGGGGCGGACCTGGCCATTGCCGAAACAGCTCTGGCCCAGGTGGGATTGCTGGAGCTGGCCCAGCGGCCCTTTTCCTCCCTGTCCGGGGGAGAGCGCCAGCGGGTGATCCTGGCCCGTGCCCTGGCCCAGCAGGCCCCCATTCTCATTCTGGACGAGCCCAACAATCATCTGGACATCAAGTTTCAGCTCCAGCTCATGGAGCTGCTGCGGGGCCTGCCCTGCACCGTGGTCGCCGCCCTTCACGACCTCAACCTGGCGTGTATGTACTGCGACCGGCTGTATGTGATGAAGGACGGCCGGGTGGCCGGGGAGGGGAGACCGGAGGAGGTGCTCACCCCCCAGCTCATCCGCCAGGTCTATGAGGTGGAGGCACGGGTGGAGCGAAACGGGGCAGGGGAGATGCAGATTTTCTACTGTGCCAATCGTACGCGATAAAAAAGACGGCGGGGATGTCCCTGCCGTCTTATCTTTTGTCCTCCCGGACCAACACGCCGCCGTCCTCCCGAAGGGTGAGCAGCAGCCGCTTGCCTTCATAGGTTCCCCGGCACCGGGCCAGCAGGTCCCCATGTTCGCCCATCAGCTCCAGAGTAAAGGCCTGGGACCCGTCCTCCAGCTGAAAGCCGCAGCGGTCCCCCCGTTCCAGAAGCCCCACGTCCTGGGGGGCGCTGACCGATTCAGACTGGGTTTCCGTGGAGAGGGTGATGGTGTAGATGACCTGGGGGCTGTCGTTGCAGACCACCACATCGGCATTCCCCACATCGGACAGGGCACATCCGGACAGGGCAAGGGCTGCCAGGACAGCGGAAAGAAAAATGGCAAGACGTCTCATAAGGTTCCTTTCCAAGGACGTAAAAGCCCTTTTGTATCAAGTGATAGAAAGCAAAATTCCTTTATCGTTCCAGCGACCAGGGCTCCTCCGACCAGCCCAGGTATTCCCCCAGCAGGAAGGGGCCGTTGTAGCGGTAGTAGGAGTAGGAGGTCTCCATCCAGGTGAATTTCCGCATGACGATCTTCTCTCCCTGCCAGGTGCCCTCCTCCTCGGGGGCCCCGGTGAGGCCCAGGTAGAAGGTACCCACGGTGAGCACCGCCAGAACCGTCAGGGCACAGCCCAGCTTCAGACAAAGGCGCGCCCACCGCCTGGGAAAGGCCTTGACGGCGTACCGGGCGATGGCTACAAGCAGGGCTATGGAGAGCAGGGCCCAGACATAGACCGGGAGGCTGTGAAGCCAGTCCCTGAGATGAAACCCAAAGGCCTCCTCCGCGCGGGGCAGAAGGAGCACCAGGGCCAGAGCCGGGGCCCACAGGGTGAACAGCACCCCCAGCACCAGGCGGCAGCCCTTCTCCCGCACCAGGAGAAATACCCCCAGCCCAAAGGCTGGGATCCACAGGAACACGGACAAAAAACCAATCAAAACCAGATAGAGGGGCAGATAAAGAAGCGCCATAATTTACTCCTTTTCGTCAGGGACAAACTCCAGAATGTCTCCCGGCTGGCAGTCCAGGGCCTGGCAGATCGCTTCCAGGGTGGAGAAGCGGATGGCCCTGGCCTTGTTGTTTTTCAGGATGGACAGGTTGGCCATGGTGATGTCCACCTTCTGGGCCAGTTCCCCCAGAGACATCTTCCGTTTGGCCATCATCACGTCCAGATTGACCACAATTTTCATTCTGACGCCCTCCTTAGATGGTCAGGTCCTGGTCCTCTTTCAGCTCAGAGGCCTGGCGAAACAGGACGGACATCACCTGAAAGAGGAGCCCGGCCATGAAGAAGGCGGGAATGAACAGTGCGGTGTAGGTAAAAAGGGGAGCAGGCGTTCCGTCGGCCCACAGCCACAGCCCCAGACGCACCAGGGCCGCCCCGGCAATGATCCAGCAGCATACTGCCGCCCGGTGGAGGCAGCGTGCATTTGTCATTTGAAAAGGCTTTTGGGCCAGAATGGTATCCAGCACTTTTTTTGCCTGCCAAAGGATGACGGCGGTACAGATGCCGCACAGCCAAAGAAAGAGCGTGACCAGGCTCAGAATGTTGTCTGTCCATACTCCCCACAGGGCCTCGGACAGAAACTGCCACACGGACTCCAGCGCGGAGCCCCCCGACAGTCCAAACATGGCCCGGAACACCAGGAAAATCTGGTCGGTGCCTGCACCCACCGCACGGATCGCCAGCCCCGGCACCAGGGGCATGACCAGAAGGTTACAGACAAAGGCAATGAGCACCAGCGCCCGCAGCACCCTGGCCAGACGCTGTACGGAAGGTTGTTCCATGGGAAATTCCCCCTTTCAGTTGGCCCCATGCTATCACGGGAAAACTCGAATGTCAATATAAATTTATTGTTTTTCGATAAAATTAAGAAATGAGAAGAGGACGGCTGACAGCCGCCCTCCGGGGCTTATCTATAAGGCGAAATTGCTTTACAACGCCTGATTTTACACAGCAGGCTCCAGCAGCCCCGCCGCACGGCAGATCCGTTCCCGTGAGATGTGGTTGACCAGGGAGATGACCCGGCCCACGCCCACCATGGCCACCAGAGTGCCCAGGCCAATGCCCACCACATGACCTGCGGCGATCAGTCCCAGCGTGCAGGTGGAGGCCACACAGCACACATCAAAGATATTTTTTGCCACGCCCTGCTCCCGGCCTGTCTTTTCCCCCAGTGCGGCCACAATGCCGTCTCCGGGGTTGGGGACCAGGCGCATGTTTACGGTGAACGCCGCCCCGATGCCGGTGCAGACGATGGCCAGCAGCAGCACCAGAAGATTTTTCCAAAGGGGCTCCTGGGCGGCTTGGTGGGGGATCAGGGCGGAGTAGAGGTTTAATACCCGGCTGAAAATAAGGCTCAAAGGGAGCTGCCCCAGGTCGTTGATGAGGTATTTGCCCCGGTGGAGGATCAGCTCGCCGATCACAAAGAGGGTGTAGAGGAGAAAGGTCATGTCGCCAAAGTTCAGGTGCCAGATCTCGGATACGGCATAGGACATGGAGATGATGGGGGAGACCCCCAGTCCGGACTTTGTGTTCAGGGTGAGGCCCAGGGCCAAAATCAGCATGCCGACGATGTAAATGATCCAGCGATTGAGGGTTTTCAAAAATGTTCGCGCTCCTTATGCATGGTATGGCTCAAGATTCGGTGCCGTTTTTGGCGAAGTAGTCGCACCAGGGCCGCAGGGTACAGCTTTGGCACTGGGGCCGCCGGGCAACGCACACCGCCCGGCCGTGGAGGACCATGCGGTGGCAGAAGTCGTTGGACTCCTCCGGGGGGAGGACCTCCCGCAGCTGCATTTCGACCTTTTGGGGGTCCTTGGTGCCGTCGGTGAGGCCCAGAAGGCCCGTGATGCGGATGCAGTGGGTGTCGGCCACCACCACACCGGGGGTGTGGTACACGTCACCCAGAATGAGGTTGGCGGTCTTTCGACCCACGCCGGGCAGCTTCAGCAGGTCCTCCATGGTGTCGGGCACCTTGCCCCCGTACTGGGACAGGAGCATCTGAGAGGCCAGCACAATGTCACGGGCCTTGGCCCGGAAAAAGCCGGTGGAATGGATGTACTGCTCCACCTCGGCAATGTCGGCCCCGGCCAGGGCCTCCAGGGTGGGGAAGCGGGCAAAGAGGGCGGGGGTCACCTGGTTGACCCGCTCGTCGGTGCACTGGGCAGCCAGGCGCACAGAGAACAGAAGCTCATAGTCCTTTTCATACTCCAGGGAGCAGATGCCGTCGGGATAGAGGCGCTTGAGCTCCTCAATGATGGCCCGGATGTCAGAGGGGGATTTTCGTTTGTTCATGGAAAAACTCCTTCAAAATATTTTTTCCATTGTACCACGGCACGTTCCAAAGATGAAGGGGGAGAACAATTTTTTTCTTGCCATTTCCATGGCTTTCCTTCATAATTGAGACGAGGTGAATACCATGGAAAGCCTGTTTTCCTGCCCCCTGTGCGCCGCCCCTTTGGCGTGCACCCACACGGGGCTTCTCTGCCCAAACCGCCACAGCTTTGACCGCTCGGCGGCGGGCTATGTCCATCTTCTGCCCCCCAACCGCAAGCATTCCCAAAACCCTGGGGATGACAAGGAGATGGTGGCCGCCCGGTCGGCTTTTCTGGACAAAGGGTACTATGCCCCCCTCCGGGAAGCCCTGTGCCAGCTGGCTTTGGACTGTGTGACCGGAGAGAGCGCCCCGGTGGTGGTGGACAGCGGCTGCGGAGAGGGGTACTATACCGCCGGGCTTTATGAGGCCCTCCAAAAGGCCGGCCTGTCTCCCCGGATGGCGGGGGTGGACATTTCCAAATTTGCCCTGCGCCGGGCAGCCAAACGCCTGAAGGAGGGGGAGTTTGCTGTGGCCTCGGTCTACCGCCTGCCCCTGCCCGATGCCTGCGCCCACCTGCTGGTCAATGTGTTCTCGCCCCTGGCGGAGGAGGAGTTTGCCCGTGTGCTGCGCCCCGGAGGACACTTTCTCTATGCCGTCCCCTCCCAGCGCCACCTGTGGGAGATGAAAGAGGTCCTCTATGAGCGCCCCTATGAAAACCCTGTAAAGCGGGAAGACTATATAGGATTTATCTGGGAAGGGGTGCGGGAGGTGCGCTATGCGGTCACGCTGGAGAGTTCCGAAGACATCATGGCCCTGTTCCACATGACCCCCTATGCCTGGAAGACCCCCAGGGACGGGGTGGAGCGGCTCAAACAGATGGAGCGCCTCACCGTTGAGATCGGCTTTGATTTTCACTGTTACCGGCGGTTATAACCGCCCAAAGAAAGGAATGTTATGAACCATCCGATTGTATGGGCCGCCGTGGGCACGGGCATCACCTTTTTGATGACCGCCCTGGGGGCGGCCACGGTCCTTTTTGTCCGGGGGAAGTCCACCCCAAACCTGCAGCGCCTGTTTCTGGGGTTTGCGGCCGGAGTGATGGTGGCCGCGTCGGTGTTCAGCCTGCTGCTGCCCGCCATGGAGGAGGCGGAGGCCTCGGGGCTTCCGGCGTGGCTGCCCACGGCCGGAGGCTTTGTGCTGGGTGTGCTCTTTTTGTGGGCCATGGACTCCCTGCTGCCCCACCTCCACCCGGAATCAGACGGGCCGGAGGGCCTGCCCTCTTCCTGGCGCAGAACCACCCTTCTGATGCTGGCCGTCACCCTCCACAACATCCCGGAGGGGATGGCGGTGGGATTGTCCTTTGCCCTGGCCGCCCAGCACAGCGGCGGGGGACTGGGGGCCGCCATGGCCCTGGCCATCGGCATTGGCCTGCAGAACTTCCCCGAGGGGGCGGCCATCTCGCTGCCCCTGCGGCAGGAGGGGATGAGCCGGGGACGTGCCTTCCTCTACGGGGCCATGTCCGGCCTGGTAGAGCCCATTTTCGGCATTCTTGTCGTCCTCTTTGCCGGGAGCATCGCCCCGGTGATGCCCTGGCTTCTCTCCTTTGCCGCGGGGACCATGATGTATGTGGTCACCGAGGAGCTGATCCCCGAGGCCCATCTGGGGGAGCACTCCAACATCGGCACCATGAGCGTGATGTTTGGCTTTGTGGTGATGATGATTCTGGATATCGCTTTGGCATAGAAATGGGAAAGAGCCGCCGGTTTTCCGGCGGCTCACATTTTTTGTATAAGCGGCTGCGCCGCTTTTCAACTATCGTCAGCCCAGCTTTTCCAGGCCCAGCTTCAGACGGCGCACCGTCTCCTCCTGGCCCAGGATCTGGCAGATCTCCACGGCGCCGCCGGGGGTGACTGCCTTACCGGCCACGGCAATGCGCACCGGCCACATGAGGGTGGCGTTTTTCACCTGCATGCCCTCAGCCAGCCCCACCAGGCTGTCGTGGATCATCTCCTGGCTCCAGGTGTTCAGGTTGCCCAGCATGCCTACAGCAGCGGCGAGCATATCCTTGGCCACCTCGGGGGTGCACTTGGACTTCTTGTTGGTAAACAGGTCCACGCTGTACTCAGGCAGCTGGTCGAAGAAGTCCACCTTCTCGGGGATGTCGGTGAGGCGCTCGCACCGGGCCTGGAGCAGGGCGGCAATGTCGGAGACCGACAGGCGCTCATCCTTTACGACCTGGCGGATATAAGGCTCCGCAGCCTTGGCAAAGTCCTCGGGGGACATGGCGCGCAGATACATGGCGTTGAAGTGGGTGAGCTTCTCGATGTCAAAGATGGCGGGGGACTTGGACATGCCCTCCAGGTCGAAGGCGCGTGCCAGCTCCTCCAGGGAGAACACCTCCTGCTCGGCGATCTCTCCACGGGGGGACCAGCCCAGCAGGGCCACATAGTTCAAAATGGCGTCGGTGAGGAAGCCCTGGTTGCGCAGGTCCTCATAGGAGGGGTCGCCGTGGCGCTTGGACATCTTGTGCTTGGCGTCCCGCATGACAGGGGAGCAGTGGACATAGGTGGGGATCTCCCAGCCGAAGCCCTCGTACAGGAGGTTATACTTGGGGGCGGAGGACAGGTACTCGCTGCCCCGGACCACATGGGTGATGCCCATCAGGTGGTCGTCGATGACGTTGGCGAAGTTATAGGTGGGCAGGCCGTCCCGCTTGAGCAGCACCTGGTCGTCCAGGGTCTTGTTTTCCACGGTGATGTCGCCGAAGATGGCATCGTGGAAGGTGGTGGTGCCCTCCTGGGGGATTTTCTGGCGGATGACGTAGGGCTCGCCTGCGTCCACACGGGCCTGGGCCTCGGCCAGAGGCAGGTCGCGGCAGGGGTCGGCGGCGCGATTAAAGTCCCCGGAGTCCTCCTCGCTCTCGGTCTTTTCGCAGAAGCAGTAGTAGGCGTGGCCCCGCTCCACCAGCAGGCGGGCGTACTTGCCATAGGTGTCCCGGCGCTGGGTCTGGATATAGGGGGCCACAGGGCCGCCCACATCGGGACCCTCGTCGTGGTCCAGATGGCACTCGGCCAGGGTCTTGTAGATGAGCTCGGTGGCGCCCTCTACCTGGCGGGTCTGGTCGGTGTCCTCAATGCGCAGGATAAAGGTGCCCCCGGCATTGCGGGCGATGAGCCAGGTGTACAGGGCGGTGCGCAGGTTGCCGATGTGCATATAGCCGGTGGGGGAGGGGGCGAAGCGGGTACGGACCTTGCCGTGGGGGATCTTGGCCTCCATCTCCTCAAAATACTTCATGTCCAAAGCCATAATTTCTTCCTCCATTACATAGTTTGCGCTGTGGGGCCATTATATTTGATTTTTCCCCGTTTGACAAGGGGCTAGGGATTCTTCAGAAATTTTAATCTGTTCTTCATTGCTTTTTTTCCCGAAAGCGTATATCCTATAACTAATTTTACGGCGGGACTGCGCCGTGTCAAAAAGGAGAAATCAATTTGAAAAACAACGATTCCAAGGCCCGCAAGCCCATGGGAAAAGGGGGCAGGATCCTGCTGAGCCTGCTCATCACGGCGGCGGTGGGGTTTGTAGACTTCTATGTGTCCCTGCCCGCCCTGAACCCCCAGTCAGCGGACTTTTATACCTTCCTGGCCCTTTTGTGCGTGGTGTATACCATCTCCATTTTCATTCTCTCCGCCAAGGCGGGGGACAACGTGGTGCGCACCCCCAAGGCCCAGGTGCGGGAATGGCTGAAGTTTATCAAGCAGAGCTGCCTGCCTGTTGGCATTTTGTTTGTGGCCGTGGTCGCCGTGGCTCTGGTGGGGCAGATCATCTCTCTGCCCATCTTCCGGGCGGGGGCCTACCGGGAGCTTCTGACGGTGGAAAAGGGCACCTTTGCCCAGGACATCAGCCAGATCTCCTTTGACAAGATCCCCACCCTGGACCGGGACAGCGCCGAGTACCTGGGCGACCGCCAGATGGGTACCCTCAGCGACATGGTCAGCCAGTTTGAGTACTCCAACGACTCCACCCAGATCAACTACCAGGGCCGTCCTGTGCGGGTGGCCCCCATTGCCTACGCCGACCTTATCAAGTGGTTCACCAACCGGGGAGAGGGCCTGAGCGCCTATGTGCTGGTGGACATGGTCACCCAGGAGGCCAGCGTGGTGCGCCTTACCGAGGGGATGAAGTACTCCTTCTCTGAGCCCCTCAACCGCAACATCATGCGCCACCTGCGCTTCCAGTATCCCACCTTCATGTTCGACACTCCTCAGTTCGAAATTGACGAGGAGGGCCAGCCCTGGTGGATCGCCCCCCGTGTGGTAAAGACCATCGGCCTGTTCGGCGGCAAGGACATCAAGGGGGCGGTGCTGTGCAACGCCGTCACCGGCGAGAGCACCTACTACGACATCGCCGACGTGCCCACCTGGGTGGACAACGTCTACACCCCCCAGCTCATCATGGAGCAGTATGACTACTACGGCACCCTCATCAACGGCTTTATCAATTCCATTCTGGGCCAGCGGGATGTGACCGTGACCACGGAGGGGTATAACTACATCGCCCTCAACGACGATGTGTATGTCTATACCGGCGTCACCTCCGCCAACGCCGACCAGTCCAACCTGGGCTTCCTGCTCTCCAACCAGCGCACCAAAGAGACCAAATTCTACACCGCCGCCGGCGCTACCGAGTACGCCGCCATGTCATCGGCCCAGAGCGTGGTCCAGGACCTGGGCTATATCGCCACCTTCCCTCTGCTCATCAACATCGCCGGGGAGCCCACCTATTTCATCCCCCTGAAGGGCCAGGACAACCTGGTGAAGATGTATGCCATGGTGAACGTGGCCCAGTACCAGATCGTGGCCACCGGCACCAGCGTCTCCCAGTGTGAACAGAGCTATATCCGCTATCTCTCCGACAAGGGAATCACCCAGTCTGAGGAGCTTCCCCAGACCCAGGCCAGCGGCATCGTGGCTGAGATCCGCACCGCCGTTCTGGAAGGGAACACCTATTACTTCATCCGCCTGGAGGGGGAGGAGGTCTTCTACTCCATCTCCGCCGCCCAGAACCGGGAGGTGGTGACCCTCAACGCAGGGGACCAGGTGACCATCGACCACGCCGTTCCCGCTCCCCAGGACGAGAGCGCCGTGGCCCAGCCCAGCTCCATCCTGGACGGGTACAGCCTGACCATCAACGCCCGGAAGAGCGCGGATGCGGCGTTGAATGCCTCCGCCATCCAGCTGACCCCTGACCAGGGGGAGGCCCTCTTCTCCGGTATAGAGGGAAAGAAACTCGACCCCCAGAACAGCGAAAACGCCGCCTAACGACCAAAACTGCCGGGCCTATGGAAAAACCAGGGCCCGGCGGTCTTTTTTTACTTCTGTTTGCCGCCCCTTCCCTCATACAAATAGGGGAGAGGTGATCTGCAATGGAGGGGAAAAGCCGGAAAAGCGGCATTTTGGAAAAGACGGCCCAGGTCTTTGACCTTCCCGCCGACGCGGTGGCGGGCCTGCCCCGGCTGGAACTGGTGGGGGACAAGGAGCTGCGGGTGGAAAACCACCGGGGGATTTTGGCCTACGGCCCGGAGGAGATCCATGTCAGCGGCGGGGCCTATCTCATTAAAATCGCGGGGGAGGGCCTGGAGCTGCGGGCCATGACGGGGCTGGAGCTGCTCATCACCGGGCGGATCGTCCAGATCGCCCTGAACTAGGGAGGCTGGGAGATGAAGTGGCTGTTCAATTTTCTCCGGGGGATGGTGGTGATCCAGGTCACCGTGCCCTTTCCCGAGCGGTTTGTCAACCTGTGTGCCCAGGAAAATCTGGAATTTTGGGCCATGGACTGGCTGGACGGGAACACCGTCCGCCTTACTGCCCGGCGGCGGCACCGGGACCGGATCCTGGAGCTGGCCGGACAGCTGGGGGGCGAGGGAGCGGTGGAGCGCAGCCGGGGCCTGCCCGATTTTCTGGCGCGCTTTCGCACCCGCTATGCCTTTTTGCTGGGGCTGGGGCTTACCCTGTTGGCGGTGCTTGTGTTTTCCCGGTTTGTCCTCACCATCGAGGTGAAGGGCAACGAGCGGGTGCCTACGCCGGTCATCCTGACCCAGCTGCGCCTTTTGGGGGTGCACCCAGGGGTGTATGGCCCGGCTCTGGAGCGCAAACAGCTGGCCCAGGACGCCCTGGTGGAGCTGCCTGAGCTGTCCTTTATGGCATTAAACCTTCACGGCACCCGCCTGGAGGTCATCGTCCGGGAGGTGGTGGAGCCCCCGAAGCGGGTGGATGTAGCCGAGAACATCGACCTGGCCGCCCAGGCCGATGGGCTTGTTTTGAAGGTGGAGCCCGAGCTGGGGGACAGCCTGGTGAAGGCGGGGGACACGGTGGCAAAGGGGGACATTCTCATTTCCGGCACCGTCACCATGGAGCCGCCCCTTTACAGCGACGCCCCCACCCGCTACTTCCAGACCCACGCCCGGGGGCGGGTATGGGCCCGCACCTGGCGCACCCTCACCGCCTCCATCCCCCTCACCGCCCAGGGCAAGGACTACACCGGCCGGGAGGCAAGCTGCTGGTCGCTGAACGTCTTTGGCCGGCGCATCGAAATTTTCGGAACCACTAGCATTTCCTGGCCCATCTATGATAAAATAACCACAGTACGTCAGCTTCCCCTGGACATAAGCCTCCAGCGGGAGGTGTTTCGGGAATATGAGCCCGTCGCCCTCGCTCTGGACCAGCAGGCCGCTCAAACTATGCTGGAGCAGCGCCTGAGAAAGCAGCTTCATACCCTCATTGGAGAAGATGGCACCGTGTCCGCCAGCCGGTATGAGGCCAGGGTGGAGGGGGAGACGCTGGCGGTCACCCTATACGCCGAGTGCCGGGAGGAGATCACCACCGAACAGCCCGGACGGGCGATGCGTGAATTTCAGGGGGCACAGGCCCCCACAGGATAAGGCAGGAGATCAATACCAATGACAGAACAGACCATCAGCCTGGAGCGGCTGGAGGAGACCATCAACGTCTTCGGCTCCTTTGATGAAAACATCCGCCTCATTGAGCATGAGCTGGGGGTGACGGTGGTAAGCCGGGATTCCCAGCTGAAGGTGGCGGGGGAGGACCCGGAGGGTGTCATGCTGGCCGTCCGGGCCATTGAGAACCTCATGCAGCTGGCCTCCAAGGGGGAGACCATCCATGAGCAGAACGTGCGCTATATCATCCAGCTGGTGCGGGAGGGCAAGGAGAGCCAGATCGTCAGCCTGGCCGCCGATGTGCTGTGCATCACCGCCAAGGGCAAGCCCATCAAGGCCAAGACCCTGGGCCAGAAGAAGTATGTAGAGGCCATCCGGGACAATGTGGTCACCCTGGGCATCGGCCCGGCCGGTACCGGCAAGACCTATCTGGCGGTGGCGGCGGCGGTGGCCGCCTTCCGGGCCAAGGAGATTAACCGCATCATCCTCACCCGCCCCGCCGTGGAGGCGGGGGAGCGGCTGGGCTTCCTGCCCGGCGATTTGCAGAGCAAGGTAGACCCCTATCTGCGCCCCCTGTACGATGCCCTCTTTGAAATGCTGGGCCCGGAGACTTATCAGAAATACCTGGAGCGGGGCAACATCGAGGTAGCCCCCCTGGCCTATATGCGCGGGCGCACCCTGGATGACTCCTTCATCATCCTGGACGAGGCCCAGAACACCTCCCGGGAGCAGATGAAGATGTTCCTCACCCGCCTGGGCTTCGGCTCCAAAATCGTCATCACCGGCGACGTCACCCAGATCGACCTGCCCGGAGACAAGGTCTCCGGCCTCCGAGAGGCCATGCGGGTTCTCAAGGGCGTGGAGGGCATTGCCATCATGCGCCTGGGAGAGGCCGACGTGGTCCGCCACGCCATGGTGCAGAAGATCATCAAGGCCTATGAGGCCGATGAGCAGCGCCGGGAAAAGAAGGAAAAGCGGTAAGGAGATTTTTTCATGGTACAAGAGACAAAGCGGTTCCTCTCCTATATCTGCCCCAACTGCCTCCAGTCGGTGATCGTGGAGCGGGACCTGTTTTCCCTGGCGGCCCAGCCCGCCCACATCAAGTGCCCCTGCGGCAAGTCGGAACTGCTGGTGGAGTTTCTGCCCAATCGGGTGCGGCTGAAGGTGCCCTGCCTCTTCTGCGGGCGGGAGCACGAGGTGTCCTGTTCCTCCCAGTCGTTCATCCGGGAGAAGGCCCTGGCCTTCTCCTGTGCCCAGTCGGGGCTGGATTGCTGCTATGTGGGGGAGGAGGGCCCCGTCTACGCCGCCACCGCCCGGCTGGAGCAGGCGGTGGACAAGCTGGGGGAGGACGCGGCCAAGGACGGCGCATTCCTCGATCCCCTGGTGATGGAGGAGGTCCTGGGGGAGATCCGGGACATTGCCAAGCGGGGGGGCATCTCCTGCGCCTGCGGGTCGAAGAAGTGGACCTTCCGGGTGAATTTCAGTTCCGTGGACCTCATCTGCCAGGACTGTGGGGCCGAAATGCGCATTCCCGCCGCCACCGCCGACGATATTGACGATATCTGCTGTAAAACTTCGCTTTTAATTCGAGGAAAGGACAAAACATGAGCACATTTTATGAGTGCAGCTTCCGCCTGTCCGGCCTGGACGTGGACGGGCGGGGACACTGCAAGGCGTCAGCCCTCTTGAACCACCTGCAAAACGCCGCCACCCTGGCCGCGGAGGACGGGGGCTTTGACCGGGAAGTCCTTGTGGAGCGGTACGGGGCCTTCTGGATGCTGGCCCGGTCCTGGTTCCGGCTGTCCCGGCCCCTTCACTATGAGGACAAGCTCACCATCCGCACCTGGCACCGGGGCGGCCACGGGGCCATCATGTACCGGGACTATGACATCTTTGCCGGGGACGAGCAGGTGGGCGAATCGGTGTCCGCCTGGGTGCTGGCCAGCCTCAACGGCCATAAGCTCATGCGGCTGGGCGCCATTACTGAGCTGGCGGGCACCAGCGGAGAGGAGCTGTGCAAGACCATGACCCTCTCCAAGCTCCACCGGCCTGACGGCCTTCAGAGCGTGGACCGTCGGAAGATGCGCTACAGCGACACCGATGTAAACGGTCACGTGAACAACACCCGCTACGCCGACTTTATCTGTGACGCGGTGGAGCTGGAGAAGCTGCCGGAAAACCGTTTTCTGGCGGAGATGCAGATCGGCTATCTGGCCGAGTGCCGCCCTGGGGAGGTGCTGGACATCCAGTGTGCCGGCCAGGGGGATGGACGGTTTGTGTTAGGGGTGGATGAGGCGGGAAAATCCCGCTTTGAGTCCGCCATGATTTTCGGTGAACTCTTTTCTTGACAGGATTTCCCACAGAGGTTACAATAAATCTAATATCCATTCACGGAAGAACGCAGCCCCGGAAACGGGGCGGAAAAGGAGTTGTTTGAGTATGGTCAATCAGGACGCCGCTCAGAAGTTTGTCAAGCAGGGGCTGACCTTTGACGATGTGCTGCTCATCCCTGCCGCCAGTGATGTGCTGCCCGCCGACATTGATCTGCACACCCGCCTGACAAAGAAGATTCGTCTGAATATCCCTCTGATCAGCGCCGCCATGGATACCGTTACCGAGTACCGCATGGCCATCGCCATCGCCCGGGAGGGCGGCATTGGCATCATTCATAAAAATATGTCCATCAGCCAGCAGGCAGAGCAGGTGGACATGGTCAAACGCAGTGAGAACGGCGTCATCACCAATCCCTTCTGGCTGGGCCCAGGCCACACCCTGGCTGAGGCCGACGAGCTGATGGCTAAGTACCGCATCTCCGGCGTGCCCATCTGCGACAACGGTCGTCTCATCGGTATCATCACCAACCGCGACATGAAGTTTGAGACGGACATGAATAAGCTCATCGACAACGTGATGACCAAGGAGAACCTGGTCACCGCGCCCGAGGGCACCACCTTGACCGAGGCCAAGGAGATCCTCCGTCAGCACAAGATCGAGAAGCTGCCCATCGTGGACAGCGAGTTCCGCCTGAAGGGCCTCATTACCATCAAGGACATCGAGAAGGCCGAGGTCTACCCCAACTCCGCCCGTGACGAGAAGGGCCGTCTGCTGGTGGGCGCCGCCATTGGTGTTACCGCCGACGTGCTGGACCGGGTGGCCGCCCTGGTGGAGGCGGGCGCCGACGTGCTGTGCCTGGATTCCGCCCATGGCCATTCCCAGAACATTATCAACTGCGTCAAGCGCATTAAGTCCCTGTACCCCGACGTGCAGCTCATCGCCGGCAACGTGGCCACCGCAGAGGGCACCCGCGCCCTCATCGAGGCGGGCGCCGACTGCGTGAAGATCGGCATTGGCCCCGGCTCCATCTGTACCACCCGTGTGGTGGCCGGTATCGGCGTGCCTCAGATCACTGCCGTCTACGACGCCGCCTGCGTGGCCGCGGAGTACGACATCCCCATCATTGCCGACGGCGGCGTGAAGTTCTCCGGCGACATCGCCAAGGCTCTGGCTGCCGGCGCCAGCGTGGTCATGCTGGGCTCCCTGCTGGCCGGCTGTGAGGAGTCTCCGGGGGACACCGAGGTGTTCCAGGGCCGTCAGTTCAAGGTCTACCGGGGCATGGGCTCCCTGGCCGCTATGAACCACGGCTCCAAGGACCGCTACTTCCAGCAGAACAACAAGAAGCTGGTGCCCGAGGGCGTGGAGGGCCGTGTGCCTTACAAGGGACTGGCCAGCGAGACCATTTACCAGCTCATGGGCGGCCTGAAGGCCGGTATGGGCTACACCGGCTGCCACAATGTGGAGCAGCTGCACACCAAGGCCCAGTTCATGCAGATCACCGCCGCCGGTCTCCGGGAGTCTCACCCCCACGATATCTACATCACCAAGGAAGCTCCCAACTACACCGTCAACCCCACCTAATAGACCGAAAAACCCCCGGCCAGACGGCCGGGGGTTTTTTTGTTTATTCGGTTTTGCCGAAGTTCTGATAGAGGAAGGTGACGATCTGGCTGCGGTCACAGATCGCCTCCGGGGAGAAGGCAGCTTCCCCGGTGCCGCTGGTGATCCCCTCCTGCACGGCCCAGGCCACCGCCTGAGCATAGTCGGCATCGGGGTCAACATCGGAAAAGGCGGGGGCGTCCATCTCAGGGGCCCCGGCCAGCTTCCACAGGAATACCATGGTGTTGGCGCGGGTGCAGGGGGTATCTCCCGAAAGCTGGGGGCCGGAAACCAGGCCCTGCTCATAGGCCCAGAGGGCGGGGGTCCGGTACCAGGCGTCCTTGGCGACGTCGGAGAAAGGATTGTCCGTTGTGGTGGGCTGGGGAGAACCGGCCGCACGCCACAGGAAGGTGAGGATCTCCGCGGTGGTACAGGTTTTTTTCGGGGAGAAGGTATTGCTTCCCGTACCGCTGGTGACGCCCTGTTCCACGGCCCAGGCCACGCTCTTGGCGTACCAGGCGTTGGCGGCCACGTCAGAGAAGGCGGCGGGCTGCTCCGGCTCCTGGGGCTCCGTCTGCCCGCCCGATTCTTCGGTGCTCTCAGAGCCGCTCTGGGCCTGGGAATCAATTTTCACATAGAAGCGCCAGAAGTAGTAGTAGTCCGGTTTTTTGGATTTGGGATAGTGGGCCTGGAAATCCACCCGGTACATCTGTCCCTCGGCCGCGTCAGGGAGGGAGAAGGTGTGGGAGCCCCGTTCCTCCACTTTCAGGATGTTCTGGGGGTTGCTGGCCCCATTGACCCAGGTGCCGTCGTCCAGCAGGTACTTTCCGCCCCAGTCGGTCTCGGAGTAGACGTAATAGGTAAGCTCCTCCTCCAGCTCCACCGGCTCGTCGGGGGTGAGGCTATTTTGCTTTTCGATTTTCCGGGCATATTTGGCCTCGATCTGCGCCTTGTCCATCTCCTCAAAGGACACCACGGAGATGGTCAGGTAGCAGTCCTGTACGCCGCCCTGGTTAAACAGGGTCAGGGATGCGTCCGCCGGGATGGTATAGTAGCCCTCCACCGGATAGGTGTTGAAGGTCCCGGATTTCACATAGTTGACTCCCACGTGAAAGCTCTCCTCCACGGAGGGGTAGTCGGCGCTCTGGCCGTCGGCGTCCAGGAACTGATAGGCAATGGGCTTGATCCCATCTTCCAGGGTCAGATCCGGAACAGCTGCCGCGGGGGTGCACATCAGCCCTGCCAGCAGGGCCGCGGACAGCAGCCGGCAGCAGGCAGAGCGGAGGCGTTTTTTCATGAAAAATCTTCCTTTCCAATGAAATAGGCCCGGAAGGAAAAGAGGCCGGGCCGTCAAGGGACTGCGCGCGGCAGTCCAGGCAAATTTTAACAGAAAGGGATGGAAAATACAAGGGAATTTCCAGGAGCGTTGGGGTGTTTTCCATATTTTTTATTATATCTGAACCAGATCCAGGGGGATTTTGGAGGTTTGTGGACCGGAAAAAAGCGCCCTTCTCCAAAGGGGAATGGCCTGCCGCGCCTGTTTCCCAGGGCTTTTTTTCCCCGGAAAAGTGTGGTACAATGTCCCATACGAATGTTTGAGAGAGGAGGGGCCCTATGTTCAAGGTCATTCTGGGCCGGGCGGGCTGCGGCAAGACGGAGCTGGTGCTGCGGCGGCTTTGTGCGGCAGGACAGGTGCGTGCTCAGGTGCTCCTGGTCCCCGAGCAGCAGTCCCATGAGGCTGAGCGGGCCCTGTGCCGCTTCGGCGGGCCGGAAATCAGCCTTCGGGCAGAGGTGCTGTCCTTTTCCCGCCTCTGCAACCGGATCTTTCACACGGCGGGGGGACTGGGGGAGGAGGAGCTGGACGAGGGAGGACGGCTGCTGCTCATGTACCGGGCGGTGCAGAGCCTGAGCACCCAGCTGAAGGTCTATGGCCGGCCTTCCAAACGCGCCCCCTTTCTCCAGTCCCTGCTGGCCACGGCGGACGAGCTGAAGGGGGCCTGCATCCCTCCGGACAAGCTGCTCCAGGCCGGACAGGACAATCCCGGACCCGAGGGGGACAAGCTCTTTGACCTGGGGCTGATTCTGGGGGAGTATCAGGCGCTCACCGCCCTGGGGGCCCTGGACCCCCGTGACCGGCTCACCCGTGGGGCGGATAAGCTGCTCACCTGCCCCTGGGGGGAGGGCAAGGACTTCTGGTTGGACGGCTTTACCGACTTTACCCCCCAGCAGCGCCGGGTGCTGGAGCTGCTTATGGCCCAGGGGGCCAACATGACCCTCACCCTCACCTGCGACCACCTGGAGGAGGACGAGGGGGGCACCGGGATCTTTTCTCCCGCCCGCAAGACCGCCCGCCAGCTGCTTTCTCTGGCCCAAAAGCGGGGGATACCTTGTGAAGTAGAACACCTTGTCAATATGAACACAGGAAAGAATCCCGCGCTGGTTTATCTGGAACAGAACCTATTTGCCCAGGAACGGGTGGAACCGGTCCCCGCCGAAGGGGCGGTGGAGCTCTTCCGCGGCCGGGACCGGCGGGGCGAGGTGGAGTGGGCCGCCGGGCGGATGCTGCAGCTGGTCCGGGAGGAGGGCTTCCGCTTCCGGGACATGGGCGTGGCCGCACGGGACTACGCTTCCTACCGGGACCTCATCGAGTCGGTGTTCCCCCGGTATGGGGTACCGGTGTTCTCCTCGGCCATGACGGACATTTTGGAAAAGCCGGTGCTGGCCCTGGTCACCGCCGCGTTGGAGACGGCGGCGGGGGAGTACCGCTATGAAGACGTGTTCCGCTATTTAAAAACGGGCCTCACCGACTTGCCGGAGGAGGACCGGGACCTTTTGGAAAACTATGTGCTCCGGTGGGACATCCGGGGCAGCCGCTGGACGCAAAAGAAGCCCTGGCCCTGGCACCCGAAGGGGTATGGCCTTCCCTGGAGCGAGGAGGACAAGGCCCTGGTGGAGCGGCTGGACGCAGCCCGGCGCCAGGTGGCCGGGCCCCTGGAACGTCTGCGGAAAAATTCCTTGAAAACCGGAGAGGGTCAGGCGAAAGCACTTTACATGTTTATGGAGGAGATCGGCCTTCCGGAGCGGCTGGACGACCGGGTGCGGCAGCTGGAAGAGCGGGGACAGCCCGCCCTTTCCGAGGAGTACCGCCAGCTCTGGGATATCCTGAAGCTGGCTTTGGAACAGTGCGCCCAGCTTTTGGGGGAGGCCCCTATGGAGCTGGAGGAATTCTCCAAGCTCTTCCGTCTGGTGCTCTCCCAGTATGACGTGGGCACCATCCCCGTGTCCCTGGACCGGGTGACGGCGGGAGAGCTCCAGCGGCTCACCGGCCACCCGGTAAAGGTGCTGTTTCTGCTGGGGGCGGACGACAGCTCCCTGCCCCAGGTGAGCGACAGTCCGGGCCTTCTCTCCGATGACGACCGGGCGCTGCTGGCCAGCTACGGCCTGGAGGCGGAGCAGAGCCAGCGGGACCTGCTTTACCGGGAGATGACCTCCATCTACCTGATCTGTGCCCGGCCCAGGGAAAAGCTGCTGGTGTCCTGGCCTGACCTGGGCCCTGGCGAGGAGGAGCGGCGGCCCAGCTTTCTGGTGAGCCGCCTGGAGCTGCTCTTTTCCGACGCAGCGGTGTGCCGGGAGGAGGACCTCCACGGTTCCTTCCGCCTGCAGGCTCCGCTGCCCGCCCTGGAGCTGGCGGGAAGCAATCTGGCGGTGTGCCGGGCCCTGGAGAATGTCCCAGGGCTGGAGCGGCCCCTGGAAGGCCTGTGCCGGGCAGCCCGCTGGCAGCGGGGCAGCCTGTCCACGCAGGCGGCGGAGAGGCTCTATGGACGGAAGGTGCCCATGTCCGCCTCCCGGATGGACAAGTATAAATCCTGCCACTTCTCCTATTTCATGCGCTATGGGCTCCGGGCAGAACCCCGCAAGCCTGCGGGCTTTACAGCACCTGAATATGGTACCTTTGTCCACTATGTATTGGAGCACGTGCTCCAGGATGAGATGTTTCAGCAGACCACCATCCCCGGTATGGAGGACACGGCGGACGTTGACCGCCAGGCCCGGCTGCGGGCGCTGACGAAAGCGGCGGTGGAGCGCTATGTCACCGAGGAGCTGGGGGGGCTGGAAGGCCAGACGGCGCGGTTCCAGTACCTGTTCCGGCGGCTTCTGCGCACGGTACAGGCGGTGGTGGACAACGTGGCCCAGGAGCTGCTGTGTTCCAAATTCAAACCCATCTCCTTTGAGCTGGGCTTTGGCCGGGGCGGAGACCTGCCCCCGGTGGAGCTCACTGTAGACGGGGTGACCCTCAGCATTTCCGGCTTTGTGGACCGGGTGGACGGCTGGGTGGAGGATGGAAAGCTCCATCTGCGGGTGGTGGACTATAAGACCGGGCGTAAAAGCTTTGACCTCACCGAGGTCTGGAACGGCCTGGGGCTTCAAATGCTCCTGTACCTCTTCACCCTGGAGGAGAAAGGACAAGCCCTTTACGGTCTGCCGGTGGAGGGGGACGGGGTCCTGTATCTCCCGGCGCGGGAGGCCATCGTCCGGGGCAGCCGCACCATGGGGGACGAAGAGCTTCAAAAGAAGGTGGACAAGGAGCTGACCCGCAGCGGCCTTGTGGTGGACGACCCCAACGTACTGGAGGCCATGGAGGCTGCCGGGGAGGGGGGCTACCGCTTCCTGCCCCTGAAGGTGAGCAAGTCTACCGGGGCCATCACCGGTGAGGCCCTGTGCAGTGCCGAACAACTGGGGAAGCTGGGCCGGCACATCCAGAAGGTGCTGGAGGAGATCTGCCGGGAGCTGAAAGCGGGCAACATCGCCGCCGACCCCTTCTGGCGCAGCCCGGAGAAAAATGCCTGCCGCTACTGTGACTACGCCGCCGCCTGCCACTTTGAGCCCGGCCGGGGCGGGGACTGCAAGCGGTGGCTGCCCGGCCTCAGCGCCCAGGAGTTCTGGACGCTGGTGGAGGAAACAAAAGGTTAGGAGATCATATCGCCATGGAACAAAACAAAAACATTCTCATTATCAACGATATGTGCGGCTACGGCAAGGTGGCCCTGGCCGCCATGCTGCCCATTCTGTCCAGCATGGGCCACAGCGTCTATAACCTGCCCACCGCCCTGGTGTCCAACACCCTGGACTACGGCACGTTCCATATCCTGGATACCACCGATTATATGGTGAAGGCCATCGCCGCGTGGAAGCAGCTGGGGTTCCAGTTTGACTGCATCACCACCGGCTTTCTGGCCTCGGCGGCCCAGGTGGGCATCATCCGGGACTTTATCGCCTCCCAGAAGAAGGAGGGACTTTTGGTGATGACCGACCCCATCATGGGGGACGAGGGGAAGCTCTATAACGGCGTGGACGCCGAGACCGTAGACAACATGCGCCGATTGCTGGGGGTGGCCGACGTGATCGTCCCCAATCTCACGGAAGGGGAATTTCTCACCGGCCAGTGCGAGGGCAAGCAGGCCCTCACACGGGACGAGGCCCGGCGGATGGTGGACGGCCTTCTCTCCTTCGGTCCCCGGAGCGTGGTCATTACCAGCGGCAAGGAGGCGGAGACGGGCAATTCCGTGGTCTGGGGCTACGACCACCACAGCGGGGAGTACTTCACCATTCCCTACCGCCTCATTAAGGTCCATTTTCCAGGCACCGGTGACATGTTTTCCGCGGTGCTGGCCGGGGAGCTGCTGGCGGGCAAGTCCTTCCCCCGTGCGGTGAAGCGGGCCATGGACGTGATCGAGCGGCTCATTTTCCTGGAGCAGGACGAGATCGAAAAGAACAAGGGCATCCGCATTGAGCGGTTTTTGGACATTTTGAAAGAATAACCGGAACGGGGAAAGTGGGGAAGAGATATGTGGATCGTATTAGCTATGCTGTCCGCGGGCTTTGCCGCCCTGACGGGTATTTTCGCCAAACTGGGCATGGAAGGCATCAACTCCAATCTGGCCACCGCCATCCGTACGGTGGTGGTGCTGGTGATGGCCTGGGGGATCGTGTTCCTTACGGGCAAGCAGGCGGGGATCGCCGACATCACCGCCAAGGGCTGGACCTATCTCATCCTGTCCGGAGCAGCCACGGGTCTCAGCTGGCTGTGCTATTTCTATGCCCTTCAGATGGGAGAGGCCAGTAAAGTGATTCCAATTGACAAGTTCAGCGTGGTCCTCTCCATGGTGCTGGCCTTTGTGGTGCTGGGAGAGAAGGTGACCATGACCAAAATCATCGGGGGCGTGCTCATTACCCTGGGCACCTTTGTGATGATTCTGTAAGTGATTGAGAGGAGGCGGGGGCCATGGCCTTTCCCCTGACACAGGAACAACGGGATATTGTAGACGACCGGGGCGGGGAGCTGCTGGTGTCCGCCGCCGCCGGGTCGGGCAAGACACGGGTGCTGGTGGAACGGCTGCTGGACCGGGTGACCGGGGAGGGGCTGGACATCGACCGCTTCCTGGTCATCACCTACACCAAGGCCGCCGCCGGAGAGCTGCGGGGGCGCATCGCCCAGGAGCTGTCCAAGCGCCTGGGGGAGCAGCCCAACGACCGGCATCTGCGCCGCCAGACCACCCTGGTCTACAAGGCCCAGATCTCCACCATCCATTCCTTCTGCTCCGCTCTGCTGCGGGAGAGCGGCCACCTGCTGGACCTGGACGGGGACTTCCGGCTGTGTGACGAGGGGGAGAGCGCCGTCCTCCGCTCGGAGGTCCTGGAGGAGGTGCTGGATGGCCGGTATGAGGACCTGGAGGAGGGCAGCCCCTTTGCCCGTTTGGCCGACACCCTGGGGGCGGGCCGGGACGACAGCCGTTTGGCCCAGATCGCCATGGACATCTTCCTCCGGGTGCAGAGCCACCCCGACCCCCGCTGCTGGCTTATGGAGCAAAAGAAGCTCTGGAGTCTGGAGGGGATCGGCGACCTCAGTGAGACCCCCTGGGGCGCCCTCCTCCTGGAGGACGCCAAACGCCAGGCCGCCTTCTGCCGGGAGCGGCTTGAAAAGGCTCTTTCCCTTACAGCGGGAGATGAGCTGCTGGAGCAGAATTACGCCCCGTCCCTCTCCGCCACCCTGGAGGAGGTGGAGGCTCTGCTGAGGGCCAACACCTGGGACGAGGCGGCCGGGCACATGCCCATCCCGTTCCCCGCCGCCGGGCGGAAGAAGAAGCGGAAGGTGGAAGTGAGCCCCATGGAGGAGGAGGCCGCCCTCCGGGCCGGGGAGGAGCTGAAGGCCATCCGTACCCGGTGCAAGAAGCTGCTGGACAAGGTGGCCGAGACCATGGAGGGGGACACCGCCGCCCTGCTGGAGGAGCTGTCCCTGTCCCGCCCGGCGGTGCAGGCCCTGATGGACCTGGTGCTGGACTTTGGGGAGGCCTACCGTAAGGAAAAGCGCCGCCGGGGGGTGCTGGACTTCTCCGACCTGGAGCATTTTGCCGTGGAGCTGCTGGTGGGGGAGGACGGACAGCCCACCCAGCTGGCCCAGTTCTGGAGCAGCCGCTATGACGAGATCCTGGTGGACGAGTACCAGGACACCAACCAGGTGCAAAACGCCATCTTCTATGCCATTTCCGATGAGGGGCGGAAGCTCTTTGAGGTGGGGGACGTGAAGCAGTCCATCTACCGCTTCCGCCTGGCCGACCCCACCATCTTTCTGGACAAGTACCGCCGCTTCCCCATGGGGGATGAGGCGCAGGAAGGAGAACCCCGCAAGCGGCTCCTCTCCCGGAACTTCCGCTCCCGTGGGGTGGTGCTGGAGGGGTGCAATGACCTGTTCCGAAGCATTATGTCAACAGAATTCGGCGAGCTGGACTACACCGATGACCAGGCCCTGGTGCCGGGGAAGGAGTTTCTGGGCGAGCCGGAGGACTACGCCCTGGAGCTACACGCCCTGGACCTGTCCTGCCTGGGGGACCAGGAGGGGGAAAAGGAGAGCAAGGACCTGCTGGAGGCCCGGTTTGCCGCCCGGCGGATCCGGGCGCTGCTGGACAAGCCGTTGATGATCGAGGAAGGGGAGGGCCTGCGGCCGGTGCGCCCCTCCGACGTAATGATCCTGCTGCGCAGCCCCGGTACGGTACTGCACCACTACCTGCGTGCTCTGGGGGAGGAGGGCATCCCCTGGACGGCGGAGGGGGGCGGGGATTTCTTTGAGACTACCGAGGTGCAGGTGGCCCTGGCCATCCTCCAAGTGGTGGACAACCCCCGCCAGGACGTGCCTCTGCTGGCTGCCCTGCGCTCGCCGGTGTACGGCTTTACCGCCGACCAGCTCTCGCTGCTGCGCGCGGAAAGCGATGGGGACTTCTATACCGCCCTGGTGAAGGGAGCCGAAAAGGGCGATGAGGACTGCCGGCGCTTCCTTCAGGACCTGGAGGAGCTGCGCTTTGGGGCGGGGGAGCGCACCTGCCGCCAGCTCATCTGGCACATCTATGAAAAAACCAACATCCTGGGACTGTTCGGGGCCATGGAGGGGGGCGCGGAGCGCCGGGACAACCTGCTCTGCCTCTACGCCCTGGCCGGACAGATGGAGGAGGGGGGCTGCCGCAGTCTCTTTTCCTTCCTGCTGCGCCTGCAGCGCCTGCGGGAATTGGGTTCCCGGTTCCCGGCCCCAGGAGGGGGCGGGGGAGACGGGGTGTCCATCCTGTCCATCCACCGCTCCAAGGGCCTGGAGAAGCCGGTGGTGCTGGTGTGCGGCCTCACCCGTCGCTTAAACCGGGAGGACCTGATGGGTCCGGTGCTGTTCCATCCGGTGCTGGGGGTGGGCCCCAAGGGCCTGGACCGGGAGCGGATGGTGGAGTATGAGACGGTGGCCCGCCGTGGGGTGAAGCGGGCGCTGGAACGGGAGATGATGGCCGAGGAGCTGCGCCTTCTGTATGTGGCCATGACCCGAGCCAGGGAAAAATTGATTCTCACCGCCGCCCTCCCCGACGGGCTCAGTGCCCTGAAGCGGCTGGGGGAGGACCTGTCCCTGCCCATCCCACCCATGGTGCTGGAGGGGCAGCAGAGCGTGGGGGCCTGGGTGCTGCTCCACGCCCTCACCCGCCCGGAGGGGGAGGCTTTCCGCACCCTGGCCGGAGCAGCCGAGGTGGTGGCCCAAACCCTGGGCCCCCGGTGGGACATCCGCTGGGTGGAGGGCCAGGGGCTTATGGAGCCCTCCCGGCGGGAGGGGCGGCTCACAGACCTGCCCCAGGAGGACCAGGACCAGATAGAGGGACTGGGGGAGCGGCTTTCCTGGGAATATCCCCACCAAAAGGCCGCCTTTGTCCCTTCCAAGCTCACCGCCACCCAGATCAAGGGCCGGGCCCTGGACCGGGAGGCGGCGGAGGAGGCCCAGGCGCCTACCCGCAGGGGAAAACCCTTGACACGGCCTCAATTTATTGCAAAAGAGCGGGGCCTCACCCCCGCCCAGCGGGGTACCGCCCTCCACCTGGCTATGGAATACCTGCCATTGGAGGGGGAGCACAGCGAAGAGGCCATTGCCGCAGAGCTGGACCGCCTGACGGCGCAGGGCTTTCTCACGTCCCTCCAGCGTGAGGCCATCGATGCGGGAAAGCTCTCCGCCTTCTGGCAAAGCCCCATTGGAAGGGAAATGTGCCGGGCAAAGGAATGCCGCCGGGAGTTCAAGTTCTCCCTGCTGGTGCCGGCCCAGGACTACTACCCCGGCCTGGAGGGGGAGGAAATCCTCCTCCAGGGCGTCATTGACGCCTGGTTTGAGGGGGAGGACGGCCTCACCGTTCTGGATTTCAAGACCGATCAGGTGCGTCCCGGCAAAGAGCGGGAACGGGCCGAGGAGTACCGCCCCCAGCTGGAGGCCTATGGAAAGGCCCTGTCCCAGATTTTGGGGCGGGAGGTCAGGCGGATGGTGCTGTGGTTTTTTGAAACGGATACCGCAGTGGAGGTTTGAGTGTTTTGCCTGCAGGCAGGGATGGAGTGGTTTCGCCGCCCCGGCGGCGAAACCAAATAAAACCCTTTGCACGTTAATCGGTACAAAGGGTTTTTCCTTGCCGGGATAATTCTGGGGAGATGGGCCTTTACCCCCGCCTGGGGCGGCGGCGCGTCCCCTGTTCCTCCACCAGGATGATGTCCTCCCCAAACCGGCGCACCGCGTTCCAGGGGATGTACCGGTCCTCCTCCCGGCCCAGAAGGCCGAACAGCCGCCGCCGTCCCGGCACCACCAGGGCCCGCACCTGGCCGCTGTCCAGGTCCACCTCCATATCTCCCACAAAGCCGAAGCGGCTGCCGTCCTCCACGCTGATGACTTCCTTATAGCGAAGCTCCGCGATCCTGGTCTCCATGGTCCTGTCCTCCTTGCTGGCATGATCTGATTGGTTCAGACTATGCGCCCTCCGGCCCGTCCTATGTCAAAAAAACGCCCCGGCCTGTTTGCCGGGGCGCTGAACATATCGAAAAAGTGGCTTAGCCACTTTTTCGAAAAAGATTGCACACAAGTTGGGCCTCGATTCCTTGCGGAAAAGTCGGCCCGCCTTGTGTGAGAAGTGTCATTTCCGACGCACATGTCGCCGGAAATGACGGATTAAAATTGATTCCGCCGTCTGCGGGCGGCGGAACTCCTTGCAGGAGGGCTTTTTAGTGAAGCTGAGCGCCCCGGCCGTTACGCCGGGGCGCTTGTATTTTGTCAGAAGATTCAGCCTTCCAACAGGCCCTTTTCCACCAGAAATTCATGGGCCACCTCCTGGACGCTGCGGCCGTCCACGTCCACGGCGTAGGTGAGCTCCACCATGTCCTCGCTGGTGACCTGGCCGGTGAGCAGCTCCAGTACCTGCTCCAGGTTGGGAGCCACATCGTAGAAGTCCTCAAACAGGTCGTTTCGCACCAGGAGAGCTCCGTAATACTCGGGGAAGAAGCCCAGGTCGTCCTCCAGAATGGTGAGATTGGCCCGCTTGTTGAGCCCATCGGTGGCGTAGACCACCATGGCGTCAAAGGAACCCGACTCCACGGCGTTATATTTGAGCACCACGTCCACCGGAGTGGCCGACTGGAACGTTAGGCCGTAGAAATCCACGAAGGGCTGGTACTTCATGCTGCCCTCCTCGGTAAAGAACTCGTGCTCCGCCCCAAACCGGAGGGAGGAGGCGATGGGCACCAGGTCGGAAATTTTACTCACGCCGTACTGGTCCACCACATCCTGGGTCACGCCGATGGCGTAGGTGTTATTGAGGCCCACCTTGCCCAGCATGTGAAGGCCCTCCCGCTCACTGACCGTCTCATTGACAAAGTCGTAGAGGGTCATCCCCTCCGGGATGTCGGTGGTGTCCAGGCCCAGGAACGTGGTGAGGATGGTGCCGTCATAGCTGAACATCAGATCGCAGCTGGGGGTTTCTCCCTTAAGCTCGTTGTGGTTATTGACCTGGGTCATCTGGTCCAGAATGACCACCTCCAGGTCGGTTTTGTCCTCTACCAGCTGCTCCACCATGGCGTGCATGAGCTTTACCTCGGAGTAGTCCCCGTCGTAGAGGGTGAGCTGGCCGGAGGTGTCGGCGGGCAGGAGCATATAGGCCACCAGGGCCACCCCCGCCAGGGCCAGGGCCCCCGCTCCCGCCGCTTTTACCGGGGCGGGGAGCTTCTTGCGGCTGTGGGAGGACAGCCGCCGCTCCACATAGCCCAAAAGGGCGTCCAGCACCAGGGCCATGAGCATGAGTACCCCGGTGCCCGCCAGAAGCATGGGGGTATCCTTCTGACGGATGGCGGTGTAGAACAGCCCGCCCAGGCCGCCCCCGCCCACGAAGGCGGCAAAGACGGCGGTGCCGATGGCGTTGACGGCGGCAATGCGGATGCCCGTGACCACCATGGGGAAGGCCAGGGGGAGGTCCACATGGGTCATGCGGTAGCTGCGGCGCATGCCCATGCCCGCGGCGGCCTCCTTCAGGTGGCCGGGGACCTGCTGAAGGCCCAGGCAGGTGTTGCGCACGATGGGCAGCAGGGAATAGAGGGCCAGGCCCAGCATGGCCGTGGGGGAACCGGGGTCCATCACTACCATGATGAGGCCCAGCAGGGCCAGGGCGGGGATGGTTTGGATGAGGTCCACCACCCAGAGAATGACTTTTCCGAATTTGGGGGACAGGTAGGCCAGAAGCCCCAGGGGCACCCCGGCGGCAATGGCCAGGGTCAGTGCGGAGAGCACCAGGGACAGGTGGTCCCAAATCATAGACAGGCTCATGGACTCACCCTGCCTTTCCCCATGGTGCGCCGGGTGACGTACCGCTGGAGCAGATCCACCAGGGCGCCCAGCACCAGGGCCAGAACGGCGGCGGGAATGGCCCCCTGGAGGATGAGGGCGTTGTTGTTGGAGCTGACCCCTTTATAGATAAAGTCCCCCAGTCCGCCCAGGCCGATCATGGCGGCCAGCACCGCCCAGGAGACGGTGTAGACGGTGGACATGCGAAGCCCCCCGATGATGGAGGGCAGGGCCAGGGGCAGCTCCACCCGCCACAGGCGCTGGAGCTGGTTCATGCCGCAGCCACGGGCTGCTTCTTTATATTGCTGATCCACTCCATTGAGGCCGGTGACGGTGTTTTTCAGCACCGGGAACATGGCGTAGATGGACAGGGCGATGATCACCGTGGCGGGGGTCATGCCCAGGTAGATAAAGAGCAGGCCGATAAAGACGATGCCCGGCACGGTGTTCAGGATGGACAGCAAAGGCAGCAGGTACCGGGACAGGGTGGGCAGCCGGGAGAGCCCTATGCCGATGGACACCCCCAGCACAAAGCCGATGGCCACGCACACCAGGGTGTAGCCGGTGTGCACCAGGGTGGCGTGAAGAATGGACATCAGAACATCGCGCATCGTCTCACCCCCACAGCTGCTCGGCCATGGCGGAGGCCATACTGGTTTTGGTGACAATGCCCGCCACGGTCTGGTCCTCGTTGAGGACCACCAGATAGGGGAAGCCGCTGGAAATGAGCTGGTCGAAGCACTCCTTGGCGTTGTCCCCCACGTGGACCACCGGGGTGGTGCTGCGCACCAGGGGGCCGATGGTCTTGACCACATGGCCGGTGAGGCGGATGTCGGCGATGGAGACGGTGCCCTGATACCGCCGGTACTCGTCCACCACCAGCAGGGTGTCCACGTTATAGTGCTGCATGCGGCTGACACACTCGTTGATGCCCCGGTTCTGGTTGACGGTGACGATGCCTGTGCGCATGAAGTGGTCCACGGTGAGCTCGGCAGGGGAGGGGCCGGTGTGGTGCTTGCCCAGAAACGCCCGGATCTGGTCGGTGGCGGGGGAGTCCAGCATCTCCTCCGGGGGCGCCATCTGGACGATGCGGCCGTGGTCCATGAAGATGATGACGTCGGCCAGGTCCAGAGCCTCCTCCATGTCGTGGGTGACGAAGATGATGGTCTTATTGAGCTTTTGCTGCAGGTTCTTCACCTCCAGCTGGAGAGAGCGCCTTGTCATGGGGTCCAGAGCGGAGAAGGGCTCATCCATGAGCACCACCGGCGGGGAGGCCGCCAAAGCCCGGAGGATACCGATGCGCTGCTGCTGGCCGCCGGACATCTCGCTGGGGTACTTGTGGGCGTACTGGTCATAGGGCAGGCCCACCATCTCCAAAAGCTCCCGGACCACCTGGTCGCACTTGTCCTTCGGCCACTTGAGAAGCTTTGGCACCACGCAGATGTTCTGGTGGACCGTCATGTTGGGAAACAGGCCGATCTGCTGGATGACGTAGCCCGTGTGCCGCCGCAGCTCATAGCGGTCGATGGTGGCGATGTCCTTCCCATCCAGATAGATGCGGCCGCTGTCGGGCTGGATGAGGCGGTTGATCATCTTCAGGGTGGTGGTCTTGCCGCAGCCCGAGGGGCCGATAAAAACGGCAAACTGGCCCTGCTCAATTTCAAAGGAAATGTCGTTTAAAATGGTTTGTCCTCCGTAGGACAGATTCACGTGTTCAAAGCGAAGCAAAGTGACCTCCTTTTCCGGGCCCCGCCGATGGGGGCTGGGGTGGCCGGACAGCAAAAAAGGCCGCCCCGAGGCAGCCTTTTGGATCTCTTCATTTGGTGCCCTGGGTGGGTGTCCGGCATAATGTACAATTACAGTATAAAACTTTTCGCAAAAACTGTCAAATGAAGAAAATGTAAATGTTTGTCGAGGGACGTAAACCCGCTGCAAAGAAAAAGCGGAAGGGTTTCTTAAGAAAACTTTATCAAATCTTAAAGCTTTTCCCAGTCCATCCTTAACATTCCCCTGCTAGAATCCAGGTATACGATCCGCAGGGAGGTATTGTTATGAACTGGTTATTCCCCGCCGCTCTGGCGCTGACAGGTGCTATGGGCGTAGTGATGGCCCTGTGGGGCCTTTGGTATCTGGCCGGAGGGGCCTTGTGCTGGAAGAAGGCGGAGGACTACGGCTGGCACCCCGCCCGGACAAAGTTTGCCGTCCTCATCGCCGCGCGCAATGAGGAGCTGGTCATTGGCCCGCTCATCAATAGTCTGCTCACCCAGAACTATCCCCCCGAGCTCTATGACATCTGGGTGCTGCCCAACAACTGTACCGACAACACCGCCCTGGCCGCCCGGAACTTTGGTGCCAAGGTGCTGGAGTTTCCCGGTCAGGCCCACAGCAAGGGGGAGGTACTTCAGTTTGCCTACCACCGCCTCCGGGGCCGCCGGTACGATGCCTACTGTGTCTTTGACGCGGACAATGTGGTCCACAAGGACTTTTTGATGGAAATGAACCACGCCTATATGGCCGGGGCACGGGCGGCCCAGGGCTTCCGGGACAGCAAGAACCCCTATGACACCGCCATCTCCGGCAGCTATTCCATCTACTACTGGATGATGAACCGCTTCCACAACGCCGGGCGAAGCGCTCTGGAGGTCTCCGCCATGATCGGCGGGACGGGCTTTATGGTGTCCCAGCGCCTGCTGGACAAGCTGGGGGACTGGAAGGCCCAGACCATCAGCGAGGACCTGGAGCTCACCGCCCAGACCATCCTGGCCGGAGAGCGGGTGCGCTGGGTGCCGAAGGCCATCACCTATGACGAGCAGCCCAACTCCTGGGAGCAGTCCTTCAAGCAGCGCCGCCGGTGGACCAGCGGCACCATTCAGGTGGCCCGTGCCTATTTCCCGGCGGTGGTCCGGGAGATGGGGAAACAGCCCCGCCTGGGCCTGGCCGACCTGGGGGCCACCCTCATCATCCCCGCCTACCAGATCTCCGCCCTGGCCAGCATGGCGGTAGGCGCCCTGGCGGCGGCTATGAGCTGCCTCACGGTGCAGGGGGCCATTCTGGCGGCTTTGGCGGCCGCGGCGGCCAACCTGGGCTCCGCCGCTCTTACGGCCACCGCCCTGGCTGCCATCGTCATCACCATGGAGGGAAAGTGGGACCGCCGTCTGCTGCCCGCCCTGGGGTTCTACTGGCTGTTTTTGCTCACGTGGCTTCCCATCACAGCGGCCAGCTTCCTGAAAAACACCACCGTGTGGGAGGAGATCCGCCACACCCGGAACGTGGCCCCCGAGGCCATGGTGCGGTGAGGCTTTATCATAGAAAACCGCCGGAGGACATCCTCCGGCGGTTTTTTGATGGGGTTCTTACTGCTCAGGGGCAAAGTGGCTCTTGTCGGCGCCGCACAGGGGGCAGACGTAGTCGTCGGGCATGGGGCCCTCCACGGCCTCATCGTAGATGAAGCCGCACAGATCGCAGACCAGTTTCATGGCTATCGCTCCTTTCTGATAAATTTCAGCTCAGCGGCTCAAAGTCGCTGGCGGGACGGCGGCAGATGGGGCAGACAAAGTCCTCGGGCAGGGTGTCGCTCTCATAGATGAAGCCGCAGATCTTGCACACAAAGCCCCGGGGCTTGTCCTGGGGGGCTTCCTCCTGGGCGGGGGAAGGCTCCTCTCCCTTGACGGAGGCCGCCAGAACCTGGGCCAGGGCCTCCAGCTCCTGCTCCTGGCCGGGGGCCAGAGCGGACTTCAGGGTGACGGGGGCCTCCAGCAGCTCCATGTTCTTCATCTGGCACAGTAGCTCGCTCATCAGCTTGCCGCTGGCAGGGGCCCAGGAGCCGTTCTGAATGAGGGCCACAGTGCGGTTCTGGAAGTTGTGGTGGCACAGGTCCCGCATGAGGTGCTCCATGGTGTCAAACAGGCCGTTATTGAAGGTGGGAGCCGCAAAGACGATGTGGCTATATTTGAAGCACTCGGCCAGGACATAGGAGTAGTGGGTGACGGACACATCGTACATCTCCACCTTCACCCCCAGCTCCGCCAGGCGGCAGGCCAGGATGTTGGCGGCGGTCTCGGTGCCGCCGTAGATGGAGGCGAAGGGGATGAGCACGCCCTTGACCTCAGGCTCATAGGCGGCCCACTTGGCGTACTTGTCCAGGATGAGGGAGAAGTCCTTACGCCACACGGGACCGTGGAGGGGGCAGATCATCTGGATGTCCAGGGCGGCGGCCTTCTTCAGCAGGGCCTGGACCTGGGGGCCGTACTTGCCCACGATGTTGGTGTAGTAGCGCCGGGCCTCATCCATCCAGTCCCGCGCAAAGTCCACCTCGTCGGCAAAGAGGTAGCCGTTGAGGGCGCCGAAGGTGCCGAAGGCGTCGGCGGAGAAGAGGATCTTGTCGGTGGAGTCATAGCTCACCACCACCTCGGGCCAGTGGACCATGGGGGCGGAGACAAAGGTGAAGTTGTGCCGGCCGGTGCACAGGGTGTCCCCCTCGCCCACCAGCACGGCGCCGCTGGGGTCGGTGCAGTGGAACTGGCGGATCAGATTCACCGCCTTGCCGTTGCAGACGATCTTCGTCTCCGGGTGGCGGATGAGCAGATCGCCCAGGGTGGCGGCGTGGTCGGGCTCCATGTGGTGGACCACCACATAGTCCAGCTTCCGGCCCCCGAGGGCGTGGTCCAGGTTTTCGAAGAACTGGGTCTGGACGGCCCGGTCCACGGTGTCAAACAGGACGGTCTTTTCATCCAGCAGCAGGTATGCGTTGTAGGACATGCCCCGAGGCACGGGGTGGGCAGCCTCAAAAACGGGGGACTGCCGGTCGTTGCCGCCGATCCAGAGGAGATCTTCGGTGACCTTGCGGATACAATACATCTATTATGACCTCTCTTTCCGATGGTTTTTTACCATCCCTCATCATATCACAAATTGGGGAAGAGGGGGAGGATTTTTTTCCGAAAAGAAGAAATTTCTTCACTTTGGAAAACCTCGTTGAAAACCGGCGGAAAATTTCGTATAATATAGCGACGCTTAGTAAACAAAAAAGGAATGAAGCAGGATGTATCGCATTGACATTATGACATTATTTCCCGATGTGGTGGGAGATATGCTGTGCGAGTCCATTTTGGGCCGGGGGCAGGAGCGGGGCTATATCCGCATCGAGTGCCACCAGATCCGGGACTACACGGTCAATAAGCAAAAGCAGGTGGACGACTACCCCTACGGCGGGGGCCGGGGTGCGGTGATGCAGGCCGACCCGCTCTTTCGGTGCTGGGAGCACATCTGCAATGAGGCGGGGGAGCGGGTGCATACCATCTACATGTCTCCCGCGGGCAAGACCTTCACCCAGAGTGACGCCCGGCGGCTGAAGGCGGACTATGACCGGCTCATCCTGGTGTGCGGCCACTACGAGGGCATTGACGAGCGCTTTATTGAGGAGTGCGTGGACGAGGAGATCTCCCTGGGAGACTTTGTGATGACCGGGGGAGAGATCCCCGCCATGGCCGTGGCCGACGCGGTGTGCCGTCTGGTGCCCGGAGTGCTGTCCGACCCCTCCTGCTATGAAAATGAGAGCCACTGGAACGGCATGCTGGAGGCCCCCCAGTACTCCCGGCCGGAGGTGTGGCACGGCCGGGCGGTGCCGCCCATTCTGCTCTCGGGCAACCACGCCAAGGTGGACCAGTGGCGGCGCAAGCAGTCCATCCTCCGTACCCGCCAGCGCCGCCCCGACCTCTACGAAAAGCTGGACCTCACTTCCAAAGCCGACCGCAAGCTCCTTCAGGAGCTGGAGGCGGAGCTGCAGGCCGAAGCGGGCGGGGGAGAGGACTGATTTCCCCTTTACTTTCCCGCCGGACTATGGTAAACTATTTACACGAATATAATTTTTAAGATTATGTCTGGAGATGGAACACATGAGTTTTAAAATTGTAGTGGACAGCTGCTGCGACCTCACCCCCCAGATGCTGCAGGATCCCTGCTTTGTAAAAGTCCCTCTGACCATCCGGGTGGATGAGAGCACCTTTGTGGACGACGAGACCTTTGACCAGGCCGATTTGCTGTGGGCCATGCACCACAGCGAGCACGCCCCGTCCACCTCCTGCCCCTCTCCCCAGGCATATCTGGACGCCTACCAGGGGGTGGACGACGTCTATGTGGTCACCCTGTCCGCCCTGCTCAGCGGCTCCCATAACAGCGCCGAGCAGGCCCGGATGATGCTGGAGGAGGACGAGCCCCAGGTGAACGTCCATGTGTTCAACTCCTGCTCCGCCGCCTCCGGCGAGGTGCTGGTGGCCCTGAAGATCCGGGAGCTGGCTTCCTCGGGCATGGCCTTTAAGCATGTGGTGCGGGAAGTAGAGCAGTTCATCTATAAGATGCAGACCCTGTTTGTGCTGGAGTCGCTGGAAAACCTGCGCAAGAACGGGCGGCTGACCCGCCTGCAGGCGGTGGTCACCGGGGCGCTGAAAATCAAGCTCTTTATGGGCGCCACCCCCGAGGGAGAGATCTGCAAGCTGGGCCAGGCCCTGACCATCAAGCAGGCCTTGGGCAAGATGGTGGACAAGGTGGCCTCTGACCCCGAGCACAAGGGCCGCAAATTGATCCTCAGCCACTGCAACTGCCTGGAGCGGGCCTTCCAGGTGAAGAAGATGCTGGAGGAAAAGTGCCAGCTGTCTGAGGTGATCATTGTGGATGCCAAGGGCATCACCACCGTCTATGCCTATGACGGCGGGGTCGTCATCGCGTACTGAGCCGTTCCGGTTTTCTTGCGTTTCGCCGCCTGCGGGCGGCGAACTTATTTCCAGAGGCGGTCCGGGGGTGCCGGACCGGAAGAAAAATATAAGAGGTGTTTCAAATGGCAATGGATCGGTCCCGGGCCTGGGAGCTGCTGAAGGAATATAACAAGGAGCCCTTCCACCTGCGCCACGGGGTGACCGTGGAGCATGTGATGGGGTGGTATGCCCGTGAACTGGGCTATGGGGACGAGGCGGCATTCTGGTCCCTGGTGGGCCTTCTCCACGACGTGGACTTTGAACAGTGGCCCGAGGAGCACTGCGTCAAGTGCCAGGAGCTGCTGAAAGGCGCCGGGGCGGAGGAGCGCCTCATCCGGGCGGTGGCCTGCCACGGCTGGGGCCACTGCGTGGACATCAAGCCCGAGCACGAGATGGAAAAGGTCCTCTTTGCCGCCGACGAGCTCACCGGCCTCATTGGGGCCGCCGCCCTTATGCGCCCGTCCAAAAGCACCAAGGATATGGAGCTCAAGTCCCTGAAAAAGAAGTTCAAGGACAAGAAGTTTGCCGCCGGCTGTTCCCGTGACGTGATCGCCCAGGGGGCGGAGCTTCTGGGCTGGGAGCTGGACAAGCTGCTGGAGCTGACCCTGCGGGCCATGCAGGAGGAAGAGGACGCCATTGAGGAGGCTCTGGGCTGAAAATCCCCGGAAATCGGCAAAAATCCCCCCAGATGGGCTTGCAAAGGCCACCTGGGAGTGATATAATGTTTGCGCTTTTGATTTGATCAAACAAGAAGGGAAGATTTTCATGTCCGGACATTCCAAGTGGCACAATATACAAAAGACGAAGGGCGCGGCGGATGCAAAGCGCTCCCAGATTTTTACCAAGATCGCCCGTGAGATGATCGTGGCCGTCAAGACCGGCGGCAGCGGCGATCCTGCCAACAACTCCCGCCTGGCCACCGTTATCGCCAAGGCCAAGGCGGCCAACATGCCCAACGACAACATCAAGCGCACCATCGACAAGGCGCTGGGTTCCGGCAACACCGACAACTTCGAGAGCGTGGTCTACGAGGGCTACGGCCCCAACGGCGTGGCCGTCATCGTGGAGGCTCTGACCGACAACCGCAACCGCACCGCTCCTGAGGTGCGCCACCTGCTGGACAAGTACGGCAAGGGCCTGGGCGCCACCGGCTGCGTGTCCTGGAGCTTTGACCGCAAGGGCGTCATCGTGCTGGACAGCGAGGATCTGGACGAGGACACCGTGATGATGGACGCTCTGGAGGCCGGTGCAGACGATATGCAGGCCGACGACGAGGTCTTTGAGGTCTACACCGATCCCGACGCCTTCTCCGCCGTCACTGAGGCCCTAGAGCAGAAGGGCTACACCTTCCTGGAGGCCGGCGTGCAGATGGTCCCCCAGAACTATGTGAAGCTCACCGATGAGGGCGACATCAAGAACATGGAGAAGCTCATCGACCTGCTGGAAGAGAACGACGACGTGCAGAACGTCTATCACAACTGGGAGCAGGACTGAGTTCAAAAAAGAGGCGGAGCCTCTTTTTTGAGAGAGATGACACAAAAATCCCCCCTCCATTTCTTTGAAATGGTCGGGGGAATTTTTGCGAGAAGAATGTTTGGGGTCGGCAAAGCCGCCCCAAACATGGCTTTCCTTTGATTTCGCCGCTGCGGCGGCGAAACTCCTTGCAGGAGGGCTTAAAAGGCCCCCGCCGGTCTCGGCGGGGGCCTTTCCGCTTTCTTGAAAGAAAGCTAGGCAAAGAACTTTATACAAAACTTGATGTTACCCTTGCTTTTTTGCTCTGTTCCTTGCCACTTGATTGAGCCTTAGTCGTCCCAATCCTGCTCCCACTTGATAAAGCTGCCGGTGACGGCGTCGATCTCAAAGTCATACTCGGTGCGTCCGTCCCGGAGCTCTCCCTCGTAGATGGCCCGGCCGTCGTCATAGTCGAACTCCAGCTTGACGAGAGTGGCGTTGGGTGCTTTGCCCTGGGCCAACTGCTGGGCCTTTTCCCGGGAGATATAGTTCCCACTCTGGGAGGTGCCGGTGGAGGGGATGGTGTAGTTCTCAATGTCGTGGTCGTAGCTGCGGATGGCCCCGGAGGCGGCGTCAATTTCGTAATCATACTCCTTGTTTCCGGAGTAGAACTCTACCTCATAGACCTGACGGCCGTTCTCCCAGTCCAGCTTGACCGGACGGAAGGAGGCTTTGCTGCTGGAGACATTGGCGTGGTTCAGGGCGATCTCCTTGGCCTTGGCCTCGCCGATGAGGGTGGAGGCGGTGTCCGCGTCATGGACGACCACGGTGCTGGTGGCGGCATCCCAGCTCACATCTACGTCCAGTAGCTGTCCCAGGGAGGACAGGGGCAGGTAGGTGGTACCGTTGTAGATGAGGGGAGAGACCAGGTTGCCGTTGGTATCCCGGACGTTGTAGGCGGTGCCGTTGACTTCCAGGGTAATGTCGGGACGGAAGGTGGCGACCACGTTCTGGGGCTGGCTGACTGCGGCGGCGCCCACTACCATGCATCCGGTGAGGGCCAGGGCGGCGGCGATGTAAGACTTCTTCATAAATGATTCCTCTCTTTCTTCATTCGGCTGTTTTGTTTGCCGTTCTGACTGTACAATGCGGGAGGGCTGGGTTTTATTGCACCCTTCCTAAAATTTTTTTAAAATATTTTTTCTCTCCCTGTTTCGCCCACCGGAAGAGGGCACGGTTTACATAACAGTATTCAAAACTAGCTTTTACACTACTATAACTATAACAGAGACAGAGACCATTACCATTTCTATTTCCGTAACGGTAACCGTTACCATCTCCCTTCGGTGTACGAAAACATGCAACAAAGCACACATGGCCGCCAGAGGTAAGGAGGGAGTTTTATGGAAAATCAAAAAAACAGTTTCTTACTTTACCTGGACAATTATCCGGTTTTAATGACCCTGCCTCCAGAGCAGCGGGGGTGGCTGCTCACGGCGCTTTACGTCTATGCCCAGAGGCTGAGCCGGGAGGAGCAGGCGGACATGACCCAGATCATGGAGGAATTTCCCCAAATGACGGAGCAGACCCAGGTTGCCTTCGGCTTTATGGCGGGGAACATCTGCCGGGACACCCAAAAGTGGCTGGCCCAGCGCCGCTCCAGGCTGGAGCGGAAAGGCCAGTGGCCCCAGTCCCAATCTTCCGCGGCGTCTCAGCGCCCTGGCGGAGACTGGAGCCGGGAACGGGAGGATATGGAGCGGATCCGGCGGCTGATGGAGCAGGGCCGGGACACGCTGCCCCCGTCCAAATGGCTCAGGGGAGGCACGGCACAAGAAACCGTTTGACAGAAACGTTTTTTTCCTGTATTATGGTCGGGCAAGCAGGCTGGACAGCCGCGCCGGTGGGGCGAAAGGCCCATCGGTGAGGAAAGTCCGGGCTCCACAGGGCAAGGATAACGGGTAACACCCGCCGGGGGCGACCCTAGGAAAAGTGCAACAGAAATAGACTACCGGCCTTCGGGCCGGAAAAGGTGGAAAGGTGAGGTAAGAGCTCACCCGATGGCTGGGAACAGCCCATCGCTGTAAACTCTATCCGGAGCAACGCCGTGGAGGGACAATAGGCTGGCCCGGCCGTCCCAGGGAGGCGGCTTGAGCGCGTCGGCAACGGCGCGTCGAGATAGATGGCTGTCTTAAAAGACAGAACCCGGCTTACAGGCCTGCTTGCATTTACTTCAAAAAATGGCCCGGCCATTTTTTGAGGGAGCTGCACAAAAATCCCCCCCTCGATTTCTTTGAAATGGTCGGGGGTATTTTTGCGAGAAGGGTTTTTGGGGCCGGCAGAGCCGCCCCAAAAACGGATTAGACTTTCTTTCGCCGCCTGCGGGCGGCGAAACTCCTTGCAGGAGGGCTTTTTGCCGCTGCATATGATCGGCGCCCGGCCGATCGTTGTTTCACCTTGCCCCGGTCCTCTGACCGGGGCTTTTTTACGCCTGCAGAAGACAAAATTTTTCCATGCCCCATTGTAGACGGGCTTGAAATGTGATAAAATATTTGACCAGTGTATACAATGTGATAGGTATGCCCATGTGTTGTAAACGAGGTGTTTCGAAATGAAAATATTGGTTTTGGCCGGTGGACTGAGCCCGGAACGCAACGTCTCTCTGTCCTCCGGGGCCCTCATCGCCCAGGCCCTCCGGGACCTGGGCCACCAGGCAGCTCTGGTGGATCTGTTTTTCGGTCTGGACGGGATGGATGTGGCCGGGGAGGAGCTCTACCGCCAGCCAATTCCCGAAAAGCTGCGTCACATCAGCCCCCAGGCTCCGGATCTGGGAGAGATCCGGGCCCAGCGGAAAACCGGCGGCCGGTCGGCCATCGGCCCTGGGGTGCTGGAGCTGTGTGCCGGGGCGGACATCGTATTCCTGGCCCTCCACGGCTCCTGCGGCGAGGACGGGCGCATTCAGGCCACCCTGGACCTGTTGGGCGTGCCCTACACCGGCTCGGGGTATCTGGGCTCTGCCATGGCTATGGATAAGGACCTTACCAAGCGCCTAGTGGCCGGTGAGGTCATGACCCCCCGGTGGGAGACGGTCACCGTCACCCAGGAGAACATTCCCCAGCTGGTGGAGCGCACAGAGCTTCCCGTGGTGGTAAAGCCCATCGCCAGCGGCTCCTCCATCGGGGTGTATATCGCCAAAACCCAGCCGGAGCTGGAGCACGCCCTTCAGGAGAGCGTGAAGCTGGGGGGACGCACCGTGCTGGAGCAGTATGTCTCCGGCCGGGAGATCCAGGTGGCCCTGTTGGAGGACCGGGCCCTGCCTTCCATCGAGATCATCCCCAAAGAGGGCTTTTACGACTATGAGAACAAGTACCAGCCCGGCGCCGCCCAGGAGGTCTGTCCCGCTCAGATCCCCCAGGAGTGGGAGACGCGCCTGCGGGAGGCGGCCTTGCAGGTGTTCCATATTCTGGGCCTGGGGGTCTATTCCCGTGCGGACTTCATCGTCACCCAGGACGGGACCCCTTATTTCCTGGAAATCAATACCCTGCCCGGCATGACCCCCACCAGCCTGGTGCCCCAGGAGGCGGCGGCGGTGGGCATTGACTATCCCGCCTTGTGCCAGCGGATCATTGACGCCTCCCTGGAGGAGCGGAAGGAGAGCCTGTAATCGTGGAGACTATTACCTTAGGACAGCTGCTTCAGGCGGTAGACGGGCAGCTTTTGGGGGAGTTTGACAAGAACACCCCTATTTTCCATGTGGACACCGACAGCCGGGACATCCATCCCGGCTCCCTGTTCATCCCCCTGGCCGGGGAGCGCTTTGACGGCCACGCCTATATCAACGCCGCCCTGGAGTCCGGGGCGGTGGGGTGCCTCACCCAGCGGGAACGGGAGAGCTACCAGCCGGGAAAATTCTATGTAAAGGTGTCCTCCACCCAGCGGGCCCTGCGGGATCTGGCCGCCTGGTATAAAGAGCAGTTCCAGATCCCCTTTGTGGCCGTCACCGGCAGCGTGGGCAAGACCACGGCCAAGGATATGCTGGCCGCGGTGCTGGGGGTCAAGTATAAGGTCCTGAAAACCGAGGGGAACTTCAACAACAACATCGGCCTGCCCCTGACCCTCCTGCGCCTGGACAGCAGCCACCAGGTGGGCGTGGTGGAGATGGGCATGGATAAATTTGGAGAGATCGACTACCTGGGCGGCATTGTCAAGCCCGAGGTGGGGGTCATCACCAACATCGGCGATGCCCACATTGAGCGCCTGGGCAGCCGGGAAAACATCTTCAAGGCCAAGTGCGAGCTGCTGCCCCACATCAAGCCCGACGGCCTGCTGGTCCTCAACGGAGACGACCCCATGCTCGCCACCCTCCGGGGCCACGCCCCGGTGCAGACCGTGTTCTGCGGCCAGGGGGAGGGGATGGAGTACCGGGCCCAGATCACCGGGGGCGACGGGGTGAGCCACATCCACTGCCGCCTGACCACCCCCCATATGGACCGGGAGGTGTGCATCCCCGCCCTGGGGGAGCACATGGTCTATCCCACCCTCATTGCCGCGGCGGTGGCCGAGCGCTTTGGCCTCACCGCCGATGAGATCGAGCAGGGCATTCGCCAGTTTGTCCCCACCCGCATGCGCATGAATATTCTGCGCCGGGGGAATGGGATCATCATTTTGGACGACACCTATAACGCCAATCCCCAGTCCATGCGGGCGGCCATCAGCGTTTTGTCCGACAGCCAGAGCAGCTATAAGATCGCCGTACTGGGCGACATGCTGGAGCTGGGGCCATTCTCTCCCGCCCTCCACGCGGAGGTCGGGGAGTACCTGGGCCAGGCGGGCATCCAGTGCCTGGTGGCTGTGGGCGAGCAGTCGGCGGCGATGGCCCAGGGGGCACGGGACGCCGGGGTGCCCCAGGTCCTCTATTGCCAGGACAAGGGGGAGGCCATGGAGCGCCTGCCTATGCTGCTGCGGGGGGACTGCACCATTTTGGTGAAAGCCTCCCGTGGAATGAAGATGGAGGACATCACCGCCTTTTTGGTGAAGCAGACACCGGAGCACTGAGCAACGAGCAACAAAAGAGGAACGCTATGATTGACATTTCCGTATCCGGCCTGGTCAAGGAGTTTGAGGTCGGCAGCAAAATACTGGACGGACTCACCTTTCAGGTGGACACCGGCGAACGGGTGGGATTGCTGGGCCCTAACGGCTGCGGCAAGACCACCCTGCTGCGCATCCTCACGGGCGTGGTGGACTATGACGAGGGCGAGGTGATGATCGCTCCGGGCAAGCGCCTGGGCCTCATCTCCCAGATCCCCGTCTATCCCCAGGGCTACACCGTGGAGGACGTGATCGACACCGCCTTTGCCCCCCTGCACAAAATGGAGGAGGAGATGGCCGCTCTGGCCGGACGCATGGCCGACGGGGAGAGCGACCCCGCCATTCTGTCCCGGTATGACAAGCTTACCGCCGCCTTCCAGGCCGGGGGCGGCTATGAGACGGACACCAATAAAAATAAGGTGTGCAACGGCCTGTCCATCCCCCAGGCCATGCGGGAGCAGCCCTTTGACAAGCTCTCCGGGGGCGAGAAGACACGGGTGAACCTGGCCCGGCTCATTCTGGAGGATACGGACATTCTCCTGCTGGACGAGCCCACCAACCACCTGGACCTGCGGGCCACTGAGTGGCTGGAGGAGTACCTGGAAAAATTCAAGGGGACGGTGCTCACCGTCTCCCACGACCGGTACTTCCTGGACAAGGTGGTGGACCGGGTCATCGAGATCCAAAACGGCAAGGCGGAGTTCTACTCCGGCAACTACAGCTTCTACGCCGTGGAAAAGGAGCGGCGCTACGAGGAGAAGCTACGCCAGTATGAGAAGGAGCAGGCCAAGATCCAGCAATTGGAGAAGGCCGCCGAGCAGCTTCGCATTTGGGCCTACTCGGGCAACGACAAGACCTTCAAGCGGGCCCAGTCCATGGAAAAGCGCATTGAGAAAATGCGCTCCACCGACCGCCCCAAAAAGGAGCGGAAGATGGAGGTCCGCTTTGGCGAGCGGGAGTTCCGGGGGGACGAGGTGCTCACCATCAAAAACCTGAAAAAGTCCTTCGGAGCGCGCACCCTCTTTTCCGATGTGAACCTGGAGGTGGCAGGGGGCGAGCGCATCGCTTTGCTGGGGGACAACGGCACCGGCAAGTCCACCCTCATTAAAATCCTTATGGGGGAGGAGGAGCCCGACAGCGGAAAGCTCTGCCTGGGCCCCACGGTGAAGATCGGCTACCTGCCCCAGATCATCCACTTTGACCACCCGGAGCGCAGCCTGGTGGACACCATGATCTACGACCTGGACTGCACCGCCCAGACCGCCCGGAACCGGCTGGCTTCCTTTAAGTTCCGGGGGGAGGACGTATTTAAGAGCGTGTCCACCCTGTCCGGCGGGGAGCAGAGCCGCCTGCGGCTGTGTATGCTCATGGACAGCCAAATCAACCTGCTGATCCTGGACGAGCCCACCAACCACCTGGACATCCAGAGCCGGGAGTGGATCGAGGAGGCGGTAGAGGAGTACGAGGGCAACCTGCTCTTTGTCTCCCACGACCGCTACTTCATCGACCGCTTTGCCACCCGGATCTGGATGCTGGAGGACGGGCACATCACCGACTTTAAGGGCACCTATCAGGAATACCAGGCCGCCAAGGCGAAAAAAGCGGCTCCCGTCCCCCCTCCGGTGAAGGAGGAGCCCAAGAAGGAGAAGCCCAAGCGTCCGGGGGGCACCAAGACCCTGGAAAAGGAAGTGGCCGCCGCCGAGCGGGCGGTGGGCAAGGCGGAGGAGGAGATGTACGACCTCACCCTCCAGATGGAGGAGGCCGCCGCCGATTATTTGAAGCTCCAGGAGCTTTATGAGAAGAAGGAGGCCCTGGAGGAGGAGATCCTGAAGCTCTACGCCCGCTGGGAGGACCTGGCGGCTCAGCTGGAGGAGGCCAGAGGATGAGCAAACTCGAAGTGTACAGCTATAAGGGAAACCGCTTCCCCCGGTGGGCGAAGGCCCTGCTGGCCCTCGTGGGGGCTGGGGTCCTGTCCTTTGCCATTTTGCTGGGGCTGGTGCTCACCGGCTCCTACGACCATATCTCCGGCGATCCCCAGGTGATGATCATCCTAGGCTGTCAGGTGCGCGAGAACGGCCCCTCGGTATTGTTAAAAGACCGCCTGGATGAGGCCCTGAGCTATCTGGAGGAGCACCCGGACCTGACCGTGGTGGTCTCCGGGGGCCAGGGACCGGACGAGCCCACCACCGAGGCCCAGGCCATGGCCGACTACCTGGTGGAGCGCGGGGTGGAAGAGGAGAACATCCTTCTGGAGGGGGAGTCTCACAATACCACCCAGAATTTCCAGTATTCCAAGGAGCTTTTGAGCCAGGAAGACATCGACTGCTCCGACGGGGTACTGGTGGTGTCCAACGGCTTTCACCTGACCAGGGCCAGAATGCTGGCCCAGCGTGCGGGATTTGACAACGTCTCCACCCTGGCCGCCCCGGAGAGCCATCTGCCCTCCCGGCTCTATATGTACATACGGGAGCCGCTGGCCCTGGTGAAGTCCTTTGTCTTTGACCGGTAAATATTCCAACCCTTTGGAGGTCCCCTATGCTGGATAAGCTCAACGCAATCGAAGCAAAATACAGCCAAATCGAGGCCCGCCTGGCCGCGCCTGAGACCTACGATGACCCCGCTCTGGTGGCAAAGCTCAACAAGGAGCAGGCAGAGCTCCAAACCCTGGTAGAGACCTTCCGCACCTACCGGCGTACCCTGGAGCAGCGGGACCAGGCCCAGGAGCTGATGAGCGACCCGGAGATGAAGGAGCTGGCCCAGGAGGAGTACCAGCAGGCCCTGGAACAAATTCCTCAGCTGGAACGGGAGCTGCAGATCCTCCTGCTCCCAAAGGACCCCAACGACCATAAAAACGTCATCGTGGAGATCCGGGCCGGAGTAGGAGGGGAGGAGGCCGCCCTCTTTGCCCATTCCCTGTACCGCATGTACTCCATGTACGCCGAGTCGCGCCGGTGGCGCATTGAAATAGACTCGGTGAGCGAAACGGAGCTAGGCGGGATAAAGGAAATTTCCTTTACCATCGAGGGGGATGGAGCCTATTCCCGTCTGAAGTTTGAAAGCGGCGTGCACCGGGTCCAGCGGGTGCCGGAGACCGAGTCCGGCGGCCGGGTACACACCTCCACCGCCACCGTGGCGGTGCTGCCGGAAATGGAGACGGCGGACGTGCAGCTAAACCCCGCCGACATTGAGATGCAGGTGTTCCGCTCCTCCGGGGCGGGGGGCCAGCACGTGAATAAGACTTCTTCTGCCGTGCGCCTCATTCACAAGCCCACAGGCACCGTGGTGGAGTGCCAGCAGGAGCGCAGCCAGTTCCAGAACCGGGACAAGGCCATGCGCCTTCTGGCCTCAAGGCTCTATGAGGCGGAGCAGGAGAAAATTTCCAGCGAGTATACAGCCCAGCGGCGAAGCCAGGTGGGCAGCGGCATGCGCAACGAGCGCATCCGCACCTATAACTTCCCCCAGGGCCGGGTCACCGATCACCGCATCGGCCTGACCCTTTATAAGATCGACAGCGTGATGGACGGGGACCTGGACGAGATTCTGGACGCCCTGGCCGCCGCCGACCAGGCGGAGAAACTGCAAAATCAACTTTAAACGAGAGGATAGTTGACTATGGAACTCTACATTCATTATACCGCCCTCCCCGAGGGCAAGGAGCTGGGCGACGTGGTGGAGGAGCTCAACCAGGTGCTGGAGGACGGCGGCGCTGTCTGCGGCGGAGAAACCGGCCGCATTGACCTGGAGCTGGAGGACGAGCGCCACAATCCCAAGTACGCCCAGATCGCCGTGAAGGCCTACCTGCAGCAGGCGGGCTTTGCCAAGGACACCAAGGTGGAATTTGGCTGTATGGAGATCGGGCTTTACGAGTAAGAGGGCGTTTTTATGTATCAGAATGTGATTTTTGACCTGGACGGCACCCTCCTCAACACCATTGACGACCTGGCCGACGCGGCCAACTGGGTGTGCCGAAACCACGGCTGGCCCACCCACACGGTGGAGGAGTACAAGCAGTATGTGGGCAACGGCATGAAAAAGCTGGCCCAGCGCTTTGTCCCGGAAGACTGGCGCACCCCGGAGGGCCTGCAGCAGGTGCTGGAGGAGTTTATGCCTTACTACGATGCCCACAAGGAAGACAAAACCGCCCCCTATCCCGGCATCGCCGACCTGCTGAAGGAGCTGAAGGGGGCGGGGGTGAACATCGCCGTGCTGTCCAACAAGGCCCACTCCCTGGTGCCCTCCATTCTGGAGGGGTATTTTCCGGGGGTGTTCTCCCATGCCCAGGGGGCGCTGGACGGCCTGCCCACCAAGCCCGACCCCACCCTTCTGCACCGGCTGATGGAGGAGATGGGGGCCACAAAGGAGAATACCCTCTTTGTGGGGGACAGCAACGTGGATATCCAGACCGCCAAAAACGGCGGCCTCACCAGCTGCGGTGTCCTCTGGGGGTTCCGCAGCCGTGGGGAGCTGGAGCAGGAGGGAGCAAACTTCCTGGCAGAGAATACCCAGCAGTTAAAAGAAGTGATTTTAAGTGATGCGTAACGCAATTCTGACCACCCGGCGGCTCATGCTCCGGGAGATGACCGATGAGGATTTCCCCGCCCTGTGCCGTATGCTCCAGGACCCGGAGGTCATGTACGCCTATGAGCACGCCTTTCCCGAGGAGGAGGCGTGGGAGTGGCTTCGCCGCCAGCAGGAGCGTTATGCACGGGATGGCATCGGCCTGTGGGCGGTGGTGGAACAAGCCACCGGGGAGATGGTGGGCCAGTGCGGCCTTACCTGGCAGGACTGCGGCCGGGAGGAGCCGGTGCTGGAGGTGGGCTATCTGCTGGAGAAAGCCGCCTGGCACAAGGGCTATGCCACCGAAGCTGCCCAGGCCTGCCGGGACTACGCCTTTGAGCAGCTGGGAGCGGAGGAGGTCTTTTCCATCATCCGGGACAACAACCTTCCTTCCCAGGCTGTGGCCCGCCGCAACGGCATGGAGGTCCGGGGCGTGTTTGTCAAGCACTACTACGGGGTCACTATGCCCCATTTGATTTTCTCGGTGAAAAAGGCCGGGAATTAGGAGTCTTTGTTGTGAAAACCAAGCTTTTGACCGAAACAGAACTGGCTGAGGCCGCCGTCCTCCTGCGGGAGGGGGGCCTGGTGGGCATCCCCACCGAGACCGTGTACGGCCTGGGGGCCAATGGCCTCAATGAGCAGGCGGTAAAGAACATCTTTGCCGCCAAGGGCCGCCCCCAAGATAACCCGCTCATCTTACATATCCCCGACGTGTCCTGGCTGGAGCGGTATTGCAAGGATATTCCCTTGACAGCCTATCAGCTGGCGGAAGCGTACTGGCCCGGCCCCATGACCATGATTCTCTACCACAAGGATATGGTGCCGGAGGCGGTCACCGCGGGACTGGACACCGTGGGCATGCGCTGCCCCGCCCACAAGCTGTGCCGGGACATCATTGCTGCCGCCGGAGTGCCGGTGGCCGCCCCCTCGGGGAACACCTCCGGCCGGCCCAGCCCCACCACCGCCCAGCACATGCTGGAGGACATGGACGGGAAGATCGAGGCCATCGTGGACGGGGGCCCCTGCTCCGTGGGGGTGGAGTCCACCATCATCGACCTGACCTGCAATCCGCCCCGTCTGCTGCGTCCCGGCGGGATTACCCTGGAGCAGCTCCGGGCGGTACTGGGGGAGGTGGACGTGGACCCGGCGGTCACCCGGCTGCTGGGGGCGGGGGAGAAGCCCAAAGCCCCCGGTATGAAGTACCGCCACTATGCCCCCAAGGCCCCGGTGACCGTGGTCACCGGCGACCCGAAGAAGAGCGCGGAGTATATTGCCGCCCACGCCCAGAGCGAGGACGGCATCATCTGCTTCGACGAGTTTTTGCCCCTGTTTACCGGACGCTCCTCCGCCCGGCCCGTGATGGACCTGGGCCCCGCCGGGGACAAGGAGGAGCAGGCAAGGCACATTTTTGACGCCCTGCGCTCCTTCGATCATACCAGCGTCCCCGCCATCTGGGCCCAGTGCCCGGACACCAGCGGCATCGGCCTGGCCATCGCCAACCGCCTGAATAAGGCGGCGGGGTTTCATATCATCGAGGTGTAGGCTATGAAAATCATCGGCATCACCGGCCCCACCGGGGCGGGGAAGACCACCGCCCTGCGTGAGGTGGAGGCCCTGGGGGGCGCAGTCATCGACTGCGACGCCGTGTACCATCAATTACTGGAAAGTGATCTTACTTTACAGAAAAGACTGGAAGCGGAGTTTGGTCCTCTCCGGGGAACGGACGGGGCCATCGACCGGAAGAAGCTGGGAAGCATGGTGTTCGGTGACCCTGAAAAGCTCCAGCGCCTCAACGCCATCGCCCAGCGGGCCACGGTGGAGCGGACAAAGGAGCTTCTGGAGGAACACCGCCGCTCCGGGCGGCCCCTGGCGGCGGTGGATGCCATCGCCCTGCTGGAGAGCGGCCTGGGAGAGCTGTGCCACACCACCATTGCCGTGGTGGCGCCCCCGGAGGTCCGGGTGCGCCGGATCATGACCCGAGAGGGCATTTCCGAGGATTACGCCTGGGCGCGGGTGCGGGCCCAGAAGCCGGACCGCTATTTCACCGATGGCTGTGATATTGCCTTCGTCAACGACTGCCCCACCCAGGAGGCGTTTGCCTCCCAGGTACGGGCGGTACTACATAAGATCCTGGAAGAATAACATACTAAGTTTCAAAGGAGGTCTTTTTATGGACGAGTTTAAGGAACTGAGCCGGGGCGAGCAGCTTCGGAAGGCCCTGGTTTATGACCGGAAGAACGGTTATGACCGGCTGCTGGATGGGGAGTATGAGGCCATGGAGGCCTACTGCACCGGCTATAAGCAGTTTTTGGATGCGGGCAAGACCGAGCGGGAGTGTGTGGACCGCACCATCGCCCTGGCGGAAAACGCAGGCTTCCGGCCTCTGGTCCGGGGCCAGCAGCTGAAACCGGGAGACAAGGTCTACCGGGTAAACCGGGGCAAGGCCATTATGCTGGCGGTCATCGGCCAGGAGAGCCTGAGCCAGGGCGCCCACATCGGCGCCGCCCACATCGATTCTCCCCGGCTGGACCTGAAGCAGAACCCCCTTTATGAGGCCGACGAGCTGGCCTTCCTGAAAACCCACTACTATGGCGGCCTTCGCAAGTACCAGTGGGTGACCATCCCCCTGGAGCTCCACGGTGTGGTGGCCCTGAAAAACGGCCAGGTGATCCGGGTGTCCATCGGCAACGGGGAGGGGGACCCCATCTTCACCATTGACGACCTGCTGCCCCACCTGGGGGTGGAGCAGTCCAAGAAGCCCCTGAGCGAGGCCATCCCCGCCGAGACCCTGAACATCCTGGTGGGCAGCCGCCCCCTCAGTGACGACGAGGGCAAGGACCGGGTGAAGCTCCATGCGCTGGAGCTTTTGAACCGCAAGTATGGCATCACCGAGGAGGACTTCATCTCCGCGGAGCTGTCCGCCGTCCCCGCCTTCAACGCCCGGGACATCGGCTTTGACCGCTCCCTCATCGGCTCCTACGGCCACGACGACCGGGTGTGCGCCTACGCCTGCCTGGCCGCCCTGCTCCAGGTGAAGGAGCCCCAGCACACCGCGGTGTGTATGCTGGCCGACAAGGAGGAGATCGGCTCCGAGGGTGTTACGGGCATGAAGTCGGCATCCTTTGATACCTTTATGGAGGACCTGTGTGAGAGCCAGGGGGTACCCCTGCGGGTGTGCTATGAGAATTCCTTCTGCCTGTCCGCCGATGTGACCGCCGCCTATGACCCCAACTTCCCCGACGTGTATGAGAAGCGCAACAGCGCCTTTGTGAACTACGGCATGGGCCTTTGCAAGTACACTGGAGCCCGCGGCAAGTCCGGGGCCTCCGATGCCTCCGCTGAGGTGGTGGCCCGCGCCCGCCGGGTGCTGGACGAGGCCAACGTGGTCTGGCAGATGGCCGAGCTGGGCAAGGTGGACGCCGGCGGCGGCGGCACCGTGGCCGTATTTATGGCCGAGCGTGACATCGACACCCTGGATGCCGGCGTGCCGGTGCTGAGCATGCACGCCCCCTATGAGACGGTGGGCAAGCTGGACTGCTATATGACCTTTAAGGGCATGAAAGCAATTTTTGAGTCAACCAAGTGATGTTATCACTTGGTTGAGGAGGATAGCACGAAAAATTCACCTCGATTTTTTCAAAATTGTCGGCAAATTTTTCGTGAGAAGTGTCATTTCCGACGCACATGTCGCCGGAAATGACGGTCTTGCAATTTATTCCGTCGCCTGCGGGCGCCGGAATAAATTGCAGGAGGGCTTTTTCGTAAAGAGCCGTCCGCATGTCAGTCCAGGCCCGGCGTGTATAGGTCCAACGCAACGGACATCAGCTGCTGGCAAGCCAGCGGCAGCGGCGCGGGTTAGAGCGGTGTCCCATCACGACACGCCGGCACCAGACAGGAGAACTCCAGAGAAGACAAAGGAAGGTTTTGGAAACCTTGGTTTCCAAACGGCGTTTTGCCCACTTTGCCGCTGTTGGCAAAGTGGGTCGCCGCCGGAGTGGCGAAATATTCTTTCCCCTGCTCCGGAGGGGCAACCTGTATAAGATAAGAAAAGCGAGGCGCTTGGGAGAGCGCCCCTCCAAACTGAGCCAATGGGAGAGAGAAATGGCCATGTTCAAACAAATTACAGCTGCCTTCCGCCGGGACGTGGTGCTCACCGTGTCTCTGGTGCTGGCGGCGGCCTCCTGCTTCCTTGCGCCCCCCAGCGGGGCGTACCTGTCCTACATCGACTTCAACACCCTGATCATTCTCTTCTGCCTCATGCTCATTGTAGAGGGCCTGCGGCGGCAGCGCTTTCTCCAATATGTGGCGGGCCGGGTGCTGGGGCAGGTGGGGACCGTGCGGGGACTGGTGTGCACGCTGGTATTTTTGTGCTTTGTCAGCAGCATGATCATCACCAATGACGTGGCCCTCATCACCTTTGTCCCCTTTGGCATTATGGTGCTGGAAATGGCCGACCAGCGGGAGAGGGTGTGCTACACCGTCACCCTGATGACCATTGCCGCCAACCTGGGCAGCATGTTCACCCCCATCGGCAACCCCCAGAACCTGTACCTCTTTTCCCTGGCGGGGCTGGACATTCCGTCCTTCCTCCGCCTCACCGGCCCCTACACCCTGGGGGCGGCGGTGCTGCTGCTGGCGGCCATTTTCTTTGGCTATAAGCAGTCGGAGCTATACATAGAGGTGGGCAAGTCCGACCCGCTGGACAAAAGGGCCATTGCCTTTTTCGGGGTGCTGTTTCTCCTGTGCGTGCTCACCGTGGCCGGTTTCATCCCCCACGAGGCCCTGTTTGTGGTGGTGACCCTGGCTCTGCTGCTGCGCAGCCGGGAACTCTTTGCCGGGGTGGATTACTCCCTCATCTTCACCTTTGTCTTTTTCTTTATTTTCGTGGGCAACCTCAAGCATCTCACCGCCGTGGAGAACTGGATCGCCGGGATGATGGCCGGACACGACCGCCTGGTGGGCGTGCTGGTGAGCCAGGTCATCAGCAACGTCCCCGCCGCCATGCTGCTCTCCGGATACAGCGAGAATTTGCGGGAGCTGATCGTAGGGGTGAACCTGGGGGGATTGGGTACCCTCATCGCCTCCATGGCCAGCCTCATCTCCTACAAGCAGGTGGCCAACCGCTACCCCCAGGAGAAGCAGAAGTATCTGCTTTTGTTCACCATCCTCAACGTGGCCTTTTTGGTGCTGCTCTATTGGATTTAAAAAAGTGCCCCGGCTTTCCAACGAAAGCCGGGGTATTTTGCTGCCTTACTTCATATTTTTTGTCAAGCGTATTACCTTTACGGCCAGGACAATACAGAGGATCAGCCCGACAAGTGCGATCACGATGCCGCCCCATGTGTCCCACCAGGTGAGGGTTCGGGTGGCGGTGATGATGGCGGTGGGGCCGTCCGCTCCGCCGATGACGCCGTAGTCTCCAGGGGCAAATAACGGGCTGAATTTTCTCCAATGAATCAGGAAACCGATCAGAGGAATGAGCTGCAGCAGACACATGGCGCCAATGCCCATGAGCAGGGCGGAGAGCAGCTTCAGATACCGCCGGGCGGTGGCCTTCTGGGACCGGTCCATGGCCTGGGAGACCACCTGCTCCGCCTCAGCCACAGGCAGGGCGTCCGCCTCCAGCCGTTCCCCCCGCATAAGCTCCACCAGGGACACCCCCAAAGTCCGGGCCAGGGGCTCCAGCAGCTTCATGTCGGGAAAGCCCTTGCCCGTCTCCCATTTGGACACCGCCTTATCGGTGACATGGAGGGCATCGGCCAGCTCCTTTTGAGTCAGATTGCGTTCTTTTCGCAGCTGGGCCACAAAGGCCCCGAATTGCAGATTGTCCATGAAGATAGCTCCTTTCTGTTGGGGCCATTATGCTCCAAGGAGGGCAAAAATGCAACCTACGAAAAGTAGAGAAGGGGTTTTTGGCTAAAATCTCCCTTCCCGGCACATGCTAACCGGGAACAGGAGGGATTTTTTATGGACGAAACCATTCAGGAGCCGGGGGGAGAGGAGAACCTTCAGCCCATTGTAGACCTGGGCTCCTCTCTGATCCGCACAGACCGGGGAACCATCTATGTGCTTACCATCGTAGGGCAGATCGAGGGCCACCAGCTCCTGCCCCAGAGCAGCAAGAGCACCAAGTATGAGCATGTGCTGCCCCTGCTGGCCTCGGTGGAGGGGAGCGACCAGATTGACGGGCTGCTCATTTTGCTCAACAACGGCGGGGGAGACGTGGAGGCGGGCCTTGCCATCTCCGAGCTCATCGCGTCCATGTCAAAGCCCACGGTCTCCCTGGTGCTGGGGGGCAGCCACTCCATCGGCGTGCCGCTGGCGGTGTCGGCCAAGGTGTCCTTCATCGCCCCCTCAGCGGCCATGACCATCCATCCGGTGCGCCTCAACGGCCTGGTCATCGGGGTGCCCCAGACCTTCTATTACTTTGAGCGGATCCAGGAGCGCATCCTCCAGTTTGTGACCGCCAACAGCCATGTGAAGCGAGAAGACTTTACACGTCTTATGCTCCAGACCGGAGAACTGGCCGCCGATGTGGGCAGCGTCATCTATGGGGAGGAGGCGGTGGAGCTGGGGCTCATTGACCGGATCGGCGGGCTCTCCGATGCACTGGAGGAACTGCACAACATGATTCGGGAGAAAAAGCAGGGGTAGGGGGGCAGGGCCTCCCTCTCCTGAAGTTGACATAATTTATTCATAAAATACTGGAATTGTTTTCCCCTTTGTGTTAATATAGTAATAGCGTCCATTGAGGCGAACAAACACTTCAAGGGGGATCTGATTTTGACCTACTTAATGTCTGCCGTCCTGGGATTTGTCCAGGGCGTGGCCGAGTTTCTGCCCATCTCCAGTTCCGGGCACCTGACCCTGTTCCAGCACTTCTTCGGCATGGAAGAGCCGGACAATCTGTTCAATATCCTGCTCCACTTCGCCACCCTGCTGGCGGTGTGCATCTATTACTTCCAGGATGTAGTGGAGATGATCGTAGAGTTTTTCCGGGGCGTGGCCTCTCTCTTTTCCCACGACCCCTCACGGGGGAATCCCCCCGAGGCACGGCGGCTGGTGCTGCTGATCATCGTGGGCACGCTGCCTTTGTTTTTGGTGCTGCCCTTTGAGAGCAAGGTAGAGGCCTTTGGCTCCAATCCGATTTTTGTCTGCTGCGCCCTGCTGGTCACCGGCTGCATCCTCTTTTTCTCCGACCGGATGAACCAGGGACGCAAGACCGCCCGGAACGCCACTTTGGTGGATGTGCTGCTGGTGGGCGTGGCCCAGGGCTTTGCCACCATCCCCGGCCTGTCCCGGTCGGGCTGCACCATCTCTGCCGGTATGGCCCGTGGCTTTGACCGGAAGTTTGCCGTGCGCTATTCCTTCCTCATGTCCCTGCCCGCCGTGCTGGGCGCTACGCTGCTGAAGGTCATTAAGACCGTTCAGGCCGCCGAGCCTCTCCCCGAGGGGGCCCTGCCCAAGTATCTGCTGGGCATGGTCATCGCCGGAGTGGTGGGCTATTTCGCCATCGGCCTTGTGAACCTGCTGGCCTCCAAGGGCAAGTTCGGCGCCTTTGCTTACTACTGCTGGGCCGCGGGAGCTGTGTTCCTTGTTCTGACCCTGATGGGCTGGACCCTGGTTCCCGCCGTCTAAGCCTGAATCCGGAAAGGATCGAGAGTTTATGGCATCCACACAAAAGAAAACCGGGGGCAGCCGCGCCAAATCCTCTTCCGGAGGAAAACGGACCGCGGCTTCCTCCCGTGCCAAAAGCGGCAGCCGAAAAAGCCAGCCCGCCTCCAAAAGCCGCCCCTTTCGCCGGGAGCTTGGGGGCGTGGTCTGCTTTCTGCTGGCCATCTTTACCGCCTTTGGCTATTTCAATACCGAGGGGATCTTCATCCATTGGTTCTGTAACCTGGTGAAGGGCCTGTTGGGCTACGGCTTCTGGCTTACGCCCCCTGCACTGCTGCTGGGGGCCTATATTCTGGCCTTCCACCGGGGCAGACCGGTGCGGCTGCGCCTGGTGTGCGCCCTGCTGCTGCCCCTGATTTTCTCCTGCCTGGTCCACGGCCTGTTGGTGGACCCCCTGCCTTGGGACACCAAGCTGTGGGGCACGCTGGTGGCCAGCGGAATGGAGCTGAAGTCCGGCGGCAGCCTGGGCGGCGTGATCGCCCAGGGGTTTGTGGCCCTCTTTACCCCCATCGGCGCCACCATCCTTTTTGTGCTGGTGGGCCTGGTGGTGGGCCTGGCCGCCTTCCACCGCACGGTGGGAGATGTAGTACGCTGGGTCACCGACCGGCCGGAGTATGACTACGAGCCGGAGCCCGAGCCTGCCCCCCGCAGAAGCCGCCGGGAGGAGGTGCGGGAGGAGGCTCCCGCACCCAAGACCGCACGGGCTCCCATCGACATTCCCGTGGACGACGGCCCCCTGGTGGGCCAGGAGCCCCGAAAAGAGGAGAAGCGCGGGTTTTTCAACCGCACCCCTCGGGTGCCTGCCCCCGATCTGCTTCTCCAGCCCAAGGTAAAGCAGGAGCAGCCGCCCCAGCCGACTTCTCAGCCCGAGCAGCCCGAGCACCTGCCGGAAGCACCCCAGCCCATTCCGGTGGTGCCTCCTGTGACCGCTCCCCCTCCGGGCGAGCCAAAGGTCCCCAGCGCCCCGCTGCGGGAGGAGCCTGCGGTGATCGCCCCGAGCGTGGAGGCTCCTGCCCCTGCCGTCCAGCCCGAGCTGGAAAAGGTCACGAAGGAGGAGGCACGGGCCCAGGCGGCCCAGGTGGCCCAGGACATCCGGCAGACCATGGAACAGGGGGCCGCCCCCTATCAGTACCCGCCCCTGTCCCTGTTGCAGGAGGGGAGCGGCGAAATTGGGGGAGAGGCTCTGGGCGAGCTCAATTCCAACCGCCAGCGCCTTTCCGACACCATCCGCTCCTTCGGCATCGAGGCCAACATCGTCAACGTGGTCCGGGGCCCCTCGGTCACCCGGTACGAGCTGGAGCTGGACCAGGGGGTGCGCCTCAATAAGCTCACCAACCTGGCCGACGACATTGCCCTGGCCCTGGGGGCCACCGGCGTGCGCATTGCCCCCATCCCGGATAAAATTTCCGTGGTGGGCATTGAGGTACCCAACAAGGTGGTCTCGCCGGTCTCCATCCATGCGGTCATTGGCTCCAATGCCTTTACCGGCAGCAAGTCCAAGATCTCCTTTGCCGTGGGCAAGGACATCAGCGGACAGGCCATTGTGGGGGATATCGGAAAGCTGCCCCACCTGCTCATTGCCGGTACCACCGGCTCCGGTAAGTCGGTGTGTACCAACTCCCTGATCATTTCTCTGCTCTATAAGGCCACTCCCGAAGAGGTACGCCTCATCATGGTGGACCCGAAGATGGTAGAGCTGGGCATTTATAACGGCATTCCCCACCTGCTCATCCCCGTGGTCACCGACCCGAAGAAGGCCGCCGGCGCCCTGCAGTGGGCGGTCACCGAGATGATGAAGCGCTACCGCACCTTCTCTGAGGTGGGGGTGCGCAAGCTGGAGGAGTATAACGCCCTGGCCGCCAAGACCGAGGGCATGGAGAAGATGCCCGCCATCGTGGTGGTCATCGACGAGCTGGCTGACCTAATGCTGGTGGCCGCCAAAGAGGTGGAGGAGTCCATCTGCCGGGTGGCCCAGATGGGCCGTGCCGCCGGCATGCACCTGGTCATCGCCACCCAGCGTCCCTCCGCCGACGTCATCACCGGCCTGATGAAGGCCAATATCCCCAGCCGCATCGCCTTTGCCGTGGCCTCCGCCATGGAGTCCCGGATCATCCTGGACACCCAGGGCGCGGAGAAGCTGGTGGGCCGGGGCGACATGCTCTTTGCCCCCCTGGGCAGCGGAAAGCCCACCCGAGTCCAGGGCTGCTTCATCTCCGATGGAGAGGTGGCCTCTGTGGTGGACTTTGTAAAGAAGAACAGCGGCTCGGCCCAGTATGACGATGCCGTCATGGAGGAGATCGAGCACAACGCCGCTGAGAAGGACAAGGGCTCCAAGGGCGTGGGCGGCTCCGCCCCCGAGGATGTGGACAGCGAGTTTGACGAGCTCATCGACGCCGCCGCCGAGGTGGTGGTGGAGACGGGCCAGGCTTCTGTCTCCATGCTCCAGCGGCGGCTGAAGCTGGGCTATGCCCGTGCTGCCCGGCTGGTGGACCAGCTGGAGGAGAAGGGCATTGTGGGCCCCTTTGAGGGCAGCAAGCCCCGGCAGCTGCTCATTACCAAAGAGCAGTGGCAGGAGATGAAATACCGCCAGGGCGGCGGTGTGCCCCCTGGGGCTGGAATTCCCGCAGCGGAGGAGGATACGCCTCCCTTTGACGTGGAGGAGGCCCTGGACCGTTCGGAAGAGGACACACTTTAAGGAATTATTTCATTTCTATTAAATTTTCCTGGAACCTCTTTACAGTCCACACCTTTTGGAGTAGACTAGTCCCAAGGTTTATCTTTGTTGGGAGGTGTTTTTATGGCGGATATGGATTTTACGCGGAAATTCAGCCTGGGAGATCAGCGGGATCTGGAGATCAAGACGATCCTGTCTACGGTGTATCAGGCCCTGCAGGAGAAGGGATATAACCCCATCAACCAGATCGTGGGCTACATTCTTTCCGAGGACCCCACCTATATCACCAACCACAACAACGCCCGTGCCCTCATCCGTAAAGTAGACCGGGACGAGCTGCTCCAGACGCTGGTCAAGTACTATCTCACCCACTAAAGCCCGTCTGCGCACATGCACGACCGTTATGGCCCGCCCTGTGGCGGGCCATTGTGCTGTTTATCATCCAACGAGGGGAGCGATACCCATGAACATACTCATCAGCCACTGCTTTTTGGGAGAGCCCTGCCGCTATGACGGCTGCAGCCGTCTGGACCGCCAGGTAATCGAGCTGCACCGGGCGGGGCACAACCTGATCCCCGTCTGTCCCGAGGTGTTGGGCGGTCTGGATACCCCCCGTGCCCCGGCGGAGCTCCAGCCGGACGGCCGGGTGGTGAATGAGGACGGGGAGGACGTGACGGAGGCCTACCTGGCCGGGGCAAGGAAGGCCCTGGAAATTGCCCAGGAAAACGGCTGTACCCTGGCGGTGCTCAAGGCCCGTTCCCCCTCCTGCGGCAGCGGGGAGATCTATGACGGCACCTTTACCCATACCCTGGTCCCCGGCTGGGGTGTGACGGCAAAGCTGCTGCGGGAGGCAGGGATCGTCGTCCTAGACGAGGAGAACCTGGACAGCCGCCTGTTTGAGCCCCAGGGCTAAGAAAATCATCGTACTGCACGGCGGACCTCCATTGGGGGTCCGCCCTTTCTTTGCACGCTAGCGCTGAAAAATCCATCGAACCAGGTCACACGATAAAATATTTCCCTGCCTGCCGTCCCGTATGAAAGCACCCGCCGGGGAGATACTGGAAGTACAGTATCACCGGGCGGGAGGTTTTTTGTATGCAGCACAAGGTGGAGATCTGCGGGGTCAACACAGCCAAGCTGAAGGTGCTCAAAAGCGATGAGACCCAGGCCCTGCTCCTGCGGGCCAAGGCCGGGGACCAACAGGCCAGGGAGGAGCTCATTGCCGGGAACCTGCGCCTGGTGCTGTCGGTCATCCAGCGCTTCACCAACCGGGGGGAGAACGCCGACGACCTGTTCCAGGTGGGGTGCATTGGCCTCATTAAGGCCATCGACAACTTCAATACCGACCTCAACGTGAAGTTCTCCACCTACGGCGTGCCCATGATCGTGGGGGAGATCCGCCGCTACCTCCGGGACAACAGCACCATGCGGGTGTCACGGGCCATGCGGGACACGGCCTACAAAGTGCTCCAGGCCAAGGAGAGCTATATGGCCCAGCACCAGAAGGAGCCCACCGTGGAGGAGATCGCCAACATGCTGGACATCCCTCGGGAGGAGGTGGTCTTTGCCCTGGACGCCGTTCTGGAACCCGTGTCCCTCTATGAGCCGGTCTATTCGGACAGCGGGGACAACATCTGTGTGATGGACCAGGTGAAGGACACCAAAAATAACGATGAGACCTGGGTGGAGCGCATCGCCTTGAAGGAAGCGGTGGGCCACCTCACCGACCGGGAGCGCAAGATCCTGTCCATGCGGTTCTTTCAGGGAAAGACCCAGATGGAGGTATCTGCAGAGATCGGCATCTCCCAGGCCCAGGTGTCCCGGCTGGAAAAGAATGCCCTGCGGCAGATCCGCAGAGAGATGTAAAAAAGCCGCCCGGCCCTTTTGGGCCGGACGGCTTTTCGTTTGAACGGAAAGAATCTTACGCGGCAGCGGAGGTGCGCACATCGTCCTTGCGCGCTACCCACTCACGCCACATAAAGATACCGAAGAACACCAGGGCCACCACAATGCCCACGGGGTAGGCGATGGAGGTGGACATGTTCAGGCACTCGGGAGCCTGGATGAAGTAGGTCACGGACACAGCGGACATGAAGGTGGCAGGCAGAGCGGCCATCATGCAGGCGATGGGGGGGAAGCCGTTGCGGTGCAGATACACAGCGCCGGCCCACAGGACCATCATAGCCAGGGTCTGGTTGGACCAGGAGAAGTACTTCCACAAGGTGGCGAAATCGCCCCATCTGGTCATCAGTGCGCCCACGCCCAGAACGGGAACGGTGAGCAGCAGACGGTTTTTCCAGTTGTGCTGGTCGATGTGGAACCAGTCGGCCAGGGTCAGGCGGGCGGAACGGAAGGCGGTGTCGCCGGAGGTGATGGGGCAGGCGATGACGCCCAGCAGGGCCAGAACGCCGCCCACAGGGCCCATCATGGTGGAGCAGATCTCCTCTACCACCACGGACTGGCCGCCGGCCAGAGCCTCGTTCAAAGAACCGACGCTGCCGTAGAAGGTGACGCCGGCGGCGGCCCAGATCAGGGCGATAATACCCTCGGTGACCATGGCGCCATAGAAGATGGTACGGCCCTCTTTCTCAGAGGTCATGCACCGGGCCACCATGGGGGACTGAGTGGCGTGGAAGCCGGAAATGGCGCCGCAGGCCACGCTGACGAACATCTGAGCCCAGATGGGGGTGTTGGTGGGATGGCCCATGCCCTCCACACCGATGTACTGCCACAGCTCGGGCATCTGAGCGCGGTAGTTGCCGTCAACGAGCATCACACCGGCAATGCCCACGGCCATGATGATGAGGCAGGCGCCAAAGAGGGGATAGAGCTTGCCGATGACCTTGTCAATGGGCAGGAAGGTAGCAATGAAGTAGTAGATCAGCACCACAACCAGCCAGAAGTTGGCGTCCAGAGTCTCGGGGGTGAGGATGGCCAGCAGCTGGGCGGGGTTTTTGGAGAAGTTGACGCCCACCAGGATCAGCAGGATCACCGAGAAGACACGCATGACCTGGAGCATGAACTTGCCCAAATAGATACCCACGATCTCGGAGATGGAGGCGCCGTCGTGCCGCTCGCTCATCATGCCGGACATGAAGTCGTGAACGCCGCCGCCCAGGATGGTACCAAAGACGATCCACAGGTATACCCGGGGACCCCAGCAGGCGCCCGCCAGGGCACCGAAGATGGGCCCCAGGCCCGCGATGTTCAGCAGCTGGATCAGGAACAGACGCCAGGTCTTCATGGGGGTGTAGTCCACTCCGTCGGGATGGGCCACCGCGGGGGTCTGGCGGTCATCCACGCAGAAGACCTTCTCGATGAGCTTGCTGTACAGGGCGAAGCCCACCAGCAGCACCACCAGAGAAATCAGGAACGTAATCATTGCTTCGTTTCCTCCTTTTTTCCTCGCTTCTTCCGTTTTTCCTGATAAAGGGCATAAAAAATGCCCCCTGTTTCTCCCTGAAAAGCGAAAGATACAACACGGGGCATTTCACAACCATCGGACTGCCCCCAAAGGCGACTTTATTATAGCTCCGATTTGGAAAATGTCAAGGTCTTAGGAGGATAAACTTGCAGAATCTTTATCTGATTGGGCGTACTTACCCCAGTGCCACGTCCAAAATCATCATCAGCAGAAATCCGGCCATGACCCCCAGGGTACCGGAGTGTCCCCCCTGGGAGAGGTTGGCTTCGGGGATGAGCTCCTCCACCACCACATAGAGCATGGCTCCGGCGGCAAAGGAGAGAAGCCAGGGGAGCATGGGCTGCACCGTCCCCGCCACCAGTACGGTGATCAGGGCGAAAACGGGCTCCACCAGCCCGGAGGCTGCCCCGATGAGGAAGGCCTTCAACCGGCCCATCCCCTCCTGACGCAGGGGCAGGGAGATGGCCGCCCCCTCGGGGAAGTTCTGGATGCCCACCCCCATGGCCAGGGCGGTGGCGGCGGTGAGCAGGGCGGGGTCCCCGCTCTGGGCGGCCAGGGCAAAGGACACGCCCACGGCCATCCCCTCGGGGATATTATGCAGGGTCACGGCCAGCACCAAAAGGGCGGTGCGGCTGGGGGAGTTGTGTAGGTGGAAGGACTCGGGGGTCAAATGGGGGAGAAGATAATCCATGGCCAGCAGAAACCCGATGCCGAAAACCGAGCCGCCCGCCGCCGGCAGCCAGCCGGGCAGGCCCATCTCCTGGGCCTTTTCAATGGCGGGAATGAGCAGGGACCACATACTGGCCGCGATCATCACCCCGGCTGCAAAGCCCAGCATGATCCGGTGCAGGGCGGGGGAGGACCGGTGGCGGAACAAAAAGACCACGGCGGAGCCCAGGGCGGTCATCAAAGCAGTGAACCCGGTCCCGGCGGCGGCCCATAAAAGCGCGTTGAGCACGACAGTTGCTTCCTTTCTGAAAACGGCGGCAGGGGCCGCGGAGCCCCCACCTGTGCCTTTGCTTCCAGAATAGGTTATGCCCCAGGACAGGGCGGGGTGCATTCTTACAGAAAGGAGAGAAAGATTTGGGCCGTCCAGTAGCCGATGGCCATACAGGCGGGGAAGGTGAGCAGCCACACCAGCCCCACCCGTCCGGCCACTGCCCAGCAGGGGCGGCAGCCCCCGGCCCGGCTCACCCCCAGCAGGGCGGCAGTCCGGGTGTGGGTAGTGGAGACGGGCAGTCCCAGCAGGGTGGAGACCAGCAGGCAGGCCATGGTGGCTCCATCCGCCGCAAGCCCCTCCCGCGGGCCGATGTCCACCATATCCCGGCCCAGGGTGTCAATGATCCTCCGCCCGCCCAGAAGCGTGCCCAGGGCCATGCACCCCGCACACAGGCCCATCAGCCACACCGGCGCCGCCCCCATGGCCGCCTCCCCCTGTCCCTGGGCCAGGGCGGAGCCCAGCAGAAAGACCCCCAGAAACTTCTGCCCATCCTGAGCCCCATGGAGAAAGGCAGCTCCGGCCGCTCCGGGAATTTGCGCCAGAAGGAAGGTATGGTCGTTCCACGTTACAGACGCAAGACGCCTCCGGGCCCATTCTCCCGCCCAGAAGCCCGCCAGAAGGGACAGCCCCAGCCCCACCAGCACCTTTGCCCAGGCCACCGGGTTAATGCAGGAGAAGCTCCCCTCCAACGCGGCAGCCGCTCCCGAGATCCCGGCCACCAGGGCATGGCTCTCGCTGGTGGGGATGCCCAGGGCCCAGGCCAGCACCGCCCAGAGGACAATGGCCGTCATGGCGGCGCACAGGGCGGTGAGGGCGGCCTTGGTCCCGCCGCCGAAGCGGGCGATGGAGTAGACCGTCTCCGCCACGGAGGCGTTGACCTTCGTGACACAAAAGACCCCTAAAAAGTTGCACCCCGCCGCCAGCAGCGCCGCCCGGCGGAAGGGGAGGGCCCCGGTGACCACCGCGGCGGAGATGGCGTTGGGAGCGTCGGTCCAGCCATTGACCAGCAGCACCCCCAAGAGCAGCAGGGTGGTAAGCAGCAGGGCCGGATTTTCCAGCAATTGCAGAAAAAAGGCAGAAAAAGACAGGGGCATGGCTTCACCTCCATGCCCCAGCGTATGAACTTATTCCGCATCATATGTCCGGTGGCCTCCGGGAGGGGGAGCGTGGCGTTCCTTTCTGCCATCACGGGGGGCCGAAGCGGGAACAATGGCCCCAGGGCCGAACTTGGCCCGGATGGCATCCATGGCCCCCTCCAGCTTCTGAAGCTTCTCCCGCTTCTCCTCCTGCTGCCCGGAAAACAGGTTCATCTGGGCCCCCGCCTCCCCGGCGGGAATGAGGTAGATGGCGGTGACGGTGAGGGCCCGGACAGGCTGGTCCATGTTCCAGCAGCTTTCCGCCAGCTCCATGGCCGCCTGGCTGAGCTCCCGGCCCAGATCGGTGGGCGAAGATAGGCGCTGCTGACGGCTCAGGTCACGGAAGGCCGGGTCACGGATCGCAAGGGAAACCCCTTGACATTTCATGCCGCACTTGCGAAGCCGGACGGCCACCTGGTCCGAAAGCTGGGCGATGCCCGCCCGGATCTCCTCCCGGCCCTGGAGGTTTCGTGGGAAGGTGTAGCCGTTGCCCACCGACTTGGGCGGGGTGTGCTGGTTGGCGGGAGCCACGGGGGAGGCGTCCAGGCCGTTGGCGAAGTCGTGGAGCTGCACGCCGTTTTTTCCCAGCAGGGTATAGAGGCTCTCCCGGTCAAAGGCAGCCAGATCCCCGATGGTGCGGATGCCGAACTTCTCAAAGGCGCGGGCGGCCGCCCGTCCCACATACAGAAGGTCGGTGACCGGCAGGGGCCAGACCATGGACTTGAAATTTTCCTGGGTAATGACCGTGGTGGCGTCGGGCTTTTTATAGTCGCTGCCCAGCTTGGCAAAGACCTTGTTGAAGGACACCCCTACTGAGATGGTTAGGCCGAAGCGGCTGCGCACCTCATGGCGCAGACGGTTGGCCAGGGCACGGGGGTCGCCGCCGAAGAGGTGGAGGGTGCCCGTCACGTCCAGCCAGCTCTCGTCAATGCCGAAGGGCTCCACCAGGTCGGTATACGCCTGATAGAGGCCGTTGACCTTTTTGGAGAATTCCCGGTACTTGCTGTGGTGGGCAGGGAGGAGGACCAGGTCCGGGCACTTTTTCCGGGCCTGCCAGATGGTTTCGGCGGTCTTGACTCCGAACTTCTTGGCGGGCTCGTTTTTGGCCAGGATGATGCCGTGGCGGCTGTCCGGGTCTCCGCACACCGCCACGGGCAGGTGCCGAAGCTCTGGGTGGGAGAGAAGCTCTACCGAGGCATAAAAGCTATTCAAATCGCAGTGAAAGATGACCCGGTCCATGGCGCCGCCCTCCTTCGTTTGGTTCTGAGACTATGATACCCCATTCGCAGCGAAAAGTCAAACCTATGTTCTATAACCAACCAAAAGAAATGCGGCCCACCGGCCGCGTTTCTCTCAGTTCCAGTTGTTTCATGCCTGTTCCCGCTCACACCCTGCTGCCTTTCTCTTGGCCAGGAAGAACCCGGCGCACAGGGCGGTGAAGGGGGCCACGGTGACCAGGCCGAAGGAGCCGATCACCGTATGGATGAGCTCGGCGGCCACATACTTGTAGTTGAAAATATTGGACAGGGGAGTGCCCTGGGCCATAAAGACCATGAGCAGGGCCACATAGCCTCCCGAGTAGGCAAAGAGGAGGGTGGTGGTCATGGTGCCCATAGCGGCCCGGCCCACGTTCATCCCCGACCGGGCGGCCTCCCACCAGCCCAGATCGGGCCGTTTCTCCACCACCTCGTAAACGGCCGAGGTGATGTCTACGCTCAGGTCCATGATGGCGCCGGAGGCGCCGATGAAGATGGAGGCCATGAAGATCCGGGTGAGGTTCAGGTCCTGATACCCGGCATAAAGAAGGCTCTCGGAATAGGACATCACCGCCCCGTGGATCTGGAAGAGGTCGGTAAAGATCATGCCCATGACGCAGGTGACCAGAATGCCCAGGGCGGACCCGGACACCGCGGCGGCACACCGCCGGTCAAAGCCATAGACCAGAGCGATGATCAGCACCGTCAGGGCCAGGGTGATGAAAAGTCCCACCCAGATGGGGTTCCAGTTCTTCAGGTACAGGGGGACCATCACCTTCCAGATCATCAGCACCGTGAGGATGAAGGACAGCACCGCCCGGATTCCGGTCCTCCCGGCAAACAGCACCAGCAGCAGCACAAACATGCCGCCCATCACCAGCTCCCAGGGCATGCGGTAGTGGTCGATCATGGACACGCTGAGCACCTGGTCTCCCTCATAATTGATGCGCACCAGGGCCTTGTCCCCCACGGCGAAGATCTTGTCCTGCTCCAGAGAACCGTTGAGGGTGTTTTTTCCCTCCACGATCTGCCCCTGGAAGGGGCCGCTGAGCACTTCCAGGCGGCAGCGCTGCTCGCCGGAGCGTACAAGGCCGGTGTCGATGACGGTGGAGTCATCGGTTTCCAGCACCAGGGCGGGCCGGATGTCCGACTCCTGAAAAACCACATTGTCTTCATAGCCCGTGGGCAGAACGATCAAAATCAAAGTCAGAAGCAAACACACCCACACCGGGGCGTGGTAGCGCAGGGACTGGGGGGAGAGGGTGAAGTGAGGCATAATGGTCAGGCTCCTTTGGAAGGGGAATGTTCTATATGATTGGGCCCGTCCCGGCCGGAACAGCCGGGGCGGGCCTTGGAAGAGGGAGAATGCTTACTTGACGGCCAGCATTTGAGCCAGCTTGTTGAAGATGTCGGTGTTGTCGTAGTAGCCCTTGAACTGGTCGGCGTTGACGCCGTCGGCGAAGACGGCCACGGGCAGGCCGGTGTGGCTGTAGGAGGTGAAGGACACGCCGGACTTGTTGTTGAGGATATGGGTGATGGTCACGGTGAGGGGCTCGTAGGTGCCGTAGGCCACATACTCCGCCTGCTCAGCCATGCCGGTGGCGGTGCCGTTGATGGACTTCTCATAGGCAGTCTTCAGAAGGCCCAGCTCATAGTCGGTGAGCACCAGCCGGTCGCCCGCCTCGCCCTTGGCCTTCAGGCCGAAGAGCTTCTCAATGTCGGTGAGAACGGCCTCAAAGGAGGTCTTGTTGGTCTTGTAGGAGGCGACATAGTCGCTGTCGAACTTGGCGAAGGAGATCTTCTGGCTGTCCAGCTGGCTGAGATAGGTGTCGTAGTCGGTGCCGGCAAAGCCGATGGTCAGACCGCCGGTCTCGTGGTCGCCGGTGACCAGAATGAGGGTCTCAGCGGGGTGCTCCTTGGCAAAGTCAATGGCTTCCTGCACCGCGTCGGCCAGGGCCAGGGTGTCGTGGATGGAGGAGGCGGCGTCGTTGGCGTGGCAGGCCCAGTCGATCTTGCCGCCCTCGCACATGAGGAAGAAGCCCTTGTCGTTGTCCAGGACCTCGATGCCCTTTTCCACGTAGTCGGCCAGGGACCACATATCATCGGTGCGGTCCAGCTCATAGGCCATGGCGTCGCCGTCGGCCAGGTGCTCGTCAATGAGGATGACCTTGCCGTTCTCGGCGGTGACCTTCTCGGCCTCGGCCTGGGTCTTTACCACGTCATAGCCGGCCTTCTCGGCCAGGGTGTACAGGTCTGCCTGGTCTCCTTCCGCGCCGGTGGGCTTGAGCAGGCCGCCGCCGGCGAAGTACTCAAAACCGGACTCCACCAGCTCCAGGCCGATGTCATAGTAGTCGTTGCGGCTGGCCTGGTGGGCATAGAAGGCGGCGGGAGTGGCGTGGTTCAGGTTGACGGAGGAGATGACGCCCACCTTCATGCCCAGCTGGTCGTGGACCTTCTCGGTGATGGTCTCATACTCCACGGTGGCGGTCTCGTCCACGTTGATGGAACCGGAGTAGGTCTTGTGGCCGGTGGAGATGGAGGTGGCAGTGGAGGCGGAGTCGGGGGCGAAGGAGTTGGAATCATAGGTGACCGCGGAGCCGGCCACATCAAAGCCCATGAAATTCAGAGCCACGGGGCCGTTGAGCACTGCACCTTGGTTATCATCCAGGCTGGGCTCGGCCAGCTGATAATCCGGGTCGGCCAGAGCGCCCAGATAGTCCGAGGCGGACTGGAACTGGGGGTAGCTCATGCCGTCGCCGATGAACAGGAACACATATTTGGGGGCCTTCAGAGCCGTGGAAGTGGCGCTGAGGGCGGCAGCCTGAACGGGCTGCTGGGTCTGGGCGTCGGTCTGGCTGGCGCTCACATTGCACCCGGCCAGGGCGGTCAGGGCCAGAGCGGTGGCAATGGCCGCAGCGAGAAGCTTTCTCATGGTTTGATTTCCTCCCTAGGTTTTTCGTAGTTTGATTCGCTTGGGACAGCCTTATTCTAGGGGGCGTTTGTTAAGTGTGCTACCGGAGTTTTGTGAAACCTGAGTTAAATAGCCCCGAGCTTCCGGGGCATAAAAAAGGCCCGGCGGAACATTCCGCCGGGCCTGCGAGCTCGGGTTTGGGATAATTACATCTCGGTGGTGAGAACCTTCTTCAGGTGAGCGAAGCGGGGCAGAGCGTTCTCCTTGGGGGTGTCCAGCTCGCCCTGGATGAGGGGCAGCACATAGTCGATGAAGGGCTGCTCCACGCCGTTGCCGGCAGCGTTGATCCACTCCAGGGGGACCTTCTTCTCGAAGTTGGCCACGATATCCAGGGGCTCCAGAGAGATCTGGCAGTCGTACTTGCCGTTCTCACGGGTGCACTGGAAGGCCACCATCTTGTCGGTGACGTCGGACACGGCAGCCTCCACAGCGGCGGAACCGGCACGCCAGGCCTCCTCCACGTCGGTCTTGGAGGCCAGGTGAGAGCCGCAGCGCTGCAGCAGGGACAGCTCGATGCCCCGGACCTTGGCACCGGTCTGCTTCTTGATGATGTCAGCCAGCTTCACGGCCAGGCCGCCCAGCTGGGCGTGGCCGAAGCCGTCGGTGGCGGAGGTCTCAGCCTCAGAGACGAAGCGGCCGTCGGCGAAGTGGATGCCCTCGGACACGGCCACCATGCACTTGCCGGTCTTCTCGTAGATGGCCTTCACGTCGGCGACGAACTTGTCCATGTCAAAGTCCACCTCGGGCAGGTACACCAGGTCGGGGCCGCAGCCGGTGAGGGAGGCCAGGGCGGCAGAGCCGGCCAGCCAGCCGGCGTGACGGCCCATGATCTCGATGACGGTGACCATGCCGGTGTCATAGACGTGGGCGTCCTGCCAAACCTCAGCGCAGGAGGTGGCGATATACTTGGCGGCGCTGGCAAAGCCGGGGCAGTGGTCGGTGCCGTTCAGGTCGTTGTCAATGGTCTTGGGCACGCCCATGATCCGGCACTCATAGCCCACCTTCTGCATATACTTGGAGATCTTGTTGCAGGTGTCCATAGAGTCGTTGCCGCCGTTGTAGAAAAAGTAGCGGACGTTGTATTTTTTAAAGATTTCCAGGATACGCTTATAATCGGTGTCGTCCTTGTCAGGATCGGCCAGCTTATAACGGCAGGAACCCAGAGCGGAGGAGGGGGTGAACTTCATCAGCTCCAGCTCGGCGGGATCCTCCTGAGACATGTCATAGAGCTTGTCCTCCAGCACGCCCTTGATGCCGTGGGCAGCGCCCAGCACGCGGGTGATGCACTCGGACTTCAGAGCGGTCTGAATGACGCCCTGAGCACTGGCATTGATGACCGCGGTGGGACCGCCAGACTGGCCGATAATACAAGCGCCGGTAAGTTTCTCCATGTTTACTTCCTCCTAAAACAATATGAAATAGTGCTAAAAAGCGATAGGTCAACTTTCTTTTTTAATATAACATGTCCTCTTGTTTTTATCAACTATCAATGGTACAATATGAATCGCAAAAAATATATGAGGAGATGGTAATTATGCCATTGGTCACCACTACCGAAATGTTTAAGAAGGCTTACGACGGCGGTTACGCCATCGGCGCTTTCAACGTCAACAACATGGAGATCGTCCAGGGCATCACTGAGGCTGCCAAGGAGGTCAACGCCCCCCTGATTCTTCAGGTTTCCAAGGGCGCCCGTGCCTATGCCAACCACACCTATCTCGTCAAGCTGGTCGAGGCCGCTATCATCGAGACCGGCCTGCCCATCTGTCTGCATCTGGACCACGGCGACAGCTTTGAGACCTGCAAGAGCTGCATCGACGGCGGCTTTACCTCCGTTATGATCGACGCCTCCTCCAAGCCCTTCGCCGAGAACATTGAGATCACCAAGAAGGTGGTAGAGTACGCCCACGACCACGGCGTGGTGGTCGAGGCCGAGCTGGGCGCTCTGGCCGGCGTGGAGGACGAGGTCAACGTCTCTGCCGAGCAGTCCCACTACACCCGCCCCGAAGAGGTGGAGGAGTTCGTCTCCAAGACCGGCTGTGACTCCCTGGCCATTGCTATCGGCACCAGCCACGGCGCTTACAAGTTCACCGCCGCTCAGTGCACCCGCAATGAGAAGGGCGAGCTGGTTCCCCCGCCCCTGCGCTTCGACATCCTGGACGAGGTCGTCAAGCGTCTGCCCGGCTTCCCCATCGTGCTCCACGGCTCTTCCTCCGTGCCTCAGAACTTCGTGAAGATGATCAACGAGAACGGCGGCAAGATGCCCGACGCTGTGGGTATCCCCGAGGAGCAGCTGCGTCAGGCTGCCCGTGGCGCTGTGTGTAAGATCAACATCGACTCCGATCTGCGCCTGGCCATGACCGGCACCATCCGTCAGTTCTTCACCGAGCACCCCGACAAGTTCGATCCCCGCGAGTACCTCAAGCCCGCCCGTGCCGCCATCAAGGAGCTGGTCAAGCACAAGCTGGTCTACGTTCTGGGCTGCGACGGCAAGGCGTAAGCAACCGTTTTCCCTTAAACTCAAAGGAGCGCTTCGGCGCTCCTTTTTTATGTCCTTTTTTCCGCTTGTGCATAGGCTGGCAGGAGAGGAGAGAGGACTATGCCAGACATCAGGCCCTATGACCGTGCTGCCGCCGTAGGCTATGCCCACCAGTGGGCCCATGGCCGGAACCCGGCTTATTACCCCTTCGACCAGATCGGCGGCGACTGCACCAGCTTTGCTTCCCAGTGCCTCTATGCCGGGGCCGGGATTATGAATTTCACGCCAACCTATGGCTGGTACTACCGCAGCCTCCGGGACCGGGCTCCCGCCTGGACGGGGGTGCCTTACTTTTATAATTTTTTGACCCGAACGGCCGCCTCCAAAGGACCTTTTGGTATGAACGCCCCGTTGGACCAGGCGGAGGAGGGGGATTTTGTGCAGCTTCGTTTTGCTCCCGGCGCGCCGTTTACCCACACCCCCGTGGTGGTGGCGGTACTGGGAAAAACCCCGGAAGAAATTTTGGTGGCCGCCCACAGTGAGGACAGTGATTTTCGGCCGCTCAGCTCGTATCCTTATGAATCCCTCCGGCTCATTCATATCCTCGGGGTACGGGGGTAAGTTCGTTGACAGGGGCGCTGCGCCGTCCTATAATAGAACCAGAGAACAGGAGGGAAACGGCGTGCGCCAGCTGAAAAAAGCCTATCTGGAGATCACCAACGTGTGCAATCTCGCCTGCGCGTTCTGCCCTGGAACCCGGCGGGACAAAGGGTTCCTCTCCCCGGAACGCTTCCGTATTCTGGACGCCCGCCTGCGGCCCCACACCCAGTATCTTTACCTCCATCTGATGGGAGAGCCTCTCCTGCACCCACAGCTCAAGCAGCTGCTGGAGATCTGCGGCGAGCTGAGCTTTCGGACCATGATCACCACCAACGGGACCCTGCTGCCAAAGGTGGGGGAGGTGCTTCTCCAAAGCCCCGCGGTGGAAAAGGTGAGCATTTCTGTACACTCCTTTGAAGGGAATGAAGGGGGCGGGAGCCTGGAATGCTATCTGGGAGACTGCCTGTCCTTTGCAAACGCCGCAAGTCAGGCGGGAAAACGCTGCGCCCTGCGTCTGTGGAATCTGGACGGCGCAGATACCGTGGGGGCCAACCACTGTAATGGAAAAATACTTGCTATGATCGAAGGGGCGTTTCCCCGCCCCTGGAAGGAGGGACGGCGGGGGACCACCCTGGCTCCCAACATCTTTCTGGAGTGGGGGGAGAAGTTCAACTGGCCGGACCTTTCCGCACCGGAGGAGGGGGGAAGGCGGTTTTGCTACGGCTTGCGGGACCAGGTAGGGGTCCTGTGGGACGGAACAGTGGTGCCCTGCTGTCTGGACCACGAGGGGGATGTGCCCCTGGGAAATCTCTTTGACCAGGAGCTGCAGGAAATTTTGGACAGCCCTCGCTCCAGAGCCATCTATGAGGGGTTTTCCCAGGGAACGGCCCAGGAGGAACTGTGCCGGCGGTGTTCCTTTTCTAATCGGTTTCAGTAAAGCGTTTTTGCTTGTCAGCAATAGAACAGGAGGGGTTTTATGAAAAAGCTCATGGGCTGGGCGGAGGATTATCTGAAGATTTGTACCTGGAAGGACATGGCGCTGCTCAAGTTCTGTCTGGGGTCCCTGGGGGTGCTCATCGGCCTTCAGGTGACCAAGCAGCGAAAGAAGCCCGCTGCATGGATCGCGGGGATCATCTTTGTGGTCACCTATGCGGCGGTGATGGGAAAATTTATTGGCACCATCCTGCGCAGCCAGGATGCGCAGCGGGAAGAGGAGTTCTCCTGAGCAAGAAATCAATGCTTAGGGCCGCCCAAATGGGCGGCCCTGCTTTTATGCCTGGACAGAGGTTCTGGGCTGAGGTTTGTCGAAGGCGGGGTTGGTGAGGTAAATGTTCCGGCTGTCCATCTTCTCCTTGCACAGCCGCAGGCATTCGCCGAAGCGCTGGAAGTGGACGATCTCCCGTTCCCGGAGGAAGCGGATGGCGTTGTTCACGTCCGGGTCGTCGCTCAGGCGCAGGATGTTGTCGTAGGTGACTCTCGCCTTTTGTTCGGCGGCCATATCTTCCGTAAGGTCGGCGATCACGTCCCCGGTGGACTGCATGCCGTCGGCGCTCCAGGGGAAGCCGGAGGCGGCGGTGGGATAGATCCCGGTGGTGTGGTCCACGAAGTAGGCGGCGAAGGGAGTGCCTTTGATCTGGTCGGCGGTGAGGTTCCGGGTGAGCTGGTGGACGATGGCCGCCACCATCTCCATGTGGCCCAGCTCCTCGGTGCCGATGTCGGTGAGCAGGCCCTTGGCCTCACGATAGAGTTCAAAGTTACAACAAAATAAGGGTAAAGGAAAAGAGAGAGTGCATACTCTCTCTTTTCCTTTACCAGCGCATTTCCGCAGAAATGCGATTCTCAAAAAATTATGTAGAAAATACGGTTATAAGAACGAAAACAACCGTATAGTATTAACTATAAATAAATTTTTGGATGGTAGGAGAATTTATTGGTATGAATAAATTTGGCAAGAATTAGAAGCCCATCGGCTGTATCGTCGAATAGCGATGGCGGGTAAAGTTTTAACTCTTTACTGACTGCGGCGAAGTGTGTCAAGGTGGTCAAGGTCAGAGCCGCATGGCAAAGCGTCTTAGCACGCCGGGGTCGAACTCGAACTTTGGGTGCAAGACAGCGAAGCCACTTCCAGTTGAATTGCTGGCAATCAAACGTAAGATTGTAAAAAAATGCGTCAGTCTAAACATAAAAAGAATATGGTTCTAAATTGTTTTTTTGTAGTAGTTTTTAGAAGTAAACGGAACGTTTACTTCTAAATGTCGTGCAGTTTTATAATTTATTACGAATTATCAAGAATTATTTCAAGGGATATGGTAATTTAGATGTTATATATTTATATATAATTATGGTTTTTTGAGCCATTTTACAATAAAACATAATAAATATAAAAGAATTGTGAAATGCGCTCCATTACGGGGTGCATTTCATAATTATATAAAACTATATAAACTATATAGTGGTGGAGGTGTTATATATGGCAAACTGGAAGCGAATTGATAAAAGTCTACAACATCGGTTGTCAGGTATGGCCCGTTTTGGTCAGTCGAAGCATGAGGCTAAACAAGAAGCCAGAGCAGCCTATCTCAAAGAACATGGGACTTTAACAGGATGGAACCCGTCAAAGGTAGATGGAATATATGGTATCAAGACAATGGAAACTTATCGGTCGGCCATGACTGATTTTTCAAAATGGGCAGCTAATCAAGGGCTAAACAATGCCTCGAAGATAACCAGAGAGCACGCCGCCCAGTATTTAAGGGAAAGAGAAGCCGAAGGTAAATCAGCATGGACGGTCACTCGTGATATGTCGGCTATAAACAAAGTTTTTGGTTATGATTTGAGTAAAAAGGAACTTGGTTTGCATGATAGGCGTCAGGAAGATGTTATTCGAAGTCGAAACGAGTGCCAGCATGACAGATATGCTCATACAGAACGCTATAAGGATGAAATTGACTTTGCAAAAGCCTGTGGTTGCCGTAGACAGTCTATTGAGCAAGTTCAGTATCGGGACTTAGTTTGGCATAATGGACGTGTAGTGGCCGTTCATTTGGTTGAGAAGGGTGGTAAGGAAAGAACGGCCCCTGTACTTAATGAATACAAGGATAGGGTTACAGAAATTGCCCGGGGAGTAGCCGAAAGGCATAATGATGATAATGGGAAATTGGAAAATGAGCGACTTTTTACTCAAGAATACAGTCATATGATAGACAACCATGCCTTTCGTGCAGAATATGCAGCCAATCTTTTTAGACAGTTGGAGCATGAGAGAGAACATGGGTTGCCCCTTTGTGAGGGGGATTATGAGGTTGAGAGGCTTTGTAATCTTCGAGGCCGTGATATAAGTGACAATCCGCAATACAGAGGCCATGATAGAGATATATGCGGTATGGTGTCGGGGGCTCTGGGTCACAATAGACTTGAAGTAGTTTTCACTTCATACGGCTATAAGATGTAAAAAACTTTTTCAAGAAATTTGGGGCAATCGGGGGATGTTCAAACTTTTTTGCAATTTTTATATTATTTTTACACATATTTATATATATTTTGCAACGAACGCGACCACAAAGGGCTTGTGTGGTCGCGTTTTAACTTGGGGTATGTTGGGGTAATTTCTACCCCGAGTTAGAATGTTTTTCATTATAAGTTGGGGTAAATTTAACTAATATTCAATATCAAAATAGAAAGGGGGCGTTAATTATGCCGACTGCCACAAAAGAGAAAAAGGCAAAAGTTTTTAATATCATGCAATATGTTTTTCACAAAGATACAGGTGAACGTCTTATTGATGAAACTACAATAAAACTTGCATTGAAGCACAAAACAATATATAAATGGGCCTATATTTTACATGACAAAGACGAATATACCGCTGAGGATGAAGTCGCCGGGAAAGGAAAATCGGGAGAACTCAAGCCACCGCATTATCATATAGTTTTGCAACTATCCTCAAGTCTAACTGCGAAAAATATTGCAAAATGGTTTAATATAGCACCAAATTTTGTTGATATGCCATCCGGTTGGGGTGCCTTTTGGGATTGTGCCGAATACTTGACACACGAAAGTACAAGTCAACAAATGATTGGAAAACATTTGTATTCTGATATGGAAGTATATGCAAACTTTGACTTCCGAGCGGAAATAAGCAGACGGAAGAAGGAGGTCAAAGAGTTTGGTCGTGAATTAAGCAGTAAAGACCGTTACCGGGCGGCTGTCCTGGTTGATGGGATGACATTGAGAGAGGCCCGAAATTCTGATTTATTGAACTATATGGATGACTTTGAACGGCTGAAAAAGTTAAGATTACAGTACTTAGAGAACTTGCCGCCACCATCAACACGAATTAACTATTATATTTCTGGTGGAGGTGGATTTGGTAAAGGTTTGACGAGCCGGGCATTAGCAAGGGCGCTTTTTCCGAACATAGAAGATGATGGAGACATTTTCTTTGAAATAGGTGCAGAGGGCGTATCCTTTGATGGCTATGACGGACAGCCTGTTATTATTTGGAATGATTGCCGTGCCGGTGAACTGATAAAAACACTTGGCGGTCGTGGGAATGTATTCAATGTTTTTGACACACATCCATCAAAGGGAAAACAGAATATTAAATATGGTTCGGTAAATTTAGTAAATCGGGTGAATATTGTAAATTCGGTGCAGAGTTATACCGAATTTTTGGACGGTTTAGCAGGTGAATACACCGATAGAGATGGAAAACAAATTGTTGCAGAGGACAAAAACCAGAGTTACAGACGATTTCCTTTCATCATCCCATTGCATGAAGAAGATTTCAATTTGCTTGTCAATAAAGGTTTCTTCTATGGTACGGGGCAGTTTACTGAATGGGAAGAATATAACCACATCAGAGGCAATCTAAAGACTATCAGACAAAAACTTCAGGGAAATGAACGGTTGATTAGAATATTAGAAAGCAAGGTTATGGAATTGCCAAAATCAAAGTATGACGAGGTACTTAATCAGTTGGAAAATACACCTCTCAATGATGATGAACTTCAAAAGGCCCTTGAAGATTTTAAGGACTTTGGCACAATACAGATTGTGAAAACAGAAACTTGTGGGGATTGTGATGATGAATTGCCGTTCTGACTTTTCGGATAGAGAAAATTGTACAAATTGTTGTAAAAGACCACCTTTTATGGTAAAATGCCATAAAAGGTGGTGATATTTTGGATGAGTTGCGGCAATTTTTGATGGACAACCCCGAATATAGTTATATGATACTGAACGGAACCATATCGTTTTCCCAGGGGGGCGATATGGTGGGTCGCATACTTAATGAATTTATACAGGCTGGATACAAAGTTACTGTTGAGGTAGATGACGATGACATAGCACCAGAGGAGCGAAAAAAACGTGATGCTGAACTTGCCGATAGAGCAATCCGGCATTTAATGGCTGAACGGGGAAGGAGAAAATAAGTGGACGCAATTTACGTCAGACAGTCGATTGACAAATCGGAATACTCCATCAGTATTGAGAGCCAGATTGAGGATTGCAAAGGCTTGGTTGCTACGGGTGGTCGGTATGAAGTCTATGCCGATAGGGGTTTTTCTGGCAAGAATACCGACCGCCCAGAGTTTAACCGCATGATGGCAGACATTGAGAACGGCTTAGTGGAAAATGTAATTGTTTGGAAACTTGACCGTATTAGCCGTTCAGTAGCGGACTTTGCTCAAATGATGGCGAAATTCAAAAGTCACAATGTCAAGTTCATAAGTAAAAATGAACCGATTGTCAATACGGGAAACTCCGCTTTAAGTGAAGCAATTTATGGTATTTTAATGGTTTTTGCGCAATTTGAACGTGAAACTATTCAAATGCGGGTAACAGAAAACTACTATGCCAGAGGCCAGCAGGGTTTTTATCTTGGTGCACGAGCGCCGTTTGGCTATACCAAAGTTGAAACCACCTTGATGGGGAAGAAAACGAAGAAACTTGAACCACTTCCTGAACAAGTAGAGATTGTTAAACAGATGTATGAGTTATATGGAAATGGTGGTGTATCACTTGGACAAGTCCAAAAATGGCTACACGAGAAAGATATAAAAACTGTAAAGGGGAATTACTTTCAGAAACACGCTATTACAAGGATTTTAGGAAATCCTATCTATGTAAAGGCCGATATGGATGTCTATACATTCCTACAAAGCAAGGGTGTGAAGATAAACAATCAGCCTGGGGACTACATAGGTGAAAACGGCATTTTTCTCTATGGCAAAACAAAAGGGGTTGCCCGTGAGAAATATGCCGCCGATGGTGAAGAATATGCTACAATCGGGTTACACAAGGGAATTATATCGTCTGAACTGTGGTTACGAGTACAAGACAAATTATTAAATAATCATAATTTTGGTTCCAGTGGAACAGGGGCAAAGTCTTGGCTATCTGGCCTTGTCCGATGTGGATGTTGTGGCAAGGCAATATGCTTTAAGGATGGCGGTCGTCCAGGCAGTAAGATTTACACGATTTGCATAGGCAGGATAGAAAAATACTGCTACGGTAGGCAAAAGGCTCTCACGTCTGACACATTGGAGCAGATTGTGGAGGGCCAGTTGTTATCCTATCTAAAGAAGTTGAAGGTCAAAACTTCAAAGGCTAAAGACAACTTTTCGCCACAAATTAACGCTTTGAAAGCGGCTATTCGTGAAAAAGAAAAGGAAATAGACGATTATGTGAAACAAGTTCGCTTTGCCAATAAAGCGCTAATTGATGAAATCGGCATAATTGTGGAGCGTGTGAAAGCGGAAAGAAACGCACTATCGGAGGAATTGAACCGATTGACCGTTCAAGCAAAAGCACCGGAGTTTGGCGGATATGACATTGACAAGGTGATTGCTGAATGGCCTGACATGAGCATGGACGAGCGAAAGAGTATTGCGAAGGTCTTTATCAAACAAATAACTGTAACTGACGATGAAATCAACGTCATTTTTTATTGAGCATTATTGTAACTTTGTACTTTATCCTTCGGCGTAGGGCATGGCGTAGCGCTGGGACAGATAGCGCATGGAGGCGCCCAGCTCCCCGTCCGGCCCGCCGTACTGACTGATAATAAAGGCGGCCAGTTTGGGGTTGGGAGTGGAGATCTTTACCGGGAATTGGAGCTTCTTTTCATATACAAACATCTCACTTCACCTCGTTCTGCTCGTAATTCCAGGGCCAGGGTTCGCTCAGCCACTGGTAGCTGTCTCCGGTGGCGGCGGCAGACTTGGTCATGGGACCAAACTTGGACTCATAGGCCGCCTTGGCTGCCTTTTCCATGGCGGCGTATTGCTTGAACAGGCGAAACGCCTCGGCGTCATCCTGGTGGGTATCCAGATAGGTACCCAGCTCCATGACCACAAATTCCAGGGCCTGGAGCTCGGCGAGGGGAGTGTCGGGCACTGTGGAGCCCTCCACCTTCAGGTGAAAGGGCAAATTGAGGCCGGGAAACAGGGTGCCGTTGCTCAGTGCCTCAGACTGGGAATATTTCTGGGGGTTGTTCTGTTGAAAGGGGACATAGGGGACGGCCAGCCCCGCGCAAGAGGGCATAGTGCCGCTGGAATCGGGACAGCCGGCGGCGGCAGCACCTGACTGGGTGCTCCGGGCGCTGGGAATTTCGTTATACAAAGGGGGTTGCCTCCTTCTTTGAATTGAGAGGGGGCCGCGCTGAGAGGGCGCGGCGTCCCCCTCAAACCAGTCTATGCACTCCGGCCTTTGTTGCCCACGCATACCCAGGGGAGGGCGGCCATAGGATAGGGCGGAGGTGGTTCATTTGAAGCGAGGCATTGCTTTGGCGGGGGCGATGGGTCTGGTGGTGATCCTGCTGACGCTGGCCATCAGCCGGCTGGGGCGGATGATCGAGCCGGTCATTCACCCGGTCCCAAATACCGCCGCCGCGCCGGTCATTTTGGACGCAGGCCATGGCGGGGAGGACGGGGGCGCGGTGTCCATCACCGGCGTGCCGGAGAGCCAGATCAATTTGGAGATCGTACAGAAGCTCCGGGACATCCTGGCCCTGTGCGGGGCCGACCCGGTGCTTTTGCGGGAGGAGGACATTTCCCTCCACGACGCGGGCGCCTCCACCCTGCGGGAGAAAAAGCGCTCCGATCTTCAAAACCGGGTAGCAGCGGTAGAGGCCGTGGACGGGGCTACCCTCATCAGCATTCACCAAAACACCTATCCCAGCTCCAAGTACCACGGAGCTCAGGTATTTTATGCCCCCACAGAGGGTTCGCAGGCACTGGCGGAGCACGTTCAGGCCGCTTTGCGGGACCAGCTCCAGCCGGACAATGAGCGGGCGGCCAAGAAAATCCCCGACAGCGTCTATCTCATGAACCATATCACCTGTCCCGCCATTTTGGTGGAGTGCGGCTTTCTCACCAATCCCGGCGAGGAGGCCATGCTCCGGGACCAGGGTTATCAGCGGCAATTGGCCATGGTGCTGGCAGGGGCCTGGCTGAGCGGGCAGGAGAGGGGAGAGGCGGATTTACAACCGGCGGAAAATCTGCTACAATAACGCCAATGAAGTTTTCCGGGACGTCCCGGTAAAGGAGTTTCCAAATGAAAGCCAAAACCCTGTTTTATTGTACCCAGTGCGGCAACGAGACCCCGAAGTGGCAGGGGAAATGTCCTGCCTGCGGCGCCTGGAACACCATTGTGGAGCAGCCGGCGGAAAAGAGTGTAAAAAAGGCCGGGCCGGTGGCCAAAGGCTCTGCCAGCGGAATCCCCCTCAGCCGCCCCACCCCCATGAAAGAGGTGGAGACCACCGACGAGCTGCGCTTCTCCACGGGCATGGGAGAGCTGGACCGGGTACTGGGCGGCGGCGCGGTGCAGGGCTCACTGGTGCTGGTGGGCGGCGCGCCGGGTATCGGCAAGTCCACTCTTATGCTCCAGATCTGCGACAGCCTGTGCGCCTTTGCAAAGGTACTGTATGTATCTGGTGAGGAGTCTCAGCGGCAAATCAAGCTCCGGGCCGAGCGGCTGCGGGTAAACGGGGAGGGGCTCTACCTGCTGGCGGAGACCAACCTGGAAAACATGCTGGACGCCGTCCACGAGCTCCAGCCGGATATCCTGATCGTAGACTCCATCCAGACCCTCTACCACGGGGATGTGACCTCCGCCCCCGGCAGCGTCAGCCAGGTGAAGGAGTGCACCATGGCCCTCATGCAGCTGGCAAAGGGGGAGGGGATCACCATCTTTGTCATCGGCCACGTGAACAAGGAGGGCTCCATTGCCGGACCGAAGGTGCTGGAGCACATGGTGGACTGCGTACTCTACTTTGAAGGGGAGCGGCAGATGGCCTACCGGATTCTCCGGGCGGCCAAAAACCGCTTTGGCGCCACCAATGAAATCGGAGTTTTTGAAATGGAAGACGGGGGCCTCAGCGAGGTTCCCAACCCTTCCGAGGCTCTGCTGGCTGGGCGTCCCCAGGACGCTCCGGGGACCTGTGTTACCTGTGTGATGGAGGGGGTGCGCCCGGTACTGGCGGAGATCCAGGCCCTGGTGGTGCCCTCCAGCCTGGGAAATCCCCGGCGGGTAAGCAACGGCTTTGACTACAGCCGCTCCATGCTGCTGCTGGCGGTGCTGGAGAAGCGGGGCGGGCTGCTGGTAGGCAATTGTGACGCCTATCTCAACGTGATTGGCGGCCTTTATCTGGAGGAGCCCGCTGCCGATCTGGCCGCGGTGCTGGCCCTGGCGTCCAGCTTCCGGGACAAGCCGGTGCCCCATGACCTGGCTGCCATTGGTGAGGTAGGACTAACCGGGGAGCTGCGGGCGGTGAGCGCCCTCAATCAGCGCCTGGCCGAGGTCCAGCGGTTAGGGTTCACCAAATGCCTGATCCCCAAACGGATTCAGGGAAAATTAGTCGCCCCCGAGGGTCTGGAGCTCATCCGGGTGTCCAACATCCGGGAGGCTATGGCCGCTTTGCTGTGAAGCCAGGGGCACAAAGTTGACGCAGCCCCCATGGCCGGCCGGACCGGGGGAGGCTGCGCGGGACAGAGAACACAGGCCGTCTTTCTGATAGACACAGGGGTCCGTACAAGCAATGAGGCTCAACACGATCATCTCCAAATTTCATCAAGGGAATTTAGTATGTCCCAACTGCGCGGAGATATAAGCGGCGATCGTCTGACGGCCCTTATGATACCTGATAGGTGAAAGAATAGAAACGTGTTCAGCTGCTGGGATAGGCCGCTGAACCGATGAGATCCCCATGGAGAGAAAGGAGGGACTGGGACGCTCGGGATAAAACTATATTATCAGGTCAACAAAATAAAAATTTTGTTGACCTGAGTGGAGGCAAAAAGCCCCTTTCCCCGAGATTCCCCCAATTATGGACTACCGCACCGAAGCTCCGGCGCTGCTGCGGGATTTCCTGGTTTATCACGAAACCATTCAAGGACATTCCCGTCAGACCGTTGACGAATACTTCTTAGACCTTCGAAACTTCTTCCGCTATCTGAAGCTGGAAAAAAATCTGGTCCCGAAGGACATGCCCTTTGATCAGATTCCCATTGATGACGTAGATCTGTCTCTGGTCAAACAAATCACCCTCACAGACATCTACGCCTTTATGAACTTCCTGTCACGGGACCGCCGGCTCAACAACGCCTCCCGTGCCCGCAAAGTTGCTACCATCCGGTCCTTTTATAAATACCTGACCAATAAGGCGAAGCTTCTGGACACCAACCCGGTCCAGGACCTGGACTCGCCCCGGCTGAAAAAGACTTTGCCCAAGTACCTGAATCTGGACGAAAGTCTGGAGCTTCTGGACAGCGTAGATGGAAAAAATGCCGTCCGGGACTACTGTATTTTGACCCTGTTTTTAAACTGCGGTCTGCGGATCTCCGAGCTGGTCGGCCTTAATAAAACAGATGTTCGGGGCGACCAGCTTCGGGTGTTGGGCAAGGGCAACAAAGAGCGGATCTTGTTCCTGAATGAGGCCTGTCAGCAGGCTCTGGCTGATTGGATGACCGAACGGGACGCCATGACACTGGTGGATCAAAACGCCCTGTTTGTTACCCTTCAGAACCGCCGTCGAATCACCACTGCGGCGGTCCATAAGCTGGTAAAAAAGCACCTGGCGGCCGCCGGATTGGACAGCACCCAGTACTCCGCCCACAAGCTGCGCCACACAGCCGCCACCCTTATGCTGCAAAACGGCGTGGATGTGCGCACCCTCCAGGAGGTGCTGGGCCACGACCATCTGAATACCACCCAGATTTATACCCACGTGGACAACGAGGACCTGCGCACTGCCGCGCGGGCAAACCCATTGAGCCATACAAAGCAGCGAAAAAAGCCAAAATTACCCCCGGAAGAGGACTAAAAGTGAGGTTTACCTATGAATTTGTTTTACTTGATTGCCGATTTCATTGCACCGGCCGCCATGCTGCTGGTGGGAATCTGGTGGCGCCTCTCCCCTCCTGCTTATGGGAAAAACGGCCTTGCCTACAGCACGGAGCTCACCCGGAAAAATCCGGACGCCTGGGCGGCCGCCCATCGCCACTGTGGAAAGCTCTGGGTGCGCATTGGCATCATCAGCGCTGCAGCCAGCGGGATCCTTATCGCCCTGTTTTCTGACCACCATTCCGCCTTTTGGATGTGGCTCATTGTGGGACAGATGGTGCTGTTCTGCGTGTCCGTTTTTATGGTGGATCTGTTGTTAAAGACCCAGTTTGGGAACGAGAAGTAAGAAAAAAGATTACCAATGACCCCCAAAAAAGAAAGGCGGACGCTGTGGGCGTCCGCCTTCTTCTGTAATGGAAAATCACCTTACATCTCAATAAGCTCATACTCTCGGGACCCGAGGCCGATTTTCTCTGCATGCTCCAGACAGCTGCGCCACTCCGACTCCGGGGTGGAGTTCAGGAAGTGGTCGTGGTGGTCATGGAAATTGGGGTCGGCCAGGTGCTTTGCCAGCTGGCTGCCCGGCATAGGTGTTGCGGCCAGGCAGGCGTCCACGCAGGCCTGATCCAAAGCCAGAGGATCAAAGGAGGCAAACATTCCGATGTTGGGCAGGATGGGCACATCATTTTCTCCATGGCAATCGCAGTTGGGGGATACATCCACCACCAGAGAAATATGGAAATTGGGGCGCCCGTCGATCACAGCCTTGGTATACTCGGCCATGCGGCAGTTGAGGGCGGCCTGGGCGTTGTCGTTGGTGAAATAGATGGCGTCAAAGTTACAGGCTCCCAGGCACCGGCCGCAGCCCACACAGTTCTGGTCGTCCACCGTCATCTTCCGTGTCTCAGGGTCAAAGACCAGACCGTTGTTGGCGCACTCCTTCTGGCAGCGCATACAGCCCCGGCACCGGCTCTTGCTGATTTTAGGCTTGCCGCTGGCGTGCTGCTCCTTCTTCCCTGCACGGGACCCGCAGCCCATGCCGATGTTTTTAATAGCTCCGCCAAAGCCAGTCATCTCATGGCCCTTAAAGTGGGTCAGGGAGATGAACACGTCCGCATCCATCACGGCCCGGCCGATTTTGGCCTTCTCCACGTACTCGCCCCCCACCACGGGGACCTCTACATCGTCCGTGCCCTTCAGCCCGTCTCCGATGAGGATGGGGCAGCCCACGGTCAGCGGGGTAAAGCCATTCTCCCAGGCACATTCCAGGTGTTCCAGGGCATTTTTCCGGCTGCCGGGATACATGGTGTTGCAGTCGGTGAGGAAGGGCTTGCCGCCCAGCTCCTTTACCACGTCCACCACTGCCCGTGCATAGTTGGGGCGCAGGTAGCTGATGTTGCCCAGCTCACCAAAGTGCATTTTGATGGCTACGAATTTCCCATCCAGGTCCAGCTCCTGAATTCCAGCCCGCTTGATCAGCTTTTTCAGCTTTGTGGGCAGGCCGTCCCCAAAGGCCTGGGTATGAAAATCGGTAAAATAAACCTTAGAAACTGACATACTTACAACTCCCTTACGTACATCAAAATAAATCAAAAATAAAGCTTTTGGAATAACAACAAATTAGGACCGGGCACCCTGCCGGGCTTCCAGAATACCGGGCACGATGGCACACAGAGAACCTGCCACAATGAGCACGATCCCCAAGAGCATGTCCCTGGAAATGATCTCCCCATGTACCATCCAGGCCAGCACCGGAGCCAGAGCCGGCTTAAAGAAATAGACCAGTGACACGACGCTGGCCGGCAGGCACTCCATGGCCAGAAAATAGCTGCAAAAGCCGATTCCCGCTACTCCCACAGATACGAAAAGTACATAAGGCAGGTTTGCCAGGGTATACCCGGCGAAAATGGGAATGTTGGCGAAATCGGCCAGCCCCGCCCCAATCAGGGCTTGGGCCAGGGCCGGGATATGGGACAGAAGGATCAGCACCAGCAAAGTGAGGCTTCCAAAGAAGAAGCTGAAGCAGGTGACCACCGCGCCTCCATATTGGGCGCACTTGCGTTTGCCCAGTACCCCATAGATGGAAAACAAAATGGTGGACAGCAGTGCAAGCCCAGTGCCCAGCAGATTGACCGAGGACCGGAAGGGATTGATAATGGCGATGGTCCCCGTCACCTCCAGAGCCAGGGCGGCAATATGCCGGGGCAAAATGGGCTCCCGCAGCAGAAAGAATGCCAAAAAGGTGACAAATACGGGGTTGCAGCTAAACAGCACCGCCGCCACAGAAGAACCGGCGTAGTTTACCGCCACATGGAGGATAGGCATGCTCAAAGCGATCCCCAAAAGGCCCAGCAGAGCGAAGTGGGCCAGACTTTTGCGATCCAGATGCTCTTCCCTTTTTTTCAGGGTATTCAGAGTCAGGGGCAGCAGAATGACAAATCCCACTGCAAACCTGCACAACGTCAGCTGCATGGAATTGAGCTGGCCGGAGATAAATTTCAGCACCACCTCATAGGAGGTAAACATGATAATGGTGACAACAATGAAGAAATAACCCTTTTTTGCGGACATCTTCTCCCCTTCCTCTCTCCTGCTCAGTATATCATATCCCGCTGGAAGGTACAAGTCAGTCCATCAGTCGGAGAAACTCCTCCTCGGTGAGCACCGGGATTCCCAGCTCCTGGGCCTTGCGCAGCTTAGAACCTGCAGCCTCCCCTGCTACCACATAGGTAGTCTTTTTGGACACGGAACCGGCGGCCTTGCCTCCCCGGTCCTCAATCATTTTTGCGGCGCCCTCCCGTGTGAAGCGCTCCAGCGCTCCGGTGAGCACAAAGGTCATTCCGGCAAAGCGCTGGTCCTCCCCCTTCTGCTGGGCCAGCATATTCACCCCCGCCTCCTTGAGCCGGGCGATCAAATGGAGGCTCTGGGGGCTCTGGAACCAATCTACAATGCTCTGCGCTGTGATTTCACCGATGTCTTCCACCGCGGTCAGCTCCTCCAGAGTGGCCGATTGCAGCGCGTCCAGGCTGCCGAATCTTCCGGCCAGGACCCTTCCGGTCTTTTGGCCTACCTGGCGGATGCCAAAGGCGTAGATGAGCCTGGACAGATCCTGCCCCTTGGACGTTTCAATGGCGGCCAGGAGATTTTGGGCGGATTTTTTGCCCATACGCTCCAGCGCGGCCACGTCCTCCTCCTTCAGGAAATAGAGGTCTCCAGGCGTTTTGACCAGCCCGGCGCCCACCAGGTTCTCCACCACCGCAATGCCAAGGCCCTCAATGTCCATGGCGTCCCGGCTGGCAAAGTGGGCCAGGGTGCGCAGCAGCTGGGCGGGACACTCGGCCCCGGTGCAGCGGATATGGGCGCCGTCCTCGTCCCGCTGGACCGGCGCGCCGCACTCGGGGCACACCTGGGGGAACAAATAGGGCCGGGCTCCTGCCGGACGCTTTTCCATCACCACAGAGAGCACTTCGGGGATGATCTCCCCCGCCTTCTGCACCAGCACTGTGTCCCCAATGCGAATGTCCTTTTCCGTAATAAAATCCTGGTTGTGGAGGGTGGCATTGGTCACAGTGGTGCCTGCCAGGCGCACCGGCTCCAGCACCGCCTTTGGGGTGAGCACCCCGGTGCGGCCCACCTGGATGACGATATCCGTCACACGGGAGGGCTTGACCTCGGGGGGGTACTTATAGGCGGCGGCCCAGCGGGGAAACTTCGCCGTGGAGCCCAAGGTTTGCCGCTGGGAGAGGTCATCCACCTTGATGACCGCACCATCAATGTCAAAGGGATAGGCTTCCCGGCCCTCGCCAATGGCCTCCACCTGAGTGACCGCCGCTTCAATGGTCCGGCAGACCGTATGGGGGATGACTTTAAATCCCTTGTCCTTCAGATAATCTAAGCTCTCTGTATGGCTATGAAAGGTGACGTTTTCCGCCCATTGGATGTTGAATACCGCAATATCCAGCCGACGCCGGGCGGCAATTTTGGGGTCCAGCTGCCGCAGAGAGCCCGCGGCGGCATTGCGAGGATTGGCGAAAAGCGATTTTCCCTGCTTTTCCAGCTCCTCATTGAGGGCATGGAACACCTTTTTGGGCATATAGACCTCTCCGCGGACAATCAGCGTCCCGGAGACTTCAGGAATGCGCAGGGGGATGGACTTGATGGTACGCAGGTTCTCTGTTACATCCTCGCCTACGCTTCCGTTCCCGCGGGTAGCCCCCCGAACGAAAAGGCCGTCCTGATACTCCAGGGCGACGGACAGCCCGTCTACTTTGGGTTCTACGGAATAGGATACGTCCGGCTCCACCCCGCGCACCCGCTGGTCAAAGGCGCGCAGCTCGTCAAAATCAAATACATCCTGCAACGACTCCAGGGGCACCCGATGGGTGACCTGGGTGAAGGCCTCCAGGGCCTGTCCCCCCACCCGCTGGGTGGGGGAATCGGGAGTCACCGCCTCTGGATGGGCGGCCTCCAGCTCCTCCAGGCGGCGCAGGGCGTGGTCATAGTCGTAGTCGGACATGGTAGGGTTGTCCAGCACATAGTATTCATAGCCCGCCCGGTTCAGCTCCTCCCGCAGGCGGGCAATTTCCTTCAATTCGTCCATATGGATACCTCCCCTTTGGGTGTACAGTGGAATTTTGCTGCCAGGCGGGGAAAGGCCGCCCGGACCAGGGCATAGAGCAGGTAGCCCAGCAGAGCCCCGGTGGTGTTTAAGATCACGTCGTCGATGTCAGTGCTCCGTCCGATAAAAAACTGAATGAATTCAATGGTACAGGAGCACAGAAAGCCCAGGGGCACTGCCTTCCACCACCTCCAGCCCCGCCACAGCAGGGCTGGGAAAAAGCCCAGAGGTATGAACATGCCGATATTGCCCAACAGCATGAACATGAGCCAGGGACTCATGCGGTTCAGCGCACGGCGGATCTCCTGAAAGGGCTTTAACATTTCGGGAAGAGATGGGATCTCCCCCATCACCTGTTCCCATGAGGGATAGAAATTTCCCAGATTCTCATGCCCCCAAGCGATGGCCCACCTTTCATGGAAAAAGAGCCAATCGGTGACATAGGACCAAAAATTAGCCGGGAACAGCGTCAGAGAAATGAGCCCTGCACAAAACATTAGAAAGAGCAGAAGTGCCAGCTCACGGGCAAAGGAGCTGACAAGCATTTTCCCCTGCAAGCGCTTGCGGCGAAAGGGTTTCAGAAACAGATACCCCACCACACCCACCAGCATGCAGGGAAACATCTGCACACAGTATTCCATGATGTTGCCCAGATACCACCAGGCCGTTTCAGATAACGTCATCGGTAAACCTCAGTTGCTGCTCCAAGCCCCGCCATCGAGGCTTAGATAGGTATTGGGCACCTGGCCCACAATTACCGTCTCCGCCAGGGGAAGACGGGTCTGGACGGTCACCTCCAGCTCCTCTCCTGGGAGCAGGACTGTCATGGGGACGGCCACCTCCAGCCAAATTCTGTGGATCGTCTGGTTGATCCCGGCGGAGGAAAATTCGCTGTCAAATTCAGCACTGACTGTCCCTACCGTCATGGCCCGAACCTGGAGCTCGGGTCCCTTGGCCCAGAGAGGTTCAAAGTCCAAAAGACTTCCCAGCGGCAGGTGGATGGACGATACGTCCACCCCCTCCAACGTCTCCAGAATGGTGCCCACCAGCTCCGAGCGCAGCAGGTTCATTTGCGCCGTCTGGGCAGACAGGGCGGTAATGGCCCCTGCGGCATCCCGTTCCACGGCTACGAAATCTCCATAGCTCACATTCCGCCGGGCCAGATCCTCGTTCACAGCCTGCTCAATGGCGGCGGTCATGGTGTTCTGGACCTGTGTCCGGGCCATTTCCGCCACCGTGGGCCGCAGTCTCCACTCCAGGATCTGAATGGTCCCCCAGGCCACCAGAAGGGCCACAGCCAAAGTAAGAAGTCCGGGGTGTCCAGACAAAACACAGCCCCAGGGGCGGTATAGTCTTCTGTGGAGGATGGCACCCCAAAGCCGTCTCCTTGTCCCCATACTCACACCCCCTCAGGGTAGAATATGGCCGCTGCGGCTTGACCTATTCCTGTTACGGTCTCAGCAGCTCCTCCACCGCCAGCAGCACCCCCAGCCGGCCGGACTCAAAGGTCAGGCCTCCCTGGAGGTAAACGGTGTAGGGCTCCCGCATGGGGGCGTCGGCGGACAGCTCGATGGAAGCCCCCTGAATAAAGGCTCCGGCAGCCATGATGACCTGACAGTCATAGCCGGGCATGTCCCAGGGCTCAGGGGTCACATAGGAGTCCACCGGGGCGCCGAACTGAATGCCCTTGCAGAACTTCTTCAATGCATCCGGCTGGCGCATATGGATCATCTGGATGATGTCGTGGCGCACTGCGCTGGAGTGGGGCTCAGTCTCATAGCCCAGAAGCTCCATGACCTTGGCGGCAAAGACGGCAGTCTTCACAGCCTGGGCCACCGTGTGGGGGGCCAGGAACAGGCCCTGGTACAAAAGCCGGTTCTGGCCCAGGGTGCAGCCGCACTCCCCGCCGATGCCAGGGACGGTGAGCCGCTGAGCGGCACCCTCCACCAGGTCCCGCCGTCCGGCAATATAGCCGCCGGTGGGAGCCAGGCCGCCGCCGGGATTTTTGATGAGCGAGCCCACCACCAGGTCGGCCCCCACGTGAGTGGGCTCCTGAGCTTCTACAAACTCCCCATAGCAGTTGTCCACCAGAATAGCGGCGTTGGGATTGGCCTTCCTGATGACCCTGCACATCTCCCCGATCTCCTCCACAGACAGGGAGGCACGGGTAGCGTAGCCCTTGGAGCGCTGGATCAGTACGGCCTTCACCCGCGGGTCGGAAGCAGCCTTGGCCATTCCCTCCAGGTCGGGCTTATTGTCAAGTAATTCTACTTGACGGTATTCTACACCGTAGTCCTTCAGAGAACCATGTCCCTTGTCTACCGCCCCCACGACTCCCAACAGAGTGTCATAGGGGGCGCCTACGGCGGACAGGAGTACATCCCCCGCCTTCAGGCAGCCGTACAGGGCGCAGGCAATGGCGTGGGTACCATTGACGAACTGGATGCGCACCAGCGCGGCCTCGGTGCCGAAGAGCTGGGCATAAATTTCGTCCAGCTTGTCCCGGCCCAGGTCATCATAGCCGTAGCCGGTGGTACCGGCAAAATAGCCGTCAGCCACCCGGTGGTCCTGGAAGGCCTCCAGAACCCGCTGGGTGTTGTGCTGGGCAATGGCGTCAATCCGGGCAAATTCCTCAACAAGCTCCCGCTGAGCCTGGTCCCCAAGGGAGCGGACCTTTTCACTAATCTGTAATGGCATTTTCCTTGTCAGTCCTATCTATTTCAGTAATATTATCCTAATTTGCACTGGGCAAAGGCGGCGGCCAGCTGGACGCAGTACTCGGTATCATTCAGGTCGGCCATCTCCACCGGGGTGTGCACATACCGGCAGGGTACGGAGATGCCCCCGGTCTTTACGCCGGTGTGGGTGACGTGGATGGCACCGGCATCCGTACCGCCGGCCCGCAGAATATCCCGCTGGGTGGGAATACCCTGCTCCTGGGCCAGCTCCTCCAGCTTGGATACCACCTCAGGGTGGCAGATGATCGAGGAATCCATTACCTTCACAGCGGCCCCGTTCCCCAGCTGGACGGTACCTGACTTTTCCGAACCGGGGGTGTCGTCCACATCGGTCACATCTACAGCGATCCCATAGGCGGGATCAATGCTCCAGGAAGCGGTTTTGCTGCCCCGGATGCCCACCTCTTCCTGGGTGGTAAAGACAAAATAGAGGTCGTTGACGCCCGCTTTGACCTGCTCCAGAACCTTTAGAAGGATGGCACAGGAGATGCGGTTATCAAGGTAAGGCGAAACTACTTTACCCCCGTTCACAAACATGGGAGAATCGTAGACAGCGGTGTCCCCCACCTGGACCATCTTCTTTGCCTCTTCCGCGTCTTTTGCACCAATGTCCAAATAGCACTCGTCCAGCTTCAGCTTGCCGAAGTCGGCCTTCTCCTCAGGGACCACCACGCCCCGCACGCCGTTTTTGAATCGAACGGGGGTATAGGCGGCCTCCTTGGGGCTGATCCCGCCCAGACGGCCCACCCGAAGGAAGCCCTCCTTCTCAATGTGGGTGACAATAAAGCCGATGGAGTCCATATGGGCGGCAAACATCACCCGCGGCCCCTCTCCCCGTTTGCGGACGATGAGATTGCCCAGGGTGTCCGTGGTGACCTCGTCGGCAAAGGGGGCGGCCAGATGGGCGATCACCGCACGGATCCCGCCCTCGTCCCCGGAGGGGCCATGGGCAGCATTCAGGGTGTTGATCAGTTCAAACAGTTCCATAGTATCACCTTAATTTCATAGCGTTTCTGCCTGGTCGTAAAGGAACAGTCGGGTCAGCTTCAGCATGTGTTCAAAGTCGGAAAGGCTGCCTACGCTGGCCGGAGCATGGAGGTAGCGCACAGCGGCGGACAGGGCGGCCACCCGTACGCCGGACTTGGTGCGCTGAATGGTGCGGGCGTCGTTGCCCCCGGCGATATACTCCTTGGTCTGCCAGGGGATGCCGTTGTCCTGGGCCAGGCGGCGCAGGTCCTCAAAGAGCCGGCGGTCATAGATGGTACCCCCATCCATATAGGAGATGACCGGCCCCTTGCCGGGGGCACACACCTTCCGGTGGTTCTCCACTCCGGGCAGATCGGCGGCAGTGGTAGTCTCCAGCACCAGGGCCACCTCCGGGGTCACGGAAAAGGCGGCGGCAAAGGCGCCGCGGGTCCCCACCTCCTCCTGGGCGGTGAACGCAAAGGTCACATCCAGGGGCAGGTCCTCCTTCAGAAGCTCCAGCAGAATGGCGCAGCCCACCCGGTCGTCAATGGCCTTGGATTTCAGAAATCCCTGGCCAAATTCCTCGGGCTCACCGACGAAACAGCCGTAATCCCCCAGGGATACCAGCTTCTCCGCCGCTTCCCGGTCCTTGCAGCCGATGTCGATATAGAGGGCGTCGGTCTTGGGGACCTTCTTCATCTCCTCCCGGCTTACCAGGTGGATGGCCTTCAGACCGATAATGCCGGGGATCTGCCGGTCTCCAATGCGTACCGGCTTGCCTATGGCCACCCGGCGGTCCACCCCGCCCACAAAGTCAAACTTCAAAAAGCCCTCGTCGGTGATACGGGTGATGATGATGCCCACCTCGTCCATGTGGGCCGCCAGCAGAAGCTTATTTCCAGTGGCCTTCCGGCCCTTTTTAAACACAATCAGGTTTCCCAGTGCGTCCGTGCGGATGGAGCTTGCGTAGGGTGCGGCCTGGGCGCGGATAAAGTCCCGGACCCGGTCCTCGTCCCCGGATACGCCACTGAGGCGGCACAGCTCTTTCAGCAGATCAATCATACCTGGGCACCTCCTTCCCGATTCCCTTGAGGAAGGCAGCCAGCAGCCGGGCAGCATCCTCCAGGTCACGGCGGCACACCGTTTCAATGGGGGTGTGCATATACCGCAGAGGAATGGACAGTACCGCCGTGGCAATGCCCTCCCGACTCACCTGAAGGGGCCAGCCGTTGGTACCGCTGGAACCGGACATGACCTCCCGCTGGAGGTCCATCTCCAGCTCACGGGCCTTGTCCTCCATGCGCCGGGCCATCCAGCGGGTGCAGTTGGGGCCCAGGCCGATCACCGGCCCGCTGCCCAGCTTGAAGGTCTCCCCTTTTCCGGCGTCGGGGCTGTCCCCGTGGGTCACATCCACTGCCACGCACAGGTCGGGCACAATGCCATAGGCGGCGGTGATGGCTCCGGTACTGTGGGTCTCCTCCTGGGAAGAACCCAGTACATAGAGGTCCACGTCCAGCTCCTCTCCCCGCAAAAGCTCCAGGATATGGAGCAAAATCGCAAAGCAGGCCCGGTCATCCAGGGCCTTGCCCCAGAAAAGCTCCTCCCCCAGCGGGGCACAGCTCCCCCGATATACCGCGGGAGTGCCGATGGGGACAAGGCGCTGGGCCTGCTCCTGGGTGAGGCCCGCATCCAAATAGAGCTCCTTGATGGGCTGGGACTTGTCCATATCCTCACGGGTCTGGATGTGGGGCGGCAGGCAGGCCACCAGGGCGGGAATGGGCGGCTGGGTGAGCAGCATCACTTCCCGGTCCGGGAGCATTCTAGGGTCCACTCCGCCCAATGGGGCGAAGGTGAGAAAGCCCTCCTCGTGCCCGGTGACGATAAGGCCGATCTCATCCAGATGGGCGTCCAGCAGCAATTTTTTTGCCCCCGGCTTGCCGCAGGGCAGCACGCCCACCACGCTGCCCGTGGGGTGGATGGAGACCTCCTCCACCCAGGGACGGAGCAGCTCCGCCGCCGCCTGTGCCACCGGCATCTCAAATCCACTGGGGCCGGACAGGGAACAAAGCTGCTCCAAAGTCTTCTCGTAGTTCAAAACGGTTCCTCCATTCAGCTTATCCAAAAAGCCCTCCTGTAAGGAGTTCCGCCGCCCGCAGGCGGCGGAATCGTATGTGGGTCAAAAAGGCACTTCGTTACAGGGCGTTGACCAGTTCTTTGAACACCTTGCCCCGTTCCATAAAATTCTTGAACTGGTCAAAGGCGGCGCAGGCCGGAGACAGCACCACCACGTCCCCGCTGACGGCGGCTCCCTGGGCGGCGGCCACAGCGGCAGGCAGGTCGGCGGTCTCAATGATCTCCAGGCCGCTTTCGGCAAAGCCCTCGGCCTCCTCTACTGCTTTGCGGATGGCAGGGGCAGTGGCTCCGGTGAGAATCAGGACCTTGACCTTCTTCACCATCTCCACGCCCAGCTGGGTGAAAGGCACACCCTTGTCATAGCCGCCGGCAATGAGAATGAGCTTCTGGTTAAAGGAGTCGAGACAGGCCATGGTCCGGGTGGGGCTGGTTCCGATAGAGTCGTTGTAGTACTTCACACCGTCCAGCTCCCGCACCAGCTCGATACGGTGCTCCACGCCGGTGAAGCGCTGGGCCACAGAGCGCACACACTTATCGGGGACAATGCCGTCCACAGCGGCGATGGCGGCCATGTAGTTTTCGATGTTATGCACGCCGGGCAGCCGGATGTCCTCCAGAGGGAGCACCTCCCGGCTTCCCATCTTATTGGTCAGCCAAATGGCCCCATCCCGGAGATAGACTCCCTCCTCCAGCTTCTGCTTGCGGCTGAAAAGCATGGTGTCCGCCGGAGCGGTCTTGGAGAGCGAGCGGGTGATGTCATTGTCGAAGTTGAACACCGCCCGGTCCCCTGCCTTCTGGTGGCAGAAAATATTCAGCTTGGCGGCGGTATACTCCTCCATGGTGTGGTGATAATCCAGGTGGTTGGGGCTGAGGTTGGTAAAGACCGCCACATTGGGGCTCTGCTTCATGCTCATGAGCTGGAAGGAGGACAACTCCACCACGGCCACGTCCTCGGCGCTCATGCCGGACACATCGGGGAGCAGGGGCTTTCCGATGTTGCCGCCCAGGTATACATTATACCCGGCTTCCTTCAAAAATTCGCTGATCAGGGTGGTCGTGGTGGTCTTTCCGTCGCTGCCGGTGACCCCGATGATCTTGCAGGGGCACAGCTGGAAGAAAAGCTCCATCTCAGAGGTGAGAATGCTCCCCTTCTCTACCGCCTCTTTCAGCTGAGGGGTATTGGGGCTAAGGCCCGGCGTGCGGAAAATAAGGTCGAAGCGGCTGAGCTTATCCAGGTAGCCCTCCCCCAACTGGAGTTTGGCCCCCAGGCTTTCCAGCTCACCGGCGACCTCCTCCACCCGTTCACGGGGGGCCTTGTCACAGACGGTGACCTTCAACCCAGAGCGGAGCATCATCTTAATGAGGGGGGTGTTGCTCACCCCCATGCCGATCACGGCAATGGACTTGCCCCGCAGGCTTTCAAAATATTCCGTAATGGTGGACATATCAGTGTCCTCCTTCCAATTTTTCTTACATCATATTATATTACCATATTTATCCCTAAAATACAATCTTACCCTTCTCTCAAAGGGGGGAATTTCCAAAGAAAACCGGCCGCCGGAGGACTGCTCCGACGGCCGGGAATCTTCATGCCCTGGGATGGGCCTTTTTATAGACATCTTTGATCTTTTGGTTCAACAGCTTGGAATAAATCTGGGTAGAGGAAATATCCGCATGGCCCAGCATCTCCTGAATGGAACGCAGGTCAGCCCCGTTTTCCAGCAAATGGGCGGCAAAGGAATGGCGCAGGGTGTGAGGCGTGATATCCTTTTGAATGCCGGCCTTCTCCTGGTAGTATTTGATGAGCTTCCAAAAGCCCTGGCGGCTCATACGCTCACCGCTCATATTGACAAACAGCGCCGTCTCGTCCACTGAGTCCACCAGCTGGGGACGGATGGTATGTACATACTCACTTAAAGCCCGGACAGCGGCGGGATAGAGGGGGATCATCCGCTCACGGCCCTTGCTGTAGCATTTCAAGACGCTGCCAGGCAGGTTCAGATCGTCCACGTCCAGGTCAATGAGCTCACTGACCCGGATCCCCGTGGCGTACAGAAGCTCCAGCATGGCCCGGTCCCGGTACCCCTTCAGATCGGTACACTCAGCCTGCTCCAGAAACAGCTCCACTTCTTTTCCAGTGAGAACCTGGGGCAGCTTACGCTCCACCTTGGCCGGGGTCACCCCTTTGGCCGGGTTCTGGTCCACCGCCCCCTGGCCCATCAGATACTGGTAAAAGGACTTGATGGAGGCCACGGACCGGGTCACGGTAGCGGGGGATTTCCCCTGCCGGGTGAGAGAGGTGGTATACTCTGCCACATCTTCCGTCACCGCATCGGTCAAGGCCACGCCTCTCTCATCCATAGCGGCGGCATACTGGTGAATGTCACGCATGTAAGAGCTGACGGTGTTGGCCGACGCACGCTTTTCAGTTTTCAAATACGCCTCATAGGCCGACACCAAATCAGACACACACACATCTCCCAGCTTGAATTCTACAACACAACGCGGGCACAGGCCTCCAGCAGTACCGGAACCACCCAGTACTCCAACAGAGCACAGCCCAAAGTAAGCCCAACACAAAGGCCTGCCCGGCACCAGAGCTCTCTCCCATACACCGCAGCCATTTTCCCGCCGCCACTTAGTACCCGGTTGAGCAGTACGCGGGACCGCTGCAGTCCCTGGACACCCACTAAAAACAGGGCCGGGACCCACAGCAAAGCGGGCAAACCGAACAGGGCAAAGGCAGGCAGAAGCCCCGCACCCCCGAACACCCGGCAGAAGCAGCCCACGGAAAAACTCAGGAAGAACCCCTGCACCCCCAGAAGGATGGGCAAACCTACCACACCAAACGCGGTAGCCCCCAAAATCAAGGCGGCAAGCAGGTACTTCACTCGGCCCCAGAGCAAAGGCCACAGCCCTCCGGACACCCCGCCCTCTCCAGCCAGAAGAAGGTAGTCTTCCAAATAGGTCCCCAATTCCAGAGCTCCCTGGCCGTCCGACAAGGCTGCAAACAGACAACCGGCCACACCGCCCATGAGGAAACAGACACTGAGCAAGCCCAGCGCACTGCCCTGATCCCACGGCAAGTCCCATTTTCTTCCTACGCGCTTTCCCACAGCCGTCACCTCGGTACAGACTATGAGAAGTGTCCCGGAAATAGACCAACTCGCTCCAACAGGCAGGAGTTGGAAAGCCGTGTTACTAATATAGCGCCTTCCGCCATTTTTCGCAAGAGTTTTTTACGATTTTCTCTGTTTTTATTCGTTCCCTTAACTTGTTATGTTAATATTTTTATGTTAACCTCGTAAACAAAAGAAGAAGGACCCCTCGGTTTGAGGGGTCCTTCTTACCAAAATGTTGTGATTTACTTGCGTTTCGAGCCTAAATCTGGTGGAAATCAGCAGGAAGCGCAATCTTCGCATCGATTACAAGATGTATTATTACATTCTGTATTGGCCTTCTCCCCCATTCCCGCGGCAATGGCGTTGAGGGCAATGGCGCACTCCAGGCGCTTGCGTTCCATTTCGCAGGCCACCTCATTGGACTTCGTTATGTCGCCGTTGACAAGCAGGTTGGAAGCGGAACAGCCGCCGCTGCAATAGAAGCGGGCCCAGCACTCCCGGCAGGCGGGACGAGTGTAGATGTTCTGGTTTGCAAAGGTGCCGGAGATGTCCATATTGAAGGAGCCGTCATAGACATTGCCCATGCGGTACTCCTCCTTCCCTACAAACTGGTGGCAGGGATAGATGTCTCCATCGGGGGTGATGGCCACATATTCGCACCCGGCTCCGCAGCCGCGCAGGCGCTTGATGACGCAGGGGCCCTGCTTCAGGTCCACGTTGAAGTGGAAGAAGTTTACGTCCTTGCGGCCCATCAGCTCCCGAGCCAGCTTCTCGTACTCCTCCTTCACCTGGGGCAGATCCTCCTCCTTGATGGCAAAGGGATCGTCCAGCGGGCCGCTGGCCGGTTCCACCGACACATGGCGGAAGCCCAAAGAAGCCAGATGCATGACGTCCTCAGAGAAGTCCAGATTTTCACGGGTAAACGTGCCCCGGACATAGTAGTCCTTGGTGCCCCGGCCGGAGACCAGCTTCTGGAATTTGGGGACAATGATGTCATAGCTCCCCTTGCCGTTCACAGTGGGGCGCATGTGGTCGTTGACGGCGGGGCGGCCGTCCAGGGAGAGGACCACATTGGACATCTCCCGGTTGATGTAGTCGATGTTCTCGTCACTGAGGAGCACACCGTTGGTGGTGATGGTGAAGCGGAAGACCTTGTCGTGCTCCTTTTCCAGGGACCGGGCATAGGCCACGGTCTCCTTCACCGTATCCATGGCCATGAGGGGTTCTCCGCCAAAGAAGTCCACCTCAATGTTCCGGCGCTTGCCCGACTTCTCGATCACCCAGTCGATGGCCCGCTTGGCCGTCTCGGGGTCCATGGTCATCCGGCAGCCGGTGCCGAAGTCGCCGGTGGAGGCAAAGCAGTACCGGCAGCGCAGGTTGCAGTCGTGAGACACGTGGAGGCAAAGGGCCTTGACCACTGCCGCCTTGGGCAGTGCCATAGCGGCCTCCGGGTCCAGATATTCATCGTCTGTGAAGAGAAGCCCGGACTTCTGCAGCTCCAGCAGCTCCTCCCAGCACTCCGCCAGCTCTTCACGGCTATACTGGGGCAGCTGCGCGGCCACGGACGCGGGCAGCTCCTCCCCCATGGGGCCCTCGATGTGAGAGAGCAGGTCATAGCTCAGCTTGTCCAGCACATGGACCGCGCCGCTGTTCACATCCGCCGCCAGGTACTGGCCCAGGGCGGTAAAGGTATGTACCATCATTGGTTTGTTCTCCTTACAATCAAAACGTTCTCCCCGCCTCCCGGCGGAAGAAAACGGGGCCGCATGGGCGGCCCTGAAAGCAGCTTTCTGCACAGCAAAAAGGCAGGCGCCGTCAAGCGCCTGCCCTTTCAGGCACGTTGCTTACTGATTCTCGCACTTCTGGTTGGCCACAGTGCAGGAAGTCTTGCAGGCGGACTGGCAAGAAGTCTGGCACTCGCCGCAGCCGCCCTTGGCGGCGCTCTGCTTCAGAGTAGCTCCGTTGAGAGTCTGAATGTGCTTCATGTGGTATCTCCTCCTGAAAATAGTGTAGCATACGGCTGACACAGTATCTGCCATAGTAAAATGATTATAGCATAGCCCCAGGCGGATTTCAATCATCTTCTTCGTTTTTTCTTGGGTTTTCTTCCCAGGATGCCGGGAATGGCTCCGCCGCACAGACAGGCGCATAAAATTCCCACGCCGCCATTGGCCACCGACGCCCCTTCGTAGACGATCAGGCCGGCCGTGAGCAGCAGCAGGAACAGCACTGCCCCCACCCCCAGCCCTGCCAGCAGGCTGCGTCCGCCGGACCGGCCTACCGCATATATGCCTCCCACCAAAGTACCCAGCACACATACCGCCAGCACCGTGCCCTCCATGGCACTCACCGGAATCACACCCATTGAGACCAGTACGGAACACACCAGCAGAGACACTATAGTCACAATCCCTGCCAGTACTCCGCCTTTGAGGATTTCGCACATGGCATTCAGCCAAACGCTTCCTCCCTCCTCCTGCCGTTTGTCCCGTTTTTTCATGAAAACACCCTCCCCGCGGTTTTAGTAAAACCTATGCAGGGAGGGCGTCAGACATGCCGGTTATTTACTTGGCGGTGGGTTCGGGAGCAGCGGCGGTCTTATTGGACACGGCCCACTTGGTGATCTCGATACGCACCCGGTCGGCACCCGTCTCAAAGACGATGGTGTTCTCCTTCACGGCGCAGACCGTACCGGTCATACCGCCGATGGTGGTGATCTCATCTCCCACAGCCAGGGAGTTGCGCAGGTTCTCCGCTTCCTTCTTCCGCTTGTTCTCCGGGCGGATCATAAAGAAGTACAGCATGGCGAACATGAGCACAAGCATTAAAATCCAACTGTAATCCATAGTTCGTTCCCTCCAAAGGTTTGCTATCCAACTAAGCGTGTTAGCTTGACGCGTTGCAAAACATTATAACGGATTTTGGTTCTATTGACAAGTCCTTTTGTCAATTTTGCCATTTTTCTTTAATCCTCTGTGTAAGGGCGGTCCAGCATGCCCGAGTAGGTCTGCCGGAACTGCTCAAAGCTCCCCTCGTCCAGGCTGTCCCGGATGCGCTGCATAAGCTCGTTATAGAAATGGAGGTTATGCAGCACCGCCAGGCGCATGGCCAACATCTCCCCCGCTGTCACCAGGTGGCGGAGATAAGCACGGGAGAAGTGCCGGCAGGCGGGACAGGTGCAATTCTCATCAATGGGGCGCTTGTCCAGCTTATACTTCTCATTTTTGATGTTGATGGTGCCCTTCCAGGTATAGAGTTTGCCGTGGCGGGCGTTGCGGGCGGGCATGACGCAGTCAAAGAAGTCTATCCCCCTGGCCACCGCCTCGATGATGTTGGAAGGAGTTCCCACGCCCATGAGATACCTGGGTTTTTCCTTTGGCATATGAGGTTCTACCGCGTCGATGATGTCGTACATCACCTGGGTGGGCTCCCCTACCGCAAGGCCGCCGATGGCGTAGCCGTCGCAGGGAAGCTGAGCAATGTCCTTCATATGCTGCACCCGCAAGTCGGGGTAGGTGCCGCCCTGGTTGATGCCAAAGAGCATCTGGCCGGGGTTGACGCAGCCGGGCTGTTCATTGAGGCGCTTATGCTCCTTGACGCACCGCTCCAGCCAACGGGTGGTGCGGGCGATGGAACGCTCCACATACTCCCGTGGGGAGGGATTTTCAATGCACTCGTCAAAGGCCATGGCGATGTCGCTGCCCAAATTGGACTGGATCTGCATAGATTCCTCAGGGCCCATGAAAATCCGCCGCCCGTCGATGTGAGAGGCAAAGGTGACCCCCTCCTCGGTGATCTTCCGCAGGGAGGACAGGGAAAAGACCTGGAACCCGCCGCTGTCCGTGAGCATAGGGCCTTCCCAGTCCATAAACTTGTGAAGTCCTCCCATCTCCTTCACCACTCCGTCCCCTGGACGCAGGTGCAGGTGATAGGTATTGGACAGCTCGATCTGGCAGCCGATCTCCTTCAAATCGTGGGCGTCCACCGCCCCCTTGATGGCTCCCTGGGTGCCTACATTCATAAATACGGGGGTCTGGGCAGTACCGTGGGGGCAGGTAAAGACGCCCCGGCGGGCCCTCCCCTCTTGCTTGATTACTTCAAACACAAAAAAACTCCTTACTGTTACGAAATAAACATGGCATCTCCAAAGGAGAAGAACCGGTAACGCTCCTTCACCGCCTCTTCATAGGCTGCCAGCACGTGCTCCCGTCCCGCCAGCGCGGAGACCAGCATAATGAGGGTGGACTGGGGCAGATGGAAGTTGGTAATAAGGGCGTCCAGGACCTTGAAGCGGTAGCCGGGATAGATGAAGATGTTGGTCCAGCCGGAGCGCTCGGTCATGGTGCCGTCCTCGGCGGCAAAGGATTCAATGGTGCGGCAGGAGGTGGTGCCTACGCAGATGACCCGCCCGCCGTTTTTCTTGGTCTCGTTGATGGTGTCCGCCGTTTCCTGGGAAATCATACAGAACTCCGAGTGCATCTCATGGTCCTGGATATCCTCCGCCTTCACCGGGCGGAAGGTGCCCAGGCCCACATGGAGGGTCACATAGCACACCTTTACCCCCATCTTCTGGATCTGTTCCAGCAGCTGCGGCGTAAAGTGCAGCCCGGCAGTGGGGGCGGCGGCAGAGCCCACTACTTTGGAATAGACGGTCTGGTAGCGCTCGTTGTCCTGAAGTTCTTCCTTGATATAGGGCGGCAGGGGCATTTTCCCCAAGTGCTCCAAAATCTCCAGGAAAATTCCTTCGTAATGGAACCGGACCAGGCGCTTGCCGTCTTCCAGCTCCTCCTCAATGGTAGCGGTGAGCTCCTTCCCCTCGCCGAAGATCACCTGGGCACCGGGACGCAGCTTCCGCCCCGGACGCACCAGACATTCCCAACACTTGTCTCCCCGGTCCACCAGCAGCAGCACCTCGCAGGCGCCGCCAGTGGGACGGTGGCCGATGAGCCGAGCGGGGAGCACTCGGGAATCATTGAGCACCAGACAGTCCCCTGGACGCAGGAAGCTGGGCAGCTCATAAAAGTGATGGTGCTCCACGGCGCCGGTATGCTTGTCCAATGTGAGCAGCCTGGAGGCGTCCCGCCGCTCCAGAGGGGTCTGGGCGATAAGCTCCTCAGGCAGGTAAAAATCAAAATCTGCGGTTTTCAATACAATACTTCCTTTTCTTTAATACCGGGTTACCTTTACACCGGGGTAATAGAAGGTGACGATTTCTTCAAAGTCAAAGCCCTGCTTGGCCATGGCGTTGGCTCCCCACTGGCTCATGCCGATCTGGTGGCCATTGCCCGCTCCCTCAAAGACATAGCGGGAGCCGGAGACGGTGACGGTGCCGCCTCCCTGGTTGCTGCCGCCGGAGGAAGAACCACCGCCGGTGTTCCCTCCCTGGTCCAGGTCCTCCAGCGCGGAAACGGTGCCGGAGCCGCTGATCACATAGGGATTTTCTTTTATGGAAGAAATGGAGCCGCTGCCGGAGATCACATACATGCCGTCCAGGCTGTCCACGGGTTCGCCGTTGACGTTAAGCTCAGAATCGGAGCTGCGGGGCAGGCTGCGGCTGGACAGGCTTTTTCCCGAGGCGTTCACGGTCTCTCCGTTGACGGTAAAGCGGATAGAGCTCACATCGAACACCGAACGGATGGCCTTGCTTCCGCTGGGATAGATGGAGTTGGTCTGGCCATTTGCCCAGTGGATCGTAACGGCGATCACGTTGCCCAGCTTGGAATATTCCAGTTCCAGATAATCCAGAGAGGTGCTGGTGCCGTAACCATAGCTCTGCAGGCGTTTCTCCAGTTCAGAGGCGGTATAGCTCACCGTCCAGCTGGAGTCATAGCTTTCATAGGGGTCCTCCACCCCGCACAGGTAGGGATAGGTGTTGGTGGTGTCGGAGCCCCACACATAGTAGGCATCCTCGCTGGCCCCGCCGAAGCTGGCGGAATAGGGTGTTTCAGCCAGCTTGCCGTTGTAGGTGACCACAAGACCTTCTGTCTCGTCCACCGCCTGCATGCTGGTCTGGCTGGGACTGTAAGAGGCGGAACCGTTGCCCATGCCCCGGTACACCTGGCAGTAGGTGGAATTGCAGATGTCAAAGCCATAGCTGCTGTGGGTACCCATATTCCGAAGGGCATAGGTCCGGGCGCACACTGCCTGGGCCTTCAGTGCCTCCAGGGGCCAGGAGGGGCCCATCTCATAGCAGATGACGCCATTGACATAGTCCTCCAGCGTGAGCACATTGACTACCGTCACGTTGCCCCCGGTGCGGCGGAAATATTCAAAGCCGCCCCGGTAGTGGTAGTTGCTGAACCAGGTACGGGTCTCCCCCGCTCCATCCGCCCCAGGCTGGACGGCCAGCTTGGTGCCGGAACCCTGGTCATACTGAAAGAGGATCGTATCGGTCCCCGTCTCCACCACGGTCAGGCCATAGGAGCTGGTGCCCACCACTTCTCCGGCCTCACCGTAGCGCAGGGCATCCTCTTTGGTTTCAAAGGAGCCGGCCCGGACCTGATACTCCCCGTCAATGTAAGCCACAAAGCCGTCCTCATAGTCCTCCGCCGCATCCTGGGCATCTTCAAAGTCCCGGAAGCCCTCGTCGATCAGAATATGGTAGCAGCCCACCAGAATGTCGCTGTTGATGGAGCTCCCATATGTATTCTTACTCAGAGAGGAGGAATAGCCATACCAGAGGTTTTCACTTTTCAGCACAGCGATCTGCGTGGTGCGCCGGTCGGTATAGCCCAGTTCCACAAAGTCCAGGTTGCTGTCATAATATCCAAAGCGGTAACCCGCTCCGTAGCCGTCCTCATTTTCCAGATGGGCGGCCTCAAGCTCTCCGGTGGCATTGTGGTAGTAGGAGGATGCCAGACCGACTCGAATCATGATCTCCCCGTCATCGTTGGTGGTCACTGCCCCGGCGGTGGGGACGGCCAGGCAGATCGCCAGGGCCGCCGCGGCCAGTTTCAAGAACTTCTTGTACATATCGGGCTCCATTCTTTTGTTTCTTCTGCGATTGCTCTATTGACACCTGACAGCAAACATGATAGGATAACTGCCAGATAGAGGTTGCGGCCAACATCAGTACGCATGGTCAGGGGGTCGGTCCCCGCTTACCCATGCTGAAAGGGACGGCCGCCGAAGGGCCCCTACGCCGACGCAGTGGGTCCTGGTCGTCTGGTAAACAGCCAGCCGACTGTCATCAGTGGATCTGATGGAGCGCTGTCTGCTTTTGTGAATATTTTGTCGCCGCAACCCGTGGTGGTCTCCTCGACATTATAGTACAAAATCAGCCGCTTGAAAAGCCGCTGATTTATTTTTTTCTCTGTCACGATGTTTTGCCGGAAACGCAACAAATTTCGTTCTGACACATAGACTGTCAGGAACAAGCATGGAGGTAGTTTGCAATGAAACAGTATAAAGTTGGAATCATCGGCGCCACCGGGATGGTGGGACAGCGCTTTGTCACCCTGATGGAGAACCACCCCTGGTTTAAGCTTACCGCCATCGCCGCCTCCCCCCGTTCCGCGGGCAAGCGGTATGAGGAGGCCGTGGCTGGCCGCTGGGCTATGAAGACCCCCATTCCCAACGAGGCCAAGGATCTGGTGGTCCTGGACGCCCAGGCCGACATTGAGAAGATCGCCGGCATGGTGGACTTTGTGTTCTGCGCCGTGGATATGAAGAAGGAAGAGATCCGGGCTCTGGAGGAGGCCTATGCCAAGGCCGAGTGCCCCGTGGTATCCAATAACTCCGCCCACCGCTGGACTGCCGACGTGCCCATGGTAGTGCCTGAGCTCAACGCCCAGCACCTGGAGATCATCCCCGCCCAGCGCAAGCGTCTGGGCACCAAGCGCGGCTTCATTGCCGTCAAGTCCAACTGCTCCATCCAGTCCTATGCTCCCCTGCTCACCCCCATCATGCAGGCGGGCTACCCCATCGAGAAGGTGCTGGTGTGTACCTATCAGGCTATTTCCGGCGCGGGCAAGACCTTTGAGCGCTGGCCCGAGATGGTGGATAACCTGATCCCCTACATCGGCGGCGAGGAAGAGAAGAGCGAGCAGGAGCCCCTGAAGGTCTGGGGCCACATCGAGGGAGGCGAGATCGTCAAGGCCGACGGCCCCGCCATTACTGCCCAGTGCCTGCGGGTGCCTGTGTCTGACGGCCACACCGCCGCCGCTTTCGTCACCTTCGGCGAGAAGAAGCCCACCATCGAGGAGATCAAGGAGATCTGGAAGAACTTCAAGGGCCGCGCCCAGGAGCTGGACCTCCCCTCCGCCCCCAAGCAGTTCATCCACTACTTTGAGGAGCCCGACCGTCCCCAGGCCAAGCTGGACCGGGAGCTGGAGGGCGGCATGGCCATCACCGCCGGCCGTCTGCGTCCCGATACCCAGTATGACTACAAGTTCGTTGGCCTCTCCCACAACACCCTGCGCGGCGCTGCCGGCGGCGCGGTCCTGCTGGCGGAGCTCCTCTGCGCGGAAGGGTATATGGACCGCTGATTTCTGATTTTATAAGAAAGGGTTGCTATCTATGAGAACTCCCGTATTTACCGGCTCCTGCCCCGCTCTGGTCACCCCCTTTGACGAGAACGGAACCATTAACTACGACGCCTTCGGCAAGCTCATCGACGACCAGATCGCAGCGGGTGTGGATGCAGTTTGTGTCTGCGGCACCACCGGCGAGTCTGCCACCATGTCCATCCGGGAGCACATTGCCGCCGTGGAATTCTGCGTCAAGCGGGTCAACCACCGGGTGAAGGTCATTGCCGGCGCAGGCTCCAACGACACCTCCGCTGCTGTCTACCTCTCCCAGCATGCCCAGGATTCCGGGGCTGACGCCCTGCTCCATGTGACGCCTTACTATAATAAGGCCAGCCAGACCGGCCTCATCAAGCACTACGAGTACATCGCCGACCGGGTGAATCTGCCCATCATTCTCTATAATGTGCCCAGCCGCACCGGTGTGTCCTTTACCGCCGATACCTATAAGGTCCTCTCTGAAAACCCCAAGATCAACGGCGTGAAGGAGGCCAGCGGAAACTTCTCCCTCCTGGCTCACACCCGCTACCTCTGCCCCGATGACTTCTACATCTGGTCCGGCAACGATGACCAGGTGGTGCCGATGATGGCTTTGGGCGCCAAGGGCGTCATCTCTGTGGTGTCCAACATCCTCCCCGAAGTCATGGTGAAGATGAGCCACCTGTGCCTGGACAACGACTTTGCCGCCGCCTCCAAGCTGCAGATCGAGTATATGGACCTCATCGACGCCCTGTTCTGCGAGGTCAACCCCATCCCCATCAAGACCGCCATGAATCTCATGGGCATGGAGGCCGGCCCCCTGCGCCTGCCCCTGTGCGACATGTCGGAAAAGAACCTGGCCATCCTCCGGGGTTCCATGGAGCGCATGGGCCTTTTGAAGTAAGGAGCACCCTATGCTGAAGATAATCATTTCCGGCTGCAACGGCCACATGGGCCGGGTGGTGGCCGAGCTGTGCCAGGCCGACCCTCAGGTGGAGGTAGTCGCTGGTTTTGACGTGCTGGGCCCCGCGGACCGGGAGTTTCCCGTCTTCTCCGCCCCGGAGCAATTCCAGGCACAGGCGGATGCAGTCATCGACTTCTCCTCCCCTGCTGCGCTGGACGGCCTTTTAAAGTTTGCCCGTGCACGGAAGATTCCTCTGGTGCTGGCCACCACCGGTTATACCCCGGAGCAGATCGCCCAGATCGGCGCTGCCGCTTTGGAGGTCCCCATCTTCCGCTCGGCCAATATGTCTCTGGGCATCAACGTGCTGCTGGAGCTGGTGAAGAAGGCCGCCTCCATTTTGGGCGACAGCTACGACATTGAGATCGTAGAGCGCCACCACCGGCGCAAGGTGGACGCCCCCTCGGGCACCGCCCTGATGATCGCCGACGCGGCGGCCCAGGCCTGCGGCCACGAGACCGAGTATGTCTACGAGCGCCACTCTACCCGCCACCCCCGTGACAAAAAGGAGATCGGCATCTCCGCCGTCCGGGGCGGCACCATCGTGGGCGAGCATGAGATCATCTTTGCCGGTCACGACGAGGTGATGGAGATCCGCCACACCGCCCTCTCCCGAGAGATCTTCGCCCAGGGGGCCGTGGAGGCCGCGAAATTTATGGCTGCGGTAACAAAGCCCGGCATGTATGATATGAGCATGCTGGTGAAATAATCCGTCTGTCGGGCGGCGCATACGTCAAAACGTATGCGCCGCTTTTTCTCTACGAAGCGTCGGTTGGCAAAGGAACAAAAATCTGTTATGCTCGTTCAGAAAACCTGTTTACTGCCTGGAGGAACTTACCATGGACTATGAGAAAATCGGCGCCCTGATCCGCCGCCTGCGTACCCAGCAGGGCCTGACCCAACGGCAGTTGGCCGACGAGCTGGAAATCAGTGACAAGGCCGTGTCAAAATGGGAGCGCGGACAGGGCTGTCCAGATGTCTCCCTGCTCCCTCGTCTGGCCCAGACATTGGGGGTAGAGCTGGAAGGGCTGCTGGCCGGAGAACTTTTTGAGAATGAACAAACGGGAGGAACCATGAAAAACCTGAACTTTTATCTTTGTCCCACCTGTGGGAATATCCTGACCTCCGCCATGGGCGCGGCAGTCACCTGCTGCGGCAAGAAGCTCAGCCCCCTGGAGGCGGTCAAAGCCCCGGAGGAAGAGCGCCTGTGCGTGGAGCTCATTGAAAACGACTACTTCATCACCTCGTCTCACCCCATGACCAAGGAGCACTACGTCTCCTTTGTGGCACTTGTGACCGGAGATACCCTGATTTTGAAGCGGCTTTACCCGGAATGGGATCTGCAGACCCGGCTGCCCCGTATCGGTCACGGAAAACTTGTTTGGTACTGCGTGCAGCACGGACTCTTTTACCAGCTGGTGTGATCCCTTTTCTTCTGCGGCTTGCTGTGGTATACTAACCAAAACCACAACCAGGGAGGGATATCTTTCATGTCCGACCAATTTATCCGTACCCGCCTGCTCGTAGGGGACGAGCCCGTGGAGCGCCTAAAAAACGCCAAGGTAGCCGTTTTCGGTGTGGGAGGTGTAGGGGGCTTCTGTGTTGAAGCTCTTGCAAGGGCAGGTGTTGGTACTTTACACCTATATGACGATGACACCGTGTCTGAGAGCAACCTGAACCGCCAAATCGCTGCCCTCCACTCTACCCTCGGACAGCCCAAGGCAGAGGTGATGGCCCGGCGGGTGCTGGACATCAATCCAGCTTGTCAGGTGAAGGCCGTCCGGATGTTTTACCTGCCGCAAAATGCAGGCGAGGTGGATCTTTCCCAGTATGACTACGTGGTAGACTGCATTGACACGGTAGCCGCGAAGCTGGAATTAGTATCAAGGTGTATTACTTTACAGGTAAAAATCATCAGTGCCATGGGCTCGGGCAACAAGCTGGACCCCACTGCCTTTCAAATTACCGACCTCTCCAAAACCCAGGGCTGCCCCCTGGCCCGAGTCATGCGCAAGGAGCTTCGGAAACGGGGCATCGAGCATTTGAAGGTAGTTTACTCCACCGAGCTCCCCCGCTCCCCCATCCGCCCCATGGAAACGGAAGCCCCGGTCACCACCGATACCCGCCCCGGCTCCACCGCCCGGCGGGACACCCCCGGCTCCATCTCCTTTGTCCCCGCGGCGGCCGGACTGGTTCTGGCCAGCGCGGTGGTGCGGGAATTGGGGGAATTTTAAGGACGCAACAGATCGTTGCTTGACTGGGGAGGGCTATTTCTTTTATGCTCGGTTCGAGGTGATCCAGCATGGCAATCCATCAGAATTTAAAAGAGCTTCGGTCGGCCAGAAATTTGACCCAGGAACAGGTGGCCGCCCAGCTAAACGTCACGCGCCAGACCATATCAAGCTATGAGTCCGGGCGCACCCGACCGGATGTTGACACGCTGGCCCGCCTGGCCCAGCTTTACGGCGTCACCTTGGAGGACATTCTCTACGGCCAAAACACCATGGTCTCCCGAACGCGGTGGCTGCGCTTGTGCCAGTGGGGAACGGTTGGCCTGTTGGCAGCACTGCTGCTGCTGCGGTCGGTACTGATGTGTGCCAACAACAGGCTGTTTCCCCTTACCAACGGCGCCGTGGCAGATCAGGCGGTGGTGGAAACCCATTTCCGGATTTCAAGGCTCTGGGAATCCCTGGACGGGCTGGCGCTGGCCGTTTCCATGATCGGCTTTTTGCTTCTGCTGTGTCTGGAGCTGACCTGGAAGCCGTCCATCTCCTTGAAAAGGCGCGGCGTGCTGCTCGCCTGGCTGGCGGCAGCCCTTTTGGTCACATCCGTGCCCCTGGCCCTGGCAGACCCGATTTTTTCTATGGCAGACTATCTCATTACCCCGTTTTTGATCGTCTCCCGCTTCCTCCTCGTCCAGGCCATCGCGCTTTCCGCCTCCCTGCTGCGCAAACGACCGCAGCCTCCCCAAGCTGCCCTATAACACAAAAAACAGCGCCCCGCCAATCCAGGCGGGGCGCTGTTACGTTTATTTCTCTTACATAGAAACCCGGTGGAAGACCTTCTTGCCCTTGCGGACCATCAGGCCGTCTCCGGAGAGCTGGTCGGCAGTGTAGGTGGTATTGGCATCCGACACCTTCTCCTCATTGACGGTGACACCGCCCTGCTCCACCAGACGGCGGGCCTCCTTCTTGGAGGGGGCCAGCTTACACTTGACCATCAGGTCCAGGATGCCGATGGAACCGTCGGTGAGATCCTCGGCGGCCAGTGTGGTGGAGGGCACATTGCTCATGTCGCCTCCGCCCACGAACAGGGCCTTGGCGGCGTCCTGAGCCTTCTTGGCCTCCTCTTCCCCGTGGACCAGCTTGGTAAGCTCAAAGGCCAGAATCTCCTTCGCCGTATTGAGCTGGCTGCCCTCCCACTTGTCCATCTCGTCGATCTGCTCCAGGGGCAGGAAGGTGAGCATACGCAGGCATTTCAGCACGTCCTGGTCGCCCACGTTGCGCCAGTACTGGTAGAACTCATAGGGAGAGGTCTTGTTGGGATCCAGCCACACAGCGCCCTTGGCGGTCTTGCCCATCTTCTTGCCCTCGGAGTTCAGCAGCAGCGTGATGGTCATGGCGTGGGCGTCCTTGCCCAGCTTGCGGCGGATGAGCTCAGTACCGCCCAGCATGTTGGACCACTGGTCGTCGCCGCCGAACTGCATGTTGCAGCCATAGTGCTGGAACAGGTAGTAGAAGTCATAGGACTGCATGATCATGTAGTTGAACTCCAGGAAGCTCAGGCCCTTCTCCATGCGCTGCTCATAGCACTTGGCCCGGAGCATGTTGTTCACGCTGAAGCAGGCACCCACGTCCCGCAGCATATCAATGTAGTTCAGGCCCAGCAGCCAGTCGGCATTGTTTACCATCTGAGCCTTTCCCTCACCGAACTCGATAAAGCGCTCCATCTGCTTTTTGAAGCAGTCGCAGTTGTGCTGAATGGTCTCAGGGGTCATCATGGAGCGCATGTCGGTGCGGCCGGAGGGGTCGCCGATGTAGCCAGTGCCGCCGCCGATGAGGGCAATGGGCCGGTTGCCCGCCATCTGCAGGCGCTTCATCAGGCACAGGGCCATGAAGTGGCCTACGTGGAGGGAATCGGCCGTGGGGTCAAAGCCAATGTAAAACACGGCTTTCCCCTCGTTGATCATTTTGGAGATCTCCTCCTCGTTGGTCACCTGGGCAATGAGCCCTCTGGCTTTCAGTTCTTCGTAGCAAGTCATGTTTCGTTACTCCTTTATTGAAATATCAATTTGTATGTGAAAGATTCGCGTTTGGCTGTTTTGCCCGGCAGACGCTGTAGATCACCACGCCTCCGATGACGATGGCGGCTCCCAGGATGGACATGGGGCTCATTTTTTCTCCGTAAAACACCGCCACCAGGATGGGACTCAAAACGGGCTCAATGCCGGAGAGCAGGCTGGCTGTGACGGGCGGCGTAGTTTTCAGTCCGATGGTCAGCAGGATATAGGCCACAGCCACCTGAAATACCCCCAGCACCACCAGGCTGACGAGCGCTTTTGAGGAGAAATCCGTTTCCTTCAGCAAAAACGGAAGTCCTGTCACCGCCGAGAGCACATCCCCCCAGAACACCGAAGAGATGGCGTCGGAGTCCGGCAGGTCGTTGAGCAGGAATATCCCGGCGTAGGCCAGGCCGGCCAGCAGGGCCAGTACATTGCCCAGTCCGCCGCCTACCTCCAGGCTGTCCACAAAAAAGCAGACCACTCCGCCAAACACCGCCGCACAGGTAATGACGTCCAGGCGGCTGGGGCGGCGGCGGAACACCAGAAGCGAAATGAGCATCACAAAGATGGGGGCGGTAAACTGAAGTACAATGGTATTGGCCGCCGTGGTCAGCTTGTTGGCAATGGAGAACAGGGCATTGCAGCCAAAGACCGACACCGCCCCCAGTGCCACCCAGCAGTTTAGACGCGGAGGATGCTTCATCCACCATAAATATCCACCGATGACCACCAGCGCGATGGCGGTGCGCCCGCCATTGATGGACATTCCGTTCCACGGGATGACCTTAATGCACAGCCCGCCAATGCTGTAAAGCAGCGCGGCCAGAAACACATACAAGGTTCCCCTGTTTTCTTTGGACAAGCTCTCATCTCCCTGAACCAAAAATGCCCTCTGTCCGAAAAACGGACAGAGGGCATAAAATGCGGTACCACCTCTGGTTCGTCCCAACCTCACGGCAGAGACCTTATGGAGTGCGTGACTCCTGCGCAGTAACGGGCGCGCCCGGCCTGTCCCCTACTCACGCAGCTGTGCGCTTCAGGCGGCTGCTCCAAGGGGTAAGTTCACAAAGCGCCCTGTCCCCCTTTCACCGTCCGGGGGCTCTCTGCACAGGGGCATGCCTTGCTAAGGCTCCTTTTCGTCGCAGTACTCAAACTCTAGCACATCTTTCTCCGTTTGTCAACCGCGGACGATTTTATTCCTGGGCTTAGGGAATCAATCGTTATTGGCCAGAAGCAAAGCGCAGCTTTGCACAAAGTTCTTTGCTCAGCTTTCTTTCAAGAAAGCTGACGTGCCACACCGGTGCGAACCGCTGCCTCGGCCACCGCCTTGGCCACAGCGGGGACCACCCGTTTGTCAAAGGGCTGGGGGATGATGTTGTCTTCGCTGAGCTCCTCATCGGGAATGATGGCGGCCAGGGCCATGGCGGCGGCCATCTTCATCTCCTCGTTGATGTCACTTGCCCGCACGTCCAGCGCCCCCCGGAAGATACCTGGAAAGGCCAGGACATTATTGATCTGATTGGGGTAATCACTGCGTCCGGTGGACACCACCTTTGCCCCGCCCGCCTTCGCGTCTTCGGGGAAAATCTCCGGAGTGGGGTTGGCACAGGCAAAAACAATGGCGTCCTTGTTCATGGTCTTTACCATCTCGGTAGTCACCAGGTTAGGGGCAGACACCCCGATGAACACATCGGCCCCCACCAGCATATCGGCCAGAGTTCCCTTGCGCTTTTGGAGATTGGTTCGCTTGGCGATCTCCTGCTGGGCCCAGTTCATCTCGGGGTTGCCGTCGTAGAGGGCGCCGAACTTGTCGCACAGGGTAATGTCCCGGAAGCCAGCCTCCAGAAGGAGCTTTGTGATGGAAATGGCGGCGGAACCGCCCCCGGAGAAGACTACCCGGACCTCCTCCTTCTTCTTCCCCACCACCTTCAGGGCATTGGTAAGCCCCGCCAGGGCGATGATGGCGGTGCCGTGCTGGTCGTCATGGAAGACGGGAATGTCGCACATCTCTTTCAGACGGCGCTCAATTTCAAAGCACCGGGGGGCGGCAATGTCCTCCAGATTGATGCCGCCGAAGGAACCGGAGATGTTATAAACCGTTTGGACAAACTCGTCGATGTTTTTGGTCTTGACGCACAGGGGGAAGGCGTCCACGTCGGCAAAGCGCTTGAAGAGTACGCATTTACCCTCCATCACGGGCATGCCGGCCTCAGGACCGATGTCCCCCAGCCCCAGCACGGCGGTGCCGTCGGTAATGACCGCCACCAGGTTGTGGCGGCGGGTGAGTTCATAGCTCTTATCCGGGTCCTTCTGGATCTCCAGACAGGGCTGGGCCACCCCAGGTGTATAGGCCAGAGACAGCTCCTCCCGGTTTCCAGCAGGAACGGTGGCCACCACCTCAATTTTTCCCTTCCACTGTCCGTGGAGGCGAAGGCTTTCCTTTGCGTAATCCATAATCATTTCCTCACTTATCTGCAGGCAAAGATTCATCTTTGCCCCAAGCTGTTGTCAAGCCTATTATAATAGTTCCATTGTAAAAGGCAATGGCCGGGAGGATCTTTTTCCGAAACGCTCCATCTTTCGAAGAAAAAATCGCATTTTTTACAAAATACACCCTGTTTTGGTTGACCAAACTATGATTATCTGCTAAAATGGCAGGCAGCCTCTTCTTTTTTGGATGGGGCGGCAACCGGAATCGCAGGTGTACAAAGAGGAGGATACTATGGAACATCATCACAGAGGACACTGGGGCAGCAACCTTGGCTTTCTAATGGCTACGGTGGGCGCTGCTGTAGGCCTCGGCAATATTTGGGCTTTCCCCTATAAAATGGGCATGAACGGAGGCTTTGCTTTCCTGCTGGTCTATCTCATTATGGCCATTGTGATCGGCTTTCCCATCATGCTCACAGAGCTGTCCATCGGCCGAAAGGTAGGGAAAAGCGTGCTGGTCAGCTACCAGACGGTAGGCGGCGGCTTTGGTGCCTTCATCGGGTTTCTGGCCATGTTGTCCCCCTTCCTGATTTTGAGCTTTTACACGGTGCTGGGCGCTTACTGCGTGCAGTATGTGTGCCTTAATTTTGCTGAGCTTGTGGGTCTTTTCCAGCTCTCCGGCGTGTCCGGGGCCGAGTCTTTTTCTGACATGCTCACCAATCAGCCCATGGCAATTTTATTTACCTTCCTGTTCATTGCCGCCTGCTTTTTGATCATCCGGGGCGGCATCAAGGATGGCATTGAAAAGTTCAACAAGGTGGGCATGCCCGCCCTTGCCATTATGCTCCTCATCGTTATTGTTCGGGCGGTCACTCTTCCCGGTGCCGCTGAGGGACTGAAATTCATGTTCTCTCCCAACTTCACGGCCTTCCAAACGCCCAAGGGATTTTTGTCCGTTCTTTCCGCCGCCGGCGGCCAGGTGTTTTTCTCCCTGTCCCTGGCCATGGGTATTACGGTGACCTACGGCTCTTACCTGCGCAAGGAAGAAAGCCTGGTAAAAAATTCACTTATCATCATTATCTCTGACACCTGCGTGGCTATCATGGCCGGCCTGGCCGTGCTGCCTGCCGCTTTTGCCCTGGGTGGGAAAAACGCTGAGCTGTCCGGTCCCAAGCTGCTGTTCATTACGCTGCAGGACGTCTTTAACTCCATGGGTGCCCTGGGTCCCCTGTTCGGAATCCTTTTCTATATGTTCGTCACCCTGGCAGCCATCACATCCGCTATCGCCCTCATCGAGGTGCTGGTGACCTTCACACTGGATCACCGGGCGGCACAGGGGAAAAAGTCCAACCGCAGCATGGTGGTGCTGGTCATCTGTCTGATCGTGATGGCGGAAGCCACTCTGGTAGCCGCCGATGGTCTGGGCTCCAACGGCCTGTGGATCCCCTTCCATGAGACCGGTATGAATCTCGGGTCCTCCTGGCTGGACTTTATGGACTTCATTTCCGAAGGAATCGCCATGCCTTTGGGGTCCCTGCTGATGATCATCCTGGTGTGGAAGATCCGCCCCCAGACCATTCGCAGCGAGGTCATGGCCGCAGGACACCCCTTCTCCAATGGCCTGTATACCTTCTACAAAGTGTGCATCTATCTGGTGGCTCCTCTGGGGATGCTCATGGTTCTCTTTGGGCAGCTTCAGAGTTTCTTCACCATCAAATAAGAAAGCCCGCAGAAATATGATCGGCCGGTATCCAGTTGGATACCGGCCGTTTTTTAGTTGGCTTTGGAATTGCGGTACTCCTGAGCCTGCTGGAGCAGATCCTCCGCGCTCTTGATCAAAGCGGGGGTCAGCGAAGCTCCGCCGATCAGACGGGCCAGCTCCTCCACCCTGCCCTGTTTGTCCAGCCGCTCTACCCGCGTGTAAGTGCGTCCGTCCCGCTCCCCCTTCTCTACGGAGAAGTGGGTATCGGCCATGGCAGCAATTTGGGGAAGGTGGGTGACACACAGCACCTGCTTGCCGCCGGCCACGTCGGCCATCTTTTCGGCCACCTTCTGGGCTGCCCGGCCGGATACGCCGGTATCCACCTCATCAAAGATGAGGCTGCCAATCCCATCGTCCTGGGCCAGCACATTCTTCAGTGCCAGCATGATCCGGGCCAGCTCACCGCCGGAGGCCACCTTCTGAATGGGCTTGAGCGACTCACCCAGATTGGCGGACATAAGAAATTGTACCTGGTCCATTCCAGTCTCGTCCATGCCGTCCTGGGCGGAGAGGGCCTGAAATTCCGTCTCAAAGCGCACCTTTGGCATATCCAGCTGCCGCAGCTCTTCCTGAATACGCACCTGAAGCTCCAAAGCCGCCGCTTTCCGGGCCTGAGACAGCTTTGCCCCCAGTGTCCGCGCCGTTTCCAGTGCCTTCTGGAGCTCTCCCTCCAGGTGCTGGATGGTGTCGTCCGCGTCCTGAATTTGGCTCAGCTCCTCCCGGCACTGGTCCAGATAGGAAAGCATGTCCTCTACCGTGGGGCCGTATTTCTTTTTCAGGCGGTAGATCACATCCAGCCGGCTTTCCAGCCGGTCCAGCTCCTCAGGAGAGAAGTCGAACGCATCACCAAAATCCCGAAGGGTCTCCGCCGCGTCATCCGCGGCATAGCGCAGCGAGGTGAGCTTCTCCCCCAGCTCCGCCAGTTGGGCTCCCAGCTTGGCCACGGACCGCACAGCGCCCTCTGCTTCCGAGATCAGGTCACAGGCCCCGCGGCTGTCTTCGCCGCCCAGCAGGGCAAACTGAGCCTCCTGAATGGCCTCCATCAGCTTGCCGGCACTGCGGAGCATGGTCTTTCGTGCATCCAGCTCCTCATCCTCACCGGGCTTCAGCTCCGCGCGCTCCAGCTCACGGATCTGGTATTCCAGAGTATCAACCCTTCGGGAGCGCTCGGCCTCGTCCATTTCCAGGGCAGCAATCTGCCGCCGGAGGGCGGCCACCGCCCCAAAGGCCAGCTGATACTCGTCCAGCAAAGCTCCGGTCTTTCCAAACCGGTCCAGATACCCCAGGTGGGTCTCCGGGTCCAGCAGCTGCTGGCCGTCGTGCTGGCCGTGGATGTTCAACAGCTGCTTTCCCAGCTGCCGCAGCTGGGCAACAGTGATGGGCCGTCCATTGATCCGGCACACATTCCGCCCATCCCCGTGCAGCTCCCGCTGCAGCATAAGCTCATCCCCTGGAACTGAAAAGCCATTCTCCTCCAGCCACTTCAAAGGCAGAGATCCGGTAAAGCAGGCCGAGACCAGGGCACTTTTGGCTCCGGTGCGGATCAGCTCCCGGCTGGTACGCTCCCCCAGCACCGCGCCAATCGCATCGATAACAATGGATTTGCCTGCACCGGTCTCACCGGTAAGGACGTTGAACCCCGGATCAAAGGTGATATCTGCCGACTGGATAATGGCGATATTTTCAATATGGAGCAGCGAAAGCATCGCGTCTTGCCTCCTCGTTCCCAGACGCTGGGTTTATTTCAGCAGCTTATGGATTTCCGCACCAAACTGCTGGGCGGCGGCGTTGTCCCGCATGATCAAAATTCCCGTATCATCCCCGGCCAGGCTGCCCACCATTCCCTCGATCTCCATCCCATCCAGAGCAGAACAGGCGGCAGAGGCCAAACCGGGCATGGTACGAACGACAACCAGGTTCTGGGCCACATCAGCAGAGACCACGCCCTCTTTAAAAATCGTGCGCAGCCGGGTATCCACTGCCGCGGAGGGCTTACGCTCCGAAAGCGTATAGCGGTAGCCGCCGTTTTTGGACAGCTCCTTTACCATGCGCAGTTCCTTAATGTCCCGAGAAATGGTGGCCTGGGTGGTGGAGAAGCCCCGTGCACGCAGCTCTTCCAGAAGCTGATCCTGGGTCTCCACATCCATAGACTGTATAATCTTGATGATCTCACCCTGACGTGCGTTTTTCACGGAACCATCCCTCCTAATTTTTGATTGATGATCTCATAAAAGCTTCGGTCCGCCAGCCGAGCCAGCCGGGTGCAGTGCTCCGAACGGCTGATCTCCACCCGATCGCCGCTGTTCAGCCGGACCGCCTTCCCTCCGTCCACTGACAAGTATAAATACTTGCGGGTCGATTTTGGGATCTGGGCAGTAATGACCCGTCCGGAATCCAGCACAAGGGCCCGCGCAGCCAGCTGATGGGCACAGACGGGTGTGAGGATGATGCAGTGGGAAGTGGGCTCTACAATGGGTCCTCCCGCCGACATGGAGTAAGCGGTGGAACCGGTAGGAGTGGAAACAATGACCCCGTCTCCCATAATGGTAGATACCTTCATGTGGTCGGCCAGCACTTCGACCTCGGCCACCCGTGCCATGGATCCCTTGGAGATGACCGCATCGTTGAGCGCCAGATCCCGGCTTATCTCCCGGTTTCCCCGCATGACCCGCACATCCAGCATCATCCGTTCTTCAATGGTAAACATCCCTTTGGCCAGGGGAGTCAGCATGGACAGCTCGCCCCGTTCCAGCTCAGCCATAAACCCCACGCTTCCCATATTGACCCCCAGGATCGGCACCTGGTAGACAACTGCATCCCGTGCGGCATGGAGGATGGTTCCATCCCCGCCAAAGCAGATCAGCAGGTCGGCACAAGGCAGCTCCTGCTCCATTACAGATAGGGTGACCTGCCTGGGCAAGTCCAGACGGTCCCCCTTTTTGGGCTGAAAGGGCAGGCAAAGCACCGTATCCGCTCCCGCATGCTCCAGCACTCGTTTGGCCTCCAGAGCGGCCCGGAGCCCACGGTCTCGGTAGGGGTTGGAGCTGAGTACAATCTTCATATCTCCTCCTCCTTCCAGACACTGTGCGATGCATCGACCAAGGCCTTCAGATCTCCCTCATAGACAGGTCCGTCCCCCGCCTTGAGATAACCTAAGTACTCGATGTTGCCTTCGGGGCCCTTAATGGGTGAAAAGGTAATATCCTTTACAGTAAATCCAGCGCTTGCTGCATGACCGAGGAAGTGCTCCAGCACCTCCAGATGGACCTGTGGGTCACGGACAACGCCGTGCTTGCCCACCTTCTCCTTTCCCGCCTCAAACTGAGGCTTCACCAGACACACTGCCTCTCCTCCCTCTTTCATAAGAGGGCGTAAGGCAGGCAAAATCAGGTTGAGGGAGATAAAGGAGACATCCACAGAAAAGAAGTCAAGCTCCTCTGGAATCTGTTCCCGTGTGAGGTAGCGTGCATTGGTACGCTCCATGCACACCACCTGGGGGTGGGTGCGCAGGCGCCAATCCAGTTGGTTATACCCAACATCCACCGCATAGACCTTGCTGGCCCCATTCTGGAGCATACAGTCGGTAAATCCGCCAGTGGAGGCGCCAATATCGGCGCACACCGCTCCCTTGAGGGTAATGGGCCACAGGGACATGGCCTTTTCCAGTTTTAACCCGCCGCGGCTTACATAGGGCAGGGCTTTTCCACGGACCTCTAACTGGTCCTCTGCCTTTACCGGGGCTCCCGCTTTGGTCTGCTTCTGGCCGTTTACATAGACCAGCCCCGCCATAATGACGGCTTGGGCCTTCTGGCGGCTTTCCGCCAGTCCGCGCTCCGTCAACGCCACATCCAGCCGCACCTTAGCCATGGCCCAGCACCTCCCATGCTTTCTTTGCAATTCCCTCTCCATCCAGGGACAGATCTTTCTTCAAAAGCTCCGTCTTTCCGTGAGGAACGAAACCTTCCCCGCAGTTGACCAGTGCCACCTTGGCAGCAACCTGCTCCTGCTCCAACAGGGCGGCCAGGCGCTGACCCACACAGCCGTTGGCCGCGGTCTCCTCCGCCACAAGCAGAACTCCGGTTTTTGCAACAGAGCGGATAATCTCTGTTCCATCAAGTGGTGTAAGCTGATTTAGCTTTACAATTTCGGCCTGAATTCCCTTCTGCTCCAGCCGTTGGGCAGCCTCCAGAACTTGGTTGATCTCTACCCCATAGCTTACTAACGTAATGTCTTTCCCCGCACGCAGCACAGTGGATGGTTCTTCTCCGGCACAACCGGTATAGCTCCCCTCTCCCCCACGGGGATAGCGCACCGCAACAGGGCCATCCAGACGCAGCACGGCCCGTTCCAGCATATCCTCCAGCTCAGCAAAGCTGGCTGGGGCCAGGACCGTCATATGGGGAACACTGTCCAGATAAGCGACATCAAAAACGCCGTGGTGGGTCTCGCCGTCCTCTCCAACCAGACCAGCGCGGTCTACCCCCAGCACCACATGGAGGCTGCTGAGCGCCACATCGTGGAGCAGCATGTCATAGCTGCGCTGGAGGAAGGTAGAATAGACGGCAAAGACAGGCACAGCCCCCTCCTTGGCCATGCCGGCGGCCATAGAAACCGCGCATCCCTCGGCAATGCCCACGTCAAAAAAACGCTCCGGAAAACGCTGGGCAAAGGTCTCCAGCCCCGTCCCGCTCACCATGGCGGCCGTGATAGCGCATACCCGACCATCTCCCTCTGCCAGGCGGGAAAGAGTCTTACCAAATACGGAGGAGAAATTTTCGCCCCCCGTCTTTCTGGGCTTGCCCGTGATGGGATCAAAGGGAGAAACCCCGTGAAAGGCATCTGGGTTTTCTTCCGCGGGTAGAAAGCCTTTTCCCTTTACAGTCTTTACATGGAGCAGGGCGGGCTCGTTCAGATCCCTGGCATAGCGGAGAATGTCCGTCAGCTCTGTTAGATTGTGCCCGTCCACCGGCCCCAGGTAACGAAAGCCCATGTTCTCAAACATACTGCAGGGCAGCAGGCTCTGCTTGAGGGCCTGCTTAATTTTATGGATGACCTTATAAGCGGCCCGTCCTGGCGCGGTAGCCGCCATAAAGTTCTGATAATGCTTTTTAAAGGCCCGATACTGGGGACGAAGGCGCTGCCGGGCCAGGTGGTCGGCCACGCCGCCCACATTGGGGGTGATGGACATCCCGTTGTCGTTGAGGATCACCAGCAGCTGCTGCCCACATTCACCAGCATTGGACAGCCCCTCATAGGCCAGACCGCCCGTGAGGGCCCCGTCCCCGATGAGGGCAATGACCTTATAGTCCTCTCCCAGGAAGCTCCGGGCCCGTGCCATCCCCAGGGCCACCGCCACCGAGTTGGAAGCGTGCCCAGCAATAAACGCGTCGTGAACACTTTCCGTCGGCTTTGGAAAACCGGCCAGGCCGCCATATTGGCGCATGGTGGACATCTGCTCCCAACGTCCGGTGAGCATTTTATGGGGATAGCACTGATGCCCCACGTCAAAGACCAGCCGGTCTCGGGTCGTGTCAAAGACCCGGTGGATAGCCACCGTCAGCTCCACCGCCCCCAGGTTTGAGGCCAGATGTCCTCCCGTCTGGGATACCTGCTCTACCAGATCCCGGCGCAGTTTGGCACAAAGCTGCCCGGCCTCCCGGTCGCTGATCCCCTCCAGCAGAGGCCCTGTTTGCTTTTCGTCTCTCTTTGTCAAGGTATAACCCCTCACATCTCAATTCAGCTTACGCGGGCATTACAAAATAACCGGCCCCGCCAGGCCGATGACGCTGCCCAGCACAGCCCCCGCGATCACCTGGGGCAGCGTATGCCCCAGGCTCTCATTGAGCCGCTTACATTCCTTCAATTCCGGCGGAATCTGGTCCATGTGCTCAATCATATAGTTGAGCACCTTTGCCTGCTCCCCGGCGCAGCGGCGCACATTACAAGCGTCATACATGACAACCAGCGCGATGGCTGCCGACAGGGAAAACATCGGGTCCCGCCAGCCGCACACCTGACCAATGGACATGGTGGCGGCACAGATAAAGGCAGAATGGGAACTGGGCATGTCGCCGCTGCCCACCATCCGCTTCAGGTCCAAATTCCGGTTCACGATAAAGTGCAAGATGGTTTTTATGACCTGAGCTACAAACCAGGCAAAGATTGCCAGGTCCAACGTGAGATTTCCCACCAGAAAACCGGTATGATCCATCCTTACCCCGCTTTCTCTCCCGAAGGGAGGCCGCTATGGTACGTCCTGTCAATGGTCAATGGGTACGCTTGGCCAGGGATTGGGCCAGCCAAATCAGAAAGTCTGCCTGCTCAAAGCCGGCCAGGGCATCCACCGCACGCTGGGTCAGCTCTTCCACCAGCGCCCGGCTTCCCTCCAGCCCGAGCGCGGTAACAAAAGTGGTCTTCTCGTTGACCCGGTCAGAGCCCACACTTTTCCCCAGCTCCTCATCCGTGCTGGTCACATCCAGAATATCATCCTGAACCTGGAAGGCACGGCCCAAAGCCTGGGCATAGTCCCGCACCTTCTGCCGCTGCTGGGCACTGCCGCCCGCGGCAATACAGCCCAGCTCCGCCGCCGCGGAAATGAGTGCTCCCGTCTTGAGACTCTGGAGCCGCTCCAGCTCTCCGCGGGTCATGGAGCGGCCTTCCCCGGCCATATCCAGCGCCTGGCCGCCCACCATGCCTTCGGGGCCGGCATTCCGGGCCAGACAGGCCACCGCCTCTACAATCCGCTGGGCGGGCAGATTCCCTTTGGCAAGCTGCTCAAAGGCGGAAGTGAGCAGGCCATCTCCCGCCAAAATGGCAGTGGCCTCTCCATAGACCACATGATTGGTGGGCCGCCCACGCCGCAGCTGGTCATCATCCATGGCCGGCAGATCATCGTGGATCAGAGAGTAGGTATGGATCATCTCCAGAGCACAGGCAAAGGGAAGGGCGTCCTGGGGATCACCTCCGCACATCCGGCACACCTCCAGGGTGAGCACCGGACGAATCCGCTTTCCCCCTGCCAGGAGAGAATACTCCATGGCCTCCTGAAGATCGGCGTAGCGCGGCTCCTCCCGGAACATTCCCGCCAGGGCTTCCTCCACCATGGTCCGGTCACGGGTCATCAACAGTGTAAAGTCTTTTTCCATGTCACTCAGCTCCCTGGAAGGGTTCTTCCATCATCTGGCCATCCTGGCCCTGGGTGAGAAGGGTCACCTTCTGCTCTGCTTCATCCAGCTGGGCGGTACACTCCCGCAGCAGCTTGGCCCCCTCCTCAAAGAGCTTCATAGCCTCTTCCAGGGGGGCATCCCCCCGTTCCAGCAGACCTACGATTTCCTCCAGGCGGGCCATGGAGCCCTCAAAATCCAGCTTCTTTTTCGCCATAGGGCCTCACTCCTCTTTTTTCGATACTCCGTTGACTTGGCAGTCAAACTGCCCATCGGATACTTTCAGAATAAAACGTTCTCCAGGCTGGGCATCCTGCACCGAGGCAATCACACTTCCATGTTCCTTCAGTGCGATGGAATAGCCCCGGCCCAACACCTTCAGCGGGCTCATGGCATCCAGCGCTGCACTGAGCTTGCCCAGGCGTTCCCGCTGCATGGACAAGCTCCGCTCCAGGCCGTGGATCAGGCAGCGGCTCTGATAGTCCAGCAGCAGGCGCTTGTCCTTGAAATAGGCTCCCGGCTCGGTCATAGCCCGACTGGCCCCCAGGCGATTGAGCGCACGGCGGCTCTGGTCCAGGCGCTGGACCATGCTGCCCTGGAGCCGCTGGCCCAGGACGGCCAGGCTGGCTGCGATCTCCTCCTGGTGTGGTACCGCCAGCTCCGCGGCATTGGAAGGCGTGGACGCACGCAGATCCGCTGCAAAGTCGGAGATGGTCACGTCAGGCTCGTGGCCCACAGCGGAAATCACCGGAATCTCCGAGTGGTAAATGGCACGGGCCACGGCTTCCTCGTTAAAGGCCCACAGATCTTCCATGGAACCGCCGCCCCGCCCGGTAATGATGAGCTGGGCGATGGCATGCTCATTGGCCCACCGGATGGCGGCGGCGATCTCCTCCGCCGCGCCGGCCCCCTGAACCCGGACCGGAAGAATTCGAATCCCGGCCATGGGCCAGCGGGAGCGGAGAATCCGGATCATGTCCCGCACGGCCGCCCCTGCTGGGGAGGTGATGAGGGCGATGGTCTCAGGAAAGGCGGGGATAGGCTTTTTGTGTCCCGGTTCGAAGAGGCCTTCTCTGGAAAGCTTTTCCTTCAACTGCTCAAAGGCCAAATAGAGATCTCCCACACCCTCCGGAGTGAGGCGGCTGCAATAGAGCTGGTACTGTCCGTCCCTGGGAAAAACAGTGACCCGCCCGGCCGCGATCACCTGCATGCCATTTTCCGGCCGAAAACGCAGGGAAGCCGCGTCCCCGCGGAACATAACGCACCGAAGGCTTCCCTCCCGGTCTTTCAGGGAGAAATAGTGGTGCCCCGAGGGGTACATTTTATAATTGGAAAGCTCCCCCCGAACCAGCAGCCCGGACAACAGCCGGTCCTGATCCATGAAACCCTTGATATACTGGCTCACCTGGGAGGGGCTTAGAATGGGGGCGCTGCGGTTCATGCTCCCGCCTCCCCTGCTTGCAGAGCACGCCATGTGAGGATAGCCGTTCCCATGGCGTTGTCTGTGGAATACTGGGGCTGGGCAAAGACAGCCTGACATTGCGCGCTCATGGCTGCTCTCAGCTGCCGGTTAGAGGCCACGCCTCCGGAGCAGAGCACCGGAAGGCCGGGCCAGCGCTGCCGCGCCTGCTGGGTGGCCCGCACCACCACACTGGTGATCGTGTCCAGGGTAAACCGGGCCACATTTCCCGGCTTCTCCCCAGAGGATATCCGCTGCTTGACCTGATTCTCAATGCCAGACAGCGAGAACGTAAGTTCCTGGAGCTTTACACGGTAGTTTTCGCAGGCATCCGACTGGTCATACAGCGCATCCAGGGCTTTCCCTGCCGGAAATTGGAGCCCAAGCAACACCCCGGTGCGGTCAATGAGCTGCCCGGCGGAAATGTCACTGGTCCCCCCTACCGCCTCTGCCCGGACGGTGTATCCCTCCGGCTCAACATATAAAAGCTCCGTAGTCCCCCCAGACAGATGCCAGGCCAGGAACGGAGCGTCCAGAAGGTCCATCCGTCCGGCAGACCACGCGGCCGCGGCCAGATGTCCCTGTTGATGAGAATGTTCAAAAAAGGGGATGCCCATGGTGCTGGCCAGCCCTTCTCCCTGAGAAGCACCGGCCAGGAAGCACGGCATATAAGAGCCCTCTACCGCACGGGGGCGGGTGCTGGCTCCCACGGCTTCGATCTGGTGCAGCGCCCCCTTCTGTTCCAGGGCACGAAACAGCTCTGGCAGCTGACGGACATGCTGAAACAGGGCCTCACTTTGCCGAAGGCCCAGTTCTCCAGGGCGCACCGTCAGCAGCCGGCCCACATTGACACCATCCCTGCCATCAAAGACCGCCAGGGAGGTTGTATAATTGCTGGTATCCAGTCCCAAAACGGCCATAGTCAAATCTCCGTCTCCGCCTTGGGCTCTGTCTTTTCCTGAGAAGCCTCCGGCTGCTTGTCCGAGACATTGTCCTGGCACTCCTCCCGCACAAAGGTACCCAGAATACCGTTCAGGAAGGCAACTACCTCCTGAGGCTCATAATTCTTGGCGATTTCCACCGCTTCGTTGATGGCTGCGGCATTGGGCACATCGGGCATATAGAGTACCTCATACATGGCAGTACGCATAATGGCAGAGGCCATGCGGGGAATGCGGGCAAAGGACCAGCCCTTGGCATAGCGGCTGATGCAGTCGTCCAGCTCAGGCCCATGGAAAAACACACCCTGGACCAACTCCCGGATGTACTTCTCCTGCTTTTCGTTGGGGTACTGGGCATACAGAGGCATATCCTCTGCCAGCTCCCGGAAACGCTCGTGAGTCAGCTGGCTGTCCAGCAGCTCCTGGGCACTCTGATTGCCGAAGCTCAGGGAAAAAATCATATGTACCGCGATTTCACGGGCATTGCTTCTTGTCATATTCGGTATCCTCCCACCCTGCTTTTGGGCTGTGTTGTTCTCTTAGTATATCATCCATTATTATATACATGAATATACAAAAAAGAAACCCCTAATTTATAATTTTCCTTTTTCTTCCCCATAAAAAAAGACCGCCGAAGCGGTCTTTTTTTATCAATAATAGAATTTATGTCCGCCCAGTACAGCGGCAAACTCCCGGTTGCGGGAGGCCCAGCTGTTGGAGCTGGAGTCGAAGTACAGCGCACCGTCGGTCTCGGCCACCTCGCCGCCGTCCAACACCAGCTTTGCGGCAATGATGCTGCTCTGGTTAGGGGTACGGTTGGCAAGAGCGCCGGACTTATAGGTGCTGAACTGGTTCTTCTGCGCCAGAACACCCTGAACGGTATTGGGATAAACGGGGCTGGCTACCCGATTCATCACCACATTACCCACGGCCATCTGCCCCTCCAGGGGCTGATTGCCGCTCTCTGCGTAAATAAGCCGAGACAGCCAGAAGAGGTCCTCCTGATCGTAATAGCTGTCACCGGACTGGATGCCGCCGCTCCCCCGTGTAATGTGAATGGTGCCGCTGGTACCATCCCAGGAAAGCTTTGCATCAAATGCCTCTACCACAGCTGAGAGGGGAACGGTCACCATGTTGTTTACCAACTGAACTCCCTCAGGAAGGTAGAGATAACGGCCATTGGCCACCAGATAAAGCTGGCCCACTTTGGCACTCAGGGCCAGGCGGCTGGTATAGAGCTTGACGGTGGAACCGTCCCAGCCAATTTCCACGCTGGGCTCCAGGGCCTGGGCCATAGGAGCCAGCGCCACATAGGTAACGCCGTTTTTTTGGAATTTGCCCAGGTTGGTGGGAGCCGCGACACCATCAATGAACAGTGTCTGGTCTCCAGCAGCCACCTGCTGCTGTTCTTCCGCCTCTGCCTCTTCGGTCATCTCAGCCAGAGAGACCTGCTCGGAGATCTCGGCGTTCCCCAGTTTGCCTCCGCCGATGGATTCCATCGACTCATAAGAAACCTGGGATTCAGTATCAAGCGCCTGCTCATCGAGCACGGCGCTCTCCTCCTCTGCCAGCAGGGCAGCGGACTGCTGGGGGGCAGTCGACGCGCCCATCAGGAGGAGTAAGGCAAACGCACACAGCGGTACGAAGAAAAGCTTGCGTACTATTTGTCTTCACTCCTTTGCTTTAAATTTTTTACAAATTGGTGACACGCAAAAGCAACTGTTGTTACTTTTGTTACCACATTGTAACCAATCTGACCGGTCAAAACAAGGGCAAAATTGCCCATAAATAATTGTCGGCGCTTGTGCATTTTATATAATTTATTTAAGAATAGGCAGATTTCTCCTTGTTTTTATGGTTTATCGACATATTATGTGAACTTGCTTTCCCAGCAAAAAGCGTCCGTCTCCCGGTGCTTTTCCCGAAAGGCGGACGCCTGCAGCAAATCATTAAATTCCTCGATTCAGCGTTTTCCGAAGACGGATTTTCCCCTCCAGAGCCTGGTCAATCAGAGAAAGAAACTTCTCCCGGTCTTCCGGCAGGCCTCCTTTTAGAGGCAGGTAATTGGAAGCGTGATTGCTGGTAAAATGCAGCGGGTTCACGTCCAGCAGCTCCACCAGCAGACGGCACTCCTCCAGAATATGGTCGGGCGAACAGACCTCAAATCTCCCGGCCAGCACATCCTCTCCCAGCGGGGTGCCTTTGGCGGGGGCAAAGGTCATAGCGGACAGGTGGCGCGGCTTCATATCGTTGATCATCTGAGCGGTGGAGCGGATGTGCTCCTCCCAGTCGCCGCCCTCTCCTCTGGCTCCGGTCATGCCCAAAATCACGGTGACCCAGAGATCGATGCCTGCCTCCACCAGCCGCTGACCCGCCAGAAGCATCTCCTTGGCCGTAACTCCCTTATGAATAAACTTCAATACCGTATCGCTGCCGCTCTCCACTCCCAGATAGGCACGGGAAAGCCCGGCCTCATGCAGGGCCTTCAGCTCTTCCGGGGTCTTGGCCAGCGTACTCTTGGGGCCTGCATAGAGGGTCACCTTTTCCAGGTGTGGGAAGGTCTCATAGAGCTTATGAAGCACCCGGAGCAGATCCTCCGTTTTCATAATGATGGCGTCTCCGTCCATCAGGAATACTCGCTCAAGGCCGGGGCCATAGTAGTCCCTGGCCATGTCAATATCCTCTAAAATCTCCTCCACGGGCCGAAGGCGGAATTTCTTCTCCTTGTACATCCCGCAGAAGGTGCACTGGTTGTTGGAACAGCCGATGGTACACTGGAGCAGGTAGCTCTTCCACTCCCCCGGCGGCCGGTACAGCAGGTCGCTGTCATAACGCATGTTCATTCATCCTTTCTCAGGGCAGATCGATGTACTGCCCCTCCCGCATAACTTTTCGGATATTCTTCTCCACTTTGCTCCGGGGCAGCATGACCTCGTGGCCGCAGCCCTGGCAGCGGATTTTAAAATCCATCCCAACCCGAAGGACAAGCCATTCCTGACTTCCGCAGGGGTGGGCTTTCTTCATTTTTAATATGTCATTTACATGGATATCCATACCAGTTCCCCCGTTATTGTTCTTGCTCCATTATAATATGGTATTTTTGTAATTGTCAACGGACACGGCAGCAGGAGAAAGAAAGGGCCCCCGGCTTCTGCCGGGAGCCCTTAAGGTCTGGGATTGTCAGAAACGTGCTTTACATGGATGGAACCGCTCAGCCCTTCACCAGAGCGGCAGTATCCATGGCGATCATAAGCTCCTCATTGGTGGGGATGTTCCCAAATACATGAGGGCATGTGTTTGGGGGCCCTTTCCTTCCAATGCTCGGGCGAAGTGAATTCGCCCTGCGCAAATTGCCGCACAGCGGCAATTTCAGGTCATCCCCACCGGGAAATTACAGTGCTGCTCAGCCCTTCACCAGAGCGGCAGTATCCATGGCGATCATAAGCTCCTCATTGGTGGGGATGACCAGGACCCGGACCTTGGCGTCATCCGCAGATACATCTGCTTCCTTGCCGCGGACCTTGTTCTTCTCAGCGTCCAGCTTCACACCCATATACTCCAGGCCGGAAACCGCATTGGCACGGGTATCGGGGCCATTCTCGCCCACGCCGGCCGTGAAGATGATGGCGTCCACCCCGCCCATGGCGGCAGCATAGGCACCGATGAGCTTCTTTACGTTGTAGTCGAAGGAATCCAGCGCCAGCTGAGCCCGCTGGTTGCCCTTGGGAGCAGCATCCTCCAGGTCACGGAAGTCGGAGGACACACCGGAAATGCCCAGCACGCCGGACTTCTTGTTCAGGATATTGAGCATCTCATCGATGGAATAGCCGTGCTTTTTCATCAGGTACTCCAGGATACCGGCGTCCAGGTCACCGGAACGGGTGCCCATGGGCAGACCAGCCAAAGGCGTGAAGCCCATGGAGGTATCCACGCTCTTGCCGCCATCGATGGCGGTGACGGAGGAACCATTACCCAGGTGGCAGGAGATCAGCTTCAGCTCCTCAACGGGCTTGCCCAGCATGGCAGCGGCCCGGCCGGCCACATACTTGTGGGAGGTGCCATGGAAGCCGTAGCGGCGGACCTTATCCTGGGTATAATACTCATAGGGAAGCGCATAGGTGTAGGCCACGGGGGGCATGGTCTGGTGGAAAGCGGTGTCGAACACAGCCACCATAGGGGTGTTAGGCATAAGAGCCTGACAGGCCTTGATACCAATGATATTAGCGGGGTTATGCAGAGGAGCCAGGGGGTTGCACTCCTCGATAGCAGCCATGACCTCGTCGGTAATGAGCACGCTCTTGGCAAACTTCTCGCCGCCGTGAACCACACGGTGACCCACCGCGTCGATCTCCTTCATGGAGCCGATCACGCCGTTCTCAGGGTCTACCAGAGCGTTGAGCACGGCCTGGATAGCCTCGGAGTGGGTGGGCATGGCCACATCGGCCTCCTTGATGACCTGCTTGCCATCGGGCTTATAGGTGAACTTGCCGTCAATGCCGATCCGCTCACACAGGCCCTTGGCCAGCACCTGCTGAGTCTCGGGGTTGAGCAGCTGGTACTTCAGGGAAGAACTGCCCGCATTGATCACCAGAATGTTCATGGGAATCGTCTCCTTCACAATTCAATTTTAAATTTCGTCGGGTTGCCTTACCGTCCAGAATGTAATAAAATAAAGGCGCGCCCAGTTTATAAAACTATGATACAGCGCTTTAGCTGGAAAGACAACCACTTTTCGAAAAAAAAGGAAGATATTCCATCAGGAGGTCAACCTCATGCAGGTAATTGGCATCGTTGCCGAGTACAATCCCTTTCATTCCGGCCACGCATATCAGATCCAGGAGAGCCGCCGTCTGGTCGGCGCAGACAGTGCGGTGGTCATCGTAATGAGTGGCAATTGGGTCCAGCAGGCGGACTGTGCCATTGCAGACAAGTGGCTGCGCGCTAAAATGGCTCTCATGGGGGGCGCGGACCTGGTGTTGGAACTTCCCACCGTATGGGCCACCGCGTCCGCAGAAGGATTTGCGCGGGGCGCGGTAACTCTGTTGGATGCCTCCGGACTGGTCGATCATCTCTCCTTCGGCAGCGAATGCGGCTCCACAGAGTCTCTGGTTCAAATTGCCCGCTGCCTGAGCTCCCCATCCTGTCAGGAGAACATAAAAAAGCTGGCAGATACGGGCCTTCCCTTCGCCCAGTGCCGCCAGAAGGCGGCAGAGGCTATCTTGGGAGCGGAGGCCGCCTCCCCCCTCGCCCGTCCTAACAACAATCTTGGCATTGAATATATCCGCTCTCTGGATGCCCTTCACTCCTCCATCTGTCCCATGACCATCCAGCGCCGGGGGGCACAGCACAACGGAGTGGTCGTCGTCAGAGACCAGGGCGGCAATTCTCTGTCTGATCCTACTGCTATGCCTATGCCCCAGTTTGTCTCCGCCACCCAACTGCGCATGGAACTCGTGGAGGGCCATTGGGACCAGGCAAAACCCTATCTGGTCCCAGCGGCCCGTGCCCTGTTGGAAGGAAACACGGTGGGCCTGCCCGGCCTGGAACGGGTGGAGCGGGCCATTCTGGCCAAACTCCGGACAATGACTGCCGAGGACTGGGCCCGCCTCCCCGACTCCGGTCAGGCAGAGGGGCTCCCCCAGCGTCTGGAACGGGCCGGACGGACCTGTGTCAGCGTTCAGGAGTTCTTTAATCTTGTAAAGGTGAAGCGCTTTACGCATGCTCGCCTGCGCAGACTCATCCTCCGGGCCTACTTGGGCATCATACAGGCAGAGATTCCGGACAAGCCCCCTTATCTTCGGGTATTGGGGATCAACACGCGAGGCCGGGGGCTGCTCCGGGACATGAAGGAGCGTGCCGCCCTGCCCATTCTCACAAAACCCGCCCACGCCCGAACCCTCTCTCCCGAAGGGCAGAGACTCTTTGAATTGGAGAGCCGGTGTACCGACCTGTATGACCTGTGCTTCGAGACGGTCCCTTCCCCTGGCCGGGAGTGGCGGACGGGCCCGGTGGTACTGGAGGAGGCCCCTGATGAACGATAACACCTCTCGCCGGTCTTCTCCCCTCTGGCGCTGGGGAGGCGCAGTTTTGCTTCCCCTGGCGCTTATCTGCCTGTTTGAACTGCTTCACTCCAGACAAGAGCTCCTATCTGCCTGGGTATTCGGAGTGATGGCTCCTCTGGAACAGCAATTGGGGCGGCTTACCGCCCTGGTTCCCTTTTCTGTGGGAGAAGTACTGCTCCTTTTGTTCCTGGTCTTTTGCCTGATCTGGCTGGTCCGGGCGGTGGTGCTGCTGGTCCGGGGGCAGGGAGTCCTCTCCTTTCTCCGGCGGCTGTGCGCTCTGGGGGCGGTTTTTCTGTGGATCTGGGCTGGCGTGTGCTGGCTGTGGAACGCCGCCTACTATATCCCCTCCTTTTCCCAGCGTTCCGGGCTGGAGACAGAGCCCTACTCCGTAGAAACGTTAGCTGCGGTCACGGAGCTCTTTGCCCAGAACGCCGCCCGGCTGTCCACCCAGGTGGAGCGGGACGAAGCCGGATATTTTGCACAGGACCGGTCAACGTGCTTTGATCAAGGGGTTTCTATTTATGACAATCTGTCAAGGGAATTCCCTTGCTTGTCCATGAAATCGGTGAAAGCAAAACCTCTCCTATGTTCTAAACTTCAAAGTCTTTTAGGCTTTACCGGGATCTACTCCCCCATCACCGGAGAAGCAAACGTGAATGTGGATGCCCCCCTCTGCCTCCTCCCCGCTACCATCGCCCACGAGATGTCCCATCAGCGTATGGTAGCTTTGGAGGACGAGGCCAACTTTGTGGGCATTGCCGCCTGTGTGACCAGTGACGATTTGGTCTTTCAATACTCCGGCTATCTCATGGGCCTGATCCACCTGTGCAACGCCCTCTACCCCGTGGCTCCGGATCTCTGGTATGGGATCGCGGAGGAGTACTTTACTCCGGAACTGTCCACCGACTGGAACGACAACAACACTTACTGGGCCCAGCGCTCCTCCCCGGTGGAGGAGAAGGCCGCTGAAGTGTACGACAGCTTTTTGAAGGGGAACGATCAGGAACTGGGCATCCGTTCCTACGGCTCCTGCGTAGATCTTCTGGTCACTTACTTTTCTTGAAAGAAAAGTAAGCAAAAGAACTTTATACGCAGCTTCCTTTTGCCTTCATAGATAACGTAGAAAGCCGGCCGTCTATCTAGACGGCCGGCTTATCACATAAAAAGTATTTTTCTAAAATTCGCCGCTCTCAAGCCACCAGGTCATAGACCAGCCGGATGACCAGCAGGGAAAGGACCACAAAGAACATAGGGCGGATGATTTTGGCCCCGCCCTTCAGCGCCAGGCCGGACCCCACGTAATTTCCGGCAATGCCGCAGATGGCGGCCGGGATTCCAATGGCCCACAGCACCTTGCCCGCCAGTGCGAAGGTCACCAGGGAGGCCAGGTTGCTGGCGGAGTTGGCCACCTTCGTGTTTCCCGAGGCGGTAAGCAAATCAAATTTGCAAAGCCCGGTAAAGGCCAGCATTAGGAATGTCCCGGCACCGGGGCCAAAGAAACCGTCATAGGCCCCAATGACCAGGCCAATCCCCAGCGCCATGGTCAGCAGTTGTCCCTTGGAAAAGGCATCGGAGTGATTTTCCGTGCCAAAGTTCCGCTTGAAAATAAGAAACACCGCCATCACCGGCACCACAGCCAGCAGCAGATAGTAGAGTACCTGCTCCGGCATGATCATGTTGAGCTTTGCCCCTACCCAGGCCCCCACCAGGGCTCCGATACCGCCGGCAATGGCGCTGGGCATATGGACCTGTCCCCGCTTTAAAAAGCGGCCGGTGGCCAGAAACGTACCGAAGGCGTTGCCGCACTTGTTGGTGGCGGCGGCATTGTGGGCGGGCAGACCCGCCAGCAGATAGGCCGGCAGGGTGATCAGTCCCCCGCCGCCGGCCACCGAGTCCACCAGCCCCCCTAAAAACACCAATGGGCAAACAATCGCCCAAATCCGAATCAGTTCCGACCATTCCATGCTTCTCTCTCCCGCATTTGCCCTCAGGGCTTCTTTTTGATCTCATCCCAGTACCGCTTTGCAGCCTGTTCCGTCTTGTTGTCTCCATATTGGTAATAGGCTGCCCCCGCCAGGTCATAGGGCAGGTACTGCTGCTCCACCCAGTGGTGGGGGTAGCTGTGGGGGTACTTATACCCCTGTTCCCGTTCCATGCCCGCAGAATCAGCGTGCACATTCTGCAGCTCCCTGGGAATGTCCCCCACCTTCCCGGAGCGCACATCGGCCATAGCCCGGTCAATGGCCATGCAGGCGCTGTTGGACTTGGGCGCAGTGGCCAGGAGGATCACCGCCTCCGCCAGAGGCAGCCGGGCCTCCGGCAGACCCAACTGGAGGGCATTGTCCACGCAGGCCTTTACAATGGGCACCGCCATGGGATAGGCCATGCCGATGTCTTCACTGGCCGAGCAGAGGATGCGCCGGATGGCGGTGATCATATCCCCCGCCTCCAGCAGCCGGGCCAAATAGTGAAGGGCCGCATCCGGGTCAGACCCCCGGAGGGACTTCATCAGGGCGGAAGCAATATCAAAGTGGGCATCTCCCTCCCGGTCATAGCGCATGGCCGACTTTTGGGCCGCCGTCTGAGCATCGTCCAGGGTGACAAGGATTTTTCCTTGCTCCCGTCTGGCCGCGTTCAGAAGCAGCTCGATGGCATTCATCGCCTTTCGCACATCTCCTCCGCAGGCCGAGGCGATGTGTTCCCGTACGCCGTCCTCACAGACGACCTGGCCTCCCAGGCGCTCGCCCATGATGGCGATCCCCCGGTCAATGGCGGGGAGCACCTCCTGGGCCGTGATCTGCTTAAACTCAAAGACCGTAGCTCGGGACAGCACCGCCCCAAACACCGCAAAGAAGGGGTTCTCTGTGGTGGAGGCGATCAGCGTGATGCGGCCGTCCTCCATAAACTCCAATAGGGACTGCTGCTGCTTTTTATTAAAATACTGAATCTCGTCCAGGTACAAAAGCACCCCCTCCGGGGCCAGCAAGGTGCCGATGTCGGCCATAATATCCTTGATGTCCGAGATGGATGCAGTGGTGGCGTTCAGCCGGTGAAGGGGCCGGTTGGTGCGCTGGGCGATGATATTGGCCACGGTGGTCTTCCCCGTTCCAGATGGCCCATAGAAAATGAGGTTGGGGATGTTCCCCCCTTCTACGATCCGCCGCAGAAGTCCGTCCTTTCCTAAAATATGAGACTGCCCCACCACCTCGTCCAGGCTTTGGGGCCGGATTTCGTCCGCCAGGGGACGGTACGCCATAATAACACTTCCTTTTTTCACCGTCTATGGGCTCTCCAGGGCTGCCCCATATCCCTTGAGTTCCTTGCGCCGCTCCCGCCAGTCGGGCATGAGGGCGTCCATCGTTTCATAAAAGCCGGGGCCGTGGTCGTGGTGGAGAAAATGGACGAGCTCATGGAGGGCTACATAGTCCCTGAGCTTCTCCGGGCAGCGGCACAGGGCTGTGTTCAGGGTGATATACCCCTGGGCCCAGTGGCAGTTGCCCCACTGGCTCTTCATCGTTCGCAACTTTAACCGGGGAAGGAACACACCATATCCCTCCACCAAAGGGTACATTCGCAGCAGGGCCTCCATCAACTGCCAGGCGCACAGCTCACGGGATGGCTGGGGCAACAGGTCGGATTTGACCTCCCGCGCCCTTCTCATGTGGTTCAAGATCCAGCCGCTCTTTTCTCTTAAAAACTCCTCTGCCCGGCTCTGGGGCAGATTCCACGGAATGGACAGTGCTGCCACTCCGCCGGCTCCCACCCGAAGGTTCAGGTTTTTTACCCGCTTGCGGCGCAGCACATAAAAAATAGTCCCCTCCGGGGTGTCCAGCCGCCGGACGGGCTCCGGGAGAGGCTGTTTCGTTTGTGACATACCCACGCCGCTCCTTTCTTTAATTTTATTATTATATCGAAAAGTGTCCGCTCCCGCAATTCTTTTCCCCTAAAATCAAAAATTTTTCCGTTTCCCAGAGGGGACAGGCAAACTGCCCGGATCTGCTTCATATCTTCCAAAAGGAGTTCTTCTTTGGAGGTGGTTGGCCGTGGGCCGGATCGTGGGAAAAGCACAGTACCGGGACGCTCTGCTGGGGTTTGGCCTATTGTGGACGGCCCTGGCCCTGGTACTGTGGCCAGGAGAGGCCATGGCCGCCATGAAGGACGGACTGAAGCTGTGTGGGAATGTGATCGTGCCCTCTCTGTTCCCCTTTTTTGTGCTGTCCTCTCTGGTGGTCGAGCTGGGGATGTCCCGGTATCTGGGGCGGCTGCTGGAGAATGTGATGGCCCCTCTCTTCCGGGTAAACGGCACCTGCGCCGCCGCCCTGGCTCTGGGCTTTGTGGGAGGCTATCCGGTGGGGGCCCGCACTGCGATCGCACTCTATCAAGATGGTCAATGCTCCCGCACGGAGGCCGAGCGGCTTCTGGCCTTTTGCAACAACAGCGGGCCCGCGTTTATCCTGGGCGTGGTGGGGGCAGGTGTTTTCGGCAGCGGAAGGGCGGGGCTCATGCTCTACCTGGCCCATATTCTGGCATCCCTGGCGGTGGGACTGATTTTTCGCTTTTACAAGCCCTCCCAGTGCCCCCGCACCTACCGACAGGGCGGGCCCCAGTTCCAGGCGGCCAGCTTTCCCGTGGCCTTTACCCACTCCATCACCGGGGCGATGACTTCCGCCCTTAACATCTGCGCCTTCGTCCTATTTTTTACCGTCTTTCTCCGGCTTTTGTCTTATGCGGGAGTATTGGGGGCTCTGGCCCATGGCATAGCGGGATTTTTTTCGCCTCTGGGCCTGAATGAACTGTGGGCCAGACGTCTGATCACCGGCCTTTTGGAGGTTTCCTCCGGGGTATCCTCCCTGACAGACGGCACACTCACCGGACGGCTGTCCATGGCCGCCTTTATGCTGGGGTGGGCCGGGGTATCCGTTCACTGTCAGGTCCTGGCCTTTTTGGGGGACAGCGGCCTTTCTATGCGCACCTATGTGGTGGGAAAGCTCCTCCACGGGGTGTTCTCTTCCCTCATCGCCTCCGCACTGTGCACCCTTTTCCCTCTCAGTGATCCTGTATCCTACTACTTGATCCAGCAGACCGAGACCATCGCACACCTGGACTTTCACCAGGCCCTCACCATCTCTGCCGTGGCTGCCTGGGCCGTGTGGCTGCTGTTTCTGGCCCTTGCAATCTATGTAGTGAAAAAAAGCAGTGGAAAACCCAGACGGAGTGTAGTATAATAAGCAAAAACACCTGAGACAAGGAGGGATTCCCATGGGCCTGTTCCAAAAGGGGATCGAACCCCGCTGCGCCTACTGTGTTCACGGGCGGGAGCTGGGAGAGGAGCAAATCCTTTGCCCCAAAAAGGGAGTTATGGCCGCCGGCTCCCACTGCCACCGATTTAAATATGATCCCCTGCGGCGTATCCCGCCCCGCCCCACAAAGCTTGCCGGTGCAGGATTAACCGATGAGGATTTTAAGCTATGAAAAACCTCTGTAAAGGATTATCCTTTACAGAGGTTTTTTCTTCCTCTTCTCCCCTTCTGCCGACAATCTTCTCCCCCGCTCGCCAGCCCAGAGGGCGAAGAATGGAGAAGCGGGCAAATTTCTGCGATATGTTTTTCTTCCCTCTCCCAAACAAGCACTATATAATGTGGTCGTAAATCCATTTTACGGAAGGAAGATACCATATCATGGAATTAAAAATTGCAACCCGACGCTGCGAGGATCCGCAGGGAGCCCAAAGGCTCTTTCACTACTACTTAACGGTAGATCAGGTGGAGACCCCCCGCTTTGCCTGCGAGAACTACGGGGTCCGCATTGCGGAGGAGGCGGGAGACGAGGCCTGCTGTCCCGCTCTTACCACCAGCGCAGCCCGCATCGATCAGCTTATGACGCTGCTGGTGGACAACAAGGTCGGCCCGGCCGGACTGGCAGACGTGGTGGAGGACTGGCTTTGAAACGCTCCCAGCACTCCCCCGTCCCAGGTTCAAGGGAATGGGCCATAAAATAAGCCGGACGGCCTATGGAAGCAGGCTGTCCGGCTTTTGTAAAAAGACTTTACTTTTTCTTTTTGCTGTCGAGCTTCTGCAGCAGCAGTACCAGCAGGGCGATCACGCCCAGCACGACAAAGATTCCCAGCATACCCTGACCCATCATTTCCAGGGCCATCATGACGTTTTCACTCATTTCAGTTTCCTCCTATCAGCCCAGGTTGGCAAAGTACTGCAGGACCACGCCACCGGCCACCACAGAGGCGATCTGGCCGGACACATTGGCGGCGATGGCATGCATGAGCAGGTGGTTCTGGGAGTCGGCCTCCTGGCCCAGCTTCTCAATGACACGGGCAGACATGGGGAAGGCGGAAATACCCGCCGCACCCACCATGGGGTTGATCTTATTCTTGGGGGTAATCAGATTCAGGACCTTTACAAACAGCACGCCCACCACGGAGTCCAGAACAAAGGCCACCAGGCCCAGGCCCATGATCATCAGGGTCTGAGGCTGGACAAACTGGTCCGCCTTCATGGAGAAGGAGATGGTGATGCCCAGCAGCAGGGTAATGAGATTGGCCAGGTCATTCTGGGCGGTGTTGGACAGGGTGGTCAGCACCCCGCACTCCCGGATCAGGTTACCGAACATGAGGAAGCCCACCAGAGCCACAGAGGAGGGCGCTACCAGGCCGGCAATGACCGTTACGATAATGGGGAACATGATCCGCATCCGGCGGGTCACTCCCTTGGGCTGGTAGGGCATACGCATGGCCCGGTCCTTCTTGGTGGTCACCAGCTTAATGGCAAAGGGCTGGATGATGGGCACCAGAGCCATATAGGAGTAGGCAGCCACAGCGATGGCACCCACATAGTTGCTCTTCAGAGTCTGGGACACCAGGATGGACGTGGGGCCGTCCGCGGCGCCGATGATGCCGATGGAGGCGGCGTCCTTAATGTCAAAGCCCAGGCCAGCAGCAATCAGAATGGTCAGGAAGATGCCTGCCTGCGCGGCGGCACCGCACAGGAAGAGCTTGGGGTTGGCCAGCAGAGGGCCAAAGTCGATCATGGCTCCGATGCCGATAAACAGCAGAATGGGCATGGCCTCGCTGGCCTCAATGCCCACCTCAAAGAGCCACTGAATAATGCCGTGGGTCTCCCCCACCCCTGCACTCACCTGGTTGATCACGCCGGACAGAGGCAGGTTCACCAGAATGGCGCCAAAGCCCATGGGCATAAGCAGCGCCGGCTCAAAGCCCTTTTCAATGGCCAGCCAAATGAGGACCGCACCCACTACATACATAACGACCTGCTGCGGTGTGATCGAGAGCAGGCCTTCCCACAAAAATTCAAATCCCATGCTTCTACTTCCCTTCGTTTTTTTCTATCCTTCCCAAAAGAAGCGTGCGCGAAACAAAAAGACCTGCGTTCCGCACGGAACGCAGGTCTTGTCATTTCAGGCATGGCCAGGGAAAACTCCCATGATGTTGGCCGGTGCCGCGCGCCGAGGCGCGCCGACTACTCCCCTTTGCTTGTGTGGGATGCTATCACATTAAAAAGCCTTTGTCAAGGAAAACTTTTCCCTCAACGGAACAGGTTCCCCTCTGCATCCAGCACCTCACGGCGATGGAAGGTGACAAACTGAGGGGCAAACTGGGGATATTCCCGGCAAAAGGCAGCGCGGATCAGCTCCGGATTGAGTCCCGGATTCTGAGCGGACACCACCATACTCAACGTCATGGTATCGCTCTGGCATTCTACGTTCCATTCCCGGATCAGAGGGATCAAATCTACCTCTGTATACCCCTTTTTTGACTTGTTGGACTTCTTCTCCACCACCAGGCTTTCCCGCCCCAGCAGCTGCGCGATGGCAGGCTCACACTCCTGGGGCCGCCCTTCGGGATATTCGAAGTTCATGATATAGTTGACATAAGAAAGTTCCTTCAGCTTCCGCTGGGCGGGATAGCACTGATGAACGGTGATTCCCTCTGGCATAGCGGCGGTCAGCCGGGCAGGGACCGTCTCAGGGTCCGTCCCCTCCAGAAGTCCAAACTCCAAAATCTCACACTCGCTGGAATAGCCCACAGACAGGGGCAGAGCGATGGAGACAAAGGGATGGGGGTGAAATCCCTCCGTGTGCTTAATGGGGATCTTCGCCCGCGCAAAGGCCCGCTGGAAGGTGCGCATAAGGTCCAGATGAGAAATATACCGGGCCCGTCCTGTTTTGGAAAAGAGCAGACGATCAGCCATTGCACACACCTCCTGACAGCAGCCGGTTGGCCCCGCAGCCGGAGCAGCGGGTGCGGCAGTCCGGGGTCGTCTGGGACTGATAGCACAGCTCCCGCTCCCGCCACAAAAAGTCGGTGCTCACCATGGGGTCAATGCGGCACCAGGGGAAGACCTCGTCTCTCCCCCGCTCCCGGTGGGCGTAGAAATCCCCATCCAGGCCGCAGGCCTCCAGAGCGTCCATCCAACGCTGAAAATCGAAATACTCCGTCCAGGAATCCATTTTGGCCCCGTGCTCCCAGGCCCACTCCAATACGTCGGCCAGGCGCCGGTCTCCACGGGAGAAAATAGCCTCCAGATAGCTGGTCTCCGGGTCATGCCAGTTGTAGGTGATGGACTTGTCCCGTTTCAGGGCATCCCGCAGGAGGTTCACCCGGCGCTGATACTCTTCCACGGGAATCTGAGCCTCCCACTGGAAGGCCGTGTGGGGCTTTGGCACAAACCAAGAGGTAGACACCGTGATCCGCACCCCTCTGGCCTTGTTGGGGGTACACTCCCGCCAGGCAAAGTAGACCTTTCGAGCCAGGTCAGCGATCCCCAGCACATCTTCGTCGGTCTCCGTGGGCAAGCCAAGCATAAAGTAGAGCTTTACGCCGCTCCAGCCACCCGCAAAGGCGGTACGCACCGACTGAAGCAGGTCCTCCTCCCGAAGATTCTTGTTGATCGCGTCCCGCAGGCGCTGGGTCCCCGCTTCGGGCGCAAAGGTCAGTCCGCCTTTGCGCACCCGCTGAAGCCGCTCCATCAGATTCATGGAGAAGGTATCCGCCCGGAGTGAGGGCAGGGACAGTCCAATATCACGGGGGGCGCAGTAGTCCAGCAGCTCGTCACACAGCTCCAGCAGGCAGGGATAGTCGGTGGAAGACAAGGAGGACAGCGTCATCTCCTGATAACCGGAGTCCTCACAGGCCGCCTTCCCGTACTCTGCCAGCAGCTTGGGATTGCGGTTGCGCACCGGGCGGTACACATAGCCCGCCTGACAGAACCGGCACCCCCGGATACAGCCCCGGAACAGCTCCAGCATCACCCGGTCGTGGACGATCTCCGTGGAGGGAATGATGGTTTTTACGGGGAAGTAGGACCGATCCATGTCCTCAACCACCCGCTTTGTCACCTTCTCCGGGGCTCCGGAGCCCTCCACGATCGCCAGCTCCTCCAGCGTACCGTCCGCGCCATAGACAGGCTCATAGAAGGAGGGGACATAGATGCCGGGGATCTTGGCTGCCTCTTGGAGGAACTCCTCCTTCGTCCAGCACTCCTCTCGGGCCTGCCGGTAGAGCTCAATATACTCCAGGGTAACTTCTTCTCCCTCACCCAGGACAAAGAAGTCGACAAAGGGGGCAAGGGGCTCTGGATTATAGCAGCAGGTCCCACCGGCCACCACCAGGGGGGTAAGCTGAGGCCGCTCCTCGGAGCGCAGGGGAAGCCCGGCCAGATCCAGCATATTGAGCACATTGGTATAGGCCATCTCATAGCCCAGGGAAAACCCAATGATATCAAAATCAGAAATAGGGTCTCCGCTTTCCAGGCCATAGAGAAGCAGGCCCTCCCGGCGCATCTCCTCCTCCATGTCTCCCCATGGGGCATAGCACCGCTCACACCAGACTCCCTTTTCCCGGTTCATAACCCCATAAAGAATCCGGCAGCCCAAATTGGACATGCCAATCTCATAGGTGTCCGGAAAACACAGGGCATAGCGCAGGTCTACCTCTCCCCGGTCTTTGACCACCGCGTTATATTCTCCGCCGGTATAGCGGGCCGGCTTCTGCACCTTTGGCAGAATTTGTTCCAAGGTACGGTTCATGATCTTCCCTCCAGGTCATCTTACGCGTGCCTTTTATTGTACTGGTTTCCTTCTGTGCTGGCAAGCCTTTTTTCTATAATTCCTGTGATTTTGTTTGAAAGCCCCACCCAGCAGCCAAAGCGCAACCAATAAAAGGGTAAAATTCTTCCCGTTGGAAGCAATCCACACCCCTGCGCACAGCGTGAGGGCAGCAAAGAACACATCCAGCTTTTCTCCCACCTTCTGTGCACACCACGGCCCTGCCAGCAGCGACAGCAGGCAATTGAGCGCCCGCCCCCCATCCAAACGCCCCACTGGGATCAGATTAAACAGGGCCAGCACCAAATTGAGCCCTGCAAAACCCGCTCCCCAGCGCCACGAACAGAATACCAATGCCAGTATGATATTGACCGCTGGACCCGCCAGTGCGGCAAGCCCTTCCTGCCAATAGTTCAATGGGCGTGCGACGACCATCTCCGCACCGATTGCAGTCAGGCGAATGAGCTTAACATCTCCCCCAACCAGGCGAATGACCAGATAATGCCCTAGTTCATGGAACATACAGGACACTGCCGCCATGGGGAGAATCAGCTGCCGGTCCAGGTAGTTCAGCCAGGCCAGCAGCAGAAAGAAGCCCCCCGTTATTTCCAGCCGCCCAATCCTCATTGGTCGTTTAAAAATTCCACGTAATAGGCAGGATTAACATGCATCTTTTCATACTTCAATTCCAGATGCAGGTGAGGCCCTGTAGCTGTTCCGGTGGAACCTACCAGTGCCACTGTATCTCCAATGGTGACTTGCTGTCCCTTTCGAACCAAAAGCTGGCTGCAATGGGCATAGAAGGACTTCACACCGTTTCCATGGTCAATTTGCAGATACATGCCATAGGAATTATCCTGGCCAATGTACTCCACCGTTCCACTGGCAAAGGCTCTTATAGGGTCCCCCGTTTGACCGCCGATGTCTACGCCTCCATGAAAGTCCCCTTCCTGACCATTGACCGGATGTGTACGGTAACCATAGGGAGAATTCATGTGCCCCAATACCGGCGTCATAGTTTCTATTCCACCAAACGACAGCACATCCATGGTATAGTTATTGGGAAGTGCGGGACCATCGTAGTCGGATAGGCGAAACACCTTGCCCGCGGGCATAATGGCTCCTTTATACTCCGAATCCTCTTCTTTCGATTCTTCTGCTGCAGGCTCTTCCTTTTTGCTTAACGTAATCCCCAATTTAGTCAGAGATGAGTAATGCTCTGTTCTGGTCAGCGTGTCGGGCTGATTGCTGAGGAAAGCAAGTTCCGAGGTCAGCACCGCCGCAGGGTCAGGGGCTTGAAATTCCACAGGCTGGACAGACTGCTCCTGTTCCTCGGCACCAAAAACCTCAACACAAAATTCTCCGAAGTCTGCTAAAACACTGTTTCCGCCCGCCAAAGACGCTCCAAGCTCCGCTAAGGCATCTTGAAAATCAAAGTCCTGTGAAATCATTTGAAGGACATCATTTCTCAGCTGCAGCAAACGTCCGGGCAATACGCCTTTTCCCACAAATACTGTTATAAATAGTATCACACAAATGAGCAGTTGAATCAGCAGCACCCGCTCCTTGCCTTTTCCTTTTGTCCTGCTGGTCCGGCCGCCCGAACGGCCATTGACGCGGCTGTTCCTTCGGCCATAGCTTGACCCAGTCCGCGTGGACTGATCGTACATAAGCGCCCCTCCCTGCTGTTTTATGCAATATCAGTATATTTCCAGAGAGAATCGGATATTACACTTGACAGAACGAAGGAAAAAAAATATAATAATTAAGCTGGTCATCCGGGTGTAGCGCAGTTGGTAGCGCGCATGGTTCGGGTCCATGAGGCCGTGGGTTCAAATCCCGCCACTCGGACCAAAAATCCGCCGTTTTTATACAAAAACGGCGGATTTTTCTTGCTTTTTGTTGTAAAAGTTGAGCTTCATAATTTCAATTCCATAGCTGACCACACAAATACCACAGACGGTTTTCTGGTTTGACCACAGGAGGGGTACCCCTTTTCATAAGGGGTGCCCTTCTTTTGTTTCCTGTGGCGCAGATTTTGATTCTCCACTAAAAAAGCTTGACAAACTTGTGTGGTAAGATTTGTCATAGTTGTAGTTCCATTTCATCGTTCATCTTTACAAAACCATACTTTTCATATAAAGGTCGGCCCATATCAGTTGCTTCTAAAGAAATAGCGGTAATTCCCCTACTCTTACTGTCTTGAACCAACATTTCTAATGTCTTATAGGCAATTCCTTTTCTTCTATATTCAGGATCGGTGTACATATTCATTATGTAGGCCTTGTTCCCACTTTGATTATGATAAGTCGGCATTACTTGAAAAAAGCTAACCCCACCAGCTCCAACAAATCTACTTCCATCAAAAACCAAATATGCAATATGTGATCCGTCACAAAGCGCTTTTTGATAATAACGAAACGATTGAGCTTCTACTTCACTCATATCGGTATCGTCGGGCAGTTTATTGGCTGCCCTTAATACCTCTACTCGCGTTTTTGTTAGCATATCTATATCTTCAATTGTCGCCCTCTTATATGTCAAATCCATGTCCTATTCTCTCCCTTAATTTCCGGTTCTGTTAATTCATTGTATCATAGTTTAATCTTCGTAGAAAACAATGATTTGTAGAGTGGTAGATTTTTTCTTTTTATTTTGAAAATTCTATTCGGCTCTCATCGTAATATCTTCGTACCGTAGAACGGTCCATCTTCAATTCCCTGGCGATCAAGGACTTGCTGGACACACCGGGGTGCTCTCGCAGGTAGGCGGCGATGGCCTTCTTTTGGGGACTTACCCCGTCGGGATACTCTGTACTTGCCCCGGAACGTAAGGCGGCGATCTCCGCCTTCATCTCCAGGATCAGTACCTTCAGCTTCTCCTCGCACTCCTCGCGGGTTTTGGCATAGACATTTCGGGAGTGCTTTTTGCCGTCCGGCCACACCGGGGAATAGCGGCCCTCCCAGAGATGTTCCCGCAGCTGGCTGACACACCCAGTTCCCGGCCTGCGCCGGAGCGGTTCAATCGGCACAAAGTCCTGCTTTTGGGGTTCGTCTGTCTGTTCCGGCATGGGTTCCACTTCCGCCTTGGCGATACCCTGGTCAATGCTCAGCGCCGCTTTCCTCCGCATCTCATCGGTGATATGGGTGTAGGTGTTCAGCGTGGTCGCTGAGGAAACATGGCCGATAATGGTGGAGAGGGTCTTTACATCCATCCCGTTCTCCAAGGACAGTGTGGCAAAAGTGTGGCGTAAATCATGAAATCTTACCCGTTTACACCCTGCCCTCTCCAGAATTATCTGTAGCCGCTTTCGGACGTAGTCGGGGTCGATGGGCTACTCCGGTTTGGTTCTTGACGGAAACATCAATTCAGAGAAGACACCTTTTTTGTACCCCGCCAGCAGCTCTACCATAGCGGGCGGCAGGATGATGGTGCGGTTGGCTGCTTTGGTTTTGGGCTCGCTGATGATAAGTTTGCCGCCCACCGGATAGACCTGCTTGTCGATACGCAGTTTTCCAGTGGCGAAGTCCAGGTCGTCCCATTGGAGGGCCAGCAGCTCGCCCCGGCGCATCCCGGTGGTTAGCTCCAACAGGAAGAGCTCATACATTCCCTCCGCCTTGGCCTGGATGAGAAAGCGCTGGATCTCTTCCTGAGTCAGAATCTTCATCTCTTTACCCTTCATCGGCGGAAGCTTGCAGCCTACTGCGGGATTGGAGTGGGTCAGTTTCTCCTCCACCGCCTTGTCCAGAGCCATCTGGCATACGGCGTGGCAACTGCGCACCGAGCGGTCCGCCATACCAGGGCCTCGTCGCTCCACATTGGCCTTCCGCCCGCTCTCCTTCATGCGCCGGAAGAACTGCTGTAGCTCCGCCTGGGTCAGTTGGTTCAGTGGGATGTCTCCCAAGCCCGGGATCAGATGATTGTAGATCCACCCCTCATAGCTGAGCTGGGTTGTCTGTCTGAGCCTGGGTTTGGAGTAATTCTGGTACCAGTAGTCCAGCCAGTCCCGGACAAGCATATCGGACCGCACCTGGACAGGGCGCACCACTTGGCAAGTACTTTTCAGGGCCTCCAGTTTTGCGATACATTCTTTCTTCGTTTTGGCCAGCACATTTTTTGTCTTAGGGTTGCCCGCCTCATCGTAGCCCACCACCACACGGCCTTCCCAGCGGCCGTCCTTGCGCTTGCGGACCATACCGTCTCCGGATGGTCTACGCTTTCCCATACGCTCCCCCCTCCTTTCCTGCTTCCACGGAGCGGCAGACACGCTTTGTTTCCTCCTCATCGAAGGAATACAGACCATCCACCTCCAGCTCTTTGCTCAGTCCCCAGGCCAGTTTGAATCCGGCCATAAAGCTGGCCAAGGAAGTCTCCTCCCGCAGCAGATTTTGAGTATCCACCAAGTGCATGAGCCTGCGGCGCTGCATCTTATCTAAGAAGTCTCGGACCTCCTGGCGGGTGTTCTCAATGTCCTCTTCCAACTCACTGAAATCTGGCTCCCGGTAGAACCGCTGGTGCAGGGCTCTCATGTAATCGTTCATGTGTACCGCCTCCTATCAGCGACACAACATACCACAAGGTTTGGTCAATAGCCATCCCAATCCCAGCGAGTTATCAATTTGTTATCAATTGCCCGGCGCCTACTTTTGTTTATGCGGCGCAAGTCCTGCGCGCCGTCTTGTATCGATTCGCAGCCTGTGGTAAGATGCGGTTACTCTATGTTGGCTGTGGGAGGTGTAACGAATGATCTACTGCATGGCAGATCTCCACGGAGAACGAGATTTCTTTCTCCGAATGCTGGAACAGATCCGGTTCTCTGATACGGACCATTTATACATCCTTGGGGATGTGATCGATCGGGGCACCGGCGGCATCGATCTGCTGGAGCAGATCATGGAAGCCTCCAACATGACCATGCTCCTGGGCAACCATGAGCAGATGTGTCTGAGCACCCTCGGCCCCCACAACGAATTCGGTGCCCGCGACCTGTGGCGGCAGAACGGCGGAGGGACCACCTACCGAGAGCTGCTCTACCACTGCACGCACCAGGAGAGGAACCGCATCCTGCGTTTCCTCTCTGAATTACCGGATGCTCTGGAGCTCACGGTGGGCAATCAAAAATTCCATCTTGTCCACGGTTTCCCAGGGGAGGACCACGACACCCGCATTTGGGGCCGGGTGGAACCAGACAGCGTAAGCCCCTATCCGGACACCATCTGCATTGTCGGTCACACGCCCACAGCCTTTCTCACTGGCCGAATGGACGAGGATTCCTCTATCTGGCACGGGAACGGGATCATCGACATCGACTGTGGCTGCGGCAACCTGAACGCTCCCCACCGTCGTCTGGCCTGCCTGCGCCTGGATGACATGGCTGAGTTCTATGTGGGCGGAACAGAAACCGAAATCTTCATTTGAGTTTTGATGGAGCCTCCCGCAACTGTGTGGGAGGCTCACTGATTATTCCACTGTATTTGTTTTCGCCTCTTACCATCCGCCCATGGTCATTCCGCCCATATTCTGCTCTTCCTCATGGTCATCTGGCTTGTGCCCCAGGGCAATTATCTTTTCCCGGAGCTTCTGGAAACGCTTGCGGTCAATCTGCATACCACCCGAGGTTGGAGTGGTTGGCGCATTGTCACGGAAGATGTTATCCTGGATGACGTATCCCTGAACGCTAAAGGATATGAGCGCCTTGTGGGGCAGATGTCGCGGGGTGTCGGCAATGGCAGGTAAGCGGCGGCTCAACCTTTCTTTTTCTCTGACATCACCCCAACAGCGTGATGCATGGCACATTCTTAGCTCCATCCCTGCCGGGCAGCGGACAGACGCTGTGTGTCGGATGGTGTGTAAAGCCCATGAACAGGATGCCCTCCTGTCTGCCATCCGTGGGCTGATTCGGGAAGAGTTGCGCAATTTGGATCTGACAACAGAAAAAAGCCAGCAGGCACAGGCCGGGGACATGGATGAGAATGTCCTCGGCTTTCTTCTTGCCCTGCAGCAGGAAGGAGATGAGATCACCTGATACGCCATTTTGATATGTTCGCCGGGATCAGCGGTTTTCGAACGGATACAGTGTTTACAAGGTTTTGAAACATCTTTTAGAAGGGAGCAGTGACATGAATGAAGTAGGCCTAAAAGATCAGTGTTTCGGCGTGGAAGTGGAACTGACCGGAATTACTCGTGAACAGGCGGCCCAAGCCTTGGCAGATTATTTGGGGACGGAGCCTCGCCGTGGCGATGACTACTACGACAGCTGGTATGTGCGGGATGGGGAGGGAAAAGAATGGCGGCTTATGAGCGATAGTAGTATCCGTGGAGAACAAAAAGTGGGTGCCAGATACACCTCCACCTCAGATCCGAGGTATCGTGTGGAAATGGTCACGCCCAAACTGACCTATGCGGAATTGCCCAAATTTCAGGAATGCGTCCGCCGTGTCCGCACCGCAGGAGG
>CALWVV010000003.1 GCA_944385035.1 uncultured Oscillospiraceae bacterium | reverse complement strand
CTGAACTGCGGAGCGCGACGGGCAGCCTTGAGGCCGTACTTCTTACGCTCCTTCATACGAGGATCGCGGGTCAGGAACCCAGCGGCCTTCAGGGCGGGACGGTACTCCTCGTTGGCCAGCAGCAGGGCACGGGCGATGCCGTGACGGATGGCGCCGGCCTGGCCGGTCACACCGCCGCCGGTAACGGTGGCAACAATGTCAACCTTGCCCATCTGCTCGGTGGCGACCAGGGGCTGACGCACGATCAGCTTCAGGGTCTCCAGGCCGAAGTAGTCGTCGATGTCGCGGCCGTTGATGGTGATGGCGCCGGTGCCGTTCTGGAACAGGTGAACCCGAGCCACGGAGGACTTCCGGCGGCCGGTCCCATAGAAATAAGGCTTCTTGCTCTTATACATGATTCAAATCCTCCTCTTACTCGGCGTCCCAGACCTGGGGCTTCTGGGCGGCGTGGTTGTGCTCGCTGCCGCGATAGATGTGCAGACGAGTCAGGGAGTCCTTGGCAATGGTGTTCTTGGGCAGCATGCCGCGGATGGCCAGCTTCATGGCCAGCTCGGGCTTGGTCTGCATCAGGGTGCGGTACTTGACTTCCTTCAGGCCGCCCACCCAGCCGGAGTGGTGACGGTAGTACTTCTGATCCAGCTTCTTGCCGGTCAGAACGGCCTTCTCGGCGTTGATCACGATGACAAAGTCACCGCAGTCAGCGTTGGGGGTGAACTCGGGCTTGCGCTTGCCGCGCAGCAGATCCGCAGCCAGAGCGGCGGTCTTGCCCAGGGGCTTACCGGCGGCATCCAGCACGTACCAGGTGCGCGTGATGTTCCCCTTGTTAGCCATAAAAGTGGACATAGGTGAAACCTCCATTTTACTTCAATATCTCAACCATTGGATCAATGATAAAAACATTTTGCTCCAGCTCTGTACAAGCGGAGCGTTTTGTATTATAGTACGGAGGTAACCGGGTGTCAACGGTTTTTTCGGGAAAAATTTATTGATTTTATCATATCTCTTGTTTTCTCTCGAAATCACGCTTAATCTCTTGAATTCTCACTTTTGATTTCTGTTTTTGATTTTAAAAAGTGGGCCGGATTCTTATAAGAAATACCCCTTTTGCCCGGTTTCCCCCTAACTTTTGAAAAGGAGCTAAACCATGAACAAGATACTCTCCCTGGTGCGCCGCTGTGTGGAAGATTATGACATGATACATTCCGGAGACCGGGTGGCAGTGGGCGTTTCGGGAGGAAAAGATTCCCTCGTACTGCTGTGTGCCCTGGCGAAGCTGCGGGAATTTTATCCCATTCCCTTTGCGGTGGAAGCCCTGACCCTGGATATGGGCCACGCCGATGGGCGTCCGGGGATGGATTTTTCTCCCGTCAAGGAGTTCTGCCAGAAGCTGAATGTGCCCTATACCATTATAAATAGCGAGATCCACCATGTCATTTTCGATCTGCGGAAAGAGAAAAATCCCTGCTCCATGTGTGCGAAAATGCGCAGAGGCGCCCTTCATGGCGCTCTGCAGGAAAAAGGAATTACAAAAATCGCCCTGGGACACCACTATGATGATGCGGTGGAGACTTTTTTTATGTCGCTGATTTTTGAGGGGAGGCTATCCTGCTTCCAGCCGGTCACCTATTTGGACCGCACTGGCATTACCCAGATCCGCCCCATGCTCTACTGTGGGGAGAATCTGATCCGCCACACGGCCCAGCGTCTCCAGCTTCCTGTGGTGGAGAACCCATGCCCCGCCAATGGAAACACAAAGCGCCAGGAAATCAAGGAACTGATCTATGAACTCCAGGGCCGCTATCCGGGGCTGAAGGCCAGGGCCTTTGGTGCCATGCAGCGTCTTCCCCTGCCGGAGTGGGGGCCGGTGGAACACCACCGGCGTCCTCTGCCCGAGGATCTGGGAGAATAACGCGCGCAAAATAATTTTTGACAGGACGAAGGAACTTTTTGTTTGCGGCTTCGTCTATGAATTACAAAGGGAAATGAAACGCCAAAACTGTTTAGGAGGAACTCACATGAAACGTAAACTGACCGCTTGTATGCTGGCTGCGGCTTTGTCCGTGTCCCTGGCTGTTCCTGCGCTGGCATTGGAAACTGCGAGCGCTGAGAGCGGGACGCCCCAGGTAAGTGCGCCCACAGAAGGAAACAATAAGGCTAAGAAGCACAGTGTGCTGTACTATGGCAAGGTGGCGGAGATCGGTAAGGATGAGGCAGGAAACATCACCCGACTGGTGATGGCGTCTGAGGCATATGGCGATTATATTATGAACGTGTCCCAGAATGTGGTGTGGATCGACAGCGGAAATAAAACCGCTTCGGATCCCGCTACCTTAAAGGTAGGGGAGGGGATCTATGTGTTCCACAGCCCCGTTTCCACCTATTCCATTCCCCCTCAGTCTCCTGCCCTGGCCATTGTGCGCAACATCCCCCAGGACATCAGCAGTGCCCACTATCAGGTGGTAGAGAGCGTGGAAAAGCTGTCTGACGGTTCGGTGCGGATTGTGACCGATCAGGGCGGGCTGCACATCACTGCGGATGCAGACACCGGATTGTCCAGATATGTGGACAACAAGACCTTTGATCTGAATGAGCTGAAGGCCGGTGACCGGATCATGGCCTGGTATGAGGCGGTTTTGGAGAGCTATCCGGCCCAGACCCATGCCCAGCATGTGATGCTTTTGCCCGCTGCCAGCACCAAGACAGAGGCGGAAGCTGCGGAGCCGGAAGAGGGCGCCCAGCTGACCATGGAGCTGGACGGCAAGGTTCCCAATATGGTGGGCCGGTATGAGAAGGGCACCGCCATGGTGCCTGTGGCTGCAGTGGCGCAGGCGCTGGGCTTCCAGGTGACCTATACCCCCAAGGGCCACAGCGCACTGGTCACGGTGGAGAGCGACAGCTTCCAGGTGCGTTTGGACATTGGGAACCCCTCCATTACCGGGGTGACCAAAATCCCCGATGCAGTGGGGATGACTGCCCCTCAGAATTATGGAAAGGCCCCCTATATTGTGGACCCCGGCACGACCTGGGCCCCCGCCGAGCTCTTTGAGATGCTGGGCAAGACGGTAACCCTCGAGGGGACCAATCTTATTATCAAATAACTTAGCAGCACAGTGCAAAGGTTCCGGCTGTCCATGGGGCAGCCGGAACCTTTATTGGTTATATAGCGTAAGAATAAGGGATTTGTGTCCATTTCCTCTTGCATATGGGGGATAAAACAGATATAATATTTGGGCCAAATGCCAAAAATGAGAACGGAAAGAGGAATTGCCGTGAAATTAGGTATCGTGGGTCTGCCCAATGTAGGCAAGAGTACCCTGTTTAACGCCATTACCAACGCCGGGGCCGAGAGTGCCAACTACCCCTTCTGCACCATTGATCCCAATGTGGGCATGGTGGCGGTGCCCGACTACCGCCTTGATAAACTGAGCGAAATGTACCACCCCAAGAAGACCACCCCGGCTGTCATTGAGTTTGTGGACATTGCCGGGCTGGTAAAGGGCGCCTCACGGGGAGAGGGCCTGGGCAACAAGTTTTTGGGCAACATCCGTATGACTGACGCCATTGTCCATGTGGTGCGCTGCTTTGACGATGACAATGTGATCCATGTGGAGGGGTCTACCGATCCCATCCGGGACATTGACACCATTGATCTGGAGTTGGTGATGGCCGACCTGGAGATGGTGGAGCGGCGCATTGACAAGGCCAAGAAGGCGGCCAAGGGGGACAAGAAGTTCCTCCAGGAAGTGGAAGACTTTGAGGGGCTGCGGGAGTGGCTCAACGATGGCAAGTCTGCCCGGTCCTATGAGGGAGCGGATATCGCCGGGGAGTATCCCGACTGTGAGCTGCTGTCCCTGAAGCCTGTCATCTACGCGGCCAACCTGGACGAGGCTGGCTTCTCGGATCCGGAGTCTGTGGCCTACTACCGCCAGGTGGAGGAGCGGGCCGCTGAGCAGGGGGCACAGGTCATCCCTGTGTGCGCGAAGCTGGAGGCAGAAATCGCTGAACTGGACGGGGAAGAGAAGAAAATGTTCCTGGACGATCTGGGGGTGGCGGAATCTGGCCTGGACCGGCTGGTGAAGGCCAGCTATACGCTGCTGGGGCTTATCTCCTACCTCACTTCCGGGGAGGATGAGTGCCGGGCCTGGACCATCAAGAAGGGCACCAAAGCTCCCCAGGCGGCGGGTAAGATCCACTCTGATTTTGAGCGGGGCTTTATCCGGGCCGAGGTGGTCTCTTATGAGGACCTGATGGCCTGCGGTTCTATGAACGGGGCCAGAGAGAAGGGGCTGATTCGCTCTGAGGGTAAGGAATATGTAGTGCAGGATGGAGATATCATCCTGTTCCGGTTCAACGTATAAGAGGGCGTTTTCTTGAATATTTATTTGGACTTGTTTCTGACCTTTGCCAAAATGGGAGCCTGCACTTTCGGCGGTGGCTATGCCATGCTGCCCATCCTCCAGCGGGAAGTGGTGGAGAAGAAGAACTGGGCCACGGACGAGGAACTCACGGATTACTACGCTGTGGGGCAGTGTACCCCTGGTATTATTGCGGTGAACACCGCCACATTTATCGGCTTTAAATATAAGGGAATCTTAGGTGGGATCATCGCCACTCTGGGCGTTGTATTTCCTTCTGTGGTGATCATCACCATCATTGCCGCTTTTCTTTCCCAATTTGACCAATATCCGGTGGTTCAGCACGCTCTGGTGGGCATCAACGCTGCGGTAGTGGCACTCATTGCCTCCAGCGTTGTAAAGCTGGGGAAGACCAACCTGAAGGATTTTGTGTCGGTAGGCATTTTTGTGGGCGTGCTGCTTCTGGCACAGGGAAGCGGCCTGATTTCCATTGACAGCGGTACTCCCCTGGGGATGGTGTTCAGCTTCATCCTTTCTCCCGCCGGACTCATTATCCTGTCCGGCGTAGTGGGCTACACGGCCCGCCGCCTGTACAGCCTGGCGAAGGGAGGGGAGGGCAAATGATCAAACTGCTGCTGCTGTTTTATGAATTTGCGAAGGTGGGGCTGTTCTCCGTAGGAGGAGGACTGGCCACCGTGCCCTTCCTTCAGAGTATGGGGGAAAAGACTGGATGGTTTACCAATGCACAGCTGTCCACCATGATCGCGGTATCGGAATCCACCCCCGGCCCCATGGGCGTGAATATGGCCACCTTTGTGGGCTATTCCATCTCCGGGATTCCAGGGGCCGTGATTGCAACACTGGGTCTCATCACGCCCTCGATTGTGGTCATTATTATCATTGCGGGATTTTTGCAGAAATTCCGCCAGTCCAAAACGGTGGATGCGGTGTTCTACGGCCTGCGCCCGGCCTCCACGGCCCTGATCGCTTCTGCGGGGCTGTCGGTGGCCATGACGGTGTTCTGGACGGTGGGCGGTACGTCCCAGCATGAGATTTCCTTCCACTGGCCGGTTATGTTACTGTCGGTTGTGATTTTCCTGGCTATGCAGCATAAGTTGCTGAAGAAAATACACCCTGTGGCGTTTATTGCCATGGCGGCTGTGGTGGGCGTAGTATTTCAATTTTAAAAAAACCGCCTGTTCCATTGGAACAGGCGGTTTTTATGACATACTTTAATAGCGGCGCACCACGGCCACCACTTTTCCAATGATCTCGGCAGTGGCACCGTCGATGGGCAGATACTCCGGGTTTTCGGGCATGAGCCACACGTGACCATCCCGAAGCTGATAGGTTTTGACGGTGGCCTCGTCTTCAAAGAGGGCTACGACAATTTCACCGTTGTGAGCCTCCTGCTGGCGGTGAACCACCACCAGGTCACCGGGAAGAATGCCGGCGTTTAACATAGACTCGCCCCGCACACGCAGGGCAAAGTGCTCTCCGGACAACCCCTGGGTGTCAAAGGTGAGGTAGTCTTCGATACACTCCTGAGCCAGAATGGGGGAGCCGGCGGCCACATTGCCCACCACAGGGATCTGGTTGGCGTGGGGATCCTGCTCCTCTGCCACCGGGCCCAGTGACACGCCGGGCAGGGAAATGGCTCGGGTCTTGCCCTCGGCTTTGACAATAACACCTGCCTCCTCCAGCCCCTTCATGTGGAAGTGGACGGTGGAGGGGGATTTGAGCCCCATGGCCGAGCCGATTTCCCGGACAGAGGGAGGGTATCCATGCTCTGAGGTGAAGGACAGGATATAATCATAAATTTGCTGCTGTTTTCGGGTTAAATTGGCCATGAGAGCAGCTCCTTTCCAAGCGAGAGGGGATATTGACAGCTTTTGTGGAAAAAGTATATCATACTTTCATCAAAATGTCAAACAAACGTTCCAAGAAAATGCAGAAAAAGGAGAATTCGTGGAAAATATACCTTCCTTTTGCAGGCAAAACGCAAAGATGTGTTCCTGCACAGACGGAAGTGCGTTTGCAGGGGTTGACGAAGGCACAAAATATGCAGCTTCCAGAAAGGAGAACACAATGATTTTAAAGGGAAATTTTCTCCACACACCTACGTTTGGAACGGTGGAGGTCCATCGCGGGGGATGGTTGGTGACCCAGGGAGAACGGATCGTAGGGCTTTACGATGCCCTGCCGGAGGAATATAGGGACCAGCCTGTAATGGACTGGGGAGACAGCCTCATTATTCCGGCCTTCCATGATCTTCATATTCATGCCCCCCAAATTGTGAACCGGGGAATTGGATATGATGAACAGCTGCTGCCGTGGCTGGAACAGTATACGTTTCCAACGGAGGCCAGGTTTTCAGACCTGGATTTTGCCACACGGGTTTGGAAGGCATTTTTAAACCGGCTTTGGGAGAGCGGCACCATGGGGTTTGCAGCCTTCGCCACCGTTCATAAGCAAGCGGCCTGGCGGCTGATGGAGCTGACAGAGGCCTCTGGTTTGCGGGGGCTCGTGGGGAAGGTGAATATGGACCGAAATGCTCCGGATTGCCTGCGGGAGGATACGCAGGCGTCTCTGGCGGATACAGAGGAGCTGATTTGCCGCAGCCGGGAGGAGCTGAAGCGTACAAAGTATATTTTAACACCTCGGTTTGTGCCCTCCACCACAGAGCAGATGATGGATGGTCTGGGGCAGTTGGCACAGCGGTATCAGCTGCCTGTGCAGTCCCATCTCTCGGAAAACCGGGGGGAGGTGGAATGGGTGGCCAAGCTCCATCCGGACATTCCCACTTACACCCAGGTATATGAACACTTTGGACTGCTGCCCCGAGGCCGGACCATTATGGCCCACGCCATCCATTTGACCCAACAGGAAAAAGAGCTGCTGAGAGAAAAAGAGGTAATCCTGGCCCACTGCCCCTTGTCCAATTTGAACTTGTCCAGCGGTATTATGCCCTTGCGAGATGATCTGGAACGGGGGCTTCGCTGCTGTGTGGCCAGTGATGTGGCGGGTGGAAACACTGCGCAGATGGCCCGGACCGTGACGGCGACGGTGCAGCTTTCTAAGGTGCGCTGGATGCAGCGGCCGAAGGAAACTCCCCTGTCCCTGGGGGAAGCGTTCTATCTGGCCACGCGGGGAAGCGGGGAATTTTTGGGGGATGTGGGAGCATTTTTGCCCGGCTTCCAGTTTGATGCCCTGGTGATTCGTCCCACAGCCCTGGATGCGCTGATGGAACGCAGTCCTTATGAGCGGCTGGAGCAGTTCCTCTATGACGGCGGAGAGATTGTACAGCGCTACTGCGGAGGGAAGGCTGTGGAGAAGCCGTTTCCAGAGATTTAAATTTGATTAAGGGTGGAAAAGCCCAAAAAGGAAAGCACGCGAAAAGCGTGCTTTCCTTTTTGAAGTCGATGCGCCCTTTTTAGGCCAACACTTAGGTTTGCGTTTAAAATCAAATCTCAACCCAGAACAGGCGGTTGTGATTTAATAAGAGGTCGCAACAAATTGCGTGACAAAAAACCTTGGCGAAAATCTGCCGGGAGCAATAGGGAGCCTGTGGTGGTGTGCACTCTGCACTATTTTTCCTTAGTTATCCACACGTTTCTGAATGGTGGTGGGCTCGAAGGAGCCGATCGCCTGACAGACGTGGCACACATCAGGACGGCTCTCATAGGTGGCTCCGCAAAACATGCAGCGGTATCCCTGCACCGTTACCATCTGAGGTGCGGCAGGAGCAGCAGCCTCGGGTGCGGAGGCAGCTGATGCAGCTGCTTTTTCTCCGCCGGCGCTGTTCAACTTGGCCAGAGCGGCTAAGAAACGGAATTCATGGTCCTTTTCGATCTTGGAGATCTGCTCAAAGAGCAGGCCAATATCTTCAAATCCCTCTTCCCGTGCGATCTGCGCAAAGGAGGGATACATACTGCTCCACTCGCCATACTCACCCTGAATAGCCTCCTGGAGATTGGCGGAACTGCTCCCGACTCCCTTTAAATGATGATAGAGCAGGCGGCCGTGAACGCCCTCATTCTGGGCCATCTGTTCAAAAAGTTCGGCCACCTCGGGATGCTGTTCTTGTCTGGCCTTCTCGGCAAAGAAAAGATATTTATTGCGTGCCATTGATTCTCCGCTGAATGCGGCCTGTAGATTCTGCTCGGTACGAGATCCCTTAAAATCCATGATACGATACCTCCGTTAAAATCAGTAATGATTCTTTTTATTGACTATAATATACTTCTTCCTTTCCCCTTTGTCAAGATGAGATTGAACGATTTTATACGGATTCTTTCATCCAGGCACGAAACCTTTTTCCTTGAATGCGATAAAAAAGACAGACTGCCTTTTGGCAGCCTGTCTTTTTTGTTAAAAGGTTGAAACAGTATAGATGGCGCAGATGCCAGGTTTACACCCAAAACCAAACCGGAGCCCAACGCAGTGGGTCCGGTTTGGAGAGGAGCCGCGGCAAAATGAGTGAGAGGTGACTTTTGTAAAAAAGTCGCCGCGAACGATATGACGTCCGCGACGACGTGTGTTTTGTTGCCCAAAAGATGCTTCAGCTTCCGGCGCTGTCCCAAAACCAAACCGGAGCCCAGCGACAGTGGGTCCGGTTTGGAGAGGAGCCGCGACAAAATGAGTGAGAGGTGACTTTTGTAAAAAAGTCGCCGCGAACGATATGACGTCCGCGGCGACGTGGTGGAGGCGGGGAGAGTTGAACTCCCGTCCGAAAACGTATTCATGGGAACTTCTCCGGGCGCAGACGGTTATTGCGGAAGTCTTGCTCTTCCCGTTCCCCTCACCCCAGGCAAGCCGTCACGCCCGGGGGTCAGGTAAGCTTCATAATGCATGGCCGGCTCAAAGCTTTGCCGGCGCACGTCCGCCACTAATCGACGCCTGATCCGGGCTCGTGGCCCTTCCCGGTCAGACGGCCGCCTTTAATTAGGCAGCGTAAGCGTATTCGTTGTTGTTCTTTAATTTATAAAGAATGCCCGTTTTAAGGTGGCCAGGCGCCACCGCCCGCTATTCCCACTGCAGCGTCCCCGTCGAAACCGGTACGCCCCCTCGTCGAGGCAAAGTCCGCTCTGTTCGCAACATCCGCCAAAGGCGGATATTCCTCACGCCGCTCCCTTGCCTCTCCTCTCCAAATCGAACCCGCTGCGCTGGGCTTCGATTTGGTTTGGGTGCGAGAGGAACATTGCAGCGTATTTCAACGGACTTTTTATAACCGTCAGGCTACTATGTGAGAAAATGAAGTGGGAACTTCTCCTCCCCGTCGGAGAGGAGAAGTTTCCATCATGTGATTAGACCTTCTCGGGTTCGGGGTAGTCCACACCGAAGGTGTCCACGGTGACCTTCTTCATCTTCTGCTCCTCACGGGGACGGTCGTTCCAATCCGTTTTGGCAGAGACGATGGCATCAGCCACCTCCATGCCCTCGATCACCTTGCCGAAGGCGGCATACTGGCCGTCCAGGTGGGGGGCCTTTTCCACCATGATGAAGAACTGGCTGCCAGCGGAGTTAGGGTTCATGGCACGGGCCATGGACAGCACGCCCCGGTCGTGAAGCAGGTCGTTCTTGACACCGTTCTGAGCAAACTCACCCTTGATGGAGTAGCCGGGGCCGCCCATACCGGTGCCCTGGGGGCAGCCGCCCTGGATCATAAAGCCAGGGATGCAGCGGTGGAAGATCAGGCCGTCGTAAAAGCCCTTCTGGATGAGGCTGATAAAGTTATTCACACTGTTGGGCGCCACATCGGGGTAAAGCTCCGCCTTGATGATGCCGCCGTTTTCCATTTCAATGGTGACGATGGGATTCTGAGCCATGGGTATCATCCTTTCCTATGTTTCATTACCGGTTCCGGGTCTTCATGGCCCGGTCGATCTCCCGCTTTGCATCCCGCTTGGCAGAGGACTCCCGCTTGTCGTAGAGTTTTTTGCCTTTGGCAAGACCCAGCTCTATTTTGACACGGGGACCTTTGAAATATATGGTCAAGGGGATCAGGGAATAGCCGTCTTGTTTAATGCGGCCGAACAAGCGCATGATCTCCCGCTTGTGCATGAGAAGCCGGCGGGGACGGCGGGGATCTTTATTGAATATATTGCCCTTTTCATAGGGACTGATATGCATCCCCAGCACAGAGAGCTGGCCATCCTTAATAATACAAAAGGAATCCTTTAAATTCACATTGCTCAGGCGGATGGACTTGACCTCAGTGCCCGCCAGCTCAATGCCGGCCTCGTATTTTTCTTCAATAAAATAGTCGTGGTAGGCTTTGCTGTTTTTGGCGATAACTTTGACCGCCTCACCCATGGCGGACACCTCCTCTCCGGGACTTTAGGGGTCAACTATACCATAGGATACCCAAAAAGGCAAGGGGTAAGACCGCGAGGACTTATTTGACCCACAGCTTTGGCATAAGAGAATAGAAGTCTCCCTTATCCTCCCAGATGAGCAGGAGGCTTCCCTCCCGTACAGACACCTGGGCGGGCGCGTCTAAAAATTGATTGCTGACGCCCAGGGGGAAGGAACCGGTGAGCGTGTAGTCCTGCAGCGGGTATTTCAGGTTGGCCAGGGTGACGCCCTGAGCACAGCCGCTGTTGCAAAATACAGACAGATATCCGGACATGGTGGAGGGGAAGGTGAGGCAAGCGCCGTCCCGCACGCAGGTGACGATGGTCTTTTCCCCTGCCAGGAACCCCTGGGCTCCGTGCAGTGTCAGCCAGTCCAACAGCTGGAGATTGCCCAGAGTGTGTTCCAGCCGTCCGCCTACGCCGCCCAGGAGAATAAAGCGGCGGTAGCCCATTTCCAGCCCCTTGCGCAGGGCGTAGACCATGTCGGTATCGTCCTTTTCCGCGGGGAGCTGGATGACATTGGGGTGGTTGGGCCGGTGGCCCAGGGAATCGAAATCTCCCACCGCCAGGTCGGGCATGACCCCGTAGGCCAGCAGAGAGTCAAACCCCCGGTCAGCGGCAATCACATAGTCCCCCGGAGCGGGATAGGGCCGGAGATTGGGCGTCAGAGACATGGCACCTACGATATAGCAAATCCCGGATAAATTGTCCATAGAGCAGCACTTCCTTGGATAGGGTAGTTTCATTATATACAGCCCTCATTTTATTTGCAAGGGGGCAGGGGCAGAATGTGTCTATTTGTGTCGCTTATCCTTGACTTTCCAGGCGCGGCAGAATAGAATAGGTCTACTACGCACAGATGAGTGTTTGGAGGGATGAGTGTGTTTCATTACTTCGACAATGCGGCCACTACACAGGTTCGGCCCGAGGCCGCTCAGGCCGCTCTGGAAGCCATGACACAGCAGTGGGGCAATCCGTCCTCCGTGTATCAGTTCGGAGGCAGGGCGGCGGCCTTGGTGAAGGATTGCCGGCGGGATGTGGCCCAGGCGTTGGGCTGCCAGCTGGAGGAGGTTTACTTTACCTCCTGTGGAACGGAGAGCGACAACTGGGCCATTCGTTCCGGGGTAGAGTTGAACCGGAGAAAAGGAAGGCACATCATTACTACGGCCATTGAGCATGCCGCTGTGCTGGAGCCGTGCCGGGAACTGGAGCGTCAGGGGTGGGAGGTCACCTATTTGACCCCGGACAAACAGGGGCAGATCGATCCCGCCCAAGTGGAGGCAGCATTGCGGGAGGACACGATGCTGGTGTCCATGATGCTGGTCAACAATGAGCTGGGGACCATTCTGCCTGTGAAGGAGACGGCTCGAGCCATTCAAAAATCCGGCTGTCCCGCGCTGCTTCACTGCGATGGGGTGCAGGGCTTTTTAAAGGTACCGTTTACGCCAAAGGAACTTGGAGTGGATCTGCTGTCCATCAGCGGGCATAAGATCCATGCGCCCAAGGGGATTGGCGCGCTGTACGTCAAAAAGGGACTCAAGCTTCCACCCCTGATCCGAGGCGGCGGACAGGAGTCCGGGCTGCGTTCGGGTACGGAGGCTACGGGACAGATTGCCGCCCTGGCTGCCGCTGCCCGTCTGGGCAGAGCGACCATGGAGGCGGATTTGAAGCACATGGCCCGCCTGCGGGAGGAGACGGCTGCCCGCTTGACGCAGCAGGTGCCGGGGCTTAAGGTGCTGGTGGAGCATGGCGCGCCCCACATCCTGCCGGTGACCATGCCGGGGTATAAGAGCGAGGTGGTGGTGCGCTACCTCAGCGACCGGGGCGTGTTCCTCTCCTCCGGCTCGGCTTGTCACAAGGGAAAGCCCAGTCATGTGTTTGCGGCGCTGAAGCTGCCAAAGCCCGAGCTGGACGGAGCCCTGCGCATCAGCTTTTCCGCAGATACCAGCCAGGAGGACGTAGATGCCCTGGTTCAGGCGCTGGCTGCGGCAAAACAAGAGCTGTTTCCCACGATGTCTTAAATTTTACGAAAAGGAGAATGTTTGTGCTCGCTTATATGAAGCAAAAGCCTGGCTTCTACCGCCAGGTGGCGGCGTTGGCTGCGCCCATTGTGCTGCAAAACTTGATCACCAGCACGCTGAGTATGGCGGATACGTTTATGGTTGGAATGTTGGGGGAGGCCCCCATGGCAGCGGTGACGCTGGCCAATATCCCCCTGTTTGTAGTGCAGCTGTTTATCTTCGGAGTCCAGAGCGGCTCGTCCGTCCTTATTAGCCAATATTGGGGCAAACAGGACATGGAGGCCATCAACCGGGTGATGGGCGTGGCCATTTGGGTAGTGCTGCTGGTCTCCTCGGTATTTGCGGGGATTTTGCTGGTTTGCCCGGTACAATTCCTCAGCCTCTTCGGCAATCAGCCCGAAGTGGTGGAGATGGCGGCCCAGTACGGCAGCATTGCCGGTATATCTTATGTGCTCAATGCCTTTACTATGATGTATGTGGCCGCCTACCGGAGTATGGAGCGGCCCCAGCTGGGCATGTACATCCTGGCCGCTTCCATGACCGTCAATACCTTTTTAAACTGGGTATTTATTTTCGGCAATCTGGGGGCCCCCGCCATGGGCGTGCGGGGCGCGGCCCTGGCAACCCTCATTGCCCGTGGGCTGGAAGTGACCATTGTGGTGACACACATGGCCCGCAATACCTTTTTCCGGATTCGGGGCGGGCTTTTGCTGAGACCGGGACTGCCCATGCTCCAGCGGTTCCTGCGCTATGGCGGCCTGGTGGTGTGCAATGAGACTATGTGGGGTCTGGGAACCTCCATTTTCCCCACCATCATGGGCCACATGGAGGGCAGTACCGAGATTTTGGCGGCCTACACCCTGGCGGGCAATGTGGAAAAAATTTGTACCGTGTTCTCCTTCGGCCTGGCGGCCACCGCTGCCATTATCATCGGCCGGGAGATCGGAGCGGGCAGAACGGCCCACATTAAAAATGTAGGCCTGGCCATGAATACCCTGGCAGTGGTGTGCGGCGTACTGCTGTCGGTGTTCCTGGTATTCTTTGCACGGGAAGTGGCACCCCTGTGGGTGTTCCCCCTGTTCAAGCTGTCCCCAGGAGCCAGCTCGGTGGCGGCGATGATGATTACCGTTATGGGATTGTTGATGCCCCTGCGCAATTTCAACAGTGTCAATATCATCGGTGTACTCCGGGGTGGAGGCGATGTGAGAGCGGCTACCTTGATTGATGTATCCCCCATTTGGGTGTGTGCCATTCCCTATGCCATTTTCTGCGGTGTGGTGCTGCGTACCTCGGTGTTCTGGGTTTACCTGGCCTTTGGCGTGGAGCAGGTGGTCAAATTTGTGCTGGGCGTGTGGCGCTTGCGCTCCGGCAAGTGGGTGCGTGACCTGACAAAAGGATAATGGCAAACCAGTTTGGTGCTGTTTTGAAATCACCGTCCGGTATCTCCGGACGGTGATTTTTTAGCACCGTTCCTGCGCCTGTGCAAAAGAAATATACCTGCTATTTGTTTAAAATAAATTCATAAAGTGGCTATTGACAATTCTCAGGGGGAGTGGTACATTATCTTTAGCACTCAGGGAATGTGAGTGCTAAAGAAACGAAACGGAAAGGCGGCGGTACGATTGGAATTGACAGAACGGAAAAAGCGTATTCTGCGCGCCATTGTTGAAACCTATATCGCCACTGCCGAGCCCGTTGGCTCGAAGGCGGTGGCGGAGCTGGCGGGACTGGATGTCTCCACTGCCACCATCCGCAATGAGATGGCCGACCTGACGGAGCTGGGCCTGCTGGAGCAGCCCCACACCTCTGCAGGACGGATTCCCTCCGCGGCGGGCTACCGGCTGTATGTCAACGAGTTGATGGACCGCCAACAGCTGACCATTCAGGAGACCCAGCGCATTAACGAGGCGCTGAACCTGAAAATGGAGGAGCTGGACCGGGTCATCGACCGGGCGGGCAAGGTGCTCTCCCAGCTGAGCGATTACCCCGTTTTTACGGTGGCGGCGGCCAAGCAGCGGGTTACAGTCAAGCGTTTTGATCTGCTGATGGTAGAGGAGAACGCCTTTATCGCCGTGGTCATGACGGACAACAGTGTGGTGAAGAACAAGCTCATTCATCTTCCCGACCAGCTGTCCGATACCCAGCTTCAGCTTTTGTCCGCGGTGCTCAATACCTCCTTTGTGGGGCTGTCACGTGAGGAGATGGAAGAGGCCCTGGACAAGATGGAGACCCACACCGCGCCGGGTGCGTTTGAGCTCATTTCCCTGGTCGTAGAATTTGCCATTGAGGTGCTGGATGACCAGGGGCGGCAGAAGTTCCGCACCGCAGGTATCACCCACCTGTTGGAGCACCCGGAATACCGCAGTCTGGATAAGGCAAAACCCCTGATGAATTATCTCAGCGAGGAAAATGAAACCTCCCGCCTTCCCATGAACCTGAACAACGGGAAGAGCATGAATATCCTCATCGGTCCGGAAAATGTCAACGATGCCCTGAAAGATACCAGCGTGGTCATGGCCAGCTACGATATCGGAGATAATATGAAGGGGATCATCGGTGTGGTAGGCCCCACCCGGATGGATTATGCCAAGGTGACCGCCCGGCTGTCCTATTTTGCCGATAGCCTGACCCGGATGTTTGGCAAAGAGCTGCCCTCTGGGGAACAGGAAGACAAGGAAGAATCCTGAGTGAGCATGAGGAAAAAATATTGAACAGCGAAGGAGCACAGCATCGTGAGTAAAAAGGAAAAAAAGAACGAGATCCCCTCTCAGGAACAGCCCGAGACCGAAGCTGTTCAGACTGAGACCGCTGAGGCCGAAGCCGCTCAGGCAGAGACCACCGAGCAGCCCCAGCAGGAAGCGCAGGCTGCCCAGGAGGACCCCATTCAGAAACAGCTGGCTGCCCAGGAGGACCGCTTCCTCCGCCTGGCTGCTGAATATGACAACTACCGCAAGCGCACCGCCAAAGAGAAAGAGGCCCTGTGGAACGAGGCAAAGGCGGATACCGCCATTGCGTTCCTGCCGGTCTATGACAATCTGGAGCGGGCACTCAAGCAGCCCACCGCCGATGAGGCCTATAAGAAGGGCGTGGAGATGACCATGAATCAGCTGAAGGAGATTTTCTCCAAGCTGGGCATTACCGAGATTCCCGCGCTGGGTGAGAATTTTGACCCCAATCTCCACAACGCAGTTATGCATGTGGAGGACGAGACCCTGGGCGAGAATGTGGTGGCCGAGGTATTTCAGGCCGGCTTCCAGCTGGGAGAAAAGGTCATCCGGTTCGCCATGGTAAAGGTAGCAAACTGATACGAAGCGCGGAGGCGTGCATTTTACAGCCGCTGCAGCGTGACCATATAAATTCGTTAACAACAATCTTTCATATATTTAGGAGGAAAACATTATGTCTAAGATCATTGGTATCGACTTAGGTACAACCAATAGCTGTGTAGCCGTTATGGAGGGCGGCGACGCCGTCGTCATCGCCAACGCCGAGGGCAACCGTACTACCCCTTCTGTGGTGGCCTTCTCCAAGGACGGCGAGCGTATGGTGGGCCAGGTGGCCAAGCGCCAGGCCATCACCAACCCCGACCGGACCATCAGCTCCATCAAGCGTGAGATGGGCACCGATTACAAGGTGGAGATCGACGGCAAGAAGTACACTCCCCAGGAGATCAGCGCTATGATCCTTCAGAAGCTGAAGGCGGACGCTGAGGCCTATCTGGGCCAGACTGTCTCCGAGGCCGTCATCACCGTTCCCGCCTACTTCACCGACGCCCAGCGCCAGGCCACCAAGGATGCCGGTAAGATCGCCGGTCTGGACGTGAAGCGTATCATCAACGAGCCCACCGCCGCCGCTCTGGCTTACGGTGTGGATAAGGAAGACGCCCAGAAGATCATGGTGTATGACCTGGGCGGCGGCACCTTCGATGTGTCCATCCTGGACATCGACGAGGGCGTCATCGAGGTTCTGGCCACCGCCGGCAACAACCGTCTGGGCGGCGACGACTTTGATAAGTGCATCATGGACTGGATGGTTGCCGAGTTCAAGAAGGCTGAGGGCGTGGACCTCAGCGGCGACAAGGTGGCTATGCAGCGTCTGAAGGAGGCCGCCGAGAAGGCCAAGATCGAGCTGTCCGGCGTCACTTCCACCGCCATCAACCTGCCCTATATCACGGCCGACGCCACCGGCCCCAAGCACCTGGACCTGACCCTCACCCGTGCGAAGTTCGATCAGCTCACTGCCCACCTGGTGGAGGCCACCAGCGGCCCCGTGAAGCAGGCTCTGTCTGACGCCGGTCTCACCGGCAGCCAGCTGTCCAAGGTCCTGATGGTGGGTGGCTCCAGCCGTATCCCCGCCGTGCAGGAGATGGTGAAGAAGCTTACCGGCAAGGAAGGCTTCAAGGGCATCAACCCCGACGAGTGCGTGGCGCTGGGTGCTGCCCTCCAGGGCGGCGTGTTCACCGGCGACGTGAAGGACCTGCTGCTGCTGGACGTCACCCCCCTGTCCCTGGGCATTGAGACCATGGGCGGCGTGATGACCAAGCTGGTGGAGCGCAACACCACCATCCCCAAGCGGGCCAGCCAGATCTTCACCACCGCGGCCGACAACCAGACCTCTGTTGAGGTCCACGTGCTCCAGGGCGAGCGCGAGATGGCTCAGTACAACAAGACCCTGGGCCGCTTCCACCTGGACGGCATTGCTCCCGCCCGCCGCGGCGTGCCTCAGATCGAGGTCACCTTCGACATCGACGCCAACGGCATTGTGAACGTGTCCGCCAAGGACCTGGGCACCGGCAAGGAGCAGCACATCACCATTACCTCCTCCACCAACATGTCCAAGGAGGACATCGACAAGGCCGTCAAGGAGGCCGAGCAGTTTGCTGCCGAGGACGCCAAGCGCAAGGAAGAGGTGGACATCCGCAACAACGGCGATCAGATGGTCTATCAGACTGAGAAGACCCTGGAGGATATGGGCGACAAGATCCCCGCTGAGGACAAGAGCAAAGTGGAAAGCGCCCTGAGCCACCTGAAGGAGACCCTGAAGGGCAACGACAGCGCTGCCATCAAGAGTGCCACTGAGGCCCTGACGAAGGAGTTCTACGCCGTCAGCGAGAAGCTCTACGGCCAGGCCGGCCAGGCTGCCGGCGGTGCGGGCCCTGACATGGGCGGCGCCAACTTCGGCGGCCAGCAGGGCGGCGGAAACGCCGGTCCTGATGTGGTGGACGCTGACTATGAAGTCGTGGACGACGATAAAAAGTAAGATAACAAAATACGCATAGGCGGGGCTCTGCCCCGCCTGTGTGGCGTCTATTTTAAATCGAAGAAAGTTAAATTTAGGGATGGGAAACCAAGTCCCTCCTGGCGGTGCCGGGAAGCGGGATTGCTTCTGCAAGGACAGATGAGAGCATGGTTCGAAGGCCCCATTCCTAATTTGTAAAGTTGGTGAACCATATGCCAGAACAGAAACGAGATTACTACGAGGTCCTGGGCGTCTCCAAAGGGGCTTCGGAGGAAGAAATTAAAAAAGCTTACCGCAAGCTTGCTAAGCAGTACCACCCGGATCTGCATCCAGGAGACAAAGAGGCGGAGGAACGCTTTAAGGAGATCAACGAGGCCTATGGCATTCTCTCGGACCCGGAGAAGAAATCCCGCTATGACCAGTTTGGCCACGCCGGTGTAGACCCCAACTTTGGTGCCGGGGGCGGCGGCTTCAGCGGAGATTTTGGGGACCTGGGTGACATCCTTGGGGATATTCTGGGCGGCGGCTTTGGCGGCTTTGGCGGCTTCGGCGGGTTTGGCGGCGGCTTTGGCGGCTCTGCCCGGCGCAACGGCCCCCAGAAGGGGGAGAGCCTGCGGGCCAACATTACCATCACCTTTGAGGCGGCGGCCTTCGGCTGCACCAAGGAGATCGACCTGAACCGTACGGAGACCTGTGAGGCCTGCCATGGTTCCGGCTGTGAGGCGGGCACCACCGCGGAGACCTGTCCCGACTGCCGGGGCACCGGCGCGGTGCGGGTACAGCGTGGCGGCGGCGGCTTTGCGTTCTCCACTACCACCACCTGCCCCAAGTGCCGGGGTACGGGCAAGATCATCCATAGTCCCTGTAAGGCCTGCGGCGGCGCGGGCAGTGTGCGCAAGAAAAAGCGTGTTTCTGTGACCATCCCCGCCGGTATTGATGATGGTCAGGCGGTCTCCCTGCGGGGCCAGGGCAACGCCGGTGTGAACGGCGGCCCCTCCGGAGATCTGCTGGTGGGCATCCGGATTAAACCCCACAGCCTGTTCCAGCGGGACGGTACCACGGTGCTCTATGAGCACCCGGTGTCCTTCTATCAGGCGGCTATGGGAGCCGAGCTGGAGATCCCTACCATCGACGGCAAGGTCAAGTGGACCCTGCCCGCCGGAACCCAGCCTGGGACTACCTTCCGCCTGCGTGGGAAGGGAATTCCGGAGCTGCGGGGAAGAGGCCGGGGCGACCAGTATGTGACCGTGCGGGTCCAGGTGCCTACCTCCCTGAATGCCGAGCAGAAAGAGGCCCTCAACGCCTTTGGAGCGGCCATGGGAGAAAAGGTGCCGGAAGAGGGCGGCATCAAAAGCTTTTTTGAAAAGAAGAAAAAGAAGAAATAACACGGTGATAACCAGACAGTAGAAATCCCCCAATAACTACGGCAAGAGCAGCCGCCTTTTGGCGGCTGCTCTTTGTTTGAGCAAATCTTCACTGGGTCTTTTCTAAAAACGAAAAAATCTAAACGAAATGTTAACGAAAAGAAGCTTGATTTTTTTCCGCTGCAGTTCTATTCTGTAACGGTTCCGAGAAGCGGGTGTTTCGCCGCTGATCGGATAGGAGGTGCTCTTATGGAAACGTATGTAATTTTTCGTGACATTGCCATCATTCTGGTGGCGGCAAAGTTTTGCGGGCTGGCAGCCAGGCAGCTGCATATGCCCAGCGTGGTAGGCAATATCATTGCCGGATTGCTGATCGGACCCTGTGTGCTGAATTTTGTGCAGCCCTCTGACTTCCTGAGCCAGATGGCGGAAATCGGCGTGGTACTGCTGATGTTTACAGCGGGTTTGGAGTCTGACACCAAAGAGATCATCCGCAGCGGCCCGAAGGCCCTGGCGGTGGCTGCTTCCGGTGTGATCGTTCCCCTGGTGGCAGGAACAGCGCTCTTTCTGCTGTTCTATGGCCAGGCCGATACCCAGCGAAACCTCTTTTATGAGGCGCTGTTTATTGGCTGTATTCTGACGGCAACCTCTGTGTCCATTACGGTGGAGGCCCTGCGGGAACTGGGACATTTAAAGGGAAAGGTCGGCACGACCATCATGTCCGCCGCCATCATTGACGATGTGCTGGGCATCATTGTGCTGACCCTCATCAGCGGCCTGAAGGACCCCAACACCTCCATTTTGATGGTAGGGGTCAATACGCTTGCATTTTTTGTGTTCTCGGCCGTGGTTGGATATATCATCTTTCGCTGCTTTAAGTGGATGGACGCCAAATATCCCCATACCCGCCGGGTGCCCATTCTGGCCCTGGCCTTCTGTATGGCCATGTCCTATGTGGCGGAGGCCTACTTTGGAATTGCCGATATTACCGGTGCTTATCTGGCCGGTCTGGTGCTCTCTAATCTTCACGATGCCCCTTACATCGAGCGGAAGATGGACATCAACGCCTATATTATCTTTGGCCCGCTGTTCTTTGCTTCCATCGGCCTGAGTACGGATGTGGGAGATATGGACAGCAAGCTCATGCTCTTCACCCTGGTCTTTGTGGTGGTGGCACTGCTGGCGAAAATCGTGGGCTGCGGCGGTATGGCCCGCCTGTGCGGATTTAACGGGAGCGAATCTCTGAAAATCGGCGTTGGCATGATGAACCGGGGCGAGGTGGCCCTGATCGTGGCCCAGAAGGGTTTGGCCCTGGGGCTTTTGAACTCTATGTTCTTTACCAGTGTCATTATGCTGATCCTGATTTCTGCCATTGTGACCCCCATTCTCCTGAAGGTGCTCTACCAGCGGGATGAGCGGCTGGGAATTACAGAGGAATAAAAAAACAAGCGCCCGAACCAGTTTGGTTCGGGCGCTTGTTCATGGTTACGCTTCTTGGCGGGTGGGGTCGGGGCCTACGATGGGGTGAAACTCCGGCTCCGAGTCCATCTTTTCCTTGGTGCCCACACAGCGGTTGATGTGGGTGCCTAGGAGATGGAATTTCTCCTCATAGTCGGTCATGACCCCGCAGATCCCGCTGCCGTGGAGGTCGCGGGTGACCTCCGACAGGGCATAGCCCGCCTTGGGGAACTGGAACAGGGACCACTCAAACAGGTCGTGGTTGTCCGACTTGAAGTGGATCTGTCCCCCTTCCCGGAGGATGCCCCGGTAGAGGACCAAAAACTGGGGGTGGGTCAGGCGGCGGCGGGCATGCTTCAGACCGGGCCAGGGGTCACAGAAGTTGATGTACAGCAGATCTACCTCGTCCGGGGCAAAGTAGTCCCGGAGCAAAGCGGCATCGCCGTCAATAAAGAAAATATTATCCAGGCCCTTTTCCATAGAGCGCTCCATGGCAATGACCATGGCATCGGGTACCCGCTCCAGGGCGATGTACAGCACATCGGGGTTCTGCTGGGCAGTTTCCGCGGAAAAGCGGCCCTTGCCGCAGCCGATCTCCAGGCGTAGCTCACGGGCATCGGGCTTCAGGTCCCGCCAGTGGCCCCGGTACTGGGCCGGGTCAGCAATCAAATACCGGGCACACCGCTCCATGCGGGGGACCAGGTTGGGCTTTTTTCTCATTCTCATTGGAATTCATACACCTCTCAGGCAAATTGCAAGGGTATCTTACCACAAAGGGCGGCGCCTTGGCAATCCTTATGCCCGTGGTTTTCCGGGAAAGTTCCCTTTGACCTGCCCTCAACCTCGGGCGGCCTGGCGGGCAATGAGGTCGGTAATGGTCTGAGAGGCGCCGGAGGGCAGGACGGCCATGCTGTCGTACCACTGGTCCTTCCACCGCATCAGGGTGAGCACATGACAGCCGTCCTCCTCTTCCAAAAACAGCAGCTGGTCCCAGGGCTCCTCCCCCCACTGCTGGGGTGGGAGAAGGGAGAGGCGGGCGCTCCAGGTGGGGAGGTGAACTTCGTGGTTATAGATATAGGCACGGGAAGAGGGTTCCCCCTGGGCGAAAAGGACTCTCAGTTCCTCCAGAAGCTGGGGGTCGGTGAGGGCGGCGTTGGGGATGCCGCTGGACAGGGGGCTGGCGGCCAGATAGACGGTGTCCGTCTGGCCCAGCTGCTGCTGGATGTCCTCCAGGGTGAGGAAGCGGACAGCGGTGAGCTCCGCCAGGCGCTGGGCCGTGCCGTGGGGAAAGACGGCCAGGGACTGCCAGGACACCGGCCCGGTGCTGACCCACAGCCGGTCCTCCCCAGCACAGTCACACAGGTAGAAGGAGGGCGTCTCTTTCCAATCCTTCACCGTCAGCCAGTACAGGGGACATGCCCCGGCGTGGTCCGGGGAGGGCTGGAGGGAATCGGAGGCCTCCTGGCCGGAGGCAAGCAGGGCACGAATTTCCTCTACCCGGTCAGGGCGGTAGACAGGCAGGGGCTGCCGGAAATTCTGAATGTTGTCCGAGTGGTCCAGAGCCTGGAGAAAGGCTTGGTAGCTGTGGATCTCCGGCGGCTTCACAAAGGACACCAATGTGACCATGGCCAGGGCGGTTTTCACGGTGTGGGGCCGCTTCACCAGCCGGATGACCCGCTGGCGGATGCCCCGGCTCCCCTGGGCCATGGTGGTGGAGCAGGTGAGCACGTCACGGGGGCGGGGACCCCGCTGGGCGACCAGGGAGACAAGCGTGCGGCCATAGGGGATGCGCTCGTCCTCTCCCAAATGGCGGATGGCCCCCTCGTCACAGGCCAGCTCCCCGTCCTGCCGGGACAGGTAGGCAGCCACCCAGACCAGGGGATTGTACCAGTGCAGCACCAGCACCAGGCAGCACAGGGCGGACCAGATGTGATCCCAGTGGCGGAAGTGGGTGTACTCGTGGGCCAGGGCGTGGCGGAGGACCGTTTCATCCTGGCCTACCTCCGGGGGAAGGTAGATGTTGGGCCGCCAAAGGCCAAAGAGACAGGGGGAGGAGAGGCCGGGCACCACATAGACCGGGAGCGGACAGTTGGCATCCAGCCTCTGGTCCAGGCGAAGGGTGCGGGAAAAACGGCGGTTGGACCAGAGCAGCACTGCCCCCAGCACCCCCACCCCCAGGACGTAGAGGAGCATCAGGGCCTGGGACAGGGGGAGGTAAAAGGCGTAGTGGAAGAGCTCCTGGGGGGTGATGACATTACAGCCGGGATAATAGGGAATCCCCAGAATGCTGGTGTAGCTGACGGAGGAGGAGACCACGTCCCATGGCTGGAGAGAGTGGAGCATAGACTCCTCCAATTCCTGGGGAATGTCCACCGGTCCCGTCCGAAAGGCGTATAGGTCTTCACGCTGCACATAGTCGTTCAGCCGCTGGGAAAGAACGGGGGAGGGAGCCTGGGGCATGGGGACCTGAACGGGGATGAGCAGCCGCAGCAGCACCACCGCCCACAGGGCGTACCGAACACAGGCGGACAGCCGATCCCGGAGCAGCAAGCGCAGGGCCAGCACCAGCAGGATCAGCAGGGAGGAACCCAGCGCCCAGCGAATCAGAAGCTCCATTACGATCCCTCCTCTTCCGCCCGGCGAAGAATGTCGTAGAGCTCGTCAATTTCCTCCCGGCTCAGGGCCCGGTCCTGGGTCATGGCTGACACCATCAGACCCACGCTGCCCTGATAGACCCGCTCCAGAAAGGAGCGGGTCTCCTGCCGCCGGGCCTTGTCCTGCTCCAGGACAGGGAAGTACCGGCGGGTGCGCCCCACAATCTTACAGCGAATGAGCCCCTTTTCCTCCATGCGGTGGAGGGTGGTGATGGTGGTGCTTTTGGCCCAACCGATGCGCTGTTCCAGGGCCGCCGCCAGCTCCATCACGGTCATGGGGGCCTGGGCCCAGAGGCAGTCCATCACATACCACTCACTGTTGGTCAGCACTTTCTCTTCCATGCCAATTCACCTCCCAAAAGGTCTATCTTGTAGACCTAATATAACATGAAAGGTCTACAATGTCAACCAAAGAGAAAAAAGAACGGCCCTCTCCGCTGGGAGAGGGCCGTAAAAATCAGTTGGGCTGGAAGGGCTCCACGCCGCACTGCTCGGGGAAGTACACCTGATACCAGATGAGGAAGGACAGTACCGTGTAGAGCTTGCGGTGGGTCTTGGCCTTGCCGGTGTAGTGCTGCTCCAGCAGGTCCAGCAGGTACTTCTGATCGAAGAACTCAGACACATAGTCCTGGCTCAGCAGGTCCTTGGCCCAGTTGTAGTACTTCTCCTCCCGCAGCCACTGGATGAAGGGGACGGGGAAGCCCACCTTGGGGCGGCGTATCCACTCGTCGGGGAGCATGGGCTCGGCGGCCACCCGGAGGGGGTACTTGGTGGTGGACTTGCCCCGCATCTTCTGGTCGCTGGGGATGGCCCGTGCCACCTTCCATACTTCACGGTCCAGGTAGGGCACCCGCAGTTCCAGGGAGTTGGCCATGGTCATCCGGTCAGCCTTGCGGAGGATGTCCAGGGGCTGCCACAGGTGGAGGTCCAGGTACTGCTTCTTGATGAGGTCATCCTGGTTTTTCACCTTGGCGTAGTAGGGGGCGGTAATGTCCCGGAAAGTGCGGTTGCTGCGGTACTTGGGCTTGAGCACCCGCTGGGCCTCCTCATTATTAAAGATGAAGGCCTGGCCCACGAAGGTGTCCTCCACCCGCTGGGCAGCGGAAGTGAGGAAGCCCTGGCCATGGAAATAGGGGAGCTTGGACACCCCGGCGGCCACCGCCTTGCGGATGGGCATGGGGAGCTTGCGGTAGGCCCGGTAGGGCTTGGTGGTGTGGTAAGTGATATAGCCGCCGAAGAGCTCGTCAGAGCCCTCGCCGGAGAGGACCACCTTTACGTCCTGGGCCGCCAGCTTGGAGAGAAAGTACAGGGGGACGGTGGACAGGTTGGCGTTGGGCTCGTCTGCGTAGTACTGGATGGTGGGCAGAATGTCAAAAAATTCCTGGGCGGAAATGGACTTGGAGATGTTCTTGAGCCCCAGCTCCTTGCACAGGGCTTTGGCCTCCCCCGTCTCGTCAAAGCCCTCCCGGTCAAAGCCCACGGAGTAGGTCTTGTCCGGGCGGGACAGGCAGGCGATGACGCTGGAGTCGATGCCGCCGGACAGGAAGGCGCCCACCTCCACGTCACTGATCTGGTGGGCGTCCACCGACTCGGTGACCACCTGGCGGATCTGTTCAGCCCGCTTCTCCAGGGGCACATTCTCCGGCTCGAAGGAGAAGGTGTGGTAGGCGGAAATCTCCACGGTGCCATTCCGGTAGAAAAGCTGGTGGCCGGGGAGCAGGCGGAACACGCCTTTGAGGAAGGACTCGTCCAGGGCAGAGTACTGGAAGGTGAGGTAGAACTTCAGCGCTTCGGTGTTCAGCTCCTTCTTGAAGTCGGGATGGGGCAGGAAACTCTTCAGCTCAGAGCCGAAGAAGAAGGTGTCCCCCATCTGGGCGTAGTAGAAGGGCTTGATGCCGAAGGGGTCTCGGGCTCCGTAGAGCTCCTGCTTCTCCTTGTCCCAGATGACAAAGGCAAACATGCCCCGCAGGCGCTTGGTAAACTCCGGGCCAAACTGCGCATAGCCCTGGAGGATGACTTCGGTGTCGGAGTTGGTGAGGAACGTACGCCCAGCGGCGATGAGCTCCTCCCGGAGCTGCTGAAAATTGTAGACCTCGCCGTTGTAAGCCAGGACCAGATTTCCGTCCTGGCTGACCATGGGCTGGTGACCATTGGCAAGGTCGATGATGGAAAGACGGCGGTGGGCGATGGCGCAATGCTCGTCCACAAAAAATCCCTCGTCGTCAGGACCGCGGTGGCGGATCTTGTCCGCCATGGCCTTCAGGGCCCCCTGGTCAGGAACGGAGCGGGAAACAAAACCGGTAATGCCGCACATAAGAGAAACCTCCAGTTGCTGAACACAAAAATTCATGATATAGTATAAGCGGAAAACCATGGGATGTCAATTTCACAAAGCAGAAAGAAACAGAGAAAACACCGAAAAAATTGGGCGTTTTTTGGGAAAACTATCCCTACACATCAAATTTACGGAGGAAAGACTATGGACCAGAAGGTTATGTACACGCTGAGCTATGGGCTGTTCGTGCTGTCCGCCCGCCGGGGAGAGAAGGACAACGGCTGCATCACCAACACAGCCATCCAGGTGACCGCTGAGCCCAACCGCATTGCCATTGCCGTCAACAAGGCCAATTATACCCACGACATGGTGCTGGAGACGGGGAAGTTTACCCTGTCCGTGCTGTCGGAGGAGGCCAAGTTCGACCTGTTCCAGCGCTTTGGCTTCCAGTCCGGCCGGGATGTGGATAAGCTGGCGGATTTTCAGGAGCACATTGCACGGGACGGAAATGGTGTGGTCTATGTGACTCAGGGCACCAACGCCTGGATCTCCTGCCAGGTGGTCTCCACCATGGACCTGGGTACCCACACCCTGTTTGTAGCCGACGTGCTGGACGGCGGGGTGCTCTCCCAGGCCCCCAGTGCCACCTATTCCTATTATCAGAGCCACATCAAGCCCAAGCCCGCCGCTCCCGCCGCAGAGAGCAGCAAGAAGCGCTGGGTTTGTACCGTCTGCGGCTATGTGTATGAGGGGGAGGAGCTGCCTGCCGACTTCATCTGCCCCCTGTGCAAGCACCCCGCTTCCGATTTTGAGCTGCTGAAGTAAGCGCAACTGTTAAGCGCCGGAGGAGCAACCTCCGGCGCTTTTTTGCGTCTATGTGGATGAGCGGGATTGTATTGCGTTTCGGAATGAATTAAAATGAAGAAAAACACAAGGAAAGGAGGGCTTGCGGTGGAGGACGGCAAGATCATCGACCTCTATTGGGCCCGGTCCCAACAGGCCATTGAGGCCAGTCAGGAGAAATACGGGGCCTACTGCCACACCATAGCCCGGCGGATTCTGGAGCAGGAGGAGGATGCGGAGGAGTGCGTCAACGACACCTGGCTCCATGCCTGGAATGCCATGCCCCCCCAGCGGCCCAACATGTTATCTGCCTTCTTCGGAAAACTCACCCGCAACCTCTCCCTGGACCGGTGGCGCCGGGTCCGAGCGGCCAAACGGGGTGGAAACCAGGTGGAGATCGCCCTGCACGAGCTGGAGGACTGTCTGCCGGACCGGCACGGCCCGGATGAGGCCCTGGAGGCCAGGGAGACGGCAGCCATCATTTCGGCCTTTCTCCGCCGCCAGGAGGAGTTGGACCGGAAGCTCTTTATCCGCCGGTACTTCCATCTGGAGAGCCTGGAAGAGCTGAGAGGGGAATTTTTTATGACGGAGGGACAGGTGAAGTCCAGGCTTCACCGCCTGCGGAAAAAGCTGAAGGCGGAGCTGGAGCGGGAGGGGGTGGCTGTATGACACGGGAACATCTGCTGGAGGCTATGGGACTGTTGGATGACGACCTGATCAAAGAGGCAGAGGAGCCGGTGAGCCGGAAAAAGTGGAACCGGGATGCCTGGATCTCTCTGGCGGCCTGCCTGGCCATTATGCTGACCATCGGTTATGGCGTAGTCCAGAACGGATGGTGGAGTGCCAACAGCTCCTCGGGAAGTTCCAGTGCGGGTGCGGCCACCGAGGACTGGGCCGGAAACACCGGCGGCGATGCACCGGCCTCCTCTGAGACGGCTACGGCCCCCGAAGAAGCGGGGAGCGGGAATGCTTCCTCCGGCTTGCGTGGTGAGGTGCTCATCCTGATGGTGCCGGCGGGGGACGAGGTCTATTCCTACCAGCACCGCTATGAGGAGGACCAGGTACTGGACACCCTGCCCGAGGGCTGCCGCAGCCTGGGCCAGGTGGGCACTTATGCCCAGGGGGAGGACGTCCCCTATACCGACGGCGATGTGTTTTTGGGCAGCCAGCTGTGGATCGCCGGAGAGGGCTGGGACGGCCCTGTGTATCTGGAGACACCGGAAGGCACCTATCTGGAGTGTCATTTGGCATAAACAGGCGAAAAAACAGATACAAAACGTATTATAAGCCGGGACTATACAAAATGTATGGTCCCGGCTTATTCAATAAGTGATTCGAAACGGTACGGTCACAATGAGCCGTGCTCAGTTGTGTTATGGGTGAAAGGAGGTCGAGGGACAGATGGAGTGGAATTCACCGGCAGAGGCCCAGCGGTTTGTTGCGGACTACGCCAACCCTATTTTGCGTCTGTGCCTAACCTATTCCCTCACACGGGAGGACGCCCAGGATATCTGCCAGGAGATTTTTCTCAAGCTGTTGGAACAGAACAGGACATTTGCAGACCGGGAGCATGAAAAAGCCTACATTTTAAGAATGGCCATCAACGCCTGTAAAAATCTGCTGAAGAGCGCGGGGCGGCGGCGTACCTCTTTTATTATGAGGGATACAGCCTGGACGAGATTGCCAAGCTGTGCTCCTGCACCCCGGCGGCGGCCCGGAAACGGCTGAGCCGAAGCCGGAAGCTGTTGGCCAAGGAACTGGAGGTGGAACGATGAAAGGAATCAAAGAGGGCTTTGCGAACATCCGGTTTACCCAGGAGGAACAGGCGGAGCTGGCCCAGCGGCTGTGCCGGGCGGCGGAACAGGAGGGAACGATGACAGAAGGAGCCAAGGGGAAGGTAAAGAAAGTAAGCCGGGGCGTGGTGATCGGCATTGCGGCCGCTCTGATTTTGACGATGGGAGCCCTGGCTGCGGCGATGAACGGAACCTGGGGAGGACTCTTTTCTTTCCAATCCTCAGAGGAACAAGAGCTGCTGGAAAAGCTGACCTGTGAGATTGGGCAGACCAAAACCGTGGACGGCTGGGAGGTCACCCTGAGCCGGTGCGCGGGAGACGACAGGATGCTCTATATTTGGGTGGAGATGAGAGTGCCCAAAGACTTTGTCTATGAGCCACCGGAGGAGTATCTTGATTTATACACCGAGTGGGACCTGGAGGCGGAGAACGGTGAGGGAATATACGGCAGCGGCACATCGAAATTCACCTGGGATGAGCAGACAAGGACCATCACCTACTGCTCCGGCTGGCCTATCCTCAATTCGGTGGTGGGCGAGACGGCGGACATTGTTCTGAAACCGCTCCAATGGGACGGCTGGAACTGGGAAAAGGAGGAATGGGTGAAGCTCCCTCTTTGGGAGGGAAATGTGGTATTTGAGGATGTGGAGCTGAACTATCCCAATGAGACCATCCGCCTGACCCCTGATCTGGAGCTTCCCTATCTGGACGGCACGACCACCCTGACCCAGCTGGAGATCTCTCCCTTCCGGGCCCTTGCCCGAGTGGAGGGGGGGTCCTGCTACCAGCACCACTGGGTAGAGGCAACAGAGGCGGACCTTCAGGCGGGAAAAACCATCCGGGACGGTCTGCGGTCGGCCTATGGGGAGATGGACTGCTGGGGCGCCTTGGAGGTGGAGCTCCACATGAAGGACGGGACGGTCATTGTGCCCCGGACGGCAGTGCTGTCCAGATGCCAGGACGGCTTTGAGACCGAGGACCACGCCTACGCCGGGGAGTGCTATGTGGAGCGGCGGATGGAGTATGAGCCCATTCCGGTTTACGGCATGCCCGACCGGATCATTGACCCCAGCCAGGTGGACTATGTGACCGTGTGCGGGGTGGATATCCCGGTAAATGGGGAATAAGCAAATACAAAAGGTATAAAAAATTCGGGACCATACAATTTGTATGGTCCCGGACCTTATGTTTATGGGAAAATCAGGTTTCCGGCTCCTCCAGAGTGCGCACCTGGATCTCCAGCACCCGGCGGTGCTCCACCTTTGTAACGGTGACATCCAGGCCCTCGGCCTGGAAGTGGTCGCCTACCTCGGGGACCCGGCCCACCTGCTCCATCACCCAGCCGGAGACGGTGGCGGCATCGCATTCTCCCTTTACCTGGAACAGGTCGTACATATCGTCCAGGTCGGCAGAGCAGGCGATGAGGTAGCTGCCGTCAGACTGCTTCTGGAAGGTCTCAATGACCTCGTCGTGCTCATCCCAGATTTCGCCCACCAGCTCCTCCAGAATGTCTTCCAGGGTGGCGATACCCTGGGTACCGCCGTACTCATCCACCACCACGGCCATGTGGGCTTTATTCTTTTGAAGGATACGCAAAAGCTCCGATACCTGGGTGTTGCCCGTGGTGTAAAAGACGGGGGACTTCAGGTTTTTCACCATGGTCTCCCCACGGTAGCGGGCGGCGTAAAAGTCCTTTTCGTGGATGACGCCCACAATGTTGTCAATGGTCTCGTGATAGATGGGGATCCGGGAGTAGCCGCTCTCAGCAAACAGGGCGGCCACTTCCTCCATGGAGCTGTCTTCCTCGGCGGCCACCAGATCCACTCGGGGGGTGAGGATCTCGGATACTTCCAGGTCGGTAAATTCAATGGCGTTGCGGATCAGATCGCTTTCGTGCTCGTCCAGACCGCCCTCGGTTTCCGCCTGGTCCACCATGCCCACCAGCTCTTCCTCGGTGATGCCATCATCCTCACTGTTGCGGAACACAATGCTCAGCAGTTTCTTCCACTGACCAAAGAGGAAATTCGCCGGGGTGAGCAAAATCATAAAGAGCTTCAGCAGGGGAGCGGAGAACATGGCAAACTGCTCCGGGTGCTCCTTGGCCAGGCTCTTGGGGGAGACCTCGCCGAAAATCAGAATCACGATGGTCAGCACTGTGGCGGAGACCGCGGGCCCCCGCTGCTCGCCCACCAGCTTGATAAACAGCACCGCGCCCACGGTGGTGGCCACGTTGTTGACAATATTGTTGCCGATCAGGATGGTGGAGAGAAGCTTGTCATATTCTTCCGCCAGGGCCAGGGTTTTCGCGGCCCGGCGGCTGCCGTTGTCGGCTTTGTTTTTCAGACGGATGCGGTTGAGAGAGGTGAATGCGGTTTCAGTAGCGGAAAAATAGGCGGACATGGCCACCAAAATAACAAGGGCAACTAACATTCCGATACTGGCACTGTCAAGATCCATAAGGAAACGATCAACTCCATTTTTTGAATATTTTTGGGCAAAACTGGAAAATACTACATGAGATATGTGTATTTTAGTCAGGAGTATAACATACCACAGAGCGGAATGCAAATCTATTTTCTGTCTTTTAACGGAAATCTAACAAATATAAAAAGAAAATGCTTGACGCGGCAGGGAAGAAGTGGTATAGTATTCATACCTGTGAAAAGGGGCTTATTTGTCGTGCACATTTTTACGGTGTTTGACGCACGATCCCCTGGACCAAATCTTGGAACACAGGGAGGCAAACAAAAGCCGAATCTTCACCGTGACCCTGGGCGTCCCAGTGCGCCCGCGGGCGCTGGATTCGGCAAAAGGCAGGCCGTGTCCGGCGTTTTCTTTTTGGTAAAGATTCGTTCGGAGACCCTGTGGAAATTAAAAAGGAGGTGCCGACAAATGGCAGGTAAGGCCGGCGCTCGCATTAAGATCACCCTCCGGTGCTCTGAGTGCAAGCAGAGAAACTACAACACCATGAAGAACAAGAAGAATACCCCCGACCGTCTGGAGCTGAACAAGTATTGTCCCTTCTGCAGAAAGCACACTGTTCACAATGAGACGAAGTAATTTGTCCCAGAAGGCTGACATGAAAGAAGGGTAATAATGGCTGAGAACGAAAAGGTAGAGCAGGCCGTCCAGGCTAAAAAGGACAAGAAGGCCGAGAAAAAGTCAAAGCCCGGTTTCTTCGCCCGCGCCGCTAAGTGGTTCAAAGACATGAAGAGCGAGCTGAAGAAGGTTCAGTGGCCCACCCGCAAGCAGACCATCAACAATACCCTGATCGTCATTGCCTGCGTCGTTATTGTGGGTGTGTTTATCTGGCTGTTTGACTTTGTGGCTGGACAGGCTATCGAGCTGATCCTCACAAAGCTGGGCTAAGGTGAAGCAGATGGCTGACAATGCGAATTGGTATGTGGTACACACCTATTCCGGCTATGAGAATACGGTGAAGGCCACCATTGAAAAGTACGTTGAGAACCGCGGCATGCAGGAGCTGATCCATGAGATCAGTATCCCCCTGGAAACCGTCACCGAGATCACCGACAATGGCCCCAAGGAAGTGGAGCGCAAGGTGTTCCCCGGCTATGTGCTGGTGAAGATGGTGATGAACGACGAGACCTGGCATGTGGTGCGCAATATCCGCGGCGTCACCGGATTTTTGGGCGAGGGCAACAAGGCCATCCCCCTCTCCGATGCCGACGTGGCCGCCCTTGGGGTGGAGAAGCGGGAGATCGTAGTCAGCTATCAGCTGGGCGATACCGTACGCATCACCGACGGCGCCCTGGAATCCTTCCTGGGTACTGTGGAGGAGATCGACCTGGATCACAACAAGGTCCGCGTGGTGGTGTCCATGTTTGGACGGGAAACCCCCGTGGAGCTGGAGCTGGACCAGGTGGAGCCCGCTAATGAATAAGAAGTGCCCGAGCCGTTGTGAGCAGCGCGGATGGACCGGAGCGAGGGATATAAACCAAAGAGGGCAAAGCCCGAATGTTTATGTCCCGAGGCGAAGGGGAGCCGCGTGTGGCGAACAGGCGAGGCATGACAACCAGAAGTGCCGAATTCCCGAGCAGGGAAGATAACGGCGCGACAACCGAAAAAACTCTTGCGGCGTTTGCCGCATGAACGTGGGAGGGACCGGAGAGGTCCCGCCAAACGACCACATTTTTCAAATGGAGGTGCTCTTTCGTGGCACAGAAAGTAACTGGATATGTAAAACTGCAGATCCCCGCCGGCAAGGCAACCCCCGCTCCCCCTGTTGGTCCCGCTCTGGGCCAGCACGGCGTGAACATTGCCGCTTTCACCAAGGAGTTCAACGAGCGGACCAAGAATGACGTGGGCATGATCATCCCTGTCATCATCACCGTCTACGCTGACCGCTCCTTCACCTTTATCACCAAGACTCCCCCCGCTCCCGTGCTGATCAAGAAGGCCTGTGGCCTGGAGAAGGCTTCCGGTGTGCCCAACAAGAACAAGGTTGCCACCATCAGCAAGGAAGACGTCCGCAAGATTGCCGAGACCAAGATGCCCGACCTGAACGCCGCCAGCATCGAGGCCGCTATGAGCATGATCGCCGGCACTGCCCGCTCCATGGGTATCCTGGTGGGCGAGTAAGGAGGGTAGAAGATGTTTAGAGGTAAGAAATATCAGGACAGCGCCAAGAAGATCGACAAGAACGCGCTGTATGACACTGACGAGGCTATGAAGCTGGTGGTGGACACCGCCACCGCTAAGTTCGACGAGACCGTCGAGCTGCACGTGAAACTGGGCGTTGACTCCCGTCACGCTGACCAGCAGGTCCGTGGCGCCATCGTGCTGCCCCACGGCACCGGCAAGACCCAGCGCGTGCTGGTGTTTGCCAAGGCCGCCAAGGCCGACGAGGCCCGTGAGGCCGGCGCCGACTATGTGGGCGAGATGGATCTGGTGGAGAAGATCCAGAAGGAGAACTGGTTCGACTTTGACGTTGTGGTTGCCACTCCCGACATGATGGGTGTTGTGGGCCGTCTGGGTAAGGTTCTGGGCCCCAAGGGCCTGATGCCCTCCCCCAAGGCCGGCACCGTCACCATGGACGTGACCAAGGCCGTCAACGAGATCAAGGCCGGTAAGGTGGAGTACCGTCTGGACAAGACCAACATCATCCACTGCCCCATCGGCAAGGTCTCCTTCGGCGCTGAGAAGCTCAGCGAGAACTTCAACGCCATCATGGGCGCGATCATCAAGGCTAAGCCCGCTGCTGCCAAGGGTCAGTACATCAAGAGCTGCACCGTGGCTGCCACCATGGGCCCCGGCGTCAAGGTCAACGGCGCCAAGCTGGCCTAATTGATTTTCTGACACAAAGACGGAAATCTTCGGATTTCCGTCTTTCTTTTTGCGGTTTTACTTGCGATAAGGTGGGCTATTATGGTAGAATAATATGCTTATATTTGAATCTATGTAAGGGAGTGGACCCTTTTGTCGAATTATGAAGCGGAAATCAAACGCAGAAGAACCTTTGCCATTATCTCCCACCCGGACGCCGGTAAGACGACCCTGACGGAGAAATTCCTCCTCTATGGCGGAGCCATTGCGCAGGCTGGACAGGTGAAGGGAAAGAAGAATACAAGGGCGGCTACCTCCGACTGGATGGAGATCGAGAAGCAGCGTGGTATCTCGGTCACTTCTTCTGTCATGCAGTTCCAGTATGAGGGCTTTTGCATCAACATTCTGGACACCCCCGGCCACCAGGACTTCTCGGAGGATACCTACCGTACCCTCATGGCTGCCGACTCCGCCGTCATGGTCATCGATGCGGCCAAGGGCGTGGAGGCCCAGACCCGAAAGCTCTTTAAGGTTTGTGCCATGCGGGACATCCCTATCTTCACCTTCATCAATAAGATGGACCGGGAGGCACGGGATCCCTTTGAGCTGTGTGAGGAGTTGGAACATGAGCTGGGCATCGACACCTATGCCATGAACTGGCCCATCGGCTGCGGCAAGGAATTTCAGGGTGTCTACGACCGGCAGAACCGGAAGGTCATTCACTTTACCTCCAATACCAACGCCAAGGCGGCCACTGCCACGGTGATTGAGCCCGACGACCCCGCCCTGGCCGACCTGATCGGCCAATCCAAGCGGGACCAGCTGGTGGACGAAATTGAGCTTCTGGACGGAGCTTCCTGTGATTTTGACCTGGACCGGGTGCGCCACGGGAAGCTGTCTCCTGTGTTTTTCGGGTCCGCGCTGACCAACTTCGGTGTGGAACCCTTCCTTGAGGAGTTCTTGCGCATGACCACCGCTCCGCTGCCCCGAAAGGCAGGGGATGAGGTCATCGATTCCTTTGATGAAAACTTTTCCGCCTTTGTGTTTAAAATTCAGGCCAACATGAACAAGGCCCACCGGGACCGGATCGCCTTTATGCGGGTGGTTTCCGGCAAGTTTGAGGCGGACAAGGAAGTCTACCACATGCAGGGCGGCAAGAAAATCCGCCTGTCCCGGCCTCAGCAGCTGATGGCTGCCGAGCGGGAGATCATTGAGGAGGCCTATGCCGGAGACATCATTGGTGTCTTTGATCCGGGCATCTTCTCCATCGGAGATACTCTATGTGCGCCGGGTAAAAAGTTTGCCTTTGACCCCATCCCCACCTTTGCCCCGGAGCACTTTGAGCGCATTCGCTCCATTGACACCATGAAGCGCAAGCAATTTTTGAAGGGTGTGGAACAGATCGCCCAGGAGGGCGCCATCCAGATCTTCAAGACCCCATACACCGGCATGGAGGAGGTTATTGTGGGCGTGGTAGGTACCCTGCAATTTGACGTGCTGGAGTACCGCCTGCGCAGCGAATACAATGTGGAGCTCTACAAGGAGGGCCTGCCCTTTGAGTACCTGCGGTGGATCGTGCGGGAGGATGAGGACGCGCCTCTTCTGAAGGAAGAGGACCTGCTTCTTCCCAACGATGCAAAGCTGGTGGAGGACTACAAGGGCAACCAGCTGCTGCTGTTTGCGTCCCAGTGGTCCATCCAGTGGGTACAGGACCGGAACAAGGGTCTGAAGCTGGCGGAGTTCGGCGGCGCAAAATTTTAAGAGTAAGCGGAATTGTGTTCACACAATTCCGCTTTTCTTACTTGGGAAACTGTGATATACTACCTTTCACCACAAAAATTGACGAGAGGAAGGACCTAAGTTGGCGCGTATCAATCGCAGCAGTGAGGAAGCCCTTGCCAGCGCTCCCATTGGTATGTTGATGCTAAAACTGGCGGTACCGGCGGTGGCGGCACAGGTTATCAATATGCTCTATAACATTGTAGACCGGATCTACATTGGGCATATTCCTGAGGTGGGGCGGACCGCCCTTACTGGTTTGGGAATCACCTTTCCCATTATTATGCTGATTTCCGCTTTTGCGGCCTTTGCCGGTATGGGCGGCGCGCCGTTGGCATCCATCCGATTGGGAGCAGGGGACCGGGATGGAGCGGAGAAGATTCTGGGCAGCTCCACCACCATGCTTTTGTGCACCTCAGTGGTGCTGACGGTGCTATTTTCCATCATTAAGGAACCTGTCCTCATGGCCTTTGGAGCATCTGCGGATACCATCGGCTATGCGGTGGACTATATCTCCATCTACCTGCTGGGCACGATTTTTGTCCAGTATGCCCTGGGACTCAATACCTTTATCAGCGCCCAGGGAAAGGCTATGGTGGCTATGTGCTCCGTGCTTATCGGCGCGGTGCTGAATATTATTCTGGACCCGGTGTTTATCTTTGTGTTCAACATGGGGGTACGCGGAGCGGCCATTGCCACCGTGATTTCTCAGGGGATCAGTGCCTGCTGGGTGGTAGGCTTTCTCTGTTCCGGACGGTCGGGACTGCGCATCCGCAGAGCCAATCTGCGCCCCAACTGGAGCGTGATCAGCAAAATTGCAGCTTTGGGAGTTGCGCCGTTTATCATGCAGTCTACAGAGAGTTTGGTCACCGTGGTACTCAATACGGGCCTTCAGCGCTATGGAGGCGACCTGTACGTGGGCACCCTTACCATTATGCAGAGCGTTATGCAGATGGTGGTCATGCCTACTCAGGGAATTACCCAGGGTGTGCAGCCTCTGATGAGCTATAACTACGGGGCTCAAAACTACCAGCGGGTGCGCAAGACGTTCAAATTGCTGCTGAAAGTCACCCTCACAGTGACGGTCTGTGCGTTTCTGGTGGTTTCCCTCATCCCCGAGCAGTTGGCCCTCATCTTTAGTGATGATCCGGAGCTGGTGGAACTGACCGGAACGATGATGCCCATCTTCTTTGGCGGAATCTGGGCCTTTGGTGCCCAGATGGCCTGCCAGTCCGCTTTTATGGCCATGGGACAGGCGAAAACCAGCCTCTTTTTGGCCTTGCTGCGGAAAGTGATCCTGCTGATCCCGCTGGCACTGCTGCTGCCCTGGGCTATGGGCAATGTGTTGGGAATCTATATTGCAGAGCCAGTGGCGGATATTCTGGCCTCGTCCACCACACTGACGCTGTTCCTGTTCCAGAGAAAGAAGCTGCTGCCTCTGGAGACGAACTGACAAAGGAACCGCCCTTGTGGGGGCGGTTCTGCTGTTTTATATGGATGGTATAGAAAACACAAGCTGGAAGAGACTAAAAGGAACGGACAATTTAACAGAATGGAGGAATGAACGTGAGAGAGCTGTATCTGGGCCAGGTGTTGACCATGGCTGAACCCATGTATGCCGAGGCTGTGCTGGTGGAGGATGGTGTGATCCGCGCGGTGGGGCGCGGGGCAGAGCTGAAAAAAATGGGCGGAGGCTGTAAGGAAATCCAATTTCAGGGGACGCTCATGCCGGGATTTATCGACGCCCACAGCCACTTTTCTCAAATGGCATATGCCTGCCTTCAGGCGTCCTTGAACGGCACCCAGAGCGTAGAGGAAATTTGCCAGCGCGTGAAGGAATTCCTGCTGGAGACAAAGCCTGCGCCCGGCACATGGGTACAGGCACGGGATTATGACCATAACCAGCTTCCGGGAGGAAAGCATCCCACGTTGGAACAGTTGGATGCCATGGCGCCGGGGTACCCGTTGGTGATCCACCATAAGTCGGGACACATGGGGCTGATGAATACGATGGCCCTGGAGGCGCTGGGGATTACGCCGGAGACCCCTGTGCCGGAGGGGGGAAGAATCGAGGTAAAAGAAGGAAAGTTAACCGGCTATTTGGAAGAAAACGCCTTCATTGCCTGTTTGAAGCAGATCCCTTCTCCAGATCCCAAGGACCTTTTAGAGGTATTCGGTAAGGCACAGGAAAAATACGCCGCCCACGGCATTACCACCATGCAGGATGGGATGGTGGTAAAAGAGATGTTTCCTCTGTACCACATGCTGTTGGAGCAGAAGCTGCTGAAACTGGACTTGGTGGCCTATCCTTCTCCGGATTGCTATGAAAAGGCGATGGAGGAATTTGGCTGCCTGCCGCCCCAGGCACATCTTAGAATCGGGGGGGTCAAAATCTTTCTGGATGGCTCACCCCAGGGACGCACTGCCTGGATGCGCACACCCTATATGGGGGAGAGAGAGTACTGTGGGTACGGTACCATGTCGGACGAGCAGGTGCTGGAAGCGATGGAGTTTGCCTGGGCACACAAGACACAGCTGCTGTGCCACTGCAACGGAGACGGTGCTGCAGAGCAGTTTCTGCGCTGTCTGGAACAGGCGGAGAACAAGCACCCGGAGCTGGCCCAGCTTCGGCCGGTGATCATTCACGGACAGCTGCTGGGGCTGGATCAGCTGGAGCGCGTCAAAAAGCTGGGAGCGGTCGTGTCCTTCTTTGTAGCCCATGTGTACCACTGGGGCGATACTCACATCCGCAACTTCGGGCTGGAACGGGCAGCACAGATCAGCCCGGTACACAGTGCGCTGCAATGGGGAATTCCTGTGACATTCCATCAGGATGCTCCTGTGATACAGCCTGATATGCTGGAGACCGTGTGGTGCGCCGCCAACCGTATGACCCGGCAGGGGGTGCACTTGGGCGCACAGGAGTGTGTCTCAGTCCGGGAAGGACTTCGTGCTGTAACGGCAGGTGCGGCCTACCAGTATTTCTGGGAAGAGCGGTTGGGAACCATCGAGCCGGGCAAGCAGGCGGACTTTGTTCTGCTGAGTGAGAATCCATTGGATATCCCCAAAGAGAAGCTGCGGGAGATCCAGGTGGCGGCTACCTTTAAGGACGGAAAAATCATATGGCCGAAAGGATAAAATAATGTCGGGGAGCTCCGAAGAGCTCCCCGACATTATGTTGTATAGAAGAGGGAGAAATTAGAAGATACCCTGAGCCATCATGGCGTCAGCAACCTTCTGGAAGCCCACGATGTTGGCACCGGCCACCAGATCGTAGCCCAGGCCATAGCGCTCGGCGACCTCCACGGAGGAGTGATAGATGTTCTTCATGATGCCCTGCAGCTTGGCGTCGACTTCCTCAGCGGACCAGTACAGACGCTCGGCGTTCTGAGCCATCTCCAGCTCGGACACGGACACGCCGCCGGCGTTAACAGCCTTGGAGGGAGCGACAACGATGTGCTTCTGGCTCTTCAGGAACTCCAGAGCCTCGTTGGTGGTGGGCATGTTAGCGACCTCGATGTAGTACTTCACGCCGGAAGCAGCGATCTTCTCAGCCCACTCCATGTTGACGTCGTTCTGAGTGGCGGCGGGCATGTAGATGTCCACGTCCTTGACGCCCCAGCACTTCTGGCCAGGCACGAACTCGCAGCCGAACTTCTCGGCGTAGGGCTGGCAGTGCATAGGATCCTTGGCGCGCATCTCCAGGATGTAGTTGAGCTTCTCCTCGGTGTCCACGCCGTCGGGATCGTGGATGTAGCCGTCGGGGCCGGCAAAGTAGGTGACCTTGGCGCCCAGCTCAGCAGCCTTCTTCATGATGCCCCAGCCCACGTTGCCGTAGCCGGAGATAGCGATCCGCTTGCCCTCGATGGACTCGCCGTCGTGCTTCAGGGCCTCTACCAGGTAGTAGACAGCGCCGTAGCCGGTGGCCTCGGGACGCAGGATGGAACCGCCGGTGCAGACAGCCTTGCCGGACAGAGCGCCGAACTCAGCAGCGCCCACCAGACGGCGGTACTGACCATACATATAGCCGATCTCACGGCCGCCGCAGCCCAGGTCGCCGGCGGGGCAGTCGATGTCCTGGCCGATGTGACGATACAGCTCGGTGATGAAGGCCTGGCAGAAACGCATGACCTCGGCGTCGCTCTTGCCGCGAGGATCGAAGTCGGAGCCGCCCTTGGCGCCGCCGATGGGCAGGCCGGTCATAGCGTCCTTAAAAACCTGCTCGAAGCCCAGGAACTTGATGATGGACAGGTTAACGGAAGGGTCAAAGCGGATGCCGCCCTTGTAGGGGCCGAGGGCCGCGTTGTACTGAACGCGGTAGCCACGGTTGACGTGCCAGACGTGGTTGTCATCTTCCCAAGTCACGCGGAACTCGATGGTGCGCTCGGGCTCGACCATGCGCTCCAGCAGAGCGGCCTTCTCATACTCGGGGTGGGCGTTGATAACGGGCTCCAGGGAGCTGAGGACCTCCTCAACGGTCTGCAGGAACTCGGGCTCGTTGGCATTCTTGGTCTTGGTGTCGTTCAGAACTCTCTCGATGTACTGATTCATAGCAGCATTCCTCCTAAATATAATTTCGGTGGTTTTTTGACAGAAACCTTTCATAATTGATATTTCCGATGTAAATCAAGCAGAAAAGCTTCTGTTGTGCTTTGATATGTATATCATATCATAAAATGACCCAGAGTAAAGCATTTATTTTGTGGAGGTTACCACAACGAAAAAGCTGTGGAACGGAGGGGAAGGAACATAAAAAACGGCTGAATCCACAAAAAGAAACAGCCGTTTTTAGACAATATGCAAGAAATCAGTCAAAGGCTAAGCCAAGATAACCGGTGGTGGACCAATCCCAGGCCCTATGGAGCGACGAATCGAGCCACTTGAGCATTCCAAATTGTCCCTTGGAGCAGTTGGCGGAGCTCTCCTCTGGAAGCCGGGGGGTGCGCACCAGCCAGCGCTGTGCCGGGGCGACCCGAGGCAGGTCTGCCAATGCCAGACGGCAGGCAGCGGGGCTGCCCAGCAGCTCTTTGACCATCACGGTTCCATCTCCTGCCCCCTCTGCGCACAGACAGACCGGCCCGGCGCTGGTGGAGGCACAAAACAGTCCGCCTCCACCCAGGGTGCAGCAGCCTGCCTGATACCGCAGCGCATCCTCGGGATAGGCAATATGAGCAATTGCAGCCAGAAGAGGTTCCCGTGTGGCAGCGTATTCCATGGGGGAAGCCGCACAAAGAAGAGCAGTCTGGGGAGGCGGGGGGAGTTCTGAGGGGGATAGTGTTCCTTCGAAATGGCGGAAGCACTCCCCAAAGCCGTTGGCGGCAAAAAAATGGTGAAGGGATGGCTCAGCCGGGACAGTGGTTACGGCTGGAATGTCCAGGGTTTGAAAATAAGCGTCGGCGTCAGAGAGCAGCTTTCCAGCCAGTCCCCGTCCCCGGCAATCCGGATGGGTGGCCACCGCATAGAGGTAGGCAGCCCGGTATGCCCCTTTCCCCGGCACCACGAAGGTGGTATCAAACCAAGCGGTCATGGAGCGGACCTGTCCATCCTCCTCCAGAACCAGTACCCGCTCGGGACGGTAATAGGAGGAATAGAAGTTGTCCACATAGGCATCCCCATCGCCAAAGGCCAGCTGCCACAGGTGGCGCTGGGCAGGGACGTCATCGGGAACGGAAGGACGGGTGAGGAGCATAAAAGGGCCTCCTTTCTCTTAGCAGCCGGGGTAGATGTCGCTTTTCTTTGGCATAATGATGGCGCAGATGATATAGGCCCAGATTCCCAGAGAGCCCATAAACGCCGCAATGACCCAGCCTACCCGCACCAGGGTGGGGTCGATATCAAAATATTCGGCAATCCCGCCGCATACACCGCACAGCATTTTATATTGATATTCGGTGCGGTAGAGCCGCTTGCCTCCCATATAAATCACTCCTTTATGAAATGTCGTGTATACAAGGGGAGCGTTTGCTCCCTCTGATAACAGGATACGCCTTCCGGGTTAAAAAATCCATGGGGAGAAGATGAAAGATTGATAAAAATTTTAATGGGAGTAAGGTCGGTGATCCGCATTGCAGGTAATCCAAAGCTTGCGGGTCAAGAGGACGGAGGAGATGGAGAAGAATACCTCCAGGGCCGAAGAGACCATTTGCGGGATGCAGAAGAGAATTGCGCTGAATATGGCGATCAGGACCCATGCCCGCAGCAGTCCCCGGTATTTTTCACGTTCCCCTCGCCGGAGGGAAAGCAGGCATAGCAGAAGGGCCACCATCAAAAGTACGCTGGCCAGGGCGGCCAACACCACGTGCAGAGTGGCATATTTGGGGAAGTAGGCCGGGAGGTAGGGAATAGCCAGAGCATAGGCAAGGGACAGGCAAGCGCCCAGCGTGATGAGCCGCAGAGCCACCCTTTGCCAAAAGCGGGGCAGGACCAGAGACAGCCGGGTGAGCATAATGCAGAAGTAGCCGCCCAAAAGAATGCCCCAGTAAATAAAACCGCGATAGTTATCCACACCGGTGACGGCGATGACGGAGAAGTTGGTGCGAAACCATGCCACGCTCCCGGCAAACCACAGGGTATACCCAGGGATGAGCAGACAGGAGAAGAGGTTTAGCCAGAAGCCGCCCTTGAGAGAAATCCGTCTCATTGCTTCACCGCGGATACCAAATCGCCTTTGTCGTTAAAATAGACTGTGCGGATGTCGCTGCCGGTGTTTTTCTGAATGTCGTCCAAGCGAAGCCCCTCGGTAATAGTGGACACCAGGGAGAAGGCCACCCCGTGGCGCTTTGCCCGGCCGGTGCGGCCGATGCGGTGGATATAGTACTCGTTTTCATCGGGGACGTCATAGTTAAAGACGGCATCCACGTCGTCAATATCCAGTCCGCGGGCGGCTACATCGGTGGCCACCAGAACCCGGAGCTTGCCATCCCGGAATTTTTGCAGGGTTTTCTCACGGGAGGATTGTGGAATGTCTCCGTGGATGGCCTGGCAAGGAATGCCCCGCATGGACAGAAGTCCGGTGAGACGGTCGGTCATGTTCTTGGTGTTGCAGAAGGCAATGACACGCTCATAGCCCCCCATTTCCAGCAGCCGGGCCATAGTGTCCGCTTTCTCATTGCGCTCCACATCCAGCCGGTACTGGGCAATGTCGGGACGGTTTTCCTGATCGGCCTGGACGGTGATCTCCACCGGGTCGCGCTGGTAGACCCAGGAGATATCCAGCACCTCACGGGAGATGGTGGCAGAAAACATGCCCAGATTCCGGCGCTGGGGCATTTTATCCAAAATATGGGTGACATCCCGGACAAAGCCCATGTCCAGCATCCGGTCGGCCTCGTCCAGTACCACGGTCTGAACCTTATCCAGGCGGACAGTGCGCCGTTTCATGTGGTCCATCAGCCGCCCAGGGGTGGCCACCACGATCTGAGGGCGCTTTTTCAGCTGGGTGATCTGCTTTTCAATGGGCTGTCCCCCATAGAGGCACACCACCCGCACACCCTCTTTAAAGGTACACAGGTCCCGCAGCTCGTCCTGAATCTGGATGGCCAGCTCCCGTGTGGGGGCCAGTACCAGAGCCTGGACACTGTCATCCTGGGGGTCAATGTGCTCTACCATGGGGATGCCAAAGGCAAAGGTTTTCCCCGTGCCGGTGGGAGCCTTTGCAATGACATCTTTCCAGTCCATAAAATAGGGGATGGCCCCCGTCTGAACGGCGGTGGCGGTGACATAGCCTTTCTCTCCGATGGCACGCAGAAGCTCGGGGGAGAGGCCCATTTCATCATAACGGGCACTCTCGCCAACGGTCTGTCCGTTGATTTCCATGTTGATCGATCCTTTCTTTCTGTAAAACCGGTGATCCAAGGCCTCCCAATCAACCATCAACGCCATTCGCCAGGCGCGGCCCCGAATCAAAAAGCGGCCAGGCCGCTTCCATACAAATCCAATTTATATTATAACAACAATTCCTGTCTTGTCTATGAATTTAAAAAAAATACCCGCGGCCTGGACCGCGGGTATCAGGGAGACGAATGAGAAGAGATGTGGGGAAGTGTGCTTACCAGCCGAAATAGTTGCCAAAGGGCCAGTTATAAGAGTTGCCGGATTGCTGTTGCTGCTGTTCATTGGACTGCTGCTGAGGTTGGTTAGCTGCTTCGGTCTGCTCGTTCTTTTCATCAAAGGTGATGGAGAGCGTTTTGGTCTCAGTGCCGCGCAGCACAGTGAGGGTGGCGGTGTCTCCAGCCTTGTAATTGGAGGACAGCGCCGCAGTGAGAGCAGAGCTGGAATCAATGGCGGTATCGTCAATGGCGATGATGATGTCGCCCGTCTGGAGGCCGGACTTCTGAGCACAGGAGCCGTCGGCTACGCTCTCCACATAGGCGCCGGCGCTGATGCCGTAGCGCTGAGCGTATTCAGGGACAGAGGAGACCTGAACGCCCATATAGGGCTTGCCGGTGACATAGCCGTGCTCGATGAGGTCGGAGAGAATGGTCTTTACATCGTTGATGGGAATGGCGAAGCCCAGGCCCTCGGCAGAGACACCGGAGGAGGATTGGGTATACTTAGCGGATACGATGCCCACCACATTGCCGTAGCTGTCAAAGAGGGGGCCGCCGGAGTTGCCGGGGTTGATGGCGCAGTTGGTTTGCAGCACGTTAAGGGTGGTGGTCTCCGTCTGGCCGTTCTCATTGGTGGTGGAGGTGGTGATCAGACGGTCCAGGGCGGAGACGATGCCGTCGGTGAGGGAATAGGTCAGCTCGCCCAGAGGGTTGCCGATGGCGTAGACCGGCTCGCCTACCACCAGCTTGTCGCTGTCACCCAGGGTAACGGCCTGGAGGCCGGTGGCATCGATCTTGATGATGGCCACATCATTGTCCTGCTCGCCGCCTACCAGTTTGGCGGTGTACTTTTCACCGCTGGCAAAGGAGACTTCGATGGTGACGGAGGGGTCCTTCGCCGCATCCTCGATCACGTGATAGTTGGTAACAATGTAACCGTCCTGGGTCAGCACAAAGCCGGAGCCGCTGGCGGCAGAGGTGGTGGTCTGGCCGAAGATATTCACGGTGGTATTTACCGTAATACCTACGCAGGAGGCCAGGTTTGCGGCGTAAAGTTCCTCTGCGGTCATGGGCTGACCGCTGTTGGAATTGACCACAGTCTGGACCTGGGGACGCTCGCCCTCATAGACCACGGTCTCAGGCTGGGTGAGCTTGCCGTACAATGCGGCCCCTCCTACGCCGGCTCCGCCGCCCACCAGGGCACAGGCCAAAAGCAGAGCGATGATCTTGCGGGCTCCGCCCCTCTTTCTGGGGCCTTGGCCGGGTGTGCCCGGCTGCTGGGTGTATTGGTACTGTGGCTGGGAATTGGGTGTGGGATCTGTGTAGTCGCCGAAACCACCCCGGTAGCCGTCATTCTCGCTGTTATAGAAATTAAATTCATCCATGATGAAAACGCTCCTTTCAAAGGATGTCCAACAGGGATCCTTCTTTTTACAGGGATTATCATAGCGCCTAATTGTGAAGAAAGCATGAAGAAAAACAAAGATGTTTTTGAACAATTTCGGGAAGTTTTAACTTTTTTTGTCCGGCGTCTCTACAGGGTGGGATAAAATGGCGGCTACGTCCCGTGCGGCGGCAATCAGGTCCATGCGAAGGCCGTGGAACATGCCCATTCCGGCCAGGTTCAGCAGTACCAGCAGGAGGATAGGCCCCAGGATCATTCCCAGCACGCCCCCCAGCTTCATGCCCACGTAAATGCTCACCAGGGAGAGAATGGGGGACAGGCCCGTCTGATCGCCTACAAACTTTGGTTCCATCACCCGGCGAAACAGTGCGATCACGCCCCAGATGACCATCAGCTCCACCGCTGAGGCAAAATTTCCCAAAAAGAGGGCCATGAAGGCCCAGGGGACCATCACGGTGCCCGCTCCCACGATGGGGATAAAGTCCAGAACAGCAAGTCCCAGCGCCAGCAGCAGGCCATAGGGCTGACGGATTATGGTAAAGCCGGCCAGCAATATGAAAAAGACGCCTACCGAGAGGAAAAGCTCCGCCTTCAGATACCCGCCGAAGGCCCCCAGGGCCACAGAGCGAACCTGGCCCAGGAAGTGAAGCAGCCCCTCGTCCAGATGCTGGGCCGCCCGGCTGCGCAGATAGGGATAGTCGGCGGTGAGCAGGTAGGCTGCCATGACGTAGATGACCAGGGCAATGACAAAGGAGGGAAGCCCCATGGCCTTTTCGCCCACGGCGGAGCCGAAGGTGGCCAGCCAGTTGGAGGCGGAATCCTTGAACCACTCAAAAAAGCTATTGAAGGTGGCGTTGATAAAATCGGCTACCTGGGGGGGAACCAGGGCCCAAAGATTGAAGGACAGGTCCTCAATTTGCTCCAGCGTAGACTGAAGGCTGTCCAAAAGACCGCTCCAGTTTTGAGCCAGGGAGACCAGCTGTCCTACTGCGGCGTAGACCAGCAGCACCATAGCGCCGCCTGCCAGACCAAAGAGCAGCAGCAGGAGCAGCAGGGACAGCGGCCCGCGGCTCCATCCGAAGGTCCGCTGGAGCCGCTTGACCAGGGGATTGAGCAAGGCAGCGGTAATCAGGGCCAGAAGGAATGGAGCAAAAAGAGACAGTAAGGGCCGGCCCAAAAAGTAAATGATGAGGAAACAAGCCAGCGTCACCACAAAGCGGATGGACAGGCGAAGCCAGAGCGCGCCCCGCTGGCGCCAGGATAGCTGCTGTAAGCCCACAGGGAAACCTCCTCTGTTGTTTGATTTGGACAAAGGAAAGTATAGCACATATTATATAAATAAACTGTAAATTTATAACCGGAAAGATTCTGTAGGACGGGAGAACTGGGAAGCTGCGTTCCCGTCCTTTGACCATTCGCACAGCTTTTGGGGATTTGTTCTGTCCCGGTGGGCAAAGGTTTCTGCCCTCTTGACAAAAGGAGTCCCTGAGGATAAAATGATAACACCCCCCTGGGGTGGGGTATACCCGAGGGGAGAAGAAAGACTGGTGAAGATTATGAAGCAGAAATTCAATATAACCGGCATGACCTGCAGTGCGTGCTCCGCCCATGTGGAAAAAGCCGTCAACAAGCTGGAGGGAGTGGAGAAGGCGGAGGTCAACCTATTGGCCAACTCCATGGTGGCTCAGTTTGACGAGAGCCGTCTGACCGCCCAGGACATCATCAAAGCAGTGGAGGAGGCGGGATATGGGGCTTCTCTCCCGCAGGAAAAGGGGAAGAGCGCCGCTGTGACAAACCGGGAAGATGGGATGGAGGGGGAGATTGCCTCCATGAAGCACCGCCTGGTGTGGTCCTTTGTATTCCTGATCCCGCTTTTTTATATCTCTATGGGCCACATGCTGGGAGCACCCCTGCCTTCCTTCCTGGTGGGGATGGAAAACGCACTTTCCTTCGCTTTGACGCAGCTATTGCTCACGCTGCCCATCCTTTATCTCAACGATAAGTATTATAAGGTTGGGTTTAAAACTCTTTGTCATGGGGCGCCCAACATGGATTCCCTCATTGCAGTCGGTTCCGCCGCGGCGGTGGTCTATGGGGTGTTTGCCATCTACCAGATGGGCTACGGCCTGGGCCATGGGGACATGGCACTGGTGGAGCGGTACCATATGGACTTGTACTTTGAGTCCGCCGGAATGATCTTGACGCTTATTACCCTGGGAAAATTTCTGGAGACCCGGTCCAAAGGCAAAACCAGCCAGGCGATTACCCGCTTGATGGATCTGGCCCCCAAGACCGCCCATGTCCTTCGGAATGGAGAGGAAGTGGAAATTCCCGTAGAAGAGGTCCGGGTAGGGGATAAGGTGGCCGTTCGGCCAGGACAGTCCATCCCGGTGGACGGGGTGATTGTGGAGGGAAACTCCGCGGTGGACGAGTCCGCCCTCACGGGTGAGTCCATCCCCGCAGATAAGGGCCCTGGGGACAAGGTGGCCGCCGCCACCCTCAACAAATCCGGCTATTTTGTTTTGGAAGCCAGCCGGGTGGGGGAGGACACCACCCTGGCCCAGATGATCCGCCTGGTGGAGGAGGCCTCCGCCTCCAAAGCCCCCATTGCCAAGCTGGCTGACAAGGTGGCCGGAGTCTTTGTGCCGGTGGTCATGGCCATTGCGGCGGTGACGGCCCTGGTGTGGTTTGTGGCCAGTGGGTACGATGTGACAAAAGCCCTGACGGCCGGGGTGGCGGTGCTGGTCATCTCCTGCCCCTGCGCCCTGGGCCTTGCCACCCCGGTGGCTATTATGGTGGGCACCGGAAAAGGAGCGGAAAACGGTATTTTGGTAAAATCCGCCGAAGCGCTGGAACATCTTCATACCGTAGATACCGTGGTGCTGGACAAGACAGGTACCCTCACCCGCGGAGAACCGGTGGTTACCGACATTCTGCCTGGGGAGGACATGGATGAGGAGGGGCTGCTTACTTTGGCTGCCTGCCTGGAAGCCCCCTCGGAGCACCCTCTGGCTGCCGCCATTGTGGACGAAGGGAAAAAGCGGGCACTGCCCCAGGCTCGGGTGGAGGATTTTGCCGCCGTCCATGGCCGGGGAGTCCGGGCATCCCTGAAAGGCCGGAGCTTTTTGGGTGGAAACCAGGCCATGATGGAGGAAAATGGCGTGGATCTGGGCAGCTTTGCCCAAAGGGCGGAGGAGCTGGCGGGGCAGGGCAAGACACCCCTGTACTTTGCGGATGAGAAGCGGGTGCTTGGCCTCATTGCGGTGGCCGACACCCCAAAGCCCACCAGTGCCGCGGCGGTGGCCGCCTTCCGGCAGCTGGGACTGGAAGTGGTCATGCTCACCGGAGATAACCAGCGTACGGCCGACGCCATTGGAAAAGAGCTGGGTGTCACCCAGGTAATGGCCCAGGTGCTTCCCCAGGACAAGGAGCGAAAGGTGCGGGAGCTTCAGGAGGCGGGGAAGAAGGTGGCCATGGTGGGTGATGGCATTAACGATGCCCCTGCCCTGGCCCGTGCAGATGTGGGTCTGGCCATTGGAGCGGGCACTGACGTGGCCATAGAGAGTGCGGACATTGTACTGATGAAGTCGGACCTTCTGGATGCGGCGGCCGCGGTGGAGCTCTCCAGGGCCACCATCCGCAACATCAAGGAGAACCTTTTCTGGGCCTTTTTCTACAATTCTCTGGGGATTCCTCTGGCTGCCGGAGTGTTTTACCACTGGACCCACTGGCAGCTGAACCCCATGTTTGCCGCTGCGGCGATGAGCCTGAGTTCGGTGTGCGTGGTCAGCAATGCGCTGCGCCTGCGGCTTTTTAAAAGTAAATTCCGGACAGAACAAGGGACAGCCCCCTGTGAAGGAAGCTGCCCCCTGGAACTGGAAGAACAAAATAGAATGGAAGAAACGAAAGGAGAACCTACCATGAACAAGACGATGATCATTGAAGGAATGATGTGCACCCACTGCACCGGACGGGTGGAAAAGGCCCTCAGCGCTATTGACGGGGTGGACAAGGTGGAAATGAGTCTGGAGGGCAAGTCCGCCGCACTTACCCTTTCCAAAGAGGTGGACGACCAGACCCTCACCAACGCCGTGACAGAGGCTGGCTATGAGGTGGTGTCCATTCAATGAAGGCAGATCACGCCCAGATTGAGCGGCTTTTAAAGACCGCACGGGGCCAGATTGACGGGATTTTGAAAATGGTGGAGGAGGACCGGTACTGCCTGGATGTATCCAACCAGCTGATGGCTACCCAGTCCATCCTGAAAAAAGCCAACCGCATGGTCCTCCGGGCCCATATGGATTGCTGCGTCCGGGAGGCGGTTGTCTCCGGCAGCCCGGAGGAAAAGCTGGAAGAACTGAAGCTGCTGCTGGATAAGCTTACCGACTAAGGCTCAGGCCATAAAGAGCGAGACCGCGCAGTAAACCAGCAGAAGCGCCAAAATGGTGTTCACCACCCGCGCATGGCGGGAAAAGAGCGTTTGGAAGACCGAGCCGAACGCCGTCCAGCACAGGGTAAACACAAAGCCGATCAAGGACAGCAGCAGGTCAAAGCCCAACAGTGCCTGGAAATCCTGACTGTAAAAGGGCAGGATATAGGCCTCCATGGACATGATGCAGTAGATGTAGATTTTAGGGTTAATGAACTGCAGCAGAAGCCCAGAGAGAAATCCACTGCGGGAGTGGTCCTCCTCAATGAGGTCGGAGGAGCGGAAGATCTCCCAGGCCAAATAGAGCATATACCCTGCCCCCAGCACCAGCATGGGCACCTTGATTTTTGGAATCAGAGTGGCCAGCAGGGTACAGAAGAGGGTACATAAAACCATCACCATGGAAAAACCGGTTAAAATACCCAGGTTAAAGGGCAATGCCCCCCGAAACCCCTTGCGAATGCCGTTGGACATGGACATGATGTTGTTGGGCCCTGGGGTGGCGGCAGTGATGATAGCATAGGTCAGAAATGAGATCCAGTTCAGCACATTGGATACCCCCGTTGCGATGATATCGAAACATGAATACCTTAGCTGCTTAGTTAGCGTACTATGTGCTGGGCAGCTTGTCAAGCGGATGGGCGGTCTTACTTGTGTGGAACATAAAAAAGGATAAAATCCCCCCATTTCCCACATACTATTTGGGAAATGGGGGGATTTGCTTTGAACGAAATCCCATGGCGCTATTTGGCCGCGGGGGCGGCGGCGGGGCTGTGCAATGGATTTTTCGGCGGGGGCGGCGGTTCAGTATTGGTGCCTGCGCTCACCGGATTTTGCAAGCTGGAGCAGCGGAAGGCTTTTGCCACTTCGGTGGCGGTCATTTTGCCTCTGTGCGCCCTGTCGGCGGGGATCTATCTTTGGCGGGGCGGCCTGGATCTGATGACAGCCCTGCCCTACCTGGCAGGGGGAGCCCTGGGGGGCTGGATGGGGGGCAAATGGTTTGGCGGAATGAAGGTCAGCTGGCTTCGGCGGGCCTTTGGACTGCTGCTGCTCTATGGAGGAATCAAAAGCTTTTTATGAGAGAATGGTTGATCCCGCTCCTGGCGGGAGCGGCGACTGGGGTACTGTCCGGCTTTGGCGTAGGAGGCGGAACCCTGCTGCTGGTGTATATGACGACCTTCGCCGGGGTAGAGCAGTCCCTGGCGCAAGGGATTAACTTGCTGTACTTCCTGCCTGCGGGGCTGTTGGCCCTGCCAGCTCACCTGAAAAATGGCTATGTGGAAAAAAGAGCCCTTCTTCCTGCCATTGGAGCGGGACTGGTGTTTGCCGCTCTGGGGGCCTGGGTGGCTACGGGACTGGAGGAAGGAGCCCTGCGCAGGTGTTTTGGGGGATTCCTTATATTAATAGGACTGCGGGAACTCTTTGGCCGGGAGAAAAAATAAGACTGTGGAGGGTGTGGTCCCTTCACAGTCTTGTTCTTACATCAGAGCCTGACGGGAGCGGATGTATCCCTCCAACAGGTCGGTGGTGCCGTCGATGCCCAGCCGTGCGCTGTTGACACACAGGTCATAGTTGCGGGAGTCACCCCATTTGCCGCGGCAGTGCTGGTTGTGGTAGTATTTTCGCCTCCGGTCTGCACGGGCCATAAGCTCCAGGGCATCCTCCTCCGAAGTGTGGCCCCGCGTCATGGTGCGCTCCTTTTTAAAGGCAATGTCTGACAAGACAAAAATGGACACAAGGCAGGGGAAGTCCTTTAAAATCTCCTCCGAACAGCGTCCTAATACCACAAAGGACACGCCCTCTTCCGCCTTTGCACGCAGGTAGCGAAACTGCATCTGGGCCACCTGCTCCTCGGGAGAGTTGCTGAAGCCCTTTACCTTACGGGAGGTAAAGATATTCTTTGGGGCCTCGTCATAGGGTTCCAGACGGCGGATGTTCAGATTGTGTTTGCAGGCAATCTGCTCCAAAATATTTTTGTCGTAAAGGGGTAGATTGAACCGGCGGGCCAGTTCGGAGGCGATCTCATGGCCGCCGCTGCCAAACTCTCTGCATACGGAAATGATCAGCTGTTTCTCCACAAGAAAACCCTCCCTCACGTTATAGATACCGGACAAAGATAATAACCGTGGCTACTACCAGCACCAGAATGGTGGCTGGAGCCTGGGCCTTGCAATATTGCCCCCAGGTGACGGGGAAGCCGTTTTTAGCCGCAATGGAGGTCCCCACCACATTGGCAGAGGCTCCGATGGGGGTGGCGCTTCCGCCAATGTCCGTTCCAACGGACAGGGCCCAGGCCAGCGTCTGAAGGTCTACCCCCTGTACCGAGGACAGGGTGCGGATGACGGGAATCATGGTGGCGGCAAAGGGAATGTTGTCAATAAAGGCACTGGCCAGGGCGGAGCCCCAGATGATGATGGCCACCATAATATAGACGTTGCCGCCGCTGACAAACTGGATAAACTGGGCCAGAAGTTCCAGAGTCCCGGTGTACTCCAGGCCGCTCACCGCCACGAACAGCCCGATGAAAAAGAGGAGAGTTGCGTAGTCCACGCGCTTGAGCAGTGTGCCGGCCTCTTTCCCAGCTGCCAGCAGGGTGACAAGGCCAATGGAAAGTCCAATGGTGGCCACGGTGAGCCCGGTCTGGGCGTGGGTGATGAGAAGGAGAACCGCCGCGGCAAAGATGGCGCAGCTGACCAAAAAACCGCGCATGGAGGTGATGGCATCCCTGGGATCGGGGAAAGATGCGGGATCAGCGCCGGTGCCCGAGGGGATCAGGTACTTCCGGAAGAAGAAATAGAAGTAGGGAACGACCAGCACCATGGCCGCCAGGGCAATGACGCCGGTATTACTGATAAAGTCAAAGAAGGAATAGCCCAGCGAGGCGCCGATGATAATGTTCGGCGGGTCGCCGCACATGGTGGCGGAGCCGCCCAGGTTGGCACAGAAGATCTCCGCCAAAATAAGCGGGGCGGGATTGAGGCCCATGAGCCGGGCCAGCTCTGCCGTCACCGCCGCCAGGAACATGATGACCGTAATGCTGTCAATGAACATGGACAGGGTGGCGGAGAGGATCATAAAAAGGATGAACAAAGGGGCGGGCTTGAAGTGGACCATACGGGCCAGCTTAATGCAAAGCCAACGGAAAAAGCCGCTGCCGGCCATGCCCTCCACCATAATCATCATGCCCGCAATGAACAGGATGGTTTCCCAGTTGATGCCTGTGGTGGTCTCTACCTCTCCGGTGGAGTACCAAAAGGTGGGCGAGACAAAGCTTTGAAAGCTTAACGACTCTACAATGGCGCTTGGGTCCTTCATGCAGATTCCAAAGACCAGCACCAGCGTGGCCAAACCACAAAGCAGGGTTACCAGGTGCCGGGGAAACTTCTCCAGCACCAGCAAAAGAAACATCACCAGAAAAATCGCCACAGCGGCGATTTGAGCAGAAACCATTTCGTTTGCCCCCTTTGATGCTCTCCCACGTCCTCCTGTGGGGCGCGGTGGGAATTGTCAAGGCTAGCTTAATCTTTTTTTAGCGGAAATGGAAGGGGGGGCAGGGATTGTTTAACGCTTTCTTAACTGGAATGAAGTGGAGAGCTGCTTGACGCATGGGCTTATCTGTTTCTTTTTTCCTGACAACGTAAGGTCCGGTGCTTTGAGACGTGTGCGTGCTCTTTTGCAAACAGCAATCCCCCTGATGCAGGACTGCGTTCTTACATCAAGGGGGATTGTTCGTTTGGATGGGACCCATTCAATGGCAAGGGCCGACGCGTAAACGAATGTCCACGTTACGCGCGGTAGACGATACCCACCAGATTAGGACCGGCATTGATGGCTACCACACCGCCGATGGGATATTCCAGGGCGGTCGGCTCACCCAGAGCGGCCTGGCAGGCCTCCCGCAGGCGGGCGGACTGCTCGTGATTGTTGCCCCGAATCAAAAGATAGGGAGTACCGCTCTGGCGCTCCTTCCGGCACATATCCACAATGGTGGAGATCACATTCTTTTCTCCGCGAACTTTGGAGAGAATTTTGGATTCCCCATCCACAAAGGTCATAATGGGCTTGAGCCCCAAGGCCTCTCCCATAAAGGCGGCGGCGGCGGAGATGCGGCCGGATTTTTTGGCAAAGCGCAGATCCAGCGGCGCAAAGACGACGCGCGCATGGTCCAGCCAGTCCTGAATGTAGGCGACGATCTCCTCGGCCTCTTTTCCGGCAGCGGCCATGTTCACACCCTGGGCCACTGCCCAGCCGTAGGCCATGGTGTAGGTTTTGGAGTCGATGAGGTGGATATGGAAGGTCTCCTTGGCATCGGGGTGATGCTGATAGAAGTCGTCACGGGCCTGAAGGGCATTGCTGAACGTAGCAGAACCCTTGGAGTTAATGGAGACGTGAATCAGATCGGTATAACCTTCCGACCAGGCATTCTCAAAGCACTCGGTAAAGATGTAGGCATTGAGTTGGGCATGGGTGGGAATCTGGGGGGCGGACAGGAGCATATCAAAAAACTCGTCGGGGGTAAAGTCTACGCCGTCCTCATATTCCTCGTCTCCCATGGCAATGGGAAAGGGGAGCACCTGGATCGAAAGCTCATCCCGAAGCTGGGCGGGTAAATCCGCGGCGGAGTCGGTGGAGAATTTGATACGAGCCATAAGTAAAGGCCTCCTCATTTATGGAGCGGGAACTCCCGCATAATCTAAAATCATTTGCCGACTCATTATCTCAGAAAGGAAAAAGGTTGTCAATACGGCGATTTGTGTAAAAAAATCAGGACATTCCGTCCGAAGGATCTTCCTTAAAGGCCAGCTTCTTTTTGGTGCCGTCGGGATACTGAATATAGGTGTTGTCCAGCTGGGCAGTAAGGCTCTGCTTGAAGGCGTCAATGTATTCCCGGCGAAGAGCGCTGCGCTCGGCCTGCTCTTCCGGCGTCAGGCCTTCGGGCGTTTTGGCCTTTTTGGCCAGGGCGTTGATGCGGTTGATTTTTTCCTGGGTGATCATCCGGTTTCCTCCTTATATATGACCCGGCGGAAGTTATAAGCTCCGCTGGGTTCAGGGGTAGATCTGACGGTCAAATTTCTAAATATATCGCTCTAAAACCAACATGGTGCGGCCCTTTCGAGATTGACCGGGGACCTCCTGGACCACACATTTTCCAAGTCCGCGACAGGTGAGCACATCGCCCTCTTCCACAAGCTTGTCCCCCTTCAGACACTCCCGGTGGTTGAGGGCAACCTTGCCGGCGGAGATAAGGGCGGAGGCTTTGGACCTGGACAGCGAGAAGCCCGCGGCGACGACCGCGTCCAGCCTGGGGGTGGCAACGGTATCACGGATGGTCTTGACCTGAGCGGGCTTTGGAGAGAGCTGGCTGAGGGGAATAGGCGTCAGACTGACCTTCCACCGGCCGGCCCCCTCCCACTGGGACAGGAGAATGGGCATAGCCTCTGTGAGGGCCACTACCTGGCAAAGTCCGGGGGCGGGGAAGAGAATATCGCCCAGCTTTTCCCGTGTCATGCCAAGGCCCATAAGCGAGCCCAAAATATCCCGATGGCTTAGGCTGGCGCTGGAGGGGAATTTGGCCTCCAGGGCGGAGAGGGGGCCCTCTGGATCAGACAGGAAGTCCTCCGGCTCCTGCCAGTCGGGGAGAAACGCGCAGATCCGGCGCTCCCCATCCGGGTAGCCGCCCCAAAAAAGATGACGGGGCCGTCCCCAAGCGGCAAGCAGGTCGGTCACAGAGGCCTGTTCCCCAGGGGAGAGAAATGGGGTGTGGGCCGGGATGCCCCGCTGCTGGGCCAGCTCCAGCTTGTCCAGCGTACGTCCCAGCAGGATACGCTCTTCCCCATTGCGGGCGCAGCGGTCCAGCAGCTCCTTTTTGGTCACATCCGTTCCCTCCTTGTCTCTTAACGTTCAGTATAGGGGAGGGGCCGCCCTTTGTCAACTGACTGGGGACCGGGTGGGAAAATTCCTTGACAAAGGACGGGGACGTGGATAAAATAGACCCGAACCGCAGCACAATCGAACACAGGGGCGCTGGGAGTTTGCTCCCGGCTGAGATGCAGAGGCTAGCATACTGCCTCCGGTCCCTAGAACCTGATCCGGGTAATGCCGGCGTAGGAAGTGGAAGAGAGATTGTTTTTGTCTCCCGAAAGACCGCACTACACCCGTCCGGATGTACTGCGGTATCTTACTTTTTGGAGGCAATTGAGATGAATGCGACAAGAACCAATGCGGCGGTAAGAACCCATTACCTGCTCCGAATGCTGTGTGAGGGGGCCCTGTTGGTGGCCCTGTGCCAGATCGTGGACCTGGTTCCCCTTTGGAAGATGCCCTGGGGTGGGACGGTCTCCCTGTGCATGGTTCCCTTTTTCCTGTTTACCTGCCGTTGGGGCGCTGGCTGGGGCCTGCTGGCCGGCTTTGTGCTGGGGGTGCTCCAGTTTATGGCGGCCGGCGGTATTGCCATCGGCTGGCAGTCCATTTTGGGCGACTATGTGATCGCTTATATGGTCCTGGGTGTGGCCGGGCTGTTCCGCGGGAAGAAGTGGAGCATCTATGCCGGCGCCACCGTGGGCTGTGCGGCCCGTTTCCTGGTGCACTATGTAGTGGGCGCTACCATCTGGGCAGAGTATATGCCCGAGACGTTCTTTGGGCTGACCATGACGTCCCCCTGGTTTTATTCCCTGCTGTATAACGGCTTCTATATGGTGCTGGACTGGGCCTTGTGCATGGCCGTCTATGCCCTGCTCATGGGCAACAGCCGGATGCGTTGGTATTTGATGGCGGAAGATCTCCGCTGAACAAGTCCCTGTGGGGACGGAAAGAGAGGACCCCATGGGAAAGTTTGACGGTCTGTTGTTGGCCAGTGATTTTGATGACACCTTGTATGACCTTACATTCCATATTCCAGAGCGTAATCTAGAGGCCATCCGGTATTTTATCCACCAGGGCGGTTTTTTTACCGTAGCCACCGGGCGTGCCCACCGGACCTTTGCACCCTATGCCCCCATGGTGCCGATGAATGCCCCGGCTGTACTGTCCAATGGGGCGGCTATCTATGACTTTCAGAAAGATGAAATGGTGGAGCAGACGCTGCTGGACCAGCGGGCCCCGGCGGATTTGGGGGCGCTGATGGGAGAATTTCCCTCCCTGTCCCTTGAGGCCTACCATGGAGAAGATATCTACATCTGGAACCCCAATGAGATTACCATGGCGCACATGAAAAAAGTGGCCTGTGACTACACCATCTGTCCCGTCCATGCGATGCCCACCCCATGGGTCAAGGCGCTGTTCCACCAGGAGCACGAGGTTCTGGTAAATGCGAGAGAGCGCCTGCTGAGCCGGTGGGCAGACCGCTATGAGGCGATTTTCTCCAACCCCCGCTATTTGGAGATCACCCGTAAGGGAAGTACCAAAGGGGGAATGGTCGCCCGGCTGGCCCAGATCTTAGGGGTACGTCCGGAGCACGTCTATTGTGTGGGGGACAACCAGAATGACATTCCCATGCTGGAAAAGTCGGCCATACCCTTTGCTCCGGCCAACTGTGCCCAGGAGGTCAAGGATTGGGGGGCCCGGATACTGTGCCACTGCAACGATGGGGTAATTGGTGATATCGTAGAAGTGCTGGACAAGCTCTATTAAATGACTGGCTCGACGGCCGGCATCCACAAAAAGTGGATGCCGGCCGTTTTTGGTTGCACGCGATCGTACAACACTGGGGGCAGTTCCACCCAATATGAAGGATGGTTTCCAGAAAGCGCCCTGCTGACGATCAGCAAATTTCCGGCAGAAGTCGGAGCGGAGAAGAACGCCGAAAGGACCATAACAAAATTTTATGAGAGGAGACACAATATGTACGTCGTAAATCCCAACCATCTCTATGCCCTGTATCAGTGCACCGAGAAAAATGACGCCCCCGATCTGGCCACCGTAGGTATGGCCATGTTCCTGCAGGAGCACCCTGAGATCTCCAAGGAGGAGAGCGGAGCCATGCGCCTGTTTACCGGCGCCCATGGCAAGGCACTGGCTAAGGCCTATCCCGATGAGAAGCGCTTCTATCTGGCCTATGCCATGGGCCTGGTGGAGGACATGGAGCATGCCATCCAGCAGGAGGAAGTGGAACAGGAGGAGGCGGAGAAGGCCGCGGAAGAAGCACAGGACCAGGGCTCCCAGCAGTGACGGCAGGAAAGGCGGTTCCCGGCAAGGGAACCGCCTTTCTATAAAATGGGAAATAAGGAGTGAAATGGATGCTTTATATGGAGGACTGGATCGTCCGTGCTCCGGATCATTATTCCCTGGGCTTTGAAGGTGACCATTTGGCAGCCTGCATCCAACTGTCTGCACCTCTGCCGGAGGGCTGGGACCTGAAGGTGGATGTGGAGCGGGAGGGGAAGAAAAATGTGATCCAGCTGCAAAGAGAGGGAGATTTGTTTTCGGCTCAGCTGACCGCTGAGATGCTGGGAGCGGACGGATATTATTTTTTGCAGATCCGCGGAACCAATGGAGAGGTGGTAAAGCACAGCAATGTTTTTCTTGCTATGGTGTACCACAGCATCAATGCCACGCATGAATTTCCACCTGTGCTGCCGTCCGAATTTCAACAGATGGAGCGGCGTCTCACTGCCCTCAACCAGCACCCGCCTAAGGCGGGGGATGGAGTGTGGCTGGTGTGGAATGTGGACCGGGAGGCCTATGAGCCCTCTGACATTCCCTTTTCTGCCGGGATCACCTCCCAAGAGGTCGGGACGATCCGGGTGATGGACCGGGAGGCCTATGAGGCTCTTCCCCAAAAGGACCCGGATACCCTCTATCTGATTCGGGGGTGAGGGAATGCTGCATTACGCAGGGCAGGCCGTGGAACAGCTGCGGCTGGGTGAAATGGGCATCAAGAGTGCAGCCCTTGGGGAAGAACCGATCTATGTAAGACCGGGGGGATATGTGTTCCTGGAACTCTGTACAGAAAAGGAGAGTGAAAACGATGGCAAGTTACTTTAATCTGACCCTGGATACGGCGGTTCCTTCACAGGTCGCCTTGTCCATCAACGATGGGGCCCTGTATGCCAGCTCTACGGCGGTGACCCTGAATATTACCTTGGGTGACGAGGACCCCACAGGGTACCAGATGAAAATTTGGGGTGTGGCCGCCGCCAAAGAGGAGGCAGAGGCCAGCTGGGAAAAGTTTGCCGCCGCAAAAGGTGTCAATTTGACCAGCGGTGACGGACTGAAGACGGTTTATCTTAAGGTGCGGGATGATGTGGGAAATGAAAGCATCGCCGTCAGCGATACCATTACCCTCAATACGGAGGTCCCTGTGGTGACCATCACCGGGCCCGATCGAAGCAAAATTTCCAAGACGGATGGGTTCAGCAAGGCGGTCATCCACTTTACTGCGGATGTGCCCTTTGAAGAATATAAGGTCTGTGTCGTCCCGGCCGCCAGTGCCCAGCAGGATGCGGGGATCTCCATTCCCACAGATGGGGGTTCGGTCAATACCAGCGGGGCGGCGGGAGGCTATCCCGCGGCCACCAATATTCAGGTGACCATCACCGGGACAGATTTGGAGAGCGCAAGCCCAGGCGATGGGGTCAAGGTGATCAAAGTGTTTGTGCGCAATGCATCCGGGGTCTGGAGCGTGGTGTGATGGCGGCACCGGAGATCGTTTTTTCTTCCACGGGGGAGCGGCTGTCCGCTGTGGAGGGGTTTGACCGGATCACCGTCACGGTGCGGTCCAATCAGCCCTGCCGGGCGTTTGAATGCCGGGCGACAAAGGCTGGAGAGGAATACGGTGTGGGAAAGGGAGTGCTGTTGGCCTCCTTTTCCAACACTCCGGCCGATACGTCCCGGACCTTCGAGATCTATGACGACTTCTTGCTCCGGGGAGATGGAGCGTATCGCATTTCCCTGTTTGCTCAGGGCGAGGATGGAAGCTGGAATGACAACCACCCCTATATTCCGGTGGAGGAAGGGGCTTATGTGACGGCGGAGCAAGCTGTTTATTTGTGTATGAGGGAGTGAAACGATGGCGGAAGGATATAACGGGGCCTTCACCGGCGCACAAATTGATGAGGCGATTGGTAAGATCCAGAACAAAAATCTGCCTGCCGATGGGGTGAAGTTTTCCGACGGAGAAAGCTTTCAGGAAAAATATGACAACGGTCAGCTCACAGGACCTCAGGGGGCTCGGGGTGAGATGGGCCCCCAGGGAGCTCCAGGTGAACAGGGCCCCCAGGGGGAACCCGGCCAGCAGGGCCCCCAGGGGGAACCCGGCCAGCAGGGTCCCCAGGGAATCCAGGGAGAACCGGGGCCTCAGGGAATACAAGGAGAACGGGGACTCCAGGGAGAACAAGGAGCGCAGGGGCCCCAGGGTCCGGCGGGAGAGAAGGGAAAGAGTGCCTATCAGAGTGCGGTGGAAAAGGGATATACCGGCACAGAGGAGGAGTTTAACACTGCCCTGGTAAAAGTGGGAGAGGTCCATTCCTTTACCGCCTCCTTTGTCTCTTCCCAGTGGGTTGCGGGCAGCGGAGAGTGCACGATTACATATCCCTTTCTCAGCGGTGCCCTGACAGGCGCTGTGGTGACCTGCCGTGCGGCCGCTTTGGTGGGCGGTGTCTATCGGCAGAATATATGGGCGGCCAGGGAGACCTATGCCACCCTTGCTTCCAATGGAAATCTGGTGCTCCACTGTGCGGGGACCAGTGGCTATGAGGGGAATGTATCGGTGATAGTCTGGGAGGCGTCCTGAAAGGGGGAGAATTTCCGGAAATGAAAGATGTGAGGGGAGAATACAATGGAGACTATTGAAACTTGGAAGGCGGTATTTGCCGCCGTTGTCGGACTGCTGACCGGCCTTTGGGGTTGGATGGGCTGGCTGGTGGTGGGCTGGGTGGCCGTTATGCTGCTGGATTATGCGACCGGTTCTGCGGCGGCAGCCAAAAAGGGGGACTGGTCCAGTGCCAGAGCCAGAGAGGGCATTTGGCATAAGGCCGGAATGATTGTGGTGGTTTTGGTGGCGGCCGGAGCGGATATTCTGGTGGCGCTGCTGCTGGAACGGCTGCCTGCGGCTGCGCTGCCCTTTGACTATCCGTGTTTAATTTGCCCGGTGGTGCTGGTGTGGTATGTGGTCAGCGAACTGGGCAGCATTACAGAAAATGCCGTGGACATGGGAGCTCCGGTGCCCGGCTGGCTAACAAAATTATTGCTGGTCAGTAAACAAGCCATTGACCGGGCCGGCGAACAATGGGTGGACGGCGAAGAGAATGAATGAGCAGTTTAGGGAGAGAAAAGATGCGCATCTGCATTGACGCAGGACACTATTTGGGCACGCCGGGAAAACGGTGCTTAAAAAGCATAGATCCCCAGGAGACAAGGGAGTGGGTACTCAACGGCAGAGTAGCGGACCGGGTGCAGGCGCTGCTTCAGGCCTATGATTGTGAGACGATTCGGGTGGATGATGTGACGGGCAAGGAGGAAGTCACCCTCTATGAGCGGGTCCGGAAGGCAAACAAAGCCGGAGTGGAACTCTATCTGTCCATTCACCATAATGCGGGAATCAGGGGCGGCTCCGGCGGAGGCATCGTGGTCTATGTCTGTCCTGGGGCAGACCGGCAGTCCAAAACGGTGCAGCAGGCGATCTACCAGCACACGGTAACAAAAACCGGGCTGAAGGGGAACCGGGCAAACCCCACACCGGAAGGCAATTTGTACGTGCTGAACGCCTCTGCCATGCCTGCGGTGCTGGGGGAGTTTGGTTTTATGGATTCCACCACCGACACTCCCATTATTTTGACCCAGGCCTATGCCGACCAGCTGGCCCAGGGAATTGTGGAGGCGTTGGTGGAGGTCTACGGTCTAAAGGAGGTGGATACGGTGACCTATGAGCAGTGGAAAGGGTTTATGGAGCGGTACCAGCAGGAGCAGAGCCAGCTCCCGCCCAGCGATTGGGCAGCGGAGGGGCTCGTCCAGGCAAAAGCCCGCGGGATTACCGACGCCAGCCGCCCTCAAAGCGGAGCGACGCGTCAGGAGGTGGCGTTGATGATCAACGCTGCAATCAAATAACACGAGAAAACCGCATCAACCGGAAAAGACAGCAAAAGAGCCACACCTTTTGGTGTGGCTCTTCGTATGCTAGGAGGACCAGCACGGAGCTGGGTCCTGACCCGCTGGAGGCGGCTGACCGCCGGAGGAGATTCATACCGGCCTTCTGGCCGGCGGCGCGTGCGCCGTAAATTCGGAGCGAAGCGAAGAATTGCGCAGGGGCGGCTTTGCCGACCCCGAGCATTGATAGCGACGGAGGGTGGAGCGAACGCGGGGAGCGAAACCCAAAACAAAAAGCAGTTGCATAAGCAACTGCTTTTTGTTTTGGTGGAGACAACAGAACTCGAATCTGTGACCTTCCGCGTGTGAGGCGGACGCTCTACCGGCTGAGCTATGCAAAATGCCCTGAAAAGTATTGAAATGCAGTATTTTTACAACTTCAGTATACCGTTTTTTTGAGCAACAGACAAGACAAAATGCAGCTTGTTGACAATTTGTTGACACAATCTGTCCGATAAATGGGACAGGTAGAGAAAATACCGGAGAGAATAAATGACAGCAAAGAGCAGCGTGTCATTGTCAACAAAAATCTAAGGCAACCAGCGCCGGAGGTATGGTCATTTTTTAGTGTAACTTCCGAAAAAGAAAAGGAGTGTATATTCACAAAAAGGCCTATCCATATAGCAAAAAAAGTTCGGATTTATGTGCCTAAAATAAAAATGAGGATCATTTAAAAATAAAAAAATTATTAAACGGTTGACAAAGGACAAAAAAGAAATTACGATAACCACACAAAGATATCAGCCAAGCGTTTTGATCAAATGGCTGTGAATATATGCTTTGAAGCATAAAAAATAAAATAAATAAAATTATTTTAAAGGAGATAAAATATGGATATCATCAATGAAAAAATCTAGAAAAATATGGTAGAAGAAGGACAAGAATTTTCAAACTACAAGCAGCTCTGTCAGTATATTGGGATTCCCTATTCATAGGGCAAGCAAAAAGAACTTTTGAATCGCCACCTAAAGTGTTACTTCACCTGGGAAAAGGTTGAAGGTAGCAACAGGCTTCGTATTCTGGAGACCTTCTATGACAACCCTAAAGTGTTCGAGGATAGAAGAGGGGGAAGCCGAGCAAAGCCGACAACTGCAATCCTCGTGCAGTATTTTAAACAGTGTGAATGGAAAAGTGGATTTTACTCAAAGACGGACTTGTTGAGAAAAATGGGACTGGTACCGAGGGTTCAGTTTAAGGAGAGCCTTCGCACTAAGGCTCGGAGCCTGAGTAATATAGTGTATGATGGAATAACCAGTTCTATGAGAATTTTGATGAAGGAATACAGCGATAAGATATCAGAGGAAGTAGTGTCGGAAAAAGAAGATCGGATATTGAATGCGACTGAACGGGAAGAATATTTTGAAATTAAAGAAGAAGTGTTGAGGCAATTCGGAGCAAAGTCCGAATGGGACATTTTTGATAGAGATGAATGGCAGAGTTATCGTTGTATGATAAACAAAGCAACGATTGAAAGGCTCAACCTGGAAGAAGTACATGAACGATACTGGATTATAAGTTGGAGTGCAGAAGAAGGGACAGAGACTACAATCGATAATAGGATGGTTATAAGAACTGCATATACGCAGTTACTAGCCAACCGTAAGAAGAAAATGAAGGGCGGGAAAGGTGGAATTGGAGTTGCTTCTATTGAGCACTACCAGAAATTTTTGATCAGGGAAGCAAGAAATATTTTGAATGATCCCGAATTTACTATGCCAGATGACAGTTCATAAAAGTTGTCACCAATGAATTTGTAATTATTGTTTAGTGGGATAATATATTGCAAACTCAAAGGTGACAAAATATAAGGCAATGTAGTCAAATTAAAAGCGCCTTTTGAAAGGGGCGTGGGGGAAACTTTTGGCGCAGGTGACAGTATCTCTTTGAAGCGTAGCGGAAAAGAAAAGATACTGGCAGATGGTGAGCAAAAGTTTCCCCCACATTATGTTTAAAGGTCAATTTTCAAGTTTACTCCGCATAATCCGCATAAAAAGAGAACTACTTTGGCGGATTAGGGTCATTTGTCAGTCCGAGAATATAATCCGTGGACGTATGGTAGAGTTTAGCTAGGGTAATGAGAACATCTGTGGGGATATCTCGATATCCCTGCTCATAACGGAAATACTGCGTTTGTGTCATGTGAAGGGTACTGGCTAATTGACGCTGCGTTAGATCGTGGTCTTCTCGTAATTCCCGAAGTCGTTTGTAGTATCCCATTTACTGTACTCTCCTTGATATCCATTTAGATATCTTGACAATACAGTAGTTTTCTGTAAAATGATTATGTGATATCCATTTGGATGTCAACAAGAAAAACTGTGTGGATTGGAGCGGTAATGATGTATGAGGTTGATCCACATCGATGAAACGAGTAAGACTGATAGAGAGATGAGAAGGGAGAACGGCAAATGGAAATCTTGGTGATCATTTGGTTACTTTGTGGCGTTCTGTGTTACTTCATTATGAAGAGCAAAGGTTATGATAACAATGTCTGCCTGACACACGGCGTTGGAGGTGTGTTGCTTGGGTTTATTTGGCTGATTGTGGTTCTACTGAAGAAAGAAAATGGAAAAGTAAAAGATAAGCGAATGGAAGAATTGGAGCTAATAGAAAGATTAGCTGAGCTAAAAGAAAAGGGAATTATTTCCGAAGAGCAATATACTTCTCAAAAAGCAGAATTGCTAGATCTGTCACGGCCTTTGAATACCAGTATATATCAATGTCCCAAATGCGGAAGTCAAGTTCGGTATGGTCAAGGAAAATGCTCTTGCGGTCAAGTGTTTGACTGGAGCATGATTTGATCGTGAAATGTCAGGTGAGGGGGTATTCCATTCATGATGGTCGTTTGGTTGTTGTGCGGAGTAGTATGCTACTTGATTCTGCGCAATAAGGGTTACAATGTGGAAATATGTTTGCTACATGGCATACTTGGAACTTTTTTGGGATTGATTTGGGTGGTAGTTGCTCTTATGAAAAAGCCTATTGTGTCGTATGGCGGCCTGAGGTTAGAGGACATACAAGTTCTGGAGAAACTGGCTGATTTAAAGAGGAAAGGATACATTTCAGAAGTTGAATATGCGAGCAAAAAAGACAAGATTTTGCTGGGGTCAAAGACAATAAAAACCAAATCTGTTGCCTATAAACTTAAGCTATCGAAACTGGCAGTGTGTTTCTTTGCGATAATGGCAATTTTATGGATGACATATTTTCGTATGACGCCATGGGAGTGCATATATTATTTTTTTACATATTTTGGAGATAGTATTCCGTCCATGGGTATTGCTTATGCCTTATTTGCAGTTATCTTGTTTGTTAACAAGGGCTACATTTGGCTTCTTATTCCGATTCTTCAGACCTGCATTTATCAGTTAGGCTATTTTAATAGCAATAGCTCAGAAGGGACGATTTACCATGTAGCAGTCATAGTAGGACTATGTTCTCCTGTCCTTTTACTGGTTATGGTTCTGATATCTGAGGTAAAGGCGTGTGCTCGATTTAAGGTAGTAACGCAAAAATTCTGGTGGTTGCCGGGAACTTCAAGGTTTATTTGGTATGTTCTGTATGAAGGTGTGTATATGAGAAGCAATCTTACAGATGTGATCGAATATGGGGATTTGTTTCCTGTCATCTTTTTGTTGGAATTTTTAGCTTACTACCTGGTGGGGTATGTGGTTGCATATAGCAATGAGCGAGATCAGAATCCTGTACAGGAATGAGGAAGGAGAAAAAATGGAAATCTTGGTGATCATTTGGTTGCTTTGTGGCGTTCTGTGTTACTTCATTATGAAGAGCAAAGGCTACGATAACAATACCTGCTTGACGCACGGTGTTGGGGGTGTGTTACTCGGATTCATTTGGCTGATAGTAGTATTGTGCAAGAAGGATAACAATAATGTGACAACATCAACTTCAGACAATGGACAAAATAAGGTGTTGTCAAACTTGGAAAGTGTAGAGTTGCTTGAACGCCTGGCTAATCTAAAGGAGCGAGGAGTTATCACAGAAGCTGAATACAGACAGAAGAAGAGCGCTGTTTTTCAGACCGAATACGATGGGAAAGAAGACTATATTGACGGCAAGGCATTGGCTGCTCTGAACAGAGAAGAAATTGCCGAGTGCGCCTATATGGACAAAAGATGTGCTGGTTATATTGCATTTCCAAATGGACTCCAGAAGATTGGCTCCTTTGCCTTCTTTGGATGTGCTGATCTTTGCTGTATTGAAATCCCGGCAAGTGTTACGGTGGTTGGATATCAAGCGTTCGGTGGATGTACAAACCTGTCAGAGGTTACGATTTCCCGTGATACAAAATTTTTAAACCGAGAAAATCTCCCTGAAGGCAGTTTTGAGGATTCCTTTGATGGGTGTGCGCCGGATATGAAAGTAAACTGGATTTAAAAACGAAGAGGGCCGCTATGGGTACAATGAAACCTATAACGGCCCTTTTTTATTTTAGGTTATGATTCGTTTGCTTGGGTGTGTTTGAATGCTGACAAGCAAAAAGGGCCAGGCTATTTTATTTTCCTTACCCCAATAGTACTTAAAACGATGGTGGCCAGAATCAGAAAATTGATGAGCCCCCAGAAGTTGGTGGGAAGAACAAAGCTGATTCCGTTTGCACATATCCCAATATTAACCCAAACTAACCAGCCAATCAGAAACATCATGTGGATACCTCCTATTTCAGTCTGAAGAAGACATAGATGAGCAGCAGAGAGTAGAGCTCGATAATCAGCAATATGGCTTTTGGTTCCAAATTGGCACACTCCTTTTGAATCTTGATATTCAAAGCGGTTCGGAATTGGCGAGCTTGTAGAAGCTGCTCTTTTTTAGAGCAGATATGTTCGATGGGTCTGGCAAGGGTTCCGGCTCCGATATTGATTTCGTGGGAAGTTCCATTGGCTGAAATCCAGGTATCCGGTCTGAGAGAAAAATGGCCATATGCTCTGGGGGTGCTTTGGATGGTGATGGTTGGCCTTGTAAGTTCATTTTCAAAATAGTGCTGGTTGAGCAGATCGAAGAGTTTGTTCAGGTATCCGGCTGCTCGGTTGTAGGTAGTTAGCTGCTTCATGGTAAAAGCTCCTTTCTAATAATGTGATGTGTAAAAGTTCCTGTATATGAAAAAAGACCTGCCAGTATGAACCAGCAGGTCTTGAATATGCACTTACAAAACAGCGAATTTACATTTTTAGGGACAAGATATCTCGTCAGTACATCACAACTACATTTACACGGGGAAAGGAATAAGATGATTTTACCATTGGAATGTATGGGCTAATTTGTTTGCGGCAGCTTGCATTTGCTGGAGATCAGAGCGCACATAGAAATTAAGGGTGGTATTGGCATTTGTGTGACCTAAAATATCCTGAACGCTTTTGATATCTGCACCGCTCTGAAGCAGAAGAGTCGCACAGCTGTGTCGAAGATCGTGGGGAGACATATCGGGCAAATTATTTTGTGCCATAAAGCGCTTTACTCTCCGTGTGACAGCGTCCGGATTTCTGGGAGTATGGATACCAGCCTTACCATGAAACATAAAGCCGGAGTTAAGGGCGATATCAGGGAAAGCTTTCTGCTGCTGAACTTTTAGAGCTTGGAGCAGGTGCAGAACATGGGGGAGTACTGGGATCGTGCGAATACTCCTCTGTGTCTTAGGTGAGCCGATTATAGTGCCGCTTTGGGCTGTGTAGGTAACGTTTTGTTCGATGTGGATTATCCCAGCAGTATCGTCCAAATTACACCACTTTAGCCCCAATAGCTCTGCCCTTCTGATTCCGGTGGTAAGAAGCAGGTAAAGCATACAACGGAAATCCAGAGGGGAATGATCCACTGCATGAACAAAAACTTGTGCCTGTTCTTTCGTAAAAGCGTCAATGGGCTTTCGGTTCAACTTTGGAGCGGGAACTTTGTCCATGGGATTTGTCAAGATCAGTTCCAGCTTGTGTGCATAGGAAAAAATCATGTTCAAAGTGCGGTAATGGTGGTGTACGGTTTGTGGAGCAAGATGATGAGTGGTACGCAGGCTGGCTAGAAAAGCCTGAATGTCTATGGGGGATATTTTTTGCAGAGAGGAGCAGTGGAAGTAGGAGACAATGTTTTTTGATGTATCGTTGTAGAAAGAAATGGTTTTGGGCTTGTGCTCCCCGTTGTCAATACAGGAAGGGAACCAGACCTCATAGATAAAACGGGAAAGGTCTGTGTTTTCCTTTTCAATCAGACGGCTTTTAATCCGAGTGGGATCGAGCAAGTCCTTTTCGTGCTCCAGTTTCATTTCCTGTTCCCACTTTTCGGCGGCTCGTATTGCTGCGGGTTCTATTCTGGAGGCTGGGAGATGGGAGGGAACCTTCCAAGTTGTGCTTTTGAAAATCTGCTTGCCTTCTTCTGTTCTTCCTACACAGGTGCGGAAGCGATAGGAAACAGGTTTACCTTGCCGGGGATTTGGGGTGATGGTAGCCATTGATAACATCCTTTCTTTGCTATCAATGCCTTTCAGGGGGAGCGGGAGAGGTAGAGGTTGTTGACATTTTTGTTGACACTTTTTGTGCTCGGAAGGCTGCCCCAAAAAACTTGCAGATAAAATGCAAAAAAGCACCAAAACTTAATCGTTTCAGTGCTTTCTTGCGTTCTTTTTGGTGGAGACAACAGAACTCGAATCTGTGACCTTCCGCGTGTGAGGCGGACGCTCTACCGGCTGAGCTATGCCTCCATATAGGAGAAACGGCGGGGAAGTAAGGTGGTGACCCGGACGGGACTCGAACCCGTGTTGCCGCCGTGAAAGGGCGGAGTCTTAACCGCTTGACCACCGGGCCGTTTTCTTGTATGAAATCGGATCGACGACCCGTTCCTTGAAATGGTAGCGGCAACTGGATTTGAACCAGTGACACCGCGGGTATGAACCGCGTGCTCTAGCCAACTGAGCTATGCCGCCGTAGCGCCTCTCAAACAGGGCAGGTGTTAGTATAGCCGATTTTAAGGCAGTTGTCAACAGAAAAATGAAAAATTTTCATTTTATTTTTTGGCGGCTGAAAACCGTGGCTCCAGCGGCGGTTCAGACCGCTGGAGCCGCAGAGAAAATGACTCAATCAGAGAAGTGGCTGCGGTAATCCCGCATCCGGGCGGAGAAGAGTTGTCCAGGCGTTGGGGGGGTGTAGGTGATGGCGTTGGCTCCGGCGGCAATGGTGTGGAGAATATTTTCCTCGGTAGGACCGCCGGTGGCAATGATGGGGATGTCGGGGAACTGCTGACGGATAATGGCTACCAGCTGAGGCGTCTGGGCGGCGCCGGAGACATTGAGGATATCCGCCCCCGCTGCAATCCGCTTTGCTACGTCCTGTTTGGGCGAGACGATGGTGGCCACCACGGGGATGTCCACAACTTTTTTGATCTCGGAAATGGTTTCGTCGGTAATGGGGGCATTGAGTACTACTCCATAGGCCCCCTGATGCTCGGCATACTCCGCCAGACGCACAGAGCGGGAGCCGTTGGTCATGCCGCCGCCTACCCCGGCAAAAACAGGGACGTCTGCCACGCTGATAATGGCCTGTGTGATGGCGGGCTGAGGGGTGAAGGGATAGACCGCGATGATGGCATCGGCGTTAATGTTTTTGATAATCGCTACATCCGTGGAAAAAACCAGCGACTTAATGCGCCGGCCGAAAATACGGATCCCGCTGCACTGGGAAATGCATTGAGGCACATCCAGCTGATGGCTTCTGAGGGTGCCGCTGTATGTAGGGATCTTTTTCATAAAGATCGCTCCTTTCCCCGATAAGTTGCAGAAAAGTTGATTTTATTATAGCATGCCCATGGGGAAAAATTGTGAATTTTCTGTTTCGGTTTTCAAAAGAGCGGGCCCGTCCCATGGGACGGGCCCGCTGAGGCTTTATTTGAAGTACTCCGCGCCGGACTCAAAGAGAGGCTGGTGTTTGTTGCCCCAGATGTTGACGGCCACAAAGTCACCCCTGCGCTCCAAATGGCCCATCTTGCCGAAGACCCGGCCGTCGGGGGAGAAGATGCCCTCGATGGCCTCCATGGAGCCGTTGGGATTGAAGGCGATATCCATGGTGGGATTGCCCTCCAGGTCCACATACTGGGTAGCTGCCTGGCCGTGGGCAATGAGGTCGGCAATGACCGCGGCAGGAGCCACGAAACGGCCCTCCCCGTGGGAGATGGGAATGGTGTGCAGGTCGCCCACCTGGCTCTTGATCATCCAGGGGGACTGGACCGAAGCCACCCGTGTGGTCACGTAGCTGGACTGGTGGCGGCCAATCAGGTTATAGGTGAGGGTGGGACAGCTGTCATCCATATCCCGGATCTCGCCGTAGGGCACCAACCCCAGCTTCACCAGGGCCTGGAAGCCGTTGCAGATGCCCAGCATCAGGCCGTCCCGGTGTTTCAGCAGGTCCATGATCGCCTCACTGAGAGCGGGGGAGCGGAGGAAGGAGGCAATGAATTTGCCGGAACCCTCAGGCTCGTCGCCGCCGGAGAAGCCGCCGGGAAGGACCACCATCTGGGCGGAGCGGATGGCCTTCTCCAGGGCTTGAGCGGACTGGGTGAGAAAATCGGTGGTCAGGTTGCGGATGACCACGATCTCGGGATCGATGCCTGCCCGGATACAGGCCTTGGCGGTGTCATACTCGCAGTTGGTGCCGGGGAAGACGGGGATGACCGCCTTGGGACGGGCCACCTTGTGCTTGCACACGGCAATGGACCGCTTATCCCAGGAGATGGGCTCCACCTTCTCGCTGGTGCCGGCCTTGGTGGGATAGACCTGCTCCAGAACGCCGTCGTTGAGCTGGAGCAGCTCCTCAATGGATACCGCCTCTCCGGGCAGGGCCACAAAGGGGGCGGCGGTGGTCTCGCCGATGCGCTTGGCGTGGGCCAGATTCACTTCCTCGGTGAGCTCAGCTACAACAGCGCCGGGCATGGCGGTGTACCAGTCCACATTCTCCATACCGGCCTGGAAGCCAATGCGGTTGCCGAAGGACATCTTCATTACCGCCTCGGCAAGGCCGTTTTCCACGGCCCAGGCGGCCTTGACCTTGCCGGCCTGGCAGAGAGCGTGGAACTCCTCCCAGGCGGCCTTCAGGCCCTCAGCGCTGCTGCCTTCGGCGGTGAAGCAATAAACCGGATGCTCCGCCTTCTTAAACTCGGGAGAGAGGATCTCAGAGGCCTTGATGGGGGCGATGGCAAAGGAGATAAGGGTGGGGGGCACGTCCTTGTCCAGGAAAGAGCCGGACATGGAGTCCTTGCCGCCGATGGCGGCAGCACCCAGCTCCAGCTGGGCATCCAAGGCGCCCAGCAGGGCGGAGAAGGGCTTGCCCCAGCGCTGGGGCTCGCTGCGAAGCTTCTCAAAGAACTCCTGGAGGGTGAGGTAGGCCTTGTGGTAGTCAGCGCCGGCGGCCACGATCTTGGCCATGGAGGTGATCACGGCGCTGTGGGCGCCCCAATAAGGGTCGACAGACAGCTGGTCGGGGTCACAGCCCCAGGCCATGACGCTGGCCTGATCGGTCTCCTGGTTGGGCTCTACGGGGAAGAGGGCGGCCATAGCCTGGGCGGGGGTGCGCTGGGTTTGTCCACCGAAGGGCATAAGGACGCTGGAGGCGCCGATGGAGCCGTCAAAGCGCTCGGTAAGGCCCCGGCGGGAGGCGCACTTCAGGCTGGAGGCCATCTCCTTCAGGTTGGTAAACTGAGCCTTGGACAGAGGAGAGCGGTCCTTCTTTTCCACAGACAGGGTGGCGTGCTTTACCGCGCCGTTGGTGTTGAGGAACTCACGGCTGAGGTCGGCGATCTTCTGACCCTTCCAGTGCATGACCATCCGGGGGCTCTCGGTGACCACAGCCACCTGGTAGGCTTCCAGATTCTCTTTCTCGGCCTCGGCGATAAACTTGGCGGCATCCTCGGCGGCTACCACTACGGCCATACGCTCCTGGCTCTCGGAGATAGCAAGCTCGGTGCCGTCCAGGCCGTCATATTTCTTGCGCACGGCATCCAGCTCGATCTCCAGGCCGTCGGCCAGCTCGCCGATGGCCACGGATACGCCGCCGGCACCAAAGTCGTTGCAGCGCTTGATGAGGCGGGTTACCTCACCGTTGCGGAACAGGCGCTGGATCTTGCGTTCCTCGGGGGCGTTGCCCTTCTGGACCTCAGAGGCCATGGTGGTCAGAGACTTCTGGTTGTGGCTCTTGGAGGAACCGGTGGCTCCGCCGATGCCGTCCCGGCCGGTGCGGCCGCCCAGCAGGATGACCACATCCCCAGGGGCGGGAACTTCCCGGCGCACATGGTCGGCGGGGGCAGCGCCTACCACCGCGCCGCACTCCAGACGTTTGGCGATGTATCCCTCGTGGTAAACCTCGGCCACATGGCCGGTGGAAAGGCCAATCTGGTTGCCGTAGGAGGAGTAGCCCGCCGCGGCGGTGGTGGCCAGCTTCCGCTGGGGCAGCTTGCCGGGGAGGGTCTGGTCAAAGGGCACACGGGGATCGCCGCCGCCGGTAAAGCGCATGGCCTGGTGGACATAGACGCGACCGCTGAGGGGGTCGCGGATACAGCCGCCAATGCAGGTGGCCGCGCCGCCGAAAGGCTCGATCTCGGTGGGGTGGTTATGGGTCTCATTCTTGAACATCAGCAGCCAATCCTGATCCTTGCCGTCTACTGTGGCGGGGACATGGATGGAGCAGGCGTTGATTTCCTCGCTCTCATCCAGCTCGGGGAGCAGGCCGCGCTTTTTCAGGGTCTTGGTGCCGATGGTGGCCACGTCCATCAGGGTGCGGGGCCGCTGGGCAGCTTTTTCCTCTCCATAGACCTCGACACGGGCGGCCAGGTACCGCTCGTAGGCGGCCTGGATCTCCGGATCGTCAATGGAGATCTCGTCCAGGTGGGTGGAGAAGGTAGTGTGGCGGCAGTGGTCGGACCAGTAGGTATCTACCACCCGCACCTCGGTGATGGTGGGGTCACGCTTTTCCTCGTCCCGGAAATAGCCCTGGAGGAACTTCAAATCGTCCAGATCCATAGCCAGGCCCAGCTGATCCAACAGCTTGCCCAATCCCTGCTCATCCAGGGTGGTGAATCCGTCAATGGTGGCCACATGATCGGGAGCGGGATGGGTGCGCACCAGAGTATCGGGCTTGTCCATAGAGGCCTCGCGGCTCTCTACAGGGTTGATGAGATAGTGGCGGATCTTGTCCAAGTCCTCCTGGGAGAGCGTTCCCTCCAGCACATAGACCTTGGCATAGGCAATGAGGGGACGGTCCACTCCGGCCATGAGCTGGATGCACTGCTGGCAGGAGTCGGCGCGCTGGTCAAACTGACCGGGCAGGGCCTCTACGGCCAGAATAGAGCAAGGCTGGGCGGGCTGGGGGAAATCTTCATCATAGATCACGTCCACCTGGGGCTCGGAAAAGACAATGCCCTTGGCCTGCTGGTAGACGGCGGGGTCGATCTGGTCTGCGTCATACCGGTTGAGGATGGCTACGGACTTGAGCCCCTTGACCCCCAGCTGTTCCTGGAGGGCCTTGCAAAGGCCCTGTGCCTCTACATCAAAGCCGGGCTTTTTTTGGGAATAACAGCGGTAAACACTCATCTTGGTTCCTCCTTGCCGCCCCGGTCCGAAGCTGGCCCTATTTGGCGCGGCGTTTTTTCTTTTTATTGGATGGTCCAGTTTTCCAACTGGTAGAACACATTGTTTCGGATCGGGCTGAGCTGGGTCAGCCGTCCCCAATGGGTGAGCACAGAGCCATTTTTAAAGAGCAGGGGGGCGATGGGCAGCTGCTGCTCCAGGTGGGTGAAAAGGGCCTGGGCGGCCTGGCGCTTTGGTTCTCCCTGGCTTGCGGAGTGCATAGCGGAGAGAAGCCCGTTGGTGTCGGCATTGTTCCAGCGGCTATAATTGAGGCTGCCGGAAGAGGACAGCAAAGGGGAGAGGTCAAAGTCGGCGGTGAGCACCGTCTCTCCCAAATAGAGGTCAAAGTCGCCCTTATCGAGGGCGGCAGTAAAGTCCTCATAGAGGAGCGCTTCCACCTGGACGGTAAGCCCCGCGGAACCCAGCTGATAGGCGATGAGCTGAGCGGCGGATAGCTTGGACTCGTTTTCGTTGTTGACCAGCAGGCGCAATTCCTTGCCCGCAAGACCCAGCTCTTCCAGTTGCCCGGCCAGCGTGTCCGGGTTATAGCTAAGACGCTGGGCGGAATCCGGAGCATACAGAGGGCTGTCAGGATGGACCGGGAGGGCAGAGGGGATGGCGTGGCTGGCGTAGACGGTCTGAGCAATGGCCTGACGGTCGATCGCCGCGGAGATCGCCAAACGCACCGGAGCGCTGCGGCATATTCCAGAGGCGGTGTTGAAACCCAGATATATAAAATCGGTGGTGGCGTAGTCCCAGGTCTGATAGTTGCCTCCATAGCCCATGGCGTTGGTGGCCATCAGATCCACATCCAGCAAGGAGACGTTGCCCGCGTCAAAGGCGTAGATAAGCTCGTCGCTCTTACTGACGCTGTATAGGGGGATCACGTCGAAGGGAAGCTCCTTATGCTGCCACCAGCCGGGGCGTGCGGTGAGGACCAGCCCTTCATCGGAGCTGGAAAGCACATAGGGTCCGGTGCCGGAGGGCCGCTCTCCACTGCCGTTGGCAATGGAGATGTCCAGCAGACAGGGGAAACTCCCGTTGGGGCGGGAGAGGGTAATGGTCAGGGTGTTTTCCTCTGCGGCAATGGAGCTCACATCGGCCAGGCGGGTGCGGTAGCGCCCCTGTTCAGACCGGGCCAGCTCCAGAGCATCGGCCACGGACTGGCCGGTGAGAGGAGTGCCATCGGAAAAGGTGAGGCCGGAGCGGATGGTAAAGGTCCACACCAGCTTGTCCTCGCTGGCGGAGTAGCGCTCACACAGGACCGGAACAGCCTGAAAGGTCTCATCCACCAGAAAAAGCCCCTCGTAGAGAAGAGAAGAGAGGGTCAGATTGGCCCGGTTGGAGCCCAGAGTGGGGTGAAGACTGAAGTCCGGAAAGACCGGCAAGGTGAAGGGGGTGGTCTCAGAATTTTCCTCCTGACTGGATTGCACGGGGGCAGAGGAGGAAGCGCTGGAAGCGGGCTGGGCGCCGCAGGCGGACAGGCCCAGAAGCAGCGTGGCGAAAACAAGTGATAACAGTCGTTTCATAGGGGTTCCTCGTTACAAAAGCTGAATCATGGCTGCCATACTGCCCCGGACCTGGCCCTGAATGCGGTGGGACCAGAAGGTGTCCAGGCCACAGGCGGTACAGGCAGAGCACAGGGCGATGTGTTCCGGCAAAAGGCCGGCCTGTTCCAGCCACCGCTGGTTGGCCCCCTTCAAATCCACCTGGTATTTTTCTCCCCCAGGCAAGGGGCGGATAAAGTCCTCGGCCTGGGTGCCCAGTCCGGAGCGCAGGCCGTCTGGGACGTCTATGTGGGTCTCAAAGCAGCAGGGGCCGATGCCCGGCCCGATGGCCGCGAGGATGTCAGCGGGATGGCAGCCATAGTCCTCCACCATTTTTTCTGCGGCCCGTGCGGCGATGCCCGCAGCAGTGCCGCGCCAACCTGCGTGGGCGGCGGCGATGCAGCGGCGGCGGGGATCATAGAGCAAAATGGGGATACAGTCCCCGGAAAAAATAGTCAGACACAGGCCCGGCTCGTCGGTGATAAGACCATCGGCCTCAAAAAGGCCGGGATCAGCGGGGTCGTCCATCCGGTCAGCATGGGTGACCGGGCGTACCAGATTGCTGTGGATCTGGTGGTTTTTGACCAGTGCGGCGGGGTCCGTCCCCACCGCGGCACAGAAGCGGCGGAAATTTTCCCGGACATTGTCCCGCGTATCGCCCCGGTTGGCCCCCAGATTGAGGCTGTCCCAGGGGGCGGGGGAAATTCCGCCCAGACGGGTGGAAAAGCCGTGGGCCGCCCCCGCCCAGGCGGGGTGGTCACAGGCGAAAAAAGAGACGCCATGGCGTCGCTTGATTTTGATGTCCATGGTCGTCCCTCCAGCAATGACAGGATACTATGTTATTTTATTTTAGCCCAAAATCTCCGGTATGGCAACCCATTATCCGGGAGAAAAAGGAACTTTGTTTTGTCTGCGAATGGTTGATCAGAGCTGTTCCAGCTCACGCAGGGTATCCTGAATGGTTTTCTGAGGCAGATAGACCGCCGCCATCTCTGCCAGCTGGGACAGAGTCAAGCTGCGGGCCGCCCCCACCATGGGGTGCTTCATAAACTTTCCAAAGCGGCGCTGAAATACTGCTCTGGATTTGGGATTGTCCAGCAGTTCCCCCACGGTAATGGTCCGGTTGCGCAGATCCATGTCAATCACCTCCCAACCAGTCTATGCCTTCCGGGCCCTATCCTTGACTTTCCGGTGGGGACCGATTATACTACTTTCTACCATGAGACGGCAGGAGGAAATGAGAAAAATGGAGAAAAAGAGAGGGAAATTGAGACAAGTTTTTATCGTAGCAGATTCGGCGCTGCGTCGGAAACGAACGGTGGCGGCGGTGTATATTCTCCTGCGCTTTCTGGTCATTGCTACCATGGTGGCCCAGTTTTTCAACCGGGATTATGAGAGCGTATTCCTTTGCCTTTTGACCCTGATCCTGCTGCTGCTGCCCACTATGGTGGAGCGGGCGCTGATGGTGGATCTCCCAAATACCCTGGAAATTATTATCATGCTGTTTATCTTTGCAGCGGAAATTTTAGGGGAGATCCGCTCCTTCTATACTACTTTCTATGGCTGGGACACCATTCTGCACACCATCAACGGCTTTCTCTGTGCGGCCATCGGCTTTGCGCTGGTGGATATACTCAACCGCAACGAAAAATTCTCCCTTACCCTTTCCCCCACCTACATGGCGTTGGTGGCCTTCTGCTTTTCCATGACCATCGGCGTGCTGTGGGAGTTTTTTGAGTGCGGAATGGACCAACTGTTTCTGCTGGACATGCAGAAGGATGCCATTGTAAACACCATTTCCACCGTGATGCTGGACCCCACGGGCGGGAATACGCCGGTGGCGATCCGGGATATTACCGATGTGGTGGTGGTGACCGCGGCGGGGGAGGAAATTTCCCTGGGACTGGGCGGTTATCTGGACATTGGGATTTTAGACACCATGAAAGACCTCCTGGTGAACTTTGTGGGGGCGGTGGTCTTTTCCTTTATTGGCTATTTCTACGTGAAAAACCGCGGAAAGGGCAGATTTGCCAGCCGTTTTATTCCCAAGGTGGTGGATGTGCTCCCGGAGGACCGGGAGAATTCTGTTCCTGAGGATGGGGAGAAGCGGTAAAATTTTCAAAATTCACCGGTGGATCTGGTATAGTCGGGCATTTTCTGGTTCATACTAAGGCCAACCCAAGGAAGGAGGGTTTTGTATGAATAACAAGTCCTGTAATACCAGCATCCAGTGTACCGTGGATACCTGCGCTTATCACAACGCCCCTCAGAACTGCTGTTCTCTGCAGTCTATCAAGGTGGGCTGCTGCGGCAGCGCCCCCACCAAGTGCGAGGGAACCGAGTGCGCTTCCTTTAAGCTGAGCGCAAAGTAAGAGCAAAAAGCCTGTGGAAATAACATTTCCACAGGCTTTTTTTAATCCAGATGAAGTCCGTAAAAACCAAACAGCGCCATCGCCATCAGCCCAGCGGTAATCAGTTGGATAGGGATCCCCCGAAAGGGGCGGGGGCAGCGCTCCAGATCCACCTCAGTCTGAAGGCTGGCGAAGCTGGCCAGAGCCAGGCAGACGCCGATTCCGCCGAAGAAGGCGAAGAGCAGGGAGGAGAACAGGCCATAGCTGCGCTGGGTAATGATGAGGGCAGAGCCCAGAGCGGCACAGTTGGTGGAGATGGAGGAGAGATTCTCGTCCACCCGCCGGGACAGTTCCGGCACACAGGTGCGGAAAAAGCGCCGCAGGGCGGCCACCAGTCCCGGAATCAGCAGTGCGAAGGCCAAAAGACGAAAGTGCTGCAGGGCAAAACGTCCCAGGACCAGATAATCCAGAAGCCAGGCGCACAAAGCGCCCAACACCATGACTAAGGTCAGGCAAAACCCTGTGCGCAGGGCCTGCTTGGGGTCCTGAAAGGAGGGACGGTGGGTTCCGATACCAGTGCAGGTAACGAGGACCATGTTTTCAGAGAGAAGAGCGGCCAGAGCTACCCCGGCCAGTTCCAGCGCGGTGGTCATAGTGCCCCACCTCCTTTCCGGAGAGGCAGAAGGCAAGACTTATACATCGCTGTCCACATATTCGACCTCTCCTTCCGTATCGAGATTTGCCACAATGGCCAGCGCACGGTTGACGCCGGCGGTAATGGCTTTGGAGGTGGCGGTGGCGCCGGTGACCACATCCACAGAGTTGGCCCCGGAGGTCCGCAGGGTTCCCGAGCGGCCAATGTAACGGCTGAGCGCTTCTTCCGTCATGGCCTTAGTGCCCACGGGATTGGTCTCCGAGTGGCTGGTGACGGCTACACCGGTAACCTTGCCGTCCAGGTCCACGCCCACCACCATGGTGATGATGCCGCCAAAGCCCTGGTTCTGGACCTCCACACAGTAGCCGATGAGTTCCCCTTCGCTGGAGTATCCGGCCAGGATGGACAATGCGCCGTTGGCCCGGTAGGGTGTTTCTGAGCTGGTTTCTGCCTGGGGCATGACCTGGGAGAGCAGCTCCCGCTGTTCCCGTGCTTCTGCCCGTGCGGTATCCAGGTCGGTGATGGTGTGAATGCTGGAAATCGCCACACAGGTGACGGCAAACAGAAGGGCGACGGGGGCAAGAGCCTTGATGTGGGTCCGCAGGGGGTCCAGATAGGCCTCGCCGGGCATTTTCCCCTCTTTCAGCCCGAAGAAATTGAACTTCATCTCAGGCTTGACAAATTTTATTTCAGCCAGGCTGCTTTGAATTTCCATCACCCAGTTTTTGGTGACGGTAAAACGGCCGATGCCAAACCGGCGGGGCATACCCATCCGGTCCATCAGCCATACCAAACAGTTCATGGTCAAAATGGCCCAGCCGACCCCTTCCGGGTAGGAACCGTGGTAGCGCAGCAGCATGGTGAGAAGGCCGCAGCCCACCCCAAAGATCACCTGGCCGCGGGGTGTGACCGGAGAGGTGGTGGGATCGGTGGCAAAGAAGATGGCCCCCATGATGAGCCCGCCGCTGAGAAGCTGGTAGGCCGTCCAAACCAGGGGGTTCATGCCCGAAGGATAAAACAGCAGGGAGACCAGTACGACCGTTCCCAGATAGGCCAGGGGGATGCGGGCAGAGATGACCCGGCGCAAAAGCAGGTAGACAAATCCCAGCAGAAGCATGGCGGAGGATACCTCGCCCATACATCCGCCCTGCTGCCCTAAAAACAGCTGCGGCAGGGTCTCAGCGGGAAGACCTCCGTCGTGAAGGGAAGCCAGGGGGGTGGCGGCGGAGACAGCATCCGGGTTTACCATAGAGACCCAGTGAAGGGGCTGGGCCCAGGTGGTCATAAGGATGGGGAGCGTGGCGCACAGCATCCGTCCGGCCAGGGCGGGATTCATAAAGTTCTTGCCCAGGCCGCCGTAAAACTGCTTGACCACAATAATGCCGAAGGCACCGCCCAGCACCGGTACCCAGTAGGGGGAGGTCACCGGCAGGCTGAGCGCCAGCAAAAGACCTGTGACACAGGCGGAGAGGTCCCGAAGGGTATTGCTCTGATGGGTCAGACGGCGGTAGAGCCACTCGGAAAAGACACAGGCTGCCACCGAAATGGCACACAGGGCCAGTACCCGCGGGCCAAAGAGAAAAACAGACATCCCCAGGGTTGGAACCAGGGCCACCATCAGATCCAGCATCATAGCGGTGGTGGTAGCGCTCTGCCTCAGCTGAGGAGAGAGGTAGGTGGGGGGAAAGGAAGTGTTCATTGAGCTGCGCCTCCTTCCCGCAGGGTGTTTTTTGCCAGGGTGACTGTCTCCACCAGAGGAATCTGAGCGGGACAGATGAAGGAACAACAGCCGCAGGCGTTGCAGTCCTCGGGGTGAAGCTTAGCCAGGGCGGCCAGGTCATTGGCCTTTAGGGCCTGGCGGATAAAGGTGGGGGCCAGATGCATGGGGCAGCGGTCCACACATTTTCCGCACCGGATGCACACGCTGCCGGCACCCTCCGACTTGCGCTCCGGGGAGGTGAGACAGACTAAGCTGTTGGTGCTTTTCAGCACCGGGGCGTCCAGCGAGGGAAGCGCCACGCCCATCATGGGGCCGCCGGTGACCATCAGCTCCGCCTCTTCCCGCAGTCCGCCGCAGGCTTCCAGCAGGACGCGCCAAGGGGTCCCGATGGGGACCCACAGGTTTCTGGGGCGGGTCACTGCTCCGCCGGTGACAGTGACGGCGCGGTGCGTGAGCGGATGGCCGCGGAAAAAGGCATCCTGTATGGCGTAGACCGTAGCCACATTAAAGACCACACATTTCACGTCCAAGGGAGAGCCGCCGGGGGGAACTTCCCGGCCGGTCACCGTCTGTACGATCTGCTTTTCCGCGCCCAGAGGATACCGGGTGCGGACGGTACAAAGGCGCACCAGCTTGTTGCGCCGCAGGCGCCGCTCCAGAGACTCCACCGCGTTGAGCTTATCCCCCTCTGTGACCAGGACCACATGGGAGGCACCCAGACACCGGGCGAGCAGCTCGCCCCCTTGAATAATGTATTTGGCCCGCTCCAACAAAAGCCGGTGGTCGGCGGTGACATAGGGCTCACACTCCGCGGCGTTGATGATGAGCGTGTCCACCCGTCCGGCGGCCTGGTCCAGCTTTTTCCAGGTGGGATAGGCGGCGCCTCCCATGCCCACGATACCGGCCCCCTGCACCCGCTCCATCAGGGAGGTCAGGTTGGCCTCCCGCAGGGTAAGGGGTTCCGGCCGCCCGTCCCAGGGAGTGTCCTGGCCGTCATTCCGGATGATGATGGCGGGGGAGCTGCCGCCCCAGGGATGGGGGCGGTCCTCCAGTGCAGTTACCCGGCCGGAGATGCCGGAATGGGCGGCAGCGCCGCCGGTCTCCTCCCACTGGGCCACGGGCTGGCCCCGCAGCACCCGGTCGCCGGGGCGCACCAGAGGAAGGGAGGGGCCGTCGGCGCACATGAGCAGGGGGATGACAAGCTCTTCCGGGGAAACGGAGAGAGGATTAAGGGGCTTTCGCCGCGTACTTTCTTTTCGAGTGGCGGGAAATACTCCGCCGAAAAAGGAATGGGGCATTGAAAAATAACCTCCATATGCTGCCTATTTTCAGAGAATAGACAAAATACATGCAGTATCTCAACATTTTTACAGCCTATATCATAATCCAAGGGGGCGGGTCTGTCCAGACTTTTCACGAAAAGTTCATAATCGGGGTACAGATAGAAAAAGTTGTACAAAAAGTGGGAACTGCACTTTGGGGATATTGCAAAAAGTGTGAAAGAAAAGTACAATAGTTTCATGCTTTTTTGACGCGGCAAACATTGAATGGGAGGTTGTTTTGAAATGAAAAGAGTTCTGCGTCGTTTGCTTTCGTCGGCCATGGCGGCTGTGCTGGTGGCGGGGATGTGTATCAATGCTTCGGCGTTTACCTATCCCTCTTCCTACTGGCCCCTGCATGACCAGTGGGCCACAGTCTCCGCGGGGACCGATGCCAAGGCCATCGTCTCCCTGGCCCAGAAGATCTATGATGAGCTGATCCCCCTGGGCATGAGCTACGATGTGTGCGGCAACCTGGAGGTCAAATGTGCCAAGGCCTCCTGGGCCTGTGAGGTGACCGGAGACATTGCCGGAGCCATTACCTGGCTGGAGCGGCAGCTTACCATGGCCAAATGGCTCAACGCCAACGGACACGGGTATAAGGATACTCTGCTGGACGGCAATGCCCGGATGGCGTATCTGAAAGCGGCCCAAAGTCCCAAGATCTATGCCCAGAGTGACACGGACCCCTCCCCCTATGCCTATGGCCCCAAGAACGGCACCTGGTATGGTACTGCCCTGGGCCATGACCAGCCTGGAGAGTCCGCTGCCCTTATGTACATTGATTTCAATGACGGTTATTCGGTGGAGTATTGGATTGACTACTACATGAATACCTCCGAAAACTTCTATGACGCAGCCAACGGAGGCGTTATCGAGCTGGCGTGGAACTTCCACCCGGAAGGAACCGCCGGCTGCCAGGCAGTCCTGTCCGCGGATAGCTATATTCAGGAGGGCGTGCGCGCCATGGCCCAACTGGACGCTACCATCCTCCTGCGGGTTGGTGCGGAGATGAACAACTGGAGCGACTGTGATCCTACCACCTACATCCAGGCCTTCCGTAAGGTGGCGGATGCCGCGGCGCCCTACTCCAACATTCAGATGGTATTCTCTCCTGGGGATATCAGCAACCGGAATGTGACCATCGACCAGTTCTATCCCGGCGACCAGTATGTGGACTGGGTGGGCATGTCCACTTACCAGAACACCAATTATTTGGATGTGTACGGCAACCCCATGAGCTACAGCCTCTCCGGCACCCCGGCCAGCAACCCCTACTATGGCACCGGTGTGTATGACTATGATCCTATGGTCATTATCAAGCCCATTGTGGATCTGGCCAAATCCCACAATAAGCCCGTGATGATCAGCGAGTGCGGCTTTGGCTACCGGAATTACGGCGCGGATCAGACGGCCTATGCAGTGGACCAGCTGACCAAATTCTATTCCTATGTCAATATGGTCTATCCCCAGGTGAAGGCAGTTTTCTACTTTGATGTGGATCTGGACAGCAGCCGGTATGACTATTCCCTCAACGGCAACTCCGCGATCTCCTCTGCCTACCGCAGTGCCATTGACAACAATGGAGCCTACCTGGCCCAGGGACAGACTTCTGCCGTGGGTTGGGAGGAACTGAGCCAGACCAAACTCAGCGACACCGGTACGCTGAAGCTGGCCTCTTATGTCAGCTTCCCTGGGGTGAAGAACGCCACCGTGCAGTACTATGTGGACGGCAAGCTGGCCGCCACGGTGTCCCAGGCCCCCTATTACTATAACCTGAACACCGCAGCCCTCAGTGCTGGGGAGCACAAGATCTATGTGGTGGCCTCCGGCAATCAGTTCAAGCAGCAGAGCGGTACCTATACCCTTACCGTGCCGGGCAGCACCAAGCCTGTAGTACAGACTCCCTCCAGCTGGGCCGAAGCGCTCATTGTGGATGCCCAGAGCAAGGGCCTCATCACGGAGCGTACTCAGGGGATCTACCAGGACCAGATCACCCGTCTGCAGTTTGCCGAGCTGGCCGTCAATCTGATCGAAAAGGCCACCGGGGAGATAATTGTTGCCGCGCCGGACAATTTTACCGACACGGATGACATCATGGCGCTGAAGGCTGTGGCTGCCGGAGTGACCAGCGGCAAGGGGGATGGGATCTTTGCCCCCAACACCCCCATCACCCGCCAGGAGATCAGCGTCATGCTGAACAAGGCCATCCAGTATGTGGATGCGGCCAACGGAACCAGCACCCTTGCCAACACCAGCACGGTCATTGACAGCCAGTTCAAGGACGCGGCCAGCGTGGACAGCTGGGCGGTGGAGTCCATGGCCCTGCTTACCAACAACGGCCTGATGGCAGGCAAGGACGGCGGCATCTCCCCCAAGGTAAACACCACCGTGGAGGAGGCCATTGTGCTCATCCGTGCCATTTACGACAAGTTCTGAGCATTTTTCTGCAAAGCAAAACCGGGCGGCCTTAACGGCTGCCCGGTTTTTTGATGTCCTGAAAGTTTCGGGACGCAGAGGGATAGCGGCGAACACCGATGTGGGCGGCACAGGAGGAGATCTCTGCCCAGGGAGCCAAGAAGATGTGGATGCCCGCCCGATGGGCCACCTCTACCTTTCGGCGGAGAGTATCCTCGTCGTCAAAGAGGACGAAGTGGGCGCCGTTGTCCCGGCTCATGTAGGTAAAGTACCGGGCGCACAGGTCCCCGGAAAAAAAGATGGAAGGGGACAGGCGCTCCTTCAGCTGTTCCAGCTGCTCCTGAGAGAGCGGCTGCCCGGAACCGGTGGGGGAGGGAAGATAGAAGTCCTCCGCCGCCTTTTCCAGGGCCAGAGCCGTCCGTTCCCGGCCAAATTGTTCCACGGCCTCCTCCAGACGCAGCTGCAGCGAACCGCCGGACAGGGCCGAGGGGATCATAACTTTCCCGTGGGGGGCACTCTGGGCGTAAGCCTCGGGCACAAACAGCATCCAGTCCCGCCGGGCAAAGGGCTCATCCAACTGTCCGGCGATCTGGGCCAGGGGTGGCAGGCGGGATTCAAAGTCCAGAATGGCTCCTACAAAGCCCCTGGCTTGGCATTCCCGCACAATCTCCTGGCAGAGAGGGGCGGTCTGCCCCAGACCGTCAAACCCCCGGTCGCTGAGGACCATCAGACTTCCACGGGGCAGCAGGGCGTTGTCGGCCCGGAGCAGACGTCCCCCAGGCCCCAGACGGTAGGCCAGCAGGGCGGGCGTGGCCCGCCAGGGCTGAAGCGCGGGCAGCTGCCGGGGGGTCAACGTGACGATAAAGGTGTCCTGTGGTGGCTGCGGCATAAGAGATGCCCCCTTGTCCAAACTAGGCAGGTGTGATATACTGTCAAGCGCAAATTTGACCTGCGTGTGCTTTACCCTATGTGCCGCGGGCTAGTTTTAGAACAAAGGAGGATGCCTTTGTGTCCTTTTCACCCATACCCCAGGGGGTTTACCCCTCGGTGACCCAGATCGACCCCGAAGCCCTGGCCCGGCGGGGCATCCGGCTGGTGCTGGCCGACCTGGACAATACTCTGGTGCCCTATAAGGTGACCCAGGTGCCTCAGCAGGTGCGGGCCTGGAAGGAAAAGCTGGAGGAGCACGGAATCCAGCTTTTCCTGCTTTCCAACAGCCGAAAGCCCGGCCGGGCCCAGCGCTTTGCCGAGCAGCTGGGCATTCCCTACCAGGGCCACTCGGGCAAGCCCAAGCGGGGAGGTTATCTCCGGGCCATGGAGCGCATGGGCTGTAAGCCGGAGGAGACGGTGATGGTGGGCGATCAGATTTTTACCGACACCCTGGGAGCCAACAACGCGGGGGTCACCCCCCTGCTGGTGGAGCCCATCCGTCTGGCGGGCAACCCTGGACGGTACATCCGCTACGCCGCGGAGACCCCCTTCCGTCTGCTGGGCAAAAGGAGGAGCTTCCTGTGAGCGCTCTGTTCGGTCCGGCGGGCAATTCGGACAGCTTTTCCAAACGGTATAAGTCCTCCCTGGACGCCCCAGGCTGGATTGCGGGCCTTGGCCTTTCCTGCTATGAATATCAGTGTGGAAAGGGAGTCCATGTGGGAGCGGAGACGGCCCGAAAGCTGGGACAGCGGGCAAAGGAGGCGGGAATCACCCTCTCCCTCCACGCACCCTATTTTATTAACCTGGCAAACCCGGACCCGGAGTCGCTGCAAAAGACCATCGGTTACATCACCGCCGCCTGTCTGGCGGCCGACCAGATGGGAGCGAGGCGTGTGGTCATCCATTCCGGAGCTTTGATGAAGCGCACCCGGCGGGAGGCGCTGGAGACTGCCCGGAAAAGCTTGCGGGCGGTGATGGCCGCCTGCGACGGGGAAGGCTTTGAACACATTGCCCTGTGCCCGGAGACTATGGGGAAAATCAACCAGCTGGGGGATCTGGAGGAGGTGCTGGAGCTTTGCACGCTGGATGAGCGCCTCATCCCCTGCATTGACTTTGGCCACCTGTATGCCCGATCCCTTGGAGCCGATGACGGACAGGAGGCCTTTGACCGGATGCTCAGCCGCATGGAAGAAGTGCTGGGAGCGGAGCGGGCGGCCCAATTCCACAGCCACTTTTCCCACATCCAGTTCACCCCCAATGGGGGAGAAAAGTGCCACCGCACCTTTGCCCATGACGACGGCTATGGCCCCCAGTGGGCGCCCCTGGCGAAAGAAGTGGCCCGCCGGGGCTGGAGCCCCGCTTTTATCTGCGAAAGCGCAGGTACCCAGGCGGAGGATGCCCTGGAGATGCAGAGAATCTACCAGAGTTATCTGGTGTAAGGAGAGTTCAACATGAACCATATTGCAAAAATTGCGTCTAAGCTCCCCGAGTATGGACTGGACGCCATGCTCATTACCAGCCCTTCCGGAGAGCGCTATGCTCTGGGTTTTCATGGAGAGGGGCTGCTCCTGGTTTGCCGGGATGGGGCCCACTATACCACCGATGGGCGCTATATTGAGGCCGCCCAGGAGCAGATTACCGGCGCCCAGGTATCCCAGACTACCAGTGGAAACGGACACCTGGCCCAGGCCAGAGCCTATCTGGAGGAAAAAGGCCTTCACAACGTGGGCTTTGAGAGCGGAGAGATGACGGTGGATGCCCACCGGCGCTACGCCCAGGAGCTGCCCTGTATCCTTACCCCGGCCCAGACCCTGTTGGATGAGCTAAGAGCGTCCAAGGATCTGGAGGAGCAGGCCATTATGCGCCGGGCCCAGGAGATCACCGATGAGGCCTTTAAGGCCATCCTGAACTTTATCCGCCCCGGCCTCACCGAGCGGGAGATTGCCGCCCGGCTGGTCTATGAGCTTATGCGCCGCGGAGGAGATCAGGTGTCCTTTGATCCCATTGTGGCCGCCGGCCCCAACGGGTCCCGCCCCCATGCGGTGCCCGGAGACCAGGTGGTGGACACGGGAATGTTCATTACCATGGACTTTGGCTGCAAGGTTCAGGGGTACTGCTCCGATATGACCCGCACGGTGGCTCTGGGTCAGCCCACCCAGGAGATGGAGGAGGTCTACGCCGCTGTGCTCAGTGCCCAAAAGGCAGGCATCAACGCCGCACGGGGCGGGGTGGCCGGCTGGGAGGTGGATGAGGCCGCACGCCGCTGCCTTCGGGAGGCGGGCTATGGGGATTACTTCACCCACAGCTTCGGCCATTCCTTAGGAATTGATATCCACGAGTCCCCCAACGCGGCTCCCAGTGAGCAGGGGCTTTTGCCTGTGGGAGCGGTGATCTCCGCGGAACCGGGGGTCTATCTGCCCGGCCGCTTTGGTGTGCGCATTGAGGACGTGCTGATTCTCACGGAAAACGGCTGTGAGGACATTACCCGTTCGCCCAAGGATTTGATCGTCCTGTAATGGATGGAGCAAACGGGCAAGGAAGGAGGAAACGGCCATGGAGCGTGAGACAACCTGCTGCTTTACCGGGCACCGGCCGGATAAGCTGCCCTGGGGCAATCGTGAGGATGACCCGCGGTGCATCAGGGCCAAGGAACAGATTGCCCAGGCCCTGGAGCGGGCCTATGCGGCGGGATTTCGTCACTTTATGTGCGGCATGGCCAAGGGCGGCGACCTCTACTTTGCCCAGGCGGTGCTGAAGCTGCGGGAACAACGTCCGGACGTTACCCTGGAGGGGGTACGCCCCTGTGAGAACCAGGCAGACAGCTGGACGGCGGAGGAAAAGCGGCAGTACTGGGCCATTTTGGACCAGTGCGACTATGAGACCCTGGTGCAGCACCATTACGACCGCTTCTGCATGATGCGGCGAAACCGCTATATGGTGGACCGTTCTGCCCGCATCATCGCCCTCTACAACGGAGAGCCAAAGGGAGGTACTGCCCAGACCCTGGCCTATGCCCTGCAGAAAAAGCGGGAGACTGATATTCTGGACCTGGAGGAAGAGACATGAATACCCTCATGCATATCTGCTGCGCCCCCTGTGCCAACCGTCCCATCGCCCAGCTGCGGGAGGAGGGGATGCAGGTGACAGGCTTCTGGTTTAATCCCAACATCCACCCCTATACCGAGTATCAGGCCCGCAAGCGCACCCTGGAGGATTACGCCAAGGAGATCGGCATGAAGCTGATCATCGGCGGCTGCTATGACCTGCGCTCCTTTATTACCGCCGTGGCCGGAGATATCGACGGCCGGTGTGCCTACTGTTACCGGGTGCGCATGGAGGAGACAGCCCGGTTTGCCGCGGAAAACGGCTATGACAGCTTTACTACCTCCCTGCTCATTTCTCCCTACCAGCGCCACGAGGCCATTGCCGCTGTGGCACGGGAGATGGGGGAGAAGTATGGGGTGGCGTTTCTCTACCGGGATTTCAGGCCCCTCTTTCAGGACGGGCAGGCCTTTGCCCGAGAGCACGGATTTTATATGCAGAAGTACTGCGGCTGCATTTTCAGTGAAGAGGACCGCTACATGGCCGCCAAGCGAAAAAAGATGGCAAAGCGGTTGGAACAGGAGAAGGTACAATAAAAACAAATGGCCCGCCCCGGATTGGGGCGGGCTTTGTTTGTGGTACGGATCAGCCAAAGATGGGCAGGATGTTCAAAAAGCCGGTGATGATCAGGCCGTTGAAGAAGTCGATGAACAGGGAGCCCACCAGGGGGACGATGAAGTAGGCCTGGGGAGCGGGTCCATACTGCTTGGTGACGGCCTGCATGTTGGCCATGGCGTTGGGCGTGGCGCCCATGCCGAAGCCGCAGAAGGCGGCGGTCATAACAGCGGCCTCGTAATCCCGGCCCATAATGGTGAACACCACGAAACGGGCAAAGAAGAACATGAGGACGGTCTGGGCCAGGAGCATGGCGATCATGGGGCCGGCTACCTTGGCCAGATCCCACAAAGCCACGGACATAAGGGCGATGGCCAGGAAGATGGACAGGGATACGTTGCCCCACAGGTCCAAAGCCTTTGCGGGCAGAACAATGTGACGGGCATCGCAGAAGTTGCGGATGACAGCGGCGATGAGCATGGCGCCGATGTAGGTGGGGAAGGTGAAGGTGAACTCAAAGTTTCCGATCTGGATATGGATGTTGTTCAGCGCCATGGTGAGCAGGGTGCCCAAACCAGAGGCCACGATAAGCAGGATCGCGGCGTTGGTGAAGGACTCGGTGTCCACACGCTCGGCCTTGGCCTTGTCCTCGGCGGACTCGTCGGCCATTTCCATCAGTTCTTCGGTGCTTTCATTGGACTTCAGACCGAAGCGGTTGATGATGCTCCGGGCGGTGGGGCCGCCCATGAGGGAGCCGGCCACCAGACCGTAGGTGGCGGCGGCCACCGCGATGGCGTTGGCAGAGGCAATTTGCAGATCCTTTTCCATCATGGGACCATAGGATCCGGCGGTGCCGTGGCCGCCCACCATGGGAATGGAGCCGGTGCACAGGCCCAGGCGCAGGTCCCAATCAAAGACTCCGGCCAGAACGGAGCTGACGATGTTTTGGAGAAATACCATGACAATGGCCACAAGGAGGAAGGTAACCACCTTTTTGCCGCCCTTTTTCAGCAGACGGAAGCAGGCGGTGTAGCCCACGCTGGTGAAGAACAGGGTCATGAAGAAGTCCTTCACGTTGGAATCAAAGGTAAACTGTACCACACCCGCCACGCGCAGGGCCAGGTGGGCGATGGCAAAGATCAGGCCGCCCACCACCGGGGCGGGGATGCAGCATTTTCTCAAAAATTCCACACGGTTGGTGAGGAAGCGGCCCACCACAAACAGCAGCATAGCGATGGCTGCGGTCTGATACATGTTGAGTGTAATTTCTAACATTGGGATCTCTCCTTCTTTCTCCACGAATTGGCCTGGGCAGTGCGCCAGTTTCTGCCCAGGGATCGGCCGCGATTCCTGCGGCCCTCATTACAACGTCATTGTAATCGGCCACCATCAAAAAACTTCAGATTCCGACAGGGTCAAAAAAACTTCTCTTAAAATAACAAAGCGATTTCTTCCTTTTTGTCGCCTTTGAACAAATGAAAACGGCAAAACGGTAAAAAAATCGCCGATCCAATGGACTGGTGAAGGTAAGAAATGAATCAGTGAAGAAAAACGAAGGCTTCCGAACCGTATGGTTCGGAAGCCTGTTCCTGTCAGATAGACCGGCAGTCATTCCTCTTCCAGAAGAAGAATCAGACCATCCAGAAATTTTTTGAGACTGGCCTTGCCGTGCTGACCCTTTCCCTGCTGAAAGGCCATCTCGGCCCGGACCTCCTGAAAGGGAAACAGCCGGGCGGCATAGCGAAGAAATACTTCGTTGTTGTAATCTTCCAAACCCAGGCTGGCCATGTGGCTCAGACAGCGGTCCACCGCCCGGCGGGCCCGCTGTTCAATGGTCTTGGGCGGCCCAGGCAGGCGGGTACACAGGGTGGACACGGGAATTTGGGAGGCACTGCCTCCCTCCTCCAGCAGCAGGGCACACAGATCCATAATATCTTTGGCCCCCTTCTCCCCGGCCATACCCAATTGGCTGAGGATATATTTCAGGCGTTTGAGCCGGTAGTCGGAGGGAGAAGCGGGCTGGGGGGAGACGGCGGTATCCCGTCCGGCAAAGACCCCCTGTATGGTCTTGAGGGCGCGCTCGTTTTCGATTTGTGTTTTGACCGTGGTGATGACCTGCCGTACCTCGATGAGGTTAATGGGCTTTTGGATGAAAAAGGAGATGCCGGCCGTGTAGGCCTTTGCGATCATCTCTTTGGCAGATACCTGGGAGATCATGATAAACTTAGCCTCGGAGCCCATCTCCCGCAGTTCTCGAACGACCTGAATGCCGTCCTTTTCCGGCATGAGCAGGTCGATGAGAATGAGGTCGGGGGCCAGGGCAAGGATCTGGGGCAGGTCGGGAGGACCGTCCCCTGTGTCGCCGCAGATGGTGCCCAGACCGCTGCCCTCCACAATGTCCTCCAGGATGCCAATGACGGAGAGGTCATCTTCAATGATATAGATTCTCATGTCCTGTCACCTCCTGCAATGGCGCTTAGGGGAAGGCGCACTTGAAAAACGGTCCCTTGCTTTAACTGGGATTCTACCTGGATGGAGCCTCCCAGCTCCTCCACGATGTAGTGGACAGCGGGGAGCCCTACGCCTCGGTTTATGTCGCCGGTGGCGGCGTTGAATTTGGTGGAGTAGCCAACCTGGAAGAGCATTTTGATGGCTCTTGGGGGAATTCCAGGGCCATTGTCCGAGACAAGGAGCAGAAAATCCTCCCCATCGGTTTTCGTCTCCACCCGGACAACTCCTTGCCCCTTTCCTGCCTGAATGGCTTCCACCGCGTTGGTCACCAGATTTTTCAAAATAGAGAGCAAACGATAGTGCTCCCGGACGGAGAAATCAGACTGACAGTGACACTCCAGGCGGATATCCGCTCTCTGCTTGCCTAAAAACTGACGGGTGGAGATCTCCAAAATGTTCAGCAGGTCCTGAAGGGACATATCCTCGTGGTCGTAGGCCTCTGCCACATTTTCTTCCAGCCCGCGGATAATGCGCAGATTGTCCTTTTTGACCTCGTGGACATCCCTGGCGATGGACAGGGCCAGGGAGGCCAGCTCCGGATCGGCGTGTTCCTCCAGACGCTCATAGAGGCGGTATGCGTTGGACATGACCCCTTCAATGTCCTCGGCATCCTTTTTTAAAAAATAAAGCTCCGTCTTCAAACTGGCAGTCATCAAAAACAGCCGGCGGTACCGATGCTCGTGCTCCTCCCGGATCAGCAGCTGGCGGTAGCTTTTGGAGACCCACAAAATGGCACAGGCGGTGAAGGAGCGGGCAAAGGCCAGCCCGGCCAGAGAGAGGGCGGGAGGAAACGAGGCGGCCTGGGGGTGCAGATGGCTGGAGAGCAGTAAATTGACGGAATTGGACGCCAGGTCGCACAGCAGGAATACGGCCCACAGACGCATGGGGGAGACGTATCTCCGGTCCCGCACCAACAGGCATAAGAGGGCATCGTAACAGAGATAAAACACGCCGCCGGGATATTCCAAAATCAGGGCGCGAAGCAACTGCGTGCCCTGGAACAGATCGATTACCGTACGGATGAACAGCACGCACAGTCCGGTTACCAATCCGGTGCTGGGACGATGGCTGTCGCGCATCATGGTGACCAGCAGGGCGGGGTACAAAATGACCGCGGCGGAGACCCGGAACCCCTCTGCCCACACCGATAAGTAAAGCTGCCCGGACAGAGCTACCAACAGCCCGATGAGCAGCTGGCGCTGCCGGTATTTCAGGTGAAAGAGAGAAAGATGGCTGAGATTTGGCCAATCCACCTTGCCCACCCCCTTTCCGGATGTTCTTTCTTCCATGATAAGGGAAAACCTGCGGTTTCGCAAGAGAAAATAAAAATCCCGGCGCCGGAAAGGGCGCCGGGAGAATTGGAACGGATCAGCCTCAGGCCAGGGCCTTCTTGGCGGTCTCGGTCAGCTGGGTGAAAGCGGCCTTGTCGTTGACAGCCAGCTCGGCCAGCATCTTGCGGTTGATCACGATGCCGGACTTCTTCAGACCATTCATGAAGGTGGAGTAGTTCATGCCGTTGAGCTTGCAAGCGGCATTGATACGGGCGATCCACAGCTGACGGAAGTCGCGCTTCTTCAGCTTGCGGCCGGTGTAGGCATAAACGCCGGACTTCATCACGGCCTGGTTGGCCATCTTGAAGTGCTTGGACTTGGAGCCCCAGTAGCCCTTGGCCATCTTCAGGATCTTATTTCTTCTCTTGCGCGTCATCATCGCGCCCTTAACTCTTGCCATTGTTCGTTCCCTCCCTTATCTTACTTGTACAGGATCATGCGCTTGATGGCGGCCTCGTTGGTCTTGTCGGCGTAGGTGGTGCCGCGCAGAGCCCGCTTCAACTTGGTGGTCTTGCCGTGGCCATTGAGCAGGTGACGCTTCTTGGTCATGGCGCGCTTGACCTTGCCGGTTTTGGTGAGAGAGAAGCGCTTCTTAGCGCCGCTGTGAGTCTTGATCTTGATCTTCGGCATAACAGAAAACTCCTTTACTTACTTTTTGGCATCCTTGGCAGGCTTGGGGGACAGGAAAATGGACATGTGCCGGCCCTCAAGCTTGGGGGATTTATCCATCACTGCCTGTTCGCCGCATTCCTCGGCAAACTTCAGCAGCAGATCCTGGCCGATGTTGGTGTGAGCCATTTCCCGGCCGCGGAAGCGGACGGTGACCTTGCACCGGTTGCCGTCGGCCAGAAACTTCTGGGCATTTCTCAGCTTTACATTGAAGTCGTTGACGTCAATGCTGGGAGACATGCGGATCTCCTTGATCTCCACCACGCGCTGATTCTTGCGGGCTTCCTTCTCGCGCTTGGTCTGTTCGAACCGAAACTTGCCGTAATCCATCAGCTTGCAGACCGGGGGAACGGCGTTGGGCGAGATCTTGACCAGATCCAGATTGTGTTCTTCCGCCAGGCGAAGGGCCTCCTGAGAGGACATGATGCCCAGCTGTTCGCCGGACTCGGAAATCAGTCTGACTTCTTTGTCGCGAATCTCCTCGTTGGTTTGATGACCTGTGTTAGCGATGGGAAAGCACCTCCAGACAATAAAAAATGTGGGTTGCCGGTTTGGCCCCCACATCACAACAAAATAGCGCCGAAGCTTCGGCGGAATTGTTACTTGTTAACCCTTTGGCTCTGGCCTGGGGTGAGGACGGGGAACCGTACCTGCTTACTTGTGCGTTGGAATTATAGCACTGGAACATGACACTGTCAAGAGAGAAAATGAGATTTTTTTCGTTCTTTGGCCTGTAAATGACGCAAAATGGAAAAAGATTTCCGGTCAATAGATTTACATAACGGTTATACATAACGGGCGCCAAAAAGAATCTCCACATTTTCCACATGGTTTTCCACAATTCAAGTGTGGAAAACTGTCGAGAAAGGACGAAAATACAAAACAAACAGTTAAACTGTTTGAAATTGGTAAAATAAAATTGTAAAACTGAGATGACATAATGTGGATAACTCTCCGGAAACAGCGGTTATCCCAGAGAGATATCTCGGGTGGCGTAGGCGTTCAGGTCAAGGCCAGCCAGGTGCCCGGCCTGGTATTCATAATACCCCTGACAGCCGATCATAGCGGCGTTGTCGCCGCAGTAGCGAAGCTCCGGGAGATAGAGTTTATCTCTGCTTTGGGCACAGGCGGCCTGGAGGTCACTGCGGATGCGGCTGTTGGCGGCCACACCTCCGGCCACAGCCAGCTTGCCGTACCCTTTGGCCTGCAGGGCGGCCATGGCACGGGGGACCAAAGAGTCGCTCACCGCCCGGCCAAAGCTGGCGGCAAAGGCGGGCAGATCCAGGTCCTCTCCCTTCTGCTGGGCGTTGTGGATGAGGTTGAGGCTGGCGGTCTTTAAGCCGGAGAAGGACATGTCCAGCTCCGCCCCGGCTACATGGGCCACGGGGAGCTCATACTTACGGTCGTCTCCTCCCTGGGACAGTCTGTCCATGGGGGCTCCGCCGGGGTAACCGATGCCCAGCACACGGGCTACCTTGTCAAAGCATTCTCCCGCCGCATCGTCCCGTGTACCGCCCATAATTTCCATCTCGGTATAGGATTTTACATCCACAATGGCAGTGGTGCCCCCGGAGATACAAAGGCACACAAAGGGGGGCTCCAAATCCGGGTGGGTGATGTAATTGGCGGCAATATGTCCCCGGACATGATGGACGGGAATGAGAGGGAGCCCCAGAGAGGCGGCCGCTCCCTTGGCGAAGTTTACCCCCACCAGCACCGCCCCAATGAGGCCGGGGGCGTAGGTAACAGCGATGGCATCCAGATCTGTCCGGGCCAGGCCCGCATCGGACAGAGCCTGATCTGCCAGACCATATACCGCCTCGATGTGCTTCCGGGATGCGATCTCAGGGACTACGCCTCCGTAGATGGTGTGCATCTCGATCTGGGAGGAGACACAGCTGGACAGCACGGTCCGGCCGTCTTTGACCACAGCGGCGGCGGTGTCGTCGCAGGAGGATTCAATGGCAAGGATGATCATGGCATTTACTCCTTATTCTCATTCTGGGAAAATTCCCGAGTCATGATGACCGCGTCCTCACGGGGCTGCTGGTAATAGCCCGGACGCAGGCCCGCACGCTGGAAGCCGTACTTCTCATAAAGACCGATGGCCGCTTGGTTGGAGGCCCGAACCTCCAGTGTGAGGAACGCCAGATTCACCGCACCGAACCGGCAGTATACATCCAGCAGAGCCGAGGCCACTCCGTGGCGGCGGGCATCGGGCTGTACAGCGATGTTGTCGATGTAGCCCTCGTCCAGCACCACGTGAAGCCCGGCGTAGCCCAGAATGTTGCCCTCGCCGTCTTCGGCCACGATGAAGCTGGCCTGGGGGTTAAAGAGCTCCTCCTCCAGCATGGCCTCGGTCCAGGGGGTGGAGAAGCACTCCCGCTCCAACTGGGCGATTTGGGAGATATGGCTGCGGTCCATAGGGACAATTTCGTAGTACATAATAAATACTCCTGGTATTATAGAAATAAAAAATTTCAAATTGGATTGAAAATCAGGGGCTGTGGGTAGGAGAACGGTGCTTTTTGCGCTGATAGAAATAGGCAAACCCATAAGCTGCCCAGGCCAGCACACAGCCCGCCGCCGGGGCAATGGAGCCCATGGCAAGAATGATCCAGATCAGGGCGTCCCAGCCTGGAGTGCTGCGGGCGGCCAGAGCGAAGAAGCCTGCCAGAAACACCATGACCACTGCCAGTTGAATGGCCAGGAACTTGGACCCCCCCTCAGACCGGCGGCACAGAAGAAGCTGAAGGGCAAAAAAGGGGACCGCATGGCCGCCCAGCACCAGCCAGAGGTGGGACTGAGAGACCAGATAAGCGATGGGGGAGACGGGGATCGTCCCTCCAAAGTGAAGAAAGAGAACAAGAAGGAGGAGATAGGCCAGCGTGCTCACCAGAAAGACAACCAGTAAAATTGTGTCGGTACGGTTTTTCATAAGATGACCTCCTCTGAAAAGGCGGATAGGGTCATCTTCAGTGTAGCAGAGGACAGGAGCCGTTTCAACCGTTCTAAGATGGTCGGTCGCTTTTGCGGGATAAATGGAGAAACTGACGGGCTGCTGCCTGACAGATCAATGGGCCTGTGCCCAGCTCTTCCCGGCGTGGGTCTCAGCCAGCAGGGGGACGGACAGGGCGGCGACCCCTTCCATCTCCTCCTCCACCAGCTTGCAGACCGTCTCCGCCTCAGCCTCGGGGCATTCCACAATAAGCTCGTCGTGGACCTGGAGGACCAGCTTGCCTTCCAGCCCCTCGGCCTTCAAACGGTCCCGTACCCGGATCATGGCCAGCTTGATGATGTCAGCGGCGGTACCCTGGATAGGGGCGTTGAGGGCCACACGCTCGCCGAAGGAACGGGTATTAAAGTTGGAGGATTTTAGTTCCGGAATCCACCGGCGGCGGGCAAAGAGGGTGGTCACATAGCCGTCTTTCTTCGCCTGGGCCACCACCGCGTCCATATAGGCCCGGACGCCGGAATAGTGCTCGAAGTACTTTTCCATATACTCCTTGGCCTGCGGTACACTCACCCCGATATCTTGGGAGAGGGAGAAGGGGGAGATGCCGTAGACAATGCCGAAGTTTACCGCCTTGGCGCTGCGGCGCATGAGGGGGGTGACCTCCTCTGGGGACACGCCAAAGACCTGGGAGGCGGTGATGGTGTGGATGTCAGCTCCTGAGTTGAAGCCGTCGATCATCGCCTGGTCCCCGGCCATGTGGGCCAGCAACCGCAGCTCGATCTGGGAGTAGTCCGCATCCACCAGCACCTTACCTGCCGGAGCCACGAACATCTTCCGCAGCTGGGCGCCCAGCTCCGTGCGCACGGGGATATTCTGAAGGTTCGGTTCGGTGGAGGAGAGGCGGCCGGTGGCGGTGACGGTGTTCTGGAAAGAGGTGTGGATCCGCCCATCGGGGGCGATGACCTTGCCCAGTCCTTCCACATAGGTAGAATTGAGCTTGGTGAGCTGGCGGTACTCCAAAATAGCCTCAATGATGGGGTGCTGGCCCCGGAGCTTTTCCAGCACCTCGGCGTTGGTGGAGTAGCCTGTCTTGGTCTTTTTCACCGGGGGCAGGCCCAGCTTGTCAAAGAGAATTTTGCCCAGCTGCTGGGTGGAGTTGATGTTGAAGGTGTCCTCTCCGGCCAGAGTGTAAATTTCCGTCTGAACCTCGCCAATGCGCCCGGAGAGCATTTGGCCAAACTCGGCCAGGGCTCCCCGGTCAATAAGGAAACCCTCCTGCTCCATCTCGGCCAGAACGCCGCACAGAGGAAGGTCAATTTTTTCATAGAGCTCCCACATGCCCAGGTCCTGAAGGCGTCCGGTGAGGGTCTCCCGGAGAGAGCCGACCAGGGCACAGTGGGACATCAGAGCGCCCATAGGGACCGCCGGATCGGCCAGAGGGCCAAATGCGCCGTCGGCCAGGTAGTCCTTCGCTTTGGGAAACTCCTGGTTATAGTAAGTCATCCCCAGCTTTTCCAGCTCATAGCTCCCGTCAGAGGGGGAGAGCAGGTAGGCGGCCACCTCCGTGTCAAAGACAAAGCCTGCGGGGGCGATGCCCTCCGCCAGCAGGGCGCGCCACAGGGCTTTCAGACTGTGGGTGGTCTTTTTTATGTCCCCGGCGGTAAAAAATTCCGTTAGGAAGTGGTTATAGCTCTCCAGATGGTCGGCAAACAGAAGGGCGGCGTGGCTCTCCTTCTGCGAGAGACGGCACTCCACGCATACTCCGTCCAGATCGGGTAGGGCCAGCACGTTCACCGAATCCTTTTCCCGCCACAGCGTGAAAAGCTCCTCCACACGGGCAGGATCTTCCACCACCTCGCTGGTGCAGACCACTTCCACGGCCTGTTCGGTCTGGGGCGCTCCCTCCCCCTGGGGGGCGGTGAGGTGATACTTGTCAATGAGTTTGGCAAACTCCAGATTCAGGAAGAGCTGATAGAGCCTGCCGTTATCCACCTCCCGGCGGAGGTTCTCCTCAGGGATGAAATCCAGGGGGGCATTGCAGCGGATGGTGGCCAGGTCGTAGGACATCCGGGCCATCTCCTCCCCCTCCTGGAGCTTCTTAATGACGCCGGGTTTGGCGGGGGTGCCGGGGGCCATCTCAGGCTGGGGCATGGCGGCGTAGAGCGCGTCGATGGAGCCGTAGCGCTGAATGAGGGCCATAGCCGTCTTCTCACCCACTCCCTTCACGCCGGGAATGTTGTCGCTGGCGTCCCCCATGAGGGCTTTCAGGTCGATGATGTGAATGGGGTCAAAGCCATATTCCTCCCGGAATGCGCCGGGAGTCATGTCACGGGTGGTGGTGCGGCCCATGCGGGTGGACACCAGTTTCACGGTGGTGGTGTCGGTGACCAGCTGGAGAGAGTCCTTATCCCCGGTGACAATGACCGTCTCCCACCCGGCGGCGGTGTCCTTGACCGAGATGGTGCCGATGAGGTCGTCCGCCTCCCAGCCATCCATCTCGTACATGGGGATGTTCATGGCGGCCAGAACGTCCTTTAGGATGGGCATCTGGCTGGCCAGCTCCTCGGGCATCCCCTTGCGCTGGGCCTTATACCCCTCATACTGGAGGTGGCGGAAGGTGGGAGCCTTCCGGTCAAAGGTGACGCACAGGGCGTCGGGAGCGGCATCGTCCAGCAGCTTGCCCAGAATATTCAAAAATCCAAAGATGGCGTTGGTGGGCTGGCCCTCACGGGTGGTCAGATTCTGGCTGACCCCGTAAAAGGCCCGGTTGACGATAGAATTGCCGTCGATGACCATCAGCTTTTTCATGGTTTGAACCTCCAAAGTGGACAAAAGAATTGACATTTCATATTAGTATATCAGTTTTCCCCAGGAAGGGCAAGCAAAAACGGGGCCGCACAGCGGCCCCGAACAGAGATTAAGATATGATATGAAGCGGTGGTCCATCCAACTGGAGAACCACATCCGCCTTCGCTAAAATTTCCGGCTCATGGCTGACCAGAAGGATGGGGGCGCCCCAGGTCCTCAGCCGCTCCATCACGCGCAGGGCGCGGGGAAGATCCACCCCTGCAAAGGGCTCGTCCAGCAGGTAGAGCTTTGCCTCCAGGGCAAGACAGCGCCCGAGGGCCAGCCGCCGGCGCATTCCGCCGGAGAGATGGGCGGGATAGGCGTGTTCTTCTCCAGAGAGCTCTACCAGCTCCAAAAGCTTCGGAACCTCACCCCACCGGGAGCGGGGGAGTACGTCGGTGAGCTGCTGGGAGACGGTGCGCCAGGGGAGCAGCCGGTTATCCTGAAACAGCAGGGCGGTTTGCCGGGAGGTTATGTCCGTTAATGTGCCCGCCTGAGGGTGTTCCAGTCCGGAGAGCAGGCGCATCAGCGTAGTTTTTCCGCAGCCGGAAGGGCCCTGAAGGGCGATGATCCCATGATCGGGAATGGTTAGGGAGAAGTCCTCCAGCACCATCTTTTCTCCAAAGGAGAGGAAAAGATGCTCACAAAGCCTCATGTGCCCCACCCCTTTCTCCACCGGGCCATGGCCCGGCGCAGGAGGGCTTCCAGCACCAGACTGAGCGCCACCGTCACTGCGGTCCAGGCAAAAAGCTCGGGAATTTCCAACAGGTACTTGGTGTTATAGATCTGGGTGCCAAGGGCGGGCCGGGGCAGGCAGAGCACCTCGGCAGCCACCCCGGATTTCCAGGCCAGCCCCGCCCCTGTGGTCAGGGCGGAGAGAATGTAGGGACGCAAGGAGGGCAGGTAAATGAGCGTCAAAATTTTCTTCCGGGAAAACCGGTAGGCCCGGCCCAGCTCCAGAAGCTTCGGATCGGTGGCCCGGATCCCCTGGGACAGGTTGTCCCACACCACAGGCAGCACCATCATGGCGGCGATGACGGTGGGGACATTGCTGCGTCCCGTCCATAGAATCACCAGCAGGATAAAGGAAGCCACCGGAGCCGCCCGGATGACCCGAATCGCGGGGGAGAGCAGCCGGTCGCACCAGGAGCTCAGGCAGGTGAGGGCCGACAAAATGGCCCCCAAGGCGGCCCCCAGCACAAGACCCAGCACCACCCGCAGGAGGGTGGCCAGAATGCTCTGCCAGAACAGGGCCTGTTCCGCCTGCTCCAACAGGGCGGACCAGACCGTGGCGGGATAGGGAAGAAGCAGTTCGTTTCCCTTTCCCTGGACGCTTCGATCCACCAAAAAAGCACAAAACTGCCAGACCCCCAGCCAAAAGGCGGGGGCCAGCAGCTTTTGTACAAGGTTTTTCAGGGGGTTAGCCCACTCCATAGTAGAAAGAGTCGTAGGGGAGCCCGCCGCCGATGGAGTCGGGGGCGGCCTGGAAGAGAATGGAGTAATAGTCCTCCAGCATGGTGTGCATCTCTTTCCCGGTGACGTAGGTGAGGTTGCACTGGGGAATGGCCATTTCCGCTACTTTGGCGTTGGGGGTGATGCCAAACTGGGCAACCAGAGCTGCGGCATCGGCCAGATTGTCCGGGTCGGACATATAGGCAATGGACTCCTCATAGGCACTCAGAAAGGCCTCCACACCCTCGGGATTCTCCTCAACATACTGGGTGCGGGCCACGATGCAGCCCATGGGCAGAGGGCCTTCGCCCAGGTTCTCCCACTCCTCAGACAGGGACAGGGCCTGACGCACGCCGCTGTCCTGCACCATCAGGGCGGTGGCGGCGGGGACAGGGAGCATGCAGATCCCCGCATCGGAGGAGGTGAGTTTGGCGGTGATTTCCTGAGGAGTGAGCCACTGGATGTCCACATCGCTGGGGGATACGCCGTTTTTCTCCAGCAGATGGTTGAGAATATGCTCCGGGTTGCCGCCCTTGGTGTTGGAGGGGCAGTAGAGGGTCTTGCCCGCCAGATCGGCCATGGTCTGGACGGTGTTGCCCTTCTCCAGAATATACAGCACGCCCAGGGTGTTCACAGCCAGCACCTGGATGCCTCCGTCCGTTTTGACGGAGAGGTTGGCGGCGGCGTTTGTGGCAATGGCGGCGATGTCCGCATCGCCGTTGGTGAGGGCGGCGGCTACCTCAGTGTTGTCGGTCACTACTTCTGCGGAGTCGATCACGATGAACTTGCCATCGGGGGTCCGCTGATCGTGTTCCTCGGCATAGGTCCAGTCGGCCATGAGCTTGGCGGCCCCCACTCCGGTGGGCCCGGAGAGGACCATCAGCTTGGGCTGGGTAAAAGCGGCGGATTCTCCGCCAGAGCCGCTCTGGGAGGCGGAGCTGCCCGCAGAGGAAGAGCTTTCCGATCCAGGGGCAGAAGAACTGGACTCGTTGGTATTTTTAGGGCCGCAGCCGGCAAACAGGGTCAGGGCCATGGCGGCGCAAAGAAGAAGAGATAAAGTTCGTTTCATGGTGATAAAGATCCTTTCCGGCGGAACGGTTCCGCCTGTGGGTAAAATGTGGAGTGATCGGGGATAACATAGCGCCTTTTTCTTCTTGTGTCAATGAAAACGGGCAAAAATGGGAAATGAAAGGCTGGCCAGATAAGCCGCCGGGCCGCTTTCGTAGAGGTCGCCCCCCTGGGAATCCAGGATAACGGTAAGGGGGAAGTTTTCTACCTCCAGCTTCCGCACCGCCTCGCACCCCAGGTCCTCCCAGCAGATGACCTCCAGCTCCTTGACGCTGGCGGCCATGAGGGCTCCCGCGCCGCCCAGGGCAGCCAAATAGACCGCGCCGTTTCGCTTGACTGCGTCCTTAACAGCCTGGTTCCGGGCACCCTTACCGATCATAATGGCCTGTCCCAGGTCCAAAAGCCGGGGGGAGTAGGCGTCCATCCGCCCGCTGGTGGTGGGGCCGGCGGAGCCGATGACCTCTCCGGGACGCTCGGGAGTTGGGCCCACATAGTAGAGGGCGGACCCCTCCACCGGGAAGGGAAGGGGCTTTCCCTGATCCAAGAGCTCCATCATCCGCTGGTGGGCGGCGTCCCGTGCGGTATAGACCGTGCCGGAGAGGAGAACCGTGTCTCCGGCGCGCAGAGGGGACAGATCCTCCGGGGAGACCGGGGTGGTGAGATGATACTGCATAGCACTCCCTCCTTACAGCACCGCCGAGGCCCGGCGGGTCACATGGCAGCTGACATTCACGGCCACCGGCAGCCCCGCCACATGGGTGGGGGCAGTCTCGATGGCAAGCCCTAAGCAGGTGGTCTTTCCTCCAAAGCCCTGGGGGCCGATGCCCAGGGCATTGACCTCACGGAGCAGCTCCTGCTCCAACTGGGCGTAGTAGGGGTCAGGGTTGGGCTGGTCCAGGGGGCGCAGAAGGGCGTGCTTGGCCAGAGCGGCCACCTTGTCGAAGCTTCCTCCGATGCCAATGCCCAGCACCGTGGGGGGGCAGGGGTTGGGTCCGGCCAATTTGACGGTCTCCACGACAAACTTCTTCACGCCCTCCACCCCGTCGGCGGGCTTGAGCATCCCTAAACGGCTCATGTTTTCACTGCCGAAGCCCTTGGGGGCCACGGTGATCCTGCACTGCTCTCCTGGCACCAGACGCAGGGTGATGGCAGCGGGGGTGTTGTCCCCGGTGTTGACCCGGCGCAGAGGATCGGCCACAATGGATTTGCGGAGATAGCCCTCTCCATAGCCGCGGCGGACACCCTCGTGGATGGCCTGTTCGAAATCACCCTCTATGTGGACCTCCTGGCCCAGTTCCACAAAGACGCAGGCCATGCCGGTGTCCTGGCAGATGGGGAGGTTTTTCTCCCTGGCCAGGGAGAGATTGTCCTCCAACAGTTCCAGCGTTTTCTGAGCCAAAGGCCAGGGCTCTGCCTGACGGGAGGCCTCCAGGGCGGCGGCCACATCCTGGGGAAGGGTGGTATTGGCTTTGATACACAGCTTGGCCACAGTATCTGTGAGTGCGGCGGCGGAAATGGTTTTCATAGGGCAGCATCCTTTCGTGAAAGGGCCCCGCTGAGGCGGGAAAATGAAAAGAGAGAACGGGCGGAGTGATTACTCCTCACCCGTGGCAGAGCCGGAAGAAGTGTATTTTGCAAAAATCCGTTCCAAGAGGCAGGTCCACAGCAGCGCCACAAGGCAGGGTAGAATGAGGACCGGGGCCCAATAGAGTGCGCTCACCAGTCCGGCCGCTAAGGCGGACAGGACCATCAAAAAGGTTATGGGCAAATAGGCGATGGAACATTGAACACTCACCTTCACCACGCCCAGCAGAGAGAAGGAAAAGCGGGACAAAATGGGGAACACCCAGCAAAAGGCACCAAAGGGGAGAACCAAAAACATGGCGTAAGCGGCCAGGGCGATTTTGGCCCCCGGCAGATCGCCCAGCACTGCCAGCCAGAAAAACCGCAGGGGGATCAGCAGAAGAAACCCGGCGGCCAGGACGATCAGGCTGAGGACGGCGCTCTGCTTCAGCTCCCGGCGGAAGGTGGAAAAGTAGCGGGAAAGAGCACCGGCCTTCCCCGGACGGACACACCGGGCGGCGGCATCATACAAAGCGGCGGTGGCGGTGCCCAGGGTGACCAGAGGCAGGGAAGTAAAAACCCACAGCAGGCTCAGGGCCAAAATGTCCGCCAGGGAGCTCATCAGGCGCCAAAAGGGGGCCTCCGGGTTAAAGAGAGAGGAGAACATAGCGAATACACCAGCCTTGGGCAGATTTGGAAAGATGGTTTAGCTTAATCTTCATCATACCACGCACACGCACTTTTTGTCACCCCCGGTAGGCATTCTTTTTTGCGGGGGGAAATGGGGGCCTACCTTGAAAAGAACTGAAAAAAATGGTAAACTATAAAAAGCAGATTCTTAAAAAATAACCGATTAATATGAAATGAGGTGTCTGACATGGATGTGAGGAAAACGCTACAGGACAGCCGCGCCTGGGTTCAGGAGCAGCTGAAACTCAGCGTGGAGTTCTGGCTGAAAAACGGCATGGACCCCAAGCACGGCGGCGTATATACCTGTCTGGACCGAAAGGGCGAGATCTATTCCACCGATAAAAGTGTATGGATGCAGGGACGCTGTGGCTGGATGTTCGCGCATCTGTGCCATGTGTACGGCGTAAAGGACGAATGGCTGGCGGCCAGCAAGAGCTGCCTGGACTTTATGGAGAAATACTGCATCAACCGCCAGGCGGGAGACCGGATGTACTTTACCGTCACCGAGGACGGAAAGCCCCTGCGTCAGCGCCGGTATTTCTATTCTGAGGCCTTTTATGCCCTGGCCAATGCCGAGTATTACGGCGTCACCGGGGAGCGGGAGTGCCTGGAGCGGGCCCGGAAGGCGTATGATCTCTACTGGAGCCTGAGCCACGGAGGAGAGGACCCCACCGGTCTCGGCCCCAAGACCATTCCTGAGACCCGCTCGGGCCGTGCCTTTGGCCTGCCCATGATCATTCTGAATGTGACGGGCACCATGCTACGGGTGGACCCCGAGCGCAAGGAGATGTACGAGCAGTATGCCCAGCAGTGCGTGGACGAGATTTTCAAGTACCATGTAAAGCCGGAACTCAAGTGCGTACTGGAGAACGTGGATGTGGACGGCACGCCCCGCCTTTACTATACCGAGGGCCGTACGGTCAACCCCGGCCACGACATCGAGGGGTCCTGGTTCCTGCTGGAGCAGGCCCAGCGCACCGGTGACAAGGAGCTGGTGAAAAAGGCCGCCCAGATCTTTGACTGGGCCATTGAGGCCGGCTGGGATAAGGAGTACGGAGGACTGCTGTACTTCATCGACTGCCTGGGCAAGCCCCCGGAGGCCTATGAGCACGACATGAAGCTGTGGTGGCCCCACAATGAGATCCTGATCGCCTCTATGATGCTCTACCGGGATACTGGTGAGGAAAAGTATCTGGAGTGGTTTGTCAAGACCCTGGACTATTGCAAGGCCCACTTTGCGGACCCGGAGTACGGCGAGTGGTACGGCTATCTCCGCCGGGATGGTCTGCCCACAATGCCCAGCACAAAGGGTTCCACCTTCAAAGGCCCCTTCCATCTGCCCCGCTGCCTCATTATGGTGGACCAGATGATCGGCCAGATCCTGGACAAGTAAATCTTTGCGTTGGAAAGCGGGCTCTGCACTGCTGCAGAGCCCGCTTGTTTTGCCTACGAGAAAACGGCCGATCCCCCCTTGAACCCTCGGATTTCAGGCCCTGGGAAAGCGAAAAACGATGGTAAAAAAGACCGTTTTGCGTACGCTGCGGGTTCTGACATTTCTTAGGAAAATGTACCTGTAGAAGGGAGAAAAGGGAAATTATTTTACGGAAACCCTTGACAAAAAGGGGAGCGTCTTGTACAATTTTAACAGATAGTCCTGCGAAAAAATGTAGGAATTTATCGAATTTATTGAGGAGGAAATGAAAGATGAAACTGAAAAGAATTTTTGCTCTGGGTCTCGCCCTGGCGATGACCCTGAGTCTGGCCGCTTGCGGCAGTAAAACCAGCACCTCCCAGTCCGGCTCCAGCGCTGCTGCCTCCGGTGGTTCCAGCGCTTCCGGCAGCGGCACGGAGATCTCTCTGTGGGCCTTCAACATCGGCGGCTTTACGGAGGCTTCCAACTGGGATTCTCTCATCGCCGCTTTTAACCAGAAGTACCCCGACATCACGGTAAAGGTCACTCCCATCAACTATCAGGATGGTGACCAGAAGCTGACCAGCGCCATCAGCGGCGGCAGCGCCCCCGATATCATCTTCGAAGGTCCTGAGCGTATCGTAGGCAACTACGCCCGTGAGGGCCTGATGGTGGACCTGTCCGACCTGTGGACTGCCAGCGGTTCTGACATCCCCGAGGGCATCAACGCTGTGTCTCAGCTGGATGGCAAGTACTATCTGTACCCCCTGAGTGCTGCTGCCCACTGCATGGCCATCAACTATGAGGCCTTTGAGGCTGCCGGCGCCCTGCAGTACATCGACGAGGAGACCCGCACCTGGACCACTGACAACTTTGTCAAGGCCATGGAGGCTGTCCGCGACGCCATCGACGCCGGTACCATCAACATCACCGTGCCCGGCATCATCTACTGCGGCGCCCAGGGCGGCGACCAGGGCACCCGCGCTCTGGTGAATAACCTGTACTCCGACTACTATGTCACCGAGGACGGCTCCTCCTACAACGCCAACAGTGCCAACAACGTGAAGGCCCTGACCCTGCTGCAGGATATGGTGAACAACGGTTCTATGTCCGCCAATGCCAGCTTTGCTGCTTCTGAGGAGCTCCAGGCCTTCGCCAACCAGACCTGCGCTGTCTCCTTCTGCTGGAACTACTCCAACTACTCCCAGTACGCTTCCCAGACCCAGTTCACTCCCTTCGCCATGGCCTTCCCCTCTGACGATGGTACTCCTGAGCTGGAGATGGCCGGCCCCTACGGCTTCGGTATCTTTAACAACAAGGATGAGGCCAAGATCGACGCCGCCAAGAAGTTTGTGGACTTCGTCTGCAACGACCAGACTGCCGGCGTTGAGGCCGTCAAGACCACTGGCTTCTTCCCCGTCCACTCCGAATGGGGCGATGTCTATGCTGACGCTGAGGACGCCGACGTTCGCGCTCCCTTCGCTCTGATGAACGAATATCTGGGTCGTTACTACAACCTGACCGGCGGCTGGACCGAGCAGCGTGCTCTGTGGTGGCCCATGCTCCAGGAGATCATGACCACCGGTGCTGATCCTAAGGTTGCGGCTGACAACTTCGTGACCCAGGCCAATGCCAACATCGCCTGATCCAAACACAGCGCGAAATCAAGTCTATCGAAACAAAACATAACCTGAGCGCTCTGTGCCCGCTCCCTGAATGAGAGGGGGCGGGCACAATTTTTCCGCCGCTGGTGGAAAACATCCAGAACCAAGAGGGGGAGATATTTATGGCGCAGAATTCTGCAGTGGCGGAAGCCGGCAGCAAGCCCCAAAAGGCCAAGGCTCCATCCCCGCACTCCGGCATGAGCCGGGCCCTGGTCCGCCGGGAGACGATCTCGGCCTACCTATTCCTGCTGCCCAGCCTGCTGTTTTTCGTGACCTTTGTAGTCGTGCCAATGTTCATTTGCGTCTATTACAGTCTGACCGTCTACGGCCTGGGCGGCGTGAAAGGCTTTGCCGGGCTGAATAATTACCTCAAGCTGTTTCAGGACCCCATTTTCCACAGGGGCCTGTTAAATACCATTTTAATCGTAGTAGTGGCTGTTCCCACCGTCACTGCTTTTTCCCTGTGGGTGAGTTCCGCCATCTATAAAATGCACACGGTGCCCCGTTCCTTCTTCCGCTGCGTATTCTACCTGCCGGTAGTCACCGGCTCGGTGGCCATTACCGTGGTGTGGAAGTGGATCCTGCACCCCTATAACGGCGTACTGAACCAGGTCATCGGTACCACTGGCTTTGACTGGCTGGGCAACCAGAAGACCGCCATTTGGTTTATCATCCTGATTTTGTTTACAACCTCCATCGGCCAGCCCATCGTACTGTATGTGGCGGCCCTGGGGAATGTGGATAACTCCATCATTGAGGCCGCCGAAGTGGACGGCGCCACCCGCCTGCAGGTGTTCTGGAAGATCAAGTGGCCCTCCATCATGCCCACCACTCTGTATGTGCTGGTTATCACCACCATCAACAGCTTCCAGTGCTTTGCTCTGATCCAGCTGCTGACCAAGGGCGGCCCTCTGAACTCCACCATGACCATCATGTACCAGGTCTATGACACCGCCTACCGGCTCAATGACCTGGGCTATGCCTGTGCCATCGGTGTGGTTCTGGCCGTCATCATCGCCATTTTCTCCGCCATCCAGTTCAAAGTGGCGAAGACGGACTAAGGAGGGGTGAGAAAATGAGTACAAAAACAACGGCGTTAAAGCCGAAAAAATCCGGCGATCTCAGCGGAACCTCCACAGGGTATAAGGTATTTTCCGTTGTCATTCTGATTGTGTTGACCCTGTTTCTCCTGTTCCCTCTGTACTGGATCGTCACCGGTTCCTTCAAGGACGACATCGCCATCAACGCCAAGCAGCCGGTGTGGTTCCCCCTGGAGCCCACCCTGGAGCACTACCAGGAGCTGTTCTCCCGCCCCGCCTTCCTGTGGCTTTTTAACATTGTGTTTATCTCCGCTGCGGCCATGGTCCTTACCTGCATCACTGCCGCTCTGGCGGGCTATGCCCTGGGCAAGAAGCGGTTCATCGGCCAGAAGATCCTCTTTACCATCATCATCTGTGCCATGGCCCTGCCCAAGCAGGTCATTGTCATTCCCCTGGCCCAGGAGATGACCATGATGGGGCTCATTGATACCCTCTGGGCGGTGATTCTGCCCACGGTGGGCTGGCCCTTCGGTGTGTTCCTGATGAAGCAGTTTGCTGAGACCATTCCCGGCGAGATCCTGGAGGCTGCACGGGTAGACGGTGCGGGAGAGATGCGCACCTTCATCACCGTGGTGCTGCCCATGATCAAGCCCGGCATCGGTGCTCTGGCCATCTTCACCTTCGTCAACACCTGGAACGACTACTTCCTCCAGCTGGTTATGCTGCAAACGGATAAGCAGTGGACCCTGCCCCTGGCTATTTCTAACCTCCAGGGTGAGATGAGCTCCGACTTCGGTCTCATTATGGCCGGCGCAGCTCTGGCGGCCGTTCCGATTATCATCGTTTTTGTCGCATTCCAGAAGTACTTTACCCAGGGTATTGCCATGGGCGCGGTCAAGGGATGATCGTTCCTGTGCCCCAGGGCAAAAATAATTAAGATTAGAGGTTTCACCATGAAAGACTTTAGCAAATATCAGGGCATTATTCCTGCCTTCTATGCCTGCTACGACGCCGAAGGGGCCATTTCCCCCAAGGCCGTGCGGGAGCTGACCCAGTACTTCATTGACAAGGGGGTCAAGGGCCTGTATGTAGGCGGTTCCTCCGGCGAGTGCATCTACCAGAGCGTGGAAGAGCGCAAGGTAGTGCTGGAGAACGTAATGGCTGTGGCCAAGGGCAAGCTGACCATCATTGCCCATGTGGCCTGCAACAACACCGCCGACAGCCGGGAGCTGGCCGCCCACGCGGAGAGCCTGGGCGTGGACGCCATCGCGTCCATTCCTCCCATCTATTTCCACCTGCCCGACCGGGCCATCGCCAAGTATTGGAACGACATTTCTGATGCTGCCCCCAATACCGATTTTATTATTTACAATATTCCCCAGCTGGCAGGTGTGGCCCTGAACATTCCCCTGCTCAAGGAGATGCTGAAAAATCCCAGGGTCATCGGCGTGAAAAATTCCTCCATGCCCGTGCAGGACATCCAGATGTGGAAGGACGAGGGTGCCATCGTCTTCAACGGTCCAGATGAGCAGCTTCTCTCCGGTCTGGCTGCCGGCGCCATCGGCGGCATTGGCGGTACCTACGGTGCCATGCCCGAGCTGTTTATGAAGATCCGGGAGCTGTTCCTGGAGGGGCAGATGGAAAAGGCCCGAGAGATCCAGAATGAGTGCTGCCGCATCATCTACAAGCTGTGCTCTGCAAAGGGCAACATGTACGGCGTCATCAAGGCCGTGCTGGTCAAGCAGGGCGGACCCGATTGCGGCGGTGTCCGGCTGCCTCTGGCCGCTCTGGAGCCTGGTGACGAGGCCGTGGTGGAGGAGAGCGCTGAGATGATCCGCGCTGCCATTGCCAAGTACTGCTGAAGACAGGAGAATAACCCATGAAAATTACCAACGCGTTGGTATTTGACCCCAAGGAGGGGTTTGTGGCCCGAGATTTCTGTGTCAAAGACGGCCTGATCGCCGAGGATGCACTGGGGCCCATCTCAGCCCACGGGTGTTATGTGATCCCTGGACTGACAGACCTCCATTTCCACGGCTGCGTGGGGGAGGATTTTTCCGACGCCACTCCGGACGGCCTTCAAAAGATGGCCGACTATGAGCTCAGCCGGGGCATTACCCAGATCTGTCCGGCGGGAATGACCCTGGGAGAGGACCAGCTCACGAAAATTTGCCAGAATGCCGCTGCCCACCGGGAGAAAAACTCCGGCGGAGCGGAGTTGGTGGGCCTCCATTTGGAGGGACCATTCCTGAGCATGGCCAAAAAAGGGGCCCAGAACGCCGCCTATATCCACGACCCCGACCCCGCCATGCTCCACCGCCTCCAAGAGGCGGCAGGGGGACTGGTAAAGCTGGTGACCCTGGCTCCCGAACAGCCCGGTTCCCTGGAGTTTATCCAGAGTGCCCGGCAGGATGGCGTCACGGTCAGCCTGGGCCATACCACCGCTGACTATGATACCGCCTCCGCCGCTTACAAGGCCGGAGCGCGCCAGGCCACCCACCTCTTTAACGCCATGCCCCCCTTTACCCACCGCTCTCCCGGTGTGGTGGGCGCAGCCTTTGACTATCCCGAGGTGAAGGTGGAGCTCATTTGTGACGGTGTCCACATCCACCCCTCGGTGGTGCGGGCCGTGTTTAAGCTCTTTGGCAGCGACCGGGTCATCCTCATCTCCGATTCGCTCCGGGCCACGGGTATGCCCGATGGGCGCTACCCCTTCGGTGGGCAGGAGATCGAGGTGCACGGCAACCGGGCCACCATGGCCGATGACCCCAATACTCTGGCCGGATCTGTATCCGACCTGATGGCCTGTTTGAAGACCGCGGTGTCCTTTGGTATCCCTCTGGCCGACGCAGTGACCGCCGCGGCGGTAAACCCGGCCAAAGTTTTGGGGATCTACAACCGCCTGGGCAGTCTGGACATCGGAAAGGAGGCCAATGCGGCCATCCTGGACGAGCATCTGGATTTGAAGGCTGTCATCTATCATGGCGAAGTGGTCTCCGGCGCATTGTAAGCCGGGACCTCGCAATAAAATCCAGGGTCCGTTTCCTACTCCATTTCCATAGGGGCGGATACCAAAAAAGAAGGAGGAATTGCCGCCGGCCGGCGGTGCGGCAGTGTGGAGACCTGTCGTAAACCCACGGGGGTAAGAATACTCCCCCAGTGGGGAGGAACCTGGGCGGAGGCCTGGGGACTACGGCCTAAATCATGTCAACTGTTACCCTGACCAATGTGAAGAAGATCTATGACAACGCAGTAACCGCAGTACACAGTTTCAATCTGGACATTGCCGACAAGGAATTCATTGTTCTGGTTGGCCCCTCCGGCTGCGGCAAGTCTACCACCTTGCGGATGGTGGCCGGTCTGGAGGAGATCTCAGAAGGTGAGCTGCGCATCGACGGCAAGCTGGTCAACGATGTGGAGCCTAAGGACCGGGACATCGCCATGGTGTTCCAGAGCTACGCCCTCTATCCCCACATGACGGTCAAAGAGAACATGGAATTCCCCCTGAAGCTGAAAAAGGTGCCCAAGGCGGAGATCGAGAAACGGGTAAAGGATGCGGCTGAAATTCTGGGCATTACCCAGTATTTGGACCGCAAGCCCAAGGCTCTGTCCGGTGGCCAGCGCCAGCGTGTGGCCATCGGCCGCGCCATCGTCCGCGAGCCCAAGGTGCTGCTTATGGACGAGCCCCTTTCCAACCTGGACGCCAAGCTGCGTAACGAGATGCGTGCCGAGATCATCAAGCTGCGTCAGCGGATTAACACCACCTTTATATACGTAACCCATGACCAGACGGAGGCCATGACCCTGGCCGACCGGATTGTCATCATGAAGGACGGTTTCATTCAGCAGATCGGCACGCCCCAGGAGGTGTTTGACCACCCCATCAACATCTTCGTAGCCGGTTTTATTGGCACGCCTCAGATGAACTTCTTTGACGCGAAGCTGATCAAGGACGGCGAGGGTGCTTACCACGCCGATGTGTTTGGCACCTATATCGGTCTGACCGAGCAGGACCAGAAGGCCCTTGCCGGAACAGAGGCCAAGGATGTTATCCTGGGCATCCGTCCCGAGCACATCCGCTTCACCTCGGAAAGCGGCAACGGAATTCTCTCCGGCACCGTGGAAGTGTCTGAGATGATGGGCAGCGAGTATTATCTCCATGTGACCAGCAATGGCAAGGACGTAGTGCTCCGGGTGCCCACCGCCGACCTTCCCGCCGAGCTGCGCGGCGGCATCACCTACGGGACCAAGATGAATTTCACCTTCCGGCCTGAGGCGGTCCACCTCTTCGACAAGGAGACGGAGAAGAACTTGATTTAATAGTATTCCAACTTCATGGACAGAAAAAGGCCGCATAAGCGGCCTTTTTCTCTGAATGTTAATAGGTTGGAGGAGGGAAGGATATTGCAGGAGCAGAACAACATTCTGGGAACTATGCCCATCGGGCGGCTGGTCCTTCATATGTCCTGGCCCGTGATGCTCTCTATGCTGGTTCAAGCGGTCTATAATCTGGTGGACAGTATCTTTGTGGCCCGAATCAGTGACAAGGCGTTCCTTGCCCTCTCATACGCCTATCCGGTCCAGACCCTGATGGTGGCCTTTTGCGTGGGGATCGGCGTGGCCTTTAGCGCCATTTTGTCCAAACGGCTGGGGGAGAGGGAGCTGAGCGGAGCCAGAGATGCGGTGTTTCATGGATTTGCCCTGTATGCCGGGTGCTGGGTGCTGTTTTGCGCCTTTGGCGTTCTGGGGGTGGAGGCCTATCTGAGCGGCTGCACGGGAGACCCTTCGGTGCAGGAGATGGGGATTGGCTATCTGCGTCTTTGCTGCTGCTTCTCCTTTGGAATCTGCATGCAATTTCCATTGGAGCGGATCCTGCAATCCACCGGCCACCCAGCGGGCTTTATGATCATTCAGGGGAGCGGAGCGGTGATCAATCTGATTCTGGACCCTATCCTTATTTTTGCTTGGGATATGGGAGTAGCTGGAGCCGCGGCGGCCACCGTGATTGGGCAAATCACGGGCGGGCTGATCGGCTGTTTCTTACTGAGCCGGGTGAAAACGGAGCTGCCGCTGCCGTGGCGAGGCTTTCGATTCCAGCGTGAGATGATGGGGGAGTATGCGCGAATTGCCGTCCCGGCTGTGCTGATGCAGGCCATGGCCAGTGTGACCTCTCTGGGGCTGAACGGTATTTTGAAGCTCTGGTCCGAGACGGCAGTCTGGGTGCTGGGAGTCTATTTCAAGCTCCAGACCTTTGTATTTATGCCTGTGTTCAGCGTAAATAACGCGCTGGTGACCATAATCAGTTATAATTACGGTGCGGGGGATGGAAAGCGGGTATCGGCCTGCCTGCGGTTTGGCATGGGGGCTGTGTTGGCCATGGCGCTGGCGGGAGGCCTTGTATTGTGTTTGGGGGCCGGACCGCTGCTGCGGGTGTGCTTTCAGGCAGGGCAGAAGGCTATGGAAATGGGGGTTCCCTCTCTGCGGATGACAGCGTTGGCCTTTCCCTTTGCCGCGGCCAGCATTATTTTCTCCGCGTGCTTTCAGTCCCTGGGATACAGCCGGTTTTCTCTGGCCGTTTCGGTGCTGCGCTATGGACTTCTGCCCCTGCCCGTGGCTCTGGTTCTGGTCAAAACAGTGCCGGAGTGGTCTTTTTTGTGCTTCCTGTTGGGGGAGGCGGCTACCATGTTTGTGGCAGCGGGGCTGTTCTGGCGCGTGAAACGAGAAAAAATAGATAAAATTGGAGCAATATGAAAAGCGGTTCCGCAAGTTGCGGAACCGCTTTCTTGTTTTAAAAAATTACATCATCTTCACGGTGTAATACACAAACAGGGCAAAGATCCAGGCCAGCATAACAAAGATGAGATAATAGGCTACCGTAGCGCCGGCCACCAGGGCGGCAACTACCACCGCAATGCTGGCCAAGCAGCTGGCCAAAATCACATTGTAAGAGCAGCCCGCGGGGAGGAATTGTACGGGAGTCTTCAGGGGGAGGACACCGTCCTTCTTTTTCAAGAAGAGGGTAACCACCAGGACCAAAAGGATCCCGACCAGGATGAGGGCTACCTCATAGCTCACTCCGCTGGCGTAGCGCACAAACCACAGGGCCAAAACAGACATGCCGGTGGCGGCGGCAGAGAGGAAAAACTCCTTCTGGTAGATATAATAGATCACCGCCAGCACAGCCCAGGCAACGACCAGCCAGAACAGCATGGACATGCCGGTGGACTTATACTTCAGTACCACATGGGAACAAATGGTGAGAGCGCCGCCGGCCACAGCGATCAGCAGGGGGAGGATCGCCTTTTTCTGTGCCGTCCGGGCTTTCAGGAAGGCCCAAACCAGACAGGCCGCAGCCACAACCAGACCGGCGATCCGGACGAACTTCAAAACTCCCTGAAGGACGACGACAAGTTCGATCTCGCTTACAAAGTAATTGATATAAAAACGGTTGACAAGAACCAGGAGCCCTTCCAAAACAACAGCCGCCGCGATCCAGAGCAGTGCGCGGGTCAGGGCGACGTCTTCCTGGTGGCGCCGTGCTTCTCTCTGCTTTTTATCCATGCGTATCCAATCTCCTTGACGCGGACCGTCCAGGTCCGAAGAGTGTGCCGCCTGCGGCGACATATCCGATCAGTTTATTATTGTACCAGATGGTAATTTTATTTGCAAGTAATAAAAGGGAAAAACCGTCGAAATTAAAGAAATGTTAATAAATAAGAGAAAATTTCTGTTTTCAAGGAAAACTCGCCGCAGGCGGTAAGGCCTGCGACGAGCTGGAGCTAGTGGTGGGAATCGAACCCACGGCCTGCTCATTACGAGTGAGCTGCTCTACCCCTGAGCCACACTAGCAAATAGTGCCTTAGTATTATACCTATTTTTATTTAATTCGTCAAGAGGGAAGAATCGTACAAAAGTGAAAGAGGCCGGAGGCGGTATTTCAGCTATACTTTTCCATGGGGGCATGGTAAAATGGGCAAAACGAGACAAAGCGAGGAACGACCATGGTTATCTCAGGATTTGATGCCTTGAAGGAAAAACTGCACGATCTGCCTGTGAAACGGGCGGTAGTAGCGGCTGCCCACGATGAACATACCCTCCAGGCTGTGTTTGCGGCCAGACGGGATGGATTTATCCGTCCGGTTTTGGTGGGGGAACGTGAGGAGATTTTTTCCATTGCCCGGCATCTGGGCGAGAAGCTGGAAGCAGATCAGGTGGTCCAGGCTTCGGGAGAGCAGGCCTGCGCGGAGCAGGCAGTGGATTTGATCCGGGAGGGGCAGGGTGAACTGCTCATCAAAGGGATGCTTCAAACAGGGACCATGCTGAAAGCTGTGGTGTCCAAAGAAAAGGGAATCCGGCGCAGCCAGGTGATGTCTCATGTGGCTATTTTGGACGTGCCCTCTTACCACAAGCTGCTTTTTATTACGGACGGGGGTATGGTGGTGGCTCCGGATTTGGAGCAGAAACGGCATATTTTAAAAAACGCCGTGGAATTTTGTCATTTTTTAGGCTATGAACGCCCAAAAGCAGCGGCACTGTGCGCAGTGGAGACCGTTACGGCCGCCATGCCCGAGACCCAGGATGCCGCCCGGCTGAAGGAGGAGGGGGCCCAGGGAGAATTTGGCCCCTGTGAGGTGGAGGGCCCCATTTCCCTGGATTTGGCCACCGACCGGGAAGCTGCCCGGACCAAGCACTATGAAAGCCCGGTGGCCGGGGATGCGGACATTTTGCTGGTTCCGGCTATTGCTGTGGGTAATGTGCTGGGAAAAGCGCTCTACGGCCTGGCGGGCGGCGAGATGGCCGGGGTGGTCCTGGGAGCGCAGGTGCCCATTACGGTCAATTCCAGAGGAGCCAGTGCCCAGGAAAAATACTGGTCCATTTTGATCAGCGCAGCCATGGGCGGTCTGTCCCAGAGCATTTGAAAGGAGGCTATCCATGGCCTATCACATTTTAGTTTTAAACCCCGGTTCCACAAGTACAAAGGCCGCTGTATACCAGGACGAGCAGCCCCTGATGGGAAAGAGTTTTCCCCACACCAATCAGGATCTGGCACCCTATCCCACTTTAAACGACCAGCTGGACTACCGGGTGGCCCTGGTGCGGGGGTGGCTGGCCCAGGAGGGCTATGACCTGGGGAACTTGGCCGCGGTAGTGGGCCGGGGCGGAATCATTCCCAACATTGTGGCGGGAGGCTATCTGGTGGATGACCAACTGGAGGAGTGCTTGCTGCACCACACGGTTTTTGACCACGCCTCCAACCTGGGGGGACTGATGGCCCGGTCCTTTGCCCAGCCCCTCCACATCCCCGCCTATATTTACGACGCGGTGACCAGTGACGAACTGCTGCCGGAGGCGAAAGTGACAGGCTTCCGGGAGGTGACCCGTACCAGCTTCTGCCATGTGCTCAACGCACGGGCGACCAGCCATAAATATGCCCAGGCCATGGGGCGGCGCTACGAGGATATGAATCTGGTGGTGGCCCACCTGGGCGGCGGGATCTCCATTTCAGCCCACAGCCACGGGAGGATCATCGACTCGGTGTCCGATGACGCAGGTCCTTTCTCCCCGGACCGGGCGGGAAGCCTCAACATGCTGTATGTAGTAGATCTGTGCTATTCCGGAAAGTACACCAAGGCGGAGATGCTCAAAAAGCTCCGGGGGGAGGGCGGGATGTCCGCCCTTCTGGGCACCCATGACTGCCAGGAGGTGGAGCGCCGGATTGCCCAGGGAGATGAGTGGGCGGCCCTGGTCTACCAGGCGCAGGCACTCCAGATTGCCAAGGGCGTGGGCATTATGCTGGGGTGCTTTACTGAGCTGATTGACGCGGTAATTCTGACCGGCGGTCTGGCCAACTCTAAGAAACTCACCGGGATGGTCATTGATTATCTCCACAACCTTTGCCGGGTGGTGGTGATTCCAGGGGAAAACGAGATGGAGGCCCTGGCGCTGGGGACACTGCGGATTCTCCGGGGCGAGGAGAACTGCCACACCTACCGGCCGGCAGCTTCAAACTAAAGACATAAAGACATAAAACAGCGGGACAAGCTTAGCTTGTCCCGCTTTTGATCGCATATGGTCAGAGCGCCGCATATTCCACCGGGCAGCCGTTAGCCTGGTAGCGCTCCCGTAGCCTTTCCTGTTGGGCCTGTTCCGGGTCCAGATAGATTTTTCCCGTGTAGCCGTCCATGAGTGCCAGATGTCCCTCCCATTTGGCGGAAAGACTTACTTCTACCATAGAGGGAATATGGAAGGCGCGGATCAGCACAGCCGTGTGGCTGTTCAGACTTCCTTTCCGGGCGATCAGCCCCAGCAAACGGTTTTGATCAAAATCCATGACCTCGCTGGGAAGAAAGTAGTCGGAGACTAAGATAGCGGGTGCTTCCATGCTAAGCTCCTGCCGGTTTCCCATCAAGGCCCGGATGACCCGCTGGGAGATGTCCCGAATATCCGCCGCACGGGCCTGCATGTAGGGGCTGTCCATGGCGGAGAAGGCAGAGGAAAAGCTCAGCTCGGTCATTTGAACGGCGTATTCCGCAGTGACGCTCTGTCCCTGGATGAGACGGCGGACCGTTTCCACATAGTCCCGGTCCTCCAGCAGAAGGCTGTGGATGTTAAAAATAGAGGCGACGGTCTCGCCTACTTGCTCCCTGGCTCGTATGTAGAAGGAGCCCAGCTCTTCAATGGCAATTTGCTGGGCCTGATGAAAGCGTGCGATCTCTTGACGCCAGTTGTTTTGTGTGTAGAGCTGAGGGGAGGGAATAGGACGCCGGTAAAAGCATAGACGGCCGGCCACGATCTGTTCCATAATGGGTTTTCCCGTCAATACCTGCATCTTATCACCCCCTGAATCGAGCAGAGAATTATATTTTTTTAGATTATAGCTGTTTGTCTTTGTTTTGTAAAGGCCAGTTTCTTCCAAATTGGTTGAATGTTGGACCTAAGCCACATGCAGGAAAATTGGTTTTGCGGCTGCTTTGCTGGGCCGGGAAGGGTTTGGAACGGGAATTTTTGCTTTACTAGGATAAATTGTTATGCTATAATGTGCCCATACGAATATACCGCCCAGGCGGTTTCGGTTTTAGGAGGTTGTGACCATGGTTTCAGAACGTATGAAAGGGCTGGGTACCGCCCGGTCTGTGATTCGTGAATTGTTTGAATATGGAAAAATCCGGGCTGCAGAGATTGGTGCGGAAAATGTGTTTGACTTTTCCATCGGCAACCCCAGCGTACCCGCCCCGGCAGAGGTAAATGAGACGGCTATCCACCTGCTGCGGGAGCAGCCGGATTTGATCCACTGCTACACCAGTGCCCAGGGTGACCTGGGGGCACGGCAGCGCTTTGCCGATTCCCTCAACCGCCGCTTTGGTACAAGCTATTCCCCTGACCGGCTTTATATTACTGTGGGTGCGGCCGCTTCTTTGTGCTGTGTCTTCAACGGCCTGACCTGTCCCGGAGACGAGTTTATTGTCTTTGCCCCCTATTTCCCGGAATATAAGGTGTTTATTGAGGGAGCGGGCGCAAAGATGGTGCTGATTCCCCCGGAAATCGAGGCCTTCCAGATCGACTTTGATGCCTTTGAAAAGGCTCTGACCCCCCACACCAAGGGTGTGGTAGTGAATAGCCCCAATAATCCCTCCGGTGTGGTCTATTCCAAGCAGACCCTGGAGCAGCTTGCTTCCATCCTGACGGAGAAGAGCCGGGAGTATGGACACCCCATTTATCTCATTTCCGATGAGCCCTATCGGGAGATCGTCTATGAGGGATTCAAGGTGGAGTGGATTCCCAGCATTTATCGGGATACCATTGTGTGCTATTCCTTCTCCAAGTCCCTGTCCCTGCCCGGTGAACGTCTGGGTTATGTGCTGGTGCCGGAGGATGTGACAGATGGAAACGACGTCTACGCCGCCGTGGCGGGCGCTGGGAGGTCTTTGGGCTATGTCAATGCGCCTAGCTTGTTCCAGCAGGTGACCTCCCTGTGCTGTGACATGACCGCCGATGTGAAGGTGTATGAGCGCAACGCTCAGCTGCTGGTTGGGGCGCTGCGGGAGATGGGCTACCATGTGGTGCAGCCTGGCGGAGCCTTCTATCTCTTCCCGCGCAGCCTGGAGGCGGACGATTTGGCCTTTAGTGAGCGGGCCAAGAAGTTTGACCTGCTGATCGTGCCGGGAACCGGGTTTGGAGCGCCCGGACATGTGCGCATCTCCTACTGTGTCCAGACGGAGATGCTCCAGCGGGCTCTGCCCAAGTTCAAAGCTCTGGCGGATTCCTATCGCTGATCAGAAGCGGCGTCCCGCATAGTTGCGGGGACGCCGCTTTTTCAGTATAAGGTCTTCTTTGTGTTGAGAAAGGGGAAAATCGTCGAACAGATCAAAAATGAGAGGGGAAATTTCCTCTTTACAAAGGGGGAAAAATCTGTTATAATAGCGGAGCGAAATGAGATATGCGTCCGTAGTTCAATTGGATAGAGCGTCAGATTCCGGTTCTGAATGTTGGGGGTTCGAGTCCCTTCGGGCGTGCCAAACCAGGATAGATGTAAGGTCTATCCTGGTTTGTTTTTTATTTTAATGTTGCCTCTGGTGCCAATCAGGCTTCGTGCGCTGCACTCGCCTTCCTGGGAAGGGACCCGCAGCGGCCCGGCGTGCCCCCGGCACGCCGTTCTTCGCTTCGGCTTCGGGCGTGCCAAAAAAGAAGCACCTGCTTAGCAGGTGCTTCTTTTTTGGGGTTCCGCCGCCTGCAAGGCGACTCCACCCTTCGGCATTTGAATGCTCGGGGTCGGCAAAGCCGCCCCTGCGCAATTCTCCGCTTCGCTCCGAATTTACGCCGCAAAAGCGGCGCGGCCCAGAAGAGCCGTTTTGGGATCGCTTCCATGAATGCGGCTGAGAACTGTGGCGACATTCAGACTTTAACCACAAGACAAAAGGCGATGTAGGAAGCAATTTCGTACATCGCCTTTTGTTATTTCTTTGGAATAAAATTCTTGTGAGGAGAAAACCTATGGGAAACAAGAGGAGGCCGGGACATGAACATTACCAATCAGGATTATGGAAAGCTGGTCAGTGAACGAGCCAAGCCCTCGCCCGTGGGAAAAAATATGGTGTGGGCCTTTGTAGTAGGGGGTGGGATCTGCACCCTGGGACAGGGGCTGATGAATTTATACCAGAATTGGGGGCTAGATCAAGAGCAGGTGGGTACCGCGGTATCCATCACGCTCATTTTTGCAGCCGCAGTTTTGACCGGACTGGGAATTTTTGATAAGATCGCCAAACGGGCAGGGGCGGGTACCCTGGTCCCCATCACTGGGTTTGCCAACGCTATGGTTTCTCCGGCCTTGGAGTTTAAAAGCGAAGGGCTGATTACCGGCACCGCTGCAAAGCTGTTCACGGTGGCGGGGCCAGTGCTGGTATTTGGCATGGGAGCCAGTGTGATCTATGGACTGATCCTCTGCCTGCTTGGATATGGGGCAGGATGAGGATGCATCTGCCTTGCACAGAAAATAGAGATTTGATATAATAGCGTAAAAAAGAGAAAGGGAGGCGGTCCCGTTGGAGCTGCTCCAGAGTCAAGTGCAACATCTCAGCCAACAGCAACTGCAAAGTGTGGAGCTGCTCCAGATGAGTGCGGCGGAGCTAGAGGAATATCTGCATGATCTGGTCCAGGAAAACCCGGTGGTAGAGTTGGAGGACAGCAGGCCGGAGCCGGAGCGGCCCCAGGATGATGAGCTGCTGCGCCGCTTGAAGTGGCTGGATGATAATGATGGGCAAAACCGGTATTACCAGCATGTGGGGGCGGAGGAACTGGACCCGTTGGCCAGGATCGGGACGGAGGGCGGACTGGAAGAGACGCTCTTTCGCTTTCTTTCCCGTCAGCTTTATACCATGGACCTGGACGAGGATACTGCCCAGACAGTGCGTTATTTGGCTGCCTGCCTGGATGGAGACGGATACCTTCGGGTGAGGGTAGAGGAGCTGGCGGCCAATTTGGGCCGGTCTGCAGGGCACATTGAGCGCTGCCTGAAGCTTTTGAGGACCCTGGAGCCGGCGGGGGTGGGAGCGGAGAGCCTGTCTCAATGTCTGGAGCTTCAGCTTCTCCGTATCCATGCCAGCGGCCCCGTGCTGGATATTGTACGGGATCATCTGGAGGCGCTGGCAAAGCGGCACTACCGGGCCATTGCTTCAAAGCTGGGGATCTCGGTGGAGGAAGTCCAGCAGGCTGAGCGTGTGATTCGGGAGCTGGAGCCGCGGCCCGGTTCTCCCTTTGAACAGCCTGATCAGGTGCAGTACATACTCCCGGATGTGTTTTTGGAGGAAGAGGACGGCGTGCTGGTAGCCAAGCTTCGAGGCGGCGAACGGCCTCCCATCCAGGTGAGCAGCTATTACCGCTCGCTGCTGAAACAGTCGGATGACCGGGAGGTGAAAACCTATCTCACGGAAAAGCTGCGTCAGGCGGACGGTGTCCTACGGGCGCTGGAACAGCGGGACAGTACGCTGCGCCGCTGTGCCCAGTGCATCGCGGACTGGCAGCGGGATTTCTTCCGGGAGGGCCCGCGTATGCTGCGCCCCATGCGGCTGGCTGATGTAGCACGGGAACTGGGGCTTCACGAGTCCACCATTAGCCGTGCGGTGCGGGAAAAATATCTGCAATGCAGCCGGGGCGTATACCCCATGAGCTATTTCTTTTCCCGCAGTGCCACGGCCCAGACCGGCGGCGCGGAAGTGGGCGCTGCCGCTGCCAAGGCGCTGTTGAGCCGGTTGGTGGAACGGGAGGACAAGGGGCATCCTATGTCCGACCAGAAGCTATGTGAGGCCATGGCGGAGCTGGGCTGTCCCATATCCCGCCGGACGGTGGCCAAATATCGGGAGGAACTGAACATCCCCAGTGCTTCCGGCCGTAAATGGAGTTAAAGAATCCGAAAAGACCTCTTCCGCAGGGTTTAGACCCGGAGACGGAGGAGGTCTTTTTTAATAAAAATCCCCCGGCTCTTTGGCCGGGGGAAGGAATTAGAGAAGCTGACCCTTGGTCTCGGGGATGGAGTGCTTTTCCGCGTAGCCGGTGAGCATCAGCGTGAGCGCACCGTCACCGGTGACATTACAGGCGGTGCCAAAGCTGTCCTGAAGGGCGAAGATGGTGAGCATCAGGGCGGTGCCATCATCCAGGAAGCCTACCACACTCATAATGAGCCCCAGAGAGGCCATCACCGTGCCGCCGGGCACGCCGGGAGCACCCACGGCGAAAATACCAAGCAGGATGCAGAAGAGTACCATGGTGCCCAAAGAGGGCAGGTGTCCATAGAGAATTTTAGAGACCGTCATAACGAAGAACACCTCAGTGAGCACGGAACCGCACAGGTGGATGTTGGCGAACAGGGGAATACCGAAATCGGTCATGTCCTGACGCAGCACAGAGGACTTCTTGGCACAGCGCAGGGCCACAGCCAAGGTAGCGGCGGAGGACATGGTGCCCACAGCGGTCAGATAGGCGGGACCGTAGTGACGCACTACCTCCCAGGGATTTTTGCCCGAATAGAGGCCGGCCAGGGCGTAGAGGAGCGTCATCCAGATAAAGTGTCCCACGATTACGATGAGAATCACAATGAGGAAGACAGGCAGCTGCCGGGTGATGGAACCCTCATAGGCCAAGCTGCAGAAGGTACCGGCAATGAAGAAGGGGAGAATGGGAATGACGATCTTGGTCACTGTAGCCAGTACGATCTTCTGAAACTCATCCAAAATCTCAATGACAGTCCGGGCGCGGGTCCAGGTGGCAGCCAGGCCGATGAGTACAGAGAACACCAGTGCAGACATTACGGACATGATGGGAGCGATCTCCAGGTTGAAGAGCAGCTCCGGCAAATCACGCAGACCGTCTGTGGCGGGCTGGATGGAAAGATTGGGAATGATGAGGTAACCTGCTCCCATGGACATCAGTGCGGCACACACCGAGGAAGTGTAGGCCAGCAGCAGGGCCAGGCCCAGCATGCGGGAGGCATTGCTCTGCAGCCGGGTAATAGAGGGGGCGATGAAGCCAATGATGATCAGGGGAACGCAGAAGGAAATCAGCGAACCCATCAAAGTTTTCAGGGTCAGAATGACCTGCATGATCATGGAGCCGACTTCCATCCCAAACATCCACCGGTCCACGCAGAACAGACCAAGGGCAATTCCCACCACAACGCCGATGATCAGCCGGGCGGGCAGACTTGCGAGCAATTTCTTCATAGCAAACGATCATTCCTTTCTCCTTAACAATTTCACACACATCGGGAGAGATAAAATCATCATAGCATGCTATGCGTAAAAAAGCAATTATGTCCAGCTGTTCAGGAAAAAACGGTGTGCTCCAGCAAAATTTTTGTGCCCATGCCAATGAGAATAAGACCCCCGGCCAGCTCAGCCTTGCTCTGAAAGCGGTTGCCGAAGACGGCGCCGAGCTTCACGCCGACACAGGAGAGGAGCAGTGTTGTGATGCCGATGAGGGAGATTGCCGTAAAGATAGGCACACTAAGAAAGGCAAAGGTAACGCCTACGGCCAGGGCGTCGATGCTGGTGGCCACAGCCAACAGGAACATGGACCGCACGCCAAAGGAGCAGTCTAGGGTCTCCTCCTCCCCGCTCAGAGCTTCCCGCACCATATTAAAACCAATTAACCCCAGTAAGATAAAGGCCACCCAGTGGTCCACCGAGACAATCATCTGCTGGAAGCGTACACCAAGCAGCCAGCCCAGCAAAGGCATCAGGGCCTGAAAGCTGCCAAACCATACCCCGCAGATAAGACAGTGCCGCCATTTCGGCCGGCCCACGGAGAGCCCCTTGCAGACCGAAACGGCAAAGGCATCCATGGACAGGCTGACCGCAACGATCAAGAGTTCATAAAGCTGCATACCAAACATCCTCCTTGTAAAAGGGAAAAAGAAAAAGACCCACCCGTCCCATGGACAGGTAAGTCTCGTCGTTTCAGACCCGGCCAGGAGGGTCCCCCCCTCCAGTATGTTGACCGGTTCCCACCCCAAGTGCTGACTACTCCCTTACTGTGGGTGCCAGTGTACCACGGGAATACCGCCCCTGTCAACTTATTTTTCCGGCAGAAAGGCTATGACAACCCCCAAAAAAGAAAAATGAAAAAATTTGAAAAAAAGTGTTGACACTTTGGTCGGACTATGGTATTATCTCTCTTGCGCTGAGGGCAGCGCGGCAAACAACAAGCGCGAGTGGTGGAATTGGTAGACTCGCTGGCTTCAGGTGCCAGTGCTCGCAAGGGCGTGCGGGTTCGACTCCCGCCTCGCGCACCACCAAAGAAGGACATCCAACCGGATGTCCTTCTTTTCTTACTTGCGGGAAAAAGCACGCGTTTGCGTGTGCCGTTTCCTGTGTCTGTACCGGCGGTTCCGGAAAAGCGAGTTCTGTCCAGAAACACAAAAGAATCGGGAGCGGATTTCCGCTCCCGATTCTTTGATCATAACGCCCAGAAAGAGCGATCAGGCTGTCAAAGCCAGCTCCTCACGGGCTTCCCGTTCATTGTCAGCAGAGAAGCAGAACCGCCCTGCCCAGTCATAAACCTCAACATGTCCTCTGACCCAAACCATCGTATAATCCATCGCGTTTCCGCTCCCTTCGTTCTTTGATGGCCCTATGATACAGCAAGAAATGTCCCATAAACCGGACTTTTGAAGGGAGCGGGGACCATTGCCAGACAAGAAAAAAGAAGATATGATAATCGAAAGGAGGGAAGAGGGATGGAACCGATTTTCTACACCGTGGTGTCCATTAACGGGGACTACGCCCAGCTGGCCGGAGACGGGGGACAGGAGCACTCCATCACCATGTTTCTGCTCCCCGAGGGAACCACGGTGGGCAGCCGCCTGAAGCTGGAGATCTTTCAGTGGGAACTGATTTAAAAAATCCCTGTGCCGTCGGCACAGGGATTTTTTCAACGGTTAAAATTACTTATTGCTGCGGCGCCAGATGTGCATCTTCTCCGCATCCTGGATGAGCTGCTCCCGGAAGTCGGGGTGGGCGATGGAGATGATGGCCTCGGCCCGCTCCCAGGTGGACAGACCCTTCAGGTTGATCATACCGTACTCAGTGACGATATAGTGCACACAGGAGCGGGGGTCGGTGCAGATGGAGCCGGGGGTGAGGGTGGGGACGATGCGGCTCTTCACGCTGCCGTCCTTGCCGATGACGGTGGAGGACATACAGATAAAGCTCTTGCCGCCGTTGGACAGGTAAGCGCCCATGGCGAAGTCCAGCTGGCCGCCGGTGCCGGAGATGTGCTTGGTGCCGGCGGACTCAGCATTTACCTGGCCGAACAGGTCCATGTCAATGGCGTTGTTGATGGAGATAAAGTTGTCGATCTGGGCAATGACCCGTACATCGTTGGTGTAGTCCACGGGAGCGCCCATCACATCGGGGTTGCGGTTCACATAGTCATAGAGCTTCTGGGTGCCGGCGGCAAAGGCAAATACCTGACGGCCCTTATCCAGAGCCTTGTGCCGTCCGGTGATCTTGCCGGCGGCGGCCATGTCCACAAAGCCGTCTACATACATCTCGGTGTGGACAGACAGGTCCTTCAGATCGGACTGGGCGATCATGGCGCCGATGGTGTTGGGCATACCGCCGATGCCCAGCTGCAGGCAGGCGCCGTTGGGGATCTCGGGTACCACCAGGTTGGCTACCGCCCGGTCCACGTCGGTGGGCTCGCCGCCGCCGCCCAGCTGGGCAACGGGAGGATTGTCGCCCTCCACCACGTAGGCCACGTCCTTGATGTTGATCTCCGTGCCGGTGAGACCATAGACCCAGGGCATATTCTGGTTGACCTCCACGATGATGCACTTGGCCCGGCTCATCAGGTCGGCCAGGTGAGAGGCGGCCAGACCGAAGTTAAAGTTGCCGTGGGCATCCATGGGGGTGGTCTGGAGCATGACTACGTCCACAGGAGCCAGGTTCTCACGATAGAACCGGGGCAGCTCAGAGTAGCGCATGGGGCCGAAATAGCCCATGCCCTTGGAGATGATCTTCCGGTCGATGCCGCTGCAGTGCCAGGAGTGCCAGGTGAAGTGGTCACCGGCATCGTCGGCCTTGGCGATCTTGGGCATCCACATGGTGACGCCGCCGCGGACCTTTACGTCGGTGAGCTCATCCTTCCGGGCGGCCAGAGCCTTGTCCAGGGCGATGGGGTGGTTGGTGCACCAGGTGTAGTCCACCCAGTCTCCGGACTTTACTACCTTGACCGCCTCCTCAGGGGTGGTAAGTTTCTGTTGATAGAGGGCCTGATAATCCATTTTTTTCTCCTCCAAATCGTATCAGTATGTGAGCGTTCCAAGAACTCAGCGGCCGATGTCCAGGTAATACGGCTTCATCAGGCTGGGCTGTTCGGTGGAGTCCTTGGTCTGGGATCTCCTGGGTTCCGGGGGCATTCCTCGGGGCCGGTCATGCCGGGCGCGTTTTGCGCCCCCTTGCTTTTTCATTTGAGGGGCGGGGGTGGGGCGCTCGCCCTTCGTGGGCGGGACGGACCGGGCAGGTTTGGCTGCTTTTTTCCCGTGGCCCTTTCCTTCCTGGCCTTTGGCCGGGAGCTGTTCCAGCTGAAGCTGGGGAAGCTTGGACGGGGTGGAGGTATGCTTTTTCTTCTTCCGGCGGCTGCCCTGGTTCTCGGGATGGGACGGGTTCTGAGGCGCGGGGCGGGCAGCGGACGGGGAAGTCCGTCTGGGAGCCAAAAGCCGGGCGGTGGCGTCCATAATGACATCGCTGTCCAGGGGATTGGGCCGGTAGAAATCGGTGCGGGGCATAGAATCCCCAGTGTCCATCAAAGTACCCGCACGGACCCCGCGCTTGGGGGGCGTAGAGCGGTGAATGGGCGGCGTGGGCTCGGCAGGAGCCACGGGGGCGGCAGGTGTGGGCGACTGCTGAGCAGGGACGGCCTTTTTTCTGCGCCGGCGGGATTTTTTTGCTCCGCCTTCTGCGGTGGGAAGAACATCCTCTGGGGTGGGGTAGGAAATCTCCTGAGTCGCCGCATACTTTTCAGCGGCCTTTCCGGCCTGCTGGCGCTGCTGGCGCAGCTGCCGGGCCGCCTGCCGGGCCTCGGCATCCTCCTCGTTGATGATCTTGCCGTTTTTGTCCCGCTTGGGGGCCTCGAAATTTGTCATGGGGTAGGGGTGGTCCGCCACCTGGGGGATGGGCTTGCCCAGGAGCTTTTCAATGTCCCGGAGCAGAGGCTGTTCCCCGAAATCGCAGAAAGCGATAGCCTCGCCCCCCTTGCCGGCCCGGCCGGTACGGCCGATGCGGTGGACGTAGGTCTCGGGCACCTCGGGGAGGTTATAGTTGAACACATGGGACAGGGCCTCAATATCCAGCCCGCGGGCGGCAATGTCAGTGGCCACCAGGCAGCGGATGCGGCCTGCCTTAAAGTCGGACAGGGCCTGCTGCCGGGCGGTCTGGCTCTTGTTGCCGTGGATGGCGGCGGCAGAGATCCCCAGCTTGCCCAGATCCCTGGCCACCTTATTGGCCCCATGCTTGGTGCGGGTAAAGACCAGGGCGTTTTTCACGTCCTTTCTCTTCATCAGATAGGCTAAAAGGTTGGTCTTGTTTCCTTTATCCACCAGGTAAACGGATTGGCGGATGGCCTCCACAGGGGAGGAAATGGGGTTGACGGCCACCTTGGCCGGGTGATGAAGCAGGGAGTTGACCAGGTCGGTGATCTCCGGGGGCATGGTAGCCGAGAAGAAAAGGGTCTGCTTTTGGGCGGGCAGCCATTTGAGAATTTTCTTCACGTCGTGGATAAAGCCCATGTCCAACATCCGGTCCGCTTCATCCAGCACAAAAATCTCCAGGCCATCCAGAGCTACATGACCCTGCTGATAGAGGTCCATCAGCCGGCCGGGCGTGGCCACCAGGATATCCACTCCCTTTTTCAGGGCCTCCACCTGGGGCGTTTGGCCCACGCCGCCGAAAATGACCGCGTGGCGCAGCTTCAGGTATTTGCCATAGGCATCAAAGCTCTCACCGATCTGAATGGCCAGCTCCCGTGTGGGGGTAAGGATCAGGGCTCGGATGGTCCGCTTCTCCGGAGAGACGGCATTCAACCGCTGGAGGATGGGGGTGGCGAAGGCACAGGTCTTTCCGGTGCCGGTCTGGGCGCAGCCCAGGACGTCCCGCCCAATGAGAGCGGGAGGGATGGCCTTCTCCTGGATGGGAGAGGGCTTGGCGTAGCCCTGTTCTTCCAGGGCACGCAGAATGGGGGCGCTGAGCCCCAGGTCACGAAATGTCATGGATTACTTCCTTTTCTCATTCAGCCGGGCCTTTCTGCCCGGCCGGCCCGCGTTTTTCCCTGCGGGCTGGGGTGCAATGGGCCGATAAGACGGTGCGTCCGCTGGGCGCAAATACGGCCGGAATGTTCAGGGGAGCAGTCCCTTTTGACGCAGCTGCTCCAAAACGACCTGAGCGGTCTGAGCCAGACTCTGTCCGGCGGGGCAGTCCACAATGATATCGGCATATTTGTCATAAAGGGGGGCGCGCATGGCCATGACGTCTGCCAGGGTCTGGCCCGGCTCCATGGCAATACCGCGGGTGGACAAATTCTGGATGCGGCGCTGAAGCTCTTCCAGTTCCACACGCAGGTAGACCACGGGACCAAGCTTCTTCAAATGAAGTGCCGCCTGTTCCCGGCATACGGCGCTGCCTCCGGGGGCAATGACATGCTCGTCGCACTGAAGACCCAGAACGGCCTGCTCCTCGGCATCCAAAAAGGCTGCCACGCCCCGGCTGTCCAAAATCTCCTGGAGCAGGGCATTCTGCTGCTGCTGGATGAGCAGATCCACGTCCAAAAAGCCATAGCCCAAAAATTTGGCCAGCAGAACGCCGACGGTACTTTTGCCGGAGCCCGGCATTCCAATTAGTGTAACATTGCCCACGAAATATTCCAACCTTTACATACAAACTCAAATTATTATACCACACCAAAGGTGGAAAAGAAAGGGGGAAGGGGAGGAAAGAATGGAGGGATCTGAGGGGCTTTTTCAAAAATTCGTGAGGAGAAAAGGATTGCGATGGGTGACAAAAGCAACGGCAGGTGCTACAATGGGGCCGGAGAGGATGGGAGAAATGGATCTTTTATTGGCTTTCTTTGTATTTCTGAGTTGTGTGGTAGCGTGCATGGTGCTGGAGATCAGTTTGTCCTGGGCGCTGCTGGCGGGATTGGTTTGTTTTGCCCTGGTGGGACTGCGCCGGGGCTATTCGGCTCCGGAACTGGGCCGCATGGCGATGAAGGAGATGAAAACCGCGGGGAAGGTACTGCGGATTTTGCTGCTCATTGGTCTGCTCACTGCCCTGTGGCGGGCAGGAGGGACGGTGGCATTTTTTGTGCGCACTGGTGTTTCTCTGATCACGCCCAATACCTTCCTGTTGGTAGCTTTTCTGCTGCCTGCTCTGTTTAGCATGGCCTTTGGCAGCTCCTTTGGCGTGGTGGGGACGGCGGGGGTGATCCTTATGACCATTGCCCGCAGCGGCGGCGCAAATTTGCTGGCTGCCAGTGGGGCGATCATGTCGGGAATTTATGTGGGAGAGCGGCTCTCCCCGGCCTCCTCTGCCGCAGCGGTAGCGGCAGCAGTGGCAGGTGTGGACGACAGGGCGTTTCGCAGCCGCATGTGGCGGGATACGCTGCTGCCCTTTTCCATCACGTTGGTGATTTACGCAGTGTTATCCCCGATTTACCCGATTCACCAGGTGGATGGAGCGATTTTACAGGCGCTGTCCACCGGCTTTCATCTGAGCTGGCCGGTTATTTTGCCTGCGGTGGCGCTGCTGGTGCTGCCGTGGATAAAGATGAGTGCTGTGGGGGCAATCCTGGTCAGCTGTGTCCTGTCCGTCCTATGTGCGCTGCTGCTTCAGCATATGGACCCAGGGCAGCTGCTGTGGGCCTGTGTGACTGGATACGAGGCCGCGGAGCCGGAACTGCGGGAGATCCTGTCAGGCGGCGGGCTTTGTTCTATGCTGGATGTGGCAATTATTGTAGTTTTGTCCTGCGCCTACTCCGGGCTGTTCAGCGGGACCGGGTTTCTGAACCCGGTGGTGGAGAAAATGGGGTGGCTCATGGACCGGATTGGCCTGTTTGCCACCCATGTCCTGCTGTCCTTGGGTACCTGTATGCTGTTCTGTAACCAGACGGTGGGCACGGTCCTCAGTGCCCAGTTCACACGGGAGGAATACCGCCGCCGGGAGCTGCCGCCCATGGAGATGGCGGCCAACATTGGAAACTCGGTGATCAATTTGGCGGGGCTGGTGCCCTGGGCCATTGCCTGCAGCGTTCCTCTGGCTACTATGGGAGTTGGGACCTCGGTGCTGCCCTTTGCCTTTTATCTCTACCTTGTGCCGTTATGCTGCTGGATAGCAGAGATTTGGAAGGGGAGAAAAAGAGCTGGGAACGATCCGGCAGGAAGAAAAGAGGCCGGATCATGCAAATAAAATAATTTGCGGTTGAGTTTTCTGTAAAAAGGGTGTATACTTTACGCTAATTCCCATCGGGTGGGACACGGGTATGGCCCAGGAGAGAGGGAATCGGGCCACAGAACAAAGGAGAAGCATATGAAGTTCCAAATTGTGAGTGACAGCTCTTGTGATCTGGGACGAGAGAGGTGCCAGAGCCTTGGGGTGGAGATGGTATCCTATTATGCCGCCCTGGGGAACGAGACCTATTACCGAGAGGAACGGGACATCCCAACACGGGAATTCTACCAGCGCATGGCTGCGCTGCCAGGAGTCTTTCCCAAAACCTCCATGCCCACCATGGAGGATTATCTGGAGGCATTTTGCCCCATTGCCAAACAGGGTATTCCCATCTTGTGCATCTGTCTCAACGGACAGTTCAGCGGTTCCTACCAGACGGCCAGAAACGCCGCCGCGGAGCTGCAGGAGGAGTTCCCACAGGTACCGATCTATGTGATGGACTCCAGACTGGCCACCGTGCTGGAGGGCCTGCTGGTAGAGGAGGCGGTGCGGCTGCGGGACCAGGATCTGACGTTGGAACAGGCGGTGGCCGCCCTGGAGGAGCTGCCCCAGACCGGGCGGATCTTCTTTACCACGGACGATCTGGAATATCTGCGCCATGGGGGGAGAATCGGAAAAGCGGCTGCCACCACAGGAGCACTTCTCCGGGTAAAGCCTCTCATCGGCTATGAAAATGGGGAACTGGTCACCGACGGCATTGCCCAGGGCCGGAAAAAGTCCTTGATTCGGGTGCGGGAGCTCTTTTTCCGGTATGTGGAGAAGGAACGGCTGGATTTGAATCAGTACATCTTGGCTACCGGGTTTGGCCTGGACCAGGAGGAGCATCGGGAATTTGCCCGGCAGGTCTATGAGGGCCTGTTGGAGCGGGGCTACGACCGGCCTGAGGTCAAAAAGCCCTATCAGATAGGAATGACCATCGGGGTGCATACCGGACCCACGCCCATTGGAGTGGGACTGCTGCGCAAGGCGATGGGGTAAGGAGGAACAAACCATGAAAAGACTGATGAGTTTGGCCCTGGCCGCAGCCATGGGCCTGTGTGTGCTGGCCGGATGCGGCGGGGGTAAGGAAGAAAAGGCCTATTCCACCGACTTGGTAAGTGCCATGGTGGAGGCGGGAGCTTTTTCTGAGACCCTGGAAGAGCTGGACGGCGATACCGCCTTTGCCCTCTATAAGCTGGGGGACTACGGGCTGGTCCGGGATGATCTCCAGGACTGTGCGGTGCAGCGCTCGGCAGGAGCCACCTGTGAAGAGGGGGCAGTGCTGGTGCTGCCCGATGAGGAAAAGGCGGGAAAGGCGCTGGAAGCGCTGAAGGCCTATGTGGAGGGCCAGATTGCCACCAATGAGAGCTACCGCCCTGGAGAGATTCCCAAGCTGGAGGGTGCTCTGACAGAACAGCGGGGTGCTTCGGTACTGCTGGTGGTGGCCAATGACATGGACGCAGCCAAAAGTGCGATAGAAGGATAAAAAATGGTCCCGGCCAAATTGGCCGGGACCATTTTTTATATCAGCAGAAGGCGCAGGGCTCCTCCACCGTGACCGTATATTTTTCCAACAGGGCAACGGGATGATAGGACAGCTTGCTGGTGCGCAGGCCCGGATCTCCGGTGTCGTCCTCACGGTTGATGAAGGCGACCCCCTCGTGGGCGAACTGCTGGGCAAACTGGGCCACCAGCATCTGGTAGCAGCCCTCATAATCCCGGTCAGCCTTCTCAATGTGGGTGAACAGGGTGTCGCCAATGATCTCCCCTAGAGAGAAGCCCACGATTTCTCCGTCTACCAGGAGCATACCGCCCAACAGATCGTAGGACTGGTAGTTGTCCAGCACCTCGTGGGTTTTGGTGATGTCCTCGTGGAAGGTGGCGGCGGACTTGTCCCACCGGCTGGCATAACGGTCCAGAAATGCCTTCACCTGAGGAATATCTGCTGGTTCAATGGGGCGGAAGAGCCAGTTTCCATAGGTTTTCAGGAACTTGTTTACGTGGTTACGCTGGCCGCTCAACTTTTTGCCCCGGAAGTATTTCAAATCCTCTGCCCGGTACAGGTAGTCGAAGTTGTCCCGTTCGGCAGCGGCAGTGCTGTTGGGGAAGAACTCCTGAAGCCGCTCCAGCTCATCCTTGGGAACGGGGTAGAAGGCAATGGGCATATTCCGGCGGCAGCAGTAGGCGGCAATCTGGGTGTAGTGTTCCCAACGTCCGCCCCCCAGAGGAAGGGTAAAGGTCTCTCCCAGGCCGGGATAGAGCACTTTAAAATAGAGGGAGCCGTCGTAAATGGCCCACTCCGTTTTGTACATATCCCGCCAGATGAACACAGTGCCGGGGGTGGTGTCGCAGATACGGCTGCCGCTGTATCCAAAAAACGGCCGCAGCTTGGGAAGATCTTCTAATTGCAGGGGTTGGAAGTCTAACATAAATTCAAATCCTTATTTCCGGTTCTGAGCAGAGGTTTTTCCCCTGCCAGATCCTTTTATCGTTGTATATCGGTGATACGGCCAAAGTACCAACCGGTTACCCCGTCCTTTTTACATAAGGAGGCGTTTTTTGTCTGCCAAACCACAGTGAGGCGGTCGCCAGGGGTAACGGGGAGACGGTAATCGGTGGAGTCCTCGCACCACAGGCCCTCTGGCCCCTGGCGGAGATAGGCGTTGAGCACCCAGAGCTCCCGGCCCGTCTCCACATGGCGGCACCAGGACAGCTCCTCTCCCTGCTCCAGGAGCTCCAGAGCGGAGCGGCCCCAGCGGATATTGAGGCTGTCCTCACTGGGAGCCTGGGCATCCAGAGCGGTACCGGTGGGAAGGCCGTCCCAGGCGGTCCAGGAAAATTCCAGAGAATCGGGAGAAGGGAGAATCAAAGCATTGAGCTGGCCATCCGCTTTCAGCACGCAGCCTCCGTCAATGGAAGCGATCTTCCGGTCTGGGAGGAGAATGGGGGCGGCGGAGGGAATTTGGGGGTTATACAAGGTAACGGGCCAGTGGCCCACCACCACCCACTTGTCAAAGCGGTGGCCCTGGGAGAGAAAATCGTCGTTTTTCATGCAGCGCCAACGGTTGAGACGCTCCATATGTTCCAAGGAAGGGACCCCTCCGTGGACAAAAACCAGACGATCGGTCTCCAGAATGGTGGGCAGAGACTTCAGCCATGCCCATTCCTCCGGGTAGGCTGAGCGCAGGTCCCGGCGCAGCCGGGGCAGATCCTCCAGCTGCTCAAAGCCGCCCTCCCGCGCCAGCTGCCGGATGGCAGATTCCGGGTGTTGGGGGAGGTAGGAGGAGAAAAAGCGCTGGTCCAATGCATCCGTCTCAAAAAAGTTCAGGACCAGTCCGTCGCAATTGCCGCACAGGGGATAGAGCGTGTGGGTGTGGGACAGCTCCATCAGCCGGCGCAGCAGAGCCAGGCTATCCTTGCCCTTCTCGATCATGTCGCCCACCAGAATGAGGCTGTCGTCAGAGGTTAGGGCGATCTTGTCCATCAGAGCAGAAAAGAAGGGGAGGTTCCCGTGAATATCGCTGACGGCAATGACCCGCCCCTTCGGGGAGAGCTGGGGGTGAATGATAATCGGTTCGTCCATGGCATCGCCCCCCTTTCAAGCGGAGAATTGGATGGGTACAGGCAATCATACCATAGAGATAGGGAGAAAATCAAGGGAGAAAACCGCCCCCTTGGCAGGGCCAAGGGGGCGGCAACAGTTAAAATTAGCCGAAGTAACGCTTCAGCAGGCCCTCGAAAGCCTTGCCGTGGCGGGCCTCGTCGCGGGCCATCTCATGGACGGTGTCGTGGATGGCGTCCAGACCCAGCTCCTTGGCCTTCTTGGCCAGCTCGAACTTGCCGGCGGTAGCGCCGTTCTCGGCGTCCACGCGCAGCTCCAGGTTCTTCTTGGTGGAGTCGGTGACTACCTCGCCCAGCAGCTCGGCAAACTTGGCGGCGTGCTCAGCCTCCTCATAGGCGGCCTTCTCCCAGTACAGGCCGATCTCGGGGTAACCCTCACGGTGAGCCACACGGGCCATGGCCAGGTACATACCCACCTCGGAGCACTCGCCCTCGAAGTTCATGCGCAGGCCCTTGATGATCTCCTCATCCACACCCTGGGCCACGCCCACCACGTGCTCAGCAGCCCAGGTCTTCTCACCGGCCTGCTCCTTGAACTTCTCAGCGGGGGCCTTGCACAGGGGGCAGAACTCAGGAGCGCTGTCGCCCTCATGGACATAACCGCAAACAGTACAAACAAACTTCTTCATAATCGAATTCCTCCTCAATTTAATACAAGTTCTTGTTGATTGGATTGGGTGCAGGTGGGGCACAGCCCATGGAAGGTGAGCTCATGCCTGGAAACTGCAAGCCCATATTGCCGGCTAACGGACTGGTCCAGGTCGCTTCCCAGAGCAATCTTGGGAAGATCGATAACAGATCCGCAGCATTCGCAAACAAAATGGCTGTGGGGCTCAGTCACTGCGTCAAACCGCTCCTGCCCCTGAACCACGCCCACGCTTTGGATGAGTCCGTGGTTTTGGAAAAAAATCAGGTTGCGGTAGACCGTACCTAAGCTGAGGTCGGGGTGGGTCGGCTTAAGCTTTTGATAGACCCATTCGGCGGAGGGGTGACAGTCGGTAGACTGAAGCAAGGTGAGCATATCCGCCCGCTTTTTACTGTATCGTGTGGCACGCTCCATGGCCGGCCTCCTTTCCTTAACAGTAGTAATTCTTATTACGGGCATATACTACCATATGGAAAGACATTTGTAAAGAGGAAAATTCAAAAAAAGTAAAAAAGTTTGGAGCGAGCTGGCAGCCCGCTCCAAACCGTATTATTTCCGATTCTGCCATGCCTTAAACCGGCGCAGCAAAGCCTCTTCCACTTGGTTTCCGTAGCGCATTCCCAGCAGGAAGAGCGCCAGCCCGGCCAGGGCGATGGGGATCATGGCCCACAAAGGCAGGGAAATGGTGGAGCCACCCAGGGCGCAGGAGAACAGCAGCCCCCAGGGACGGGTGAGAAGCATGATGACAAGAAAGCGGCGTAGCGAGATAGAGGTCAAACCGGCCAGAATACACAGGACATCATCCGGGAAGAAGGGAAACAGAAACGCCAGGGCCAGAAAGATGGGGGCTTTTGCCTCTAAAATAGACTGATATTTCTCCGACAGCTTCCGGCTGACCAGACGGTCGGCAAACTCCCGCCCCAGTCCCCGCGTCAGGGAAAAGACCAGCAGGGAACCGGAGATCACCGCGGCGTAGGTCAGGAAAAAGGAAATCCAGGTACCAAAGAGAACTCCTCCGGCCAGGGAGGTAATATTGCTGGGAATGGGAGCCAGCACCACAGAGAGGAACTGTACCAGGAAAAAGCACAGGTGGGAGTAGGGGGCGAAGCGGTCAATATAGCTGCGCAGCCCCTCTGCAGAGGCGGCGGCGGCAAAAAAACCGGTATGGTACAAGAAAAAGCCGCCCCCCAGACAGAGCAGGACGGCGGCCGTAAGCAGAGCGATCCGTCGTTTCATAGGCGCAAATTACGCCTCCTTTTCCAGATGTCGGTGGTATTCTATCACATCGGACGGGAAAAAACGACAAAAGACTCCTTAAAAATTTATGAAACTTTCAAAACCTTCTTACACCCGGCGGATGGAGGAGATGCTGCCGGCAATTTGCCGGGCCACATCGGGGTTGTTCATAGTATAAAGGTGGATGCCATCCACGCCGCCGGCGATCAGGTCGGAGATCTGGTCGATGGCATAGGCGATGCCCGCCTCCCGCAGGGCGTCGGGATGATCCCCATACCGGGCCAAAATGCGGGTCAGCTTTCGGGGCATACTGGCCCCGCACATGGATACCATCCGCTGGATAGAGGCCTGGGACAGCACGGGCATAATGCCCGCCTCAATGGGGACGTTGATGCCGGCGATGCGGCAGCGCTCCAAAAAGCGGAAGAAATCTTCATTATCAAAGAAAAGCTGACTGACCAGGTGCTGGGCGCCGGCGTCCACTTTCTGCTTCAGATGCCGGATGTCGCTGACCAGGTCAGGGCTTTCCAGGTGCCCCTCCGGGTAGCAGGCGGCGGAGACGCCGAAATCGCCCCGAGAGTGGATGTAAGTCACCAGGTCGCTGGCGTGGGTAAAATCCGTTTTCGGAGGATAGTCGGGGTTGATGTCCCCCCGAAGGGCCAGGATATTTTCCACACCGTCTGCCTTTAGGTCGGCCAGGAGCTGGTCCACGTCTTCCTTCCCGGCGGCCACGCAGGTGAGGTGGGCCATGGCGGGGATGTGGTAGCGGTTTTCAATAATGGAGGCGATCGCACGGGTGGTCTGGTTTACTTTGGTACCCCCGGCCCCGTAGGTGACGGAGATAAAATCGGGGCGGATGTCCTTCAGCCCATCCAGCGTGGTATATATGCTGTCCACAGGGGTGTCCCGTTTTGGAGGAAACACCTCACAGGAAAATACGGTTTTTCCTTTTCCAAACAATTCTGCCAGTTTCATGGTTATTACCTCCCTGTTGCCTATTGTTAATGGTATCTTTAGAAGTCCAGTTCCAGCAGCACCGGGCAGTGGTCGCTGCCCTCGATGGTGTTCAAAATTTCGGCGCGCCGGATCTTGTCCCGGAGCCGGTCGGATACAATAAAATAATCAATACGCCATCCAGCGTTGTTCTTCCTGGCGTTGAAGCGGTAGGACCACCAGGAGTAGGCCCCGGTCACGTCGGGGTAGAGATAGCGGAAGGAATCGGTGAAGCCGGAGGAGAGCAGGACGGTCATTTTTTCCCGTTCCTGGTCGGAGAACCCGGCGTTCATGCGGTTGGTCTTGGGATTTTTCAAGTCGATCTCTTCATGGGCCACATTCAGGTCCCCACAGTAAATGACCGGCTTGACCTTGTCCAGGGACATGAGGTAATCCCGCAGATCCTCTTCCCACTGCATGCGGTAGTCCAGCCGTTTGAGTCCATCCTGGGCGTTGGGGGTGTAGCAGCACACCAGATAGAAGTGTTCATACTCCAGGGTGATGAGCCGCCCCTCGTGGTCGTGGATGTCCTTGTCCATGCCGTAGGCCACGGCGAGAGGGGGGTGGGGGGTAAAAATGGCAGTACCGGAGTAGCCCTTTTTCTCTGCCGAGTTCCAGTACTCCAAAATCCCCTCGCCCAGAGGGACGTCTGCCTGGCCCTGCTCCATCTTCGTCTCCTGCAGACACATAAAGTCCGGGGATTGGGCCTGGTAAAAGTCCAGAAATCCCTTTTTCATACAGGCCCGCAGGCCATTTACATTCCAGGAAATGAATTTCATACGCCGCTCCTCTGCATTTTGATGTGACTGGTTTTGTCCCATTATACTCACGGGAGGGATTTTTGGCAAGAAAAACCCGGAATGGAGCGCAAAATCCGGCTGCCGCCGTTGCGTTTCTCGCCGGGATTTTGTATAATACTATCTATTGAATTGCCTGCCCGTGTGCCTGCGGCCGGGGCGGACAGATCTCCTGGCCCCGATGGGAGGGTCAGGGAATCCAGATGACAAGGAGTGTCCAATATGAGAGAAATCGTTTTGCCCCAGGGGTATACCCCCCTGTTGTCCATTTACGAGACCCAGAAGGCCATCGACCTTCTTAAGCGGCTGTTTGCCGACAAGCTTTCCGGCGCCCTGCGGCTGCACCGGGTATCCGCCCCTCTGTTTGTGGCGGCTTCCTCTGGCCTGAACGACGATCTGAACGGTGTGGAGCGGCCGGTGTCCTTTGACATTAACGGTGTGGAGGGAGATGCAGTCATTGTCCACTCCCTGGCCAAGTGGAAGCGCCTGGCCCTGAAGCGCTATCAGTTCCAGGTGGGCGAAGGCCTCTACACGGATATGAACGCCATCCGCCGGGATGAGGAGCTGGATATCCTCCACTCCGCCTATGTGGATCAGTGGGACTGGGAGAAGATCATCGCACGGGAGGAGCGTAACCCTGAATATTTGAAGGCTACGGTCCGCTCCATCGTAGGCGCGCTGGCCGACACCCAGAACTTCCTGCGCACCGTGTTCCCCCAGCTGTGCGTGCTGCCCCAGATGTCTACCGACGTGTCCTTTGTTACCACTCAAGAGCTGGAGGACCTGTACCCCGACCTTACCCCCAAGGAGCGGGAGCATGCCTATGTCAAGGAGCACCCCACCACCTTCCTGATGGGCATCGGCGGCAAGCTCCGTTCCGGCAAGCCCCACGACGGCCGGGCCCCCGACTATGACGACTGGGACCTGAACGGTGACCTGCTGGTATGGGACAGCGTGGGAAAGCGGTCCTTTGAGCTGTCCTCCATGGGAATCCGGGTGGACGAGGAGAGTCTGGCACGGCAGCTGAAGCTGGCCGGCTGTGAAAACCGCCGGGAGCTGCCCTTCCATAAGCTGCTTTTGAACGGGGAGCTTCCTCTGACCATGGGCGGGGGCATCGGCCAGTCACGGGTGTCCATGCTGCTGCTGGGTAAGGCCCACATCGGCGAGGTACAGTCCTCCTTGTGGGATGAGGCCAACATAAAGGCCTGCGAGGACGCGGGGATCATTCTGCTGTAATGGCCGCGACCATTTCCATTTCCCGTGTGGACATCGACGAGGTCCTGCGGTACATGGGTTGTCCGCCGGAAAAGGCAGGGGAGGGGCTTCGGGCACTGGTAGAGGACTGCAGCAGAGAGCTGCTGGCTGCGGTGCATCCCCGCTGGGCCTGGCGGGAAGCGTCTCTGACCCATGAAGCGGGAGGTGTGCGGCTGGAGAGCGGGTTTCTTTTGCCTGGGGCCGATCTAAAGGGCCACTTGTCCGGCTGCTCCAGGGCGGCGGTCTTTTGTGCCACCCTTGGTGCAGAGGTTGATACCCTCATTCGCCGGGCGGAGCGGCGGGATATGACCCGTGCGCTGGCCCTGGACTGCTGCGCATCGGCGGCGGTGGAGGAGCTGTGCGACCAGATCGAGCTGGAGCTTCAAAGCAAGTTTCCCGGCTGCTTCTTCCCGTACCGCTATAGCCCCGGCTACGGGGACCTGCCGTTGGAGATCCAGGAAGAGCTGCTCAATCTGCTGGACGCGCCCCGCCGGGTGGGGTTGTGCACCAATGAGAGTTTCCTGCTTACCCCGCGCAAGTCGGTGACCGCCATCCTAGGAATCTCAGAGAACCAATTGGAACCAACACACCGCAGCTGCCTGGGCTGTCCGGCACGGGAGGGCTGCCAGTATCGAAAGGCGGGAGGACACTGTGGACTTTGAAGCGCTGCTGCGGGGGGAGGCTCCCGTAATTCTGGACGGAGGCATGGGCACCATGCTTCAGGCCAAGGGGCTGAAGCTGGGGGAATACCCCGAGGTGGCGGCCCTGGAACACCCGGACTGGGTGAAGGACATCCACCGCTCCTATGTGGAGGCGGGGGCACAGATCTTGTGCGCCAATACCTTTGGAGCCAACCGGGAAAAGCTGCGCCGTACCGGAAAAACGGTGGAGGAGGTCATTCCCGCTTCGATCGCTCTGGCCAAAGAGGCCGCCGCGGACCGGGCCTTGGTCGCTTTGGATATAGGCCCTACAGGCCAGCTGTTGGAGCCCACGGGCTCGCTGGAGTTTGAGACGGCAGTGGATATCTTTGCCCAGGAGGTGCGCGCCGCGGTGAAGGCCGGCGCGGACCTGGTGATGATCGAGACCATGACGGATCTTCAGGAGTGCCGGGCCGCCCTGCTGGCCGTGAAGGAAAACAGCGATCTGCCGGTTATGGTTTCCCTCACCTATGAAGAGCGGGGCCGGACCTTCCTGGGTCATTCTCCCGCTGCTGCCGCCCTGACCCTGGAGGGAATGGGGGCGGATGTAATTGGGGTGAACTGTTCCCTGGGCCCCCGAGAGATGCCTCCACTGGTGGAAGAGCTGCGCCGCTGGACCACCTTGCCCATCTCCATCAAGCCCAACGCCGGGCTCCCTGACCCGGCAGGGGCGGGCTATGACATTACCCCCCAGGAGTTTGCCTGCGCCATGGCGGAGCTTACCGAGCTGGGGGTGAAGTGCTACGGGGGATGCTGCGGCACTACCCCGGAGTACATTGCTCTGCTGAAAAAGGCGCTGGATGGCCGAACGATCCAGCCCTATGAGAGAAAAACCATTCCTGCCGCCGTGTGCGGTCCGAATACTGTGGTGCCTATTGACCGGGTGCGGGTCATCGGTGAGCGCATTAACCCCACCGGGAAGAAGCTGATGAAGGAGGCCCTGCGCCGGGGCGATGTGGACTTCATGCTGGGCCAGGCCCTGGAGCAGACGGAGGCCGGTGCGGACATTCTGGATGTGAATGTGGGCCTGCCCGAAATCGATGAGGGAGAGATGATGGTCCGGGTGGTCAAGGCCCTCCAGGGGGTCACCGATGCACCCCTTCAGATGGATTCCACCCGGCCCGAGGTGCTGGAAAAGGCCCTGCGGGTCTACTGCGGCAAGGCCATTGTCAATTCGGTCAACGGGGACAAAGAGACCATGGAGGCCATCTTCCCGCTGGTGAAGAAATACGGCGCGGCGGTGGTGGGCCTGACCCTGGACAAGGAGGGCATCCCCAAGAGCACGAAGGCCCGGATGGACATTGCCCGGCGGATTTTAGACACGGCCCTGTCCTATGGCATCCGGCGGGAGGACGTATATATTGACTGCCTTACCCTCACGGTCTCCGCGGAGCAGGAGGGGGCCGCCCAGACGTTGGAAGCGCTGAGACTGGTTCACAGCGAGCTGGGGCTCAAAACTGTGCTGGGGGTATCGAACATCTCCTTCGGCCTGCCTGCCCGGCCTCTCATCAACCAGAATTTCCTGACCATGGCCATGACCTGCGGTTTGGATCTGCCCATCATAAATCCCAATATGGAGGAGATGATGGCCGCGGTGCGCAGCTATCATCTGCTTATGAACCTGGATCGGGAGGCGCGGGAGTTTATCGCCGCCTATGGCGGGGCCACCATCTCCACCTCGATCACTGCCACAGGCGGGAAGCAGGCGGCCGCCCCCATGGGAGGCGAGCGGAGCCTGGGGCAGATCGTGGAGGCCGGACTTCGGGGGGAGGCGGGGGAATGTACCCGCAAATTGCTGGAATCTACCGACCCCATGGCCATTGTGGATGACGTCCTGATTCCGGCGCTGGACAAGGTGGGGGCTGATTTTGAGGCGGGACGTGTGTTCCTGCCCCAGCTCATCCAGTCCGCCGGAGCGGCGCAGGCCGCCTTTGAGGTAATTCGTCAGACTATGCCTGCCCAGCCGGAAGGGACGGAGAAAGCCCCCATTGTACTGGCCACTGTGAAGGGGGATATCCACGACATCGGCAAGAATATCGTCAAGGTTCTGCTGGAAAATTACGGCTACCCGGTGGTTGACCTGGGCAAGGATGTGGAGCCGGAGGAAGTGGTCCGGGCGGCAGAGCAGTACCGTGCCCCCCTGGTGGGGCTGTCCGCTCTCATGACCACCACGCTGCACAGTATGGAGCAGACCATCACCCTGCTGCGCAAGGCAAACCTCCCCTGCAAAGTGGTAGTGGGCGGAGCGGTGCTCACGGCGGACTATGCAAAACAGATCGGCGCCGACTTCTATGCAAAGGATGCCAAGCAAAGCGTGGACGTGGCCCGGCAGGTCATCGGGTAACGGCTTGGATCGGTAAGAATAAAATCCCTCTCTGATTTCACCGGAAATTGGAGAGGGATTTTTCACGCGTTGCTATTTCCGTCTGCCTCTGTTATAATGGGGAAAATTGTCGAAGCTCGGAAGGAGGAATTCCTATGAACGACAATCTGCCCGGCGCAGACCGGAAGCAAACCAAAAACTGGCTGGGAATTGCCGCGATGGTTCTGGCCGTGCTGGCCATTGTGATGGCGGGCTCGGCCTTGTATCTGGTGTTGAGAGAAGAATTGGCCCCAGAACCGGAGACCTTCCAATATGGAGATCAAACCCTGCTGGCCATGGAAGACATGCCCCGCAATCCCTATGACCGGGAGGCGTTTTCTCTGGATGAAAAGGGGCGGGTGATCTATGAGAAGGACGGTGTTCAGGCCAAAACCGGGGTGGATGTGTCCTTTTACCAGCAGGAGATTGACTGGCAGGCGGTGGCAGCGGACGGCATTGACTTTGCCATTATCCGTCTGGGCTACCGGGGCTACACCGAAGGCGGACTTATGATGGATGAGCGGTTTGAGGCCAACATCCAGGGGGCTTTGGACGCGGGACTTGAGGTGGGAATCTATTTCTTCTCCCAGGCCATTACTCCACAGGAGGCCGAGGCAGAAGCGGCCTTTGTCCTAAATGCCATTGAGGACTACCAGGTGACCGGTCCCATCGCGTTTGACTGGGAGCCCATTACCTCCGGTCAAAACGCACGTACCGATGGCCTGACTGGTGAGATGCTCACCCAGTGTGCCGGTGCCTTCTGCGCAAAAGTGGCTCAGGCAGGATATGAGCCTGCGGTCTATTTTAACCAGGACCTGGGATATCTCCACTATGATCTGCGGGAGCTCACGGACTACACCCTATGGCTAGCTGAGTATGACCATAAGCCGGATTTCTACTACCACTTTGACCTGTGGCAGTACACCCACACCGGTACAGTGGCCGGAATTGAAGGAAATGTGGACCTGAACTTGATGTTCGGGTAATATAAGGGAATCGAACATAAATGAGACGGCCGAAGGCAAACTGCCTTTGGCCGTCTCGTTGTTTTTCTGCTTAAAACAATACCCTTTGGATCATGGGATCTCTGCTTGTCCGGCTGGTAAGAGCCATTGTTCTGGAAAAGGGAACGCAGACAGGCGGGCGGAGTGCCGAAGAAGATCAGCGGAAGTTTTCGTTCTCGACTTGAGCAAGAATGGAAAAACCAGTTTCGTTGCGCTTGCGGCGCTCGTCGCTGAAGCCCTCACACCAGTTGGCGGCCAGCCACTTCTCGGCCATCTCGCTGCCCATAGCGTAGCTGACGACATTTTCCCCCATGGCCAACACATTCGCATTGTTGATCAGGGAACAGCGCTCAGCGGTGTAAACACTCTCGCAGGCCACACAGTAGATGTGCTTGAACTTATTGACGATCATACTGACTCCAGCGCCTGTGCCGCAGATGACAATGCCGCGATCATAGTTTCCAGTCTGCATGGCTTTTGCCAAGTTGACAGCGGCATCGTAGTATGCCACGGGGGTATCTTCCTGGACCATGCCCACATCATCTAACGCATAGCCAAGTTCCAGCAAATGCTTTTTCACGGCCTCCTTCAGCCGGAAACCAGAATTGTCGGACGCCAGCACAACTTTTTTCATAGCGATATACCTCCCATATGTGTAACTGAAATATTAAGGAACGAAAAGCTTGACTGAACTTGTACTACCAAATAACAGGAGAAATGTCAAGTGCCTGGGGCAAAAAAGATCCATTTAGCGGATCGTAAGGAATAAGAATGGTGAAGAAAAGAACAATTTTTTCGCTTGTAATATATCAGTTTAGAAATCAAAACTGCATTTTAACGCACCAAAAAAATAAAAACCGTAATTTCCTTGAAAAAACATGTAAAAATAGACAAAAAACAAACAAGAAATTTATAGGATTTAATTATTGAAACGAAAAATAAAATATATTAGTATAGCGATGCAAAGGATAAAAGCAAAACGGACGGCCATTTTGATCAAACGTCGGTTGAAAATTTGAATTCATATGGAGGACTGCTGCATGAAAATGACGTTTCGCTGGTACGGTTCCAACAGTGACAGCATCACCTTGTCCCAAATCAAACAGATTCCCGGCATGACAGGCCTGATGGGATTCCTGGATTATAAAGAGGCGGGAGAGGTCTGGACGGAGGAAGAAATCAAGAGTTACATTGATGAGGTTCGTGCTGCCGGCCTGGAATGCGAAGTGATTGAATCGGTCAATGTTCATGAAGACATCAAGATGGGCTTACCCACCCGCGACCAGTACATCGCAAACTATTGCACGACGATTCGGAATCTGGCCAAGTATGGCGTAAAGGTTATTGTCTATAATTTCATGCCGGTATTTGACTGGCTGCGGACTGATTTGGCCCGTGAGATTCCGGAAGACGGTTCCAACAGCCTTTATTTTGACGAGGCTGAGCTGGGGAATATGGGACCGCTGGAGATCGTTCGCAATACCATTGAAAATTGCAACGGTTTTTCTCTGCCTGGCTGGGAGCCCGAGCGCCTGGCTGAGCTGGAGACGACCTTAAAGCGTTATGAGACCATTACCCCGGATGATCTGCGGGCCAATTACAAATATTTCCTCGAGGGGATTATTCCCACCTGCGAGGAGTGCGGTGTCGTTATGGCCTGCCATCCTGATGATCCTGCGTGGCCTATTTTTGGCCTGCCGCGCATTGCCCACAGCCAGGAAGACTACGATAAGATTGTGAAGCTGTACGATTCTCCCTGCAATACGCTGTGTTTGTGCACGGGATCTTTGGGTTCGGATCCGAATAATGATCTGCCGGCCATTATCCGCCATTTTGGTGAGATGAACCGGATTGGGTGCCTGCACGTCCGCAACATCAAATACCTGGGTCATCACAAATTCCGTGAGGCGGCTCATTTGTCTTCCACCGGCGATTTGGACCTGTATGAGATCATGAAGGCGATTTATGACACTTGCCCCGATACCTATATCCGTCCGGACCATGGCCGTATGATCTGGGGAGAGGTTGGAAGACCGGGCTATGGTTTGTACGACCGAGCGCTGGGCGCCACATATCTTCAGGGCCTTTGGGAGGCCATTGAAAAAAGTGACAAGGGCAAACAGTGATTTGTACTGGAACGGATGGGAGGAAATTGAGCATGAAGCTGACGTTGGCAGGGCTGCAGGACAAGCAGGCATGGGAACAAGCAGGGATCAGAATTCCTGCCTATGATATTCAGTCTGTGGTGGAGCGCACAAAGGAATCTCCTGTGTGGGTCCATTTTGGAATTGGAAATATTTTTCGGATTTTTATTGGCGGCCTGGCCGATACACTGCTGGCTGCGGGCGAGGCGAATAAGGGAATTACCTGTGTGGAAGCCTTTGATTTTGACGTTGTAGACCAGATCTATCGCCCGTATGACAATCTGGTTCTTGGCGTCACGCTGAAAACAGACGGCTCTACCAACAAGGTTGTGATCGGCTCCCTTACAGAGGCCATCAAGGCCCGCAGCAGTGTGGCAGAAGAATGGGAGCGGCTCAAAACGATTTTCCGCAATCCTGAGCTGCAGATGGTCTCCTTCACCATCACAGAGAAGGGATATGCGCTTACCGGCCCGGACGGCCAGTATATGCCCTTTATTCAGGCGGACATTGACGCGGGCCCTGACAAGGCAAATTCTGCCATAGCGGTGGTCTGTGCCCTGCTGTTGGAGCGCTACAACGCCGGAAAAGCCAAGCTGGCGGTCTGTTCCATGGATAACTGTTCCCACAACGGAGAAAAGCTGCGCAATGCTGTGGTTACCATGGCCAGCGAGTGGATGAAGAAGGGATTCGTCCCCGAAGACTTCCTGGCCTACCTCAGCGATGAGGAGCAGGTTTCCTTCCCCTGGTCTATGATCGATAAAATTACGCCCCGCCCGGCGGAATCCGTGCGCGAGGAGCTGCAGAAGCTCGGCGTAGAAGACATGGATATTGTGGTGACCGGCAAGCGCACCTATATTGCTCCCTTTGTAAATGCGGAGGGGCCCCAGTATCTGGTGATTGAGGACCGCTTCCCCAATGGGCGGCCTGCGCTGGAGAAAGCCGGCGTCTATATGACCGACCGGGAGACGGTGAATAAGGTAGAGCGCATGAAGGTCACCACCTGCCTCAACCCCTTGCATACGGCTCTGGCCGTATATGGCTGTGTGTTGGGGTATCAGCTGATTGCGGATGAGATGAAGGACGAACAGCTTAAAAAGCTGGTGTATCAGATCGGACCGGTTGAGGGAATGCCCGTCGTCACAGATCCCGGCATTCTGTCTCCCATGGATTTCGTGGATGAGGTCATTAACGTTCGTATCCCCAATCCTTTTATGCCGGATACGCCCCAGCGGATTGCCACGGATACCTCACAGAAAGTGGGAATCCGATATGGCGAGACTATCAAAGCCTACGCTACGCAGTATCACGATGCGAAAAAATTGAACGCGATTCCCCTGGCCCTGGCGGGATGGTGCCGCTATTTGCTGGGGGTGAATGATGAGGGCGAGAGCTTTGAACGTTCGCCGGATCCCATGCTGCCCCAGTTGACCGAGCAGTTGTCTGGCATCCAGTGGGGCAAACCGGAGACCTACACAGGGCAGCTGAAGCCCATCCTGTCCAATGAAAACATCTTTGGCGTGGATCTCTACAAGGTTGGCCTGGGGGATACCATTGAGCACATGTTCTTGGAGGAAATCAGCGGACCTGGAGCGGTTCGTGCTACCTTGAAGAAATATCTGGACGAGTAAGTCGACATTCAGCGTGCCGAGGCGAAAGCAGAAGCCGCTGAGATGGTAAAATGTGAAAGGAGTATCGTTACGATGGAACTCAATCTGAAGGCTGCAAATGAATGTACATATGATGCAGTGTCCCTGGGTGAGGTTATGCTGCGGCTGGATCCGGGCGAGGGCCGGATTCGTACGGCGCGGGAATTCAAAGTGTGGGAAGGCGGCGGCGAATACAATGTGGTAAGAGGCTTGCGCCGCTGCTTTGGCTTAAAGACCGGTGTGATCACTGCGTTTGCGGACAATGAAGTGGGATTGCTGATGGAGGACCTGATCCTCCAGGGTGGAGTGGACACTTCCCTCATCAAATGGATGAAGACAGACGGCATTGGCCGCATCTGCCGCAACGGATTGAATTTTACAGAGCGTGGCTTTGGTATTCGGGGGGCTGTGGGATGTTCTGACCGCGCCAACACTGCTATTTCCAAAGCGACCAGTGAGGACTTTGATTTCGAGTATATTTTTGGAAAGCTGGGGGTCCGCTGGCTGCACACGGGAGGCATCTATGCTGCGCTGTCTGAACAGTCCTGCCAGACCGTGTTGGATGCCATTAAGACCGCCAAGAAGTATGGCACGATTGTGTCCTACGATCTCAATTACCGGCCCTCTATGTGGAGTGCGATCGGCGGGCAGGCCAAAGCCCAGGAGGTCAACAAGGAGATTGCCAAGTATGTCGATGTCATGATTGGCAACGAGGAGGACTTTACCGCTTGTCTGGGATTCCAGATCGAGGGCAACGACGAAAACCTCAAGACCCTGAATATTGAGGGATACAAGAAGATGATCAACAAGGCGGTGGAGGAGTACCCCAACTTCAAGGCCGTGGCCACCACCCTGCGTCAGGTCAAGACTGCAACCGTCAATGACTGGAGCGCCTTGTGCTGGGCCGATGGTGAGATTTATAAGGCGAAGGATTACAAGGGCCTGGAAATCATGGACCGGGTTGGCGGAGGAGATTCCTTTGCCTCTGGTCTGATCTACGGCCTGATGACGACTGGCGATGCCGAATTGGCTGTGAACTACGGAGCGGCCCACGGCGCCCTGGCCATGACCACGCCCGGTGATACGACCATGGCCCGCAAGAAAGAGGTAGAGGCCATTATGGGCGGCGCCGGTGCCCGTGTCCAGCGCTGAGCAGGAAAGCAAAGTTACTTGTGCAATAGGAGGCATATAAAATGAATGCAGTTTTAGAGAAAATTCATGAACTGGGGATCGTACCGGTTGTTGTGCTCAATGATGCCAAAGACGCCGTGCCTCTGGCTAAGGCGCTGATGGAGGGCGGCCTGCCCTGTGCAGAGGTCACCTTCCGCACGGCCGCTGCCGAAGAGAGCATCCGGCTGATTTCAGAGGCATACCCTGAGATGCTGGTGGGAGCCGGAACGGTTCTGACCACAGAGCAGGTGGACCGGGCCGTGGCTGCCGGGGCCAAGTTTATTGTCAGCCCCGGTCTCAATCCCAAAGTGACCAAGTACTGTGTGGATCGGAATATTCCCATTACCCCTGGCTGCGCGAACCCCAGCGATGTGGAGCAGGCGTTGGAGTTTGGCCTGGATGTGGTGAAATTCTTCCCGGCGGAGCAGGCTGGCGGTTTGGATTACATTAAGGCGATTGCGGCGCCTTATGTAGATATGAGCTTTATGCCCACGGGCGGCATCAATGCGGATAATGTTCGGAAATACCTGGGCTACAATCGGATCTGGGCCTGCGGCGGAAGCTGGATGGTCAAGGGAGATATGATCAAAGCGGGAGAGTTTGATAAGATACGTGCTTTGACAGCTGAGGCGGTCCAGATCGTCAAAGAGTGCAGAGGGTAAATTAGCTGCAAATGGGCCGGGGAGCTGAAAGAATCGCAAGCTCCCCGGCTTTTATATCGGACCGACAGAAAAAATGCGATCACGGGTCCAAGGGGCTGGCTGAGGAGGATGTGAGAAACGATGAAACTGGAATGTATGGATGAACGCCGCGATGGCGAGCGGGGGCGGGAGTATGCTTACCGGGTGCTGCGCCATAACATTGTTACAATGTGCTTGCCGCCCGACACTGTCCTAAATGAATCGGAATTGATCGAGTGCCTGGAAATGAGCCGCACTCCCATCCGGGAAGCCCTGATTTTATTGAAAGATGAGGGACTTGTGGATATTATGCCCCAGCGTGGCAGTAAGGTGAGCCGGATCAGCCTGAGCAGTGTACGCGAGGGCTACTTTATGCGCCTGGTGCTGGAAAATGTGATTGTGCAGGAGTTGGCAGGAAAATTGTCCGCGGACTGCATTAGCCTGTTAAAGGAAAATTTGGCAAACCAAGAGGAAGTTTTGAATAAGTGTGCAGGCAGTATTAGTCCGGAATTTTTCTTCCTGGATGACGCTATGCATATGTTTCTGTACAAATTTAGCGGGCGGGAACGGATTGGCGACTGCGTCCATAAGATGTGTGCCCACTTTGACCGGGTGCGCTATTTGGACAGCGCGGTCAGCCGTCCGGACCAAAACTTGATTTTGGAGGAGCACAAAAAACTTTATTACTACTTGTCATTGGGGATCCCGGCCGACGTGGATATCAGTGTTTTTTGCCAACGGCACTTGGGGCGGTGGCTGGAATGCGCCCAAGCGATTATCTCTGCCTATCCGGATTATTTTACGGACTAAGGTTTGAGAAGAGGCAAGAAACTGGATGCAGCAGCCGTGAGCGCGGACTGCGAAGAAAGGAAGAATCACTATGGAAAGGCTGAATCAAGCACAGGTTGAAAAGAAAGAACGGCCCATTGTGGTCCTTCAATATGGAGAAGGAAATTTTTTGCGCGCATTTGCCGACCATATGATTGACGTTGCCAATGAGCAGGGGATCACCGACTTTGGAATTGCGATGGTGAAACCGCGGAAGAACGGGACGCTCAGCCGTTTCCGTGAACAGGATGAGCTGTATACCGTCCTGCTTCGGGGGTATCAAAACGGAGCGGTGGTGGATGAAGCGCGGGTGATTACCAGCATTCAGAAGGCGATCGAATGTTATGGCCAATATGAGGAATATGAGGCGCTGGCGCGGCTTGAGACCTTGAAGCTGGTGGTCTCCAATACCACGGAGGCGGGTATTGTATTCGAGGAAAGTGACCGCTTTGAACTGTGTCCTCCAGACACATTTCCAGGAAAGCTGACGAAGCTGCTGTACCAGAGGTTTGAGCATTTCCACGGAGACCCTACCCGTGGGCTTATCATGCTTCCCTGTGAGCTGAATGAACGAAATGGCCAGCGGCTTCAGCACTGCGTGAATCAATATATTGATTTGTGGAAGCTGGGGGACGGCTTTCGATGCTGGGTGGAAAAAAGCTGTACCTTCTGCAACACCCTGGTGGACCGGATCGTTACAGGTGCTCCGAAAGACGAAGGGGAGGCCATTGCACAGCGTCTGGGCTATGAGGACCCGCTGCTGGACATTGCTGAGCCCTTTGCCTTTTGGGGAATTGAGCAGACGGGAACGGATGTGCAGGGGGTGTTCCCACTGGATCGCGCGGGGCTTCCGGTGTTGTTTGTCCAGGATCTGACCCCGTACCGGGAACGCAAGGTTCGTATTTTGAACGGCGCCCACACAGCCACAGCCCTGGCTGGCTATTTGGCGGGCTTTGATACGGTGGGCGAGCTTATGGCCGACCCTGTTTTTTCTGCATACCTCAAGAAAATGGTTTATGAAGAAATTGTTCCCACAGTGCCCCTGCCCCAGGCAGAGGCCAGCGCATATGCAAGCGCGGTTTTTGAACGCTTTGGAAATCCTTTTCTCCGCCACAGCCTGCTGGATATCTCTCTCAATTCGGTATCCAAATGGAAAACGCGCGTGCTGCCTTCGCTGAAGGATTTCTTCCAGAGGGAAGAGCGACTGCCCCGCCTTCTGACGTTTTCCTTTGCCGCTCTGCTGGCGTTTTACCGTGGGGCGCGGGACAAGGACGGTCTGAAGGGAACAAGAGGCGGGGAAGAATACCCGATTCGGGATGACCGGGAAGTGATGGAGTTTTTTGCGGCCCATTCTGCAGCCGACTCCGTACCCCAGTATGTGGAAGCTGCGGCGGCGCACAGTGCCTTCTGGGAAGAAGATCTGCGTGCTTTGCCCGGCTTTGTGGAGCAGGTATCCGCCGACTTGCAGAGGATTCTGGATAGCGGAATGATGGCAGCGGCCCGTGAGTTGATGTAAAGAGGTGGTTTTGTGCGCGATATCATTGTGATCCATCCAGACGACAGCGTAGCCATTGCCCTGCGCCCTATTCATAAGGGAGAAACCATTTCCGTCAGAGATCGGGAACTGGTGATTCTGGAAGACATTGCCCCAGGCCACAAAATTGCTCTTTGTTCTATTGAGAAAGGGAGCAATGTCCTGAAGTACGGTTATCCCATTGGCCGTGCCAAGGAGATGATCCCGGCCGGAGCGTGGGTCCATACCCACAATTTACAGACCAATCTCAACCAAAAATTGGACTATACCTACGCCCCTGTGCTGCCGGAGCAGCGGCGGGAAGAGGCTGAGTACTTTTTGGGATACCGGCGAAACGATGGAAAAGTAGGCGTCCGGAATGAGATCTGGATCATTCCTACCGTGGGATGTGTCAATTCCATCGCACAGCAAATCGAGCAGAAATCCCGGCCGCTGATCACGGGTACGGTAGAGAATGTCTGTGCGTTCCAGCACCCCTATGGGTGTTCCCAACTGTCTGAGGACCACGCCATGACCCAAGAAGCGCTGGCCGGATTGGCAAAGCACCCCAATGCCGGTGGTGTGCTGATACTTGGCCTGGGCTGTGAAAACAACAACATTCAGGAATTTCGTGCTGTTCTGGGTGAGTATGATCCGGAGCGCATCCGCTTTCTCAACTGTCAGGACTACCCGGATGAAGTGGACCAGGGAGTGGAATGCATCCGTGAACTGATCGCCTATGCGGGGACATGCAAGCGGGAGCCCTGCCCTGCGCAGGAGCTTATTTTGGGCTTGAAATGCGGCGGCTCCGATGGATTTTCCGGCATTACTGCCAACCCACTGGTGGGAGCGGCTGCCGACCTTCTTACGGCTCAGGGAGGAACTGCTGTCCTGACCGAGGTTCCGGAGATGTTTGGCGCAGAGACTATTTTGATGAACCGTTGTCAGAGTCAGGAAGTGTTTGAGAAAACGGTCTCGCTGATCAACGATTTCAAAGACTATTTTACAAGGCACGGACAGGTGGTATATGAGAATCCGTCTCCCGGAAACAAGGCGGGAGGGATCTCTACGCTGGAAGACAAATCGTTGGGATGTATTCAAAAAGGCGGAAGAGGGAGCGTTGTAGATGTGCTGAAGTACGGGGAACCGGTCCGCATCCGGGGACTTAACCTGCTTCAGGCACCGGGAAACGATCTGGTAGCTGCCACAGCGCTGGTTGTGTCAGGCGCACAAATTGTGCTGTTTACCACGGGAAGAGGCACTCCCTTCCATTCTCCTGTCCCTACCGTGAAGATATCCAGCAATTCGGACTTATATCACAGGAAGAAAAACTGGATTGATTTCAATGCGGGCGCCTTGCTTGAAAATGGTTCCATGGAGAACATGAGCCGGGACTTTTTCCGCTATATTCTGGAAGTGGCATCGGGGAGACAGACGTTGGGAGAACAGCATGGATTCCGGGATATTGCTATTTTCAAAGACGGGGTGACCCTGTAAAAGCACGGTACAGGAGTATAAACCGGCAGAAAACGAAAAGGAACATGGCCAGAACAAAACAGATGGGCCGAGAAATGCAATTCTCGGCCCATCTGTTTCTTTTTTTTGAAGGTTCTTTGCGGATCCGGAAGTGTGCGGGATGATCAGTCCCTCTCCAAAGAGAAATACCGCAAGGCGTTTTTGTAGCAAACGCCGTCAACAATGCGCTTCAAATTATCTTCCAAAGCGGGGTACTCACCATTTTCCACCCAGTCGCCGATGAGGTTGCAGAGGATACGGCGGAAGTAATCATGGCGCGCATAGGACAGGAACGAACGGGAGTCGGTGAGCATACCGATGAAATTTCCCAGCAGTCCCAGATTTGCCAGGGATACCATCTGGTCGATCATGCCGACTTTCGTGTCGTTGAACCACCAGGCAGAGCCATGCTGAATCTTTCCAGGCAGCTCGTCAGTTTGAAATGCTCCCAAAATAGAGCCCAACTGAGCATTGTCCGATGGGTTCAAAGAGTAGAGAACGGTTTTGGGGCACTGGTGGGTCTTGTACAGGCAGGACAGCAGGGCGGCCACATTGGCGCCGCAGCTGTTTTGGGAGATCACATCAAAGCCGGTATCGGGTCCGAGAATGGGGAACATGCTCTCGTTGGGGTTGCGCAGGCAGGAGTAGTGCAGCTGCATAGCCACATCGTTTTTATGATAGAGGTGGGCCAGGCAGATCAGAAGGTAGGTCTGATACTGCTCAGATTCCACTTCGGAGATGGCTTGGCCGGCGCGGACCTTTTGATAAACGGCGTTGGCCTCCTCTGCGGTACAGGGGCGGAAGGGGATATAATCCAGGCCGTGGTCACTGGCCCGGCATCCCAGGCTGACAAAGTATTCCAGCCGCTGTCGCAGAGCGTCGCAGATCTCTTGCACAGAGTCCAGACTCTCTTTTTGCACACAGTGGGCCAGCTGATCGATATAGGACAGATAGCCGGGTTTCTGGATGTTGATGGCTTTATCCGGACGGAAGGACGGGCATACCTTCACGGTGAAAGTGGGGTCAGCGGCAATTTTTTTGTGCCACTCCAGAGAATCCGTCGGGTCGTCCGTAGTGCCGATAAAGGCTACATTGGACTGACGGATGAGGCCGCGCACGGTCATGTTGGGGTCGTTCTGCAGCTTGTCGTTGCAGTGCCTCCAGACCTCTTCTGCGGTTTCCGGAGTCAAAGGCTTGTCATAGCCGAAGAATTTTTTCAGTTCCAAATGGCACCAGTGGTACATGGGATTTCCGATCGCCATCTGTAAAGACTCGACAAACTTTAAATAACGCTCATAATCGGGCTGATCGCCGGTAATGTAATCCTCACTGACCCCATTGGAGCGCATGACGCGCCACTTATAATGGTCGCCTGCATAGGAACCGTCTGGCTGTTTGCCGCCCAGCCAGACTTGGGCGAGATTTTCAAAGCGGCGGTCCTCATAAATCTCGCGGGGATTGATGTGACAATGATAATCAACAAGAGGCGCGTTTTCTGCGTAGTCATGGAATAAGTGCTGAGCGGTTTTGGTATTCAAAAGAAAATCGTGATCCATAAAAGCCTTCATAAAATTTTCCCTCTAACGAGGTTCCTCCTTTTGATTCGAATTAGGGGGGCTGGCAATAGAATGAAAATGATTGCAAAAAATGAAATGAACTAGCGGTTGCTGGCAATTTGCAAAAAGCTGCCATGCGGACAAAAGGCCGATTTGGCCCTGCAAGGGGCTTTTGAGCCGATCATTATGGGCAATTGGCGTGGGTTTTCCAAAAAGTTTTGGTTAAATTTGGAAAAAGAGGTAATTTGTGTCAATTAAAGCCATAAATATAAATGCAAACGTATTGATTGAGACATAAGGGTAGAAAAATAGCTGCCGATGGCCACAAAATTAACCAAACGGACGTCTGACTTATATTGTAATACATTGATGAGAAAATGCAATCATTAGTTGTGAAATTTTTCGATAAATATAGATAAAAAACAAATATTTATATAAAACGTAGAATTTTTCCAGAGAGAAAAATAGCCCCGTTTTCAAGCCGGAAAAGAGATTGAGAACGTAGGAGAGATGTATGAAAAAAAGTTTTTTGGAATTGCTACAAAAAATGGAAGATGATTTTGTAAAAAGAGGAGAAAACATACCATATGTCTTGACAAGGGGCCAAAAAAGAGTATTATGAACTTAACAAATGCAAACGATTTCATAAATGAGACATTTGGTAGAAATAGACAAGACCGCAAGAAGGAAATCGTGTACTTAAAACAAAACTTTGGAACGTTGGTGATAGCAGGCGGCTTGTTGAATAAAAAGTGATACGGAAAATTCTTTTGTGATAGACAAAATGGTTTGATAGAAAGGGAGTGCGAGAGGTTTTGTCGAAAGTTATGACAAGAGAAATGGCGGCTGCCCTGATCAAGGACGAAGATACCGTGGTTTTAACTGGCAGCGGTGGTGGGGTCATGGAGCCCCATTTTCTGCTGGAAGGTATAGAAAACCGCTTTTTGGAAACTGGCAGTCCCAAAAATATAACGTTAGTACATGCCTCTGGAATTGGAGATAAGCAGCGTGCCGGTATTACCAGATTTGCCCATAAGGGTATGGTTCGCCGTGTGGTGGGCGGACACTGGGGCTGGTCACCTGAAATGCAGGCCATGGCGGTCAATAACGAGATTGAGGCCTATAACTTCTCTCAGGGAGTTTTGTGCCATCTTTATCGTGAAATTGCAGCGCACCGCCCCGGTCTTATTACAAAGACCGGAAAATATACTTTTGTCGATCCCCGCTTGTCCGGGGGCAAGCTGAACGAAGTTACCAAGGAAGACCTGGTAGAGCTTATTGAGCTGGATGGACAGGAGTACCTTCGCTATAAGACCTTCCCGGTAAACGTGGCCATTATTCGCGGAACGTATGCCGATGAAGATGGGAACATCAGTCTGGAGCAGGAGCCTGCTAAGCTTGATTTGCTGGCGGCGGCTCAGGCAGCCCACAACAGCGGAGGAATTGTGATTGCGCAGGTCAAGTATGTTGCACGGGCCAATAGCTTAGGCTCAAAGCGCGTGTCAATCCCCGGTGTTTATGTTGATGCCGTGGTGGTAGACCCAGAGCAAATGCAAACGGGCGAGGGCGAGTATAACCCGGCTTTCTCCGGCGATATGGAGATTCCTCTGAAAAATTTGAAACCGTTCCCGCTGTCAGCGCGGAAAGTGGTAGCCCGGAGAGCCTTTATGGAGCTGAAAAAAGGCTCGGTCATCAACCTGGGCTTTGGCATGGCGGATGGCGTAGCTGCAGTCGCAGCCGAAGAGGGATTTTCGGACCAGGTTACCATGACCATTGAGCAGGGAATTTATGGCGGCGTTCCGGCGCAGGGAGCCATTTTTGGCGTGGCAAGCAACCCTGTGGCTGTAATCGATGAGTGTGCTCAGTTCGACTTCTATTCTGGACGGGGCCTGGATGCTACGTTCCTGGGACTGGCCCAAGCGGATGCGAAGGGTAACGTCAACGTGAGTAAATTCGGCACCACGATCTCGGGCAGCGGCGGATTCATTGATATCTCTCAGTCCGCAAAGCAAGTGGTATTCTGCGGTACTTTTACCACCGGCGGCCTGAAAACAGAGGTGTCGGATGGAAAGGTAAAGATTCTTCAGGAGGGACGGATTCACAAATTTATCCAGGATGTGGAGCAAATCACGTTCAGTTCCCGCTTTGCACATGAGGAAGGACAAAAGGTCGTCTATGTGACGGAACGTTGTGTCTTTGTGCTGGGAGAAGAGGGATTGGTCCTGACTGAGATTGCCCCTGGTATCGATCTGGAACGGGATATCCTGGGACAGATGGATTTCAAACCCCAGATTTCTGAGGATTTAAAGACGATGGATGCCCGGATTTTTGAAGTATCGTTGATGAATTGTAAAGATTAAACCACAAACAGTCTAGAGGAAGGATAAAAAGAATGAGTGCAGAAGTATATTTGGAAAAGAAAAACGGCTGGGCGGTTATTACCATTGACCGGCCAAAGCAAATGAACGCACTGAATACGGACATTGTGGAAAAGATCGATGGGCTGCTGGATCAGGTGGAGGACGATCCTGAGATCCGCTGCTTGATGTTCACAGGAGCGGGAGAAAAGTCCTTCATTGCAGGCGCGGATATTGGTATGATGGGAGCTCCTTGTTATCAGCCGAAAGACGCGCACTATTTGATCACCTGCGGGTACAAAGTCTACAACCGTATTGAGTGGCTGAAGATTCCGACCATTGCCTGCATCAACGGGTACTGCTTGGGCGGCGGCCTGGAGCTGGCCATGTGCTGTGATTTCAGAATCGCCAGCAAAAATGCTCGGTTTGCGCTGCCTGAAATTGCACTGGGAATCATTCCTGGATGGGGCGGAACCATTCGTCTGCCGCGTATCATCGGAGAAGGACGGGCCAAGGATATGATCCTGCGGGCCAAACGGATCCACGCCGAGACGGCGCTGCAGTATGGCCTGGTCACCGAGGTATATGAGGATGTGCCCGCCCTGCGGGCCGGCGCGGAAGCGTTGGCAGTAGAGCTGGCTTCCAAGGCCCCCATTATGACCGAGAAGCACTGGAGCGTGTGGCCGGACAAAGCATCGAGGCGGCGATGGAATTTGGACATATGGTGCTGGAGCGGAACGCGGAGAGCTTTGACCTGGTTGGTGAGTACCATGCATTGCAGGAACGGATGAGCCGCTGCGCGGCAGTTATTCGCAATACCTGTGAGATACAAGAGGCGATCCAACAAGCGAAAGAACAAATTCACCGTATTGAAACCCAGGCCTCGGTGAAAGAGCCGAAGTATTTGCACATGGTGTATCGGCTGCGGGATTTGGCGGTGAGCCAAGTAACGTATTTGTCCGCCATAGCGGATTATATTGCCCACGGCGGCAAGAGCCGAGGGTCTTATCTTATCTATGATTCCGAAGGAGTGAAACCGCTGGACGAGCTGGAGGAAGAGTTCCGCTATTCCTTGGAAAACGGAGCACTTTCCGATCAGATTCAAGAAGTGGAGTATGATCCGGCAGGCTGTCATTTTATGTGGCGCAACCGCCGTCCCATCCCGGAGGAGAACGAGTGGTTTGAGACAGTATGGAGTGACTGGCGTAATGGAGTAGGCTTCCATTAAATGTGCACAAAATAAAAAATATAATACCAAAACGACAATAAAGTGCTAATATATACTTAGGATTTATGGCATTGGATCTGCCTATACATGATGTTTATAACAAAAAACGATTGAAAGGAAGGTAAGGTGAGGAGAATGGCAACGATCCGGGATGTTGCTAAACTTGCTGGTGTGTCTTGTAGCACCGTTTCACGGGCCATTTCAGGAAGTACTGTGGTTGACAATGAGACCAAAAAACGAGTTCTACAAGCTGCGAATAAACTCCACTACGTGCCCACACAGATGGCCAGAGGTCTAAAACAACGTAGAAGCAAAATGATCCAGCTGTTAGTCCCTACCATTACCAACCCGTTTTTCCCGAAGCTGATTGACTGCTTCAGCAAAGAGATCGACCAGTATGGGTATGCCACGTTCCTAAGTGTGTCTAAGTCATCCAAAAGCGAGGAATTGAAATGCGTCCAGCGGGCGCGTGAGTTTTCGGCGGATGGCATCATTCTGGTTGCCAGTACAGATGACTGCGACCATATTACGGCAATGAAAAATTATGGGATTCCCATGATTTTAGTGAACCGATCCTGGGACCTGGGGCTGCCCAGCGTAACAAACGACAATTTTTTTGGTGCGTATAAAGCGGTAGAGCATTTGATTCTTCACGGTCACCGGAAAATTGTATGCATCATGAGCGATATCTCAGTTCAGCATATCCGGGAGCGGTATGCGGGCTGTCTTCAGGCATTCCGGGATTATGGCATTGGTTCCGAGGGTGGGGTGTTTATCCAAGCCCAGAGCACAAAGGAGGTCTATGATAAAACCTGCCGAGCGCTGGAAGAAAATCATGACGTGACAGCGTTCTTTGTCGCCAGTGACTGGATGGCCATGGGGGTTTACAGCGGAGTGATCCGGGGCGGCTATTCCATTCCCAAAGATATTTCTGTCATGGGATTCGACGATGTGGAAGATTCCGCGTATATGATCCCGCCGCTGTCTACCTGGCACCACCCCATTGAAACCATAGCGCAGATTGCAGTAAAAAAGCTAATCGACCATATTGAGGGAAGAGAAACCGACTGGGACGGAAAGATCGTCATCCACGGTCGTTTGATTGAGCGGAATTCTGTTTGTCAAATTGGGCCTGCGCCTGAAAAAATCAAAAAAGAATCGGGACCTCTCGATCCTATTAATTTTAGTGAATCTGTTTAGGGAGGAATTTTTATGTGTAAAGTAGCAGCGGTCACCGGCGGAAGCCGCGGAATCGGATTCGGCATTGTGAAGCAGTTTGCCAGTGAAGGCTATAAAGTCGGTATTTTGGATATCAATGCCGAGGAGGATTACCGCAAAAACCTGGATCAGCTGGATGCCATGGGGGCCGAATATTTCTACATGCAGGGAGATACCCGCGAGCAGAAAGACCGGGAAGCCTTTGTCGCCATGCTCGTAGAGCGGTTTGGCGGGATTGATGTGCTGGTCAATAACGCCGGAGTAGCGCCGAAAGTCCGGATGGACCTGCTGGACATGACGGAGGAGAGCTTTGACCGTGTGGTTGGCACAAACCTCAAGGGAACGATGTTCATGTCTCAGCTGGTAGCCAAACAGATGCTCAAGCAGCCTATGAAGGGAAGCAAGCGCGGGACGATTGTGAATATCGGCTCCGCCTCTGCCACGGTGTCCTCCTCCAACCGCTGTGAGTACTGCGTGGCAAAGGCCGGCGTGGTGATGCTGACCAATGTGTTTGCCGAGCGTCTGGCCGGCGATGGCATTATGGTCCATGAGATTCGTCCTGGCGTGATCGATACTGATATGACCAAGGTCGTTCATGAGAAATACACCAAGCTGATTGCAGAAGGCCAGTTCCCCATTGCCCGGTGGGGGACCCCGGAGGATGTGGCCAGCGTGGTAAGCCTTGTTTGTGACGACCGCTATGTCTACACCACTGGCAACTACATTGATGTTGACGGCGGCTTCCATATCCGCAGACTGTAAAACAATGAAGACGGCCATATATGGAGCGGGAGCTCTGGGCACCGTTATGGGAGCCTTGCTGACCCAAAAGGGAGTGGACATCGACCTGATCACCCGCAATGCGGAACATGCCCGTGCGATGAAAGAACACGGCGCCGTCATCTATGGACTGATCAATGAAACGATTCCAGTGCATGCGATGACGCCCGATGAGATGCAGGAACGGTATGACATTATTTTCCTGATGACCAAGCAGATGCAAAACCGGAAGGATGCGGAATTTCTGCTGAATTATCTGTCGGAGGATGGCGTGATTTGTGTCCTGCAAAATGGGATCCCTGAGCCGGAACTTGCCCAATGTATAGGGGAAGACCGGGTGATCGGAGGAATTGTGACCTGGAACGCAGTGCGGACCGAGGCGGGGCGCGTGTTTGTGTCGCCTCCGGCCAGCTCCCTGTCGTTTAGTGTGGGCACCATTTCCGGGGCAAGGACGCCTCAGCTGCTGAAGGTTCAGGAAGTGCTGAGCCAGATGTGCGTGACCGAGATTGTGGATAATCTGATGGGGCTGCGCTGGAGCAAACTGATCATCAATGCCTGTCTCAGCTGTCCTGCCACCATTTTGGGCGGAAAGTGCGGCGATGTACTGGATGATCCCCAATGGCGCCGTGTGGCTATGCATATCCTCCACGAGTGCGTGACGGTGGGCCATGCGGCCGGGGTGGAATTTGTAGAAATCCAAGGCTGCAACTTTGCCAAGGAACTGGACTTTGTGACGGAGGAAGAGGAACAGCGCAGCCTTGCATTGGCGCCGGAGTGTTTCTCCAAATATCATCCTGGGGTGCCAAGCATGCTGGGTGATCTGCAAAAGGGAAGACCATGCGAGATCGATGCTCTGGTGGGCGTCATATGCCGGATGGGGCGGGAACATGGAATCGCCACACCCTTCAGCGATATGGCAGTTCGGACCGTAAAGGATATCAGCGAAGGGAAGATTACCTTCTCCAAGGAGCATGTGGCCAGATTCGTCCCCCTGTTTACGTAACGGAAAATAAAGCCAAACAGGAGATGGCAGGAGAATGAATACTAACAACTTGACAGAAGTAGAGAAGACGGTGGAATCGATTCCCATGGGCCAGAAAGCCTACTACTCCAAAACAGTAACCGAGGCGGACGTGGCCATTTTTCAGGGGATCACTGGCGATGGAAATGCCTTAAGCACCAATGCCTCTTTTGCGGCCCGGACGCCGCTGGGACGCTGCCCCATTCAAAGTGAGCTGCTGGCCAGTTTTACCTGGCCGGTGTCCACCATGATTGCCAGCCCCGGTGCGGTGACCATTGGTCAGGAGCTGACCTTCTTTAAACCAGTCTATGTAGGCGATACGGTGACAGTGGTCGGCGAAGTGACCAAGAAAGTGCTGGAGAAAAAGTTTGTCTATGTTCAGACCACGATCTATAACCAGAATGATGAAATGGTCGCCGATGGCTTTGTGCTGGAACTGATGCGGGTTCATTCGTAAGAGGGGGAAAAAGATGAATTCTGTGTATGCAAAGAAGAGACCGGAGGACTTGAAGGTAGGCGACTTTGCCCTGTTCCCCAAAACGGTCAGTGCTTCTGACGTTATGATGTTCTCCGGCAACACAGGGGATTTGAGTCCTGTTTATGTAAATGCCGTATTTGGGCAGGAAAGCAAATTCCAGGGCCAGGTTGTCCCTCCGATGCTGTTGGCGTCCATGCTTGGCGGTGCAGTCTACCGTCTGCTCAGCCCGGATGCTTTTCCGCTGCAGCGGAAATTTGACGTGGTAAAGCCTGTGTTTGCAGGTGATACCGTAACGTGCCGGGCCGAAGTCGTGGAAATGGATGCGCAGAAGTGTCAGGTGACGCTGCGTCTGGAGGTTTTCAATAGCGCCAATGAACTGGTCCTGAACGGAGTAAGCGTCGAAACGATGGACATTCGGGAGTGAGATACGATGAAAATGGAAGCAGTAACGATCAAACACATCAACGATATTCATGTAGGCGACACAGCCTGCTATGAAAAGACGGTTACTGAGGCCAACGTGATGATGTTTGCTCAAATCAGCGGTGACTATGCTCCCCAGCATGTGAGCAAGACCTTTGGGGATACCACGATGTTCCATAACCGGATTGCCCATGGAATGCTGGTGGTGGGGCTGGTTGGCCCCGTGCTGACCGAGTTGTGTGGAGAAGCCTCCATGACACATTTTCAAAACATCCGGTTTCGAAGCGTGGTGCTGTTAAATGACACGGTCCATGTGGAAGGCGTTGTGACTGCGGTGGACGAGGAACAGCAATTGGTCACCATTCAGGTGGAATGCCGCCGTGTGGGTTCGAAGGAAGAAGACCGGCCATTTATCATTGGAGAGTTCCAGCAGAGTTTGGCGCTTTGAACAGAGATTCAAGAAGGAGAACGATTATGGTACAGAAGATCAATGTTTATGAAGATATTGAAGGGACTGAGTATCCGGCCGGCCGACGTACGCGGGTGCTGGTAGGTGTGGACAGCCCGCTGCAGGCGGAACACTATGTGGTAGGCACCGCCATGGTGCATCCAGGCGGCGGCGTGCCCGAGCATTCCCACGAGACCGAGGAGACCTATTTGATCATGTCGGGCACCGGGATCATGACCATTGAAGGGGAAGAGGTTCCCGTTAAGGCGGATGATGTCATTCATCTGAAGCCCTGGCAGCCGCACGAGCTGAAGAACACAGGCGATACCGAGATGCGCACTATTTTTGTTTATGCACCGAAGATGGTTGTGGATCACTGGGCCCAGGAGGCAAGCGGAGAGCTGAAGTGATCCACCTGCAAAAAAGGCCGCGGAAGAAGTCGTGGCTTTTTTTGCTCACTGGACAGATGTTGCATAAGGAAAGGAAAGCAGGACATGAAAGTAATCACAGCAGAAGAAGCTGCACAGCTGATTACTGACAATAGCACCGTTGCACTGAGTGGATCGGGCGCCGTCAATGTGGTTGCAGAGCAAATCTTGGCTGCAATAGAAGCACGGTTCCTAAGTACGGGGAGACCCAGGGGACTTACATTATTCCACCCACAGGGAATTGGAGACAAAGAGCACGGCGGAGTGGCCCATTTTGCACATCCGGGTCTTTGCAGACGTGTCATTGGCGGCCATTGGGGGCTGAGCCCCGCCATGAGCCGCTTGGCAGAGGAAGAGCAGATAGAGGCATACAATCTTCCCCAAGGAGTTATGGCTCAAATGCTGCGGGATATGTCCGCAAGAGGACCGGGCGTTATCACGAAAATAGGTCTGGACACCTTTGTGGACCCAACCCAAGAAGGCGGCAAGATGAACAAGTCGGCCAAAGAAGAGCTTGTGGAGCGAATTACTCTGGATGGGGAGACCTGGCTTCGCTATCGGCCACTTCCGGTGGATATTGCTGTGATTCGGGGTACTTCAGCGGATGAAGACGGATATATCAGCATGGAAGAAGAAGTGCATTATGATGAGGTGGCCTCTATGGCTGCCGCAGCAAAAAATAACGGCGGTCTGGTCATTGCACAGGTCAAATACCTGAAAAAACGGGGCGAGATCCCTTGTGCCCAAGCGAAAGTTCCCGGATTTCTGGTAGATTATGTGGTTGAAGTTCCGGACCAGCGGCAGAGTATGCATTCCTTTTATTGCCCGGCCTACTGCGGAGCCAGCAAAGAGCCTGAACTTCCCACATGGCCCAATCCGGGACTGGATATACGAAAATTCATTGCCCGCCGGCAAGCGTTGGAACTGCGCCCTGGCATGGTTGTAAACATTGGTCTTGGAATCTCCAATGGTGTCCCTGCCATCTTGGCAGAGGAGGGAGTCTGGGACAAAGTGGTGTTTTCTCTGGAACAGGGACAGTCCGGCGGAGTCCCCATTATGGGTCCCGATGCGGGAACCATGTCCGGCCCGCGGATTATCGTAGAGCAGCCCATCCAACATGATATGTACCACGGCGGAATTTTGGATGCAGCATGCTTATCCGCTGGGGAAATCGACCGCTTTGGAAATGTGAACGTAAGTAAGCTGGGACGGAACGTCACAGGCTGCGGCGGTTTTATTGATATCTCCCAGGAGAGCAAACGGATTATTTTTGCCGGATCGATGTGCGTGGGCAGCGTGGTGTCTCTGGACAACGGAACTGTGAGAATCCAGCAGCAAGGTACGGTAAAGAAGTTTGTCAATCAAGTGAAGCAGATCACCTATAGCAGCCATTCCGCCATAAAAAAGGGCCAGTATGTGGTATTTATTACCGAACGGGGCGTATTTCATCTGGGAGAGGACGGGCTGGTACTTACTGAAATAGCACCGGGGATTGACCTGCAGCGGGATATTTTGGAACAGATGGAGTTTGCTCCCAAAGTATCGAAGCAGTTAAGGCAAATGCCTGCCGAGCTCTTTGCACAGGGACGCATGGGCATTGAGCATGTCTGGGCACAGTTAGACCAGCAAAAGGCGCGCCTATCATAAAACCAAACGACGATGGAAGCGAGGAAAGCCGGATACGGCGTGGCCATCCGTTCAGAAATCCGCGCGTTTGGAAGATGGAATGACGCGAAAGCGCATAGATGAAAACCCAGCCTGTGTTTTATATGCACAGGCTGGGCTTCTTAACAAAGAGAGAATTGTTTTGAAATGCTGTTGCGCTACCCGGAAATCCCTGTTCCCACACGGCATAGGTAAGCGGCACTGGCCGCCAAATCGGCAGACAGGCTGTCTCGAATATTGCCTTCCAAACCGCAGGTTCCTTGGTAACCCATGTCTTTCAGGGCCCCCACGATGTTGGAAAAATCCAGATTTCCCAAACCGGGGAGAAAACGAGTGTCGTCTGACAGATGAATGTTCCGCACATAGGAGTGCAGACGGTTGACATCCTCCATGGTGTCCGTTTTTCCAACAGCCATGTGGTAGGTGTCCGGCAAAATATAGAGCCTGGGATCTCGGATGGCAGTTACGATCTGCTCTGCTTCCCGAAGCATGCAGGCACAACTGCTCTCACTGCGGTTGGTTACTTCCAGGAGAACCGGAACATCCGCTTTTGTCCGCTGGCATATCTGGCCAATAGAATCCGTAAGTCGGGCTTCTGCGGCCTCCGGGATATCCCCAGGTCCACCTTTCAAGAAGCCTAAGATGACGCCGGCCCCCGCTTTCGCCGCATATTCGATGTTGTCAACGCACCCCTGTATGGATCGTTCCCGCAGTGCGTTGTCTGCAGTGGAAAGGGAATAGCCGTTGGTTTTGGCATAAGCACCGGTAGCTAAATAGGTGAGGACCAGGTGATATCTGTCCAGCAGAGCGGTCAGATCATCCGGAGAGATCAGTGTCAGGTCAGGAAGATTGAGCTCTATGCCATAGAAGCCCAGCTGCTGCAGCTGCGCCAGAAGAGCCTCGAAAGAAGTGCGCTCTTCTGCTGCGCGGTATGTGGTTTGCAGTGTGATACGGAATGGGAACTGTTTGCTCAGTTTTTCCATCTTGAAACACCTCTGGTAAGTTGATCGGTCTACGATTAAAATTATATTGGTTTCATAGATGAATTGCAACTGTAACCAAAGGGACAAAAAATCAAATTTTCCTGGGAGGAATGTTTCCTCCGTTCCCCCTTGCTTAGAGGGGAAGAAGTCAAGTTTGGCTTTTGGGCAAAGCAGTTTTATGAAACAAAAACGTAGAAATAAGTGAGGTCATCCAAATGAGAGTTTTATTAATTGGCGGTACGGGGGTTATCAGCAGTGCGATTTCCGAACTGCTCATCCGGCTGGGACATGAATGTTGGCTTTTAAACCGGGGAAACCGTCCTTTGCCGGAGGGAGCCCATGGGATTGTCGGTGACATCCAGGACGAGGCACAATTGGCCCGCCAACTGGAGGGGCTGACCTTCGATGCGGTGGCAGATTTCCTTACGTTTCAAGCGGACGATATTCTGAGGGATTTTCGCCTGTTCCAGGGCCGTACACGGCAGTATATCGGCATTAGCAGCGCTTCGGCCTTTCAGACCCCCTTGTCCAACTATCTGATCGATGAAAGTACCCCGCTCTACAATCCTTATTGGCAGTATTCCAGAGACAAAATCGCCTGTGAGGAGATGATGATGAAGCTCTATCGAGAGGAGCACTTCCCCGTCACAATTGTCCGCCCCAGCCACACCTATAACCAAACCAAACTCCCCTTGGCTGTGGTGGGAAATCGGGGTTCCTATCCTGTAGTTAAGCGGATTCGGGAAGGAAAGCCGGTGATCATTCCAGGAGATGGGACTTCGTTGTGGACCGTGACCCACAGCCGAGATTTTGCCGTGGGGTTTGTGGGACTGTTGGGAAACGCGCATGCCATTGGTGAGGCGGTCAATATTGTCGGGGATGAGGTCTATACCTGGAACCAGATCTACCAAATGGTAGCGGATGCCATGGGGGTCCCCTTGAAGGCAGTCCATGTGCCGTGTGATTTTCTGGAACATACAACACCCTTTGATAATCAGGGCGGCATGTGGGGAGATAAGTCAAACAGTACTGTGTTTGACAACAGTAAACTAAAACGGCTGGTTCCCGATTTTCGTACTGCCGTGCGTTTTGCGGACGGAGCACGGGAGGCAATCGAGTATATTTTCTCCCATCCTGAGTGCATGCCCGAGGAACCTGAGTTGGATGACTGGTTTGACCGGGTGATTTCAGCCCAATTGGCAGCGGAGGAATCGGTGCTTGCTGCTATGGGAAAAGGGAAAAAAGATAAGCGCCAGGACGCCGGAGCGGTGAGCGATTGACGGCTGGCCTGGCTCCAAACGCAAACAAGGCGGGCAAGCACCTTTGGAGCTTGCCCGCCTTATTATTGCCACAGTGCAAGGCCGGGTGGAGTGATCAATGGCGGCCATGGCTGGGATGGGTACTTGCACAGATATGGTTTTGCGTTACCACAACAGTCCATCCGCTACGCTGGCTTTCAGTTCAAAAACCTTTTTCTCAATGCTGCGGATCACTTCTAAAAAGCATCCATCATCCTTGCCGGTGGGGTCATCCAGTCCCCAGTCCTCCCGGTATCGGCAGGGCAGCGACGGACAAGATACATTGCACCCCATGGTGATCACAATGTCCACCGGGGGAAGCTCCCACAGCAGTTTGCTGCGCTGTGTCTGCTCCATATCTACACCATAAAGCTGTTTCATCAGCCGAACGGCATCCTGGTTGATCTGCGGCTTGAGCTGCGTCCCTGCGGAATAGCTGTCAAACGCATCAGAGGCCAGCAGCTTACCCAGCGCTTCTGCAATCTGACTGCGGCAAGAATTGTGGACGCATACGAAGGCTACCTTTGGCTTTTGGGACATGACTTACCCCCGCACCTTCTGGATCAGCCCCTTGGCCTCGTCCTTCTTGAGAACTTTGCCATAGGATACAACCTTGCCATCCACTACCAGCGCCGGGGTGGACATCACACCATAGGCGGCGATCTGGGCAAAATCTGTCACATGGTCAATGGTTGTTTCCATGCCCAGTTCTGCCAGCGCCTCACGGGCGGCTTGCTCCAGAGCGTTGCATTTGGCACAGCCGGAGCCAAGCACTTTGACACCGCTGGACGCTTTGACCGCCTCTGCCTGAGACATGGCTTCGGGCGTGCAACTACCACAGCAGCAAGAAGCCTCTTTCTCTTTTTTGTTTTTGTGAAACAGTCCCATCGTTCATACCTCCTGAAATTAGATAAAAAGAAATTGGAATCCATTGAACAAGTAGCCTACCAGTATAATGCCAACGGTGCAGACGCCGATAAATAAGGCCAACAGTTTCGGTTTCACGGCCTTTCGCAGCATAATGAGGGAGGGCAAACTCAGCGTTGTCACCGCCATCATAAAGGACAGAATGGTACCAAGCTGTGCACCTTTTGCCAGCAGGGCTTCCGCCACTGGGATCGTGCCGAAAATATCCGCGTACATGGGAACGCCCACCAAGGTCGCCAGAAGGACACCAAAGGGATTGCTGCTGCCTAATACAGCTGTAACCCAGCTTTCCGGTATCCAGTTGTGGATCACTGCGCCGATCCCCACCCCCACCAAAATATAGGGGAACACTTTTTGGAAGGTGGAAACAACCTGCTCTTTTGCGTACTGCACACGTTCTGTTTTGGTAAGGGTGGGAGATTCGATATCCACGCTTCCGGCGGAAAAGATAAAGCTCTCCACATACTTTTCCATGCCCAGCTTTTCGATGATGGTGCCGCCAACCACGGCAATCACCAATCCCACCAGCACATAAATCACAGCTACTTTCGCTCCGAAGATGCTCATGAGCAGCACCAAGCTGCCCAGATCCACCATCGGGGAGGAAATCAGGAAAGAGAAGGTCACCCCCAAAGGAAGCCCCGCACTGGTAAAGCCAATAAACAGGGGAATTGAGGAACAGGAACAAAACGGTGTTACCGTCCCCAACAGGGCCGAAATGATATTTGCCCCAATGCCATGAAACCGGCCCAGAATTTTCTTGCTTCGTTCCGGGGGGAAGTAACTTTGAATGTAGGAAATGACAAAAATCAGGCAGCACAGCAGCACGGTGATCTTGATCACATCGTAGAGGAAAAACTGAACGCTGCCGCCTATCCGCCCATCTATGTCCAGCCCCAATACGGACAGACCGTTGCCGATCAATCGGTTCAACCACTTCATTCCTAAAATCTCGTCTTGAAAAAATCTCCATATATTCATTCCCGAAACCTCACTTTGCTCAGAATCAAAAACAAATCAAAAAATTTTGATGTTTTATCCTGAAATAAACGCCATCAGTATGAGATGGCGTTTATCTGCCGCAGAAAGGGCAGTGATCTTCTTACTGTGTATCGGGGGTCAGAATGGCCCGCAGCCGTTCCATTGCCCATGCCCCTCCCGATGTACTCAAACGGTAATGGGTCCATTTACCTTCCTGCCGACTGACTACGATACCAGAATCACACAGGATTTTCATGTGATAGGACAGCCCGGATTGCGTCAGATCCATGGGTTCCTGCAAGACACAAGCACACTTCTCCCCGCTGCGTAATTGTTCCAAAATGGCAAGGCGCTTGGGATCACACAGCGCCTTAAACACCTTGGCGTCTTCCTGGTGGTTACCCATCGGTTCACCTCACATCAAAAATTTTTGATATGATATAGTATATACAGCAGAGATTTGTTTGTCAATATCTATCTGGTGCTTGTCACGAATCAGTACATAATTTGCACTGTACCTTTGGGCAAGTTCCGAAACTGTGCCTGGTCTTCCGATAGCGCTCCAATATGTTTGCGGACGGTAAAAAACACCCACCAGACTCTGCAATAGAGAGCCTGGCAGGTGTTTTTCTTACGTCATTCCCATTCGATGGTGGCAGGGGGCTTACTGGTGATATCGTAGACGATACGGTTGATGTGAGGGACCTCGTTGACAATGCGTACGGAGATCTTATCCAGCACCTCATAGGGGATGCGGGCCCAGTCGGCGGTCATAAAGTCGCTGGTGGTCACCGCCCGGAGGGCCAGGGTGTAATCGTAAGTGCGCCCGTCGCCCATGACACCCACGGAGCGGGTGTTGGTGAGGACGGCAAAATACTGGTTGAGGTTCTTGTCCTCGCCCGCCTTGGCAATCTCCTCCCGGAAAATGTGGTCGGCCAGGCGCAGGGTGTCTGCCTTCTCCTTGGTGATGTCTCCGATGATGCGGATGGCCAGGCCGGGGCCGGGGAAGGGCTGGCGGGAGACCAGGTACTCAGGCAGGCCCAGCTCACGGCCCAGCTGCCGGACCTCGTCCTTGAAGAGCAGGCGCAGGGGCTCGATGATCTCCTTAAAGTCCACATAGTCAGGAAGTCCGCCCACATTGTGGTGGCTCTTGATGACGGCGGCATTGCCCGCGCCGGACTCAATGACATCGGGATAGATGGTGCCCTGGGCTAGGAAATCCACGGCGCCCACTTTTTTGGCTTCCTCCTCAAAGACCCGGATAAACTCCTCGCCGATGATCTTACGCTTGTGCTCCGGCTCGCTTTCACCGGCCAGCTTCAGCAGGAACCGGCTTTCGGCGTTGACCCGGACGAAGTTGATGTCCCATTTGGAGAAGGCGGCTTCCACCTCGTCGCCCTCGTTGAGACGCATAAGGCCGTGATCCACAAACACACAGGTGAGCTGCTTGCCCACCGCCTCGGCCAGCAGGGCGGCCACCACAGAGGAGTCCACGCCGCCGCTGAGGGCCAGCAGCACCTTGCCGCTGCCCACCTTTTCCCGCACCTGGGCGATGGCGGTGTGCTTGTAGTCCTCCATGGTCCAGTCTCCCACAGCACCGCACACCGCATAGAGGAAGTTGCGGATCATATCAATGCCGTGCTCCGTATGGTTTACCTCGGGGTGGAACTGCACACCGTAGAAGCCCCGCTTCTCATCGGCGATGGCCACATTGGGGCAGGCATCGGAGTGGGCGGTGAGGGCAAAGCCATCGGGTACCTTGGCCATATAATCCCCGTGGCTCATCCAGGAGATCCCCTCGGCGGGAAGGCCCTGGAAGAGCTTGCAGCCAGTGTCGTAGTAGGTCTGGGTTTTGCCGTACTCACGGGCGGAATCATCCTGGGCTTCGGTGACCTGGCCGCCCAAGGTGTGGGCGATGAGCTGGCAGCCATAGCAGATGCCAAAAATGGGGACACCCCAGGTGAAAATTTCCGGGTCCACATGGGGCGAGGACTCCAAATAGACCGAGTTGGGGCCGCCGGTAAAAATGATTCCGATGGGGTTCATGGCCTTCAGCTGGGCCAGGGGAGTGGTATAGGGCTTGACTTCGCAGTACACATTGCACTCCCGGACCCGGCGGGCAATAAGCTGGTTGTACTGCCCGCCGAAGTCAAGGACAATGACGGTCTGGTGGGACATGAAGGTTCCTCCCTTATGGGTTTAGATTTAACATAGATTTAACCGCGATTCCCTTGTTTTCGACCTGGAAATCAGGTATGATTTCATCAGAAAACGAGAAAGGAGGCGGATGGAATGCTTCAGGATCTGGAAGATATGCTCTATGAGCAGGAAGGCGCTGCCGTAAGCGAACGATAACAGAATGACCGGACAAGGAACCACACCTTCGGGTGTGGATTTTTGCGTTTTAGGGGAAAAATTACGGCTGGGGCGGCCCTGTTGGCCGCCCCAGGCGGAAAATCAGATCTTGGTGATGTCGATGGGGGTCAGATCCTCACTGCGGCTCTGCTGACGGACCGTGAGCAGGGCACGGGCGGTATCCACGGCGGTGACGCAGCCCACTCCGTGCTCCACGGCGGAGCGGCGGATGTGGAAGCCGTCAGAGTCGTGCTTCCGGCCGCGGGTGGGAGTGTTGATGATCAGGTCCACGGTGCCGGAGGCGATCATGTCCAGAATGTTGGGGTGGGACTGGGACACGCGGTTGACCCGCTTGCACTCGATACCCGCGTCATTGAGCACCTGGCAGGTGCCGGAGGTAGCGTACAGCTCCACGCCCATCTCCTCAAAGCCCCGTGCGATGGAGAGGATCTCCTGCTTGTCCTCGTCCTTGACGGTGATGATGATACGGCCGCCCCGCTTAGGAGCACGCATGCCGGAGCCCTTAAAGGCCTTCAGCAGGGCCTGGGGATAGGTCTCGGCCAGACCCAGCACCTCGCCGGTGGACTTCATCTCAGGGCCAAGGCCGGTATCTACATCGGTCAGCTTCTCGAAGGAGAAGACAGGGGCCTTGACTGCGTAGTAGTTGGCTTCGGGGTAGAGACCGGTGCCGTAGTTCAGGTCCTTTAGCTTCTGACCCAGCATGACCTTAGTGGCCAGGTCGATGATGGGCACGCCGGTGACCTTGGAGATATAGGGGATGGTGCGGGAGGAACGGGGGTTGACCTCGATGACGTAGATGTCGTCATCATAGAGGATATACTGGGCGTTGATCAGGCCAATGACACCCAGGTGCTTGGCCATGTTCTTGGTGTGCTGGAGAATGAGCTGGCGGTGCTTCTCCTCCAGGTGGAGGGGAGGATACACGGCGATGGAGTCACCGGAGTGCACTCCGGCCCGCTCCACGTGCTCCATAATACCGGGGATGAGGATGTCCTCTCCGTCGAACACGCCGTCCACTTCCAGCTCCCGGCCCATGAGGTACTTGTCCACCAGGATGGGGTGCTCCTGAACGGTCATGTTGATGATCTTCATGAACTCCTCGATGTTCCGGTCGGAGTAGGCGATCTCCATGCCCTGGCCGCCCAGCACGTAGGAGGGACGCACCAGCACGGGGTAGCCCAGCTCGTGGGCGGCTGCCAGAGCCTCTTCGGTGGTGAAAATGGTGCGGCCCTTGGCGCGGGGGATGCCGCACTTCTGGAGAATGTCATCGAAGCGCTCACGATCCTCGGCGGCGTCCACACCGTCGGCGGGGGTGCCCAGGATCTGCACGCCCATGTCGGTGAGAGCCTTGGCCAGCTTGATGGCGGTCTGACCGCCGAACTGAACCACGGCGCCCCAGGGCTTCTCCTGCTCCACGATGTTCTGCACATCCTCGGCGGTGAGGGGCTCGAAGTAGAGCTTGTCGGCCACGTCAAAGTCGGTGGAGACAGTCTCGGGGTTGTTGTTGATGATAATGGTCTCATAGCCCAGGCGCTTAAAGGCCCAGACAGAGTGGACGGAGCAGTAGTCAAACTCAATGCCCTGGCCGATGCGGATGGGGCCGGAGCCCAGCACCAGCACCTTCTTTTTGTCGGAGCTGTTGTCGATGGCCTCGTTTTCTCCGTCGTAGGTGGAGTAGTAGTAGGGGGTCTCGGCGTCAAACTCGGCGGCGCAGGTGTCCACCATCTTGAAGGAGGGGACAATGCCGTAGTGCTCCCGGAGGGCCTTGACCTCAGCCTGTTTCATGCCGCACAGGGTGCCGATGTAGCTGTCGGCAAAGCACATCTCCTTGGCGCGCTTCAGGGTGTCGATATCGGGCTCACCCTTGCAGGCCTTGAGCTCCTCCTCCATGTCAATGATCCGCTTGAAGCCGTCCAGGAACCAGATGTCCATCTTGGTGATGTTGTTGATCTTCTGGGGGGAGAAGCCGCGGCGCAGGGCCTCGGCCACCACAAACAGCCGCTCGTCGGTGACCTGGAACAGCAGGTCTTCGATCTCGTCGGTGTAGAGGCCCTCCAGCTTGTCCAGCTTCAGAGCCCGGACGTTGAGCTCCAGGGAGCGGATGGCCTTCATCAAAGCGCCTTCGAAGGAGTTGGCGATGGCCATAACCTCGCCGGTGGCCTTCATCTGGGTGCCCAGGGTACGGCTGGCGGTGGTGAACTTGTCGAAGGGCAGACGGGGGATCTTCAGCACGCAGTAGTCAATGGTGGGCTCAAAGCAGGCCTTGGTCTTGCCGGTGACGGCGTTGGGGATCTCGTCCAGGGTGTAGCCCAGAGCCACCTTGGCGGCCACTTTGGCGATGGGGTAGCCAGTGGCCTTGGAGGCCAGGGCGGAGGAACGGGACACACGGGGGTTGACCTCGATGACCGCGTACTCAAAGCTGTCGGGATTCAGAGCGAACTGCACGTTACAGCCGCCTTCGATCTCCAGGGCGGAGATGATGTCCAGCGCGGCGGAGCGGAGCATCTGGAACTCCTTGTTGGCCAGGGTCTGGGTGGGAGCCACCACGATGGAGTCGCCGGTGTGGACGCCCACAGGGTCGATGTTCTCCATGGAGCAGATGGTAATGACGTTGCCCGCGGAGTCACGCATGACCTCAAACTCGATCTCCTTCCAGCCGGAGATGCACCGCTCGATCAGCACCTCGCTGACACGGCTCAGGGCGATGCCGCGGTCGGAAATCTCACGCAGGGAGGCTTCGTCGTAAGCGATGCCGCCGCCGGAACCGCCCAGAGTGTAGGCGGGACGGACAATGACGGGGTAGCCGATCTCATTGGTAAAGTCTACCGCGTCCTGAACAGTGTTGACCACTTTGGACACCACGCAGGGCTGGCCGATGGACTCCATACAGTCCTTGAAGCCCTGGCGGTCCTCCGCCTTGTGGATGGACTCGGGAGAGGTACCCAGCAGCTTCACGCCGTACTTGGCCAGAGTGCCGTCCTCATAAAGGGCCATGGCAAGGTTCAGGCCAGTCTGACCGCCCATGTTGGGCAGCAGGGCATCGGGGCGCTCCTTTTCAATGATCTGGACGACGGAGGGAATGTTCAGGGGCTCGATATACACATGGTCGGCAATATCCTTGTCGGTCATGATGGTGGCGGGGTTGGAGTTGATCAGAACAACCTCCATACCCTCTTCCTTCAGAGCGCGGCAAGCCTGAGTACCGGCGTAGTCGAACTCGGCAGCCTGGCCGATGACGATGGGGCCGGAGCCCAGCACCAGGACCTTCTTCACATCAGTATACTTCGGCATTACTTGGCACCTCCCATGGACTCAATGAAGCGGTTGAACAGATATTCCGTATCCTTGGGGCCGGCGTTGGCCTCGGGATGGAACTGGGTGGTAAAGCAGTTGGGGCGCTTGTAGCGCAGGCCCTCGCAGGTGCCGTCGTTGACGTTGATGTGGCTCACTTCGGCTACCGCGGGGTCCACGGACTCGGACAGGACCATATAGCCGTGGTTTTGGCTGGTGATAAATACCCGGCCCTTTTCCAGGTCGCGGACGGGGTGGTTGCCGCCCCGGTGGCCGTAGGCCAGACGGCCGGTCTTGGCGCCGGTGGCCAGAGCCAGCAGCTGGTGGCCCAGACAGACACCGAACATGGGGATGTCGCTGTTATAGAGCTTCTTGAGCTCCTGGATGATCTGGGTGTTCTCAGCGGGGTCGCCAGGGCCGTTGGAGAGCATCACTCCGTCATACCCGCCGGCAAGGACAGCCTCAGCGGGGGTGGAAGCGGGCAGGGCAGTGACCTGGCAGCCCCGGCGGCGCAGGCACTCGATCATGTGCTGCTTGACGCCGAAGTCCATCATGGCCACGTGATACTTCTGTTCTCCATAAGCGGGAAATACCTCGGGCTCGGTGCGGGTGACCTTAGCCACGGTGTCCTTTACCTGATAAGAGCGCAGCTGCTCCAGCACCTCGGCAACATTAAAATGCTCCGCACAGGTGACCATGCCATTCATGCTCCCCTGACTGCGGAGTATTTTCGTCAGCGCACGGGTGTCCACACCCTGGATGCCGGTGATGTTATGCTCTTTCAGATAGGAGCCCAGATCGCCCTCACAGCGGAAATTGCTGCCGCGGGGGGACAGATGACGGACCACAAAGGCCTCCACCCAGGGGCGGCGGGACTCATTGTCCTCACTGTTGACGCCATAGTTGCCGATCAAAGGATAGGACATGACAACGCCCTGCCCAGCATAGGAGGGGTCGGTCAAAATCTCCTGATAGCCGGTCATGGAGGTGTTGAAGACCATCTCGCACACACGGGTCTCGGTGCTGCCGATGCTGATTCCGGAGAAGATGCTGCCGTTTGCCAGGATCAATGTCGCTTTCATCAATACTCACTCGCCTTCCGTTCCAGTTCTAATGCTTGTTAGATATAATCAAGTTATTTTATCGAAAAAATGCCTCCTTGGCAAGATGGTTTTTTTCCTTTTTCCGCCTAATTTTTTAGGAGAGTTTTGGGCAATTCGCAGGATAATTGAAAAGGAAGGGGGAAAACTGCATCCGAAGGGGCAAGGAAGAACTGTCCCAAGCTGCTTACGAGGTGAATGCGGTGTTTACAGGCCTTTTACGCACGATCATCTTATATGTGCTGATCATTGCCGGAGTCCGTTTGATGGGAAAGCGGCAGGTGGGAGAGCTGGAACCCTCCGAGCTGGTGCTTTCCCTTATTATTGCCGACCTGGCCTCTGTGCCCATGCAGGATTATGGGATTCCTTTGCTGACCGGAATTGTACCGATCCTTGCCCTTTTGTGCGTGACCATGATTTTGTCGGTGCTCACCATGAAGTATGTGGGATTTCGGGCTGTGCTATGCGGACGCCCCAGCATAGTGGTACGCAATGGAGCGCTGGACCAGCGGGAAATGGCACGCAACCGCCTGACTGTGGATGAGCTGCTGGAGGAGCTGCGCTGCCAGGGGTATACCGATTTGTCGGTAGTGAAGTATGCTATTTTGGAGACAAACGGAAAGCTTTCGGTCCTCCCCTATGTCAATCAGAAGCCCCCGACGGCGCGGGATATGAAGGTAGCGGTCCAGGAGAATGGCCTCCCCAGAGTGGTCATCAGTGATGGGCGGCTTTTGGAGCACAACCTAAAGGCGCTGGGCCATGACAGGCCGTGGCTGGAGCGGCAGCTGGTTCAGAGAGGGTGTAAGGGAACGGAGGAAATTTTCCTTATGATGGTGGATGAACAGGGAAGTGTCTATCTGGCCCGGCGGGAGCTGGAGTGAGGAGGGGCGGAAATGAGACGGCTTTGGATTTCGGTGGGACTTCTTCTTCTGCTGCTGGGGGGGAGCCTAGGCAATGCCTGGTATGCCAAAGAGCTGACCGGAGGAATGGAGGAGCGGCTTCGGCTTGCCCAGCAGCTGACGCAACAGGATCAGTGGGAGCAGGCCTTAGTCCTGACCAAGGAGGTGTATGACCAATGGGAAAGCCGGCATTTTTATCTCCATGCCACCATGCGCCACTCGGATACGGACCAGATTCTAAGAGGGTTTCGTACAGTGATGGAGTATCTGCGTCTGCAGGAGCCCGATCAGTATAACGCCGCCAACGCGGATCTGATCACGCAGCTGGAGCTGCTGGCGGAGATGGAACAGCCCTCTGTGGTCAATGTATTGTGAAATTTTTGTCAATCTGCTGGAATATGAAGGATTTAAAAGCTTAAATTTCAAAAATTTTACAAATAAAGGTTGACGGTCTTCGTCCTCCCGGCTATAATGTCACCATACAGAGAGTTTTCCGGTGGGACTCTCCGCCCCACACCGACGGGGAAAATTATGAGAATTGGAGGCATTGACGATGGATCAAAGCAAAATCAGCCCGAAGATTAAGGAAGCAATGGACGATGCGTTCTACACCCTGCTGCGCAGCGTGCTGCCCATGCTCAACAGCGAAGAGGGGCGGGAGCGTTTTCTGCACGATTTAGGCCGCCTGACCAAATGGGCACAGGTCATGCCTCGGGATCTGAAGAATGACGAACCCTGGACCAAGGAGCAGCTCCATGCCATGATGCTGGGTCCCCAGGAGATGGACGACCCCCGGTTTGGCGCTTATATGGACGCCTTCTATGAGGAATACGTGGGCGGCGCGGAGGACCCCACCTTCGCGTTCTACAATGAACTTTTTACGGGAGAGGAAGATCTGAGCAAGATCGACTGGATGTCCGTGTGGGACTCCCTCAAGTCCAATTATGAGAATTGGTTGAAGCACGAGTATGAAGAGGACGAGTGGCTCAAGGGTGAGAAAAATCCCTGAAAAAACTGCTCGGACTGAAACCCCATAAAAACGTCCCCTCCGCCAGGCGGAGGGGACATTTTTATGTTAAAGATCATTCCACAGTGACACTCTTGGCCAGGTTTCGGGGCTTGTCGATGTCACAGCCCCGCATGAGGGCCACATAATAGGCAAATAGCTGGAGGGGGACCACGCTCAGACAGGGGAGCACAAGCTCCCGTGCCTCGGGAATGGTCATGACGGCGTTGGCAGTGCCTTCCATCTCGGCCCGGCAGCGTTCCGTGGTCAGGGCCAGCACGTCTGCCCCGCGGGATTTGACCTCGACCACATTGCTCATCGCTTTGGAGAATAGCCGTTTGCAGGTCCCCAGAGCCACCACCAGAGTGCCGGGTTCGATGAGGCTGATGGTACCGTGCTTCAGTTCCCCGGAGGCGTAGGCCTCAGAGTGGATGTAGGAGATCTCTTTCAGCTTTAAAGAGCCCTCCAAACCCATAGCGTAGTCGATGTTCCGGCCAATGAAAAAGACACTGTCGTGGTTGAAGTACTGGGAGGCAAAATACTGGATATCATCCTTCTGAGCCAGGACCTGCTCCACCTGGTCGGGCAGGCGCAGCAGATCTTCCAGACAGGCCTGGTACTCCTCGTCCTCAATGGTGCCCAGCACTCGAGCAAAGTATAGGGCCAGCAGGCAAATGACCGCCAGCTGGGTGGAGTAAGCCTTGGTGGTAGCCACGGCAATCTCCGGCCCTGCCCAGGTGTAGAGAACCTGATCGGATTCCCGTGCAATGGAGCTGCCCACCACATTGACAATGGACAAGATTTTTCCCCCCAGCCGCCGGGCCTCCCGCAGGGCGGCCATGGTGTCCAGAGTTTCGCCTGACTGGCTGATCACCACCACCAGGGTGTGCTCGTTGACGATGGGGTCCATATACCGGAATTCCGAGGCCAGTGCTACCTCCACGGGTTTACGGGTGAGCTTTTCCAACTGATATTTGCCCACCATGCCTACGTGGTAGCTGGAGCCGCAGGCCACAATGTAGATCTTCTGGAGGTCACGGATGTACTGGGGATCCAGATGAAAATCCTCAAAGACCACTTCGCCGCCTCGAATCCGGGGAGAGATGCAACGGCGCAGAGCCTGGGGCTGTTCCATAATTTCCTTGAACATGAAGTGTTCATAGCCGCCCTTTTCCGCCGCGTCCATCTCCCAGTCCACCTGGACGATCTCCTTGTCCACGGGCTGCATCAGGTGGTTGTAGCACTGGATGCCGGACTGGGTGAGAACGGCCAGCTCTCCATCCTCCATATAGCTTACCTTCCGGGTGTGGCGGAGAATGGCGGTCACATCGCTGGCCAGGAAGGAGCAGCCATCCCCGTAGCCCAGGATGAGGGGGCTGTCCTTGCGTACGGCAATCAGCTCGTCAGGGCAGTCGTCGCACAAAATACCCAGAGCGTAGGCCCCCTGGATACGGTGAAGCACCCGTCCTACAGCGGCCAGAAGGTCTCCCTCATAGAAGTACTCGATAAGCTGGGCAATGACCTCAGTGTCTGTCTCTGAGGTAAAGGGGATACCCTGAGCCATGAGAAAGGCTTTCAGCTCTGCATAGTTTTCAATGATGCCGTTGTGGACCACGGCAATCTTTCCGCTGCGGCTGACCTGGGGGTGGGAGTTTATGTCACTGGGCGCTCCATGGGTGGCCCAGCGGGTATGGCCGATGCCCACGGTGCCCTGAAGATCGGCACCTCCGTGCAGCTGGTCGGAGAGAACGTTCAGCCGTCCCTTGGCCTTATGCACGGACAGTGCGCCGCGGGAGCTGTCGTACACGGCCACACCGGCGGAGTCATAGCCCCGGTATTCCAACCGGGACAGCCCTTCCAGCAAAATGGGGGCGGCCTGTTCGCGTCCTACATAACCTACAATTCCACACATATATTCAATTTCCTCCTGAAACGGTACGGGAGGACAAACTCGCAGCCATTTGACCTCGTAACCCAGCCACAGCCCCTCTGTTTTGCAGTCGCCTGCATATTTGTAAGCTGTGTGCGTGCCTGGGCCGGCACGGAGGGGCATCCGCCGAAACCTTCGATACTCCCCTCTCCTCGTCGTCCCGCCCACAGGGGCGGGCACTGGCGCTTTGTGATGGGTGGACCCATGGCCTCCTTTCCTTCTGCGATGGACGGGCGGGCGGACCTTCCGCCACAGACTTCCCGTTCGGGTGGTATTATAAAGCCTCATTTCTTTGGAGTAAAGAGAAAATATGACAGTAAGAAAAAATTTACAAAAAGCGGCCAATCGGGGAGAAAGCAGATCTGCTTCCAGAGACCGGTTTTGGAGGGGGGAGAAGAACCACTTCCCCGGTACAGAGAAAGAGGAGCAGAAAAAATTAAAAAATACTCTTGACAATTCGAAATTGTTTGCTATAATAGCATTCGTCCCTGCGACAGGGAGCAACAAATAGCCGGATTGTGTAAGGGTAGCACGACAGACTCTGACTCTGTTTGTGAGGGTTCGAATCCTTCTCCGGCTGCCAGCAGCGGAGCAAGCGATATGACGCTTGCTCCGATTTTTTTAACCAGCGGACAAAATAAGTCCGCTGGTTTTTTTGTTTCCTACATTATTAAAAGGAAAGAAGCTCTGTCCCGATTTGGTCGGCCATTTTTTCCACTAAGGAAAAGTCTACGTGAGGATTGTAAATCGCTTCCAGATGGTCGTGCATGGCCTTGGCCTGGGCCAGGCAGTCCACCCCCTCATCCAACAGGGCGGAGGAGACTTTTTTCGCAAAGCGAAGCCTGGGGCGGTTTCGCCGGAGAACCTCCCGGTCCGCCGCGGCATCCAAGCGGATGCGGCGATAGGGCTTTCCGGGGACAGGGAGGGATGGGGTAGAGGTGAGGAAGGCCAGGCTCAGCTGAGGGATCAGCAGGTGAGCCAACCGCTCCGGGGCCATGGGGTCGGGACAGGCTACCACATCATATCCGTTGCTGACGGCTCCCGCCAACAGGTGAATGAGCATCTCGTGGGCAAGGCCGGAGCTGTCTGTCAGTTCATAGATGCGGCTGCACTGGGCGAGGGCTGTGTCGAACAGACACAGGGAGCCCTTGTGGGTGACAGCCCCCAGAAAGCGCTGCTTCACCTGGCCGGGAGCGGCAGACTTTCGTTTGGGAATTTCCCGCAGGAGAATGCCGCGGGCCCGTTTGGCCAGCTTGTCAGAGAGAGCCTGGGTGAGCAGGGCGCTGCGCTGGTCCTCGAAGAGCTCCGCGGATGCGCCCAGGCACCGGTAGGCCCGCTGGTAGCAGCCCTTATAGCCGGACATGGCATCCATGATCTCGCCCCGCAGTTCCCAAAGAGCCCCCTTATCGTAGCAGTCCCCCACGTTCACATACCGCTCCACCGCGCCGGGGTATTTGGGTTCCACCACATGGGGAGAAGTGCCGTCTACCAGGGCGGCCTTCAATTGGGGAAAGACCACAGCGTCCAAGGAGGCCGGATCGCCCGAGCAGAGAATGTATTCGGTTTGCAGCCCTTCCTGCTCCATGCGGGCGGCTACCCTGCGCATGAGGGTGGATTTGCCGCACCCCGGCCCACCCTTCAGAATGTAGATAGCACGGGCCTCGTCCGGTGGAAGCAGGTGGGAGTACAGGGAGTAAAAACCGGTGGGGGAGTTGGCCCCCAGGAAATATTCAATATGTGGTAAAGCAGCCATAAACGACCCTCCGTATCAACGAATCTGTGCCCTAGCCTATGCCAAAGGGAATTGCTTTGTGAAACTGTGGACAAGGTGTAAAATTGGCTTTTCAAATAGGGAGGAATCGTGTAAAATGTAACTTGACACTACATAGGTAGTGGGGTAGAATGGGCTGAAAATGAATGAAAACCTGCAAAATGAAGGGATTCTGTCTGGAACTTGCAAAATAGGGAGTTTGCATGGGGGCGGACAGAGAACGGACGGAGGAGAGGAAACGCTATGCGTACATTCGAGACGAAAATTCAGGAGCTCAAGACCCAAGTGCTGACTGAAGTCGCCCGCCTGACCTGGGAAGACCGGCTGCAGACCGGTATTCTGGACGTGCCCGAGCGGATCATTCCCGGACCCACGGCCAGCCTGCGCTGCTGCATTTACAAGGAGCGGGCCATCATCAACAGCCGTGTGAAAATGGCTATGGGCGGCGACAAGACCAACCCCAGTGTGGTAGAGGTTCTGCCCATCGCCTGCGACGAGTGTCCGGTGACGGAGATTACGGTCAGTGCTTCCTGCCGGGGCTGTCTGGCCACCCGCTGCGTCCACGCCTGCCCGAAGGATGCCATTTCCATTGTGAACCACCGGGCCCATATTGACCACGACAAGTGCATTACCTGCGGCAAGTGTCTCAACGCCTGCCAGTACAGCGCCATCGTCAAGACCCAGCGCCCCTGTGAGAAGGGCTGTCCGGTGAATGCCATTTCCATGGGGCCCGACAAGAAGGCCTCCATTGATATCAATAAGTGCATTTCCTGCGGAAGCTGTGTGAATCAGTGCCCCTTTGGTGCCATTCAGGACAAGTCCTGGATCACTGACGCCATCCAGATGCTCAAAGGCAGCGATCACTGGGGTTACAAGACCTATGCGGTCATTGCTCCCTCCATTGCCGGCCAGTTTGCCCCTGCCACTTACGGACAGGTGGTGGCCGGACTGAAAAAGCTGGGCTTCACCGGCGTGGCCGAGGTGGCCCTGGGCGCCGATATGGTGGCCGACCGGGAGTCTGAGGAACTGGTGGAGCGTGGGGTCCTTACCTCCTCCTGCTGTCCGGGCTTTGTGGGCTTTGTAAAGAAGAAGCACCCGGAGATGGAGAAATATGTCTCTCATACCCCTTCTCCCATGGTAATGATCGGCCTGTATCTGAAGGAAAAGGAGCCCGACGCCAAGGTCGTCTTCATTGGGCCGTGCATCGCCAAGAAGAAGGAGTTCCAGCTGGGCCGCACCATGAACTCCATCGACTGCGCCCTGACCTATGAGGAGCTGCTGGCTCTGTTCGATTCCAAGGACATTGATCTGACCCAGCTGGAGGAGGAACCTCTGGACGAGGCCAGCCCCTACGGCCGCAACTTCGCCCGCAGCGGCGGTGTGGCCCAGGCTGTGGCGGAAACCCTGAAGGAGCGTGGGACGCAGTTTGATCTGAAAGCAGTTCCCTGCAGCGGTATTGCCGAGTGTGAGATGGCTCTGCTGAAGCTGAAGGCTGGACGGCTGGACGGTAACTTCATCGAGGGTATGGCCTGCGAAGGCGGCTGTGTCCAGGGAGCCGGCTGCCTGGTGCGCAGCCCCCGGAACAAGATGGATGTGGAAAAGCATGCCAAGGAGGCCGAGGGCCGTGGCGTACTGGACGCGGTGAAGGCTGCGGAAGAGGCCAAAGCCTCTGCCCAGGTAAAATAAAATCTGCTTTTTGGGCCGCCTGTCAAGGGCGGCCCAATTTTTTTGCCGCCAATGCTTGACAGGCGGTCTTCTATGTGATATGGTTAATTACACAAGTAATGAACCATATAACTAGAGAACATAGAACGCTGTGGAGGTGATCACGTGCATGGAACGCTGAATGACCAGTCGCTGATCTATCTGCAAATTGCGAAGATGCTGGAAGATGACATCCTCCGGGGTGTCTATCAGGAGGAGGAGCAGGTGCCCTCCACCAACGAACTGGCTCGGGGCTATAACATCAATCCGGCTACCGCGGCCAAGGGGATCAATCTGCTGGTGGCAGATGGAATTTTGTATAAAAAGCGGGGCATTGGAATGTTTGTGTCCCAGGGCGCGGGTGAAGCTGTGAAACAGAAACGAAAGGCCGCTTTTTATGACGGTTACGTAAAGCCCCTGGTGAAAGAGGGGGCCTCGCTGAATCTCAGCGGGGAGGAGCTGCTGGCCATGGTACACCGGGCCATTGAGGAAGGAGAACCATTATGAGTACGGGAATTTTGAAGGCCCAGGGCCTGTGCAAGTCTTATAAAAACAAGCAAGTACTTCACAACCTGGATCTGACCATCGAGCCAGGGAAGATTTACGGTCTCATTGGCCGAAACGGAGCGGGTAAGACGACCCTGTTGGGCATCCTTACCGCCCAAAATACCAAAGATGGCGGCCAGGTTACCTATAACGGACAGGATGTTTGGGAAAACCAGCAGGCGCTCAACGACATCTGTTTTTCACGAGAGATGCAATCTACCATGTTTTATGGACGCAACAACCTGAAAATCAAGCACTACCTTAAATCCGCCGCTATCTATTACCCAAACTGGGACAAGGACTATGCCCAGCGGCTGTTAGAGGAGTTTAAACTGGAGCCGCAAAAGAAAATTTATCAGCTTTCCAAGGGGCAACTGTCCATGGTGACCATCACCATTGCCCTGGCCAGCCGTTCTCCCATCACCATTCTGGATGAGCCGGCAGCCGGGCTGGATGTGGTAATGCGGGAGCGGTTCTACCAGCTGCTGCTGGAGGACTTTGCCCAGACAAACCGCACCTTCCTCGTCTCCACCCATATCATTGAGGAGGCGGCATCGGTTTTTGAACAGGTCATCATTCTGGATGAGGGGCGGATTCTGGAAAATTGTCCCACGGAGGAGCTGGTGGATCAGTTCCGCTATATCTCCGGCCGGGAGGATGAGGTAGACCGGGTGTGTGCCGGACTGGAGATTCTCTCCGTCCACCAGATGGGCCGGCACAAGACGGTAGCGGTTCGGGGCAGCGGAGTCAAGCTGGAGGATGCCCGCAAGGCCGATGTGGATATTGCTCCTATGAATCTCCAAAATGTGTTTGTGGCCCTGTGCAGCCACGGAGATGCCCAGTAAGGGAGGGGAGGAACATGGTAAAATCCACGCGCTTTCTCAGCCAGTTTGTCTGGCCAAACCTGGCGGCAGTTTTGGCGTTTGCCGTAATTGTTGTGGCAGGCTGTTATATTACCGGTGTGCCCCAGGGCACCCACAACCTGTTTCGCAGCTACTACAGTGCCTTTCCCATAATGGAGCTGTTTATCCTCTATTTCTACGGCTTTGCCTTGTGCACCAACAATCTGAATCTGGCCCTGTCCTTTGGGGCCAGACGCCGGGACTTCTTTTGGGGGATGCAGGGGACCATGCTGCTGTACGCTGGGGCGTGCTGGCTGCTCCAGGCGCTTATGTCCGTCCTGCCCCAACAGGGCGGCTGGACGGAGCTGAGCCGGTGGGGCTGGGTTCTGGGAGAAGATCTGCCCGTGGGGATGTATCCCTTCCTCTGTGTGCTGGTTTTGGTGCTGGGGGGACTCAGCGGCCTTGTAATGGCCCGGTCGAAGGTCTGGGGAACCGTTCTCAGCGTGGCCGCCGTACTGCTGATGATCGCCCTGTGTGCACTGCTGTTTATCGTGGCGGACATCGGCCTGTGGGAGTTCCTGGTAAACGGGGAGTACGGTGGACTGTGGGGCAATCTTCCCTATCTTCTTGGGGGTGCGGCACTTTTGATTTTCCTGGTGGGTGAGGCGGTCATCTGGCGGACAGTCAAGGGCTATGTGGTGAGGTGATACCTATGCTGAAAAAAGTGATTAGACTCAATCTGGACGACTTGCTGCTCTATCTGGGGATCGAGGGAGGCGTATTCCTTCTGACCCAAATCATCATTGGCGCCGTCATGGTTGTGGCAAAGCCTATGGATGGGATTCTCATTTCCGGCATCACGCTGCCCGTTATTGCGGGGATCTTGGCGCTTCTCTCCGGCGTGGTTCATGTGACGGTCACCTTTGAACAGGCACTGTGCTTTGGGCAGACCCGGCGGCGGGCGCTGGCCCTGACGATGGGAGTGATGACCTTTGAAGGAGTATGTGCCCTGGGGGCAGCTGCTCTGCTGGCGCTGATGGAGCGGTATCTCGGTCCGCCTATATGGGCTTCCCTGGCGGGCAGGGGCCACTGGGTGGTGGATTACCCAGGAGATTGGGGAGTACTGGAGGACTGTCTGGTACTGAATTCCTTCCAACCGGACTGGCGTTTGTACCCGGTCATTTTGCTCATCGGTCTGGGCGGCGGCCTCGTCGGTGGGGCGCTTATCCAGCGTTTTGGAACCAAAGGAGCCTGGGCGCTCTGGGGCGTGTGGATGGCGGGCTGTTTTGTTCCGGAGATGCTGGGAAGAGAGGTCTTTGCCATCGGGGATTGGAATCAATATACCATCGGGGCAGGTGTGGTGCTGGGCATTGGGTGTCTGGCATGGTCCCTGTGGTCTTTGTTCCACGCGGTCGTCAAAGGATAACGGAAACATTAGGGAGCAGCTTGGCTGCTCCCTAATATGCTGTTAAGAATGTAAACCATAGAAGATGATAGTTGACAACAAAAGAAGGAGAATGTATACTGAGACTAAATTAAAGTTTACGATTGTGCAGCAGAAAGGACGATTCCTATGGAGACAAAAACCAAACGTTCCAGCTATCCCCTGGTGATGACGGCGGTGATGGCGGCAGTCATTTCCGCGGTTGCTCCCTTTGCTCTGCCCATCGGCCCAATCCCCATTACACTGGGGACCTTAGTGATGTACCTGGCGGGGTATGTGCTGGGCGGAAAGCGGGCCGGAGCTGCGGTACTGGTGTATGTGTTGCTGGGAGCGATAGGAGTACCTGTTTTTAACGGGTTTACCGGCGGCTTAGGTGTGGTGGCCGGTCCCACTGGGGGATATATCGTAGGATTTATTCCTATGGCGTTCCTCTCCGGTTTGGCGGTGGAGCGCTTTCCAAAGAATCGGGTGCTTCAGTTTGTGGGAATGGCCTTTGCTACCGCGATCCTCTATGCTTTGGGCACGGCTTGGTTCTGCGTCCAGGCTGGGAAAAGCCTGGCGGCAGCCCTGTCTGTGTGCGTGTTTCCCTTTATTCCCGGAGATCTGGTCAAAATGGCTGTGGCCATGATTCTGGGACCGGTGATTCGGGAACGTCTCATCCGGGCAGGCATTTCCACTGTGGAATCATGAAAAAAACAAGAGCTGTTTTACGCAGCTCTTGTTTTTTTGGGAAAAAAGATTTATCCTAAGAAAAGAAAATTTTCTTTTTGCGCAATAAAAGTGCATTCCAGCGCATTCTTGTAATGACAGGAGAAATGGCCCATGCTGATGCTGATGTTGGCACAGACAATGGAACAGGAAGGGACCAGGGACCGGGAGGCTCTGGAGCGGCTGCTTATCGAGGTGGCCGCTGGGGAGCAGGAGGCCCTGGCACAGCTTTATCACCGTACCCGCACAGCGGTTTACGGTCTGGCTTTGTCCTATGTAAAAAATGCTCAGGACGCCCAGGACGTGACCCAAGACACCTTTGTGCGGATTTGGGATAGCGCGCCCCAGTACCGGCCCCAGGGGTCACCCATGGGGTGGATGCTGACCATTGCCCGAAACCTTGCCCTGATGAAGCTGCGGGAAGGGCAGCGGAAGGGAGAACTGGAGGAGGAGCAGTGGAACGCAATTCCCGCCCAGGCCCCCAACATCTCCCCAGAGGACCGGCTGCTGGTGCAGAAGGCTCTGGCCGCTCTGGAGGAGCAGGAGCGGCGGGTGGTGGTACTCCATGCCGTCACGGGACTTAAGCACCGGGAGATTGCCGCTTTGCTGGAGCTGCCTTTGGCCACGGTCCTGTCCAAATATCACCGTGCGCTGAAGAAATTGAAATTACAGCTGGAAGGAGATGGCATCCAATGACAGACAAAGAGCTGGAACAGCGCCTGGAAAAGGTCCTCTCCGCCACGGCCCCGGATGATCTGGATGGGGTGCTCTCCCGCTGTGCGGCGCGGAAAGGAACTGTGATCCCCATGAAGAAAGGAACCTCCAGGAAAATCTGGAAGTCCCTGGCGGCTGCTTGCCTTGCCCTGGTACTGGTTGGGGGCGGCGGAGCCTATTATTACCAGGCCAATGCGGTGGCCTCAGTGGTGTCCCTGGACGTAAATCCCAGCATCGAATTGTCCGTAAATCGAAGTGAAAAGATTCTTTCCTGTATCCCTCTGAACGAAGAAGCCAGGACAGTCCTGGCGGACATGGGGGAAGGGGCTGACCTGAAGGGCACGAAGCTGGACGTGGCGGTCAACGCCATTGTGGGTGCTCTGGTGCGGGCAGGATATCTGGACAGCTTGTCCTCAGCCATTCTGATTTCCGTGGAGGACTCGGATCAGAATCGGGCGGTCCGGATTCAGCAGGAGCTGACCGGGACAGTGGATGCGCTTCTGCAGTCCCAGTCTGCCGGTGCGGCGATCCTCAGTCAGACAGTGGCGGCAAGTGCCGACCTGGACCAGCAGGCACGGGAAAACAATATTTCCACCGGGAAAGCCAACCTGGTCAATCAGGCCATTGCTCTCAACGGAAGCTTGAGCTTTACGTCTCTGGCCGCTCTCACGGTGGAGGAGCTGAAGGATCTGGTGGAGATCGGCGCGCCCGCCATGCCTGTGGGGGTGGAGGCCGCCCGCCAGGCGGTGGAGCAGTATGCCGGCGATCTGGCAGCCGGCGGCACCATTACGGAAGTGGACCCTGAGCTGGACGAGTACCCGCCCCGCTATGAGGTGGAGCTCTACCATCCCAGCTATGGCGAATTTGAATATCAGGTGGATGCCTTTTCGGGACAGGTGCTCAGCGGGCCGTCCGGCCTGCCCACGGAGAACACGGGAAGCGGCAGCGCTGGGAGCGCCGGTACGGGGAGTTCCAGTACAGGGAGCGGCGGAAATGCCACGACTTCTGATATTGGTCAGGCTGCGGCCAAGTCTGCTGCCTTTGCCCATGCAGGGGTGAGCGAGAGCCAGGTCTATGATCTGTCTGTGGAGCGGGACTATGACGACGGACGGCTGGAGTATGAAATGGAGTTCCGGACAGACCAGGGTGAATATGAGTATACCGTGGACGGCTCCACGGGAGCGGTCATAAAGTCAGAGCAAGAGCTTTATGCCTCCGCCGGCGCTGGAACTTCCGGCACAGACATCGGTTCCCAAGGGGCAAAGGACGCCGCCTTCACCCATGCCGGGGTAAGCGAAAGCCAGGCCTACGAGCTGGAAGTGGAGCAGGACTATGAAGGCGGCCGGCTGCACTATGAGGTGGAGTTCAAAGCCGGCGGAATGGAATATCAATATACCATAGACGGCGTGACCGGCAATATTTTGCAGTATGAACGGGACAGAGAGGACTGACCTCCCATTTGCCCATCGAGCGGAAGGCCCCGAGGCGGGAAGCGTATGCTTCCTGTCTCGGGGCCTTTTTCAATGGGGATCATGGAATAGACTCAGTAGTCAATGCCGGACAGATACCGCCGGGCCAGGTCAAAGGCGTGGCTGGCAGTCTGAATGCGCAGCCGTTCCCGAACAGGGCGGTTGCCAAGGTGGAGGGGGCGCACATGGGCGCCCTCCGGGGTAGCGATGGCCACAAACATGGTGCCCACCTCGTTGTCCCACTCGTCTTTGTCCGGCCCGGCCACCCCGGTGGAGGACAGGGCTATATCGCAGCCCAGAACCGTTCGGGCCCCCTGGGCCATGGCCAAAGCCACCTCCGGGGAAACGGCGCCGAACTGGTCCAGCAGATGCTGAGGAACCCCCAACACATGGGCCTTCACCTCGTTGGTGTAGGAGACGATGCCACCTTTGAAAACCTGAGAGGCACCGGGAATATCGGTCAGCCGTTTGGCCATCAGTCCGCCGGTACAGCTCTCGGCAGTACCCAAGGTGAGGCCTCTGGCTTTCAGCCCTTCCAGCACCACATACTCCAGGGAGGGCACGTCCACGCCGTAGACCTTGTCCGAGAAGAGGGCCTTGATCTGCTCCACCGTGGGCTGAAGAAGGGCCTGGGCCGCGGCATCGTCGGGGGCTTTTGCGGTGACTCTCAGCTCACATTCCCCTTCCTTGGCGTAGGGCGCCAGGGTGGGATTTTGCATATGGTTCATCTGTTCTCTCAGCTGAGCCTCCATGGTGGACTCGCCAATGCCGAAAAGCTTGATGGTGTGGGAGGCAATCACTCCCTCGGAAAGCCTTAACAGGTAGGGCTTTGCCCGGTAGAGGAACATGGGACGGCACTCGCTGGGGGGGCCGGGCAGCATGATCACATGGCAGCCCTCCGCCTCAAAGGCACAGCCGGGGGCGGTGCCCCAGTCGTTGACCAGGACCGTGCAGCCCTCTGGAAGCATGGCCTGCTGGAGGTTGTTTTCCGTCATGGGGCGATTGGTACGGGCAAAATAGCTTTGGATGCGCTGGGCGGAATCCTCGTCAAAGACCAGCTTTTTCCCGAACGCTTCGGCCAGCACATTTTTGGTCAGGTCGTCACAGGTGGGGCCGAGTCCTCCTGTGGTGATGATGATGTCCGCCCGCCTTTTTGCAATGGCCACCGCTTCCCGTGCGCGCTGGGGATTGTCTCCCACCACGGTGTGCCAAAAGACATTGAGTCCCAGCTCACTAAGCCCCTGGGAGAGGATCTGGGCGTCCAGATTGGCGATATTGCCCAGCAGAAGCTCTGTACCGACGGACAAAATTTCAACGCTGTGTGACATGGAAAGGACCTCCTGTTATCGGTGAACGCCGTTTCAGTTGGATGAGGCGTTCGTTGCTGTGCCCATTATAGCACAGGGTGGGGGCAAAGCAAGAAGTAAGGCAGAAAAAAGACAATTATTTGTATAAAATGGACAGAGCAGGCGAAAAAATGATGGGGATATGGAACGGAATCTGTCGAGGAAGCCGAAAAAAAGGAAGGGAATTTCGGCACAATGCTGGAAAAAAGGCCGATCGGAGGCATATAGATATCAAGAACACCAAAAAATAATGCTTTCCATATATTTTAAAGTGAATTTTGAAGTTTTTGCGATTTTTCGACCAAATTACAGTTGAAATTCCCGCGGTTTTGGAATACAATGATACCCGCGAACGCAAGGAGGGTACTGTGTGCTGAATATCGTGTTGGTTGAGCCGGAGATTCCGCAAAATTGCGGCAACATCGCCCGGACCTGCGCTGCCACCCGCAGCCGTTTGCACCTGGTCAAGCCTCTGGGCTTTGACATCAGCGAAAAGGCGGTACGGCGGGCTGGGCTGGACTACTGGCCCATGGTGGACCTGCAGGTTTATGAAAACCTGGATCACTTCTTTGCCGTCAATCCCCAACCAGATCTGTGGCTGGCTACCACAAAAGCGCCCAGGGACTATTCCCAGGCGCGGTTTGCCCCAGACTGCTGGCTGATGTTTGGCAAGGAGACGGCCGGGCTGCCGGAGGACCTGCGCCGGAGGTACTATGAACGGTGCATCCGGATCCCCATGCGCCCGGATGCCAGAAGTTTGAACCTGGCAAACTCAGTGGCAATTTTGACCTATGAGGCGCTGCGGCAGCAGGGATTTCCCCAGCTGTCCGGCGTGGGAGAAATGGCACAGGACCAGTGAGTTCCCGATTTCTGAACGCTTTTTTTAATGAGGAAAGGAGCCAACGAAATGAACTATAACAAGAAGACAGTGAAGGACATTGACGTGAAGGGCAAGAAAGTCCTGCTGCGCTGTGACTTCAATGTACCCATGGCAAAGGATGGAAGCGGCGTCATTACCGATGATAAGCGTATCCGTGCCGCTCTGCCCACCATCCAGTACCTGCTGGAGCAGGGAGCTGCGGTCATCGCCTGCTCCCACATGGGCAAGCCCAAGGGTGAGGTAAAGCCCGAGCTGTCTTTGAAGCCTGTGGCCAAGCGCCTGAGTGAGCTGCTGGGCCAGGAGGTCATTATGGCGGAGGATGTTGTTGGTCCGGATGCCCAGGCGAAGGCCCAGGCGCTGCAGCCCGGCCAGATCATGCTGCTGGAAAATACCCGCTTTGAGCCTGGTGAGACCAAGAATGATCCCGCCCTGGCCAAGGCGATGGCCGATATGGCTGAGGTCTATGTCTCTGATGCCTTTGGCGCAGTTCACCGTGCCCATGCCTCTACTGCCGGTGTGGCCGACTATCTGCCTGCTGTCAGCGGTTTCCTCATTCAGAAGGAGCTGGACTTTATCGGCGGCGCTCTGGCCAACCCCAAGCGTCCTCTGGTTGCGATCCTGGGCGGCTCCAAGGTGTCTTCCAAGATCGGCGTGATCAACAACCTGCTGGAGATTGCCGATACCATCATCATCGGTGGCGGCATGGCTTACACCTTCTCTGCCGCGCAGGGCGGTAAGGTCGGCAACTCCCTGCTGGAGGAGGACTGGATGGACTACTCCAAGGAGATGGTCCAGAAGGCCAAGGACAAGGGTGTGAAGCTGCTGCTGCCCGTAGATACTGTCTGCGGTGACAAGTTTGCTCCCGATGCCAACATTCAGGTGGTCAAGGCCGGTGAGATCCCCGACGGTTGGGAGGGCCTGGACATCGGGCCCGAGACGGTGAAGCTCTACTGTGACGCTGTGGCCGATGCTGGCACCGTCATCTGGAACGGCCCCATGGGCGTGTTTGAGTTCCCTGCCTTCGCCAAGGGTACCGAGGCTGTGGCTGAGGCTCTCAGCAAGACCAACGCCATCACCATCATCGGCGGCGGCGACAGCGCGGCTGCGGTGCAGCAGCTGGGCTATGCCGATAAGATGACCCACATCTCCACCGGCGGCGGCGCCAGCCTGGAGTTTATGGAGGGCAAGGAGCTGCCCGGCGTTGCCTGCCTGCTGGACGCTTAAGAAGTGCGAAGGCGTGCGGAGCAGCGCGGATGGACCGGAGCGAAGGCGAGCGCAGGGCCGCGCAGGCGGCCCGGAGACCAGCCTGAGGCGCAGGGAAGCCGCGCGTTGCGCAGCCGCCGCAGCGTGACAGCAAGAAGCGCGAATTGTTTTTCCGCACGGGTCATCTCGTACGCTAAAGATAAAGGAAAGGAAGATATTCATCATGAATCGTCGTTATCGCAAGACCATCATCGCCGGCAACTGGAAGATGAACAACACCCTGACCCAGACCAAGGCCTTCGCCGAGGAGATCAAGCCCATCATGCCCCGCGGCAAGTGGTGCAACGTGGTGCTGTGTGTTCCCGCCACCAACATTCAGGCTGCTGTGCGTCTGTTTAAGGACTGCCATATCGCCATTGGCGCTGAGACCTGCCACTATGAGGAGAAGGGCGCCTACACTGGCGAGATCACTGCCGCTATGATTAAGGATGCCGGGGCCAAGTATGTGATCATCGGCCATTCTGAGCGCCGTCAGTATTACAATGAGACCGACTTTACCGTGAACAAGAAGGTGCACGCCGCCATCGAGGCCGGTCTCATCCCCATCGTCTGCGTAGGCGAGAGCCTGGAGCAGCGGGAGCTGGGCGTGACCATGGAGCTCATTGCTTACCAGGTCAAGTGTGCTCTGGCTGGCGTGGCTCCCGAGAAGGTGCGCCACATCGTCATTGCCTATGAGCCCCTGTGGGCCATCGGCACCGGCAAGACCGCCACTGCCGAGCAGGCTGGCGAGGTCTGCCAGGCCATCCGCACCGTCATCCGCAAGCAGTACGGCGCCCACGTGGCCCGTTCTGTCACCATCCAGTACGGCGGTTCCATGAATGCCAAGAACGCCGCTGAGCTGCTGGCTCAGCCCGACGTGGACGGCGGCCTCATCGGCGGCGCCAGCCTGAAGCCCGAGGATTTCGTGCAGATCATCCACGCTGCCAACCAGGAGTAAGAAGCGCGGAGGGCAGGCGCATAGGGGAGACAGACTCCGGAGCGGATGGGCAGAGCCCAGGGGCAGCCAGGGGCTGAACCGGGTCTGCCCGGAGTCGCAGGAGCTGTCGACCCGGCCATGCGCCCAGCCCGCAGCGTGACCAAGAAGCGCGAAGGCGTGCGGAGC
>CALWVV010000002.1 GCA_944385035.1 uncultured Oscillospiraceae bacterium | reverse complement strand
CTTCTTGCTGGTGTCCTTCTTGCTGGTGTCCTTCTTGCTGGTGTCCTTCTTGCTGGTGTCCTTCTTGCTGGTGTCCTCCTTGCCGGAGTTCTTCTTTGCAGCGTCCTTTCTGGCCTTTTCCTTCGCGGCACTGTTCTTTCTGGCCTCATCCCGCTTGGAATTCTTATGCTTGGAGCTTCCCTTCTTGGAATCGCTCTTCTTCTCGTTCTTTTCGGCGGCCTTCTTTTCCTTTTCAGCGACATCCTTCCGCAGGCTTCTCCGGCTTACGGTACTGCTGTGAACGGTGCCTTTTCCAGCGGCACTCTTTTCACCGCCCTGCTTGCTTTCCCCGTCGCTTTTCTCCATGCTTTTGTCTGCGCTTTTATCTCCATCCTGACTCTGGCTGATCGAGGTGGTGGGCTTTTTATCGCCGCCCTTTCCTGTAGTACACCCCGTCATTACGGAGACAGACATGACTAAAGCGAGGGCCAGGGCCATTGCGCTTCTAAATTTACGTTTTGCCAACGTCTTCATAATAGTACTTCCTTCCAATGTTGTTTTTCAGGCGCTCCATCTCCGCTTGCCCACGGCAATTCCTTTGAGCAGCAATAGAATGGGAACTGTCAGCACTAGGATAAGGATTATGCTTTTCATCACAGGCTTTTTTCTGCTTTGCATCATCGTAATGGTTCCTTTCCCGGTTCTTTTAGGGAGCTGTCCCTGATGGTCTGCATTTTACGCCCTATTTCTTAATCCTTTACCTGTGAACTTCTTAACGATTCTTAATTCCTTTTTTCTCAAAAAGCAGCCGTTCGCCTCCGCTCTCACGCAAGTCAAGAAACAAATAAAAAATCCCCCCTGATGCAGAAAGCTACATCAGGGGGGATCGCGCTTGTCCCAAACAGCGGCAGCGCTGCTGTTTTAATTGTTTACACCTTGAAGTTTACGGCAGTATCGCCCTTCTCGTCAGCACCGAACTCATAGTCCTTGCCGGGAAGGATGGCGTTGAGGACAATACCGGTGATGGCGGCCACGGCCAGACCGGACAGGCTGATGGTAGCCTCCCCTACCTGGAAGGTCACCGCGCCGGAGTAGTTGATACCGATGGCCAGCACCATAATGAGGGCGGCAATGATGACGTTGCGGCTGTTGGTGAAGTCCACCTGGTTCTCCACCACATTGCGCACACCCACGGCGGAAATCATACCGTACAGCACCATGGACACCCCACCCATGGTGGCAGTGGGCATGGCGGAGACCAGGGCGGCAAACTTGGGAGAGAAGGAAAACAGGATGGCAAGACCGGCGGCAATGCGGATGACACGGGGGTCATAAACCTTGCTGAGGGCCAGCACACCGGTGTTCTCACCGTAGGTGGTGTTGGCAGGAGCACCGAAGATAGAAGCCAGAGAGGTGGCCAGGCCGTCACCCAGGAGAGTGCGGTGGAAGCCGGGATTCTGGAGGTAGTTGCGCTCACAGGTGGAGGAAATGGCGCACATGTCGCCAATATGCTCCACCATGGTAGCCAGGGCCAGAGGCATAATGGTCACTGCGGCGGTGAGGAGCAGGCCGGTATCCAAGTCAGGACGGCTGAACAGGCCAAAGAGAGTATCCTCAAACCGGAAGGGCAGGCCGATCCAGGCCGCATCGGCCAGAGCCTGAAGCTTGGCCGAGTCCATGGTATGCATACCGGTGATCTGGCAAATAACGGCCACAGCGTAGGAACCTACCACACCCAGAAGGATGGGGATGATCTTCACCATACCCTTACCCCAGATGTTGCAGCCCACCACAATGGCGATGGCAATGAGGGCGATGGCCCAGTTGTCCCGGCAGTTGGTGATGGCGGTGGAGGAGAGGGTCAGACCGATACAAATAATGACCGGACCGGTGACAATAGGCGGGAAGAAACGCATAACCTTCTTCGTGCCGAAGATTTTAAAGAGCGCGGACAGGATCACATACATAAGGCCCGCCAGCATAACGCCGAAGCAGGCATAGGGCAGCATCTCATTGTTGGGGGTACCATCCTCCAGCATGGGGGCCACAGCGGCATACCCACCGATGAAGGCGAAGGAGGAACCCAGGAAGGCGGGCACCATCCGCTTCGTTAAAAGGTGGAACAGCAAAGTGCCCAGACCCGCAAACAACAGGGTAGCGGACACGGAAAGCCCGGTAAGGGCGGGGACCAGCACCGTGGCGCCAAACATGGCGAACATATGCTGCACGCCCAGGATGAACATCTTCGGCCGGCCCAGCTGCCGGGCGTCATAGATGCCTTCGTTTTGATTCATTTTCATTTCTCCCTTCTCTAACACGCATAAAAAAAGACAATCACCATGTGATTGTCACCACTCCACGAAAAAAGGAAACACTGACCCGGACCCTGTGCCCAGCCGTGCGGACAATTTGGTCATGGCGTCCTCCCCCTTTCATGTTCCGAAGTATCATACCAGAACTTTCCCCCGGACGCAAGAGGAAATTTCATCATTTTTCAACTTTTCTCGCCCCGCACGGGAGGGGGACTCAGTCCTCCCCCTCCAGCTCCCGTGCCTTTTGGGCCAGATGTTCCAAAGTCGTGCGGTCAAAGTAGTCCTGAATAAGACCGTTGAGCTCCCGCCACATGGGCAATGTGGGACACTTTTCTCCCCGAGGACAGCCGGCCTCCCCGAGTCCCTGGCAGGACACGGGAGAAAGGGCATTCTCCGTGGCCCGCAAAATCTCTCCCGCGGTACACTCCCGTGCGGGCTTGGACAGCTGATAACCGCCCCCCTTTCCGCGCACGCCGGTGACAAGCCCTACCTGCACCAGCTTTTTCATAATGGCTTCCAAATATTTTTCCGAAATGTCCTGGCGGCGGGCCACATCCTTCAGGGCCACATAGCCCTGCCCCTCCCGCTGGGCCAGCTCAATCATCACCCGCAGGGCATACCGGCCCTTGGTGGAGATCATCATGGGCCACCCCTCCTTTCATTCATTAAACCTATTATAACAGGGGGTTTCTCCTTTTGCAACCCTCTCCCCCTTGCAAAATCCACCCTTTGGGCCTATAATGTATGCTGTATTGTTATCATTTTCCTCCAGGAGGATTTCTATGTTCATGGATCAACTGAGCCGTTCCCTGTGGCAAAAAGCCGGCCCCAACCGCCGCGCCGCCTTCTTTGGCTGCTTTGCGGCAGGGTATCTGGGGCACCTTTACGCTTTTACCAACTTAATTCCCAATTCCGACGGACTGAGCCGGGTCTTCGACCCCCAGCAGATGACCGTCTCCGGGCGGTGGTTTCTTCACTACGCCTCTTCCCTCAACGATTTCACCCAGATGCCTGCCCTCATTGGGCTTTTGTCGGTGCTCTTTCTGTCTCTGGCCGCCGCTTTGGCCGTAGATGTGCTGGAGCTTCGCAGCCGCACCCTCTCCGCTCTCACCGGGGCGGTAATGGCCCTTTTCCCCTGCGTAGGGTATACGTTCCTCTATCTGTTTACCGCCTCGGCTTACTGCCTGGCCATTTTCCTGGCCGTCCTGTCTGTGTGGCTGGCCCGGAAAGGCCGGGTTCGGTGGCTGCTGGGGGCCGTGGCCCTGGCCCTGGCCATGGGCACCTATCAGGCCTACACCACTGTGGCCATTGCACTGTCTTTGCTGGTGGTGCTGGGCCGGGTACTGGACAAGGGGAGCTCCTTCCGGGACACCCTGAACCTGGGGCTTCGTCTGGTAGGTTACCTGGCAGTGGGCGCGGTACTCTACTATGTGATCTTGCTGGTTTTTTTAAAGGTAAAGGATCTGGAGCTGCTCTCCTACCTGGGGATGGACGCCGCAGCGGAGGGCTTCCCCTTCCTTCAGCTTCCCAGCCTCATCCTGGAGTGCTATAAACAAGCCATCGCCTTTTTCTTCTTTCCCGGCTCGGCAAACGGCTTTGCTAACTGGTTTCTGGTCCTCCTGAACCTTTTTGCTCTGGCTCTGGGGCTTTTGGCTCTGTGGGCGGTATTTTCCCAACGCGGACTTTTTTCGGAGAAGTGGCGGCCCATCGGCGCTCTGGCGCTGCTGGCTCTGCTGCCTCTGGGCATGAACTTCATGCAGGTATTGAGCCCCTACTCTGCCCCCACCCCCCTTATGAAGTATGCCTTTGTGTCTGTTTACCTGTTGGTTTTTCTCGCCTTGGACCGGGCGGACACATTGGAGCATTTGGGAAAGCTGCGCCTTCTTCTCCCCGCCGGAGCCGTGTGGTGTGCGCTTCTGCTTCTCTTCTGCCTGAATACCAATAACTTGCTTTATACTGCCTCCGCCCAGGCCCACCGGGCCACAGAGAGCTACGCCACCCGGCTGCTGGGGCGGATCGAGAGCTGTGAGGGATATGAACCGGGGATGGAGATCGCCATTGTGGGGGCCGTTCCCGCCGATCAGATTCAGTCGGACATCCCCAGCTATCTCCAGGTGGACCACTACAGCGTACCCATCCACTCGGTCCTCCCGCTCAACAAACACATCTACTACTACCTGAACAGCTGGCTGAGCTTCCCGGTGGAAGAGCCCTCGGAGGAGACCATGATTTCCATCTCGGACTCCGCCGCTTTCCAGGCCATGCCTCTCTACCCCGCCCAGGGCAGCGTCCAGGTGCTGAACGGCCGGGTCGTGGTGCGCATGGGGGAAGAATATACCCCCAAGTCCGACTATGAGCTGGCCTATGAAAACAGGAGATAACGCCTATGCAGGACACAACGAAACAATCTTTGCTTTCGGTCGTCCTCCCCGCCTATAACGAGGAGGCCTCCGTTCCACGCGCAGCTCAGGTCATCTGTTCCCTTCTGGCAGAAGCAAACATCCGCCACGAGATCATTTTTATTGACGACGGCTCTAAAGACGGCACCTGGGCAGCCATTCAAGCCCAGACTGCCCGCCATCCCCAGGTACGCGGCGTACGCTTCTCCCGAAACTTCGGCAAGGAAGCGGCTATCTTCGCCGGTCTGGCCCAGGGGCGCGGGGACTGTGTGGTGGTTTTGGACTGTGACCTGCAGCACCCCCCGGAGAAAATCGTTGAGATGTACCGTCTTTGGGAACAGGGTTATCAAGTGGTGGAGGGAGTCAAGGTAAGCCGCGGCAAGGAGAGCCCCTTGCACACTCTGGCCGCAAAAACCTTTTACTCGCTGATCAGCAACGCCACGGGCATCGACATGTCCCGTGCCTCGGACTTTAAGCTTCTAGACCGCAGAGCGGTAGATACCCTGCTGGCCATGCGGGAGAAAAATGCCTTCTTCCGGGCATTGTCCTCCTGGATCGGCTTCTCCACCGCTCAGGTGGAATTTGAGGTCCAGCCACGGCTGGAGGGAGCATCCAAGTGGTCCCTGCGCAGTCTCATCCGGTATGCGCTGGTGAACCTCACCTCCTTCTCCGCCGCGCCGCTGCAGCTCATCACCCTGCTGGGGCTGGTGGTGTTTGTCTGTTCGGTGGGGCTGGGGCTCTGGTCCTTGTGGGAAAAGCTCTCTGGACAGGCCCTGGAGGGCTTTACCACCGTCATCCTCCTGCAGCTCATCATCGGCAGTGTGCTGATGATCTGCCTGGGGATCATCGGCTACTATGTGGCCAGAATCTATGAGGAGATCAAGGACCGGCCCCGGTATATCGTGGCCGACCTCTGCGAGGACAAGACCAATGATGGACAAGCTGAAACAGATCTTTGATCCCACCTTTTTCCGCTTTATCCTGGTGGGCATTGTAAACACCCTGGTAGGCTATGGGGTCATGTTCGGCCTCTATAACCTGGCTGGACTGCACACCTGGGGAGATGCCGGGTACTGGATTTCTTCCGCAGCCAACTACGTGGTGGGAAGTATCGTAAGCTTTTTTCTCAACAAGCATTTCACCTTCCGCAGTCGAGAGACGGGAGCCGGGGTTGTAGCCCGGTTCATCGTCAACATCTCCGTGTGCTGGCTGCTGGCCTATGGCCTGGCCCAGCCGGTGATGGAACAGCTGCTGGGCGGGCTGGGACTCAGCGGACAGCTTCAGGGAAACCTCACCATGCTGGCGGGCTCCGGCCTCTTCGTGGTACTCAATTACCTGGGCCAGCGTTTCTTTGCCTTCCGGACTCCAAAATCCAAATAAAATCAAGCTGCCCGAACCGGAAGCGGTTCGGGCAGCTTATTACTTGGCGGGTTTTTTCTTACTCAGTACAAAATCCAAAGTGATGAGCACTGCGCACCAAAGCAGCAAAAGTCCCAGCACCAGAATGGCACAGTTGCGGAAAAAATCCTGGGGCAGGATCAGAATCACCGGGTCGGTCTGCCAGTCAAAGATCCAGTTGTCCTTTCCCGGAAAAAACAGCGTGTGAAAAATCACAAAGGCCCGGTTAAAATCCAAGGAGGCCAAACCCCCGATCAAAAGGAAGGCACCTCCCAGTCCGGCCGCCCCCCAAAAGCCCGGTCCCCGTCCCAAAAAGCGCTGTGGACGGAGCCTTTTCCAGCGGGCAAAGAGCAGCAGCGCCGCCAGTGCAGCCAGTGAGAATCCCAGTACCCACAGATCCAGCAGGAACAGCTTGCGTACATCCGCAAAGTGACTGGCTCCGGACTCAGAAAAGGGCAGAAGGCCAGCGGAGAAGGTATCGGTCTTTCCAGTACAGTAGTCCAGAACTTGGTCATAGGCTTCCCGAATGGTCGGCTCGTTGAGTCCTGTGTATTCCTCCAGTCCCAGGGGACCGATCTGGGCATAATAGAAGCCCCGGTAGAGAATGGGCACGGCAATGGAGGCCGACAGTACCCCCAGGGCCAGCAGGACCGCACAGGCAAAGGACAATACTTTACTGGATTTCACAACAACATACCCCACTTTGATATTCTTCTGTTCATCATACCACAGTTTTTCCCAGCGGGCAAACAAAAAGCGGACCCGACCAAATCGGGTCCGCTTTTACAAATTGGACTGGAAATCAGACGTTGGCCTTCTTCTTGAAGAAGATGGTGATCACGCCCTCCACAGCCAGCACGATGGCCAGCACGAAGAGCAGAGTACCCAGGATGGCCTGCGCGTAGGGGCCCCAGTCAAAGGCACCCGCGGCATCCAGCGGCATACCGCCAGCCCTGGCAATCTCCCCCACCTTGGTGGTCACGGTCTGGAACAGGGACACCAGAGTGACCAACAGCATAAAGGCCATGGGGAAGTAGAACATCTTGTTGTTGCGGCCAATGTTGCCCAGCCAGGCACACACAGTCAGCAGAGCCAGAGCAGCCAGCAGCTGGTTGGCAGCACCAAACAGAGGCCAGATCTTGCCGTAGCCGGTCATACCCAGGCCCACACCCAGCACCACGGTGATGGCAGTGGCCACCACGGGATTGGTGAGAACGGCCTTGAAGCCGGTGGCATCCTTATAGGTCTCGCCGGGCTTCAGCCAGAACTCCTGGAACATATACCGGGCCAGACGGGTGGCGGTATCCAGAGAGGTCAGGCAGAACACGGAAACGGTCAGCACCAGCAGGGAGGCAATGGTAGCCTGGGTGCCGGCCAGACCGGGGATGGAAGCAACCATCCGGGAAATACCGGTGGCAAAGACCTGAGTGGGCACCCGGATGTCGCCGGCGGCGTACTCGGTCCAGATGAAGGACACAGCAGCCAGAGAGATCAGGGCCAGGGCGCACTCGATCAGCATACCGCCGTAGGCGATGGGCTTGGCGTCACGCTCGTGGTCCAGCTGCTTGGCGGTAGTGCCGGAGCCCACCAGGGAGTGGAAGCCGGAAATAGCACCGCAGGCGATGGTGACAAACAGAGCGGGGAACATATAGCCCAGGGTGGTATAGGGGTCCTTCCAAGCGGTGAAGGCGGGCATATCCATGTGGGCGGCGTCCGCACCGGTGAGGCCGGCGCCGATGACGCCCACAGCGGCGATGATCATCATGGCGTATAGCAGGAAGGAGCTGAGATAGTCACGGGGCTGCAGCAGGATCCACACGGGAGCCACGGAAGCAACCAGGATGTAAGCGCCGATGATCCACATCCAGGCGGAGTTGCTCAGGTAGATGGGATGCCACTTCAGGCCGACATACAGGCAGATCACGATACCGATCACGCCGGCAATGGTAGCCACGGACAGGGGGGCGCCCTTCCGATAGACAAAGAAACCGAACAGGATGGCCATCACGATGAACAGCAGGGAGATCATAGCCACAGAGGCGTTGGTCTCGTTCAGGGAACCGTCGGTGTTGAAGCCCACGAAAGTGCTGGCCACGATGGAAGCGAAAGCGGCCACCACCAGCACCAGGGTCAGGTAAGAAAAGATCAAAAACAGCTTCTTGGCCCGGTCGCCGATGTTCAGAGCGACCACCTCACCCAGGGACTGGCCCTTGTGGCGGATGGAGGCGAACAAAGCGCCATAGTCGTGGACGGCACCGAAGAAGATACCGCCGATCAGAACCCACAGCACCACAGGCACCCAGCCGAACACAGCAGCCTGGATGGGGCCGTTGATGGGGCCGGCGCCGGCGATGGAGGAAAAGTGGTGTCCCATCAGCACGGGGGCCTTGGCGGGGACATAGTCCATACCGTCCTCCAGCTCATGGGCGGGGGTGACCTTGGAGTCGTCAACGCCCCACTGCTTGGCAAGCCATCCGCCGTAGAAAATGTATCCTGCGACCAGAATGATAATGCCAACGATTACAACAAGCATTGCATTCATTGAGTTTTCTCCTCTCCTTTATAGTTCGCAATGATGCGTTCCACCAGGCGCTTGAGGTCTTTCTCCAGGACCTTTCCCGCCCGATTGGTGGAAATCTCGCCTGTGGACAAGTCCACGGCGGCTATACGAAACTCCATCCATCCATGGAGCGATAGCTTAAATTCCCGGCGCTTTTTCAGCTTTTTCAGCTGCTGCAGAGTCCGGGGGGCGGCACTCTCATAGAGAACCACCGCAGTCAAATAGGTACTCATATGCTGGGAATGGGGCTTGATCCGTGGCTCTCCATCGGAGAGAACCTGAGCAAAGATCTTTTCCCCGCTCCCCTCCTCCATCTGCTCGACTTCCCATAGGTAGAGGTACTCGTGACTTTCCGCCGCCCACAGCTCTGCCTTCTTGCTCAGCACATATTGGCTCTCTCGGGAGTGATAGGCACAAAGGGCCTTCAGCGGGCCCTCCCCTGGGATCTCCTCCACGTCATAATAGGCGGAGTAGGCCCCGATCAGGCCCCGGACAACAGCTTGGCTCAACTGGGACACACGCGTTCCTCGCTTTCCTGTAAAAGGCCGCCAAAAACTCCAGCGGCAAAGATGTGAACAAACTGTGAAGTTCCGACTTATTATAGCAGAAGAAGCCTATTCTGACAAGGAAATTCCTATGTCATTCATACAAAAAGGCACTTTATCTGGAAAAATTTTTTATTTTATTTTTATAGTTTTCTTCCATTTCCTCCCACATTGACAACCTCCAAGGATTTCAATATAATCAAGGCAACACAGTCTGCCTTAAAGGAGATACCACCATGTCTGTTCGACTCTCCCGACTGTGGGAGCGCTGGAGGCCCCTGGCCGCCCCCTCCCTGTTCTTTTTTGCAGTCATCTATTATGAGGAGATTTCGTTAAAGCTGTTCTGCTTCGGCTCCCTCACCATTCCGGGGGTGCTGTTCACGCTGCTCTTCTCTTTGCCCTGCGCCTTGCTGCTGGGACTTTTGTGCGGCAGCGTATCCCCCCGGCGGGGACGGGCACTGCTGGTCCTGTGCACCCTGATCCTCTCTTTGTGGCTGGGGGCGCAGACCGTCTATTACCGCCTGTTTAAAACCTTCCTGACCATCTTCTCTTTGACCAAAATGGCTATGGTGGCAGGAGCCTTTGGAGATATGGCCGTGGGGGAGGTGCTGGTCAACTGGTTTCCGGTGGTGGTAATGGCTATTCCTCCGGTCCTGTCCTTCTGGCTGCGGGAGCGGATCATTTCTCCCCGTCCGCACTCCAAAGGACTGGGCTTTCGCTGGGCGATGCTGGCTGCTTTGATTCAGCTTTTATCCATGGGCCTTGTGATGCTGTGCGGCGGCGGAGTCATGTCTCTGCGGTACATCTATTTTCAAACCGCCACCCCCGAGCTGGAGACTCAGTACTTTGGCGCGCTTACCCAAACCCAGTTGGAGCTGCGCCGTGTGCTCTTCGGCATTGACCCTGACCAGGAGCTGGAGCCCGGCTCAGATGCCCCCAGCCCGGATGACAGCCAGGGAGAAGACGATGGGGATTCCACCACGGCTTTCGCCCCCGAGGGGGTACACACTCTCCCCATCGACTTTGACACCATTATTGCCCAGGAGACAGACGAGGGACTTCTTCGGGCTCACCAGTGGTTTTCCCAGCGTACCCCCACTCCGGAAAACCAGTGGACCGGCTACTTCGAGGGGAAAAATCTCATCTGGATCGTGGCCGAGGGCTTTTCCACCCTGGCCATGGATCCCCAGCGCACGCCTACCCTTTGGAGGTTGTCCCACCAGGGCTTTGTCTTTGAGAATTTCTACACGCCCCTGTGGGGAGTATCCACCTCGGACGGAGAATATGTGACGACCACCGGCCTGATCCCAAAATCCGGCGTGTGGAGCTACTCCCTGTCTTCGGAAAACTACATGCCCTTTGCTCTGGGCAACCAGTTCCGGAAAGAAGGCTACCGGACCATGGCCTTCCACGATTACCTGTACGATTACTATGACCGCAACCTCTCCCACCCCAACATGGGCTACGAGTACTACGCCATCGGCCAGGGGCTCAATATGGATTGGGGCGGCCAGTTCCCTCCCTCCGACCTGGAGATGATGGAGGAAATCGTCCCCATGTTCATCGACGAAGACCAGTTTATGGTCTACTGCCTGACCGTAAGCGGCCACCTCAATTACACTCTGGAGGAAAATGCCATGGCCGCCCGGCACTGGGACAAAGTGAAGGATCTGCCCTACAGCGATACGGTCAAGTGCTATCTGGCCAGTCAGATGGAGCTGGAGCTGGCCATGGAGCGGCTTTTGAACCAGTTGGAGGCGGCGGGCAAGCTGGAGGACACCGTGATTGTCCTCTCCGCCGACCACTACCCCTATGGCCTCACCGATGAGGAGTACAGCGAGCTGCTGGGGCACCCGGTGGACCCGGTGTTCGAGATCTACGAAAACACCCTGATCCTCTGGAACAGCGAAATGGAGGAGCCGGTGTATGTGGACAAGTACTGCTCCAGTCTGGACGTAATGCCCACCCTCTCCAACCTCTTCGGGCTGGAATATGACTCCCGGCTTATTATGGGCACCGATATCCTCTCTGAGCAAGAGCCTCTGGTGATCTTTGCCAACTACAGCTTTATCAGCGGCCAGGGATACTATGACTCCACGACGGATGTGTTTACCCGATGGGACGGCAAGCCGCCGGAAACAGAGGAGGTATCCAGCCTCATCGCCGAGGTGCAAAACCGGGTGGCCTATTCCGCTACCATCCTGGACACGGACTACTACCGCATTCTCTTTCACTACGACTACTATCAGCTCATGGAGAAGGGCCCGGCCGGGCTGCTCAACCTGCCTCTTAACTCCTGAGAAAGTCCTTTGAACATTTTGTCTCCCCCAGGCAGTGACAAAGTAAACTTCCGCCCGCTGCTTTCTGGAACATGCCAAAAGGCCCGCCGAAAACGGCGGGCCTTTTGACATAAAGAAGGGGGAGGTGAAGAAATGAATATATGCAAACCGTCCGAAAGCGGGCGGGAGCCTTTGGTCTGCCGCCCCGTGGCGATACAGCGGCGGCGGCAGTGAGACGCATACCCTGCGTCAAGAGGTCGGTTCACAGCCCTGGGAGAAAAGGGCTATTTCCCGTGATCCGGTATTCGCGCGGGTGCCGGATCGTCCCCCCGCGGCCTGTGCTGCGGGAAAGGAGGAAAACAGATCAGATCTTTGATCTGTCCATAGCTTACCATAGTGTCCCAGGGGAATCTTCACCAAATCTGGAATTTTCCATGAACATTATGTGAACCGTCCGAAACAATTTCTAACCTGTCCGCACAGAGAAAACATCTTCTCAAAATGTGTCTTACATCTGGTGGCTCTCCCGCTTCATGCGCATCTCCAGGGGATCGGCCATGGGGTCCTGGGCGCTGCGCTTCGGGTCGGTAGGATTGATCCCGGCAATAGGGGAAGAGCCCTTTAGGTTTCTCCCCTGGCGGCATTTCGCTTTCTTGGATTGACTCACCGTACTCACCTCCTTTTCTACTGTTAGTATGGACAAAGGCGTACAAAAAATGCCTGTTGGGCCATTTCCTCCTTCCCCGGACAAAAAAAATCCGCGCGGAAATCATTCCGCGCGGATTTTTCAGACAGGTCAAATGCCCAGCTCAATCCACAGGTCATTATAGAGAGCCAGAGTCTCAGCAGGGAGGTTCTCATACATGGAGCAGCGGGCCAGAACGTCCTTGGGGGCGGCCATGATCTCGTAAAGCTCCTGATCCAGAGGCTCCCCGTAGGTCTCCTCGTAGTAGGCGGGGTACTGTTCCAGCGCCTCAGCGTTGGGAGAAGCGTACCAGATGTAGTCCATGTTAGCCAGGTTGGACTCGGTGGAAGCGATGAAGTTGATCCACTCGTGAGCCTCGTCCACGTTCTTGGCACTCTTCAGGATACACATGGCATCCACGAACCAGTTGGAGCCCTCTTCCGGGACACAGAAGGCCAGGTCGGGATTATTCTCGTGCATGCTGAGGAAGTCGCCGGCATAGTAGGTGGCGATAGCCAGGTTGCCGCCCTCCATGATCTGGAAGACCTCGTCCATGCCCTGGCCGTCATAGACGCCCCGTGCCTTGGCATCGGCTACCAGCTGGGCTGCCTCCCGGATCTGAGCCTCGTCGGTGGTATTTACATCATAGCCCAGGTAATAAAGGGCCATGCCGAAGGCGTCACGGGAGTTGTCGATGAGCAGGATGTTTCCGGCGTACTCATCAGAGAACATGACCTCCCAGCTGGTGATGGGCTCGTCCACCATGGTGGTGTTGTAGATGATGCCCAGGGTACCCCAGGTGTAGGGGACGGTATACTCGTTATTGGGATCGAAAGACAGGCCCTTGTACTGCTCGTCGATCTTCTCATAGTTGGGGATCTTGCTGTAGTCCAGAGGCTGGAGCATATCCTCAGAGATCAGACGGGCGATCATATAGTCAGAGGGGACGATGACATCATAGTTCACGCCGCCGGACTGGAGCAGAGAATAGAGCTCCTCGTTGGAAGGGGCGGTGTTGTAATTGACCTTGATGCCGGTCTCCTGCTCAAATTTATCAATGAGACTCTCATCAATATACTCGCCCCAGCTGCACACATTGACCTCACGTTTACTTCCCGTGGTGCTGCTGCTGTTATTGCCTGCGGTGCTGCCGCTGCCGGCGGTAAAGGACATGCTTCCGCTGGTGGACTCCTCCATGGCGCATCCGGACAGGAACAGGCCCAAAGCCAGAGAACAGGCCAGGGTCAAGGCAGTGATTTTTTTCAATTGATCATTCCTCCAGTATTTGGTTGATTTTCTATCTCCACGCCCTTTGGGCGATGGGACCACATTACGTTCCGGCCGTCTGCCGCTTTTCCAAACGCCATTCCCGGACATTGATGATGATGAGCAGCACCAGCACCACCCCAAAGAGCAGGGTGGACACGGCGTTGAGCTCGGGACTCACACGCTTGCGCACCATGCCATAGATCTCAATGGACAAGGTGGAGGCGGAGCCGGCGGTAAAGTAGGAAATAACGAAATCGTCCACGCTCATGGTGAAGGCAATGAGGGCACCGGAAACAATGCCGGGCTTGATCTCAGGGATCACCACTTTGCGGAAGGCCTGCATCCAGGTGCAGCCCAAGTCCTGTGCCGCATCGATGAGACTGCGGTCCATCTGCCGCAGCTTGGGCAGCACGTTGAGAATCACATAGGGGATATCAAAGGAGATATGGGCCAGCAGCAGGGTGGTAAAGCCCATGTTGACCTCACCCATACGGGGAAGGGTGCGGCGGAAATTCTCCTCCAGATAGGTCACAAACCCATTCCACCCCTCCACAACCACGCCATTCCACCCGGCGATGACGGTCACAAAGAAGATGCACAGCGCCACACCGGTAACGATATCCGCATTCATAATGGGAATATTATTCACCGTCAAAATGGGATCACGCCAACGCCGGCGCATGCCGAACAGGCCCACTGCGGTGAAGGTTCCCACCACGGTGGAGATAGCAGTAGCCAGGACAGAAACCAGAAGGGTATTGTATACCGCCCCCATGATCTGCCGGTCCCGGAACAGCTCCTCATACCACCGCAGAGAAAATCCCTGCCAGACCACATTACTGTTGGCATCGTTAAAGGAAAACACTACCAGCAGCAAAATAGGCGCATAAAGGAACAGAAAAATGAGGGCCATGTAAAAACGGCTTCCAATGCGGTAACGTCTCATAGCATCACCGCCTGTTCCTCGCCCTCGCCAAAGTGGTTCATAACCACCATACAGACAATGACGATAATCATCATGACCAGGGCGATCGCACTGCCCAGATAGGGGTTATAGGCTCCGCCCAAAAACTGCTGCTCAATGAGGTTGCCCAACAGCATCTGGTTATTGCCGCCCAGCATACGGGAAATAGCAAAGGTGGACACCGAGGGGACAAACACCATGGTCACTCCAGACAGCACTCCGGGCAGGGACAGGGGAAAGATGACCTTTCGGAACACCTGGGCGGAGTTGGCTCCCAGGTCCCGTGCGGCCTCCAGCAGGGAGTGGTCCAGCTTGATAATGACCGAATAAATGGGCAGGACCATAAAAGGCAGGTAGTTATACACCATACCCAGCACCACTGCTCCCTGGGTGCGGATCATGCGGAAGTAGGTGAGGTCGGTCCCAAAAATGCGGTTGATGAGGTCAAAGAGACCGATAGCCTCAAAAAAGTTATTGAGAATACCGTTATTTTCCAAAATGGCCATCCACGCGTAGGTGCGCAGCAAGAAGTTCACCCACATGGGCAGCATGATGAGCACCATGGCCATGCGCTGAAAACCGGGACCCTCCTTAGCCATCACATAGGCCAGGGGATAGCCCAGCAGCAGGCAGACGATGGTAGCCACCAGGGCCAGCTGGAAGGAACGGGCAAAAATCACCGTATAGGTGCCCATTCTGGCAAAGTTGTCCAGCGTGAAGATCTCTGTAATGGGAATCTCACCCCACTGGGCCAGACCCTCGGCCGTGGTAAAGGCATAGAACACCACCATAATGATGGGGGCCACCACCACCAGGGCCATCCACAGCACATAGGGGGCGGACAGCCAGGCAATCTTATTCTTCATTTCCGCCCTCCTGCTCCTCCTCTTCCGGGTCAATGGAGGCGTCGCTGATCTCCTCATACTCCTCAGAATAGGAGGAATAGTCACCGAACATGCCGGAGTAATGGCTCTTCTTCATGACGTGGATTCCGTCCGGGTCGATTTTAATGCCGATACGGCTGTCTACGGGGCAGAAATCGGTGGTCTGAATAAGCCACTTAAAGCCGTAGAAGTCCACGATGGTGTCATAGTGGACCCCTTTGAAGGTAACCGAAGTGACCGTGCCCTTGAGCTGCCCCTCATTTTCCGGGACGATGTCCACGTCCTCAGGGCGGATGACCACGTCCACAGGCTCGTCCTTCTCAAAGCCGCTGTCCAGACACTTGAACTTCCGGTTGAAGATCTCCACCACTCCGTCATCACGCATGATACCATCGAGAATGTTGGACTCCCCAATGAAGTCGGCCACAAAGGCGTTTTTAGGCTCGTTATAAATATCCTCAGGGGTGCCGATCTGCTGGATCTTGCCCGCATCCATGACCACCACCGTGTCGGACATGGCAAGGGCCTCCTCCTGGTCATGGGTCACATAGATAAAGGTGATCTCCATGGCCTTTTGGATGCGCTTGAGCTCGTTTTGCATATCTTTGCGGAGCTTCAGGTCCAACGCGCCCAGGGGCTCGTCCAGCAAAAGGACCTTCGGCCGGTTCACCAGCGCCCGTGCAATGGCTACACGCTGCTGCTGACCGCCGGAGAGCTGGGAGATGTGCCGCTTTTCAAAGCCCCGGAGGTTCACGACCTCCAGCATCTCCATCACCCGCTGGTGGATCTCCTGCTCACTGAGCTTGACCTTTTTGCCCTTCTCGTCGGTCTTGCCCAGACGAAGGCCAAAGGCGATGTTCTCATATACATTTAAATGCGGGAACAGAGCGTACTTCTGAAAAACGGTGTTTACTGCCCGTTTATGCGGCGGGACAGCATTAATCCTCACACCGTCAAAAAATACGTCGCCAGAGGTGGGCGTCTGAAAACCACCGATGATTCGGAGTGTGGTTGTCTTGCCGCACCCGCTGGGACCCAGCAGTGTGAGGAATTCCTTATCGTTAATATACAAATTGATGCCATCCAGCACCACCTCGCCATCAAAGGCCATGGTGCAGTTGGACAGACGGATAAGCTCCTTGGACATGCGCGCTTCCCCCTTTAATTGCTTTGTAACCTTGTCAGCTCCCTCGATTTATTCACCCGGGTCGGCGCTCACTTCCCAAAGAGCGTCCGGGGGGCCGGGCTTTCACGGATAGCGAGATACACTATATCTGACTGTACCCCAAATGTCAATGATTTTCCCCAAATTTTTCCCACAATTTCACCCCCATTTTACCCCCGGTTTTCCGTATGTTTGAGAAACGGGAGATGGGGGGCTCCCATCTCCCGTTTTCTTCCTCTTTTTAAAAAAAGCTTACTTCAAAGTGAGGTAAGTAACCCTTCCCATTCCCCGCTCGTCCAACCGGACCAGGCGGTGGGAAGCCCCCTCCTCACCCAGGGTATAGGCACTGCGCTTGACCGCTCCCAGGCGGTCTGTTTCGGACACCAGAACCCACACGGCTCCCTGAGGCCGCTCCAAGGTGAGGCCCTCCTCCCCAATTTCTTCCATGGGGATGGTGTGCTCCATCACCTGCTGGTTTGCCCCATCAAACCAGGTGACGGAAAACTCCCGGACCCGCTCCACCGACTCCATGGACACCGACACCTCAAAGGAGGTGGTCTGCTCCTCTCCGTCCACCGTCTCAGTGTAGGCCGTCTTGGTGGAAACGGTAAAGCCGCCTATGCCTCCGTAGCTGTTGCCGCCGTCCTCCAGATAGACGGTGCCGTCCTTCATCTGATAGACCGGATAGGCCGTCCAGCCATAGTCGTAGTTCTCGGTGTTCCAGCTGGTGGCATCCACCGGGGGCCCGAAGTATACCGTGCCGCTGACAGAGGTTTCCGTATCCCCTACCTTGGTGTGCACATCCGCCATGTCGGTATAGCCGGTATAGTGCTTTCCGCCCTCCAGGTCCTGGACGGCACAAAAACAGTTGAAGCCCTCCCGGCCTGGGAACACATAGCGGCTTTTCGCCTCGTCATATTCCCCGATGAGGATCTTTTTGCTAAAGGCCACCGTCCCCAGGCCGTCCACCTTCACATAATCCGGCCCATAGTCCACCCAGCCGGAGTAGTCCCGTGTGATCTCTTCCCACTCCCCGGGCAGGCGTTCAAAGACCAGCTGGTAGCCGATAAACTTGTCCTCCTCCACCGCCTTCCGCTCCGGTTGGGCCAGCTTTCCTCCTGTTGCGTCCACCGCCAGGGCAAGCACGCCGCAGATCAGGACCACCAGCAACACCCGTGGCCACTTCTTATTCCAAAGGTTCTTCATCGCCGTCCTCCAATCGTCCGTCAAAGCGCAGGATGTCCCCCACGTCACAGTTCAAATAGTAGCAGATTTTGTTGATGGTGTGAAAGCGTACGCCGCTGGCCTTCCCCGAGCGAAGGATGGATAAGTTGGCCTCGGTAATGCCCACCTTGGCGCACAGCTCCTTGGAGGTCATCCCCCGCTCCTTTAAAATGTCCCCCAGCATGACCCGGATGGCCATAGTCCCACTTCCTTATATGATAGAGTCACTGTCCTTCTGCAGTTCCCGCCCCCGCTGAAGCAGACGGCACAGGAGCATAAGCCCCGCTGAAAGCATCAGGGAGAAGAGGGGCATCGTCAGGGAGAAGTGGGTGGCGTGCAGCTGCTCCAGCAGGGCCAGCTGAATAAGGTTTCCCGACACCGCCAGCACCACGGTAGCCTGGGCCACCATGCGGCAGGCAAGAGCAGTGCGCTCACACAGCTCCACCCCTTCCTCCTCAAAGTCCAACCGGCCCAACACACGGGACAGGGAGGCCCCCCACACCATGGTCACTGCAGAGAGGATGCCCGGAGCAGCATTCAGCAGACACAACAGGCCGATCATCAGCGGAGTCAGGCTCCCCGGATCGGTGTTGTCCGCCACTACCTCCGCCCACTGTTGGGCCCCTTCCAGTACCTGGCTGCAGACAACGGCAAAGGCGGTCAACGCTGCACAGACATAGAGCAGCGCCGCGAAGGCCCGTGCCAGCTTCTCTCGTGGAGCTCCCTCCAGGGACCGCAGCAGCCGCAGAGCTACAAAAGCAAGGGCCATAGAAAGGAGGGTCCAACCGACAGCCACCGGGAAAAATTCCCGCACCATCCAGCCCATCTGGGTGGGGTTGACCAGCAGCCATAAGCTGGCCATCAGCACCGGGGACATCAGTCCCAGCAGCCACTCGTCCGCCGCCCGGCGCTTTCCATCCAGCAGGATCAACGCCACCAGAGGCAGAGCAGACACAAGCAGCACAATCCCCCAGGCCGCCAGATTTCCCCAGAAGCCGGACAGGGACAGCCCCCGCAGCCCCTCTCCCAGGGCCAGCAGCGGAGCGGCCAGGCCTTTCACGCTCCAACTCCCTCCAAAAAGCACCAGTCCCCCGCACCCAAGACCCAGAACCGCTCCGGCCGGGACCACCCAAAGCTTGTGTTTCATAGCGCCCTCCTAATTATCGCAAAACAATAATTTCATCTTGAGTGTATCAAGTAAATTATCGTTTGTCAATAATTTTCTGTTTGAAAAATGGGAGCCTTTTCAGGCTCCCATAGTCGGTTATTTCTCCAGATCCTTTAAAATCAGCAGCTTCAGGGCCTCTACCCCGGCGCGAATCGCCGCGGAAGTGTCGTGAGACTCCTTTTGATCCAGTCCCGCCTTCTCCCGCTCCTGGTTCCAGATCACATGGAACACGGAGCCGCAACGTGCCCGGCGGGCAGCGGCCACGGTAAAGAGGGCGGCAGATTCCATCTCGCTGGCCAATACCCCCAGCCGCTTCCAGGCCTCCCACTTCTCCAGCAGCTCCTCGCTCACGGGCATACGGCCGGGGGAATGCTGGCCATAGAAGGAGTCCTTACACTGGACTACCCCGGCATGCCAGGAAAGCCCCAGCCGCTGGCAGGCGGTGCTCAGGGCACAGGTCACCTGAAAGTCGGGGACAGCGGGCCACTCGATGGGGGCATATTCCCGGCTGGTCCCTTCCATGCGCACCGCGCCGGTGGCCACCACCACGTCGCCGCTCTGCACCCCCAGCTCGATCCCCCCGCAGGTACCCACCCGGATAAAGGTGTGCACTCCGATGTTGCACAGCTCCTCCATGGCAATGGCCGCAGAGGGGCCGCCAATGCCCGTGGACACTACGCTTACTTTCTCTCCCAAAAGCTTTCCTGTGTAGGTGGTGTACTCCCGGTTAGACTGAACATGCACAGGCTCGTCAAAGTACTTTGCAATGGCCTCACACCGTCCCGGATCCCCAGGGAGGATACAGTAGCGCCCGACCTCTCCCCGGGCACACTGGATATGGAACTGTCTGTCCCGCTGCTGTTCGTTCATGGCTCTGCCTCCTGTTTCTCCGCCCTAAGGGCGGGGATCTTGGTATGATCATATCACAAGTTTCTATTTTTCACAAGAATCCTTCCCATGTGTTTAGATCGCCTATGCATTTTGCGGGAATACTTGCATATAGAGAAGTCTTATTGTATAATAATGGTCACCCCATCGGCAAGCAACGGGATTTTATTCCCTTTTACCCCCTACTAGGAGGCATATCATGAAACGTTCCCTGCTTTTTCCCTGCATTCTATGTCTGCTCATTGGCCTACTGATCGGCGTGCTCGTCCCCATCGACTGGACTCCCGCAAAAACTACCACCGCCGACGTAGGTACTATGACCTTCACCACGTTAGAACCCTCAAGCTCGGGTTCCAGTTCCGGCTCGGCCTCGTCCGCTTCCGGAGCCAGTACCTCCACCCCCAGCGCCAGTGACAATTTCCCCCTGCTCAACACCGCCTGTATCGTGAATCAGGCTCTGCGCCAGAAGGACTACGCAACCGTGGCCAAATACATCCACCCCACTCGGGGCGTTACCTTCACGCCCTACTCCACGGTAAACTTTGACTCTGACCTCACCTTTACCTCCACCCAGGTACAGGACCTGGCCAAAGATAAAAACATATACACCTGGGGCTTTGAGGATGGCCGGGGCAATCCCATTAAAATGACCATGGAGCAATACTTTGCCCGGTACGTCTACAACATTGACTACACCCAGGCCTCCATGATCGGGGTGGATCAGATCATCACCGCCGGCAATGCTCTGGAAAATCTTACGGAAGAATATCCCGGCTGCCGCTTTGTTGACTTCTGCCTTCCCAGCGCCGACCCACACAACGACGGGCTGGACTGGTCCTCCTTGAAGCTGGTCTTTACTCTGGAGGATACAAACTGGCTGCTGGTCGGCATCGTCCACGGAGAGTGGACCATTTAACACATTATTACAATTTAATTTACAATAGAAAGGATTTCCTGAGACATGGACATCGTAATCGTAGGCTGTGGAAAGGTTGGCTTTTCCCTAGCCGAGCAGCTGGTGCTGGAGGAGCACAACATCACCATTGTGGACCAGAGTGAAGCAATCTTGCGCCGGGCGGGTGACCAGTTGGACGTGATGACCGTCCGGGGCAATGGTGTGTCCGTGGCCACGCTGCGGGAAGCCGGAGTTGACAGCGCTGACCTGCTGGTAGCCGCCACCAGCTCCGACGAGGTAAACATGGTATGCTGCCTTACCGCCAAGAGCCTGGGAGCCAGCTATACCATTGCCCGCATCCGCAACCCCGAGTATACCAGCAGTCTGGCCGACCTGCGCCGCAACCTGAAGATCGACATGGTCATCAACCCGGAAAATGCTACCGCCATCGAAATTTTCCGTCTGCTGCGCTTCCCCGCCGCCGCCAACATCGAGACATTCTGCCGCGGAAGGGTGGAGCTCATGGGCGTGCGTCTGCAGGAGGGGGACTTTCTGGTGGGCAAGCCCATCCACACCCTCTCTCCCCAGGTAAAAAAGCTCTCCCTGCTCTTTTGCGCTGCTGACCGGGACGGCAAGGTCTTTATTCCCAACGGCTCCTATGTCCCCCAGGAGGGTGACAAGCTCTATCTGGTAGGCCAGCCGGATGGGTTGGACCAGTTCTTCCACCTGCTTGGCCGCTACGCACCAAAGGTGAAGCAGGTCTTTTTAGTGGGCGGAGGCAAGATTTCCATGTATCTGGCCAAGCTCCTCTCCTCCTCGGGCATCCGGTTCAAAATTGTGGAGCGCTGCGAGGAGCGCTGCCGGCTCATCAGCGAGCGCTTCCCCTCGGCTATGGTCATCTGCGGGGACGGCACTGACTCGGAAGTACTGGATTCCGAAAACTTCTCTCATTCCGACGCCTTTGTCGCCCTGACCGACCGAGATGAGGACAACCTCATCATCTCCCTGTACGCCATGCAGATGGGACTCCCCAAGGTGGTTACCAAGTGTAACCGCCAGAACTACGCGGGCATTGTCCGCTCCTTAGGTCTGGACAGCGTCGTCTCCCCCAAATTCATTACCGCTTCCCACATCCTTCACCGGGTACGTGGGATGGAGAACTCCCAGGGCAGCGTCATGAACTCCCTGCACCGCATTGCCGACGGGGCAGCAGAGGCGATGGAATTTACCGTGGGACCAAACACGCACCATCTTGGAACGCCTCTGAAGGACCTGCGCCTCAAGCCCGAGGTGCTGCTGGCCGTCATCGTCCGTGGCACTGAAATCATTATCCCCGAGGGCTCCTCTTATCTTCAAGAGGAGGATTCTGTGATCATCATTGCCCGCGGAGGTGGTATTTTGGATCTCAATGACATCTATGATGAAGATTCTGGCTTTGTGGTACCCTCGGGAGGCACGGGAGCATGAACATTAAGCTGGTCTTAAAGCTGGTGGGCCGGATCCTCCTGGTGGAGGCCGTGGCCCTGGTGCTGCCGCTGATGGTAGCCCTCTTATACCGGGAGGACCCCACCCCCTTTCTGCTGACCATTGCCATTGTGGCCGTCTGCGGACTGGGCTTGTCCGCCCTCCCCTGCAAAAACCGGCAGTTCTTTACCCGTGAGGGATTTATTTCCGTGGGTCTCATCTGGATCATCACAGGCCTTGTGGGCTCCCTGCCCTTCCTGTTCTGCGGCTACTTTGCCACCCCCATGGACTGTATCTTCGAGTCCTGCTCAGGCTTTACCACCACGGGAGCCTCCATTCTCACGGACATTGAGTCTCTGCCCCGTGGCATCCTTTTCTGGCGCTCCTTTACCCACTGGCTGGGGGGCATGGGCGTACTGGTGCTGGCCACCGCCATTGTGCCTACTATGGGCATCCGCTCCCACTACCTCACCCAGGCTGAGACACCGGGCCCCGTCTTTTCCAAGCTGGTACCCAAGCAGTCTCAGACCTCCAAAATTCTCTACAGCATGTACTTCGCCCTCACCATCCTTGAGGTCGTCTGTCTGAAGCTGGCAGGCATGCCCCTTTACGATTGCTTCATCCACGCCTTCTCTTCCGCGGGCACCGGCGGCTTCTCCAACCGAAACACCAGTGTGGCGGCCTATGACAGCGTAGCCATTGAGATGATCATTACCGTATTTATCCTTCTGTTCTCCCTGAACTTCGCCGTCTATTTTCTCCTGCTCACCCGTCGGTGGAAGGAAGCTCTGGAAAGCGATGAGCTTCGGTTCTTCCTCCTGGTGGTCTCCGGGGCCACTGTGCTCATCACCCTGGCCAACCTGGGCTTCTATACCAGTGTGTGGGAGAGCCTGCGCTACACCGTGTTCCAAGTGGCCTCCATTATTTCCACCACCGGCTTTGCCACGGCGGATTATGTGCTCTGGCCACAGTTTTCCCAGGTGATTTTAATTTTGCTCATGTTCTGCGGAGCCTGTGCCGGTTCCACCGGCGGCGGCATAAAGTGCTCCCGAATTCTCACCCTCCTGCGTTCCATCCGTCGAGAGCTGCACCGTATCACTCACCCCCGCGCGGTGGAGGTTGTGAAGCTGGACGGCAAGGTGGTGGGCGAGGATACCCTCCACTCTCTGTTGGTCTTTGTGGGGGCCTATGTACTTCTGGTCTTCTGGGCCGCCCTCATTATCTCTTTGGACGGCAACTCCTTTGCCGTCTCCTTCAGTGCCTCTCTCACCTGCGTGAGCAACGTGGGCCCCGGTCTGGAGGTCATCGGCCCCATGGGCAACTTCTCCGCCTTCTCCTCCCTGTCCAAGGGCGTTATGTCCCTGTGCATGATTGCCGGACGGCTGGAAATTTTCCCCATTCTCATTCTCTTCAGCCCCACTGCCTGGCGCAGAACCTGAGTTTCTGTTTTTACAGCAAAGCCGCCCCTCTCCAAAGGGGCGGTTTTTTCTGTTCAGACAGATATTGGATCGTTCCGGATTTCTCTTTTTATTTGAATGAAACGCGCTCAAACGACTTGATATTTTAAGGAACTAAATTATGTTCTTGCATTTCTTTTTTATTGTGGTAAAATATTCACATATAACCCCCACAAAATCATAAAATATTTGGTCAATATCACTTCTGCATAGGTAAGGAGCGTGTAAAATCATGGATCAATTCTTCTGGATCGGACTTGCCGGAGCCCTGGCCGCCCTCCTCTTTGCTCTCTTCCAGAGCCGCAGGGTCCTCTCCTTCTCTGAGGGGAACGACACCATGAAAAAAATTGCCGCGGCAATCCGCCAAGGCGCAAACGCCTACTTACGTCACCAGTACGTCACCGTGGCCAAGGTCTTTGTTGTGGTCTTTTTGGTGTTGCTGATCCTGGCCTATTTCCAACTGCTGGATAACTGGTTTATCCCATTTGCCTTCCTCACCGGCGGCATCTACTCCGCCCTGGCAGGCTTTGTGGGCATGAGGATCGCCACCTCTGCCAACGCCCGCACTGCCCAGGCCGCTAGCGAAAGCCTGAACAAGGGCCTCAATGTGGCCTTTTCCTCCGGCGCCGTCATGGGCTTCACGGTGGTGGGTCTGGGACTTCTGGATATCTCTGTGTGGTTCCACATTTTGAAGTACATTGCTCACTTTGATGCCGCTAAGATTGCACAGACTATGGTGATGTTCGGCATGGGTGCCTCCTTCATGGCCCTTTTCGCCCGTGTGGGCGGCGGTATTTTTACCAAGGCCGCGGATGTAGGCGCCGACCTGGTGGGCAAGGTGGAGGCCGGTATCCCGGAGGACGACCCCCGCAACCCCGCCACCATCGCCGACAACGTGGGCGATAATGTCGGCGACGTGGCCGGTATGGGCGCTGACCTCTACGAGAGCTATGTGGGCTCCATCCTGGCCACCTTCGCTCTGGGTGTGGCCGCCTATCCAGACAACAGCTGGGGCGCCATGCTGCTGCCCATTGCCCTGGCTGTGGTGGGCATTCTGTGTTCCATCTTTGGGTCCTTCCTCATCCGCACCCGCGAAGGTGCCTCCCAGCGGGAGCTGCTGGGCACCCTGCGTAAGGGCACCTATACCGCCGCCGTCCTGGCCGCCATCATCGCCGCCCCCCTCACCTACTTCATCCTGGGCAGCTGGGGCGTCTACATCGCCATCCTCTGCGGCCTTGCCGGCGGTTGTGCCATCGGCTACTTCACGGAATACTATACCTCCGATACCTATAAGCCTACCCAGGGTTTGGCCGACGCCACTGAGACGGGCGCCGCCACCACCATCATCGGAGGCCTCTCCCTGGGCATGCTGTCCACCATCGCTCCTATCCTTATTGTAGGCGCAGCGGTCATTGTCTCTTTCCTGGCCGCCGGAGGCACCATGACCACTGCTTCTGAGAATTACACGCTCCTCTTTTCCAAAGGACTTTACGGAATCGGCATTGCCGCTGTGGGCATGCTCTCCACCCTGGGCATCACCCTGGCTACCGACGCCTACGGCCCCGTAGCCGACAACGCCGGCGGCATTGCCGAAATGTCCGGTCTGGGTAAGGAAGTCCGGGAACGCACAGACGCTCTGGATTCTCTGGGCAACACCACCGCCGCTACCGGCAAGGGCTTTGCCATCGGCTCCGCCGCCCTCACCGCCTTGGCCCTGCTGGTAAGCTATGTGGACATTGTCAAGGCCAAGATGGACCATGCCCCCGACCTGTCCCTCACCAACCCCGCCGTTCTGGTGGGATTGTTCATTGGAGCCATGCTCACCTTCGTCTTTGCCGCTTTCACGATGAGCGCGGTGCAGCGGGCCGCCCAGTCCATCGTGGTGGAGGTCCGCCGGCAGTTCCGAGAGATCGCGGGGATCATGGACGGCAAGGCCGATCCTGACTACGCCTCCTGCGTAGGCCTGTGCACCAAAGGCGCCCTGCGTGAGATGGTGAAGCCCTCCCTGCTGGCCATTATCGTCCCCATCCTCACCGGCCTCATTCTCTCTGTAGAGGGCGTGGTGGGTCTTCTGGGCGGCGTATCTGTCAGCGGCTTTGCCATGGCGGTGTTCATGTCCAACGCCGGCGGAGCCTGGGACAACGCCAAGAAGTACATCGAAGCCGGCCACCACGGCGGGAAGGGCTCCGACCAGCACAAGGCCGCTGTCATCGGCGACACGGTGGGCGACCCCTTCAAAGACACCTCTGGCCCTTCCTTGAACATTCTTATTAAACTGGTGTCCACCGTATCCATTGTATTCTCCGGGCTCATTGTGAACTTCCACCTGCTGTAATCTTCCATAATACAACGACACCCCCGTGTCTCCATGAGATGCGGGGGTGTCGTTTGCTGCAGCCATGTCATCCAAAATCGGGGGACATATAGCCGCTTCCAATGGTTACACCATCTTATTGACCAGCTTGTTAAATGCCCGTGGATTCACGTCATCCTCGGCCACAACCAGGGCCTTCTTGCCCACCAGAGCGAACAACCCCAGCAGGGAACGGGCATCCAGCATAAGAGTGCCGGAACTCAGCCAAACCTCAAAGGGAGTGTTGCAAGCCAGCCGGTTGATCTTCTCTACCTGAGAGCCGTCCTTGATCTCAATCTCACGTACCATACTTGATTCCTCCATTACTTCAGAATTTACGCGCCGCACAGGCCTCCGGATCGCTCCTCCAGCCTGGGCGCTTAGGACCACCTTTCTGAATGGTCACCGGTATTTTACCAGCAGGTTTTGGCAACGTCAAGGACGATAATTGTTGAACTCGCATAATGGAAACGTTTTCGATTTGTGCAATAAATACAAAAACAGGCCGTCATCCAGCGATGACAGCCTGTTTGTTTACTCTCCCACGGGGCCCCGGAGGGGCACATCCTTAAATTGTTCCCCTGCCTCCAGCACCTCGATCGTGCCGGCAGAAGCATCCAAAATATGGGCGGCAAACTCCCCTGCCCGCTCCTCAGGGAGCAGCGCAGAGAGCACCACATCAGCGCCATAGTCTACCTGCTCCACCACCCCGGAAAAAGCCTCCACCGTCCGGCGGGCCTGTTCAAACTGGGCATAGGTACAGGGGACCTCCATGGCCACCCACCGGCGCACCACCGAGATTCCAGCCGCATCCAGGGCATCTTTGGCACTTTGGGTATAGGCCCGGACCAGCCCTCCGGCTCCCAGGAGGATCCCTCCAAAGTACCGGGTGACCACACAGCACACATTGACCACGCCCTCCCGCTGGAACACGTTGAGCATGGGCTGTCCGGCGGTTCCCTGGGGCTCTCCGTCGTCGGAGTAGCGGGTAGGGCCGTCCTGGATGATATAACACCAGCAATTGTGTCGGGCATCGTAGTGTTTTTTCCGGGTGGCCTCAATCTTTTCCCTGGCTTCTTCCTCCGAGGATACCCGCCACACATGGCCCAGGAAACGGGAGCGCTTTTCCACCAGCTCTCCCACTCCCTCTCGGGTGGGAATATAATATTCGGTCATTGCTTCACCGCCTGTCTGGCTGCCCAATCCTTCCGGCTTAGGGCATAGTAATGGGTCAGCCGCCGCTCTCCCATCAGCTCCACCGTTTCCTCCTGGGAAAATTGGTGGTGAAAGCCACACTTTTCAATGACCCGGCGGGAACGCTCATTCCCCTCATAGTGGTTACACCAGATGGTGCAAAGACCCAGCTCCTCAAAGCCCCATCGGATCAGCTCCCAAGCTGCCTCCGTCATCAGGCCCCGGCCCCAAAACTCCGGACTGAGGGCATAGCCCAGCTCTTCATCCGGTCCGGGCAGCTCCGTGTGGTGCCGGCCCACAAAGCCAGCTGAACCGATGACCTTCCCGCTCTCCTGGTCCACCAGAGCAAAGACAGTGGGAGCGGCAAAAACAGTGCGGATGATCTCCAGACTATTCTCCACACTGGTATGGGGCGGCCAGCCCGCTGCCGGGCCCACTCTGGGGTCCTTTGCGTAGGCGTAGACATCTTCCGCATCCCGGTCCAAAAAGGGACGCAGTGTCAATCTCGGTGTTTCTAATATCATACCGGCACTCTCCTTGCTCGCTCCCCTCGGAGAGCGGAGGGGGTATCGGGCCGAAGGCCCGTATCCAGGGGGAACTGGTTCCCCCTGGAAGGGCGCAAGGGGCAAAGCCCTCATGTTCCGCAGAACATGTTTGCGCCCTAGTCCTCCCAGGGTTCCTTGTGAGGCTTCCATCCTTCCACCAGGGGTCCCAACTGTCCGATGATCTTGGGTGTGCACACAGCCACAACGTCGATGGTCTCGCTGTACTCTACGTTTTCCACCTTGGCCTCTTTATAGAGGGCCTCCAGAAGCCCGCCCTTGTCATAGGGCAGGTGGATGGTGACCCGCCGGGCACCGTTGTCCAGCACCCGGCCGATGGCGGCCAGGAGCTCGGGCACTCCCTCCCCGGTCTTGGCGGAGATGGATACCCGGCCCTCTCCGTGGGGACGGATGTCCCCGGTCCACAAATCGCACTTGTTGAAAACCTCGATGCGGGGAGTCTGATCGGCTCCCAGCTCGTGGATGAGCTGCTCCACCACCTCGGCCTGTTCCCGCCACTGGGGGCTGGAGGAATCGATGACATGGAGGAGAAGGTCGGCATACTCCAGCTCCTCCAAAGTAGCCTTGAAGGCCTCCACCAAATGGTGGGGGAGCTTGCGGATAAAGCCCACCGTGTCGGAGATGAGCACGGTACAGGTGTCAGAAATCTCCAGGGTGCGAGTGGTGGTATCCAGGGTATCAAAGAGGCGGTTGTTGGCGGGGATCTCCGCCCCGGTCAGATGGTTCAGGAGGGTGGACTTACCCGCATTGGTATAGCCCACAATGGCTACCACTGGGACCTCATTTTTGATACGCCGCTCCCGCTGGGTGGCCCGGACCCGGCGCACGTCCTTCAACTCGGCCTCCAGCTTGGAAATTTTCTTGTGAATATGCCGCCGGTCGCTCTCCAGCTGGGTCTCACCGGGGCCGCGGGTACCGATGGCACCCTCCTGGCGCTCCAGATGCTTCCACATACCTAAAAGCCGGGGCAGCAGATATTTGTACTGGGCCAGCTCTACCTGGAGCCGCCCCTCCCGTGTGCGGGCCCGCTGGGCGAAGATATCTAAAATCAGTGCGGAGCGGTCCAGCACAGACACCTTCAGCTCCTCGCTGAGTACCCGCTGCTGAGAGGGGGACAGGCTGTTGTCAAAAATCACCATGTCCGCGTCCATAGCCTGGACCAGATCCCGGACCTCGGCCACCTTGCCCTCGCCGATGAAGGTGCGGGGATCGGGGCTGTCCTTGGACTGCATGACGACCCCCACCGTCTCGCCCCCTGCCGTCTCCAGCAGGGCGGAAAGTTCCTCCATGGACTCCTCAGTGGCGTTCTCCTCCCGTGACAGGCTGAAGGCATTAAGGCCCACCAGCACCGCCCGGTTATACTTCTCTTGTGTGAACTTCTCGGACATAAAACCTCCAAAAATTCGAAAAAGCATGTTCTGCGCTTTTTCGAAAGGGGATTTGTTTTACTTTTTCAAAACCTCGACGATCTCGCCGATATACATGGTGTGGTAGTCCTCCTGGGGATACCACTTCTCCTTGATTTCCTGGGGAATGTGGTTGGGGTCCATTGCCTGGGCAAAGCGCTTGCGGCACACCAGAACCAGCTGGGCCTCCTCAAAGTAGGGGGCACCGCAGGCAGCCGTTTTCACCGTGAAGCCACATTCCTTTACCTTGTCTACCTCCCGGCCGCTTTTGGAGCCGCACAAGGAAAGCTGTTTGCGGTACTCCTCAGAGAAAAACGCGAGGGTGAAGTACTCCTCCCGATCCACAAACTCCTTGGTATAGCGCTGGGGCCGGATATAGCAGGTGGCTGCGGGTGCTCCCCAGAGTACCCCCAGCCCACCCCAGGAGGCGGTCATGGTATTGCAGGCTTCCGCCGTACCGGCGGTGATGAGCATCCACTGATCTCCAATGAGAGAAAAGACATTCTGATCCAGGGACTTCGGATCCACAGACATAAACATGTGACATACCTCCTTGCAATATGGGTGCAGCTTATTCTATGCCCCTAAATTGGGGACAATACCGGGAAAATACGCAAAAAGCCGCACCGATTCCTCGGCGCGGCTTTTGGGAGTGTCTTACTTGTCCAGACCGAACTTCTTGTTGAAGCGGCTGACACGGCCACCGGTATCCACCATTTTCTGCTTGCCGGTGTAGAAGGGGTGACACTTGGAGCACACTTCTACGCGGATGTCCTTCTTGGTGGAGCCAGTCTCGATCACGTTGCCGCAGGCGCACCGGATGGTGGTCTGTTCATAGTTGGGGTGGAGGCCTTCCTTCATTATGTTCACCTCTTTCTCCATTGAGGGTAATCTCGTAAACGCAACTGATATAATATCACATATTTTCTGGAAAAGCAACCTCTTTTTCAAAAAAATTTTTTAGGCAAACTGCATGTGCTACTTGACAATCGCGATCCTTTTCGCTACAATACTTCCTAAGAAAATGTGATGACGGGGAAAAAGACGACAGTCTCCCACTCAGAGAGCCGGCGGTTGGTGCGAGCCGGTGTGTGGAGCCGCCGTGGATAACTGGCCCCTGAGCAGTCTGCCTGAAGAAAACCGGAGTTTTCCCGTGGAGTAGGGTGGAACGGTTGGTCTCGTTATTGACCAGGACCTTGTTAGAGGTTTCAAAGGGCTGTCTGGGTAACCGTCAGCCGAACCAGGGTGGTACCGCGAAAATTTTTTCGCCCCTGACGTGAAAACGTCAGGGGCTTTTTTTATCCCAACCAGACTTTTTCACGCACACAATACACGTTATCATATAGGAGGAAACGCTATGAAACCCGGATATCAAAAGTACATTCCCTTCCAGCCCCAGAAGATCGTGGGCCGTACCTGGCCCGACAAGGTCATCACCAAAGCTCCCATCTGGTGCTCTGTGGACCTGCGGGACGGAAACCAGGCCCTGGTGGACCCCATGAACCTTCAGGAAAAGCTGGAGTACTTCCATACCCTCATCGACATCGGCGTCAAGGAGATCGAGATCGGCTTCCCCTCTGCCAGCGAGACGGAGTATGAGATCTGCCGGGAGCTCATCGAGGGAGGGCACATCCCCGATGATGTGACCATCCAGGTGCTGGTCCAGGCTCGGGAGCACCTCATTAAAAAGACCTTTGAGGCCATCCGCGGCGCCAAGAACGTCATTCTCCACTTCTATAACTCCACCTCCACCCTTCAGCGCAAGGTGGTCTTCCACATGGACACCGATGGCATCACCAAAATCGCCACCGACGCCGCCGACCTCATCTATGAGATGTCCCGTCCCCTCATTGAGGAGGGCATGAACCTGCGCTTTGAGTATTCCCCCGAGTCCTTCATGGGCACCGAGATGGACTACGCCGTGGAGATCTGCCAGGCGGTGCTGGATCACCTCCACGCCACCCCCGACAACAAGGTCATCCTGAATCTGCCCACCACCGTGGAGAACTGCATGCCCAACCAGTTTGCCGACATGCTGGAGTACTTCTGCAAGAAAATTCCCGGCCGGGACTGCGCTATCATCTCCCTGCACCCCCACAACGACCGGGGCACCGGCGTTGCCACCACTGAGATGGGCCTGTTGGCGGGTGCCGACCGGGTGGAGGCCACCCTCTTCGGCAACGGCGAGCGCACCGGCAACGTGGACATGATCACCCTGGCCATGAACATGTGGACCCAGGGCATTGACCCCCAGCTGAACTTCTCCAACATCAACAAGATCAAGGAGATGTACGAGCGCTGCACCAAGATGCCTGTAGGCGACCGGCAGCCCTACGCCGGCAAGCTGGTCTTTACCGCCTTCTCCGGCAGCCACCAGGACGCCATCAACAAGGGCACCCAGTACATGAAGGAGAGCGGCACCGAGTATTGGGAAATTCCCTATCTGCCCATCGACCCCGCCGACGTGGGCCGGGAGTACGAACCCATTATCCGCATCAACTCCCAGTCCGGCAAGGGCGGCGCCGCCTACATCATGGAGCACAACTTCGGCTTTGACCTGCCCAAGGCCATGCACCCGGAATTTGGCCATATCGTCCAGGTAGAGACGGACAAGGTGGGCACGGAGATCGCTCCCGAGCGGATCAACGAGCTGTTCCACCAGGAGTACATCGATGTGAAGGAGCCCTACAAGCTCCTCAAGCACGCCTTCCAGGAAAGCGTAGACAGCGAGGGCCACTCCCACGTCACCTTCTGGGGCACTCTCCAGCACACCGACACCATCTTCAAGGTGTCCGGCGAGGGCAACGGCCCCATCGATGCCTTCTTTAACGCCATCAAGGACGAGAAGATGGCCCGCTTCTCCTTCCTGGACTACGCTTCCCACGCCATTACCAATGGCTCTGACTCTCAGGGCGTAGCCTACATCCTGCTCAAAGACCAGCGGGACGGCAAGGAGTACTGGGGCGTAGGTCTGTCCCACAACATCAACCTGGCTCCCCTGCGGGCCATCCTCTCCGCCATTAACCGGGCAAAGCGGAACCACCAGTAATAGGAATCCACCCCAGCGCGCCCACGGCAGCCGCATTGACGTGGGGGTGGAGACCCGTGGAGCCATGGAGCGGGGTGCCTGGCGCAACAAGCTTTTTCTCCCCCTGTTGGACAAGGTGGGCTGCCTGCCCAACCTGCCTTCTCCCAGCGACGAGGACTTCCATGTAAAGCGGCCTGACCAGCGGCACTTTCAAGGGTGCTGCAAGGAATTTTTCTGGTGCCTGTGCGATGTGGAAAAGGGCATCGCACGAGACGAGCTCCCCTTTGCCATGACCACCTACCACACGCTGGCCCGGCCCATGCTGGAGCAGATGCTCAGCTGGTACATCGGGGTGCAGACGGACTTTTCCCTGTCTTGCGGCAAGCTTAACAAATATTTTAAGAATCTGCTGTCCACGGAGGACTACCGCTGCTTTGTCAGCACCTACACCGATGGGGACTGCGTCCATTTCCGCCGGGCCATAGACACCGCTATGGGGCTGTTTCACCGTACCGCCTGCGGGGTAGGTGCGGCTCTTGGATTTGTGTACCCTTTAAAGGACGAGGAGGGCTGTGCCCGGTACCTGGCGTGGATTCGAAGCACTACCACTCCCCCAATACCATAAAAAAACTCCGCCCAGGCTTCTTGGAAGCCCTGAGGCGGAGTTTTTTCTCTTATTTCCCTCCGATCATTCGGGAGGCATTGAGGATGGCCAGCACTGACACCCCTACATCGGCAAATACCGCTGCCCACATATTGGCAAATCCTGCGGCGGACAGTCCCAGCACCAGGAATTTTACTCCAATGGCAAAGATGGTATTTTCCTTCACAATGGTCATGGTCTTTCGGGCGATGGCTACCGCCACTGAGAGCTTGTTCAGATCGTCGTCCATGAGTACCACATCGGCGGCCTCGATGGCCGCGTCGGAGCCCAACGCCCCCATGGCCACCCCAATGTCCGCACGGGTAAGAACGGGAGCGTCATTGATGCCGTCCCCCACAAAAACGAGCTTCTCTCCCGGCTGCTTCTGGCCGAGCAGCTGCTCCACCTTCTCCACCTTGTCCCCAGGGAGCAGGCGGGCATAGACCTGGTCAATGTCCAGTACCCCGGCCACCGCCTGGGCGGCCGACTCACTGTCCCCAGTGAGCATGACGCATTGGCGTACCCCGGCTTTCTTTAGGTCCCGAAGAGCCTGGGCAGCCCCTTCCTTTACCTGGTCGGCCACCAGCAGGTATCCCAAATACTTACCTTCTGCCGCCACATGGACTGCGGTACCAGGCAGTTCCTCTTCCGCATCAGGCAGGGAGATTTTATGCTCCTCCAGCAGCTTCCGGCTGCCGGCAAGCACTTCCTGCCCATCCACCTTTGCCTGAACACCGTGGCCAGCCAGCTCCTCCACGTCCTCCACCCGGTCCCGGCTCGGCTCCTTCCCCCAGGCCATAAGGATGGCACGGGCGATGGGATGAGTGGAGAACTGCTCGGCCAGAGCCGCCGTCTCCAAAAGCTCCTCCTCTGTTCCGGCCAGAGTCTTCACCTGAGTCACGGAGAATTCCCCCCGCGTAAGGGTCCCCGTCTTGTCGAAGACCACCACACTCGCACAGGCCAGAGCCTCCAGGTAATTGCTCCCCTTTACCAAAACACCCCGGCGGGAAGCGCCTCCCAGTCCTCCGAAGAAGCTCAGGGGGATGGAGATCACCAGGGCACAGGGGCAGGACACCACCAGGAAATTAAGGGCGCGAGGCACCCACACTCCCCACTGTCCATCCACCAGGGAAGGCACAACAGCCAAAGCCAGGGCTGCAAACACTACGATAGGAGTATAGTACCGGGCAAAGCGGGTGATGAAATGCTCGGCCTTCGCCTTTTTCTCGCTGGAGTTTTCCACCAGGTCCAAAATTCTGGCCACAGTAGACTGCCCATAGGGCTTTGTCACTTCCACCCGCAGCACTCCGGACAGGTTTACACAGCCGGAAATGACCTCCTCCCCCGGTCCCACGTCCCGCGGCAAGGATTCACCGGTGAGGGCGGCGGTATTGAGGGCAGAACTTCCCTCCAGCACTTTGCCGTCCAGGGGGACCCGCTCCCCCGGTTTCACAACGATGGTCTCCCCCACCGCGACCTGCTCCGGGTCCACCTCACAAATCTCCCCCGCCCGCTCCACATTGGCACTGTCCGGGCGGATATCCATGAGCTGGGCAATGGAGCGGCGGCTGCGGTGGACGGCTACGCTCTGGAAGAGCTCCCCCACCTGGTAAAAGAGCATGACGGCCACCCCTTCGGCATACTCCCCCATGGCCATAGCTCCAACCGTAGCAACCGACATGAGGAAGTTTTCGTCAAACACCTGGCCGTTTTTGATATTGCGCAAAGCCTTCCACAGCACATCCCAACCTACTAAGGCATAGGGGATGAGGAACAGGAAAAGCCGGGGGAAGGAATAGATCGTTCCTCCCGTCTGGACCCACTGGGGCGGGAGAGCGGAACTCTGTCCCGGATCTACAAACTGGATCATCCAGGTCGGCTGAAGGAATACCTCCCGTGGAATCAGGCTGGCCGCAACCAGCAGTACCCCTGCCAAAAGAATGCGTATGAGATTTTTCTTCTGTTTTCTGGTCACCGCTACGTCACTTCCTTACTTGATGAGGATGCGGCAGTCGGGTTCTACCTTTTTGCAGACCTTTACCGCCTCCTTGAGGATCTCCTCAAAGCGCTCGTCGTCCCCCTCAATGGTCACCTTCTGGGCCATGAAGCTCACACTGGCCCCAGTAACGCCGTCGATTTTCCGGATGGCCGCCTCCATTTTGGCCGCGCAGTTGGCACAATCCAGGTCCTCCATTTTATACGTTTTTTTCATGGTTACCCCTCCTTTTTACTCCTCTATATGTTCCATACCCTGACTTAAAATACGCTCCACATGGCTGTCTGCCAGGGAGTAATAGATGGTCTTGCCCTCCCGGCGGAATTTGATCAGCTTGCTGTTTTTCAGCACCCGCAGCTGGTGGGACACCGCGCTCTGTGTGACGGCCATCAGTCCGGCCAGATCACACACGCACAGCTCCCCTTCCAACAGGGCGTAAAGAATTTTCAGCCTTGTGCTGTCCCCAAAAATCTTAAACAGCTCCGCCAGGTCATAAAGCCGCTCGTCAGGGGGCAGCAGAGACCGGACCTTCTCCAGGGCTTCCGGGTGGATCTGCTGCTCCTGGCAGCAGGGGGCAATCTCTCGTCTCATCCGTCCGTCTCCTTTCTATATATGAACATTTATTCATATGTTTATTCGGATTATACTCCCTATCACTTCCACTGTCAAGGGGGAACGAAAAAAACCGTCCCTTTGCCCAAAGGAATTCCAGCCGCATCCTCTTGCCAAGGATGGGCAGGCACAGTATAATACCTCCTCGGGAAAACCCAGTAATAAAAAATTTTTGAAATTTGGGAACCTTTCCTCCCAATCATTCGTCAAAGCCAGCGTATACAAGATCACGCTGTAATTGACAGCCCCTAGAAAAGGAGTTTTGTAACTATGAAAAGACGTATTTTTGCCGCAGCCCTGGCCTGTGCCTTGATCCTGCTGTCCGCCTGCGGCGGCGGGAGCGGAAGCTCCTCCACCTCCAGCAGCTCCTCCGGATCTCCCTCTTCCTCCAGCGCCTCCGGATCCTCCAGTTCTTCCGACAGCTCCCAGGGTGGCCTGCTCCTCCCCGACAGCTCCAACCCCGACGCCAACGAGGTGCCCGACGCCTCCCTCCCTGACGGCTCCGCCGGAGAGGTGGACGAGCCCGTGGCGGAGAGCTCCCTGTCTCTGAGCAAGAACGACTTTACCCTCTTTAAGACCGGGGCCACCTGGCAGCTGAAGGCCAAAGCCGAGCCTGCCGGCGGTGCACAGAGCTGGGCTTCCAGCGATGAGAAAGTCGCTACCGTGGATGAGAAGGGCGTGGTCACCGCTGTGGGCGAGGGCAGCGCCACCATCACCGTCACCGACGAAAATACCGGGCTGTCTGCCTCCTGCATCGTCCGGGTCCGTGTGGAGGAAGAAAAGCCCGATAACGGCGGCTCCTCCAGCTCCTCCGGTTCTTCTTCCAGCGGCTCCGGCAGCTCCTCCAGCGGCTCTCAGAGCTCCAATGTGGATTTGACCGCCTTCGCTGACCAGATGATGGCCGACTATGAGTTCTCTCACCTCCAGCTGGCCGACGCCTCTCTCATGGACTCCCTCTACAGCGGTCTGTCCGGGGTGAGCACCGAGCAGTGCCTGGTCTACTGCACCATGATGACCATGAACAATGGCGAGTTCGTCCTGGTCCAGGTGAAGGACAGCAAGGACGTGGACACCGTGAAGGGTATTCTCCAGGCCCGGATCAACTACATGGCCGGCGACGGCGAGAACCCCGGCGGCGCCTGGTATCCCGGCCCCACCGAGCAGTGGAAGAACAACTCCCGTGTGGTCTCTAACGGCAACTATGTGATGATGGTGGTCCACGAGAACTGCGACGACATCGTCACCGCCTTTAATAACCTGTTTTAATCCCTCCACAAATGTGGTAATATCAAAGGGGCCGCCTGAACGGCGGTCCCTTTTTCCCGCCAATTTTAACGCAAAGGAGAAGGGCTATGGTCTTTTCCACCCCAATTTTTCTGTTTTACTTCCTGGCGCTTACCATGCTGGTCTATTATCTGGTGCCCCGGAAGCTTCGCAACCTGGTCATTCTATGCGCCTCCCTCTTCTTCTACTACTGGGGGGAGCAGCAGTATGTGGCCATCATGTTTCTCTCCACCGCCATCGACTTCACCCACGGACTTCTGGTAGAGCGGTGTAAGAACAACGGCAACGATAAGGGTGCGCGGATGGCGGTCGCTTCCTCCATCTTCTTTAACCTGGCTCTGCTGTTCTTCTTCAAATACTGGGACTTCATCGCTGGTTCTCTCCAGTCCATGGGACTCACCTTCATGCCCGTGCTGGGGATTCACCTGCCCATCGGCATCTCCTTCTACACCTTCCAAACCATGAGCTACACCATTGATGTGTACCGGGGAGACACCAGGGCCCAGCGCAATATCATCAACTTCGGCACCTTCGTCATCCTCTTTCCCCAGCTTATTGCCGGTCCTATCATCAAATATAAGGACCTGGGGGATCAGATCGACCAGCGCACCTGCAACGTGGACAAGTTCTCCGCCGGCGTGCAGAGCTTTATGGTGGGTCTGGGCAAAAAGTTGCTCATCGCCAACAACATCGGCATGCTCTGGGACACCTACAAGGCCATGGCGCCTGGAGAGCTGACGGTGGCCGGTGCCTGGCTGGGTGTGCTGGCCTTTACCTTCCAGATCTACTTTGACTTCTCCGGTTATTCCGACATGGCCGTGGGTCTGGGCCGCATGCTGGGCTTTGAGTTTTTGCCCAACTTCAACTACCCCTATATTTCCAAAAGCATCACCGAATTCTGGCGGCGCTGGCACATTTCCCTGAGTACCTGGTTCCGGGAGTACCTGTACATCCCTCTGGGGGGCAACCGCTGCTCAAAACCCCGCTGGATGTTCAATCTTTTGGTGGTATGGGCGGCCACAGGCATCTGGCACGGAGCCAGCTGGAACTACCTTCTGTGGGGACTGTACTTCTTTGTGCTGCTGATGCTCGAGAAGTTCTTCCTGCTGAAGGCTCTGGACCGGGCCCCCGCCCTGGTGGGCCATATTTACACCATGTTTTTCGTCCTGGTGAGCTGGGCCATCTTCGCCATCGAGGACTTCTCCCACCTCACTGCATATCTCAAGGTCATGTTCGGCTTTGGAGGCGTGCCCCTGGTCAATGCTAACCTGGGCTACTACCTCACCAGCTACCTGCCTATTCTGGGAGTGGCGGCCCTGGCCTCCACTCCCCTGGGAGTCAGCATTTACCGCAAGCTCCCCCGGCTGGCAGCCCAGGCGGTGTGCGTGGTGCTGGTGCTGGGAGGGCTCGTGCTCTGCACGGCCTACCTGGTAGACGGCACCTACAATCCCTTCCTCTACTTCCGCTTCTAAAGGAGGCGACACGATGAAAAAATTCAACTCACTTATCACCGCCATCTTCTGCCTGTTCGTGGGAGGCATGCTGTTGGTGAGCACTGTCCTCCCCGACCGGAACTTCTCTCCCCTGGAGAACCGCTACCTGGCAAAGCCCCCCAAGCTCACGTTGGGAACCCTCACCGATGGCACCTTTATGGAAGGGGCCGAGGAATATGTATCTGACCAGATCGTGGGCCGGGACTTCTGGGTGACCCTGAAGGCCTGGAGCGAACGCCTCTCCGGCAAGCGGGAGAATAACGGAGTTTACTTTGGAAAGGAGGACACCCTTCTAAACCGGGTGAACACCCCCTCTCAGGAAGAGCTGGACAAGCGTCTTGCCTATGTAGATGCCCTGGTGGGCAATGTGTCTGTGCCCGTATACCTGGGTCTGATCCCCTCCTCTTCCGCCGTGTGGTCCGACCGGCTCCCTGCCGGGGCCCCTACTGCCGATGAGCTTTCTTTGATCGAGGAGTTTTATTTCAACACCGGAGCCCAGACTCTGGATATGTCCGGCGCTCTGCTGGAGCACAAGGATGAGGATGTCTACTACCGCACCGACCACCACTGGACCAGCCTGGGGGCTTTCTACGGGGCTAACGTCCTGCTGGAGGCCATGGGTCTGGAGCCGCTGGATCTCAGCGACTATGAGAAGACCACTGTCACCACGGAGTTTTACGGCACTACCTTCTCCACCTCAGGCGTGCGTTGGGTGGCTCCCGACTCCATTGACACCTACGTCTCCGGCGACGGTGTAAAGGTCACTTCCTGGTTCACCGGCAGCCCGGAGGAGGGCAGCCTCTATGTGGACCGCTACCTCAACGAGAAGGACAAGTACTCCTACTTCCTGGGCGGCAACCAGTCCCTGTGCGTCATTGAGACCGAGCACACGGATGCCCCCAAAGTGCTGGTGATCCGGGACTCTTACTCCGACTCCCTGGCTCCCTTCCTCACCGAACGTTTTTCTGAAATTCACCTCTTTGATCCCCGGTATAACCTCACCAGCGTGAAGGACTATGTGGCCCAGAATGACATTGATCAGGTGGTGGTCCTCTACTCCTTCCAGAACTTTACCACCGACCAGAATCTCTTCGTTCTCTCCCGCTAAAGGGTAGGTTGGGCTCTGTGTAAAAAAATGTGGAAAATGTGAAAAAAACTGTTGACAGCTCCGAAAAAGGCTGGTATAATACCCCTTGCTTGAGCGCCAAACAGGGCGCACGACAAGTGAATCGGGGGTATAGCTCAGCTGGGAGAGCGCTTGAATGGCATTCAAGAGGTCAGCGGTTCGATCCCGCTTATCTCCACCAAAAAGAAAGACACGCTAAAAAGCGTGTCTTTCTTTTTGGTTTTCGGCGGCTTTGCCGCCTTCACTCTTCCGGGATTGAAATGCTTGAGGTCGGCAGAGCCGCCCCTGCGCAATTCTCCGCTCCGAATTTACGGCGCAAAAGCGCCGCCGGCCAGAAGGCCGGTTTGGTACGCCGCTCTCCGGCCAGCGTCCCCTTTTTCGTTTCCCTCAAAGGGGCCGGTTCAGCTTCAAAACCGTCACATTGATCTCCCCGTCCGTGGCACTGCTGGAACTGGTGAAGGTTAGGCTGAACTGCGTAGCTGTCGGTGCACGAAGAATAAGATAGGCCGAACCGCAGGCACTGGAACCCTCCGTGCGGGTAGCAAAATAGATTCCAGTCTCCAGATGAGAGGTACCATTATAAAATGGGGTAACCTGCATATAGCTGGCCTGACGAAAGAGACAGGAAACTTTATAGGAGATGAGATAATAGCCCGGTGCCAGACCAATTTTTGTCACATCCGGCTGTGTGATATTTCCCGTAGTGTCCCTCACATCGGGCAGCAGGACGATCTGAGTGCCGTTGCTCATGGGATATTGGGTGTTGAGGAAGGAGGCAAAGCTGTCCTGTGGAGCCTCTCCTGCAGGGCCGGTGGGTCCGACCTCCCCCTGCGGACCCGCGCCACCTGGTATTCCCTGGGGACCAGTTGGGCCAGTTGGACCGGTTTGCCCCTGGAGACCTGTTGGCCCGGTGGGACCAATCACTCCCTGGAGACCAGTCGGTCCGGTAGGACCCAATTCTCCCTGGGGCCCGGTAGGTCCGGTAGGGCCCATCTCCCCCTGGGGGCCGGTAGGTCCGGTAGGGCCCATCTCCCCCTGGGGGCCGGTAGGTCCGGTGGGACCATCCTCTCCTGCGATGCCTGTACGCCCATCAGGGCCAGGCGGCCCGGTAGGTCCGGTGGGACCAGTTTCTCCCTGGGGACCGGTGGGGCCGGTGGGACCATCCTCTCCTGCGATGCCTGTACGCCCATCGGGGCCAGGCGGCCCGGTAGGTCCGGTGGGACCAGTTTCTCCCTGGGGACCGGTGGGGCCGGTGGGACCATCCTCTCCTGCGATGCCTGTACGCCCATCGGGGCCAGGCGGCCCGGTAGGTCCGGTGGGACCAGTTTCTCCCTGGGGACCAGTGGGGCCAGGCGTACCTGTCTCCCCTGGTTCTCCCTGGGGTCCAGTAGCTCCTGCAGGACCTGTTGGGCCAATCTCGCCTTGAGGGCCCATAGGCCCGGTAGGCCCCCGCAGTTCAGGTGAAAGCACCCAGCAAGCCCAGAATGGCGGCTCGGGGCAAAAACCGTCTGGAGGCATTTTATGGTGGTTCACAAACGCTTCCCTGCCTTTCCTCTTTTTCTTATTCTATGGTCAAGGGTCCGGCAGAGTTCCCAAAAAATCCGCCGCCGAAAATTTCGGCGGCGGATTTTTTATTCCAGATCCTCTATTTTCATTCGTTTCAGGTCATCTTTAAAATCCCGACGGTTTTTGTAATACAGCCAGATCCCGCCAAACACTACCGTTGGGATGTTGCTCACCAGAAACATTCCCGCCAGGGCACCAATATCCCCCGGAGTGATAGGCTTCGCCTCTATGTACTCCTCTTGCACTACGTTCCCGTACTCGTCGGTAACTCTCATAGCCCCTCCGCCAACGCGCTGGAAAACACCCAGACTTAACACCAGAAGGAGCGATACCACAAGGGACAAAACGGGCAGAATTAACCCTAGCTTCCGACTCTTTCTGCACAGCCATACCTGGAGCACCACCAACAGCGCAACCGGCAGCAGCAGGAAAAACAGGCTCATCATCAGGCTGAGCCAAACCAATGGACTTGCAAAGGACATAGTCTCCTCCTTCCCCACCCTCACAGGGGCGGCTCTCCTTTTGTCTTCTTATATTCAGAAATAAGCAGCTTGGCGGTGTCAAAGTCCAGCCGGTCACTCACCGCCAGGCGCTTGATGGTGGCAATATAGGGATCGGCGGCGGTGTCTTCCCCAATTTTGATTTTCTGAATGAGCCGGTCCAGCCGCAGCCGCACCGTAGGATAGGTCACCCCATATTGGGCAGCTACCTCTTTCAACGATCCGGAAGCCAGAATAAACTTTTTGATGAAGGCAATGTCCTCCTCTTCCAAATTGACCATCCAGTCGGGCAGCATCTCCAGTGCCATTTTGTCCCCTCCTTTCTCTGTGTCCTCAGTATACACTTTAATTTTATTAAAGTCAATCTTTAATTTTATTTTTCGTTTTCTTTTTAATTATTTATATATGGCAAAAAGATCCCGCCGGAAATCCGGCGGGATCTTTAACTTCAGTTTTTCGATAAGGAGACGGACTTCCCTTCTGAAACGGTCTTTTTCCGCAAAAACGCAAGCTTTGTCTCCGAACACACCACGGCCACAAAGATCAGGGCAAAGCCTATCAGAAGTCTCAGGGTCACAGGGTCGCCGTAGAAGATAACGGAGAACAGTACCCCAAACACCGACTCCAGAGACAAGATCACAGAGGCCGAAGCGGGGTCAGACCACACCTGGCCCACATTCTGGAAGAGGAGGGCTACCGTAGTGGCCATGACGCACAGATAGGCAAGGGGCAAATAGACTGCCGGGTCTAGGAGTGCAGCGCCGGGAAAATCCTCTGTAAGCAGGCCGCCGATCCAGGCATACAGGGCGGTAAAGGCAAATTGAAACACGGTGAGGATGGTAATGTCCTTGCCCGGAGAGACCTTCTCCACGGCCACAATGTGGCTGGCATAAAAGACGGCGCACAGCAAGGTAAGCAGATCTCCCGCATTGATGGACAACTGTTCATTGAGCGATACCAGTCCCACTCCGGCCACACACAGCACTGCCGCAGAGATATTGTACCGGTCTGGGCGGCGTTTTACCACTGCCCAGGTAAAGAAGGGAACCAACACACAGTACACGGCCGTGAGAAAGGCGTTTTTGGAAGGCGTAGTCAGCGCCAAGCCAAAGGTCTGGATGGAGTAGGCCAGAAAGAGAAAGCCCCCCATTACAGCCCCCCGCCACAGGTAATCGGGGGTAAATTTCTTCCAGCGTTTTCCAACAATAAGGGCCAGCAGCACCGCCCCGGCGGTAAAACGCAAGGCCAGCAGAAAGAACACAGGGATGACATCCAGGGCATTTTTCATGATAAAAAAGGAAGTACCCCAGATGATGGCAGCGGCAAAAAGCATGGGCTTTGCCAGAAGGTGCATGGTTTTAGGGGACATGGACTTCAACTCCTGATTGAAAAGTAAACGCCTGATGTGGTACTATGGAAAAAAACGCAGGGAGGGCAATATGGAACCTTTACCGAAAAGCTTTTATGACCGTGATACCGTGGAGGCAGCCCAAGCCCTTTTGGGGCAATATCTGGTACGCTCGCTTCCTGATGGGACCGAGCTTATCTGCCGGATCACGGAGACCGAAGCCTATGTGGGACGAATGGATAAGGCCTGTCACGCCTATGGCTATAAGCGCACCCCCCGTACAGAGACTCTGTTCGCGCCTCCGGGAACGGCCTATATCTACCTTATTTACGGCATGTATCACTGCCTCAACTTCGTCACGGAGCCTGAAGGAGAGCCCTCCGCTGTGCTCATCCGAGGGGTCCAGGCGGTACAAAACGGAGATATTATAGCAAAAAACCGCTTTGGCCGCAAGATGGAAGCCCTCACTTCTTACCAGAAAAAGAATTTCCTCAACGGACCCGGAAAGCTCTGCAAGGGCCTGCTCCTCACCCGGAATGAAAACGGATTGGATCTGACAAACAAGACAGGAGGTCTCTATGTCTGCCCCGGCCCCAGTCCAAAGGAAATTTTTGTAGGCAAGCGTATTGGCATTGACTATGCCCAAGAGGCAATCGACTTCCCCTGGCGGTTCTGGTGTGAATCAGACGATACAATCCACTCATAACAGCAAGAAGGGCGGGCCCGTTGGGGCCCGCCCTCTTGTATCAAAGGGAGGTATCTCTTCAGCCAGCCGTGATCACTCTCACCTGCTTGCCGATGGGATCAATATAGATAGCCATAGTATCAGCATAGGCCTTCATGGCGTTGACCCGGTCGCGTGCCTCACTCTGGGTAAACCAGCTGCCCAGATCATTGCGGTTTCCGCTCATGCCGCCATAGCACTCCACATCGTCTGCCACGCGGTAGTTGGTACCGCCCACAGAGACGTACAGATCGCCCTGGCTCTCAAAGAAGTCCTTGCCTGTGATACCCACCATCTTGGTCAGCTGGAGCACATCCCGGATGAGCAATTCGCCCTTCTGGCTCTCGTAGGTAACAATACCCACAATATCGCCGGTCTTGCCGGAGTAACCAGCCTTTTCACCCAGCTTGAGATTGCCGCCTACGCCGCGCATGAGGGACCACTGGGTCTTGGGATCATCCTTGCTGCCTGTGGTGATTCCGGACATCATGCCGTATTCATAGGCGTTGCCAGTGACGTTGTCCAAGACCAAATAATCCACCATGTTCGCACTATTCAGGTGGTAACCAGCAATCTGGTTGGAGGGAATGCTGCCCATAGCCAGATCGTTCAGATCGATCTCAGCAAGCGCGCTGGTAGTGACCTTCTCATAAATGCGCACGCTGTTTAACACCGTGTAGGAACCCAGAGTCATCTCGGCCACATTGAACGTGCCAGGCACCCGGTTTTCAGACAGGCGGCTGACGTTCAGAACCTTACTACCCATGGAGAAGATCACTAGCTGGCCCTCTACGCTGCCGGCGCTGCCGTTGAGGGTCCCCTTCAGGTCCATGGTGCTGCCATTGGGCAGGAATACCTTCGCCGCACCATCCTCTACAATACCAACCGCGGTGGAACGGGTATCCGCACCGGCCTTCGCCATGCCGGCCACCTTTCCGTCGGCGGTGAGCAGCAGAGAAACTGTGTCACCCAGAGTGAAGTCCTTGGTGGTGTTCCAGGCACTCTCCAGAACGGTAAACTCATTGCCCAGGGAGGTAATGGTCTTGGGCGTGTTCACAGTGGGCTTGGCATCCTGATAGGTACAGGTAATGCGCAGGTCGGAGACGATGAGGGTATTGCTTAGCTCGTCATAGGTAACCACATCATAGGGTCGGATATCCGAAAGCTTGATGGGCTGACGGTTCTTGATGATGTTGAAGTTGGTGGCACCACCGGTAAGCTGGTGGAAGGTACCCACCGTGGCGTTGCCCATCACCACCACAGCTTCTGTGCTGGCGGAGGTAGTGGCGCCCACAGCATAGATAGCGACCACCTTGCCCCGCTGGGTGAACATGGTCAGCTGGGTACCGGAGTAGAGGGTCTCATAGCACTCCAGATAGCTCTTACCCTTCTCCTGGTCGGAGGTGAAGACAGGAGTATCACCGGAGATGGTATACTGCTGGCCGCCGCCCTTCACATAGCCGGGCTCGGCATCTCCGGTGAGGGTAATGGTCACCGGCGTACTGTCATCAGGAACAAAGGTAACGATTTCCTGGTTATCATTGACCATCAGCGTGCCCCGACGGCCCTGGAGGGCGGTGGGGGCCACATTCTCCACCTTGGGCACATAGGTGCCGTTGGAGGTACGCACCGCGCCCATGGCCTCACCGGTGTCGGTGGCCACGTTCACCGCCAGGATCACCGTGTCCTCCTTGGGATTACCCAGGGTGCTATAGTACTCCTTGCCCTCATTGGTCTTACAAGTCAGGGCATTGACAAAGAGCTGGGCGGCATGGGCACGGGTAAGGGGTTGGTTATAGTCCTGGGGCAGGCCATCTCTCAGACCGATGGAATCGGCCAGATTCATATAGCTCTGAGGCCACAGGGCACCAGCCTGGGCGCTGGTATAGCCCAGCATACGGATGAGAATGGTAACCGCCTGAGCCTGGGTAATGGCCTGGTCAGGAAGGAAGGTCCCATCTCCCATGCCAGTAATGAGAGGAACCTTCTTGTCCTCTCCCTCACTGATGGAAATGCTGGAAGCCAGGTTGATGTAACCCCTGGCCCAATGAGAGCTGGGCACATCGGTAAAAATGGTGCGGGTGGAATGGATGGCCACCTCGCTGGAGCGCTGCATGAAGCTGACCACCATGGCACAGAACTCACCACGGGTAAGCTGGCTGGTGGGATTGAAGAAGTTGCCGCCAGTACCGCTGACCACACCCATAAGGCGCAAAATATCGGCGTTGACGGCGGTGTTGCTGTCCTGGACATCCAAGAAGGAGGAATTCCCCGCCGCCTGGGCCGGCGCCGCCAGGGGCGCAGCCAGGGCCAGGGTCAGCACCCCGGCCAAAAGGCCTGAAATCAGTCGTTTTTTATTCATTGTTCTATCTCCTTATATCTTCCGGTCTTTTCAAACATCGCAGAGGCCCGAAAGCCCTCCCGCAGGGAGTTTGCGCCCGCAGGCGCAAATCAATTGCAATCTGTTTTTTCGGCGGCTCTGCCGACCGAAAAAACACTTCTCGCAAAAGACTTCCCGACAATTTCAACGAAATCGAGGGAAGGCTTTTGTGCATCCCTCTCAAACCGGCGGTTCGTCCGCCGGTTTGAAGTTCCTCAGTCTGCCCGCAGGGCCACCACCGGCTGTAGACCGGAAGCCTTGACGGCGGGGTACATACCGAAAATGATACCCAAGGCCACCGAAATGGCCGCGGCTCCCACGGTCACACCGGGACTCGGGATAAGGATGATCCCAAAGGACAATTTGCCCACAATGAGGGTACCCACATAGCCTACCCCAATGCCGAACAATCCGCCGATGCCGCAGATCATAGCCGCTTCAATGAGGAACTGCACAATAATGCTCTTACGTTCCGCACCGATGGCCTTTCGGATACCGATCTCTCGGGTGCGCTCGGTAACGGTGACCAGCATGATGTTCATAATGCCGATGCCGCCTACCAGCAGGGAGATGGCGGCGATACCGCCCAAAAATCGCTGCTGCAGGGCAGCGGCCTCATTCTCTTGAGCCTGCCAGGTCTCAGGAGAGCCAACAGAGAAATAGCCGTTATTCTCACTGATTAGGCCGCTAAGATAACCATTGAGACTAGTCACCACAGTGGCGATGTCATCCGAACTCTTCACCTTCACCACATATTCCTCAATGGGCCGATTTTGATTGAAGTACCGGGTCATGGTGGAAGGAATCAGGATCATACGGTCTTTACGTTTGATCTCGTCCAGGATCCACTGGTTATTCTCACTGGTACCCAGGTTCTTCCCCTGCGCCTTACTCTGGTAGATTCCTACCACCCGGAACGGAATCCCGTTGATGGTGATGGTCTTGTCCAGGGGATCGGCGAAGGCAAAGATCTGCTGGGCAGCCTCGGAGCCTAGGACGCACACCTGGTTGAGCTTTTCAATATCCAGGTAGGACAGCTCCCGGCCACGGGCAATTTTAAAGTCGTTGCAAAGCCCATACTGGTCGTTGCCCATATAAATATTTATACGGGTGTTCCAATCCTCACCAGTGAGTGTTTTGGACTCATAAGAGATTTTGGTGTCACTCCACACGCTCCCGTTTGGTGTAACGCCCACCACATGGTCACTCAGTCCCAGACAGTAATCATAGAGGGCTTGTGATACATTGATGGAGGAGTTCCATGTACTGGCACTTACCTGGACGGTATTGGTACCCATACTCTCATAGTAGGCCTTCATAGCAGCGTTTTGTCCCTGAGCATAGGATACCAAAATGATCACTGCCGCCAGGCCAATGATAATGCCCAACATGGTCAGGGCCGAGCGGCCCACGTTGGAAAAGATGGATTTCGCGGCCATTTTGACCGCCTGGCCCAACTTCACAGGCCCACCTCCTCTCTGGTTCCGTCGGCCACAATATGTCCGTCGGAGATGCGCACCACCCGGCGGGCGGTGGCGGCGATGCCATTGTCGTGGGTAATGAGAATAATGGTGGTGCCCTCCTCGTTGAGGGTATGGAGGATCTCCAGCACATGCTTGCCCGTTTTGGAGTCCAACGCGCCGGTGGGTTCGTCCGCCATGATGATGGGCGGGTGGGTAGCGATGGCCCGTGCAATGGCCACACGCTGCTGCTGGCCGCCGGACATCTCCGCGGGCTTATGCTTCCACCGGTCGGCCATGGCCACCTTTTCCAAAGCCTCCATCACCAGCTCCTCCCGCTTCCACAGAGGCACTCCCTGATAGATGAGGGGCAGCTCCACATTTTCATAGGCGGTGAGGGCGGGGATCAGGTTATAGCCCTGGAAAATGAAGCCGATTTCCTTGTTTCGGATCCGGGCCAACTGCCGGTCGGACCGGTCGGTGATGTCGGTGCCGTCCAGGATGTAATCCCCATAGGTGGGGATATCCAGGCAGCCCAGAATATTCATCAGTGTGGACTTACCGGAACCAGAGGCTCCAATAATGGCCACAAACTCGCCCCGGTCGATGTGCAGCGACACTCCGTCCAGGGCCCGGACCTCGCTCTCCTTGCCCTCGTTATAGATTTTATAAATGTCTTTGATCTCAATGAGCATGGCCTCACCCCGCCTTAGCCGTAGGCCTGCTCGACCAGGAAGTTTACAAAGACCTCCTCGTCTCCGTTGAGGCCGCTCTTGATTTCTACGTTGTAGTTGTCAGAAAGACCAGTCTCCACCTTCACGGGGTAATAACCGTCCTCCGGGGAGGGATACTGGGGCAGCTCGCCGGGCATGGGCTCGGGGATTTCCAGGTTCACGGCGTTTTCCGGTTTCTCATCGACGTGGATAAAGACCACGGAGTAAGTTTCACCCTCAGCGTCGCTGACGTACTTCACACTCTGCATGGGGACCATCATACAGTCGTCCGACTGACTGGCCACAAAGGAATAGTCCAGCCACATGCCCGCAAGCAAAGAGCCGTCTGCATTGTCCACGGTAAGGGTGACGGGGTAGCTGGTCATGCCATTGCTGCTCTCAGCCTTACCCATGTTGATGGAGGAAACAGTGCCCATAAACACGTTGCCGTTCCAGTCGGAAAGCTCCACCATGAGCCCAGGCTGAACAAAGGCGATATTCCGGTCGTCCACGCTGATCTCCACCACCATGTTTGTGGTGTTGGAGATGGTAATGACGGTGTCACCGCTCTTCACCTCGGTGCCGGGCACCAGGGTGCAGGAGGTAACGGTACCATCGATGGGGGAGACGGCGTTGAAGTTGTCAAACTCCTTCTGGGCCTCATTGACCTCCTCCTGCTTGGCGCGGATCTTCTCGTCAATGGTGTCGGAACCCAGGTACAGAAGGGGCTCTCCGGCAGAGACATTGGCATAGTTCAGCAGATTGCCGATCTGGGTCACCGGGCCCTCAGCCTTGGCGGTGATGGTGCGGATCTCATAGAACTCCGTCTTGCCGTTCTGATAGGGATAGATGGCGCTGCCATCAGAGGCGGTAAGCATGGCGGAGGCATCCATATCAGCGGTCAGGGTGCCGGGATTGTCAAAGACGATAACCACCTCAAAGTGGACCGCTCCTTCCGGAGAGATAAAGCTCACCTTATTGATCTCCTCCACCTTGCCGGTATAGGACTGCATCACCGCGGGGATGGAGACCTGGACGGACTGGCCTACGGAGATATCATGTTCATAGGCGTAGCTAAAGTAAAGGGAGAGCTTCAGCTTCTTATCGTTGACCAGGGTGGCAATTTCCTGGCCAGTGGATACGGGCTGGTCCGGCTGGAACTCCTTTACATCCTGGAGCTTGCCGGCAAAGGGGGCCCGGACGGTAAGATTGTTGGCCTGCTCCAACAGGTCCTTCAGTTCCGAGTTCAGGTTATCCAGCTTATCCTGGGCTTCCTTACTGCTGATGGTATAGAGGGGCTGGCCGGCAGTGACCACATCGCCCGCTGTTACAAACACTTCTTCTACCATGCCGCCGGCGGTAAGGGTAATGGCGGCGGACTCCTTTGCCATGGCGTTTCCGCTGCCGGTGACCTTGCTCTGGATGGAACCAAAGGAGACCGGCGAGCTCTGAATCTCACTGTTCACCTTCTGCTGTTTCGTCAAAAACTGGTAGAGAAACACACCGCCCACAGCCAAAGCCGCCACCACGACCAGGGCGATGATCATATTTCTTGTCTTTCTGGGACTGCGCTTTTTGGCGGGGAGCTTTTTCTCTGGAACGGGAGGCTGCTGGCCTGCGCTCGTCTCCTGCTGAGGTACCTTCACTTCCACTTCTGGCATTTTGATTTCCTCCTAAATTGATGGTCCGTCCCTTCCCCGATTTGGGAGAACAGGACCGGACTGACAGGGATTGTCTATCATAATTCATTATAGGTCAACCCCCTTTGGGAAACAACCACCGGTCGGTTACAAAATGTTTAAGATTCTCTTAATAATCCCCCTGCAATTTCTGAAGTTCCGGGCTCCTTTTGAATAACCCTACAAAAAACCTCCCTTTTATTTGTGCGAAATACCGGTGTCTTCCCGGATGGCAGAGAGACCTCTATGATAATAGACGAAGAAGCCGACCCAAAGGTTTCGGCTTCTTCCATATTTTTTAAATTTTTTCCATCTGGGCAGCGGCAAACTTGAGCATCAGCCGCTTTGTACCCACGTTGTCAAAGGCGATCTCCACCAAGGTATCTCCCCCGGTGGGCTGCACCGAAAGGACCATTCCATTTCCAAAGGCCTTGTGGCGCACTTGGTCTCCCTTCATCAGCTTCAAACCCGCTGCGTTCCCCTGGGCCTTTCCTCTTCCAGTGGGGGCAGCGTAAGAGGAGGCCACAGTGCGGCCCGCTCCATAGGCAGTTCGGCTGGCAGAACGCTCAAAGCCCCCATAGGAAGCCGGACGCTGATCAAAGGCGCTGCGTCCCCCATCATAGTCACGGCGGCCAAAGTCCCCATAGCCCTCATAGCCGGAGGTCCGGCTGGACACGCCGCCCCAGCTGCCGTCCTCCCCACTCAGGTAGGAACGGCCGGAGCGCTCCATGTGCTCCGGAGGAATCTCGTCGGTAAAGCGGGAGGGTCGGTTGGCACTGGTGCGGCCGAAGAGCATACGCTGCCGGGCACAGGTGAGATAGAGCTCCTGCCGTGCCCGTGTCATGGCCACATAGCAGAGTCTTCGCTCCTCCTCCATCTCCTCCATCTCACCGATGGCACGGATACCAGGGAAAATCCCCTCCTCCATCCCCACAACAAAGACCACCGGGAATTCCAGACCTTTCGCCGCGTGCATGGTCATCATCACCACGCAGTCCTGGTTGGGGTCGTGGCTGTCCAGATCGGTATACAGGGCGATTTCATCCAAAAATCCGTGGAGGGCATCTGAAAGGCTCTCCTCCGGATCAGCCCGGTTCTCCAGATAGCCGTTGATGGAGGTGAGCAGCTCCCGCACGTTCTCCAGGCGGGTGCGGTCCTCCACGGTGTTCTTGCTCTCCAGCATGACGGCATACCCCGTGCGGATCAGCAGTTCCTCATAGAAGTCGGAAAGGGAGAGCTTGTTTTCCTCCAGCAGCTCATGCAGTCCCTTGATGAGAGCGGTAAATTCCCCAAGCTTCTTGCCCGCGCGCTCCAGCTCCGGATACATCCCTGCGTTGTCGATGACCGCATAGAGAGAGGCTCCCTCCCGCCGGGCGATCTGGGCCGCCCGCTCCACCGTGGTGTTGCCAATCCCTCTGGGGGGATTGTTGATGATTCGGGTAAGGCGCAAATCGTCTTCCGGGTTATTGAGTACCGCCAGATAGGCGATCATGTCCTTCACTTCTGCCCGGTCAAAGAACCGGGTGCCGCCAATGATCCGGTAGGGGATGCCGTTTCGTTTAAAGGCCTGCTCCAACTGGTTGGACTGGGCATTCATCCGGTAGAGCACGGCATGGTCCTTCCAGGCCCGTCCCTTGGAGAAGTTCTCCAAAATCCGGGCGGCCACATACTGCCCCTCATCGCTCTCGTTCATAGCGGAGTAGAGCTTCAGCTTCTCCCCCGCCCCGGCCTTTGTCCACAGCTCTTTGCCCTTGCGGCCCTGATTGTTGCGGATGACGGCATTGGCCGCATCCAGGATGTGGCCGGTAGAACGGTAGTTTTCCTCCAAACGGATGACGCGGGCCCCCTTGTACTGCTGTTCAAAGGAGAGGATATTTTCAATCGTGGCTCCCCGGAAGCGGTAGATGGACTGGTCGTCATCCCCCACCACACAGAAGTTTTCATATCCCCCCGCCAAAGTGGAGGCCAGGAGGTACTGGAGATTGTTGGTATCCTGGTACTCATCAATGAGCACATAGCGGAACTTTTTCTGATAATATTCCCGTACCTCAGGAAATCCCTGCAACAAACGTACCGTATGAAGGATGATATCGTCAAAGTCCAGGGCGTTGGCCTCCCACAGCCGCCGCTGATACTCCACATAGATCTTTGCGATTTTAGAAAGGCGGAAGTCTCCCGCCTTCTCGCACTGGACCAGATAGTCCTGGGCCAGGAGCAGCTGGTCCTTGGCTCGGGAGATGTACCCCAGCACCGACCGTGGTGGGAACTGCTTTTCATCCAGGCTCAGATCCTTCAGGCAGTCCTTGATCACCCGCAGGGAGTCATCCGTATCATAGATTGTAAAGGAGGAGGAGAACCCCAGCTTCTCAATGTCCCGGCGGAGAATGCGCACACAGGCGGAATGGAAGGTACTGGCCCAGACGTCATTGGCGGCAGGACCCAGCATGTTGCTGAGCCGGTCCTTCAGCTCTCCGGCTGCCTTATTGGTAAAGGTGATGGCCAGAATGGTCCAGGGGGCAGCGGGGTCCAGGCGGCACAGCCGCTCCTGGCGGAGCTTATCTCCTTCTCCCGTCTGGGCATAGCCTTCCAGAAAGATCAGGTCTTCCTCCCCAACGAAGCTGGGGACTTCCATACTGTCCGACCCCCGGCCATACTTCATTAAATTGGCAATCCGGTGAATGAGCACCGTAGTTTTGCCGCTGCCCGCCCCCGCCAAAAGGAGAAGGGGGCCCTCTGTGGCCAAAACGGCCCTCTGCTGCTCCGGGTTAAGGCGGGAAAACTCCCGTGCAATGGCCCCCCGGCGGGCCCTGGCAAAGCGCAGCTGCTGCTCTTCTGTAAGCATAGGTCAAACATCCTTTATCTTTGTCATTTCAGTACCCCTTATTGTAGCGAAAATCCTCCCAGCGGTCAACGGGGGTTTTGCCGCCAGGGCTGTCCCTTCCCAGGCGGCATCCGCTTCCACAAATTTTCCCATCCCTGGGAACCTTTTTTATCCACTGCGTCTAACTAATCGAAAGCAATCCAAACCTTCCGGAAAAATCCCCCAGTCTCCGTCATATCCTCCGCTGCGCCGCATATACTTTCACTGTGGACAGCCCCTGCCACCGTTCAACATCCGGTGGCACACTCCACAGACGGCACAAGATATGGGCAGAAACCCTTTGCTACTGAATTGTAACTCTTTCTTCACCAAGTCGTAATGGATTCGGTAAGATGGTAACAACTTTTTCTGCTATACTAATGATACAAACAGGAAAGGAGGTCTTCTCATGAAAAAATTGCTGATGACCGCTTTAATCGCTTCCCTACTGGTGCTCCCTCTGGGCACTGTGGCCCTGGCCGACCATGAGGAGTCCCCCATGGAATCTGTCCAGTCCGTTCAAGACTACATCCCCGGCGATGTCCCCGCCCAGGTGGATGCGGAACAGTCCATGGCCCCCGCTCTTCACGCTGTAATGCTGGCCATGATGAACCACAATCTCACCACCTTTGACCCGGACAACACCGCCCTGAGCTGGGAAAGCCTCTACAACATGCTCTCCCTCTACGGCCAGTTGGACAACCGTTCCGAGTATCAAAACAGCGACACCCTGCTTCTCCTGTCTGAGACCGTACGGGACTACACCGCCGCTCTGGATCTGTCCTTTGACGATCTGGGCCCTCTGCCCCAGGACCTCAGCGACCGTATGACCTACGACGCCGCCTCTGACAGCTACCAGGTGGTTTGCGGCAACAACGATCAGGCCCGCTTTGAGATCCGCCAGAGTGAGACCATCGGCAGCACCGTTAAGCTCTCCGGCGCCCTGGTATACCTGGCCGACGGTTCCGACCTGGGAGAGTTTGAGGCCACCCTCCAGAGCCGGGACAATATGTTCGGCTACGCCATCACTTCCTTCACCATGAAGTAAGTTCCTAAAAGAGCCGTTCCGGCGGAAGGAATCTCCTTCCGCCGGTTTTTTATCCCGACATACAGAGAAAAAGCTATGGAGAATTTCCAGAAGAAATTCTCCATAGCTTTTTTATCCTCATAAAGGCCCTCAGGCTCCTCCCTTACACTTCGGGAACAACCGGCACAAAAGGTCTCTTTCTTCATCTGCGGGAGAAATGGCGGTCTTACTTGTTGAAGAGCCCGCCCATCTCCTGAAAACACCGGGGGCAGATGTTCTTTCCCCGAAACTCGATAATATCCTTCTCACTGTCGCAGAAGATGCAGGCCGGCTGAAACTTCTTCAGCACGATGGACGAGCCGTCCATGTAAATCTCCAAAGAGTCCTTTTCCTCAATGTCCAGGGTGCGGCGCAGCTCAATGGGCAAAACAATGCGTCCCAGTTCGTCCACCTTTCGGACAATACCAGTGGATTTCATATTATGACGCCTCCTTCTCTCTGTTCGCAAGCGCCCCCTGAAACACGGCTTTGAGGAGGGCTACTTGGGCGTGGATTTTTACACCTTTATTGTACAAATAATCAAATATCATGTCAACAGTAAATATCGGTCAAAAGGGAGGGAAAAATGTAAATTTTTCTTGCAAAAGGGGGATTGAACTGGATTTTTTTGTAAATTTTTGGTTTCTTTACCGTCATGCTTTTCCAGTAATTTCCGTATGGATAACCAAGCAAAGGAGGGGTTTTTTATGACAATGACCGTGATCTGGACCGGCATGGCGGTGGTAGCGGTGGTATGCGGTATTGGGACGGGCCGGGGCGCGGAGGTGTCGGCAGCCGCCGTGGAAGGGGCTGCGGCCGCCGTGGAGCTGGGGCTTTCCATGGCGGGCATGTTGTGCCTGTGGTCGGGGGTAATGGAGGTCATGCGCCAGTCAGGACTGGCCGAAAAGCTATCCAAGCTGCTGGGGCCGGTACTCCGGCTGCTCTTCCCCCTGGAACGGGGAGATCGCGCCGTGATGGACAGTATCTCCGCCAATGTATCCGCCAATCTCCTGGGACTGGGCAATGCCGCCACCCCTCTGGGGTTGGAGGCAGCCAGACGTATGGCCCGGAAAAGTCCCGGTATCGCTTCGGACAGCCTGTGCATGCTGGTGGTGTGCAACACCGCCTCCCTCCAGTTGATCCCCACTACAGTAGCCGCGGTACGTGCGGCGGCCGGGTGCCAGACCCCTTTTGACATCCTGCCGGCGGTGTGGCTGGCCTCGGCACTGTCGGTGGGAACGGGCGTAGTGGCCTGCAAGGTGCTGGCCAGGCTATGGAGGAACTGAAATGGAACTCTTTTTTACCATGCTGGTGCCCCTCATTTTGGCAGGCGTTGCGCTCTATGCCGCACTTCGCCGGGTGGACGTCTACTCCGCCCTATGCCACGGAGCAGGCTCGGGGCTGGAAACCCTGGTGCGGGTCCTCCCAGCCCTTGTAGGGCTTATGACGGCGGTCTCTATGCTCCGGGCCTCCGGGGCCCTGGAGTTGCTCTCCGCCGCTCTCAGTCCCGTTCTGGAGGCAGTGGGGCTGCCTGCTGAGCTGCTGCCCCTTATGCTGGTGCGGCCGGTCAGCGGCTCGGCCGCCCTGGGTGTGGGCTCGGAGCTCATCCAAACCTACGGTCCCAACTCTGACCTGGGAAGGACAGCGGCCGTGATGCTGGGTTCCACCGAAACCACCTTTTACACCATCGCCGTCTATTTTGGCGCCGCCGGAATTTCCCGCACCCGGTATGCCGTCCCTGCCGCCCTGTGCGCCGATCTGGTGGGATTTTTGGCGGCAGCCTGGGCCGTCAGGATGTTATTCTAACCGATAAAAAACAGACACCCGCCTCAAACGGCAGGTGTCTGAAGTTTTATTTTTCCAGTTCTTCGGTGATCTCGTGGGGTTCGGGTGCCACCACAGGCTCGTCGTGCTCCAACTGATCGAAGTAGTCCTCGTCCTGAAGCACCGGCTTGCGGTGCTGGGCAATGGCCATAATGGTGGGATAAAGAACAATGGCCACAAGGCCGCCGGAAAAACCGTTATTGTAGAGGTTCATCCCCGCCACCGGTGAGCTGGTATACAGCACCACTGAGGAGTGAAGGAACCCGGCGATCACCCCGTAGGGCCAGCCAAAATAGCCGGAAATGGGGGCCAATGTGGTGCAAAACAGGCAGGCCAGCTGCACCGCCGAGTCACTGAGCTCCCAGTGCATAACCAAACTTCCCAGAAACACCCCGGCCATCACGGGAATAATATTGCACGCGTGTTTGCCAAAGGCAGAAAACCCCATAATGGTAAGGATTCCTCCCACGGTGGGACCATTCAGGTCGCCGCCCCCCAGCAGGATAAAGGACATGCCGATCAGGCCGTTGACTCCCATGTTGATGAGCACCGGAGCGGGGCCGAACATACGCAGATAGTCACTGGGAGCCCGGCCGCTGGTCAAAAGCAGCCGGCGGTAGCCCGCCCAGGCGGCCCACACGGGCTTGCCGCTGAAGAACAATCCTACCACAATAAGTCCCAGGCAAAAGATGGTCAGCATAAGGGCAAACAGCTGGTTATATCCACTGGCCCAGCGGTAGTGAAGGGTGGGGTCCGCCCCCAGCGAGGTCATAAGGGGGACACAGACAAAGGCCAGAAGGCCGCAGGCAAAGCCTACATTGTAGAGGTTCATGCCATTTTGGATTCGGTACGTATAGGCGGCCAAAGGCGGCATGACAAAACCGATCGTCAGCCCCACAAGGGCTCCCCAGAAGGGGTTGCCCCAGCCGTTATCCAGTGCAATGTAGCTGACAATGGGGGCCAGGGCGGTGGCCATCAGGCCAATGCCCGCATAGCTGCCCACAGGCTCCTTTTTTATTTTCGCGTACAGCCAGGAACCAATCAGGATGGGCCAGATGTTTACCAGGTTTTTTCCAAACAGGGAAAAGCCGGACATGAGGCCAATCTCTACCAGGGTCATGCCGTTGAGCACATCCCGTGCCAGGTACAGCACACTGATGGTCACGGCGGTGACCAGGGCGGAGTTCACCAGCGCAGCCCCCGGTCCGGCCACCAGGACGTAGTCGGTAATGAGGGCATCCTCCACCATAATGATACGGGTGAGTCCGGCAAAAATGTTCTCTGGGGTGTCCAAAGCAAAGCCGGTGATCAGGGTGAGAACCACAAAGGCCCACAGATAGGGAAACATCTTGTCATAGCGGGCTGGATGGTCATGGTGGAGCAGGTGAAACAGGTCTCGGTTTGGCATAGGCGCTCTCTCCTCCGGCAAGATAGTAGGCGGGCTGTGTCAACCTCGCCGCTTGAAAAATTCCCGTGTCTGCTGGGCGTTGCGTCGGATCTCGTCGGCCAGGGCCTCCATGGTGGGAAACTTCCGCTCTCCCCGCAGACGGTGGTAAAATTCCATGCGCACTTGGTGTCCGTACAGGTCCCCGGAAAAGTCCAGAATAAACCCTTCCACCGTCACGCTGCCGTCGTTATTCTCCACCGTGGGCCGCACACCCACGTTGGTCACGGCGCTGCGGCACTCCCCGTCAAACCACACCCGGGTGGCATACACACCAAAAGCAGGGACAATGACCCCCTCGGGCACCCGCAGGTTCACCGTGGGAAAGCCCAGGGTGGAAGAGCCGATCTTCTTGCCGTGGGTCACACGCTGGGTGAGAATGTGGGGGTGGCCCAAAAACTCTCCCGCCCGGTCCATTTCTCCCTGGGCAATGAGGGTACGGATGTAAGTGGAAGAAATGGTAATACCATCCTGCTCCACCTTTCCGATGATCTCGCAGCCGATGCCCAGCTCCTGGCACTTTTCCTGAAGCCGCTTTGGATTTCCCTTGCCCAGGTAGCCAAAGTGGAAGTCATGGCCGGCCACCACGTGGACCGCACCCAGCTCCTCCACCAGATAGTGCACGATGAAATCCTCCCAGTTCATGCGCTGCATAGCATCAAAGGAAGCCACAATGACCTCCTGAATATTGTACCACCGGCGCATGAGCCAGATCCGGTCCTCCACCGAGCTGAGCAGGGGCACTTTCTCCCCGGTAATGGCTCCGCCAGGGTGACGGTCAAACGTGAAGGCGCAGGGGACAGCCTCCAGCCGGTCTGCGGCGGCGGTCACCGCCCGCAGAAGGGCTCCGTGGCCCAGGTGCACTCCGTCAAAAAAGCCCAGGGCGATCACACGTTTGGGTTTGTTGGGCATAGTTTCTCTCCTTCTCACACGCTGAAAAAGCTCTTGATGGTTTCCAGCTTTTTTCCGTTCACACGGCTCAGAGCCAAAAATTCTTTGTTTTCTCCATACACCCGGCACTCCCCGGAAAATCCTGGAGACTGCGGAAGAATGACGGTCATGCCGTTTCGCACCTTTTTCTCCAGGTCGGCCGGAAGGATCAGCATAGGACGTCCGGCAAAATAGGCATCCACTGGAAGCAGCAGTGCCGCCGGGTCCTCCGCCTTCTGGACCTCTTCCAGGGTCACCGCGTCCTCCAGGATAAAGCCCGCAGCCATAGTACGCCGCAGACTGCTCATGCATCCTCCACAGCCCAGGGCCTGCCCGATGTCGTGACAGAGGGTACGTACATAGGTGCCTTTGGAACAGCGCACCCGGAGAGTGAAATCCGCCTCTCCCTCCCGGCTCTCCAGCGTGAGAGCATGAATGGTGACCGTTCGGGCAGGACGCTCTACCTCCCTGCCCTTCCGGGCCAGCTCATAGAGCTTTTTTCCATTGATCTTGATGGCGGAGTACATGGGAGGAACCTGCTGGATTTCCCCCCGAAACTGCTCCAGAGCCTGTTCAAGCGCCTCTTCCGTCACCGAGACGGGGTGCTCCTCCAGCACTTCTCCGCTGGTGTCCTGGGTGTTAGTGACAAGCCCCAGCCGAAGCCCGGCCACATACTCCTTCTCTCCCTCGCCGGCAAATTCCACCGCTCGGGTGGCCCTTCCTACAAATACGGGAAGTACCCCAGTGGCCATGGGGTCCAGGGTACCGGCATGTCCAATGCGTTTTTCCCGAAAAATGCCCCGGAGCTTGGCGCACACATCCATGGAAGTCCAATCGGATTGTTTATCAATTACGATGATCCCGTTTGGCATAGGTCCTCCCTTAGCCCTTGCGGACAGTCTCGATGGCGGCCAGCACGGCCTTTCGGACCTCTTCCATGGTGCCCTCCACCGTGGCCCCGGCGGCGGCAGCATGGCCTCCGCCGCCCAGAATGGCGCACACGGCGCTGGCATTCAAGTCTCCGGGATCGGTACGCAGGGACAGCTTGCAAACCCCAGGCTTAAGCTCCCGGAGGGTAATTCCGTTTTTCACGCCCTCCACCTGTCCCACAAAGGCAGAGATATCGTCGATGTCCCGCTCGTCGGCTCCCACCTGCTGAAGCATATCCAGGGTAAGGAACACCAGAGCGGTCTCTCCCCCGTCCCGCAGCTCCATTCCGGAAGCCAGCATGCCTTCAATTTTCAGACGCTTAAAGGATTTGGTCCGGAAATGGCGGCGGTTCACCGGGTAGGGGTCAAAGCCCGTCTCCATGAGAGCGGCAGCCACCCGGTGGGTGGCGGGGGTGGTATTGCTGTAGACAAAGCAGCCGCAGTCCGTGGACACGGCCACATACAAGGCCTCGCCCATTTCCGGGGTAATGGGCCCCAAATGCTGCACGATTTCGTACATCAGCTCCCCACAGGCCGCCCGCTTGGCGTCCAGGCAGGTGTGTTTGGCGTAAAATTCCTGAGAGGGATGGTGGTCAATGGTCAGCTCCACCCGCTCTAAATACCGCTTTGCGTTGTCCGGGAACAGGCCCCGTGCGGCCATATCCACCGCCACTACCGTCTCCGGCTCATACCCCTCAGGGGCCACAAGTCCCTCCAGGTAGGGCGTAAACAGGGAGGTGGCCTCGGGGTTATGGAGGACAAAAGCCTCCTTCCCCGCCTGGCGCAGACTGCGGCACAGCCCGGCGGCGCAGCCGATGGTATCCCCATCCGGGCGCACATGGGTCAGGATCAGATAGTGGTCATGCTTCTTTAACAGTTCAGCAGCTTCCAATGGGGTCATGGTTGTTCCTCCTGTCACAGAGTTAGGATTACTCCTCATCCAAAATGATGTGCGCGTTGGCCGGGTTGGCGGGCTTGACCACCTCAGGGTTGCGGAGCATCTCCAGAATATGGGCCCCCTGGTCGATGGAGTCGTCCCGAACAAAGGTGAGCTCAGGCGTGTTGCGCAGATTGAGGGTACGTCCCAGCTCCCGGCGCAGCCATCCGGAAGCGGATTTTAGCCCCTTGAGTACCTGCTCACAGTCGCTCTTGTCCAGCACACTGATATAAATTTTGGCATATTTCAGGTCGGGCGTGGTATCCACTGCTGTCACAGAAATCATGCCGGTCACGCGGGGGTCCTTCACCGACGGGATAAGGGATGCCAGCTCTCGCTGGATCTCCTCATTGATGCGGCCAATTCGGTTGCTTGCCATGATTGTTGTACTCCTTTCCGGGCAGAATGTGCCCACAGGTCTCCGTCTCAGATCGTGACGACTATCCGGCACTGGCCTGGACAGCCGTTTTTTGTGGGGGGATTACAGAGCTGATCCAGAACGTCTTGATCCAGCTCACTCAACCTGCCGTGATAGCAGGGGATCTTCTCTTCCCTGTCATCTCCCACCCATAGGTTCCACAGCTCCACCTGCTCGCAGGCTGTGCAGTGGCGCTTCAAATAGTCCCGGAGCAGATCCGCCTCGTCCTCTCTGGCTTCCAGATTCAGCTCATACTGCCAAGGCTTCATCTCCAGGCTCAGGCTATCCACCGCTTCCCGATAGTATACATGCTCCTCAACCGAAAAGCCCGGAGTCTCCATGACTACCTCTTCGCCCTCCACCGAAAGCTTGTATGTCCGGCGCAGCTCCGGATCAAACAGGGGCATGGGATGGTCCGCCGCTAAAAGGATCACACAGCTCATAGCATCCTCCCAATGATACGCGAAACAGGGCGGGCGAAAACGCCCGCCCTGTGCTTTAGGGTTTGATTCAGATTTTTGTTAAACCTCAATCTGCTCCATGATATAGGCCTCGATGATGTCGCCTTCCTTGATATCCTGGAACTTCTCGAAGGTAATGCCGCACTTCCCCACGGGATGTTCCATCCCGCGTGGGGCCCTTGATTTCAAATGCTCGGGCGAAATGAATTCGCCCTGCGCAAATCTCAGCCTGCGGCTTCGATTTTACGCGCCAAAAGGCGCGCCCCGCTGCGCGGGGTACTCGCGCGGCATTACACCTGGATCTGCTCCATGATATAGGCCTCGATGATGTCGCCCTCTTTGATATCCTGGAACTTCTCGAAGGTAATGCCGCACTCGTAGCCGGAGGCGACCTCCTTCACGCTGTCCTTAAAGCGCTGGAGGGAGGCGATGGCACCGTCGTAAATGACGATGTTGTCCCGCAGCAGCCGCATCTGGGCGCCCCGCTGCATCTTGCCGTCCAGCACGTAGCAGCCGGCCACCATACCCACGCCGGTAATACGGAAAACATTGCGCACCTCGGCCCGGCCCAGATCCACTTCCTTGAACTTGGGCGCCAGCATGCCCTTCATAGCCGCCTCAATCTCGTTGATGGCGTCGTAAATGACCCGGTACATGCGCATATCTACGCCGCTGCGGGGGGCAGACTCCTTGGCGTTGGCGTCAGGCCGCACGTTGAAGCCCACGATGATAGCCCCGGAAGTAGCGGCCAGCATGACGTCGCTCTCGCTGATGGCACCCACAGCGCAGTGGATGACCCGCACCCGGACCTCCTCGTTGGAGAGCTTCTCCAACGAGGCCTTCACCGCCTCGGCGGAGCCCTGAACGTCGGCCTTGACGATGATATTCAGGTTCTTCATCTCCCCGGCCTGGATCTGGCTGAACAGATCGTCCAGGGTGACCTTGCCCACGCTGCTGTTGAGGGCGCTCTTCTGCTCGTGCTTGCGCTGCTCCACCAGCTCGCGGGCCATACGCTCGTCGGCCACGGCGTGGAAGTCATCGCCCGCGCCGGGCACCTCGCTCATGCCGATGATCTCCACAGGGACGGAGGGACCGGCGGTAGTGACTTTCTTGCCCTGGGCGTTGGTCATGGCGCGGACACGGCCCACGGCGGTGCCGGCAATGATCACGTCGCCCTGCTTCAAGGTGCCGTTTTGCACCAACAGGGTAGCCACAGGGCCGCGGCCCTTGTCCAGACGGGCCTCAATGACGGCGCCGTGGGCGGAACGGTTGGGGTTGGCCTTCAGCTCGCGCATCTCAGCGGTGAGCACCACCATGTCCAGCAGGTTGTCGATGCCCATACCGGTCTTGGCGGAGATGGGGCAGATGATGGTATCGCCGCCCCACTCCTCGGGCACCAGCTCATACTCGGTGAGCTGCTGCATGATCCGGTCGGGGTTGGCGGTGGGTTTATCCATCTTGTTGATGGCCACAATAATGGGAATCTCGGCGGCCTTAGCGTGGTTGATGGACTCCACAGTCTGAGGCATGATGCCATCGTCAGCGGCCACCACCAGGATGGCCACGTCGGTGATCATCGCGCCGCGGGCACGCATGGCAGTGAAGGCCTCATGGCCGGGGGTGTCCAGGAAGGTGACGGGCTTGCCGCCCACATCCACCTGATAGGCGCCGATGTGCTGGGTGATGCCGCCGGCCTCGCCGGAAACCACATTGGCATGACGGATATAGTCCAGCAGAGAGGTCTTGCCGTGGTCCACGTGGCCCATGACCACCACCACGGGGGCACGGGGCTGGAGATCCTCCTCCCGGTCCTCGGCAGTGTCGATGAGCTTCTCCTCGATGGTGACAATGACTTCCTTCTCCACCTTGCAGCCCATCTCCTCGGCAATGATGGCGGCGGTGTCGAAGTCGATAATCTCGCTGAGGGAAGCCATGACGCCGTTCTTCATCAGGCACTTGACCACCTCAGCGCCGGTCTTCTTCATACGGCTGGCCAGCTCACCCACGGAGATCTCGTCGGGGATGAGGACCTTAACAGGGGCCTTCTTGGCAATCTCCAGCTGGAGCCGGCGCATACGGTCCTGCTCCTCCTGCTTGCGCTTGTTGCCGAAATTGCCGGCCTGCTTGCCGCCCCGCTGGCGCTGGGCGTTGCGGCCCTGGAATTTCTGCTTGCCGCCGCCCTGGGCCTGGCGCTCAGAGGTGAAGGACTCCAGACGCTCGTCATACTTGTCCAGGTTCACCGCCGGACCGCCGCGGGTATCCACGACCTTTTTCTCTCGCACACTGCTGGGGCGCTGGACGCTCTCAGTCTGGGGCTTTTGTTCGGCGGGGGCGGGAGCAGCCTTCTCCTCTTTCTGAGTGGCAGCGGGAGCGGCCTTCTTCTCCTGGGCCTCGGGCTTCTTCTCCACGGGCTTGGGGGCGGATTTCTCCTCAGCCTTGGGCTCGTGGTAGGTATCGGCATAGACCGACTCGATGGAGTCGATCTCATTGTGCTGGGTCAGGTACTCAAAGACAATAGACAGCTCCTCATCGGTGAGAGGCTGCATATGGTTCTTGGGGGTGTGGCCATACTGGGTCAGGATGTCCATGACCTCTTTGGAGGGCAGCTCTTTGCCGCCCTTCTTAAAATCCTTGGCCACCTTGTGGATAGGATATTTGATCATCATATAGGGAAGCCACCTCGTTTCTTAGGGTTTCCGGAATGTTCCGGTGAGCCGCCTGCGGCCGGGTCCGGGGGTATCTTCCCTCGGGTGTTCTGCCTGGGCAGCCTTAGGGCGCCGGGCCTGGGACTTTGCCCCTTTGGGCGGGGCGGTGCGGCCCTTGGCCCCTTTGGAATGGGAGGTGGATTCCTCCCCCTCTTTCTTCACGGGAGGCGGGGCCCAGGGGTGCTTTTTCCCCTTTCCCTCCCGCAGGTTCTTTTCATGCTGGCGCTGCTCCTTCTGCCGCCGCAGCACCTTGTCGGCCTTCTGGCGAAGCTGGGAGGCAGCAGCCTCATACTTCTCCGGGTCGCGGGCACGGAGCTTTTCGCTCACCGCCGCGGCAAACCCCGCATCCGTCAGAGCCAGCATGGCGCAGGAGCTGCGCCCCAGCTGAAAGCCCAGCTCCTCTTTGGTAAAGGGCAGCTCCAGCCACAGCACGTTGCCCACCTCACCAAAGTGGGCAGCCCGGCGGTAAGTGTTGGAGGCGGCGTCGGCAGCCAGGAGGACCAGCCGCGCTTGGCGGGCACGGCATACGGCGCCCACCGGCTCTTCACCGATCTCCAGCCGCCCGGCCTTTTTGGCCAGGCCCAGCAAATGAAGAATGGGATCATTGGCCATCCTGGGGCACCTCCTTCATCTGCATCTCCAGACCGGCCCAAACCTCGTCGGGCATCTGGGCGGAAAAGGCCCGCTCCAGGGCCCGGCTCTTTCGGGCCTTGGCAAGGCAGGCCGGGTCAGGGCACACATAGGCCCCCCGGCCGGGCAGCTTGCCCTTAAAGTCCAGGGATACGGCCCCCTCGGGTGAGCGGACCACCCGAATAAGCGCCTGTTTCGGTTTCATTTCCCGGCAGCCAAGGCATTGGCGCATGGGTATTTTCTTGGGCACGATTCGCACCACCCTTCGGTCAATTACAAATTAGGAATTGGGAGCAAACTGTATAGGACGAAACGGCTCCCGCCTTCTCGCTCCCTATTCAAGAAAAATCAGGCCTCTTCCTCGGAAGCGGGCTTCTCGCTCTGCGGGGCCTCCTCAACGACGCTCTCCATGGCCTCGATGGGCTCCAGAGGGGCGGAAGCGGGCTTGATATCGATCTTATAGCCGGTGAGCTTGGCGGCCAGGCGGGCGTTCTGGCCCTCCTTGCCGATGGCCAGGGACAGCTGGTCGTCAGGGACCACCACCCGGCAGCTCTTGGCGTCAGGCAGCTCCTCCACGCTAAGCACATCAGCGGGAGACAGGGCAGCGGCAATATACTTCACGGGGTCCTCGGAGTACTGGATGAGATCCACCTTTTCCCCCTTCAGCTCAGAAAGCACATTGTCAATGCGCTGGTGCCGGGGGCCGATGCAGGCGCCCAGGGCGTCCACGTTGGGATCGGCGGACCAGACGGCCAGCTTGGTGCGGGACCCGGCCTCACGGGCCACAGACTTGATTTCCACGGTGCCATCGTAAATTTCAGGCACTTCCAGCTCAAACAGCCGCTTCACCAGCCCCGGATGGGACCGGGAGATGAGCACCTGGGGACCCTTGGTGGCCTTACGGACCTCCACCACATAGACCTTCAGGCGCTGGCCTTCGGTATAGGTCTCTCCGCGAATCTGCTCGTTGACCCCCAGATAGGCGTCGGTAAACTCGGAACCGGAGTGGATGCGCAGGGCTACCGCTCCGTTGCGGGGGTCAATGCGGGTAATGACACCGGTGAGCAGCTCGTGCTCCTTGCCGGAGAACTCGTCATAGACCATTCCCTGCTCGGCCTCCCGAATGCCCTGGATGATCACCTGGCGGGCGGTCTGGGCGGCAATGCGGCCAAAGCTCTTGGCCTTGACCTCCATACGCACTACGTCCCCCAGCTCGGCCTGGGGCAGAACGGACCGGGCCTCTTCCAGGCTGATCTCGGTGGCGGGATTGTCCACCACCTCTACGATCTCCTTCTTCAAAAACAGACGGACGGTGCCCTTTTCTTCATCGGCCTCCATCACCAGGTTCTCCCCCACGCCCTCGTGGTCCCGCCGGTAGGCGGACAGCAGGGCCTGGGTCACCTTTTCCATCATGTAGCCGGGCTTAATGCCCTTTTCCTGCTCGATCTGGTGGATGGCCTCGAAAAACTCCTTGCCGTCCATCTCATTGCTGTTGACTTTTTTCTTTGTCACTCTCTTAGCCACAGTTGTTTCCTCCTAAAGCTTCCCCAGGGGGGAGTCCACATTCTATTAAAATCTGGGATAGAGCCGCACCAGGGCAATTTCCTGTTTGGTAAAGGACTGGGGTTCATTTCCCACTTTCAGGGTTACCCCGCCGTCCTCATAGCCCCGCAGCAGACCTACAAACTCCTTCCGGCCCTCACGGGGGCGGTAGAGCTTCACTTCTACCTCGGCACCCATAAACTGCTCAAAATGCTCAGGCTTTTTCAGCACCCGGTCAGCCCCGGCGGAGGACACCTCAAAGGTGTAGCTGCCCTCAATGGGGTCCGCCTCATCCAAAAGGTCGGACAGGGGCCGGGAGACGGCCTCGCAGTCGTCAATGGACACGCCGCCCTCCTTGTCGATATACACCCGGAGGAACCACTCCCCCGCTTCTTTTACATATTCCACGTCCCACAGGGAGCACCCCGCCCCCTCCACAATGGGCGCGGCCAGGGCGGCTACCGTTTCCGTTACCTTTGCCATGGACAAAACCTCCTTCCGATTTGGGCACTTTTTTGGTTTTTTTCAATCAAAAAGAGCGGAGCCTCAACCCCACTCTTACCAATACTACCTTCATTCTGGATATACTATACCATACCATCTCTTCAAATGCAAGAGGGCGGGGGAACTTTTTTCCAAAAGATGGACGTTTCGTCGCCATTTCTCCCGAAAAAAGAATTTTTTCCAGCTTCTCCGCCCATTTCCGGCCCTACTGCAAAAAATACGGGACATACTACTCTTCGGATGGAACCTCCACATCTTTTTTCAGCGGGAGGATACAGGATGAAAAAGCTTGCATTGGCCCTGGCTCTGGCGCTGACCCTTACCGGCACGCTGACGGCCTGCGGCAGAACAGACACGGTGAAGGGCGTCGATCCCATGACCGGCAATCCCATCATCGGGAAAGTAAACCGCAGTTCTGAGCCCAACCGAACCGGCAAGGCCTGGGACTATCTGGACGATGCCCGTTACACCGCAGGGTCCAACGGGAAGGTCTACGGCAATGACGGAAATCCCATCACACGGGATCTGACTCAGGGAGCCCGTGACATGGTCCGAGGCGCCGGCGACGCTGTAGGCGACGTAGGCCGTGGGGTTGGTAATGCCGTAGGCGACGTGGGTCGTGGGGTTGGCGACGCTGCACAGGACATCGGCAGCGGCGTGGGCAACGCCATGAACGACCTGGGTAAAGATATGACCGGGCAGAGCAAAACCTATTAATCGCACAAAGCCAAAAGCGAGGCGGGATATCCCGCCTCGCTTTCTTTATTTTTTCTTTTTCGGCTTTGCCCAGCCCGCCTTGCGCACAGGCTTTTGAGCAGCACTCTTTCGCTCCACGGAGTGACGGCCATCAAAGCCCTTTCCAGACTTACCAGGCTGGCGCTTCCCCCGTGCGGGGGCAGCGGCTTTCTTTTCTTTGGAAGGGGCACTGCGGCGGTCCTTCTCTCCCTGGGCAGCGGAACTTTGTCCCTTCCCTGGGCGGATGAGGCAGTGCTTTCCGTAGCCGATCAGGTCCTCCCGGCCGGTCTTGCGGAGGGCCTCCAGCACCAGGGAGCGGTTCTGGGGCTTGCGCCACTGCATGAGGGCCCGCTGAAGCGCCTTATCATGGGGCGTTTTGGGTACAAATACGGGCTTCATGGTCCGGGGGTCCAACCCTGTATACCACATGCAGGTGGCCAGAGTGCCGGGAGTAGGATAGAAGTCCTGGACCTGCTCAGGCATATGGCCCTGTTTATTGAGCCACTCGGCCAGCTGCACCGCATCCTCCAGGGTACAGCCCGGATGGGAGGAGATGAGGTAGGGCACCAGATACTGGTCCTTGCCATAGCGGCGGTTGAGCTTAAAGTATTTCTCCCGGAACTTCTCATAGACCTCGATGTGAGGTTTTCCCATGTAGTCCAGGGTGTGGTTCACACAGTGCTCCGGGGCCACTTTGAGCTGCCCGGAGATGTGGTGCTGGACCAGGTCGGTAAAGAACTCTCCGCTGGGGTCCTTCATCAGATAATCAAAACGGATGCCCGAGCGGATAAAGACCTTCTTCACTTTGGGGATCTCCCGGAGCTTCCGAAGGAGCATCATATAATCCGTGTGGTCCGCGTCCAGGTTGGGACAGGGCTCGGGAGCCAGACAGGCGCGGTTTTTGCACATGCCGTGCTTTAGCTGCTTCTGGCAGGAAGGCCGGCGGAAGGTAGCGGAAGGACCGCCCACGTCATGGATGTATCCCTTGAAGCCCGGATGCTCTGTAAGGGCCTTTACCTCGCGAATGACGCTCTCATGGCTGCGGCAGGAGATGGTCCGCCCCTGGTGGAAGGCCAGGGAACAGAAGTTACAGGCCCCAAAGCAGCCCCGGTTGTGGGTCACCGAGAAGCGCACCTCCTCAATGGCAGGCACGCCTCCCATGGCATCGTACATGGGGTGGGGCTCCCGGACATAGGGCAGCTCTGCCACCCAATCCATCTCCTGGGTGGTCAGGGGATAGGCCGGAGGATTGACCATGAGAAACTCCCGGCCATGCTTTTGAAGGATGGCTTTGCCCGACACCGCGTCGTGCTCCAGATACTCGGTCATGTTGGCCCGCGCGTAGGCCTCCTTGCTCTGGGAAACCTCCTCAAAGGAGGGGACTTCCACCTTGGGATAAGCACACACATCGGGATATTTGACCGCCACACAGGTGCCCCGCACATCGGTGATCTCCTCCACGGGGGTGCCGCTTGAAAGGCGCGCGGCGATCTCCATGGAGGCCTTCTCCCCCATGCCGTAGGTGAGAATGTCCGCCTGGGCGTCAAAGAGAATGCTCCGGCGCACCTTATCTTCCCAGTAGTCATAGTGGGCGAAGCGGCGCAGGCTGGCCTCCAGCCCCCCGATGATGATGGGGATATCCCCAAAGGCCTCCCGCACCCGGTTGGAGTAGACCACGGTGGCGTGGTCGGGGCGCAGCCCCGCCTTCCGCCCCGGAGAGTAGGCATCGTCGTGGCGGCGTTTCCGGGCGGCCGTATAATGGGCTACCATGGAGTCGATGTTCCCCGCGGAGATCATCACACCCAGTTTTGGACGACCCAGGGCTTTGAAGCTTTCAGCACTGTGCCAGTCGGGCTGGGCCAGAATGGCCACCCGGTAGCCCTGGGACTCCAGCACCCGGCCGATAATGGTAGGGCCGAAGGAAGGGTGATCCACATAGGCATCTCCGGTAATGAGGAGGAAGTCGTAAGAATCCCAACCCCGGCGCTCCATGTCTTCTTTGGAAACGGGCAGAAATAAATCGCGGTCAAAGCTCATGATGGGCCTCTTTTCTCTTTGGGTTCAATTTTGCCGTTCTCGGCGGGGATATCCGTTATTTCTCAAAATAAGTCCAGTACTCCTGGTAGTTTTCCTGGAGCAGACGGGGGGTATCCAGCCCGTAGGGGCATTTTTTGCTGCACTGGTTGCAGTGCAGGCACAGCTCAATTTTCTTCATCTCATCCTGCCATTGCTGGGTGAGATATTCCTCCCGAGGCATGCGCCGGAGCAAAAGCCCCATGCGGGCACACTGGTTGATCTGGATCCCAACGGGGCAGGGCATGCAGTATCCGCAGGAGCGGCAGAAGTTCCCAGTCAGTTCGGAGCGGTCATGGTCCACCATGTCCTGATACTCCTGGGTCCAGGCGGGGGTCTCTTTGACACAAGCGAGGAACTGATCCAGTTCCCACTCATGCTGCACCCCCCAGATGGGCACGACACCCTCCTGCCGGGCCATCCAGGCAGCGGCCACTGTTCCATTCCGGAGCAGACCTCCGGCCATGCCCTTCATGGCGATAAAGCCCATGCCCTTCTCACGGCACTTGTCCACCAGCTCCTGATCCTTTTCCCCGCACAGATAGCTGTAAGGGAACTGCAAGGTGGCATAAAGGCCGGAATCAATGGCCTCGTGAGCCACGGTCAGGCGGTGGTTGGTAATGGAGATATGGCGGATCTTTCCCTGGGCCTTGGCCTCCAGGGCGGCGTCATAGAGCCCGTCCTCTCCCCCAGGCTTGGGGCAGAACGGCGGATTGTGGAACTGGTAGACATCAATGTAATCGGTACCCAAATTCCGCAGACTGGTCTCCAGGTCCCGTTTCATCCCTTCCCCGGTGAGCGCCCCGCTTTTGGAGGCAATGATCACCTTGTCCCGGCAGCCCCGAAATGCATAGCCCATTTTTTCCTCGCTGTCGGTATAGGCCCGCGCAGTGTCAAAGAAGTTGATGCCTCCGTCCATGGCCTTGTGCAGCAAATAGGCGGCAGCGTCTCGCGAGACGCGCTGGATGGGCAGACAGCCCATTCCGTTTTTTTCAATGACGATCCCGGTACTTCCCAATTGGATCTGGGTCATGGGTATCGCTCCCTTCTTGTTGCATATTCTGTCTTTATTAAACCCCACACCCGGCCAGTCTGTCAAGGAAAACAAAGGCTGGGCGGCACACCGTACCGCCCAGCCTTTTCAATTGGTTACATCCCGCTCAGCTGCTCCTGGAGCTTGGCCACAAGCTCCGTGAGCTTGACCGCCCGCTCCCGTTCGGCCTCCACCACATGGGCAGGGGCCTTGTTCACAAAGCCGGGGTTATTGAGTTTGGTGTTCAGCTTCTGAAGCTCGTCGGTGTTCTTCTTCAGTTCCTTCTCCATCCGGGCCTTTTCCTTCTCCAGGTCTACCAGCTCGGCCAGAGGAATGAAGATCTGGGCAGCATGGGTGACCACGGTGACCTGTCCGGCCGCGGCAGGGGCCTCAGAGGCGGGGACGATGTTGACCTCGCTGGCATAGGCCAGCTTCTTGAGGAAAGCCTCGCCCAGGCGGAACACCTCACCCTCATCGGTGGCCAGAGTGAGCTGCGCCTTCTTGGAGGGGGGCACATTCATCTCGCTGCGGCGGGTACGCACGGCGCGGATGGCGTCCATGATGAGCTCCATGGCCTTCTCCTCCTGGGGGAAGTTCATAGCCTCGTTGGCCACGGGCCAGGACTGGAGCATAAGGAAGCTTCCCTCCTCCACCCCGTCCTCGTGGGGCAGAGCCTGCCAGATCTCCTCCGTGATGAAGGGCATGAAGGGGTGCAGAAGCTTGAGCATATTGGTAAGCACATAGCACAGCACCTGCTGGGCCCGGACCTTGCTGTCCTCATCATCGCCCTGGAGGCGGGTCTTGGTCAGCTCGATATACCAGTCACAGTAGTCATCCCAGATGAAGTCATAGATCTTCTGGGCAGCCACACCCAGCTCATACCGGTCCATATTCTCGGTAATTTCGGGGATGACCCGGTTGAGCTTGGAGAGGATCCACTTGTCCTCCAGCTCCAGCTTCTGGGGCAGCTCACACTTGTCGATGGTCAGGTTCATCTTCAGGAAGCGGCTGGCATTCCAGATCTTGTTGGCAAAGTTGCGCATAGCCTCGCACCGCTCGGTGTAGAAGCGCATGTCATTGCCGGGGCTGTTGCCGGTAACCAGGTTAAAGCGCAGCGCGTCGGCGCCGTACTTGTCGGCGATCTCCAGGGGGTCGATGCCGTTGCCCAGGGACTTTGACATCTTCCGGCCCTTGTCGTCCCGGACCAGGCCGTGGATGAACACAGTGTGGAAGGGGGGCTTTTTCGTCTGCTCGCAGGCAGAGAAGATCATCCGGGCTACCCAGAAGAAGATGATGTCATAGCCAGTGACCAGTACATCGGTGGGATAGAAGTAATTAAGATCCTCGGTCTTCTCCGGCCAGCCCAGGGTGGAGAAGGGCCACAGGGCGGAGGAGAACCAGGTATCCAGCACGTCCGGGTCCCGCTCAATGTTCTTGGAATGGCAGTGCTCACACTCGGTGGCATCCGTGCGGCTGACGGTCATCTTGCCGCAATCGGCGCAGTACCACACCGGGATCTGGTGGCCCCACCACAGCTGGCGGGAAATACACCAGTCGTGGACGTTCTCCATCCAGTTAGTGTAGGTCTTGGAGAAGCGGTCGGGCACAAACTTGACTTCGCCCTCATTGACTACCCGCAGGGCTTCCTTGGCCAGAGGGGCCATCTTCACAAACCACTGGGCGGAGATGATGGGCTCCACGTCGTTGTGGCAGCGGTAGCAGGTGCCCACGTTGTGCTGGTGGGGCTCCACCTTCACCAGGTAGCCCTGCTCCTCCAGGTCGGCCACAATGGCCTTCCGGGCCTCGTACCGGTCCATGCCGGAGTAGCGGCCGTAGCCCTCTACCACCTTGCCGTTGTCGTCCAGGACGCGGATGGTCTCCAGATTCTGGCGCAGGCCCACCTCAAAGTCGTTGGGGTCGTGGGCAGGCGTCATCTTCACGCAGCCGGTACCAAACTCCATGTCCACATACTCGTCGGCCACGATGGGCATCTCACGGCCTACCAGGGGCAGAATGCACTTCTTGCCCACAATGTCCTTGTACCGCTCATCGTCGGGATGGACGGCCACGCCGGTGTCGCCCAGCATAGTCTCCGGACGGGTGGTGGCCACGATCACATACCGGTCCTTCTCCCCCTGGATGGGGTAGCGGATGTGCCAGAAGTATCCGGGCTTGTCCTGATACTCCACCTCAGCGTCGCTGAGGGCAGTGACACAGTGGGGACACCAGTTGATGATCCGGCTGCCCTTATAGATAAGGCCCTTCTCATACAGGGAGCAGAAGGTCTCCCGCACAGCCTTGGAGCACCCCTCGTCCATGGTGAACCGGGCCCGGTCCCAATCGCAGGAGGCACCCAGCTTCTTCTGCTGCTCTACAATGCGGTTTCCGTACTTGTGCTTCCAGTCCCAAACCCGCTCCAGGAACTTCTCCCGGCCCAGGTCATAGCGGGTGAGGTTCTCCTTGGTGCGCAGCTCCTCTTCCACCTTGATCTGGGTGGCGATGCCCGCGTGGTCGGTGCCGGGCACCCACAGGGCGGCATAGCCCTGCATGCGCTTAAAGCGGGTAAGAATATCCTGGAGGGTGGAATCCATAGCGTGGCCCATGTGGAGCTGGCCCGTTACGTTGGGCGGGGGCATAACAATGGTAAAGGGCTTCTTTTTGGGGTCGCGGTGGCCTTTGAAGCAGCCCGACTCCTCCCACTTTTTATAAATTCTGGCCTCAGCCTCCTGAGGCTCATAGACCTTTGGAAGTTCTGTATTCATCTTCGTCACATCCTATTCAGAATTATTGATTGCATACGTTAAGCCTTGGCGCTGCGGCCCACCCAGCGGGTCTTGATCTGGCATTTCTCCTCCAGCAGGCTCCGCAGATCATCCGGGCTGCCGCCCTGGATCTGGCTCTTGCTAATCGCCATGCCCTTGCCCCGATGGTGGAAGAGGTAAAAGGCAAGCTCGGTCTCCATCAGGGTGTCGCAGTCGGAGTAGGGGTAGCGGACGGACTGGGGGCCACGGGTGATATCCACACCGTAGTCTCCAAAAACAAACTCGTCAACGACCTTCTGCTTCCCGATTTTCCGTTTGATCCGCCAGGCGGAGTAGTGGGAGAAAAAGCAAAACATCCCGGCCAGAATAACGGCCAGCACGAAATAAACCATCGCCAAGCCCGGATTCTCATCCGTACTGGTTAAAATGGTCACACCCAAAAAGGCACTTCCCACCGCGGCCACCAAGAGAATCCCTCTGCGAAACAGGAGCCATCTCTTGTTTTTTGTCTGGGCCTCCACCCGCTGAAGGTCCACCAAATGGGCAAAGTCATAATCGGTTCTTGCTTTCATGGCAGGTTCCATGCTTTCCGTCCTTTCCTTGTTCCGCGTAAAAAAACGCCCTGGGCCGTTTTTCGGCTCAGGGCGAATCAAAATCCGCGGTACCACCTGAATTTCCCCATAGGGACGCTCATACCCTCTGTAACGGGAGGACCCGTTGTCTCTTACTATCCCTTCAGAAACACAGCTCCGGGGCCACTTCTTCCCGCTCCCACCGCGTCCTTGCACCACCCGGCCGCTCTCTGTGTGTGGAAAACGGGGATACTCCTCCCCTTCTGCGCATTTGTCGTGGTGGTATTATATCCAGTTTCCCCGTTTCTGTCAAGAGACTGCCCCCCGTTCCCAGAAAGAATCGGGGATTTTCCCGTCCACAGACCGGAAAAGCGGTTTTTAAAAAAAGGCCGGTCCCGAGGCTCAGGACCGGCTTGTGCCATATGGGTCATGGTTCGCAGCGCTTATGCTCGGCAGCGTTCTTCTTATAAATGATATTCAGGCCTTTCAGCAGCAGGTCCCGGTCCACCTGGATCTTCCGGCGGCACAGGGGTACCACAAACTGGGCCATGCCCCCCGTAGCTACCACAGTGGTGGAGTAACCCAGCTCTTCCTCCACCCGGTCCAGCATACCGTCGATCATGGCGGCGGTGCCATACATGATGCCGCTGCGCATACAGTCGATGGTGTTTTTTCCGATGACCTTCTTGGGCTTGTCCAGGCGGATACCGGGCAGCTGGGCGGTACGGGAGGTGAGGGCCTCCAGAGACACCCGCACGCCGGGAATGATGCATCCGCCCAGATAGGCGTTGCCCTTGCCCACTACCTCAATGGTGGTGGCCGTGCCCAGATCCAGCAGGGTCAGGGGGGGCTGAAACTCCGCCAGAGCGGCCACCGCGATCACGATTCGGTCACTGCCCACCTGGGAGGGGGTGTCCATCTGGATGTTGAGCCCCGTCTTGATGCCCGGTCCCACCACCATGGGTTCCCGGCCTGTGAGCTTCACAATACCGGTGCGCACGGAGTTAAAAACCGGAGGCACCACCGAGGAGATAATACAGTCGTCCACGTCTTTGGGCTTGACCTCAAAAAGGGAGAGGATATTTTTGATCTCCACTCCGTACTGGTCCGAGGTCTTAATGTGGTCGGTGGCAATGCGCCCTTCAAAAAGGATTTTGTCATCCTGAATTCCGCCGATGACGATGTTGGTATTGCCGATATCAATAGCTAACAGCATAACTGACACCTGATTTCTTTCTGCAAATTCACGCCCTGCGCAGGACGATTTGATTCATCCGTAAAAGAGCCTTTCCAATGGCGGTGACCAGGATGACCGCTCCGATGGCCTCTGCCACACCAGAGGTACCGATGACCCCCAGGATGGTCCACATCACCGCATCCATGGCGATATTCTGGGCCGCGGCGTACTCCGGGGCCAGCAGCAGAGCAATGCTGCCCATGACCGTGATCGTATTGGTCAGGGCCCCTGCAGCCCCCACAATAGGCAGGGCCAAAAGGTCGGGGAAGCGGCGCTTTTTCAGCAGGATCCACAGCCACCCGGACACCACACCAATGAGAATTCGGCAGCCCAGCACGATCCACAGGGACTTAAGCGCCCCCACTGCCCCCGTATTGGCCGCGGCAATGACCGGAGAAAAGGCAAAGGACAGCAGCGCCGGGGTCATGGTATTGTTCCAGATGGAGCAAAGGCCAAATACGCCCCCCAAAATTCCTCCGGCCATGGGCCCCAGCAGGACCGCCCCGATGATGACGGGGATGTGCAGGGTGGTGGCCTTGATCAGAGGCAGGGGAATCAATCCGATCCCCGTAATGTTCAGGAAAAGCTGAATGGCGATGAGCAGGGCCATCATGGCCAGCCAACGGGTGTCCTTTTTCTGTGTTTGCATATTCAATTTACCTCCTGCTGCCGCTCCCTTAGCTGGGATGCAGCGCAATTTTTGAGAATGTGTTTCATTCTCTCGCGGGTGGTATTATACAGGTTTCCGCTCACCAATGCAAGAAAAAATCAACATTGGCCAATATTTTTGCAAGGCTTTACACTTTGGGGGAAAGCCGGTATAATCAAGGAAGAACGTCATCTTTGTATTTGGAAAGAAGGAAGGATCATGCTGAAGGGAAAAACAATCCTGCTGGGGGTCACCGGGGGAATCGCCGCTTATAAGTCCGCCTACCTGGCCTCGGCGCTGGTGAAGCTCCATGCCAATGTGGAGGTCGTGATGACCGAGCACGCCACCCGCTTCATTGCTCCGCTGACCTTTAAGCAGCTTACCGGGCGGCGGTGCATGGTGGACACCTTTGACCGGAATTTCAGCCACCAGGTGGAGCACATCGCTCTGGCCGACCGAACGGACCTGGTGATCATCGCTCCGGCCACCGCCAACGTATGTGCCAAGCTGGCCCATGGCCTTGCCGACGACATGCTTACCACCACTGTGCTGGCCTGCACCTGTCCAAAGCTCATTGCCCCGGCCATGAACACCCACATGTTTGAAAACCAGGTCACCCAGGACAACCTGGACATCCTGCGCCGGTACGGCTGGGAGGTCATCGCCCCCGGCTCGGGCCACCTGGCCTGCGGCGCGGTGGGCCCCGGACGCATGCCCGAGCCCCAGGAGCTGGTGGAGCACATTTTCCGCTCCATCGCCCTGCCCCACGACCTTGCAGGCAAGCGGGTACTGGTCACTGCCGGCCCCACCCAGGAATCCCTGGACCCGGTGCGTTACCTCACCAACCACTCCACGGGCAAGATGGGCTATGCCATCGCCAAAATGGCCATGCTCCGTGGCGCTCAGGTCACCCTCATTTCCGGCCCCACCGCTTTAGAAAAGCCCCCCTTTGTGGAGGTAGTTGACATCGTTTCCGCCCAGGACATGTTTGAGGCGGTCACCGCCCGGCAGGAGCAGTCCGACCTCATCTTCAAGGCCGCTGCTGTAGCCGATTATACTCCCGCTGACTACTGCGACGACAAGATCAAAAAGAAAGACGGGGACATGTCCATCCCTTTAAAGCGTACCCAGGACATTCTCCAGCACCTGGGGGCCCACCGCCGGGAGGGCCAGGTGATCTGCGGCTTCTCCATGGAGACAAGGGACATGCTGGAAAACAGCCGCTCCAAGCTTGCCAAAAAACATGTGGACATGATCTGTGCCAACAACCTGAAGGTAGCGGGAGCGGGGTTCGGCACCGACACCAATGTCATTACCCTTATCACGCAGGATGACATCACCGAGCTGCCCCTCATGTCCAAGGAGGAGGCCGCCGGACGGATCATTGACCGGGCACTGGAACTTCTGTAATCTCCATATTCGCGCCCTTCGGCCGCTGCCGGGGGGCGCGTTTCTTTCTCTTGACAAAAGTCCGAAATCGGACTATACTGTGGATCGAGTCCGATTTCGGACATTAGGAGGTTCCCATGGAAGACATGACCTTTTCCCAGTTTATTACCGCGTATAACTCCCTTATTAAGGAGGACAACAGCCTGTACCACGCCCTGGCCAAGAGCTTTGGACTGTCGGACACGGCCTTTTGGATTTTATATATCCTGGAGGAGTCTGACCAGGCAGTTACCCAGGCTGAGCTGTGCGCAATATCATGTCTCAGCAAGCAGACGATCAACTCCGCCCTAAAGGGCTTGTCCGACTCCGGCTACATCCGTTTGGAGACCTCTCACGGAAAGCAGCGGGGAAAGCATTTGACCCTGACCCCTCTGGGCATGGAATTGATCCAGCGCACCATCCACCCCGTCTTCCGTATGGAGGAGCTGGCTTATCAGGGACTCAGTCCCGAAGAGCGGCAAACCCTGCTCCGCCTCAACGGCCGGTATCTGGAGCTGCTGCGCCAGGCAGCCCGCCCCCTTTTGCAACAAAATTCTCAGGAGGATCCTGTTTCCAATGCAGATTAAACTTTCGGACCATTTCACTTACAGCAAATTGCTGCGCTTCACCCTTCCCTCCATCGTGATGATGGTAGTCTCTTCCATCTACAGTGTGGTGGATGGGCTGTTCGTCTCCAATCTGATTGGAGAACTGGCCCTTTCCGCCGTAAACATCATGTTTCCAATCTCCATGATCCTGGCCTCCTTCGGCTTTATGCTGGGCACCGGAGGCGGGGCCATTGTGGCCCGGACCATGGGTGAGGGAAAGCAGGAGCTGGCCAACCGCTACTTCTCCATGATCATCTACTGTGTCCTGGGCCTGGGCCTGGTGTTTTCCATTTTCTCCGTGGTGTTTATTGAACCCATCGCCCATCTGGCGGGGGCCAGCGACCTTCTGATGGAGGACTGCATCGCCTATGGCCGGATTTTACTGGGAGGCAGCGTGGTGTTTATGCTCCAGGTCTCCTTCCAGGTCTTTTTCGTGGTGGCTGAACAGCCTCAGAAGGGGTTATTTTTCTCCCTGTGCTCCGGCCTTACCAACATGGTGCTGGACTATGTGCTCATCGGCCCGCTCCAAATGGGAGTGGCCGGGGCCGCCTGGGCCACCGTGATGGGCTACGCAGTGGGCGGCCTTCTCCCCCTGCTCTACTTCTTCCGTCCCACCAAGGGTACTCTTCACCTCACAAATACCCGCTTCTATGGGCGGGAACTGAAAAACGCCTGTCTCAACGGCTCCTCCGAGCTTATGAGCAACCTGTCCTCCTCCATCGTCAGCGTACTTTATAACCTTCAGCTCATGCGCATGATCGGCGAATCCGGTGTTGCTGCCTACTCGGTGATGATGTATGTGGACTTTGCCTTTGTAGCCGCCTTCCTGGGCTTCTCCATGGGCAGCGGCCCCATCGTCAGCTACCACTATGGAGCTGCCAACCACCCGGAGCTTCAAAATGTGTTCCGAAAGAGCATGGTGGTCATCTCCATTTCCTCTCTGGTCATGGTGACAGCCTCTGAACTCTTAAGCCGTCCCCTGGCCATGGCCTTCGTGGGCTATAGTCCGGAGCTTCTGGAGATGACGGTCCACGGCTTTCGGCTGTTCGCCTTGAGCTATCTGTTCTGCGGCTTTGGCATTTACGGCTCCGCTTTCTTCACCGCACTGTGCAACGGGGCCATCTCTGCCCTGTTGTCCTTCCTGCGCTCCTTCCTGTTCCGGGGCGGACTGGTTCTGCTCATGCCCCTGGTGCTGGATCTGGACGGAATCTGGCTTGCAGTTGTGGCCGCTGATGGACTGGGGGCCCTGGTGGCCATTGCCTTCCTCATCGGCAAGCGGAACAAATATCACTACCTGTAACAAAAAACGCACCCGCTCCTTGTGAGAACGGGTGCGTTTTTTAGCTCTCCATATGCCGGCCCAAAAAGGCGGCAATGGACTGGGCCAGCTTATACTCCACTTCGCCGCCGCCCAGCTGGTCAGGTCCCCCGGCAAAGAGGACACAGCCCAGCACGTCCCCTTCGGACAAAATGGGCGCTGCAATGCTGATGGCAAACTTGTCGCTGTCGGCACACAGGGGAATGGGTGCCTCCCCAGACTTGTACTGATAAATCTGCCGTCCCTCCATCAGCCGCTCCAATTGGTGGGAAATGGGCTTGTCCGTCAGTTCCCGGCGCGGGACCCCGGCCACAGCCACACAGCTGTCCCGGTCGGTGATGACGGTGAGCTTTCCGGTGGTCCGGTTCAGGGTCTCGCACAGCTGCCCGGCGAAGTCCACCACTCCCCCCATCAGGGAATACTTTTTAAAAATGACGCCCCCGTCTTTATCGGTGAAAATCTCCAAGGGGTCACCGTCACTGATAACGTTGGCATGGAACACCTTGTCCGGCCGCTTGGCGGCGGACTGGATGACGGTCACGTTTGCGCTATGCTCCATGCCCCCCTTAAAATTTACGGCGTCCTCCCTGGGGGCGGCGCGGAGGATGGCGTCGATGTCTGACTGAAGCTCAATTTCCAGGTGGTCCTCAAAGACCCGGATGCTGCGGATCATCAGCTCCAGGTCCGTGCGCTCCAGGTGCTCCTTTTGGAGGATGTCGGCAAAGACCTCCAGGGCCGTCCGGGCCGCCCGGTTCACCTGGATGATGGTATTGCGCTTGTTGGCCAGCATATCGATCTGGTGATTGAGGCCCTCGATCTTCTTTTGGAGGTCGGCCTCCAGCTCGTCGTAGGTCTCGGAGAGCAGCGCCTCCTGCTCCGGGTGCTTCATCAGATCCCGAATGCGCTGGCGCTTGGTCACCTTCAGCTCCTCCTGAAGGTCGGCTAACACCTCGGCCAGGCGGTCGGCGCTCACCTCCGTCTCCTCCACGTCCTCCTGCTCGTGGGACAGGTCCTCGTTGAGCCGTTCCAGCAGCTCCTGGGAGTGCTCCATCACCAGGCGGACGTAGCTTTTCAGCAGCTCGTCCAGCTTGTCGGTGCGGATGTGGTGGGAGGAACACCCTGACCGCCCCCGGCGGTGGTAGGTGCCGCAGAGATAGGCCGGGCGCAGCTCCCGGCGGCTCATGGCGAACATGGGAGCTCCGCAGTCCCCGCACTGGAGAAAGCCAGAGTACACATTGTCGTACTTTTTCACCCCCCGGTAGTTGGAGGTAGTGCGCTTTTCCCGCAATGCACGGGTGGTGGCGAAGGTGCGGTAGTCGATAATGGCCTGGTGGTGGTTCTCGATGACGATTTGCTCGCCCTCCTCCTGGCGCACATCCTTGCCGTTGATTTTCTTCCGGGTGTACTTGCCCTGACGGAGGGTGCCGATGTAGAAGTCGTTGTCCAAAATCCCCTGGACGGTGACAATGGCCCACACGTTCTTCACCGGGCGCTTATACTCCTCCCCCGCCGCCTCCTTCCGGTCCCGCTCCGCCATGCGGGGGGTGGGAATGCCCTGGTCGGTGAGGTAGTTGGCGATCTTCTTGTAGCCCCACCCCTCCTCGTTATAGAGGCGGAAGATGGTGCGGACGATGTCCGCCTCGGTGGGGACGATCTCAAACTCCTGGCGCTTGTTGATGAGGTAGCCGTAGGGGGCGGCACAGATCCACTTGCCGTCCGCCTGGCGGCGCTTGATGACGTTTTTCACCTTCTTGCTGGTGTCGGTCACCGGCATCTCGTTGATGAGGAACTGAAACTGAATTTTCAGCCACTCGTCGTCGTTGGGAAAGTCGATGTTGTCCCCAATGGAGATAATCCGCACCCCTGCGTCCCGTAAATCCTCCAGCTCCACCAGCCCGCGGCTGTTGCGCCGGGAAAACCGGGAGAAGTCCTTGACGATAAGGATGTCATACTGGTGGCTCATAAGCCCCCGGCGCATGGCCTGGTAGCCCTCCCGCTGCTCGAAGGTATAGCCCGAGCGGTCCCGGTCCTCATAGAAGGTGAGGGTGCTGCCGGGGAATTTGTGCTTCACGAAGTCCTGGATGATGGCCTTCTGGTTTTCGATGGACACGTTGTCCCTCTCCAACTCGTCGTCCACCGAGATGCGGCAGTAACCTGCCAGCGCAAAGGTCTCAGTCATGGTCTCCTCCATTACAATGTAGATTTAATTTCTATGTATATATCCAGATAACATTGTAATCATTCTTTTTTAAATAGCAAGCGGAAAATCTATACAACAAAAATGCTCCGGGAACGCATTCCCGAAGCTTTAGGTTTTTGCGGCTTGCCTCATACTTTTTTCTGTTCCACTGCCCGTTCGGCCGTGCGGCGGCGGTTATAGAGGAGCAGATCCCTGGTGCGGAGATAGAGATCCTCCTCCCCCGAGAAGAAGAGGGCCACTAGATAGTTGCGTTCTTTGTACTGTAGGTAAAGAGGTTTCAGGGACTCCCGAAACATTAGGTCATCCCGCTCTTCCCTGTTGAGCCAGAGCTCCACGGTCTTGCAATCCTCCCGGATGTTCATATGCAAAGGTTCATCATCTCCTCTCCAGTATTTTCCACCACTTTGAGAGGAAATATTCACACATGACCTTGACAAGATCATTCGATTTAATTACATTGAAATCAACTTATACCTGCACTTTTGTAACCGAAAACTATCACCTTATTCTGTATAATCTGTCTCTAGCACAGTTTCTTACACATATACCGCTACAACAGTATCGAATCTCTGTCTCATTTGGCGCAACTCTAAAACTCGGAGGCCTCGTATATGCAAAGCATGATCTTTTTTCTCGCAATCCTTGCCACGGTTTTCTTCATTCTCTCTTTGCGGAAAAGTGGCCTTCGCCCCGGCAAGCCCCTCTGGATCGCCTTCCTTTTTGCCATTCCCTTTGCCGTGCGCTTTGCCCCCCTCCTGGTGGGACTGGAGTGGCGCGTGACCATCCGTTTCTGGATCGAAGGGATCGTGGCCATTGTGCTGGCCCTTTGGTGTGTGGTTTATGCGGCGTATTTCAGGCGGAGCATCAACTTCCCCTTGATGATTGTGACGGCCCTGCTTTCGGTATTCCTGCTTATGAACGTTGCCTTCTATCCGGTCAAGGAAAGCGTAACCGTACAGGACGGAACCCCCAGCTGTGTGCGTGAGAACAGCGACTCGGGTTCTCTGGCCGGTGTGCAGCATTTTCGTTATGTCAACGAAATGTTTCGCTCCTTGCTGCCGCTGTACAATCCGTCCATTCCATGATTCCATTTTAATAGATCGTGCCGCCCCTCAAAATGACCAACAAAATAGTTCCACACATTCACGGGGGAAGCAGCTGCACTGCCTCCCCCATTTTTTAAGACCATGGCCTGCTGCCTCTGTTGTTGCACTTCCTTCTCCGCCGCTCTCCTGCGGTTGTAGAGGAGCAGGTCCCGTGTCTGCTGGTACAGGTCTTCCTCCCCGGAATAAAATACCGCTACCATGTAGTTTTGCGCCTGATACTGCCGATAGAGGGGCTTTAGGGATTCCAGGAATTGCTGGTCATTTGTTTCGTCCCGTGTGAGCCAGAGCTCCACCACCTTGCTGTGTTTCTTTGCTTCCATACACACTGGGCTGTCATCTCCTCTCCATGCGAGGGAAAGATCAGCAAAAAGATCAAGAATTCAAAAATCTGAACACAATCTATACGGGAAATTGCGCGTTTTTGGTTGACGGTTCCTCTTCCCTTTGGTAAGATATGAGCCACTTGATGAGAAAGGAGAACGTGATGGCGAGTATGGACGACGGTGACAGTAACACCCCCGCCCAGCCCCCCTTATGCTGCTGCAACCAAAGAGAACTTTGGAGTGGACATAGCCTGCGTCTGCGTGAGTAGCGTGACAGGCTGTGTCTTTTTGCGTCTTTTTGCAGATTTGGATACATAAGGAGGAGCTTACATTGGAACAGTCTATTTGGTTTATGATTTTTTTGCAGGTATTTTTGATCGCCCTGAACGCCGTATTTGCCAGCGCAGAGATTGCGGTCATTTCCATCAACGACGCCAAGCTGGCCCAGCTGGCTGCGGAGGGGGATAAGCGCGCCCTGCGCCTTGCCCGCTTGACCAGCCAGCCGGCCCGGTTTCTTGCCACCATTCAGGTCGCCATTACCCTGTCCGGCTTTTTGGGCAGCGCCTTCGCGGCGGAAAACTTCTCAGACGGCTTGGTCAGCTGGCTGGTCAGCCTGGGCGTAGGGGTCCCCGCCGCCACCTTGGACGCCATCTCGGTAGTCATCATTACCCTGATTCTGTCTTACTTTACCCTGATCTTCGGCGAGCTGGTGCCCAAGCGGGTGGCCATGCGCAAGGCGGAATCTCTGGCTCTGGGGATTTCCGGCCTCATTTCCACCATCGCCACGCTCTTTGCTCCCATCGTATGGCTCTTAACCGTTTCCACCAACGCCGTCCTCCGCCTGCTGGGCATTGACCCTAACGCCGAGGAGGAGACCGTCAGCGAGGAAGAAATCCGCATGATGGTGGATGTGGGAACCCAAAAGGGTACCATTGACCACGAAGAAAAGCAGTTTATCCAGAATGTCTTTGAGTTTGATGACCTCACGGCGGGCGAGATTGCCACCCACCGCACGGACCTCACCATCTTGTGGCTGGAGGAGACCATGGAGGAGTGGGCCAGCACCATCCATAATAGCCGCCACACCCGCTACCCTGTGTGCGGAAATTCCGCCGACGATGTGGTGGGTATTCTCAACACCGAGAACTACTTCCGGCTGAAGGATCAAAGCCGGGCCTCGGTCATGGAGCGGGCCGTAGAGCCAGTCTACTTTGTTCCGGAAAGTGTGAAGGCCGATGTGCTGTTTCGCAACATGAAGGGCGGCCACCATCCCCTGGCGGTGGTGCTGGACGAATACGGCGGCATGACTGGCATTGTCACCATCAACGACCTGGTGGAGCAGCTGGTGGGCGACCTGGGCGATGAGGGACTGTGCAGCCAGCCTCTCCCCCTTCTGGAGGCACTGGACGCCTCCACCTGGAAAATCCGGGGGGAAGCGCCCTTGGACGAAGTGGCCCAGGCTCTCGGAATCTCCCTGCCCTGCGACAAGTTTGACACCTTCAACGGCCTGGTGTTCGGCGCCCTGGCCGTCATCCCCCAGGACGGCGACACGGTGGAGGTGGAGACATACGGTCTTGCCATCCATGTGACCTCCATCCACGGCCACCAGGTGGAAAGCGCGCTGGTACACCTCAAAGACGCCCTCAAAAAAGAACCCGCGGGAAATTTGTCATAATAAGAACGCCCCCGCTGCTGTGCAGCGGGGGCGTTCTTATTATCAACCGCTTAAATTTCCACTTGAGCTTCGCTGGTTGGGTTTTCCAAAATCGGATGGCTTACTTTTCGCCGAACTCTATAATCGTCTGAATTTCCCGTTGCAGCTTCTCAGTCTCTGCCTCGGCAACCTCTCGATCGCTTCCGTAAACAGAAAAATAGGCTTTAAGTTTTGGTTCCGTTCCAGAGGGGCGAATAACCACACAGCTCTCATCTTCCAATTGAATCATCAGCACATTGGATTTCGGAAGTCCATCAATCCCTGCGGTATAGTCAAGTACCTGTACGATAGAATGTTCGCCCAACGAACCGTTCTCTTGACGAAATCTTTCCATAATGCCCTGCATTCGTTCAAAGCCTTCCGCACCGGGAAACGCAAATGTGAGCAAGGTGCTCTTGCAGTAGCCTACTTGCCGGTATAGCTCTTCCAATCGAGCAATTAGCGAGAGACCTCGGGCACGGTGGTAAGCGGTCATTTCACAGATCAGCAGCGCCGCATCTACACCATCTTTATCTCGGACATAGGAACCAGATAAATAGCCGTAGCTTTCCTCAAAGCCTAAAATATAATCATCCACTCGCCCCTGCTGCTCCAAAAGCCCAATTTGCTCGCCAATGAACTTAAAGCCGGTCAGCACATCTTTGGTCTCCACTCCATGGAGCGCCGCAATTCTCCGTCCCAGCTCACTAGTAACAATGGTCTTGATAAATACAGGGTGAGCCGGCATGATTCCCAGGGATTTTCGTCTGGTACATACATAGTCCAACAGTAGAAGTCCCATTTCATTGCCGGTAAGAAGGACATACTCCTCTCCTTCCAGCACAGCTGCACCCACCCGATCACAGTCCGGATCGGTAGCCAGCACAAGTTCCGCACCCACTTCCCCAGCTCGGGAAATTCCTAATGACAAAGCCTCACGTTCTTCTGGATTTGGATAAGGGCAGGTAGGAAATCTGCCGTCCGGCATTTCTTGCTGGGAAACAGTAACCACATGGTCATAGCCGCACTCTTTTAATATTCGCAGCACTGGCTCCCGGCCCGTTCCGTTGAGAGGAGTATAGACAATCGGAAAGCTCTTGTCTACTGACTCATCGCCCAACAGAGACTGGGCCTTAACCGCTGTCAGATAGTCATCCAGCACGGATTCAGGAACATAGCGGATTTCCCCTTTTTTTACAGCCTCTTCAAAATCTTGGATCACAACGTCAGCAAACAAATCAACCTTTTCAATCTCAGCCAAAATTTGGTTTGCTGTCTCAGTGGTAATCTGGCAGCCATCAGACCCATAAACTTTGTAACCATTGTACTGTGCAGGGTTATGAGAAGCCGTAATCATAACTCCAGCCACACATTCTAAAGCCCGTACCGCAAAGGAAAGGCAAGGTGTTGGCATCAGGCGGTCATAAAGATAAACGGAAATACCATTGGAAGAGAATACCTGCGCTGCTACCCGGGCAAACGTATCCGAAAGGATCCGGGAATCATAGCTGATCGCTACACACCCCCTTCCCTTACTGCGGAGCAGATAGGCAGCCAAACCTTGAGTAGCTTTGGCCACAGTGTGGATATTCATCCGATTAGTTCCAGGACCAATTTCCCCCCGTAAGCCTCCGGTTCCAAACTCCAGGTTCCGGAAAAAGGCGTTAGTAATGGTCTTCTCGTCCATCTCCGTCAGTTCCCGCTGGAGGGAGGGGTCTGCCAAAGTGCGCCAGCGGTCATATTCCGCTTGAATGTGTTCCTGATTCATAATGACATCCTTTCACCACCCCACCAGACAGCATATCTTGTGACGGGGCAGAATTCTGTGTGCAGACAAAGAAGGGGCTGCTCCCCCTTCTCCTGCCTCAGCAGCGCACCAGAAGGAAACGAGCGTTTCCGTGAAGACGCAGCCGGGTATTGGCGGGAAGAAAGATACAGTCCCCCTTGAAAAAGTCCCAGGTCTCTCCGGCGCTGGACAGGGCGCCGCAACCCTGTAGACACAACAGCACCTGGAAAGAGAGGCCATCCGTCTCCAGACACAGCCGTTCCCTCAGCCGTTCTGTGTTCAACAGCAGCCGCTCCACCTGGAAGTAGCGGCAGCGGCTGAGCAGCTCTCGGGCACAACCGGGACGGTAAATCAAATGCCGGATAGGCTGCCGAGGGGGTGCAGTAGCCCGCAGGTTGGCCACTGCCAGAGCCTTTTCCACATGGAGAGTCCGTCTATTTCCATCGCGATCGGTACGGTTATAGTCATAAAGCCGATAAGTTAGATTAGAGTTCTCCTGGATTTCGGCCACCAAGCAACCGCTTCCAATGGCGTGGATGGTACCGGCGTCCAGATAAAACACGTCGTCGGAATGGACTGGTAGCCGTTGCAGATACGGCTCCAAATATCCTTGGGAAATAGCTGAGCGGAGATGCTCCGGGGTCAGAGTACGGCGCAGGCCGTAGACCAAAGTGGCCTGCGGAGTGGCATCCAACACATACCACATCTCAATTTTGCCTCGTTGTCCCCCCTCGTATTGGGCGGCATATCCATCATCCGGATGAACCTGTACCGAAAGGTCCTGCTTAGCATCAATAAACTTCACCAGAATGGGCAACTCCCCACGGGAATTCTCATGGCGGCTCCCCAGGTACTCCGGGTGTTCCAACAGCACTTGGCGCAGTGTTTTGTGGGCAAATTCCCCCAGGGCCACTACGCTCTCCCCATCGGGATGGGTAGAACACTCCCAGGTTTCGGCCAGTGGCGAGAGGGCAATAGATTTGGCAAATTCCGTGTTGAGCCGATTCCCACCCCATAGGTAGTCTTTTCCCACCGGCGTGAGAAATATGGGCTTAGGACGGGAAAGGGAATTTGTGCTTGTCATGGACACTAATCTCCTCCCCCAGCTGTACCTCAATAACTGTCAGCTCGGTATCTGCCAGGATAGTGTGGCGGCATCCCGCCTGCATAGTAATTACATCCCCCGGGGAAACTGGCTGCTCCATCCCGTCTACAATAGTGCGCCCCTGTCCAGAGACAATGGTCCACACCTCGTCTCGATGATCATGGCTGTGATAGTTGATGTGGCTACCCTGCCGCAGCCGGATACGGATGGTCATAGAACCGTCCTGTACATCCAGAACTGTAAAGCTGCCCCAGGATTTTTCCGCAAACATCACCGGCGAGATAATCTGGTCCACATAGGGCTTAATGTAAGAACTGCGGTCCCGGTCGCTGATGAGAATGCCGTCTCCGCTGGCGGCAACCACGGCGTTTTTCACCCCCATACACAGAATGGGGATATTCAGTTCGTTGATGGCGGTGACGTTCTGGCAAGTGTTATCCAAAATAACGTTGCCCAAAGTGGGCTCCGCAATTTCCTCTGCCAGCGTATTCCAGGTGCCCAGGTCTTTCCACTGGCCCACAAAACGCAGAACCTGAATATTGGGCTCCTTCTCCGCTACAGCGTAGTCGAAGCTGATTTTTGTTAGTGACTCATACTTGGCAAATAACTCGTCATAGTCACTGGTACCAAACATCTCTTTGGCTCTATCCAGTACATAGGACAGCCGGTAGGCAAAGACACCACCGTTCCACAGCGCTCCTTGGTTGATATACCGCCGGGCAGTGGCAACATCCGGCTTTTCCTTAAAGGTGGACACGGCACTGACTTCACCCTTGTCTTGTGGGATGATATAGCCATACTTTTCGCTGGGATAGGTGGGCTCAATACCCATCAGCACCAGGTTGGCCTCTCCCTTCCGGGCCTGAAGGTCCAGTTCCCGGAGTTTCAGGAAATAGTCCTCCTCCACATAAGGGTCCACGGGGCAGACCACTACCGTCTCCTCCGCCGGAACCTCCTTAATGTGGTGAAGGTAGGCTGTCGCCAGAGCAATAGCTGGAAACGTATCCCGGCGACAGGGCTCCAGGGAAATATCAATGTCCTCACCCAGCTGGTTGCGTAAAGAGGAAATCTGAGCCTTTCCAGTTGCAATTACTACGGACGCCTGCCTGTCAACAGACCGAATCTGGCGGTAAACCCGCTGAACCATGGATTCCATGGTTCCATCCGGAGCCTGAAACAGTTTAAGAAATTGCTTGGAACGAATGTCGTTGGACAGGGGCCACAGGCGCTTGCCTGAGCCGCCGGAGAGAAGTATGATATTCATGATTTCTCCTTATATAAGCGTCAATGTTTCCTGAACAATATTGGAAACGGTTAGTCCATAATGTTCTTCAACATTTTCTCTGCTGCCATACCCATAGAAATAGCCACAACTCGTATCACATGCAATTTTTCTCATAGGCTTCCAAATTCGATGCTCAATCATCACTTCACTCACAAGGCTTGCAATTCCGCCTATCTTTCCATGCTCTTCAACTGTTACAATTTTTTCAAAATTTGAAATTATCTTTGCAAATTTCGAAATATCAGGAGTCAGACTAAACAAATCAACCCAACTACACGTGTTTCCTTGCTCTTCAATTCTTTTTGCCGCTTCAGAAACGTGTTGTACCATATTCCCGCACCCAACTAAAAGAAATTTTCCATTCGGCGCGCCAAAAGTCCGGAATCCCTGAACCACATCAATTTTATTCTCATCGGGATATGCTGGCAGGGCCAATTTATCCATTCTGATATAGGACGCATGATCACAGTGCAGTGTATGTTCCGCTAGTGCTTCTGTCACCACCGGATCTGAGGCCACATACACTTTCATATTGGGAAGCATTCTCATACTCCCATAATCTTCTAATGTATGATGTGTGGGACCATATTCCCAAAAACTAAATCCCGCGCCTTGTCCAATAATTGTCATTGGCAACAACATTCCAGAGGCAGTCAAACGGATTTGTTCGTAACAACGCATATGAATAAAGGGAGCATTTGCGTATACAAAGACTCTTTTCCCTCGCAAAGCCAAACCTGCTGCTACTGTAATCGCATTTTGCTCCGCTATTCCTGTGTTGACGAATTGTCCAGGCAATTCCTCTCGAAAGCGATCCAGTGAAATTGCACCTAAATCAGCGGAAACAACCACTACATTTCGATCATTTTTTGCGGCAATGTATATCTGATCCCAAAAAATATCTCTGAAGTTTTTACTCATCAGTCCATTCCTCCCCAGGGGAAATACACCTATATGCCGCTTTCAATTTTTCTCCGCAGACCGCAGCCCCATGCATTAAGGGAACATTAGAAATAAAATCTACACCCTTCCCCTTTACCGTATCCGCAATAATGACCAGGGGCTTATTTCTATTCATTGCGTGAACATTGTCCAGCGCCTCAAATATCTGATCAAAACTATGCCCGTTGATGTGTTTTACTTCCCAGCCAAACGATTCCCATTTAGCAGAAAAAGGTTCTAACGACATAATATTTTCTGTAAAATCAGTACAGCAGAGATAGTTTCGATCCACAATTGCAATTAGATTGTTCAGTCTGTATTGGCTGGCAAACATGGCAGATTCCCAAATATTCCCTTCGTGGCACTCGCCATCGCCCAACATACAAAAAACCAAGTTGGATAAACGGTCCATTTTTAAGCTCAGCGCAATGCCAGAAGCCACACCAAGGCCAATTCCAAGAGAACCAGACGATATTTCAACACCAGGAACATCTTTTTTGAGCAAAAGACCCAACATTTCTCCTTTATCACAGCATTTCATGAGCTCTTCCCGTCCAAAGAACCCCATATCCGCTAACACAGGATAGAGTGCTGTACTAGAGTGCCCCTTGCTCAGAATGAAATAATCTCTTGCAGCCCAATCTGGATTTCGGGGATCACAGCGCAAAATTTTCCCCTCATACAGTGCAACCAATAATTCGGTACAGGAAAAACCAGATGTTACATGTCCAGCACCTACATGATCACACATATTCAAAATATCAATTCGAATCTGAGCTGCTTTTTTTTTCAAGTGATCAATTGTTTGTTCTGATTGCACTTTTTTCACTTCCCTTTTGCTGTCCTCATATAGTATGAATATAATTCTTTCACGCTGTCCTCAAGGCAGTCTTGGGGTTTCCATCCCAAATTCATCAATTTAGTAGAATCAAGCACTTTTTTTCTCATTCCATCAGGCTTAGTCAAATCAAATATCAATTTTCCTTTATATCCAACAACCTGTTGAATAATCCCTGCTAGTTCAGCAATGGAGATTAATTCTCCTCCATTTCCCAGATTAAAGTACTCTCCTCCGCCTTTATATCTTTCAAGGAGGAAAAGGCAACCTCTCGCGATATCTTTACTACTCAGGAATTCTCTCAGTGGTTTTCCCGTACCCCAGATTGGAAATTCTTCATCCCCACGCTCTTTTGCCTCACTCATTCGCCTTACCATTGACGGAACCACAGTAGCTCGTGTCAAATCAAACGAATCTCCCTCTCCAAAAAAGCAACACGGCATTACAGAGAAAAAATTATCCCCATACTGTTTCCAATAGTATTCGCAAAGTTTTACTCCGGCAATTTTCGCAACAATATACGGCTCATCCAGTTTACCATGTTCTCCCGAGAACAAGGTTTCTTCTTTGGATGGTTCCTCTGTAATAGGGTAGGCATACGCACTTCCCATAAACAGCAACTTTTTAGTCTTATTTTTATGTGCCGCTTCAATGACATTCATCTCAATAGCTAAATTGTCGTATATATATTCCGCAGGAAATTTTGCCTTATCAGCTATTCCTCCTATATGTGCGGCACAAAGAATAACCCATTCAGGTTTTTCCTCTGCAAAAAAATCAAATACCGCCTTTTGATTCGTCAAATCCAATTCTGAATGAGTCCTTGTAATAATGTTAGAGTACCCATTTTCTTTTAGTATCTCATAACATGCGGTCCCCGCAACACCACGATGCCCCGCTAAATAGATTTTAACATTTTTATCCGAGTTCAATATTGCTCCCCCTTCAAATATATACTATAAAGTTCTTTTAGTCCTTCTTCCAGGGGAATTTTACTTCTCCAACCCAATGTCATTTGCCGCTCACAGTCAACCATTCGTCTCATCATTCCATCTGGCTTTGTTGGATCACAGATGATTTTCCCTTCATATCCTACAATTTTACGAATCAGCTGTGAAAGCTCCATTATTGTAACTTCCTCACCTGTCCCAATATTTATTGGTTCTTCCTGCGAATAATGCTCCATCAGGAACAAGCATGCATCCGCAATATCATCCACATGAATAAATTCCCTTTTTGCTTGACCTGTCCCCCACAACTCCACACTTTCCAGATTATTTTTCTTTGCATTATGATATTTCACTATCAAGGCTGGAATCACATGAGAGTGCTGAGGATCAAAGGAATCTCCCGGGCCATATGTGTTAGCCGGGATGGCGGAAATAAAATTCTGTCCATACTGGCGTCTTAAATATCCGCAAAGGCGGCTCCCACATATCTTCGCCAGTGCATATCCTTCGTTTGTATATTCGGGCAAACCTGTGAGCAGCATTTTTTCTTTCATTGGCTGCTCACATTCCTTTGGATACATGCATGCACTTCCTAAAAATAGGAATTTCTTTACACCTGCTTTATGCGCACCCCAAATCAGATTATTTTCTATTTGCATATTCACAAAAAAGAAATCTGCAGGAGCCGCATTATTTGCTTGTATGCCACCTACCAATGCTGCAGCATCGAATACATACTCTGGCTGTGCCTGCCGATAGAACATATCCACGGCAGCTTGATCTGTTAGTTCTAATTCATCATGTGTGCGAAGAATAAGATTTTGAAAGCCTTCTTTCTCCAATTTACGAACAATCGCTGAACCTACTAGTCCGGTATGTCCCGCAACATAGATACGTGCACTCTTATCCATCACGTTGTCCTCTTTTAATCAACTGCTGCATCACATCCGCAAAATAATCAATTTCTGCTGAATTATCGTGCGAATGGTTCCCCACAAAAAAGCCATGATCATGGATATCATCTGCATTAACCAAAGGTGAAGGAATAGCAAAGTCCATATATTCAATCACTTTGTTTCTGGTAAAGTTACCAGCCACGATGGGACGGACCTCAATATTTGCCTCGCGCAATTTCTGCACAATGAAGTCGCGTTTACCAGCCAGTTCTCCTTCCAGAACAATGGAAAAGCCAAACCAGGAGGACTGCTCTATTTCCTTTTGCAGACGGATTCCAGGCAGATTTCCGACTTTTTGGCGAAAATATTCTGCATTTTTCCGGCGCTGTTCAATCATACCGCTAATTTTTTTCAGTTGCTCCCGTCCAATGGCACCCTCTATCTCCAGCGGCCTAAGGTTATAGCCGGGAACGATGAAATTAAAGCTCTCATAGAAAGGATTTTCTTTCTTCTGATAGATAGAGCTATCCTCAGGAAGATTCCGTGTCCAACCATGGGCGCGGATAGCCAGCATATACTCATAGAGTTCTCGGTCACCCGTTACCACTACGCCACCTTCCATTGTACACATATGGTGGGAATAAAAGGTAGAATAGGTCCCCATGAGGCCCAAGGTTCCCAACTGTTTTCCACAGTAGGTAGCTCCCAGAGACTCGCAATTGTCCTCAAGAATCAGAATATTACGTCCCTCGCAAAGGGCAAAAATCTCATCAAAGCAGTTGGGGTTACCCAAAAGATTGACCAGGAAAATCATACGAGTCTTGTCGGTGATGGCATTTTTCAGTGCATCTACACTAATATTTAGGGTGTCCTTGTCAATATCTACAAAGATCAATTTCATTCCATACTGCTCCAGCGGGGCATAGGTAGTGCTCCAGGAAACCGCAGGCACGATGACTTCTGAGCCCCGCGGTAGCCGCTTTGAATACACTAGTGCTGCAATGGCCAGCAGATTGGCTGTAGATCCAGAGCTCACCATCACAGCATAAGGAGCACCGAACTTTTCAGCAAACTCCAGCTCATACTGACGCACCTGTTCCCCCATTGTATACATGCCAGAATCCATAACAGACCGAATCGCCGCCAGTTCCTCTTTTCCCCACGGATCATCGCAAAGCTTAAACTGCATCATCGTTATCACTCCTTACAAGATTTCACTGCTTTTTCTTGCTTTGCCAACGCCCGGTCGTGTTTGGCCATAATCTCCACCAACTGCTCATAGGTGGTAGTCTGGGGATCCCAGCCCAACTTATTTTTTGCCTTTGTGGGGTCGCCCCACAGGTTGTCCACATCGGTAGGACGGAACCATGCCGGGTTCACACTGACCAGCAGCTTCCCAGTCTGGGCGTCGTAGCCCTTCTCGTCCACGCCACTCCCCTCCCAACGGATGGTCATGCCGTTGGCGGCGAATGCCTTTTCAGTGAAATCCCGGACAGTGTGCTGCTCACCTGTGGCGATGACAAAGTCCTCCGGCTTCTGCTGTTGGAGCATCAGCCACATACACTCCACATAATCCTTGGCATAGCCCCAATCCCGCAGGGAGTCCATATTGCCCAGCTCCAGGTGATCCTGCAGGCCCTCGGCGATGCGGCCGGCAGCCAGGGTAATCTTTCGGGTAACGAAGTTCTCCCCCCGGCGCTCCGACTCGTGGTTAAACAGAATTCCGTTGCAGGCGTACATCCCATAGGCCTCCCGGTACTCTTTCACCATCCAGAAGCCGTACTGCTTGGCAATGGCGTAGGGGCTATATGGATGGAAAGGGGTGGTCTCTCGCTGGGGAACCTCCTCCACCTTGCCGTACAATTCACTAGTAGAAGCCTGGTAGATACGGCAGGTGTCCTTCAGGCCAAGAATCCGTACTGCCTCCAGGACTCGAAGGATACCCAGGGCGTCCACATCCCCGGCGTATTCCGGTGCATCAAAGCTCAGGGCCACATGGCTCTGGGCAGCCAGATTGTAAATTTCATCCGGTCGAACCAGGGAGACCACCCGGATAATGCTAGCGGCGTCCGCCATATCTCCCAGATGAAGAGTAATCCGGTTGTCTGCAATCAAATAGTCAATGCGCTGGGTATTGGAAGTGGAGGAACGGCGAATCAGCCCGTGTACCTCATACCCCTTTTCCAGCAGAAATTCCGCCAAATAGCTGCCATCCTGTCCGGTAATTCCGGTAATCAGTGCTTTTTTCAAGCTGTTTCCCTCTTTCTTTTTCTCAATTTTCGCTTAGTTTTTTATAAGGTCAGGAGGGTTTCTTTCTCTGCAATATCCGTCTGGAGCGGCTGAGTATCTCCTGAAACTCCGCTGTACGGAAAAACACCACCAGATTGATGATGGTCGGGACCGTCACCCCGATGATACCACATAGAATCATACCTGTAAATGTATAGGGAATGTGGCGAGTTAGCAGCCACGTAATACCAAACTCTATGCAGGCAATCAATAAAAAAACAAGTTCACGGCCCCAAGCATGAATATGCGATTCCCCAAAAAATTTGTGGTTCACAATTTCAATATTACTATGCCAGAAAGCGAGTAACGCCACCACAGTCCCCAGCACAATTCCGGGCAGGCCCCAAACCCTTCCTAATATAATAGAAAGAATAAGGTTAACGATGGCTCCGATAGTCCTATAACGACGCTCCGTAGAATACTCAGCGAAAGCACCGCGAAACATTGTTATAATCTGCCCTTTCATATTAATATAATATTGAAGGGCAAACATCAATACAAAAGTATAGGGCAGAAGAAATTGTTCTCCGAACAAAGCTGAAATTGCCGGTTGAAAAACTACCGCATAGCAAATAAGTAACAGGGATGATAAGAAAAAAGCTCCCAGATCCATGGCTCGATATATTCGGTATGACGTTTTTCGATCCTCTTTATAAATCAAATCAGCAATACTTCCCCTCATGGGTACGATCAATTTACTAAAGAATTGAAATACATATCCTGCTATTAAAGAATAGTTTGTAAAATAAGTCACCATTTGGGTACTAATTAGAAATGTTATCATCAAATTATCAATATTATACATCGTTGTATTAATAATTTTGATGATGAAAACTTCTCTTAACTCCCGTATCATCCCTTCCTCTCGAAAATCTTTCCAAGTAACCTTGACAAAAGTGACCGACGGATTTTTCTGGTGAGAGCGCACCATAACCAAAATATGTGAACAAGCCGTAATCGCAGTATTGCTGGCCACATAAAGCAAATAATTTCTTGTGCTCAGCAAAATAGCAGCTTTGGCAAACTGCCCACCAATTTGCATTGCTGTCTCTGTAGTTGTAATAATATATTCCTTTTGCCCCGCAATTAACAGGATACGCCAGTATGCCACAAAATAGGAAATTAACGCGGATAAAGCGTATAACCCATACATAGCATAAAATAGAGTCCAAAACTGCACCTTCCCCGCAAAAATGATTGGAAGTAACAGGAATACCACACAGCATACCATGAAAACCAACATTGCAAGGAAGCGGTAGAAAAAACGATACAAGCTCATCACTCGGTTAATCCGTTCCTGATTTCCTTGCGCATAGGCTTGATAAATTCTCCATTGAAACAAGCCATCAGCCCCCATCTCAGCAAGGCCAATCAAGGAAAACACATTGGACAACAAGCCATCATAAGCCACCAGTTCCAAATTGAACTGATAAAGAATAATTCGGCGTAAAAACAGGCTTGTAACGGTTAGGACTAGGTACATACTCACCGAAATGATAGCATTTTTTATTGCATTTTTTGTTCGCATAGAAACCTCATTTTGCAGGACTGTCTTCAAAAGCTTTTGTAAAATACCAATGGATTGCAAAACATCTTCCATTCAAGAATTGTCCTACAAATAATCACCATTTCACCTTAAAACCTTAAATTTCAGATTTTAGGCAATGCTGCATGAATTTTAATCCAGTTTTCTTCTATCAGTCCACCAGATTCTCTTTCTTTGCTAGGTCTGAACCATCGAGTAGGCCCATATACACGCTTATGTTCATAGGTTCCCAAAAATTGCCCCCACCAACTCAACGTGCTATTAGGTATAATAAAATGCTTACATTGTGCCATCAACTGTAAATCTTCCAGTGCGCTATTTCCATCTCCAACTATAACATAATTTACTCCTTCTGGAAATAGGAACTTCTCTACTCGCTCTATTTCATCAGTAAATACATAAAAAACAGGATCCTTCAAATCTCTACATGCCAATCGCACGCCTTCTTGATAATACTCTTCTCCACATACATAAAGATCATTTATAAATCTCTCGTTCAGAAAGTCTCCATATCGCATATGAAGGCAAACCGAATTTGTTGCATGAATCTGCGATAACAATGCTTGATTTTTTTCGGAAATAAGATCAGGTCGCAAAAGTTCCTTACGAATCACCTCCTCATACTCTTTAAAATAATCTCTGGAAAAAAAATAGCCGAACAAATAAAATCTTTTTGGGTATGAATATCGTTTATATGGTACACGGGCCAATTTAGCATCCAAATAGATACCTAACCGATTCATGATGGGCGCAAGCGCAGTTCGCAGCTCTAAATAGTCTTCCTCCGTCATAGCACCTAATTTTTTATGAAAAATACGCCACATCTTTTGCAGTATCAAATAAAAATAATATCTGACTGGCAAAAATTCTTTGAAGTAATCACCAATTTGTTGATTTGGACAATCAATAAACTCTATATCTGATGACTGCGGAACTATCTGGGGCAAAACACACCTTGCATGTAACACATCATATCTCCGATGATAGTCATAAAAGGTTATTTTTTCTCCTGTAGCCAGTTGAACAGCTCTGGCAAATGCATATCGAAATAGTTGATTTCCAAGGCCGCAGCCTTCACTACCTGTTGCGGTTTCTATGCATATCATAATCCATTTCCTTCTTTTTATATGAAAATTTTTATAGATTTATTGAAAATTTGCAGTTCCTATTTTCTGATCGCCAATTTAACCATTAAATTGATTAAAAAATCGTCTTTCCATTTAATGGAAATAATATGGAAAGATGTTTATTAAATTCATTTCACTCCGACACTCTTAATGACTGGCAGAATCTACTAACCATGCGTTTATGCTTATTATTAGACTTCATTTATCTCCTTTTAGCAATAACACATTTGCCCAAATTCGGGCAAATCCACAGCATAGAGCACAAAAATACATTCTATTCATTAACAAATCTATCAACAATTCCCATATTTATATCCTAATTAAAATATTATATTAAATCTCCGGAAGTGGCGTATCTATTTGAATCCACTCACTTTCATTGTAATCCTCCGGCATCGCACTCCTGAACCATCGATTAGGGGCATATACATGTTTTTCCTTATTTCCACACAAAAACTGCCCCCACCAACTATAAGTTGAGTTGGAGAGAATATAATGTTTACACTGGGCCATGAGTTGAAGATCTTCCACCGCTGTATGTCCATCTGGAATGAATATAACATTTAGGCCTTCCCAAAAATGAAACTCAGATGCAGTTTTCAAGTCGTTAGTAAATACAAAGAAGATTGGAGCCTCCAAATCGTTACAAGCCTGTTGAATAGCACTCTCATAATATTTCAATCCGCATACATAAAACAACTCACGAAACTGTAAAGTAGGATCAACATAATCTCCGAGACGGATATGAACACAAACCGAGTTACAAGTTCTAATCTTCCTCAGCAATTCTTGACTCCTCTCAGAAATCAAATCTGGCCTACACAGTTCTTTTCGAATCGTCTCGACATGAGAACCATAAAAATGTCTGGAACAAAAATAGCCAAGCATAACATAATCCCGTGGGTGCTTATAACGATGGATAGGAATATATCCCAGTGTTACAGCGCCAAAACCAAGTCGATTCCAAAAGGGTTGCATTACTGTTTCCATTCGATATCGTTGCATAGGATTTTTTACACAGAAGACCGTCCGATAAATTCTATGGGAAATTCGAAAAATAAGCGTTCGTATGGGAAACAATTGTTTATAAAACAATTGTTTCCCATCTTCTTTTTCAATGTAATCTATATCTACCTCTGCTGGAATCATTTGCTCCACAATACGTGTGGCGTGAGAAATCTTTCCGTCATAAGGGTCGTCATATACAACAATCGGCTCTCCTGTTTCCAACTGGAGAGCTCGAGCGGCTGCATAGACAAATAATTGATTGCCCAGTCCACCGCCCATAGACTGAATGTAAATCATTATGGTTTCCTTCTTTTTCTAATCTATTCTTTACAACGGCAGCATCTTTGAACCAAATAATGTAGTGGATTTTTAACAACCAATATGCCTTAATCTGTTGAGTATTTTTCGTCTCCAAACCATCATGGTCATGTAGGTCCAAGACCCCCAGTAATAACCAAAAATTTGAAAGAGGCAGACTGCAAGTTTCCACCTCCAGCCGGATGCAAAGCGTAAAATCCTGCGGTGCTCCCGAATGAAGTCGGTTAACTCCCTCACCGCACTCCTGGTTCCGAGTGTGGCAACGGGGATTGCGGAATGGACAAACAAATTTGCCATAGGTGGAACCGGAAATTGATCAAACCAGCGGGCTGTAGTCTGCAGCCGCATCAGCTGGTGTCTTGGGGATGGAGTGTGGACGATGCTGGCACTGTGCTGACGGTAAAAATATTGGATGGGCGCCTCTGTCACGGAAAGCGACTGTGCCAGGGACAGACAGCACAGGTTGAAATCCAGATCCTCATTCACCGCTAGCCCATCGGGAAAGCGCAAGTGATGTTCCTGGAGAAAACACCGCCGGTAAAGATAATAGTACGGTCCATAGGAGGGCATGGTGTTGTTTCGGAAACAGCGCTGGAGATAGTCCGCTCCTGTTTCTCCATCCAGGGGCGGCACTGAGGCACGCAGCTCCTCCCCATCTCCGATTTTTTGGGTGAAGGTCTGTGCCGCCGTCTGAACCATATCCAAACGGCGGGCCAAAAATGGCTCAAACTGGGCCAGGTATCGGGGGCCCCAGAGGTCGTCGGAATCCAGAAACAGTACATACTCCCCTGTGGCCGCTTCCAGCCCCACATTCCGTGCGGTACTGACCCCACCATTTTCCTTGTGGATAACCCGGAAGCGGGCATCCATGGACACATATGCATCACATATGGCACCGCTTTCGTCAGGGGATCCATCATCCACTAAAATCACCTCATAGCTGGCCTCTGTCTCCTGGCAAAGAATGCTATCCAGGCAAGCCCTGAGATATGCTTCTGTACGGTATACAGGAACAACAATAGAGAATTCTGGCATAAGAACACCCTCTTATTTTTCTGGTGACACCACAGTGGATGTGTGAGTCAATCTCAATACTGATTTCTCTCTCTGAGTGGCAAAGAGCACCAGAATTGCTAGGTATATCCACATCGCAATAATATCCTGAGCATCAGAGGAGGCGGTGGAAACAATGGGGAAAACCATCAGAATTGCCATCCATAAAACACCAAACCCAAACTGCTCCCGACTGCGGTCCTTGACAGACTGAATTAACCGGCGGACTCCCTCCCAAAGCAGAAGGCATCCAATGATCCCCAGGGGAATCAGTACAAATATACCGTAATCTGCGATTACCCGCGCGCCAAAACAGTGAATGGACCAGACTTCCCCTGCAACTTCTCGATCCCGTGCCAAAATCTCCGTGTTTCCCAATCCCACACCCAGACCATAGGATTCCAGAAAGCACTCTCCGGCGTGGATAAGTAGCCTCAGGCGGACACCACCGCTAGAATCCTCCCGAAGAACGGTTTCTCCAGTTTTATCGTCCGTTTTAAAAATTTCCTCTTTCATTGTCTCAGAATTGGGTCTAGTAATATCAATGGTGGGCGGTGGAACGGGTTCTGGTTCTTGCTCTGATACCGGGGTCGAGGTAGAACCGCTGGAAGGCGGTACCGGTGTAGGCTTGGTGGTCACGGCCTCAATATACGCCTCGATCTGAGGCATGAGGTAGTAATAACGATTGGAAAACTCAATTCCAAGAAGACCAACCAGAAGCAGAAGGGTAATCAGGACCCGGCCCTTGCGCCTTCCAATCCAAAGGCAGAGAAGTCCACCCACCAGCAAACAGAGGAGCCCAGCCATGGCAAACCGTCCACTGGAAGCCAGTACAACAAAATAGCTAAATACCCCCACCAAGATAATGCTCCAGATGTCTTTCCTGTCCCATTTACGGGCCGGATTCATTTTCCAGAGTAGGAGTATGGCGAACAAAAAAGAAATGGTAGAGACGTAGTCATTGGTGTTGTAACTGAATACCACCGGAAATTGGAAAATTTGATCAAAAAACAAAAAACGTTGAAAATCGTCATAGCGCGGATTCCAAATTCCACCCCAAAAAACCTCATAGGTGCCCAGTGCCAGCAGTACCACCAACATCACCAGGCAAATCCGGATGGTGGTCCTGCGGATGTCCTGATACCGACACAGCCGCAAAAATAACAAAAAAAAGGCCATGTCCAGGCACAGGTTAAACAGCTTAGGAAAGGTATGGCTAATCTCAATGGCTCTTGGCAGAGAGGCCACTCCGTAGACAACCATGATAACCGCCAGGATATAGGTCACCTTCTCTAGAAAGGAGAGCTCCCCCCACACAAATTCTCGGGTACGGACAGCCCACACCACATAGAGCAAAAAGGTAATAGGCAGAAATACCCGGAACGGAAACAATTCCCCCACAGCTGGTACAGAAAGTGAAATCACAGTACTTCCCATAAATGAAGTAATTACCGTGGCATACCAGCACCAAACCATGGCGGTATAGATTCGGTCTTTCTGCCAACTCTGTATCATTGCTTGTATCATAGATCAACGTCCCTCCAAGAGATTCATAAAAAGTTGCTGATATTCCAGGGCATTTTTCTCCCAGGTCTGAGTCAGGGCGTCCCGTCGGCCCTGCTGGGCAATATCCTGTCCCTCCTTCAGGTGTTGAAAGCACCACAAGATTTTTTCAGCAATGGTGCCGGGGGAATCCGTGGGAACGAGAAAGCCATTCTCGCCATCCCGGATGAAGTCGGCAATACCCTCTCCCTGGCTCCCGATGGTAATACAGCCAGAGGCCATAGCCTCCAGGTAGACGATACCAAAGCCTTCCCGCACACTGGGCATGACAAATACCGTATGCTGTGCCATAACTTGTAGTGCCTCTTTGTTTGGGAGATATCCAAGGAATTGCACGCTGTCTGAAATACCCAGGGTAGCACACTGTTCCTCCAGATGTTTGCGCTCCTGCCCCTCTCCTACAAGGGTGAGTACCGCATCGGGAAAGTCCGCCTTCACCTGAGCAAAGGCCTCAACGGTCTGAAAAACCCGCTTTTGTTGGGAGAGTGCCCCTACTTGGAGTACAGAATAGGGATTGGTGCGACAGGCGGCGCAGGTATTACCAATTTGAAAGCCGTTAAGAATAGTTCGAATCGTTGTGTTTGTACCACTGGCCGCCACCTTCTTTCCTAAAGCAGAGCTGACAGCCACAATAGTATCTGCCCGATTGCAAGTTGATTTCAAGCGGGTGATCTTCCCCCGCTCATAGGGGATAGATGTATCTGACCCATGTGTAGTTACTACCAGGGGGACATGAAGACGTTCCTTGAGCAGGGCTCCCAACTCACTGTCAAATCCCAAGGTATGGGCGTGAATCACATCGGGCTGAAAACCGTTCACAAGGCGAGAAACGCATTTCCTCAAACTTGTAGTTGCGCTGGCTGTATTAAACCATCCATTACCATAATGAGAAAGAGAAAGATAACGCATAAAAATGTAGGTCGCACCATCAATATCCATCTGCTGTACCAAGCCGCCCCATTTTTTCCCACTCCATCCAGTCTTTCCAATAGCAATAGGTGCCAGAACCCGTACCCGATGTCCCAACGCCAAGTAGGCACGGACCTGGTCATGAATAAAAATAGCTGACGGACTGCCATCTCCCTGGTAATGGGCAACCACCAGAATATTCATCCCTCAAACCTCCCAATAAAATCGGTAGAGGCTACATTCTTCAAAGGAAGCTTCACCGGTAGGCCCGTGGCGGCCGACTGGTACATGGCCAGGATCACTTCCAGGGCCCGTCGTCCGGCTTTCGCGTCAATATATGGGGCTCTGTCCAGTTCAATGGCCTTCATCATATCGGCATAGACAGCAGTATGACCGTTGCCGTACACATTGCTGGTGGCCTCCTGAAGGCCTTTCAAATTCTCATCCTCAGGGCGCCGGTCGGCAAAGTCCCACACGTCGATGTTATTGGTAGAGGTACCGCCAATCTTCACGGTGCCTGTCTCACCGAACAGGTACAAGGTCTCTTCCAGATTTTTGGGATAGACATTGGTGGTACCCTCAATGGTACCAATAGCTCCATTGGCAAACTTCACCACTGCCATGCCGATATCCTCACACTCCAGATAGTTGTGATATTGCTGAGCGGTCTGGGCGTACACCTCCACCACCTCGTCCCCCATCATCCAGCGAAGCAGGTCCACCCCGTGGATGCACTGGTTCATCATGCAGCCTCCGTCCTGGGCCCAGGTGCCCCGCCAGGGGGCCTGGTCGTAGTAATCCTTATTCCGGTTCCACCGCACGTGGATGGACCCGTGGGACAGCTTGCCGAAGCGGCCTTCCTCTAGCGCTCTCCGGGTGGCCTGAACAGCGTTATTGAACCGATTCTGGTGGCAGGCGCACACCTTCACTTGGTACTGCTCCGCAACCTCCACAATCTTATCCGCATCCGCCATGGACATGGCTATGGGCTTTTCGATAATCACATTCACCCCGTGCCGGATGCAGTACAGGGCAATCTCCGCGTGGCGGCCGCTCTCGGTAGCAATCCCCACCAGGACGGGCTTCTCCGCTGTAATCATTTCCTTGTAATCGGTGTAGCGGTGGATAGAGACGTCCTTTTCCAGGCTGTACTTGGTCAGAAGTGTTTCCATGGCCTCTGTCTTCACATCGCACACAGCGGCCAGCTCCAACTTGTTGTTGAAGGCTGCTTTGATATGGTTGGCGGCGATGCGACCACAGCCGATGAGGGCATATTTCATCGAAATTCTCTCCCCTGTCGAATACTCATTTTAAAATCATTCTCAAAAACGGATCAATGCGGTCTGTCTTGTAGTCTGTGTGCTGATGAGCTGGAGCTTTCATAATACGTTCAAAATCAGCATCACTTAGGCCAAGACGCTGCTTGATAACCGCAATATATTCATTCATCATTTGCTCATCGTAGAGTGGTTCCTCTAACTCCTTCAACGCTTGCTCTCGGGTCATCTGACCGGAAACGATCATACTGGAAAGATGGGAGATGCGCTTATCGGCTCCAAATTTCTTGGGAAGCCAATAGAGCTGGAGGAACGCGGTCAACTTATTTTCCAAGTGCTTACGGCCATAATATTCAAAGCCACAAAAATCATACAGCTCCTGAAATGCGCGTTCCCGGTTATAGTCGATATAATCCAGAGGCATCAGATCCTTGAGCTTCCCTGTTTTTCTTAAGATATACTTTTTGTAAGAAGAGGTAAAAGAGAGACGATTTATAGGTTCTGTCCCGAATCGGCGATGAATATCACGCAGGTTTGTCAGATCTAAGGCGCTATGAGTATTTCCTTTTTGTAATATACATTCCAGAGCAAAGTTACCTCCACTCAGAAAATACGGGATTTTACTCTTTAGCACCTCATCATAGAGGCAAGCAAAGAGAATATTATCCTGCGGAACAGCCAGATTGGGAACGCCAGCCTCCATGTATGCTCTTGTTAGGGCATCGTACTGGACTTTATCCGGGACGATTATGCGCAATTTGATCTTCGTTGCTTCACACAGCTTGCGGATATTTTCCCTGGAGATTTCCGTATCATACCCGTCGTCTACGTGAAATGCCAGGACGCGCAGGCCCCACTTGTAGCCCAGATAAGCCAGATAAGAAGAATCCAGACCGCCAGAAAGGCCCATGATACAGTCATACGGCTTTCCCTTACCATCCGACTTGATGCGTTCAAGCATAGCCTCTAGACGGCGTTTTCCCTCCTCATTCGGAAAGTAAGTCGTGGTATTAATTTTTGCAATCGCATCATTACAATAATTACAGTAACCCTGGGAATCAAAGGAAATTTCAGGATCTGCTTTTGTGTCCATGATACACCGTGTACAACGCATGTATTCCATACATACTTCTCCAATCAATAAAAATGGATCACGTCTCCTGTTCATGATAATTCATACAGGTTCCGTAATTGACTTAATAATAATTCTGGCTGGGTTTCCCACAGCAGTTGCTCCCGCCGGCACATCCTTTGTAATTACGGCATTGGCTCCTATCTTTGCCCCATCGCCGATATGGACAGGGCCAATGATCTTGGCCCCAGCTCCAAGTATGACGTTATCACCAATCACAGCCGCGGAATTTTCTCTTCCTCCCGCAACAGTAACTTGCTGAAAAATCTCCACATTTCTTCCAAACTTCGCATAGTGCGAAATAATAATTCCGTTCAAGTGATGATACAAAATTGGAGGAGTTTCAAACTGTGCACCAGAACCAAGGTTGGTTCCCATCGATGCGTTGGCAAATGCATCGGATCGCTTGATTTGATAAAGATACCACAGGCGGATAAGCTTGTTCTTTTTAGAATTTGGGTTAACTACCTCAGCACGCATTTTCCAATATTTTTCGTGGTTATAATGTTGAACCCATCCCATGCACCACTTAATCAGTGGATGATTCACATCAATTCCCATATTCATTTACTCCTCTTGTGAAAATAGACGAGTATATTTATCCACCTCTCGCCAAGAACACGATAATATGATCTACAATTTTCTCCGCAGAGTGGCCATCCCCAAAGGGCTGGTAGTCAGACTCGAAAGTTACGGGTACAGACAGCTTAGAAATTATATCCGCTTTGTCTGGCTTTGCTAGCTGATTACAGTTATCCTTCATAGTCTCAGGCCACGATACTAAGTCCAGTACAGTAACACAAGGTTTCCGAGCAAAAAAGGCCTCCCGCTGGACACCGCCAGAGTCAGTGACGATCTTCTTGGAACGGTTCACCAGAGAGATGGAAGTCTGATACCCCACTGGCTGGGTGAGGATAAGATTGCAGTATCCATACTCCTTGCACAGTCTCTCCGCACGGGCGTGGTTACGGGGATGCACCGGGTAGATGGTAGGGGCATCCAGAGCGTCCATGGCATCAAAAATACCTTTGAGCTTCTCGTCCGTGTCGGTATTCTCCTGCCGGTGGCAGGTCATGTAGTAGAACTCTTCTGGCACAACCACCGGATTTCCATCAAAGTCCAAAAGTTCGCCCAGCTCACTGCCATCCAGCTGCTCTGTATAGTAGCAGAAGGCATCATACATGGGGTCTCCTACCAGATGAATAGAGTCAGAAAATCCCTCTTGTTTCAAAAATTCCACACCAGAGGGTGTACACACCAAATGGAGAGAAGATACATGGTCGGTTACAATCCGGTTCACTTCCTCGGGATTATCCAGTGTGCCAAGACGGTTACCCGCCTCCACATGGCACACGGGGATATGCAGCTTGACCGCCGCGAGAGCCGCAGCCATAGTGGAATTTGTGTCACCGAAGAGGAGCAGTAGGTCCGGCTGTTCTTTGACAAGCACTTTTTCGATTTCAATGAGCATTCTTCCCGTCATTTCGCCATGGCTGCCGCCGGAGATACCAAGATTATAGTCCGGTTTCGGAATGTCCATCTCCTCAAAAAACACATCAGACATATTGTGATCATAGTGCTGGCCGGTGTGCACCAGTACCTCCTGAAGCTCAGGCTGCTGCCGCAGCACCCGAGAAACCACTGCCAGCTTGATAAACTGCGGGCGTGCGCCCACCACGGTAACGATCTTCTTCATATAAGTCTTTCGCCTTCCTGTCCTTTTATCCCTTACAGCCGCCAGAACCGCATCCCAGATGCTTTCAGCTCATCCACGCGGTACAGGCTCTTCACATCGATCAGGACTTTTTCGTAATCTGCGACATCACTCTTGAACAGTTCCTTCAGACGCATCGGGGACAGTGCACGAAACTCACTGTGTCCCACGGCCACGATGACACAGTCTGCTTTTGGAAGTTCCTCAAACGGAACCAGGTCCACGCCGTACTCATGCTTAGCAACATCCACATCCGCCCAGGGGTCAGTGACCACAGGCATGATATCAAACTCCTTCAAACGGCTGATGATATCCACTACTTTGCTGTTGCGGGTGTCCGGGCAGTTTTCCTTAAACGTAATGCCTAAGATAACCACGGTGGCCTTTTTGGGAGCCATGCTCGCCTCAATCATCTGCTTAATAGCGGCATCCGCCACAAACGCACCCATACTATCGTTGACTTTGCGACCGTTTAAAATAATCTGGCTATGGTAGCCCAGCGCCTCAGCGGCGTTGATCAAATAGTAGGGGTCCACACCGATACAGTGGCCGCCCACCAGACCGGGACGGAAGCCCAAAGCATTCCACTTGGTATTCATACCGGAAAGGACCTCATCCGTGTCGATATCCATGCGGTCACAGATCATGGCAACCTCGTTCATAAACGCAATATTGATGTCCCGCTGGCTGTTCTCCACCACCTTGACTGCCTCTGCGGTCTTAATAGTAGACACCATAAAAGTCCCTGCTTTGATGACGATTTCATAGACCTTCTGAATTTCACGGGCGGACTCTTCATCCATGCCGGAGACAATCTTGCGGATGTTAGTCAGAGTATGGACGCAGTCACCGGGATTAATGCGCTCAGGGCTGTAACCAATCTTCCAGTCCACGCCGCACTCGAGATTGGATTCCCGTTCAATGATAGGAATGCAGATATCCTCTGTCACGCCGGGATAGACGGTGGACTCAAAAACCACAATCGTTCCCGGCGTCAAATTCTGCCCTACGGTCCGAGAAGCACCTTCAATGGGTCGCAGATCAGGTGTAGTATCTGAATTTACCGGTGTAGGAACAGCAACAATGATAAATTTTGCCTCTTTCAAGCGCGCGGGATCCGAGGTAAACTCCACCATAGTATCTTTGATAGCCTCTCCAACTTCGTTGGTGGCATCGATTCCGTTTGCATATTCGTTCACACGCTTCTCATTGATGTCAAAGCCAATGACCGAAATGTGCTTCGCGAATTCCACAGCAATAGGCATACCCACATATCCCAGCCCAACCAGCGCCAGCTTTTCCTTGCCTGCAATCAGTCCATCGTAAATCGAATTAAACTCCATGCTTTCTGCTCCCTTTGCGACAACCCCGTTGCTTCAGGGGTAGCGGTCATCTTTATTCTATCTCTTCAATCTGGTTCTCAGTTTCTTTGTAATTTCGTCCACAATCCGGGCACTTCAGATATGTAATCCCGATTCTTTGCAGGATCTGCCCACACTGACACACCCAGCCCTTCTGCTTGGCTGGAACACCCAGCATCAAGGCATGGTCGGGAACATCGCTTGCCACGACTGCTCCCGCGCCGATAAGGGCCCACTTCCCCACCGTATGTCCGCAGACGATAGTAGCGTTCGCGCCAATGGATGCCCCCTCTTTCACAAGCGTCCTTTTGTAACCCGCACTACCCTTGGGGTACTTGGAGCGGGGCGTAAGATCATTAGTGAAAACACAGCTAGGACCGCAAAACACAAAATTCTCCAGTTCTACGCCTTCATAGAGGGAAACATTGTTTTGCAGCTTACAGCCGTCACCAATGGAAACATAGTTGCTGACATTGACATTCTGCCCCAGCGAACAGCGCTTTCCGATACGGGCGCCGCTCTGGATATGGCAGAAGTGCCATATCTTTGTTCCCTCGCCGATCTCCACATTATCATCCACATAGCTGGACTCATGCACAAAATACTGCTTGTCCATCACAGGGCCTCCAAAACAGCGTCAATAATCTCCTGCTGCTCCTCTGCCGTCAGGTAGGGGTGCATGGGCAGAGAGAAGGTACGGGCGCAATAGTCATTGGCATTGGTAAACTCCTCCCCGTAGCAAGGCTCATTCCGGAACACAGGCAGGGCGTGCTGGGGGGTGGGGTAGTACACCATGTTTGGAATGTGCTTCTCATTGAGATGGGCAATAATGCGATCCCGCTGGGAAGTGTTCTCCGCCAGAAGGGCATACTGCGCCCAGACGGAAACGGTCCCCTCCGCAATGAAGGGAGTGACAAACTTATCTGCAAATGCCTCGCTATACCGCTTCGCCGCCGCCTGCCGGGCGTCAATTTCATAGTCGTCCAGAGCCTTCAGCTTTGGCAGCAGAACGGCAGCCTGGAGGTTGTCCAGCCGGGAGTTCATTCCCACCCGAATGTTGTCATACTTGCCACCGGGGCCCTTGCCGTGGACACACAGGGACCGGCACAGGTCGGCAACCTGGTCATCGTCCGTAAACACGGCACCGCCATCCCCGTAGCAGCCCAAAGGCTTGGCAGGAAAGAAGGAGGTGGTAGCAATATGGCCGAAGGCACAGGCTTTTTTCCCCTTCTGGGAGGCGCCAAAGCTCTGGGCAGCATCTTCAATCATCACAAGGCCGTACTTCTCACACACAGCAGACAAGGCCTCATAATCACAGAGATTGCCCAGGATGTCCACCGCCACCACCGCCTTAGGCTTCAGTTTACCCTCAGCTAGTACCGCCTGGATCTGCCGCTCCAAGCTCTGGGGGCAGAGGCAGTAGGTATCCGGGGTAATGTCGCAGAACACAGAGGTGGCTCCAAACATCTTAGCCGGCTCAGTGGAAGAGATAAAGGTCATATCCGGGCAGAACACCGCGTCCCCCGCTCCAATGCTGTAGACCATAAAGGCCAGCTGGAGGGCATCCGTACCATTGGCGCAGGTAATGCAGTACTTCCGTCCCACAAAGGCGGCCAGCTTGTCCTCCAGCTCTTTCACAAAAGAACCGCCAATAAACTGAGCAGAGTCCAGGACATTTTGGATGTTGGCGTCAATTTCAGATTTTAGGGCCTGGTATTGGGCTTTTAAATCAATGAATTGCATAATTTTACCTCTTCTTCACAATGGGCCTTGCTGGATTGCCAACAACAGTTTGGTTTGCTTCTACATTTTTTACCACAACCGCACCAAGCCCAACAAAAGCATTATCCCCAACCTCACATTGGTTTCGTACTAATGCACCCGCAAGATAGGCGTTTTCCCCAATCTTTACACTTCCATTTGTCCTGCACGGAGCAGCAGCAGCAGAGTTCCGTTTAAAGTAACAATTGTGTGCGATATGGGAGAGTGCGTCAATTTTTACTCCGTCTTCCAAAATTGTATCGTCAATCGTTCCTCTGTGGATACAGACACTCTCCCCAACTAAAACGTTGTTTCCGATATCCACACCGCCAAAATGCTTTACCATCGTCTTTTTATGTTCGCAATCTTCTGTATAGGCAAATCCATCATGTCCGATCACCGTACCAGACCGTATATCGCAGTTCTTACCAATATGTACCTTGTTAACAATCGTCACATGATTCCAAATTACGGTATTATCATCAATAGAAATGTCCCCATCCAAAGTACAATTATGCCCGATACGAACATTTTTGCCCAGCTTCACCTTTGGAGAAATATATGTAAATTCTCCAACTGCCGGTCTCCTTTCTTCCTGACCGTAAAAATGTTCCACGGTAAAGAAAAACGCTCTTTTAGATTCTGGTGTACGGATGATATTATCTATATCTTCCGCTCGTACCTCTTCAGATACAAAAGCAAGCTTTATCTCCGACAAATTAAACCCATTAGGAATATTTTTCTGCGCCTTGATCCATGTAAAACTGTTATTCTTATAATGGGCCAACGAAGAAAAACCCTCAACTTCTACTTCATGATCTCCGAAAAATTCAAACGGGATATTGCTCTCTCTTAAAAACGATAATATTTCAGAGATTCTCATTGAAAAGCTCATCCTCTTTCAAAATTGCCGGGAGATTGGTAATATTCTCCATCATCTGCATATACCGTTCCCGGTTTGCGGAACGAACAAATCTGCCCACAGTAGTCTCAATTGGCTCATCTTTTTCATGATACCAAAAGGCATGGGTCAAAATGTGCAGCCGATCATATTCCCCGGATTTAATAATTTCTTCCACCGGCTCCCGCCATCGGCGGCGACTGTCGGAGAGATATTTGAAGTCGTGGAAAAAGGTCTTGCCGTAAGAATTTACCATACCGGGTATTTTTAAATCAGCTTCCAACGTTTCTTTAGAGGGGCGGTGCATGGAAACGGTAGTCACCGCCGTGCCTAGAAGGGAGGCCAGGACATCCCTCTCATGGAGGATGCGCGCCACCGTCTCCTCCGGTGCGCCATCTGGATAGGCCTTTTCATCAAAATGCAACCCTATCTCATGCCCTAGTGCCTGGATGTGGCGGAGCTTCTCCAGACTCTGCTTGGATGCTGGGTTATAGAAGTCCGTCCTCAGCAAGACGAAGTATGTGCTCCTCACACCAACTTCCGCCTCCAGTTCTGCAAATCGGACAGCTTGGGCCAGATCGGTATCAATATCGTGGCGCAGGATCACACAGCGAGCGCTGTCCTCCCAGGTGCGGTAATTTTGGACGGTATAGCCCTGTTCTCTCAACAGAACAACCAAGGCCTCATACGCTCGGTAGGTAAATTCCATCACTCTATTCCCCAACTTTCTCAAAATCAGCGAGAACTCGTCGATACAGATCCAACAGAATGGGGACCTGGGTACCCCAGTGAAATTCCTCCCATACAGCCCTCTGTCCGTTTCGGCCCATTTCCAACCGTTCCTCCGAATTTCTCTGGAGATACCGTATAGCCTCTGCAACGGCCTTCTGATTGGTGGGGTCCACACAGATACCGCAGCGGTAGCGGTCAACGATATCCCTCCAAAGGTCAAAATCGGTACAGATCACCGGAAGCCCCATGGCCATATACTCAAAAAGCTTTGTATTGCCCAGAGTTCCGATCTTCCAGCCGGAATTTCGGCAATAGCTACTGACAGCAATACCCACATCGGCAGCACGCTGTTCCTCACGGGCCTGTGTAATGGGTAGACGTCCAAGGTAATGAATCCTTGTCCCGTAGCTGGACATAGCCTTAAGCTGAGATAGTGTCGGTTCCGCTTCAGGCCCGCAGATCCGGAAGGTAACCCCCTCCATTTGCTCCACCGCCGCAGCTACGGTGGGAAGATTCCATAGACTCGACATATTGCCTGTAAAACACAGTACTATCTCCTCTCCAGTGCCCCTCACGAACTTCTCTTGGATGGCAGGCAAAATGGGATAATTGGTAATCATAGCCGTGTTGGGACACAACGTCTCCAGCTTTTGATATTGGTGCGGAGTTACGCCAATCAATCCAGATAACTTTTTTACCTTTCGTTTAAAGTAATTGGTATATGCCTTGCTTGCAGGCATACGCAGCGGAGCAGGAATCCAAGGTTTCTCCTCAATGTCCTCTGCCACATCCTCATGGGCATCAAAAATAATTTTTGCTCCGGTTTTATGAATCCGGTCAACATGTGCGAGCAGTTCCGGATCGTGGAGGTGATATAGCTCCGCCTTCTGAGCAAGAGCAACCTCCACCACCTGTCCGGAGTACCGGAACATCCGCTCCATACGGGCAGTGGGAACCTCCCCGGCGCCCACAATGCGCACTCCTTGTTCTATGCGCTCCCCTGTTCCAGGCGACACCAGAACCACCTCATATCCAGCCTTAGCCAGATAGACACATTCCTTGTGAAAGATTCTGGGGTCTGTTGCCTGATGTACACTGGTAATATGACAGACTTTCATAAACGAATATATCTCTCCATCCCACTCATTTTATCCTTTTATCTCATTTGATTCCAGTCTCATGGTCACCAAATTCGGATACTCCGGTCACCTTTGGGTGTTGACCTGTCCATTCTCAAGCCGCTACACTCAGTGCAGTGGCAAGGCCAATATATCCCAGTACGATGAAATTCACTTTAACGATCTTTATACTGTCTATACTACCCTCCATACGATCCCACCGTATTTTCTGGAAGTTTATCTGCACAAATTCCCTGTCCGATCTCCCTTTATCCATCTTCCTTTTGAGCAGGCGCCTTCTTATGACTGTTGGAAATGCATCTCCTTTTTCTAACGCTGTACAAAAAGTAGTTTCTCGTATGCCAGAGCACCCGTACCCAACCATAGCCAAGGCAGCGGTACGAACGCATCAGCATTATGCCAGACCGAATTCGGTTTCCTGACCGGGAATTGGGAGATAAACGATATGTCAGCAGCGGCTCGTTGAGCCCATACGCGGCAGGAATCATTCGCAACAGCGTCATCCATACCACATAATCCTCATGGATCGGTCCATCCGGAAACGGTGTCTGTGCAATCAGCGTCTTTTTTACCATCACGGAAGAACAGTACATCACATTTCCGCGGAGCATATCTCCGTAGGTAATGCGCTCACTGATTTCCAGAACAGAATCATAGTTGCCGTCCTGTGGATCCGTATAGCGGGACCCCGTACAGCTCAACACTCCGTCGGGATGCTCCTGTAAAAGTGACAGCTGCCGGGAAAGCTTTTCCGGATGCCACAGATCGTCGCTGTCCAAAAACGCAATCCATTCTCCCCGTGCCAGTGCGACACCGCGGTTTCTTGTAGCTGCAACGCCCAAATTCCTCGGATTGTCGATCAATCTGATTCGACTGTCCGTCCGGACTAGTCCTTCCACCACCGCCCGGGTCCCGTCTGGAGAGCAATCGTGGATCACCAGCAATTCAAAATCAGGAAACGTTTGATCCAGTACAGACTGGATGGATGCACTGATGGTACGTTCCGCTCCGTAAGCGGGCATGATGACGCTGACTGTGGGAGCCCGCTCCACAGGCCCTTGGGTCTGCTTTTTTTCCTCTGACATCCTAAGCGCCCCTTTTCGTCAATCCGTTTTTTGTGGATGCACGCTGCGCTGTACACCTGTTTTCTGATCGACAATCTGATAGGTTTTCTCCGCTGTCTCCTGATAGATCAGTGTTCCAAAGGCTTTGCGGACAGCGGGCACTACCGGAAAAAGCGGACGCAGCAGTAGACCCCACAAACCGCTAACATACAGATGTTTTCCCTCTGCCTGGGCAATCCACTGTGCGATCTGCGTGGTATTTCCATATGTAGCATCCTGCGGCACAAACTGCCCGGACTGTTCCGTTTCAATCCCCTGACGCACAAATTCGCACAAATTGTCGATGTAGACCATACTGCGCTGATTGTCTACTCTAGGAAAAACCGGCAGCCGCTGAGCCAGCCGTACCAATTTTCCAAAATTCCCCTTACAGCCGCACCCATATACCATGGGTGGACGCAGAATCATTACTCGGAAAGTGTTATTCTCCAATGCGGTAATTTGCCTCTCCGCCTCTAGTTTGCTCCGTCCATAACGGCTTACGGGTTTCTCCAAAGTTGCTTCGTTAAGAACACCTGTATCAGCACCGTAGACACTGAGGGTACTTAAAAAGATAAACTGTTTAATCCCAGACTCCCTGGCCTTTTCCGCCACAGCCACAGCCAGATCCCGGTTGATCCTATCATACAATGTATACAATTCTGGACGTTCCCTTAGATGCGCGATCCCCACCGCATGGTAAAGCACATCATAATCGGAAAAATCCATCTGCTTCCACGCATCATCCCGTAAAGAGATCTGCGTCACCACATAGCGATCCGGCCACTTAGACAAATACTCCCGAAGCGATATACCCAGGTAACTGTGGAGGCCCGTAATCAATACTCGTTTCACCGCACAACCTCTTCCCGTTCCTCCCGACACGCATCTTGGCGTTTACCCTCTACCACGCCCTCACGCCGAAGAACCTTGATCACTGTGCACAAAAAGCATTTGCAATCAAACCAAAAGCTGAGCTTCTCCACATACTCTCCATCATAACTAGCTTTCACCTCAATGGGCAGTTCATCCCGGCCGTTGACCTGCGCCCAGCCGGAGAGACCAGGACGAATATCATTGGCCCCGTACTTATCCCGCTCCTCCAGCAAATCGTATTGGTTCCAGAGAGCAGGCCTAGGACCGATGATCGACATCTTTCCTGTAAAGATACATAGAATCTGAGGCAATTCATCCAGCGAGGTCTTCCGCAGCACCCGGCCGACACGGGTGATCCACTGGTCCGGATTGCTGAGCAGATGGGTCGGCATATCATGGGGAGTATCCGTCCTCATGGTACGGTATTTAGGCATCATGAAATAGCTTTTATGTATGCCCACCCGTTTCTGCCAGAAGAAAACTGGACCACGAGAGTCTAGTTTCACAATTAGAGCAATTATCATCATAGGGATTGCCAAAATGACAAGTCCGCACATTGACAATATAATGTCAATTAAGCGCTTTATGTAATGCTGATACATCATTCAACCACCCAATCATACAATTCAAAATCATATGTCTACTATTTTTTGTCTAAAGGAGATTCATTCCCATAAAATATCACTTTATACTACCACAATCCCCAATAGAACGCAAGGCATGAAGAACCGGAAATCTTGCGTATTTTAACCAAAACCATTTCAATTTTCCATTGTTCTTTCTTTTCTTTCGCCTGAATCCTCACGGCTCTCCTCAACTTCTCTTCCGTCAGATTCAACATTCCATGCTCTTTTGCCTCAGGATAAGAAAAAACGTTCTATTTCCCTTCATCCCACATATCAATAAACCACACGAATAGAGGTGACCGTCTTGAAACGAGCCAGCAGAACCTCAAAACCTCAAATTCATTTTGTCTCGCGCTACAGCGACATACAACACAGGGACCGTTTTTCCCTGGACGAGAGAGGACGGCTGGAACTGACGTCCGGCGCGAAGCGCCGTCCGTTCCAGGATCCCATTTCATATTACCAGGAACATCACCATCCCATGCCCACAGACGAATTTCTATGCATTTTTTCTAATACAGGAGAACTACCGATTCAAGAGGGCCCTATGGATAGCTTCGATTTCAACCGGACACCTATGCCTTTAGATGATTTTTTGGCAGTAATGGGGCGAGAAGAACCCGATCCGGAAGAAGTCGTCTTTGAACCCGCAGCCGGTTTTCCGGCTCCCAACGCGTCCCATTTCCCCGCACAGACGGTGACAAGTGGATGGGACACGCTGTACCCCGGTCACGCCAATATTCCCTGTTTAGGAGTTCGGACAAACAATGATAATGCGAGAACTGCCAAAGAGATTCTTTTGAAGGAATATGATAGGTGGGGTCTCGAACTGCGCTGCCACACCTGCGGTAAGAATTTAAGAGGCGGTAAAATTGCATACGGCGTTCCTTTTGAAAATGTATGGATCGGCGACCATCAGCCCCCCACTTCAGCTCATCGCTGGCCGGCAAAAATGCAAGTGATTACTTCTTTTACACAGCCCAGAAACATTCAGGTTGTGGAAAGCTCGGATGGAAGGTTTCAGACCCGTTGTCCCGTCCCCGCCAAACTCACGTCCTTGTTTCGGGGGCAACGCCCACACCCTTACCCACTATATCCAAAGAACAATGTTCTGCCACAGCGCTACATCTACCCCCAATGCGAGGCATGCAGCAGACTGCAAAGTCATAATCTTTGATGCACAGGAGGAAACACCATGAACCAGTCCAGCGTAATCCGAGAAAATGAATACTTCATTTCCGACCTCGGTCCGCTCATCACAGACCCCAATCACCCCCTTGCCGCAGAGCGCTTTGCCGTATGGAAAAACGCCGTGGATCAGCAGCAGCTCCAGCTGGTGGAAGTAGGAAGCCAACTGCCGCTTCTTCAGGAAAAGTATCACATTCCAGACGAGCGGGTAGGCATTGTGGGGGTATAATATGGCGTTTACATTAGAAGAACTGATTACTTCCGTGGGCGCTTCTGTACAGGCTGCCTGCCACGCGGTGGATCTTCAGGCCGCCCAACTCTTTTACAGCGGCTTTACTGCCCCGGAGGATGGAAATGAAACGCTCCGCCATCCAGTATCCTGGGATCTGCTTCTGCCCTCCTCCGCTCCCGACGGCCCGGAGAGGATGGTCAGGGTCCCTGTCGCCGCTCTGATGAATCACCGGCCTCTCCTGCTCCATTCCGTGGACATCCGCATTCCACTCTCACCCTGTGAACAGGACGGTGCCCCGGTCTATGAACTGGCTCCCGGAGAAGGAACTCCCCAAGGCGGAGAGCTGTCTCTTCATTTTGTCCAGGGGGACACGCCGGAGGGAATGGCCCGTACGGTTCAAGCTGCAGCTCAAATCTTATAATATGGAGGTAACAACGCATGAGTGAACTCAAAGCCGAAAACGAACTTGTCCTGAAAGACGGCGCATCCAAAAGCTTTGCGGGGCTTCCCATCGGCCTACTCATCTGCCAGCCTATCCTGGAGGTTGCCAAAGGACAGGCGGCCCTGTGCCAGGTTTATATCCAGACTATTTATCAGCTGGCCTTTGTTGACGGTGATCCTTCCAAGGGAACCAAAACCGTGACCTTCTCCTTCAAGCGGCTGATCATCGACCAAAAGACCGGACAGGAGAGCACCAAGGATATGACACTGGAAGCTCCTCTCATTTCCCTTGTCCCCCTGCCTGCATTCACCATGGACGAGGCCACCGTGGACTTCTCCATGGAGGTCCACGAGCAGACGGTGGATACAAGCTCCAACACGGAAAGTCTGACCAACACGGACAGCTTCAACTTCTGGGGCTGCAGCGCCAGCATCACCGGAACTGTGGCGGCCACCACCTCCCGTACCCGGACCACAGACAATACCTCCAAATACATCATTCATGCCAGGGCCGTACAGCAGGCCCCCTCGGAGGGCATGGCCAAGCTGACCAGCCTCTTTGCCGCCAGCATGGAGCCCATTACCAAACAGTAAAGCCAAAATTCAGATTACACACCGCTTCAAATAGTAGCGGAGAATTGCCCTTCGGGTGATTCTCCGCTTTTTTCATATGTACTCCTCTGCTTCTTCCATCTGGCCAGGTCCAGCACTTCAAAACATCTTTCTTCCCGCCATGACCATGTTGTCTGCAACAGATCTTATTGTTGTACATTATTGGTTAATTTCCCAATCTAATCTTTTAGGCTCAGAGCAAACGCAGAAATACGTTGTTTCAAAGCCAATGGAACCCAAGACATCAAGAAGCCACCGGAATACTATAGCTTCCAGTGGCTTCTTGATAAATTTTTTTATATCCAGTTTTTCATTTCATGGAAGACATTTTCCCCAGTGTCACATTTGTAATTCATAACTTTAAGCAACCCATGCAGTCATATTTTTATCACAGTTCTTTTCCAGATCAGTCCGTAGGCAAAACGAGATACACTTCGACGTTCAATGGAAAAACACACTCATATTATTCACAGGATCGCTGTATCAACGCTACTGCTACATCATTAACATTTGTACCCGTCGGGCCGGTATGAAGAAGGCCATTGACCACTTCCAGCGCATGGTAAGCATCATTGCGAGTCAAAACGTCATGGACGGAAAGACCCGCATCATGGAGCTTTTCTAAGGTCTCGCCGTCAACCAATCCTCCTCCTGCATCCGTAGGGCCATCTGTACCATCCGAACCGATGGAAAAAATCACGGTATGTTTCATTCCCGCAATACCGGGAGCAGCAGCTAGGGCCAATTCTTGATTGCGCCCTCCCAATCCATTTCCCGTCAGATGTACAACGGTCTCTCCGCCCGCCAAAAAGGCAAGGGATTCTTTGGTATTCTGATGGCTTTTTACAATGGAAGCTAAAAAAGATCCTGCTTCCCTGGCTTCACAGCACAGGCAATCTGTAAGTATAAAGGGTTTGTAACCTAAACTTTGACAACTTGCAGCAGCTGCTGCACAAAGCTCCCTGACACTGCCCGTAATGACAGTCTCAACATTCGGCAAATCTTTCGGTGTCTCTTGCTCCAATAACTGCCTGGCTTGAAATGACAGCGGCAGCTGATACTTCGCTGCAATCTCCTTGGCTTGGCTGCATGTCGAACGGTCAGGGTATGCCGGTCCGGATGCAATCATATCCAGTGGATCTCCTAAAATATCCGAAAGTACTATTGCGAAGACCTTTGCCGGAGCACATAGTTGCGCAAAACGCCCTCCTTTTACGGCGGAAAGCCTCTTTCGTATCGTGTTGATCTCCACAATATTAGCACCACACGCCAGCATGACCTTCGTAATATCAGCAATCTCTTCCCCTGATACCAAAGGTTTTTCAAATAGAGACGATCCTCCTCCTGACACCAGGAAGATCACCACATCCTCCTGTCCCAGTCCTTTCACCAGTTCCATTGCCGCTTGAGTTCCCTGAAACGAATTTTCATCTGGAACGGGATGCCCTCCCTCCCAAATCGTACAGCGCGGAATAGGACCCATGCTATGACCGTATTTGGTAATTACCACTCCAGAATTTAACTTTGGCCCCAACACCTCTGCTGCACAAGAAGCCATTTGCCAAGCCGCTTTTCCAATCGCAACCAGATATACACCCGAGCACGGAATATCATATTCTTCCAAGGCACGCCGCACTGCCGTATCAGGTCGGCAGGCCTCCAGGGCTGCACGAATAATGGTATGGGCATCAGAACGAACGGACATAAGGCGTCCTCCTCTCAAGATTCCTCCAACTTTGCAAATAAGCCGCACAAACACAGCAAAACACTTTCTTTGGGATTGTGAACACTATATCCGGTTTTTTCTTTCAATCTTTGAAGGCGATAATGGCACGTATTTTTGTGCACATACAGGGTCTGCGCCATCCGGGAAATCTGCCCGTCACATCGAAAATACAACCAGATCGTTTCCAGTAGTTCTTCCCGCTCCTTTTCAGAACAGCCGCCAAATACTTGCTGAAACAAATCTTGACGGATAGCCGGAGGAATACTGCGGGCAAGAAATTCCAGAGATACTTGGTTATAAAACAGGATCCCGCCATCTGAGCGCGCAGCAAGACATGCAGTCCGAGCTTCTCTTAATAGAATTTCAGTTATTCTTTTCATTACGCTGCCCAGCGGTTCGACTTTCTCAGGTTCCCCCGTAATTCCAATTACCCCGACGGCCTGCCCATCCATATGAATGGGCAAATTTACTCCACACCGGATTTCTTCCTCTGGATTATCTTTCCAGACTACTAGCCGGTCCACCCCCTCCTGCAGTTAAATGTTCTGCTCCCATGTGGCGTTGCCCTACCCGGCCAGGATCCGTACCCGCCACAATGATCCCACAGCCATCCATTAAGTAGATGGCCTGGCCAGTGACAGATTTCATCTCATTTACGATGGCTTTTGCAGTCTCTGTTACGATAAACACACCAGTCTCACCTTTATATTTTGTAAAACATTTATACCAAATCTTTGTCTTCTGTACAATTTTATTTTTATTATACTGTTTTCAACAAAAAGAGCAAGCACCCAGTTGTGGTGAACCTGACCCCTTTCACCAACAGAACAGCAGGAAAATTTTCAGCCATTTTTTATCATCCATTTTATTTCACTTCCAACAAATGAAAAAGCCCGGCTTTGGCCGGACTTTTTCGACAAACACACCCCCCAGTAAAACTGGGGGGTGTGTTATGCTTTCAGATCTTGTGGGACAGCGCTTTTTCTTCTTCCAGCCGTTTCGAACAGATGAGGGAACAAACTGTTCTGGGCTCAAGGAGGGGTTGACGAATCGCCCATGGCTGTTCGGAAGGTCAATGGTTTTCCTCAGCCCGCTGTCCCAGCAGAAGATCCAGCATACGGATGTAAATCTTAATGGTGGTAAGGTATTCTTCCAAATCGACACATTCATCGGATGTGCTGCAAATATCCAGGTCGCCCGGTCCGTAAATGGGCATCTGCATCCCTGTATGATCCATAATATGAACCGCATCGCTGCTGGCGTAGCGGGCAAAGGATTGCGGCTGTTTCCCGGTGATATCCTGACAGGCCTGGAACATCAGCTGGACAGATTCATCGTTGCGGTCCCGTTTTGCACAGGGATAATAAGCAATTTCCCGCAAGGTGTAGTCATAGGCCGGATCGGCGGCTTTCAACGCATCCAAAACGTCGATGATTTCCTTTTTAACCTTCTCAATTCCCTCTTCCCAGGCAAAACGCCGGTCAATGGAAAAGGTACTTTTAGAGGCGCGGATATTACTGACGGTACCAGCAGTCAGCATGTTAATCTGGAAAAATGGATGCCCCAGCTGGGAAAAGGACCGGGACAAGATCTTTTCCCGGAGCTGGTAGAGATGGGTAATCGCTTTGATGGATTTCATAAGCGCATCCTCTTCCTGTGTGGGGTGCGTGGTATGTCCTCCCGAAGCATAATAGGTGACCTCTGCCTGCCAGACTCCCCCCTCTTCCATAAGCATTTTGTGATGAGACGGCTCCATACAAATCCCAAAATCTCCGTTTGTGAGCAAGCCATCTTTTAACAAAGATAGGACTCCTTTTTCACTGGTATTTTCTTCGTCCACCATATAGCTCAGGACGATCTTACCATTGGGAATATATCCACTCTCTTTCAAAATCCGGACCGCCATCATAGCTGCGCAATCGCCGGCCTTCATATCACCAGCTCCCTGCCCATACAGCTTGCCGTCCTGAATGACACCCGACCAAGGTCCGTACTTGCTGGTGACTCCTTTGGGCGGAGGAAACACATCCATGTGACCGTTAAAAATAAACCGCTTTCCCGCCTCATTGCCTGTCCATTCAGCAATTAAATTGGGGCGGCCAGTTTCATATTCGTACTTCGACACAGATAAGCCAAACGACTGCATGTATGCCTCAAAAAATTGGCTGAGTTCTAACTCCTGCCCAGTGGGGCTTGGAATTTGTACCGTTTTTTGAAACAACTGAATGGCTTCTTCCCGGTATTGGTCCACCAAATCATGTATTTCCTGCGTAGACAGCTTGACCATATAAAGACCTCCTATTTTTATTCGGAATGTCAGAAGTAGGTACTTTGAGCATATAAGAAAATATGCAATTCCACAATGGACCAATTTTACTTAAAAATAATTCATCCAATTTCAGACGGAGGGGCTGGTTATAACTATTTGCATATGATGCCGGCATTTCATTCTCTCAAATTCAAGCCACTCCGTGCAGAAAATTGGACTATACAGGGCACAAAATTGGAGGAGCAAAACGAGATTTCAATTTTACGATTTACAAAAATTTTCAGAAAAAAACGAAACTATTGGCCAAAAAACAATAAATTTTAAACCCTTTTGAAGAAATAGGCGAAAAAACAACAGTCGAAGTGCATTCATCTGGTATAGGCCGTAGGCAATAATTGGATTGGTTTTTGAAATGAAGAATTGGAATATTGTTTGAACGAGGAAGTTTTTGTAGTATATGAACAGATAGAATTTTATCAAAAGCACATAGTGCATATTGCCTAGACTTTGGAAGGGGAACGAGATGAGTTATAAGATTGGGTTGGTACAAGCAGATTTTCAATATGGTGAACTTGCTGCAAATTTGGAAAAGGCGGAACAGATGGTCCGCAGTGCCGCAGAACAGGGTGCCAACATCGTATGTCTTCCGGAATCTTTTAATCAGGGATACAGCGGAGAACACATGGCAGAATTGGTGCGCAGAGCAGAGTATGAAGACGGCGGCACCCTGCAGAGAATGTGTGCCCTGGCAAAAGAATTACAGGTATACTTGGTGGCTCCCATATTTGTGAAATACAAAGACGGACGCTGCAATAACAGCGCGTTTTTGATTTCCGAGGAAGGCAAGATCGTCGGCTCATACGCAAAGACCCATTTAATTGAATGCGAGCGAGGAAAATTTGAAGCCGGGAACCAATATCCCGTGTTCGAAACCAAATACGGCAGAATCGGTATTTTGATCTGCAATGATTTATGTTTCGTAGAATCCGCAAGAATGCTGGGAACCCGACACGCAGATATTATTTTTGTATGTGCTGCATGGCGGTTTTTGGAAGATTCTTCCCACTGGTGGGAACAGATGCTGCGCGGCCACGCTCTGAACAATCAGGTGTTTGTAGCCGCAGTCAACCGAGTGGGACCCGCAGATGACAAATTCTTTGCAGGAGAAACCATGGTCATCGGTCCCGATGGGTTCATCAAGAAAAAACTGCTGTTTCCTGAGGAACGGCTGTTGGTTCAGGAAATCTCCTTGGATGAGATCGAAGCGTCTGAATTAGCCAACATTTCTATTCTCAAGGACCGAAAACCAGCGGATTACAAGCAACTGTGTATGCCGGTTAAATAGTATCATGTATAAAGGGAGGAACCACCGATTATGAACAATTTTAGCATTGGAACACCGGTAAATGCGGCAACCACAGGAATCGCAACCTTTGCGAAATGTCCCATTTGTTCCGATATTCGGACCATCCAGGCGGATATTGGAATTTTGGGAGCTCCCTTCGACATTGCCATTCAAGGCCGGTCGGGTACAAGACTTGGGCCTCGGGGCATTCGGATCGGTTCGACCCGTTTTTCTTACAAGCCCGGCGGGACTTACGACCCCGAACGAAACATGATGTATCTGGACACAAACCGCTGGACCATTCAGGACTGCGGCGATGTGGACTATGTGCCGGGTGATTTAGAAGCAACCAACGCCAATCTCACCGAAGCAGTCAAACTTCTGGTTGCGCGGAATGTATTTCCGGTGATTTTGGGCGGAGACCATTCCATTACTTATCCGGTCCTGTGTGGAATGGAGCAGGCTGGTCCCTTTGATATCATCCACATCGATGCGCATTTGGACTGGACACAGTCTGTAGGCGGCCAGCGCCACAGCAATGGATCGCCCATGCGCTGTGCGGCAGATTTGGATTATGTGGGAGATATCATTCACCTGGGCGTGCGCGGCATCGGCAGCAGCGGCCCTTCGGATTTTGCGGATGCGGCCGCTCATGGAGATCAAATTTATTCCGTAAAACAAGTGCGGAAGGAAGGAGTCGACGCGGTTCTGTCCTCACTGCAGCCAAAGCGGAACGTCTATGTGACGTTTGATATCGATGCCATGGATGCCACCTGCGCTCCTGGAACTGGTTCCCCCATGTTCGGCGGTTTCTGGTATGATGAGATGGTCGACCTGCTGGAAGCCATCGCAAAGAGATTCCATGTGATCGGGATGGATTTGGTGGAAGTTGCCCCACAGTATGATGAAGTGGGAAGCAACAGCAATACCTGCTATTTGGCCGCTAGGCTGATCTCAGATTTAATGGGGTTTGTGACAAAAGAATTGGAATGATTCCAGGGATAAGGCCGGAATAGCGGCCAAAACTAGTGAAAAGAAATTCGCATACGCCAAGAAATTATCCATTGCAATAGGGAGGTTATAGTGCATGATTACGCTCCGGAATTCAGGGGTCCCCATCTACCTGCAGATTTACAATGCAATTCGGGATGACATTAAAGCAGGGCGTTTGGTAGAGGGAAACCGACTGGAATCGGAGCGGGTACTGGCGGAGCGGCTGGGGATCAACCGCGCTACGGTGGGACACGCCTATAAGAAGCTGGAGGACGAAGGGTTCCTGATTTCAAAACGAGGCAGTGGTTATATCGTTACGCACCAATACCTGCAAGCTGCACTGAATATTCCCGTTCATTCCCGCGACTTCCATTTAAATTCCCCCCTGACCTATGTAGAGCATAATAACGGGCTGGAATTTGATGACGGGCTATGGCAGCGGTCGGTGGACAAACGGAGCGTTCCCAAAAGTTATTACTTCGTGGGCACGATGACTCCGGAGGAACTGTGTCCGGTGGAGATCATCAATGAAACGATCCTTTCCCTCATCCAGCAAAAAGGGGCCGCCCTGTACGATTATTGCAGCTCACAGGGCTTGCGGTATTTGCGGACGGAGATCAGCAAATATCTTCAGAAAAAAAGAATCAATGCCACACCGGGGCAAATTGTAATTGCAAACGAAGTCATGCAGCTGATCGACTTCCTGCTGGACATCTATATCAAGCCAGGAGATGTCATCATCACAGAAGAACCGATTTTTGCTCATGTCTACCAGCTGTTTAAACTGCACCACACAAAAGTAGTCCTCATTCCTATGGATGAAGAAGGGATCCGTACCGATCTTCTGGAACGGGAACTTGAAAAATCCAAGCCAAAGCTGCTGTGCGTAACCCCCTCATCCCATAACCCGACCAATATCACTATGTCCCTGTGCCGCAGACTTCAGTTGATGAGCCTGGCCCGCAAGTATGGGATCCCTGTGATCGAATGGAGCTTCTGCGGCGACCTGGAGGCGGATAACATTGATTTGCCACCTCTGAAGGCCATTGATACGGATGGTTTCGTGATCTATATCAACAGTTTTAACCCAAGTTTTGCCCAGAGTATTCCCATTTCCTACGCCGTAGCCAATACAAGGGTGATCAGCGCCATTGTGAAAATGATCCAGATGACGGTATTTCAAATGAATACCTTCAGTCAGTATATTTTGGCGGCATGCCTGGAGAACGGAAGTTATGAACGCCATCTTGCACATGTCCGCTCCGTTTACCAGGAAAAAGCAAATACTGTTTACCGGGCTCTGGGGCGATTGAAGGAGTTGGGTGTCCTCTTCACGGTCCAGCCGGGCGGAAGTACTGTGTGGTGCAAGCTTCCGGATTTTGTAAATTCCAAAAAGCTTTACCAGAGGGCGCACGAGGAAAACCTCTATTACCACCCTGGAGACCTGTTTTACCCTAACAGCAGGCAGGGAAAACGTTATATTCGCCTGAGCTACCTGTACCCTTCCATTTTGGAAATCGAGGAAGGGATTGCAAAGTTAGCGGATATTATTGAAGAACAACGTCCCCAGTCGGAACAAAACGAAAAAGGAGGAGAAGTATGAACCAGGTTCGAGTTGATCTGCCCATGTGCGGCATTGCAACATTTGCCAAATCGGAATTGTGTACCGATTTGACAAAACTCACACCGGATATTGACGTGGCGGTACTTGGCGTTCCCTTTGACATGGGGACCGTCTATCGCCCCGGCGCCCGTTTGGCCCCGCGCGCCATACGGGAGGCCTCGATGCTGCCGGCCCGGCCCAACGGGGCATACAGCGCCGAACGGGATACCGAATACCTAAAGGGTGTTCGGATCGTGGACTGTGGTGATTCCGATATGATCCAGTCCGATGTGGAGTACTGCATCCAGAATGTGGAACGGGATGTAAGGGCCATTGCCTCCAAAGGGATCATGCCCCTGGTATTGGGAGGCGACCACACCATTACCATTCCCGTGATACGAGGGCTGGACTGCGTAGGGGATTTTACCATCATACACATAGACGCCCATCTGGACTGGACAGAAGGGCCGGCACATATCAAAATCGGCCAGGGAAATCCCATGCGCCGCTCCGCAGAGCTGCCCTATGTGCTGCCTATGGCGCACATCGGCATCCGCGGCCTGGGTAGCAGCGGAGCCACAGATTTTGAAGATGCCAAACGGCATGGGGATGAAATCATCTACGCCCGTGAGATCAAAAAGTACGGCGTAGAAGCGGCATTAAAACGCATCCCTAAGAGTGAGCGGTATTACATCACGCTGGATGTGGATGGATTTGATCCCTCCATCATTCCCGCTACCGGAACCCCCTCGGTGGGAGGACTGAACTATTACGAAGTGATTGATATTCTGGAGGGCGTGGCCAAAATGGGGACCATCGTGGGAATGGATGTGGTGGAACTGGCCCCCAACTATGATCCTACCGGGGTGTCAGGCATTCAGATTGCACAGACAATCCTGGAGCTTTTGGGCTATATCCTCCATGAGAAAAAGAAACGCCAGACTTCTGACTGACGGGTACATTGGTGCTTGAAAAGGTATTTCGGAGATAAGGAGAATATATGCAAATACTATTTACACTCAACCGCGGCCTGAAAGGAATCGAACGGTTTTTCATGGCGCTTACGGTAGGCGGTATGACCGCCTTGCTCATTGCGAATGTCTTTTGCCGGTTTGTACTGAATAACAGCCTCTCCTTTGCAGAGGAGCTGGGCGGCATATTGATGATCGCCTGTGTATACCTGGGAAGTCCCTATTGTGTACGGAAATGCAAACACGTTCGAATGTCCGCCCTGATCGAGCGGATGCCCCCCCAAGTTGGGAAATACTATTCCGTTGTGATCGACCTGATAACTGCTGTAGTCTTCATTTTCCTTTCCTATCAAGTGGGTAAGTATTGCCTCAGCGTATACGAAATGGCCTCCAAAACGGTGGCACTGGGCATTCCTCGCTGGCTGTGTGTTTTGCCGGTGGTGGTTGGTACATTTTTTACCGGGTTCCAATATTTGATCCTGGTTTTGATGAATCTTACGGATAAAGAGAACTACTGGATTGGTACGGAGCGCAAAATGGGCGAGCCGGACGATGACTGAGGAGGGAGGAAGCTATGGTTGTTTGTCTCATTGTAATTGCAGTATTGGTCATCTCCCTGCTGCTGGGCATTCCGATGGCCATCGGCCTTGCGCTGGCTGGATTACTTACCATGTTCATTGAGTTTCCAAGCATGGACTTTGGCATGGCTATGCAGCAAATGTATACCGGCCTGAATTCGTTTACTTTGCTTGCAGTTCCCATGTTTATGCTGGGTGCAGAAATCATGTGCGCAGGGGAATGCGCGGACCGGCTGCTGCGTTTTATCCGCTCCTTGTTCGGACATCTGCCCGGTGGTACAGCCATTACTTCCATTGGCACTTGTACCTTGTTCGGCGCGGTCTCCGGTTCGACCCAAGCCACCTTCGTTGCCATTGGCCGGCCCATGATCACAGAACTGCGCCGGCAGGAATATGATGATTCCCACAGCTGCGGTATGCTCATGAGTGCCGCCACCATCGCCCTTTTGATCCCCCCCAGCATCAGCATGGTAATCTACTGTGTGGTTGCAAACTGTTCCGTGGGTGAATTATTTATCGCGGGCATTGGACCTGGTCTGCTGTTCTGCGTGCTCTTCATGGCGTATGAAGCGATCTATGCCAAACGTCACCATGTTCCCACTACCCCCAAAGCCAGTGCCCGCGAAATCTGGAAATCCTTTGTGGATGCGCTGCTTCCTCTGGGATTCCCGCTGATTATTCTGGGCGGTATTTATGCAGGTATTTTCAGCCCAACGGAATCGGCTGCGGTGTCCTGTGCCTATGCGTTTTTGGTGGAATTCTTTGTGTTCCGGTCTATCACGCTGCGCCAGCTGCTGAAATCTCTGATCAACATCGGAGTCGTGACTGCGGAATGCTTTATTCTGGTAGGAACCGGCCAGATTCTCTCATGGGTACTCAGTTATGCGGCAATCCCCCAGACTATGGCCAGCGGCGTAGCAGACATGGGACTGAGCGCCACCCAATTTCTGATTCTGGTGTCGGTAGTATTCTTCATCGGTTGTATGTTTATGGATTCCATTCCCCTCAATTACGTACTGGTTCCCATCTTTGCCCCCATTGGCGTAAGCTTGGGCATCGATCCCATTCACCTTGGTCTGTTGGTCGTGGTGCAGACGGCAATCGGCTGTGTGACTCCTCCCTTTGGCTACAATATTTTCACGGCTATGGCCATTTTTGATCTGCCGTATACCACAGTCATTCGCAAAGTCTGGCCTTATCTTGCTATCTGTGTCGTGGGTACGGCAATCTTAATCTTCTTCCCAGGTGTTACCCTGTTTTTACGTAATGTTGCATTTGGCGCTTAAGCAAAGCGCAAAAGTTAGAAAGGAGACTGATCATGAAAAAGCGTCTATTAATCGCCATGGCACTGAGTCTTTCCCTGACCCTTCTGGCATCCTGCGGACAAAAAGCCGGGGGGACAAGCTCTACCCCCAGCCAGTCCGGTTCCAGTGCAGAGAGCGGCTTGACCCCCTACACGTTTAAAATCGCCCATGAGTCCAGCCCCTCCGGTCCCCTTCAGGTTTACTGTGATACCCTGAATACCCACTTGCAGGAACTCAGCGACGGGGCCTATTCCCTGCAGATCTTCACCTCCGGCCAGCTGGGCGACGCGGTTGCCTGTGTGGAACAGTGCCAGGCCGGTACGCTGGATATGGTCATTGGCGGCTATGGTAACTTCTCCGGCATGGTAGGCGGCTATGTGGGAGCCCTGGGTCTGCCCTATGTCCTGCCCACAGATCTGGAGGACGTACAGACGATGCTCAGTGAGAGCGAAGGAATTTCCATGCTGGCCGATGTGGTCCGGGAAAAGAAGATCGAGATCCTCTCCTGGCCCATTGAGGGCGCCGACTGGTGGTCCTGCAACAGCGAGATCCATACCCCGGATGATATGAAGGGGCTGAAGTTCCGCGTGATCATGTCCCCCGTCGGACTGGCTACCTTTGAAGCCTACGGAGCCAACTGCACCCCCATTCCTTACTCTGACCTGTACAGCTCCCTGCAGCTGGGCGTTGTGGAGGGGCAGTGCAATCCTCTCAGCTCCATCAAGGATATGAAGTTCTATGAGGTTCAGAAATACCTCATTGACTGCGGCAGCAGCTATCTGATCCACTGCTTCGGAATGAACGCGGAACGGTGGAACTCCCTCCCCGCCGAGGGACAGGAGATTTTCCGCGAGGCCATCCGCCTGGCCGAAGAAGACTACTACCCCTATCTCCAGGAAGAGAGCGACAAGATGGTCGAATTCTTTGAAGGGGAAGGTCTGAACATCATTTATCTGACCGACGAAGAGAAGGCCGCATTCAGAGAAAAGTCTGCCAGCGTGCCGGACGTGTTCGTGGAAGAGTGTGAGGATCCTGAGCTGGCACGGCAAATCGTGGACCAGATCATCCTGGATGCTTCCGAATACACATAATTTCCTTCGGTACGAAGCCTAATTTACCTGCCTCGCCAGGCAGAGAAAAAACTTGACAGGCCCTATATAGGCCTGATGCCGACGAAACTCCTTAAGGAGCCCTGAGCAGTTTGCACGCTGCATTTCTTGTTCAGGCCACTCCTTAAGGGGTTTCTGTTATCCCTTCTTGTTTCACTGTTCAAGTTGATCTTGCAAATATAACAATTATGGAAGAATATCAGGCAAACAGGCAAAGAGAGGCTCGGGCAGAATTTATTCTGTCCGAGCCTCTCTTTCTATGCGTACGCGGAAGCAAAGCGCACGCTCTTCTTCCCGCAAGGATAATCCATCCTGCTGGCCTTTATTCCTTTGGCTCCGCTTCTGGCTGAGGGATCTGGATGGAATAAATTTTTGCCGGACGGCCCCGAAGATTCATCTGCCGGCTATATTCCACAGTGGCCAATCCGCCCGACTCCAGTTTATTTAAAATACGGGAGGCACTGCGGGTCGTCACATTGAGAAAAAAGGCCAATTCCTCCGAGGAAAGGGTATTGCCCCCTTTTTGCCGGAGAATATAGATAATTTTACTGAGATACAGGGGAGAGATCCCCACCTGCTCACTGAGCTTCATCAAGTTTTGGTCCGGAACATCACTGCAGATGAGCCGATGGGCACTGGAGAGAGGGCCGATCATCACATTATCTTCCAAAATGATGTAGGTAGCCGTCGTTCCAGTGGCAAGGGCCTGCTTCAATGCCCGCAGGCCATTTTGGTATGCCTCCGTCACATTACCGGCACTGCCCCAGCCAATGCAGATGGGCACTGAAAGTTTCTCGGTCAGAAATGCAGTCAGCGGGCAGGAGGTATACTGCTGGGTCAATTCTTTCAGCGTGGAGATGTTGGTGGTCAGCTCAAAGCGATGCTGCAGCCGATAGGTCAAAAAGGGCATCCCCGCCTGCTGATTAAACTGCTGGAGGCGGTCCCAAAGTGTCTGCTGCTCCGACTTGCTGAGCGTCTGGGGGGAATCAATAAACGCCACACAGGCCGCCGTTTCTCGTATGGCATTTGCATCCAATTGGTGCAACAGATTCTGATAGGTTTCCAGCATAGTCTCCTGGGACGGAGAGATGTAGTAGTGGCGAATCTGGTTCGCCTCAAAATATTCCCCCATACTGGCAAACCGGGTGACCAGCAGGTCCACATCACCGCTGTCCCAGATCTTTTTATAGTACTCCCGCAGCGGCTGGTACCAGTCCAAGGCCTCCACATTCGGCCAGTCAATGGAAGCTGTTCCTAATTTGGGACAGCCCTCCCGCTGAAACACAGACTCAAAGTCCACCGGTACCTGTGGGCGATCAAAATAGACTCGGGAAAAGTCAAGCCCCGGATTCTGCACCGCCAGACATGCAATGGTCTTATAGTAGTCCAGCGGAGACAGATCGAAATAGGCGTGGGGACATTCTGCGACCTGGGGAAAAAACTTGCGGATGATATTGTAAGGATAGGAACCATTAAAGAGCAGCCCATCAAATTTGCCCTGATTTTCACCATAAAGAAATTGAAGATGCTCCGGGGAGGTATAAGGCAGGTAAGTAACATTGCTCCGCTCCCGGATGACGTGATCCAGCTTTAAGATCCGTTTTAAAGAGATTTCATTGGTAAACACGCCGATTGAATACATACAGGCAGCCTCGTTTCTTGCATGTTGGTGCAGCAAGTTCATTATAATATAAGTTTTCTCATTCAGCAACAAATTCAGCACCCCGTTGCTGATCCAAAAATTTTACACACAAAACAGCAAGGCTTTTTTATGCTATTTTTTCTTTCTTAAAAAATTTCACACTTTTTTACATTTTTCTCCGATAAAGAAATAAAGGTATGAACTTTGTTTGTCCGAATGGTAGAAAAAAAGCCGTCTGGCACTTTATACTTGACAAATCTTTCAATTCTTTTTTATACTTAACTTGTAATTTCCGAATAGTGTCTTTAAATGTCTTTTATTTTTCTTAAAACATTTAGAGAGATAGTTTGTTGAAAGGAGTGAGGACCCATGGAACACGCAAAAGCTGAGGCACTGTCCGCCATTGACCAGAGCCGTGAGCTGCTGTGGAACATGAGCGATCAGCTTTGGGAACACCCGGAGGTGGGGTTCCGTGAGCAATTTGCCGCCGGGCTGTTCTGCGATACTTTAAGCGCTCTGGGCTTTCAGGTCCAGCGTAATCTGGCAGACATCCCCACCGCTTTTTCCGGCAGCTATGGAGAAGGCGGACCAGTGATTGCTTTCCTGGGAGAATTTGATGCGCTGCCCGGCCTGAGCCAAGCAGCGGGAGCTTTTACCAAAGTACCTGTACAGGAGGAGGCTCCCGGCCACGGCTGCGGGCATAACCTTCTGGGTGTGGGATCTCTGGCAGCCGCGTTGGCCGTGAAGCGTTACCTGGAAGACAATCATTTGCCTGGTACGGTCAAGTTTTTTGGCTGTCCCGCAGAGGAAGGCGGCTCCGGAAAGGGCTTTATGGCCAGAAGCGGAGTGTTTGACGGAGTGGATCTGGCGTTTAGCTGGCACCCCGGCGAAGTCAACAGCGTCTCCACCGAAGGGACCATGTCCAACTACCAGATCTGCTACCACTTTTACGGGGTGTCGTCCCATGCCGCCATGTCTCCGGAAAAGGGGCGCAGCGCCCTGGATGCCCTGGAGCTGATGAACATGGGCGTTCAATTTCTCCGTGAGCATGTGCCTACCGACACCAGAATCCACTACGCCATCACCAACACAGGCGGAAACGCCCCCGGCACCGTGCAGCCTTACGCAGAGGCGCTCTACCTGCTCAGAGCCGTACATCCTGAACAGCTCATTGACCTCTATGAGCGGGTCAACCGGATCGCACAGGGCGCTGCCATGATGACCGACACCAAAGTGGACATCGAATTTATCAAAGCCTGTTCCAACGTGCTCATCAACACCGAGCTCAACCACCTTATGCAGCGCAATCTGGAGGAGGTTCCCCCCGCTGAATTTGACCAGGAGGATCTGGAGCTGGCCAGAAAGTACCGCGCTACCATTCAGCCGGGCCGGTCCTACTACGATTCTCTTGTGGACGATGTGGAAGATCCTCAGCTGCGCGCTGAGCTCCAGGCAAAGGCCAATGACCCCATCCACCAGGGTGTCATGCCCCTGGCCCAGGAGCGCCAAGGATTTGTGTCCTCGGACGTGGGAGACGTCAGTTGGAATTGCCCCGTAGCCCAGATCAACGCCTCCACCCTGCCGGCTGGAATCCCCATGCACTCCTGGCAGATGGTGGCTGTTGGAAAAACGCCTCTGGCCAAAAAAGGCATGCTCTATGCAGCCAAGGTGATGGCAGCCTCTGCCATCGACGCTCTCAACGATCCTGAGCTGGTGCAGCGTGCAAAGGATGAACTGAACCGCCGCACCAAGGGGCAGCCTTACCGCTCTCCCATTCCCGCCGAGATCAAACCCAAGATTCCCTGAGCGGCACTTCGGCCCATAAGGAGGGGCCTTGTGTGTAGAAAGATAAATGTAGGGAGGAAACACTATGAATCAAATTACCCTGTGCGCGGTCATTTTTGTGGTGATGCTCGTATTGTTCTTCACCAACAAAATCCCCATGTCCTTCACCGCACTTGGTGCAATGGTTGCCCTGGTTCTCACCGGCTGTCTGGAGGGCAGCACTGCCATTGCCACCTTCGGCAGCTCCACGGTCATTACCATGGCCTCCATGTTTGTAGTGGCCGCCGGCCTGAGCCGTACGCAGATGATCAACCACATCACAAAGCTCCTCTATAAGATCACAGACGGCTCTTTCACCAAGGTTTTGGCCTGCTACATGCTGGTCACCTGCCTGCTGGGCCAGTTTGTTCCCAGCATCGTGGCCATCTTTGCCCTGGTCCATCCTCTTGTCCAGAGCATGTGCGACCGGATGAACATCAGCCCCTCCAAGATGATGTATCCCATCGCTGTGGCCTCCGTTTCCACCAGCTTCATCATCGAGCCCATCGGCCCCTACGCCGCCTGGTACGTGACCCAGAACGGCTTTATGGAGTCCTATGGCTGGACCGGCACCCAGCTGAACATGTGGAGTGAAACCTCCGTGTTCCTGCCCGTTGGCATCTTCACCCTTCTGTGGGCCATCTTCGTCATGCCCCGCATGCTTCCCGACCAGCCCGAGCGTCCCATCACCGCCATCGGCGGGCGCAAGCTTCAGGAGAAGGAGCCTTTGACCCCTGTGCGCGAGTTCCTGGGCTACGGTGTGTTTATTGCTGTTATCATCGGCCTGATGATGGGCTTCTCCTCCTGGCAGGTAACTCTGGCCGGCGCCATCATCGTGGTTGCCTCCGGCGTACTTACCGAGCGCGAGGCTATCGACAACATGAACATGAGCACCGTCCTGCTCTACGTCGGCGTTTCCGCCTTTGGCTCCGCCCTGGCTGAGACCGGCGCCGCCGAGGCAATCGGCGAAGCCATTGCTCAGGCTCTGGACGGCGTGACCAACGGCTATATCGTGGGCTTCGTCTTCTACCTGGTGAGCTTCCTGATGACCTCTCTGCTCTATAACCGCGCAGTCAGCACCGTGCTGACTCCCGTGGCAGTCATCACTTGCAGCTCCATCGGCTGCGACCCCAGAGGTCCCGTGATCCTCTGTGCCCTGGCCACTATGTCCTCCCTGATTACTCCCATGGCCACTGCCGTAGTCCCCATGGCCATGAATGCCGGTGGATATAGTGCCAAGACCATGTTCAAGGTGGGCATCCTTCCCGGTATCCTGCGCGGTGTGCTGGGTACACTGATTGCTATGACGCTCTTCCCCATGTAAAAAGGCTGGATCAGGGCAGCCGCGGAATCTCTGTTCTGCGGCCGCCCTTTTTCAGTATATTTGGATGGTATGGTTGAAAACAGGTGAATCTAGCAGAAAAGCGAGGAACATGAAATGTCATCTAGCCTTTTTACGGAGCTACTGAAATCTGTGGCTATTTTAGGTGTTTTCCTTCTTGCCGGTACATTTTTACGCGCTAAGGTTCCGCTCTTCCAAAAGCTTTTGCTGCCCGCTTCGGTAATCGGCGGCTTTATCGGACTGATTCTGGGACCACGGGTACTGGGAATCATTCCTTTTCCCGATGATTATCTGAACACATGGTCCTTGCTTCCCTCTATTTTGATCGTCCCCATCTTTGCCGCAGCTCCTCTGGGCAACGGAATGGGCCGGGAACGGGGGCAAAAGAAAAAGGGGCTTTCTAGCTACGGCCCCACCGTACTTCTCATGTGTGCACTGTTTTCTACCGTCAGCTGTCTTCAAGGTGTGGTAGGCTACGGTGTAAACCTGCTGTTCACCGCCATGGGATGGGACCTGTACCGGACCTTTGGCTGGGAACTCAGCCAGGGCTTTGCCGGAGGACATGGCACCGCCTCCGCCATCGGCGGTATTCTGCAGGATTTTCAGCTGGACTATTGGGAAACCGCCCAGAGTGTAGGCGTGACCATGGCCACAGTGGGCCTGCTGGGCGGAATGCTCATTGGCATCTGGATGATCAAACGTGCCAACGACCGCGGGGAGATTTCCGGATTTAATGTAGGTGGAATCCCGGAAACCACCGCCCGTGGCGTGGTCACGGATGTGGACAAGCAAGGGAGCATCGGACGCGAAATGTCTCTCAGCTCTTCCATCGATCCCATCACCATCCACCTGGCTGTCATTCTTCTGGGCTGCTTCATCGCCTATTGGGTCCGTTCCACGCTGGGTTCTATCAACAGCGCCTTCTCCTCCTGCCCGGTGTGGTTTTATGCCTTGGTGATGATGTACCTGGTCAATTATGTCCTGTGCAAGCTGAAGCTGGACTGGATGATTGACAAAAAAGTCAAGTCCCGCGTGACCGGCCCCATGTCCGACATTGCCATTTGCGGCGCGATTGCCAGCTGTGACGTCTCCGCTGTGCTGGACCTTATCGCCCCCATCAGTGTCATGTGTATTCTGGGCTTCCTGGTCTCCTGGATCACCTTCCCCATCGCCCGCAGAGTGTTCCAGAATAACTATGCCTTTGAACGGATGATCGTCTGCTGGGGTACAAACACCGGCGTCACCATTACCGGTATGATGCTTCTGAAAATCTGCGATCCGGATTACAACACCCCGGCGCTGGCGGAATTTTCCATGGGATTTGCTCTGATGAGCATCGTCAGCACCATTACCTCCCCCATCTATTATGGATTGATCGCGGAGGGGTCCACCTTCGCCAACCTGATGTTTAATGTGGTCATTGGCGCCGGATATACTATTATGGGTGTGCTGGCCTATCTGGCTTTGAAACGGGGAACCGCTAAGTCTGCAAAACCGGATTAATTGGGGAACCCAAACCAGCATTCTGTTCCAAACGCTTTGTTTGAACCCCCGATTTCCATGACCCCTCAGACAAACTTCTCTGATCCCCAAGAATCAATAAACGAGCCTGCCATCTGCTCTCACAGACAGCAGGCTCGTTCACTTCTTACAGGTCGTTTTTTCCGTCTCAGCCGCATCCCCTTTCTTTCTTTCCCCTACCTCATAAGCAAAAGAGCGCCCCTGCCGGTTATTCCGGCAAGGGCGCTTTTTGGTTTTCAAGGAGCAAACATCGATTATGACTCATCTTGGTTCAGGTCGTATTTTTTCAGATAATACTGGAAGTTTTGTCTGCTGATTTTCAGAAGCTCCGCCGCACGGGTGGCATTGCGGTCACAGGAGAGATAGGCCTGCCGTAAAAGCTGGCGTTCATATTCCTTCACCAGCTGGGAAAATCCGCGGTCAAAATCATATGCCGTATCCGGCGGGGAAGGAGAATGAAACGAGAGCGCTTCGATGTTCTCTTCCGATTGGGAATGAAAACGGGCCGGCAGGTTTTCCGCCCGTAGCGTAGTTTTTTCACAGTCACTGAGCGCAAAGCTCAGCACATGGAACAGCTCCCGCACATTGCCCGGCCAACGGTGCGCACGCAGCCGCTCCCAAAAGTCAGAGGAAATTTCTGTAATGGGCTGAACGCATAGCTCCTGGTTTTTACGGATATAGTGCCAGGTCAGCTGGGGAATATCATCAAGCCGTTCCCGCAGAGGAGGAATTTCCACCACCACAGAGGCCAAGCGGTAGAAGAGGTCCCGCCGCAGCGCACCGCTTTCGCTTAGTGCATAGGCATCTTCATTACAGGAAGAAAGAACCCGGATATCCACGGGGATATTTTTCGTCCCCCCCACCCGGCGCAAAGTTTTTTCCTGAAGTACTCGAAGAAGCTTGGCCTGCATACTCAAACTCATAGAATTGAGCTCATCCAAAAACAATGTGCCATGGTTTGCCTCTTCAATCAGCCCCATTTTGTCCGTGCTGCCGGTGAAAGCCCCTTTTGCCGTACCAAATAACAATCCTTCGATCAGGTTTTCAGGAAAGGCAGCACAGTTGATGGCTACAAATTTTTCATTCTTCCTGGAACTCAGATTGTGGATGCCCTGGGCAAAAATTTCCTTTCCGGTTCCGGTCTCTCCCTGAATCAGGATGTTCATATCCTTCAGGGCCATTTTGGCCGCCAGATTTTTGGCAGCAATCAGCAGCGGATCGGAGCCAACCACATCTTGAAGGGTATAGCGGGTACTCTGGGCGCTGGACATGGAGGCGGGCAGGTGTCGAAGGAGAATGTTCTGCACATTCTGATAGTTGGAAATATTTTTTTGCAGCAGCTTCATATCCCGCTCGAAGGAGACACAGCCCAGCAGCACTCCATCTTTGAAAATAGGAACGCCGGTATTGACCGTCGCGAGGTTCTTTCCAGTGGTGGATTTATACTGATCCACGCGCCCGACCACCGCAGTATGGGTATGCAGGGCGGCCAATGTGGTGCTGTATTCCGGGTCCACAGCAAAAATATCCAACAGATTGTGGCCCTCCACCTGCCGGGAAGAGGAATACTCCAGAAGATCAAGGGTGCTGCGGTTAAAAAATTGTATGGTTCCCGCGGTATCATAAATTTGAATGCCATCCGGGATCACGTCCAAAGTCCCCTCCAGCAGCGCTTCACGCATATTTTCCCGCTGCAGCAGCAGACAGTTTACACCCGGTGCGGGGTGCAGCTGGGTGAACCGAAACGGGATCTGGTTCCAAATCACCGAACCGGACGCATGATTCCACAATGTGTTCGGAAGGTCCTCCGGAACAAGCCCGACCCAGCCAGCGCTGTCCTGCCACATGGGAAGATGCTGGCCGGAGGGGGAGCACTGCACCTGTTGGATAACGCCGTCCTCTGCCAATGTAAATAGGTAGTCGTACATCGTTGCCATCGTTTGATCTCCTTGTTTTGCTCTGGGCTGTGGTTTCCTGCCAGACAATAAAATTATAGCGAAGGAGGCATCATCCCGTCAAGAAAAAACAAATTTTTTGCGCAAAAAATTTTTTCAGTCAGGAAATTTTGCAGCAAAAAACGTGTACAGGGTACAAAAGTGCATGGATAAACGGGCTGCACCAGTGGGAAAACACATCTTTTTTCAAAAAAATCTTTTTGGCACGAACATTGCTTAGTAATAAAATCAGAAATTATGAGGCCATGCCCTATGGCTCGCCTCAGAAAGGAACTGTCGAATCATGGAATTGTATTTTCGAAATGCAAAGAGGATTAAGACCGTAACCATTACAGACTGCATGCTGACCTTGGATGAATTTATCGCCGTTGCCAAATTCGGCGCCCAGGTGGAGTTCTCCCAGGAAATGAAAGAGGCGGTCACCGCAAACCGAAAGTTATTGGAGCGGTTTTTAGACGAGGGGCGCATCATTTACGGCGTGACCACCGGTTTTGGAGAAAACGTCCGCTATACCATCTCCCCCAGTGACGCCACAACTCTTCAGGAAAACATCATTCGCACCCACTCGGTGGCGGTGGGCGAACCCCTCACACGGGTTCAGGCCCGTGCTGTTATGCTCCAGACCATTTTGAACGCAGGAAAGGGCCACTCCGGCATCCGGCTGGAGACCCTGGAGCTCATTCGCAATATGCTCAATCTGGATCTCATCCCCTACGCCCCCAGCGAGGGCTCCGTGGGCTATCTGGGTGTGGAAGCCCACCTGGCCATGGCCTACATTGGCGAGGGCAAGATCTATGAAAACGGTCAGCCCGTTCCCGCCCTGGAGGTACTGAACAAGCACGGCCTGGCTCCGCTGAAGCTTTCTTATAAGGAAGGCCTCACCATGACCAACGGCACCATCACCGTTACTGCACTGGGACTGCTGGCCCTCTATGAGGCAATGCACACCATGCAGAATATCGAGCTGGGCGGCGGACTGTGCTACGAGGCGCTGCGCGCCACCACCAAGGCTCTGGACCCCCGGATCCACCAGGCCAAGCGCCACGAGGAACAAATCACCAGTGCCAGCAACCTGCGCCGGATGCTGGAGGGCAGCCAGATTTGTGAGCGCTACCGGGATGCAAAAGTACAAGACGCCTATGTGCTGCGCTCCATGGCTCAGCTTCACGGTTCGGCCAAGAAGCTCATCAAAGAGGCCTATGAGGTCATGGTGAACGAGATGCACTCCATCAGCGACAACCCCGAGATTTTTGCGGAGGGGGAAGACGACGGTGTGGCCCTTATGTGCGGCAACTTTGACGGCAGCTTTGTGGGCTCCCATGCGGACATGATCTCCATGGCCTGCGCCATTGTAGCCAACGTGGTGGAGCGGTGCACCGACCGCATGGTGAACCGGAACCTGAACGATGGCCTGCCCGCCTTCCTGGTATCCAACCCCGGCCTCAACAGCGGCCTGATGATCACCCAGTACACCGCCGCGGGCCTGGTCAACGAGATCAAACACCTGGCCATTCCCGTCACCATCGACAATGTTTCCACCTGCGCCAATCAGGAGGACCCCGTTTCCATGGCCTACTATGCCTCCAAAAAAGCCGGGCAAGCGGTACGTAAGCTGCAATATGTCACTGCGATTGAAATCTATGTGGCCCTCCAGGCCATGGATTTCCTCAAACCCCTGGAGCCCTCCCCCGCCCTGGCCAAGGTGCGTGATTTCATTCGGGAGAAGGTCCCCTTCGTGGACAATGACCGCTTCCTCTACCCCGATATCGAGTATATCTTCGGCCTGGTACAAGATGGCACTTTGGTAGACATTCTGGAAAAGGAGATTGGAGAACTGGAATTTTAAAGAAAAGGTGCACGGCAGTCAAAGGGGAACGCACGGACAAAGAGGAAGCTTTTCCCTATATCACCTGTCTTTTGGGCGGAGGATACCCACATAGTGACTGCAGGAAGCCTTATCGTAAATTATGCAGATCCCATAGCAAAGGGATTTCTGTTGCAAGGGAGGCTGTAAGCGCAGAAAAAACTAACCTTTGGCAAGTGTGAATTAAAAGGAGGAAACTATTATGGAATTAGCAATTATCGTTCTCTACTTAGCCGCGATTTTCGGGGTAGGCATTTACTGCAACAAATTTAATAATAACATTGACGACTATCTGCTGGCCGGACGCCGGCTGGGCGTTGGATTGGCAACCGGTACTCTGGTAGCCACCTACTTCGGCGGCGGCTATGTGATCGGCGTAGGCAGTGAGGCCTATGAAAAAGGTATGAGCGCCTACTGGAGCCCCATCGCCGGTGCTCTGGGCATTCTGGCCGTATGCCTGATTTTGAAGCGTATGGAGGGTATGAACGTCTATACCGTTACCGAGATCGTGGAGAACCGTTATAAAAGCCCGCTGCTGCGTATGCTCACCACGCTGCTGTCCCTGCTGGCCCTGATCGGCATCCTGGCTGGCCAGGTTACCTCCGCAGGCAGCATCCTTTCCTCCCTGGGACTGGGCACTCCCACCACCTGCGCCATCATTGTGGCCGCCTTCTTCATTGGCTTTACGGCCTTCGGCGGACTGTGGGCCGTGACCGTCACAGACTTCATTCAGATCATCGTCGCTGCCCTTGGCCTGATTGCCGCTGCCGTTGTGGTTCTGACCCAGGTGGGCGGCTGGGATGCCCTGGTGACCCAGATCCAGACCACCGATGTGCCCAGCAATTATTTCAGCCTGCTGAAGGATACCGAGCCCTCCTATGTGCTCTGGCTCATTATGCCCATGTTCATCTATACCCTGATCGGACAGGATGTGTATCAGCGTCTCTTCGCCGCTAAGGATACCAAAACCGCGTACAAATCCGCCATTTTGTCCTGCATCATTCTGCTGATCATCTGCTTCTTCCCCGTGCTGCTGGGTATGGCCGGCCGCGCCATGTTCCCCGATATGGAGGTCTCCTCCATGATCGTCCCCACCATCATCCGCGCCACCCTTCCTCCCGTGCTCTCCGGTTTTGCTCTGGCCGCAATCATTGCCGCGGTTGTATCCACCGCCGACTCCATTCTGACTGCTGCCACTTCCCATGTGGTCAACGATATCTATGTGCGCTACATCAGCAAGGACGATCCCAGCGATCCCCAGGTGCAGAAGAAGCTGCTGAACCTGTCTAAGGTCATGACCCTGTTTGTCGGCATCATCTCCGTGGTGGTCGCCCTGGCGATCCCCTCTGTCCTGCAGGTCCTGAATTCCTCCTACACTCTCTTCACCGCCGGCGTGTTTGCTCCTGTGGTGGCTGGACTGATGTGGAAGAAGGCGACCAAGGCCGGTGCCTTTGCCGGATTGTTCAGCGGCCTGCTGTTTGTGGCCCTGGGCTGGAGCGGCTTCTCCTTCTTCGGTATCCCCAGCGACATTGCCAGCTCCCTGCTGGCCCTGGTGGTGCTCATCGTGGTGTCCTTGATTACCTATAAGCCCGAGCAGGACGCCGCTGCGTAACGAAAACTATAGCACTCATCCCCTCTGGGGTGAATAGAAATTCTCCCCTTATTTTATTCTTTCTTCAAACAGCAACGAGGGCATCTGCATAAGCAGATGCCCTCGTTGTCTGTCTTTGCAGGATATTCAGCTGTCCCGGAGATGGTATTTTCTTGCATAGTATTGAAAATTCTGCCGGCTGATCTTCAAAAGGGCCGCGGCTTTTCGGATATTGCCCTGAGCCAGGCGGTAGGCTTCTGTAACAAGCTGCTGCTCATGCTCCTGCATCCGCGCGGCCAGCCCTTCTCCAAAGGGCTCCTCCGGGAGGTCATTGGTGGGATGCGCGTCAGAAGCGGAAGGCAACTCCCCCCTGCTGCGGAAGTGAGAGGGAAGGTTTTCCTCCCGCAGCACCCCCGCTTCACAGTCGCTCATGGCATAGTCCAAAACATGAAACAGCTCGCGCACATTGCCGGGCCAGCGGTGCTGCCTAAGGCGCTCCCAAAACGCCGGGGAGACGTCGGTAATGGGGTGGGCCGGCAGAGGCTGGTTTTTACGGATGTAGTGCCAGGTCAGTTGTGGGATATCATCCATCCGTTCCCTGAGCGGAGGTATCTCTACCACCACAGAGGCCAGCCGGTAGAAGAGATCCGGGCGCAGCGCGCCGCTCTCACTGAGCGCATAGGCATCTTGGTTACAGGAAGAGATGATCCGCACATCCACCGGGATGCTCTTCGTGCTGCCCACCCGGCGCAAGGTCTTTTCCTGCACCACCCGAAGCAACTTGGCCTGCATGCCCAGGCTCATGGAATTGAGCTCGTCCAAAAACAAAGTGCCGTGGTTTGCCTCCTCAATCAGACCCATTTTGTCCGTACTGCCGGTAAAGGCACCCTTCGTTGTGCCAAAAAGCAGTCCTTCAATCAGCGATTCGGGGAAGGCCGCGCAGTTAACCGCTACAAACTTCTCGTTCTTGCGGGAACTGAGATTATGAATCCCCTGAGCAAAAATTTCCTTGCCCGTACCGGTCTCCCCCTGAATGAGGATATTCAAATCCCTGGGAGCCATTTTGGCCGCCAGCTTTTTGGCGGCCGTGAGCAACGGATCGGACCCCACAAGGTCGTGCAGGGTGTAACGGGTCCCTTTGGATTGTTCCAGGGAGGAGGAGATATGCCGAAATATGATCTGCTGCAAATTTTTATAAGTGTTCAGGCGCTGCTCAATAATTTTGCTGTCCCGCTCAATGGTGATGCAGCCCAGAAGCCTCCCCTCTTCAAAAACAGGGTAGCTGGCGTTTACGGTGAGCAGTTCTTTTCCGGTGGAGGACTTATAGCGGTCAAATCTTCCCTGGACGCAGGTTCGAAGGTTCAATGCAGCCAGGGTCGAGCTGTACTCCGGATCCACCGAGAAGATATTTAAGATATTTCTTCCCTCCACGCGCTCAGTATGGGGCAGCTCCAGCAAGTCCAGAAAGCTCTGATTAAAAAATTGCACGTCCGCCTTGGCATCGTAAATCTGAATGCCGTCTGGAAATAGATTAAGGGCAGCCTCCATCAGTGCCTGCTTTTGATTCTCCCGCTGGAGCAGAAGGCAGCGCGTCTCCGGCACAGGGGAAACGAAACGGAGCCAGAACCGGCAGTTTCCCCACAGCACGCTTCCTTTGGAAAAATCCCACTGCGTATTGGGGATCTTCTCCAGGGAAAGGCCGATCCAATGATCGGTCTCCTCCTGATTGGGCAGAGAAACTTCCGGAGATGCAAATTGTATGCTCTGCACACAGTCATCCGGGGTCAAAACGAGCAAAAGATCATAAAACACTGGCATGGGAAATACCTCCTGCGGACAGAACCGTACAAGTCGGCAATTATGACATGATTATACGGATCCCAACAATGGATTGTCAATTTGTAAAATAAATTTTGCAGGAAAATATTTTGCGGACAAATATTTTTTGCCCTTCTTTTTTTGATAAAACCAGAGAAAAACAGTCCAAAACCAGAAAAGATCGGTTCTATAGCAAAAAAACAAGTATGTTTCACACTTGGCACAGATATTGCTTTAATAAAAGCCATGAAAGTTGTCGGGAAGACCTTTTGACCACAACACGCAACATAGAAAGGAAGTTACTGTTATGGAAATGTCTTTTAAAAATGCCAAAAATATTCAGCAGGTGATCATCACTGACTGTATGCTGACTCTGGATGAATTTATTGCTGTTGCCAAATTTGGCGCACAGGTGGAATTTTCTCCCGAGATGCAGCAGGCCGTTTTGGCCAACCGCCGTCTGCTTGACAAGTTCATGGAGGAAGGGCGCATTATCTACGGTGTGACCACCGGATTTGGTGAGAATGTCCGCTATACGATCTCCCCGGAGGATGCCTCCACCCTGCAGGAAAACATCGTCCGCACCCACTCGGTGGCAGTGGGTGAGCCGCTCACCCGTGTTCAGGCCCGCGCCATCATGCTCCAAACTATTTTAAACGCAGGAAAAGGCCACTCCGGCATCCGCCTGGAGACCCTGGAGCTGATCCGCAATATGCTCAACCTGGATCTGATCCCCTACGCCCCCAGTGAGGGCTCCGTGGGCTATCTTGGCGTAGAAGCCCACCTGGCCATGGCCTACATTGGCGAAGGCCAGATTTTCCGGGACGGTGTTCCTGCTCCGGCGGCCGAGGTCCTGGCCCAGAACGGCCTGACCCCCATCAAGCTCGCCTGCAAGGAGGGCCTCTCCATGACCAACGGCACCATCACCGTCACCGCCCTGGGGCTGCTGGCTGTCTATGAGGCACTGAATACCATGCAGAATGTGGAGCTGGCAGGTGCCCTCTGCTACGAGGCGCTGCGGGGCACTACCAAGGCCCTCGATCCCCGTGTCCACGGCGCCAAGCACCACGAAGAACAGGGCGGCGCGGCGCGCAACCTCCTCAGAATGCTGGAGGGAAGCCAGATCTGTGAAAAATACCGGGACAGCAAGGTACAGGACGCCTATGTCATGCGCTGTATGGCCCATGTCCACGGCGCAGCCAAGAAGATGATGAAAGATGCCTACGCCGTGATCGTAGATGAGATGCACTCCATCAGCGACAACCCGGAAATTTTTGCTGAGGGTGAGGATGACGGTGTGGCCCTGATGTCCGGCAACTTTGACGGCAGCTTTGTGGCCGCTTACGCCGACTTCCTGTCCATGGCCTGTGCCATTGTGGGCAATCAGGTGGAGCGCGCCACCGACCGCATGGTCAACCGGAACCTGAACGACGGCCTGCCCGCCTTCCTGGTGTCTAACCCCGGCCTCAACAGCGGCCTGATGATCACCCAATATACTTCCGCCGGTCTGATGGACGAAATCAAGCACCTGGCGGCACCGGTTTCCATCGACAGCATCCCCACCTGCGCCGGCCAGGAGGACCCCGTCTCCATGGGATACTACGCCTCAAAAAAGGCGGGCCAGGTGGTGAGAAAGCTTCAGTATATGACGGCCATTGAGATCTATGTAGCCCTCCAGGCCATGGATTTCCTGAAACCTCTGGAGCCCTCCCCCGCCCTGGCCAAGGTGCGTGATTTCATTCGGGAGAAGGTTCCTTTTGTGGACAACGACCGCTTCCTCTACCCCGATATCGAGTATATCTTCGGCCTGGTGCAAAAGGGCACCTTGGTGGATATTCTGGAAAAGGAAATTGGAGCGCTGGAGTTTTAAGCGCAAACAACATCAAAGCAACGATCAGAACGTTTTTATATATACGGCAACCACATATCCCAAGATACTTCAGCTTGAACATTCCCAGGTCCTTCACACTACTACCATCCTCGTCGATTGTTCAAATCCAGCATACCAAAACAAAACCCTTCCCACCATGACCATGTTGTCTGTGACGGGTCGCATGTTTGGATATTCTTGGTGTATTTTCCATTTCACATCATTATTCTAAAAGTTCATACGATATTTTTACGTATTGGAAATGCTTGCACCTCAGGTTTTGTGATAAGTTTGTGCGATTGATCGTTCAAGCTTGAATTTGCGACACCAAAAAGCCAACGGGTTTGCCGCCTGCTTTTGGCAGGCGGCAAACCCGTTGCTTACTCGACCTCGTTTTACGTTTCAATAGGATCTCGCTTATGGAGATCCTTCCCTTTTGTCCGCAAGCTTTAAATCTTCTCTCTCAGGGAGTCGTCAATATCGTGCTGAGGTACTCTGGGCACATCGGCAAAGGCGTTGTTTCCGCCTGTCACCTGCTCCAGCTCGTCCAGGTCAAGCTCCTGGGTCTCTTTCTCATCCAGAGGGAGATTCTTTTCTTTCATGATAAATTCATTCCTTTCTGCAATTAAGCGGATTCTTTTCCCGCTTCATTTTCCAGGTAGCGCTGAAGCATCACCGCCACCTGCGCCCGTGTTGCGTTGCTCTGGGGCAGAAGTTCACCGGTGTCGTTTCCAGCGATGATACCGGCAGACACGGCCCAGGCCACAGCCTGGACAGCCCATTCGCTGATGGACGCACGGTCCGGATATCCAGACAGGGCGCTTTCATCCGCCATGGGACTTCCCGCAAGACGCCACAGCATTGTGGCAATCTGCTCACGGGTCACGGTGTGATTCAGGTTGGTACCATCCGACACTCCGTTCTCCACCGCCCACTGGGCACCGGCCTCATACCACTCCTGGCCGGTTGTGGTATCCACATCATAGCAGCTGGCCAGCACGGTAACGATCATGGCGCGGGTCATAGCGTCATCGGGACTGAAGGTGGCGGCGCTGGTACCACTGAACAGCTCACGGCTGGTTGCAAAGGCCACCGCATCGAAGCCCCAGTAGGAGGCGGGCACATCGACAAAGTGCTTGCTGTTGTCCACAATTTTGATGGTATTCCCATCAGACAGGGTGGCAACCACGCCCTTTTCGGTCACGATACAGGTCCGAATGACCTTCTCTACACTGTCAGCTCCAACCAGCACGGCTACGGTGCCGGCGGTCACTCCGGCCACGGGAATCTCCAGCTTGACGGCGGTATCCGCGGGCAGATCCACGGTGATGGAGGCGGCGTCCCCTCTGTCCGGAGCCACAGGGACGGCGGGCATGGGGATTGTCACAGTCTCACCGGCAGCCGCGGCCTCATTTGCTACCGCGTCAGGTACCTTGACCTGGGCGGTAACCTTGCCGTTTTTACTGGTTTCCACAACGGAAGAAACGCCGTTTTTCGCCTCGGTGGTCACCGTAGTGGCCCCGTCCGAATGGGTCACGGTGGTGATGGTAGTACCATCGGAGGTGGTCACGGTGTTGGTCTTGTCACCAGAGGAGTCGTCGTCCTCTCCCGAGGGAGGAAGCGGCTCCGACTCGTCCACTACGTTGAGGGTAATGGCCTGGATCTGGTTTCCATAGGGAGACACCGAGCCGTAAATGGTGGTGGTACCCACATTCAGCGCCTTCAGCGTGGTACCCTCAAACACCGCCACGGAGGTGTCCTGTGTGCCAAACACAGCCTTCATCTGATCGTTCAGGCTGGCAGGGGCACAGGTCACGTCAAATTCCATGGTCTCTCCGGCTCTCACGGTGATGGTCTCAGGGAACTCCTCCCCATTCAGCATGAGGGCAAGGGGCTTTCCTGCCATCAGACGGATCTCATCGCCGTCCGTCAGGTACACACCCTCCTCATCCATTCCCACCGCAATGGCATCCACAAACCCATACCGGTCAAAAAACTCCGGTTTCACGCTCAGGGCTTCATCAAAGGTCTTGCTCTCACCGGGGGCAATGCCCTCCATGGAGATACTGGCCAGCTCCCGCTCCGCCTCGGAATAATCCCACGCCAGGCCGTAGGGGCCGCTGAACATCACACAGAACACATCTTCGGCGGTGGACACCGTATTGCCTGTGTTGGTCACCGTGTAGAAGATCCGGTAGCCCTCGTCATCCTGGTAGGTAGTCAGATCACTGATCTCATATACCGCATCTTTTACAAGGGGCTCACTCTCATACTCCGAGACATTCTTCATGCCTCCCTCTTGCGCCACCGCATAGATGCTCACACCCTCATAGTCCTGGGGAACCGTCCAGGAAACGGTGTAGCCGTCCGTATTTCCGGGGAGGAGCTTGCGATCCGAAGTGAGGCTCTCAATCAAGGCTCCCTGGGTGCCATCCTTCACCTCGTAAAGCTGCACAGTGTAGCCGTCGGCATAGGTCAGACCGTTGTTCTTCACTTCCACGTTCAGTTCGATGGTGTCTCCCTCGTTGGGCGTTTCATCGGAATAGGTAATACCCGTCACATCCACCGCGCCGCAGGGCTCCATGTAGGAGGCCCGGAGCTTAAAGTCTGAAATGACAACGGGATATTCCGGATTTTCCGTGATGGTCTGCCTATACTGGTTATAGAGTACCACCATATTGCCCTCATCGTCAATCACGGCTGCGGGCTCATCGGTAAAGGCACCCGTATAGGTCAGCCGGTAAGGATCGGCCCAGGTCATTCCGCCGTCGGTCGAGTCTTCCTCTGCTCCACCGCTGCCTGCCTCCTTCTCCTCCTGAATCAAGGCGGTGGCATAGACCTCCCGGCACTGCACCGGGTTGCCGTCCTCATCCACCGCATCCGTGGTGCAGGGCTGCGTCCAGACCACATAGATGTCGTACCCGTCCGTTACCGCCTTGAAATCGGCCATGGACCGGGAGCCCTGATAGTTGTCCACCCCAGGCGCCACATAGGAGTACAGGGAGTCGAGGCCCCGCTTCACTCCGTCGTTTCCGGTGAGATAGTCGTCCTTGATCTGTCCGTTGTCATCGATGCCTTCCTTAATCAGGGTGGTCAGGTCCATGTAGGCAATCTCTTTTTCGTCCCGGTACCAGAACAGCTTGGTACTGGCATCCGTTCCGGTGCCGGAGCGGACCAGCTGCGGCAGGGCGTCAGACAAGTTGTCATCCGTCAGCCGCACGGGGACGTAGGTTTTATGGCTCTTAAAATCGTAGAACTGGACAAAGAGCTCCTTGTCGAAGGCAGTATCGTTGGAGGAGTCCTGGTCAATGGTATAGGCATAGACCGCAATTCCGTTATAGGCGATGGCGGTAAAGTCGGAGATATTGGGCACATCCAACCCCAGTTCCGGAATGGGCGAGGACAGGAAGCGCTGTCCATGCCACTTTTCGATGAGGATTTCCTCGTCCTCCTCGCTGGCCACCTCATTGTCATAGTAGTAGTCAAACAGCCATCTTCCCTGATCCTTGGAGTAGAGCATATACACGATCACACAGTCATTGGTGTAGGAGTTGACCATATCCTCCGCGCTGCCGGAAGAGGCGGTCTTGACGTAATACACGGCTCGGTCCCCGGTCTCGTCGTCATAGACGGACACGGGCGTGTAGTCGTAGTACTGGTCATAGGTGAGTCTGGTCTTCTCGCTCACGGTGCCACTTGCCGGGTCGATGACGGCGGTATATACCTCCAGCTTGGACAGATAGTCCGCCGCATCCTCCGTGACCTCCGTATCCGGGTCATAGGACAGCCAGGAGATCATGACTTTGCTGTTGTCCATCTCACAGATACTGGGCTGGAAGTCCGCGGTGCCGTCCTCTTGCACCACAACGGGCTCGCTCCATTCTCCGTTGCGGTAGGTGGCAAACTTCAGCACAGCTCTGTCCAGGGAGCTGCGGGTCTGGTCGCTGTCCAAAAACGCCATAAACACGCTGCCGTCCGCCAGCTTAAGCAGCTGCACTTCCGGGTGCTCATATCCGTTTGCCACAATGGTCTGCGCCGATGTCTCGTTGAATCCGGACATGGGCGACGGCTCGTTGGGCAGCCAGACAGACGCCTTGTCATCGTAGGGCTCCCGCAGAGAGAAGGACAGGGAATCGTCCACGCCGTTCATACTAGCCTGCGCCGCCAGCGCGGAGAGGCTGTCATACTCCTCGAAGGAGCCGAACTTCATCTCCGCCAGCGTGTATTGGAGAGGAACCGAGAACAGGAAAAGATCAACCCAGATTCCCGCCTTGAAGGTCAAGACACAGCCCCAGTCGGACACCAGCTCAGAGGGCTCCCAAAGGCCCATGGCGCTGAGACTGCCGCCGCCTCTCAGGCCCAGGGTCCCCGCAAGGCCAACGCCCACGTAGACCTGAACCGTGGCGCCCAGCTGCACGGAGGCGTTGAACTCTCCCAGCTTGTCGTCAAAGTCCACCGTGGCGTTGTTGGCGGCATCATAGGTGATGTCGGGCTTGGAGGTATCCGTGCCCGCGCCGAAGAAGCCCAGCACGTTGCCGCTGATCTCCAGACCGAAGTACGCCGGGATGAACACCACGGGAAGGATGGTGTACCAGGCCATTTTTACTCCGGCCGCTACGCCGATATACCCGCCCACGCCGGTGAAGATACAGCTTGTATCCACAGCGCCGTTGTTGGGATTGGTGACCTGCATGTAGGTAAAGTCGAAGTAAACGCCGATCTGTACGTCAAACTTCCAGGTGGGAGCGCCCAGGGCGGAGGTAGCTCCGTCATACAGCTTGGGCACATCCTTGAAGATGTTGTTGTAGGAGGCCGCCAGACCTTCCTTGAAGGACTGAATCGGGTGACCGATGGAGAACATGTCCTTATAGTAGGCCCCGGTGTCTCCGGCATAGGAGGTCATGTGGGTATGCTGCACCTTATCCGCGATCTGGCCCGCACTGACGCCGATGTACATCCGGTATCCGGTATCCGTTTTGATGCTGCCTACGGACACGAAGGGGAAGTCGAAGGCCATCCCGGTGTCGCCCAACAGGGGCAGCTCCAAAAAGTCCATGGTGATGGGCAGATCCACATGCTGCAGCACAGGAACCTTCTCGGTGTTCTTCTGGGTGAAGGCATACCCCGTGAACACGTCGGCATAGGTGGTGCTATTCATGTCGTCGCCGCTTTCAATCTGGATCAGATTGCCATTTTCGTCATAGGATCCGTACACCGCATGGGACCGGTCCGTGGTGACCCTCAGATACAGCCGGTTTCCCGGCAGCGCCTGGGAGAGGGACACATTGGCCACAAACTCCTCCCCTTGCTTCTGGGCGGGATACGATGCGATTTCCACATTTGTAGCCGCGTCGTAGATCACAAATTCGATCCCCGTCACGTTTTCAAGGGCATTGGGGATTTCGACCAGTGTGCCGTCGGACGAGACGGTCTGCTGGGTATATTTCACCGGGGAGGTACACCGCGCCCGGATGGTCAGACTGTCTCCATCTAAAACCAGGTTATACCCCTGGTTCACCGCGTCGGTATATACCTCGATGTTATTGATAATGCTTCCGTTTTCCGTGTTGATCAGCTGCTGCCCGATGCCCAGCTTATTGACCTGGATGGACTTTGTCTGGGTGGATATCGCGCCGTTTTTGTCCGTTACCGTGAAGGTATGCTCCTCCCGGCTGTAATGATTGACGTGGGACAGGCGCATCTCCTGCAGCGTTTCCTCCCCATTATAAGCAATGGTGTAACGGATATAGTGGGGCTGATCGGACTGGTCGTGATCGTTGATGGACCGGAACAGCGGAATTTTGAAATTGCCTTCCTGATCCACCACCGCAAAGGAAGTGCCGAAGTTTACGATGGCGCCGGCGGCCGGCAGCATATTGGTGTAGCCCACCTGCTTTGTGGTCATGTTATAGCTGGGCCGGTAAACGCTGCCTGTGATTTCCTGATAGAAGTCACCATAGTAGTCGTACTGGATGGTCAGCTCGATCACATTCCGCTGGGGATCGTTGGAGGCCTCGTGGAAAAACACTTCCCCGGTATAGGTCTTGTCGCTGCCCGGTTCCGTCCAGAAGTTGTAACTTGCGCTTCCCGCCTGGCTGGAAGGTCTGGCGGAGAGGGAGTAGATCTTTCCATACACCGGGTCACCATACACGATGTAGTCATTATACCGGACTCCGTCGATTTCGGTATGCTCCACATAGGGCGTGGTAAAGATTCCGTAGGACTGGTCGCACATCCACAGATTGTCCTCCCGGACGCGCACCACAATGGCATTGTCGTTCCGGGCAAACAAGGGGGTAATCTCATAATATCCATAGCGCAGCCGCTGGTTGTCGTCCAGGTACTGGCTGGTCCCGTCCTCCAGGCTGTAAGGCACGATCACGTCCCGCTTGACCCAGTTGGTATCCGACTCATTGTACTTGTAGCTGACCATGTAGCCGGCAGGGGTATAGAGATCCTTGTATTCCTCCCGCATCACTGTGGACAGCTTGATGATATCGCCCATGTGATAGGTAAAGGTCTGGGAGTAGGCAAGATCCCGATTGGTGCCGCTGACGTTGAAATATCCGAAGTTGTTCTCCGGCACGTTGATCTTTACCTTTACATTCTTATATCCAAACTCTGGTTTGAGTTCGATTCTTCCCCGCATTCCAAAGGTTCCGGTCTGGTTCTTCCACGCCTCGGAGACGTTGTTCTCCTCAAAGTAAATGTAGCTGCGATTGCTGTCGATCCAGTTGGAGTCCATGGTAAAGGTGTGGGAGCTCGTGCCGTCATTGCCGTAGTAGGCGATGCTTCTGGTGTAGCCATCCTTGACCATCTTTACACTTTTCAGATAGGTATAGGGGGTAGAGACGTTCTTTCCCACCGTCTGCTGCAGCGTGACGGCATTTTTCCCCTCCTTGGAGTAGCGCACCACCTGATTATTGGTGTCGTTGTTAGCGCCGGCGATGGCCAGGAAGGTGGCATCGCTCCAGGTGGAATAGGTGCCGTCGGCGTTGAGGAATTTCAGGGGATCCGCATTTTGCAGATTTACCACAAAGGGCCGGTAAATGGGGGTAATGCTGTGAATCCACAGGGTATCACAGTCATTGCAATTTCCATGGTTCCGGATGCCAATCCGAACCGGGTCCCAAAACGTACAGAACATGTTTGTCTTGGTTCCGTCGTTGAATTTGGCATTGCTGTTATAGACATATTCACCGTTATAGTAGTTCCAGGGGATGTCTCGGCTTCCCGAGCCCACAAAGGACGCCCATATGGTGGCACAGCTTCCGGATTTTGCCCAGTCCACTTGCACACCGGCAATGTCGGCACCGTGGTTCGTGGCCAGGGTCCAGCCCGCTCCTGTGGTTCCTTCTGCCTCAGCTCCCCAGAAATGATCCCAGCCGCTAAAATTGTCCTCCCATCTTTCAACCCACTGTGGGACACCGGAATCATAATAGTTACTGCCGCCAAAGTAGCTGGTGCTTCCTACTTTGACCGGATTGGCCAGACTTATGGGCGTTCCCAGCTCAATATCGGACACACGGGCACTTTGCTCCACGGAGAGCAAGGACGCAGAGCCGTTTTCCGCCGTGGTACCGGCAGTGCCGGTCATGGTGACCTGTGCGGAATCGTTGCCGATTGTACAGCCGCTGACCGCCTCCAGGTGCAGACTGAAATCTGCTTCCCCCACGAAGTAGTCGGTGCGGATGGGGATCTCAATGGTGCGCTTGTCGATGCCCATGGGGAACACCACCGACATATCCACCGGTGAAAAATCCCGCCCCGCCTGGGCAGAGCCGCTTTCCGTCGTCAGCTTGGCCTCGGCAATGGTGTTGAGCGCCCCATCTCGCACCACTTCAACGGTGAGGGTATCCCCCTCGGCGTAGTAGTCGCTCTCCCCAAGCTCTACCACAGAGGCAGACTGTTCCTCGTCATCCAGAATGGTAAACGCGCAGCTGGAAGCGGCGCTGTTGGTGGTGGTGCCGTAGGGTTCCCCCAGCATCAGGTAAAAATACCGGGTGCCGTCCCCCTTCCGGTTATCCTTCACATCGATGACAAGATACTTTTCTGTCTCTCCAGCGTCAAAATCCACGGTCAGGGTCGCACCCACCACCGCGTTGGTGATCACGTTGGCGATATCCTGGATCTGCTGGAAGGTATCGGTGGTAGACGTCACCTGCTGAGGCTGGCCCTGAATGCCGGTAAACAGGCTTCTGGCTTGCTGCAAGGGATCGACGTAGCCTGTTTTATCCTCATCGGAAGCTTCTTCCTCACCCTTCTCGGGCTGGTCGGCAGGCTCCTCTTCCCCGCCCTGCTCAGGCTGGTCGGCGGGCTCCTCTTCCCCACCCTGCTCAGGCTGGTCAGCGGGCTCCTCGTCTCCGCCCTGCTCGGGCTGGTCGGCGGGCTCCTCTTCTCCCCCCTGCTCAGGCTGGTCGGTGGGTTCCTCCCCGTCCTCTTCCGGCTGCGCGGCAGAGGTATCCTCAGACGCCGGATGTTCCACCTCGCCGACACCGCTTGTAGCCTCAATGTACTCGATGGTGTCGTTGTAGGCATCTACCGTCGCCTGGTACAGTTCGTCGTCCTCTTCCATCTGGGACAGATAATCCTCCTCTGTCACCAGCTCGCTCTCGGTGTACTCCTCCCCTTCCATCATCTCCAGAAGAGACTCGTTGTCCGAGGGATTGTTCACCTTCTCGTCGCTGCCCAAAATGGAAATGGTATAATCCTTGCCATATTTGGCGGTAAGATCAGAAATCTTGACGGTAACGCCCGCAGGGGTAGCTGCATCCCCGCCTCTGGCCAGGCGCAGAAGGTAGCGCGCTCCGTCCCCCTCCTGCAGCTGGGCGCTGGCCGTTGCCAGGTAGAACACGTCGCTGGCGAGGATGTCCTCTTCCATCTCGTTTTCCGGCAGATACACATCCATTTTGTTGGCTGCAACGGTGGGGACCTGAATCATGGTCAGGAGCATAGCCGCTGTCAAAACGGAGCTGACGCTTCGTTTCAGCCAACCTCTTCGTTTTCTTGTCATTTGACTTCACTTCTTTCTCCCTTTATTTCTCCCTTTATCAAGAACACAGCTGCCGTTTGATCAGCCGCTGGAATAGCGCATTGGTGCGTTTCAGCTCTTCATAACTTCCAGACTGTACAGTTCCTCCTTGATCCATCACTAAAATCCGGTCACACGGCTCAATGGTAGATAACCTATGGGCTACGATCAGCTTGGTGCAGTTCAGCTTGTTCAGCTCTCGGGTGATATTCGCCTGGGTGATGTTATCCAGCGCAGACGTAGCCTCGTCAAAAATCAGGATGGACGGCTTGGTCAGCACCGCTCGGGCAATCAGAATCCTCTGGCGCTCACCGCCGGAAAGGGTACTGTTTTCCTCACTGACCGGCGTGTGCAGCCCCATGGGCAGCGATGCTATGGTCTCCCGCAGCCCGGCCAGGTCTACCGCCTGCTGAACCTCCTCCATGCTGGCGTTTGGCTTCATGATCGTGATATTGGAGTAAATATCCCCCGGGATCAGTCTGGTATTTTGCAGCACCGTGCCGACTTTGCTTCTGTAATATTGGAGATCCAGCTCCCGTATATCAAGCCCGTCCAGATAAATACTTCCGCTCTCCGCCTTCTCCAAGCCCAGCAGCAGCCGGACAAGGGTGGACTTTCCGCAGCCCGATGGGCCGATGATCCCAATACTCTCCCCTGGGCGGACCTGCAGGGATAGACGGTCAATCACATAAGGGCCGTCGGGGCTATACCGAAAGCGGACATCCGACACCGTGATTTCCCCGGAAAAAGCCGCCGGCTTTTTTTTGCCCGCTTCAAACTCCTCACATTCCCCCTGAAAGAAGGGACGGAGAATGCTGTACGAGGCCCGAAACGAGGCGATGGTCTGCACCAGCACCGATGCGCCGGCACTGGCCGCCAGATAGGCTCCGTAGGCAGAAGAAAATGCGATGTAGTCGGAGGCGGCCAGCCGCACGCCGAACAGGAAAATAACCCCGGTGGCCAAAACCTGAAGAAGCTTGTACCACACGCAGGCATACTGGAGCATGACGGGCTTGTTCTCCTTCCGGGAAACATCCAGATAATACTCGCTCCAGCGGTGGAGCATCCGCACCTCTGCACCGTTCAGCTTCACCTGTTCCATGCCGGAAAACAGCTCATAACAAAAGCCAGACATCCGGGACAGGGCCCCGGCATAACCTTTACTCCAGCGGAAATTCAGGATTCCTTCGCTCACCATCAGCGCCGCCTGCAAGAGCGTGAAGAGCAAAACCCACACCAGCAGCTGCGGAGCATAGTGGCTAATCTGGATGAGATACACCAGAGACAACAGGATTCCAATGCAGGAACGGATGCTTTTCCCGGAAATCAGGTTGGTGATGTCGGAAAACTGGGTGATCATATCCGACAACTCGCCCGAGCGCACCGTTTTGAAAAATTCCGGTCTCAGTGCCAGCAGCCGGGAAAAAACCGCGCTCTGGGTATATACGCTGCACCGGAGCATGGAGTTGGCCAGCACCAGGGACTGTACCAGCTGCAGCACCGCCGCGGTGGTCACCGCGGACAGCATCAGCGCCGCCACGGCCAGAATGCCATCCCCCTCTCCGTCCGGTATGATATGGGCAAAGAGAAAGCTGTTGATCCACGGCAAAAGCAGCCCGGACAGCGTGGTCAGGACAGAGGCCGCCAGAATGGCCATGGCATCCCCCTTGGATACACATTTCATCAGGAAGGAAACCAGCCCGCCCATGGTCAACGCTTCATTGGGAAACACCTTATAAAAGCCGATGGCGTTGTCGGTAAACTGCCGGGCAGTTTCCGCTGTGACCTTCCGCTTCCCGGTGTCGTCCACATAGACACAGCGCCCGCCGGGCACGGGGATCACCGCCAGCCACTGCTTGTCCGTTGTTTTCACCAGCATAGGAATGGCACACCGGGTGTACCAGTCCGGGTCCAGGTTGATATACCTGGTCCGGATCTGATAGCTCCGGGCAAGCTCCCTCAGCTGCCCGGACAGAGGCTTTGTGGTGTCCAGCCGCCCTTTCTCATGGAGAAAACGGAGCACCGCATTGATCCCTATGGTCTCCTCCCGGTCGTGGAAGGCCGCATTTATGTTTTCATAGGCTTTGGAGACGGCTTCGCGGTTTTTGGCTCGGATTCGTTCGTTCTGTTCCCGTACGTCCATGTCACCTCACGCTCCTTACCAAAGCGCAGTACACGCCGTTTTTCTCCATGAGCGCAGCATGGGTCCCCCGCTCCACAATCCGGCCCTCTTCCATCACCAGAATTTCGTCGCTGTCCAGGATGGTAGAAAGTCTGTGGGCCACGATGATCCGGGTAATTCCCAGCGCTCGGATATTGTCCATGATCGTTTCCTCGGTGTCTGCGTCCAGCGCGCTGGTGGCCTCGTCCAAAATCAGGATCGCCGGCTTTTTGACCAGCGCCCGGGCAATCTCGATGCGCTGCCGCTGTCCGCCGGAAAAGTTGGTGCCGTTCTCCGTCACCATCTCCCGGTAGCCATCTTTTCTGCGGATAATGTCCTCATGGATGCATGCGGCCTTTGTGGCCGCCACCACATCCTCATAGGGTATGGTCGGATCCCACATGGTGATATTGTCCAGGACGCTTCCCTCGAAAAGGCGAATGTTCTGGCTGACCACCGCCACCTTTGCGTAGAAGTAATACCGGTTGATCTCCTCCCGGGGCATACCATGGAAGGTGATGCTGCCGCCGTCCTCCCGGTAAAGTCCGGCAATCAGCTTGGCCACGGTGGATTTTCCGCTGCCGCTGCCCCCGGTGATGGCGACACTGCCTCCCTTGGGGATCTTCAGGTGAAAGTCAGACAGGAAGGGCGGCTCCAACGGCGAATAGCGAAAGGATACATTCTCCAGAACGATGTCGCCGTCTACATCCCGGCTCTGCTCCATGTCTTCCTCCCGGAACGTCTTGTCCTCTTCATAATGCATCACATCATCGGTACGCAGGATCTGTCCCTTCAGCGTCTGCAAATCAACGCCCGCCATGGCGACATTGCCCACCGGCTCCAGCATGGCCGCCACAATTCCCTGCAGGGATATGAGAATGCCAGTACTGATGGCCCCGGACAAAATCTCCCAAACGCCCACAATCAGGATCATCCCTGAACACAAGGCGTTGAGAAAGGAGAACAGCGCCGTGGTGTACACGCCTGTCTGGTCCATGCGTGTCTTATTGTTGATCACCTGCGTCCCGGCGGAAGTGAGCTGCACAAAGGTGACATCCTCCGCCCCACAGGATTTGATGGTCTCGATGCCGTCAATGGTTCTGGAGATGTCCCCTTGCAGCACGCCTACGTCGCGGCTATACGCGCGGATGTCGTCCTCCCGCTTTTTGGCGCTGATCCACACCGCCGCCAGATTTGCCAGGGCAACGGCCACGCCAATGATTGCAATGGGCACATCAAACATAACCGTAATGGCCAGATACACGGCAATCCGGAGCACATACCCAGGGATGGGTGAAAGAGTCCGGCAGATCCTGGCGCCCATACGCATATTTCCGCTTTGCCGGTTGACCAGGTCACCTTCACTGCGCTGGGCAAAAAACTCAATGGGCAGCCGCAGCATGCGCCGGATAAAGCCCGCATTGATGCGCATATTCAGCTGCTTGCCAAGCCGGTGCACCACGGCCTCGCTTAGCAGCATCGCCGCGGCTGTCATCAATCCCGAGCACACCAGGGTAAGCAGGACAACCGTGAGGTTTTGCAGGTTGCCCTGAATCAGGATCTTGTTGATAAATACGGAATTCAAAAACAGGATGGCGGCGCTGCCCAGTACCATACACAGCTCAAGCAGGACAAAATAGATTCCATAGGGCAAAAATTCCCGAACGCAGGAGCTGATATAGTCCGCACCCCGCCGGTCTCCCCGGTCCCGTTCAAAGGTCTCCGACGGCTTCAACTCGATGGCAATTCCGGTAAAGGATCGGGAGAACTCCTCCATTCCCACCTTTCTCATCCCGTACGCCGGGTCAGCCAGGACAACCCCATCCCTGCCGAAGCCACACAGGACCAAAAAATGGTCCATATTCCAATGGATGATTGCCGGGGTACGCAGGGATTTTGCCCCTTCCACGCTGGTGCGTACTGCTCGTGTCTCCAGGCTATGGTACCTGGCTGCTTTCACAATGCTCTTTGCGTTGACGCCGTTTCGGGAGACGCCGCATTCCCGGCGCAGACGCTCCAGGGGCACGGCTTTTCCGTAATAGCCTAAAATCATGGCCAGAGACGCCGCGCCGCATTCCGTCGCCTCCATTTGCAGAATGGGACGCACCTTATGAATTCTGCTCATGGTCCCCTCCTAGAACAGCCATTCATATGGCCGGCATTTTTCCACCACGATATCCGCCGTACAAATCGTTCCCATGGCGATGTCGATGGTCCCGCTGGCCGGGTTAGACCATTTCAAGCCGCTTTTCGCCGCCATATCCGGAATCAAAGTAATCTCCACCGGCAGATAGCTTTCTGCCTCCTCCACAAGGCCGGCAAACAGAGCATCGCCCGTCTCCTTCACGCTCTGGCCGGTGACCGGATAGGCAGAGATGCCAGAAACATACCCCTCGATGTAACCGTACTTATCCCTGGGCGCAAAATCCGGCATGATCTGAACCTCCATGCCCAGGGTAACAAACCCGCTGCTGCAGGAGGGGACAAACGCGGTCAGTGTGCGGTTGTTTCCGTCCTTGTCATAGGGCACCACCGCCGCCACCACGTCTCCTTCCGATATGTAGCGGTTCTCGTCTGTGATGTATGTAACGGCCCCGTCGATTGCAGCCCGGATCATGGATTGGTCGTCATATTTTTTATATAACGCTTCCAATTCATCCTGGGAAACACCGGCCTGTTTGGCTGCTTCAAGTTCCGCGAGCACATCGTCTTGGGGAATAATCAACAAAATATCCCCTGCCTTTACCATGTCGCCCTCCGATACAACCGTCTTGGATACGACCCCGCCGCAGGTTGCGTATACGGTCCCCCCATTGCTCATGGGCCATACCGCACCGCTCACCGTCACCGTTTCATAGATCGTCCCGCACACAAGCCAGTAACCAAATGCCGCGGCACACAGCAGCAGCAGGACCAGGAACACGGCCGTTTTAATATAAATTGCCCGTACCCCGGCGTTCAGTTTTGCGTTGGATGAAAAGCTTTCTACCGCCTCTTTTCGAAATAATTCCATACTCTCATCCCTCATCCGCAAAAATGTATGGTTCCGCATAACCATCAGCCGCAAGTACATTGTAGGTTCTGTCTGCATTGGCCAGCTTGCCATTGGCCTGGAATTGAAAGCTCTGTGCGGTACCGGCATATCCGTCTTCATGCAGCGCTGCCGCAATGGCCCCAGGATCGGTTGTCCCGTTTCGCACCGCCGTATCCCCAATCATCCGGACCGCGTTGTAGCCCTGCACATACCACGTATCCATCTCTTTCCCGGTGCGTTGGGTATAATCCTCAATGAGGGTGTTATAGGCCTCCACCCCTTCCTGGGTGGAAAAGTCTAAAATCGCTTCGTCTGCCATAATAAAACCATTCATCGCCGCCATAAGCTCTGAATCGTTTGTCAGCATTTCGCTGTTATCAAAGGCAGTGTCTCCGGCACAGATCATGGCGGGCCAGCGGCGTTTGATTTCCTTCAACAGCGCAAATCCCTCTTTGTCTTCCGGGAAGAGCGCCACGCCCTCTACCCCGAGCACCTCCCAGCGCCCAAATACTTCATCCATGTTATTTTGAAGCTCCGAACTATTGACACAATCCACCACATCGATGCCCGCGTTGTGCTGCGCCTCCAAAAAACCCTGCAGCTCTGTGCGTTCAAACTCTCGGTCCGCCGTGCACACCGCCCAGCGCTTCGCCGTTGTTTGTTCCGCGGCATAGCACAGCGTAACTCCAACTTCACGGCCGGAATTACACATGGAAAATACCGTGGTATAGTGATTGTTGTCAAATACGCTGTCATACAGAAAAAATGGGACAACGAACACCTTTCCCGCCTTGTCAAGCACATACGCCGCGGTCTTGTTCAAAGACATGTCTGTTCCACCCACAACCGCCGTTACCGTTTCGTCATCCGCCAGCATATCAACGATGGCGGAGCCCTTCTCATAGCTGCCGTCATAATTGTAAAACTGATATTCGATTGTATAACCACATTCGTCATCCATCCGGCGCAGTTCTTCCGCAGCCATATCCGCTCCCTCTCGATAGCCGGGGTATAAATCATCCTCATTACCGATGACCGCAATGACGACGCGGTTCTCCTGGACCTTGCTGCAGCCCGCAAGCAAAAAGAGTTCTGCCATCACCAGAATGATCATGAGCAAACGTCTGATGTTCATACTTCACCTGCTTTCCATACAAATTGGAAAACTCGCCTACGCCGGAATCTGTCCTATATCGTCCTAGATACAGGCTATGAAAACGGCAAAGCATACATAGTGAATTATACTGCCACGCAGAGGAGTTATCAAGTGGGCAGTTTGTTGAAACCAACCAATAAAATCCAAGGGAATTTTTAGATGTAATTAGCTTCCATCTCCCATAAAACGATAACCGTTCACTCTCCCTGTGTACAAAAACCGCCGTCTCAATGCCTGACATTGAAACGGCGGAAATGCTCTATTCTCACATTTTTTGACCAGCCTGAACGGCTGGATTTGGAGAGAAGTATGTACCTCGCACCCTGCACCACTACCAGCCCCTTCGTTCGTGCAGGTCGAGCATACCAAAACAAAACCCTTCCCACCATGACCATGTTGTCTGTGACGGGTCGCCCTCCCGAATCCGCATGGTACGCCGAATTTCTTTGGGAATGACCACACGGCCCAGGTCGTCTATTCGTCTGACAATGCCAGTTGCTTTCATCTATATTTTGCCTCCTGTGGTTGAAATTCCTTAGACGGGATTATTATCCGCAAGATTTGCCAGCATATGCGAACTTTAGCATGGCTTTGTTTTCCAGTTTCCCGATTCCGGGAGCAGTCCCCGTCCCACCTCTCGGGGCGGTACGCCCAGAAGGAGCAACGCTCCCGCCGCCGCCAGGGCGGACATCTCCTCTCCCCGGCGCACCAGGGGGATGGGAAATTCCTGCCGCTCCACTACATGCCCATCCAAGGTCACTACTTCCCGCTGAAGAGTGGCCCACATCTGGTCTTCCTCCCGGCTGGAGATGGTCAAACTGTCTTTGGGGGAGGGGCCATAACTTACTGCGCTGGCCGCCCGCACTCCCCGGAGCACATCCCCGCCATTGCCGGGCAGCAGCACCGTCCGACAGGCTCGGGGCAGTCTCTTGCCCTCCAGCACCGCTCTGGGGGATACCACCAACAGGGCTGGATGCCGGTCACTGCAGCGCTGCCCGGACAGCCCTCCTTGGACGGACAGTCCGCGCAAAATGGCTGTCTCAATCCCTTCTCCGGACTCAATTACTTGAAAACATTCCATTTCTCTGCCTCCTTGCCTCCATCTTTTGCAAAAATTCCCTCTTTATGCGCCATCTCCACAACCACTGGCCTATCCTTGACTTTTTCGTTCCATATCTGGTAATATTATCGTGTATGTTTATGTGATTTTCCGCTCCCCTTGGAACGGCTTTGAATTGTGAGGAATCGACATTATGGCCCAGAAAACCAACAACTACGGCAACGATGCCATCTCCGCCCTGAAGGGTGCCGACCGGGTGCGCAAGCGGCCCGGCGTTATTTTCGGCTCCGACGGATTGGAGGGCTGCGAGCACGCAGTCTTTGAGATCATGTCCAACTCCATTGACGAGGCGCGAGAAGGCCACGGCAGTCTCATCACTGTCACCCGCTTTGAGGACTTGTCCATCCAGGTGGAGGACCAGGGCCGGGGCTGTCCCCTGGACTGGAATGAAAAGGAGCAGAAGTATAACTGGGAGCTGGTTTTCTGCGAGCTGTACGCCGGAGGCAAGTACAATAACCTCTCCGGAGACAACTATGAATATTCCTTGGGCTTAAACGGATTAGGCTCCTGTGCTACCCAATACGCCAGCGAATACATGGACGTCACGGTGTGGCGGGATGGCTTTAAATACTCCCTCCACTTTGAAAAAGGGGAAAACATCGGCGGGCTGAAAAAGGAGCCCACCGACAAGGGAAAAAAGACCGGCACAGTCATCCGCTGGAAGCCTGATCTGGAGGTCTTTACCGACATCAACATCCCCCCTGAGTACTATCAGGACGTGATGAAGCGCCAGGCGGTAGTCAATGCCGGGGTCACCTTCCGCTTCCGCAAACAAGTCGGCGGTAAGTTTGAAACCACCGACTTCCGCTATGAAAACGGAATTCAGGACTATGTGGCTGAGCTCGCCGGCGAGGATGCCCTCACCCTGCCCGTATTCTGGCAGACTGAGCGGAAGGGCCGGGACCGGGCGGACAAGCCGGAATATAAGGTAAAGCTGTCCGTCTCCTTCTGTTTTTCCAACAAGGTTCAAGTCATCGAGCACTATCACAACTCCTCCTGGCTAGAGCACGGAGGTTCCCCGGACAAAGCGGTACGCTCCGCTTTCGTCTCCGCCATTGACAGCTACCTGAAAGGGCAGAATAAATACACCAAGAACGAGAGCAAAATAACCTTCCCGGACATTCAGGACGCCCTGGTACTGGTATCCAACAACTTCTCCACCCAGACCAGCTATGAAAACCAGACCAAGAAGGCCATCAACAACAAATTTGTCCAGGAGGCCATGACGGAATTCCTCCGCAGCCAGATGGAGGTCTACTTCATCGAAAATCCCATCGATGCCCAAAAGATCGCCGAGCAGGTGCTCATCAACAAACGGGCCCGTGAGAACGCGGAGAAGACCCGGCTGAACATCAAAAAGAAGCTCACCGGCTCCATGGATATTTCCAACCGGGTGCAGAAGTTTGTGGACTGCCGCACGAAGGACGTCTCCCGCCGGGAGCTCTACATTGTGGAGGGCGACTCGGCCATGGGCAGCGTCAAATTAAGCCGGGACGCGGAATATCAGGGTATTATGCCCGTTCGTGGCAAGATTTTGAACTGCCTGAAGGCGGATTACGGAAAGATCTTTAAAAGCGAGATTATCACCGACCTGCTGAAGGTCCTGGGCTGCGGCGTGGAGGTTCACGACAAGAAGGCCAAAGATCTGGCGGCCTTTGATTTAAGCGCCCTGCGGTGGAACAAGGTGGTTATCTGTACCGATGCAGACGTGGACGGCTTCCAGATCCGCACCCTGATTCTCACCATGCTCTACCGCCTGACCCCCACCCTCATTCAGGAGGGGTATGTGTATATCGCCGAGTCCCCCCTGTACGAAATTACCTGCAAGGAAAAAACCTGGTTTGCCTACTCTGACAAGGAGAAGAATGACATTGTCGCCTCCTTGGAAGGAAAGAAGTGCGATGTCCAGCGCTCCAAGGGTCTAGGCGAGAACGACCCGGATATGATGTGGCTGACCACCATGAATCCCGAAACCCGGCGGCTCATCAAGGTCATGCCCGAGGATGTGGAGCGCACTGCCCAGGTCTTTGACCTTCTGCTGGGGGACGACCTCCAGGGCCGGAAAAACCACATTGCCGACCACGGCCATGAATATCTGGAGCTGGCCGACATCTCATAAAGGAGCGCTCTATGAACCTCTTCGACATTCTGGGCCCGGTCATGGTGGGCCCCTCCAGCTCTCACACGGCGGGGGCCGTGCGCATCGGCCTTTTGGCTCGTGCCCTGCTGGGCCAGGAACCGGTGCGGGCCAACCTCTTCCTCCACGGCTCCTTTGCCTCCACCGGTGAGGGCCACGGCACCCACCAGGCCCTCATCGCGGGATTGCTTGGCCTCTCCCCCGACGACAGCCGCGTGCCGGGAAGCTTTGAGCTGGCCAAAGAGCACGGGCTGCAGTTCGCCTTCGGCCAGCGCACCCTTCGGGACGTTCACCCCAACAGCGTGCTCATACAGCTGGAGGGCATCTGGGGCGGACGGCTGGAGATGGGCGCCTCCTCCCTGGGAGGTGGACGGGTAAAGGTATTCCAGGTGGACGGACTGTCCACCTCCTTTTCCGGAGAATTGCCCACTCTGGTGGTCCACAACTCCGACCAACCCGGCTGTGTCAGCCAGGTCACCGGGGTACTGGCTCAGGAGGGCATCAACGTAGCTACCCTCCAACTCAACCGGGGCGGCCGGGGAGAGAGCGCGGTGATGGTCATCGAATGTGACCAGCCCATCCCTCAGGCCACAGCAGAGACCATTCGTGCCCTGCCCGGTATTCTCCGGGTCAACTGCTACACCCCCCAAACAGGAGAGACGATATGATCGATTTTACTTCCATTCAGCAGATGCTGGATGACACCGCCCGCTCCGGTCTGCCTTTGTGGGACAACATCCGCCGCTGCGACTGCCACGCCCAGGGCATCACCCCCGAACAGTCCTGGGAAAAGATGTCCTTTCTGCTGGACACCATGAAAGCTTCCGACCGGGACTACCGGGAGGAGGACCGCTCCCACAGTGGTCTGGTGGGGGGCGACGGAGGGAAAATGGCCCGATACGCCCAGGAAGGACACACCCTGTGCGGTCCCTTCTTGTCTCAGGTCATGGCGGGGGCTCTCCGAATGGGAGAGTGCAACGCCTGTATGAAACGGATCGTGGCCGCTCCCACCGCCGGGGCCTGCGGGGTACTGCCCGCGGTGCTGCTGCCCTACGAAACCCAGTTCGGCGCTACCCACGACCAGCTGGTGGAGGCTCTCTATGTAGCCTCCGGCTTTGGCATGATCATTGCTACTCGGGCCTCCATCTCCGGGGCCGAGGGGGGCTGTCAGGCGGAAATCGGCTCTGCCGCCGCTATGGCCGCTCCCGCCCTGGTCCACCTCCAGGGGGGCAGCCCGGAACAGATGGCCAACGCCTGTGCCATGGCAGTAAAAAACCTGCTGGGACTGGTGTGCGACCCGGTGGGCGGACTGGTCGAGGTCCCATGTGTCAAGCGCAACGTCATCGGGGCCATGGACGCCCTGTCCGCCGCCCAGATGGCTCTGGCGGGCATTGAGAGCCGGGTCCCCCCGGACCAGGTGCTGGACGCCATGGCCGAAGTCGGACGCTCCCTCCCACACACCCTTCGGGAGACGGGCAAGGGCGGTCTGGCCGCCACCCCCTTTGGGCAGCAGTATGCTCCAAAGGATCTCTGAGAATCTGATTGTACCACGGACTAAGAAATAAGGACTGATCACCAATGGCAAAGAAAAAAGCCTCTGAATCCAATCATTCCAGGTCGGACAACCCCAATGTCATGGGGCTGCGGGCTGAGGTGCTGGAACAGCCCATCACCCAGACTCTGGAACTCAACTATATGCCCTACGCTATGAGCGTCATCGTCTCCCGTGCCATTCCGGAGATCGATGGCTTCAAACCCTCCCACCGCAAGCTTCTGTACACCATGTACCAGATGAAGCTGCTGGGGGGCGCCCGGACCAAAAGCGCCAATGTGGTAGGCCAGACCATGAAGCTGAATCCCCATGGCGACGCGGCTATCTACGATACCCTGGTCCGCCTGTCCCGTGGCTACGGTGCCCTGCTCCATCCTCTGGTGGACAGCAAGGGCAACTTCGGTAAGGTCTACTCCCGGGACATGGCCTGGGCCGCCAGCCGTTATACCGAGGTACGCCTGGACCCCATCTGCGCCGAGCTGTTCCGGGACATTGACCAGGACACCGTGGACTTTGTAGACAACTACGACGGCAAGATGAAGGAGCCCACCCTCCTGCCCACCACCTTCCCAAACGTTTTGGTGAGCGCCAACCAGGGCATCGCCGTGGGTATGGCCAGCAACCTGTGCGGCTTTAACCTGGGCGAGGTCTGCGACACCACCATTGCCTTCCTGAAAAACCCCAGCCATGACATTATGTCTACCTTAAAGGGACCCGATCTGCCCACCGGCGGCGAGCTTCTCTACGATGCCGACGCCCTGGGTGAGATCTACCGCACTGGACGGGGCTCCTTTAAAGTGCGCTCCAAATGGCGCTACAACAAGGCGGAAAACCTCATTGAGGTCTATGAGATCCCCTACTCCACCACCAGCGAGGCCATTATGGACAAGGTGGCCGAGCTCATCAAGGCAGGTAAGGTGAAGGAAATCGCCGACATGCGGGACGAGACCGACCTCAGCGGCCTGAAACTCACCATCGACTTAAAGCGGGGCACCGATCCGGATAAGCTCATGCAGAAGCTTTTCCGCTCTACCCCCCTGCTGGACAGCCAGTCCTGCAACTTTAACATTCTCATCGCCGGCATGCCCCGTGTCCTGGGTGTGGGGCAGATTTTGGAGGAGTGGGTAGCCTGGCGGATGGATTCGGTACGCCGGCGGGTCTACTACTCCATGAGCAAGAAAAAGGAGAAGCTCCACCTGTTGAAGGGTCTGCGGCGCATTTTGCTGGACATTGACCGGGCCATCCAAATCATCCGGGACACCGAGGAGGACGCGGAGGTCATCCCCAACCTGATGATCGGCTTTGGCATCGACCAGGTCCAGGCGGAGTATGTGGCCGACATCCGCCTGCGCAATATCAATAAGGAGTACATCCTCAAGCGTACCCAGGAAGTGGACACCCTTCAGGATGAGATCGCCGATCTGGAGGACACTGTCAACTCCCCTAAGCGCATTCAGAAGATCATCATTGGCGAGCTGGAAGAGGTCAAGAAGAAGTACGCCCTTCCCCGGCGCACAGACATCGTCTACGACCACCAGCTTCAGGAGGCTGCCGACCCGGAGGAGGACATCCCCGACTACCCCGTCCACTTGTTCTTCTCCAAAGAGGGATATTTGAAGAAAATCACTCCCCAGTCCCTGCGCATGGCCAGTGAACAGAAATATAAGGAAGGGGACGGCCCCTTCCTCCAGTGGGAAACTTCCAACCGGGAAGAGCTTCTGGTCTTTACGGATAAGCAGCAGTGCTACAAAACCCGCCTAAGTGACTTTGAGGACACCAAGGCCAGCGCTCTGGGAGACTACCTGCCCACCAAGCTGGGCATGGAGCCGGAGGAAAAAGCCATCTGGGCCTGTCTGCCGGGAGACTACTCCGGGCAGGTGCTGTTCTTTTTTGACAACGGCAAGGCCGCTCGGGTGGAGCTTTCTGCCTATCAGACCCAGACCCGGCGCAAGAAGCTCACCGGCGCCTATTCGGACAAGGCCCCCCTGGTAGCCGCCTTCCTGCTCAAGGAGGACTTTGAAGCTGCCGTCATCTCCACGGAAGGCCGGTGCATGGTCTTCCATACCGCCAGTCTCAACCCCAAAACCACCCGGAACACCCAAGGCGTCAACGTAATGACCCTGAAGCCCAAATATAAAGTGGAAAAGGTCCTGCCTTTGCATGAGACCTCCATTGTCAACACTGCCCGCTATCGGGCCCGTTCTCTGCCCATCGCCGGCGCCCTGCTCAAAGAAGAGGACCGGGGAGAAGAGCAGATGACTCTGCTGTAACCACTTACAATATAGAGAGGAGGAGTGGGCATGGTTCGCTCTCTACTGCGCCGCTATGGCCTGATCACCTTGTTTTCTGTCGTTTTCGCTCTAGGTTTCGACTGGTTATATGTTCCCAACAACATCGGTCTTGGCGGCATAACGGCCTTGGGCCAGATCGTGAACTTTCTCATTCCCTCCGTGCCCATCGGTACGGTGGTACTGGTAGCCAACATCCCCCTGTTTTTGCTGGGATGGAAATTTCTGGGCGGCAGCGTGCTGCTCTCTTCCCTGTATGCCATGGCCGCCACCTCTATTCTGGTGGATGTCTTCGCCTCTCTGTTTACGTTTTCCTCCATTGACCCTATTCTGGCCGCAGTGTTCGGCGGAGCTATCACTGGACTTGCCATCGGCGCTATTTTTGCCCAGGGAGCCACCACTGGCGGCACTGACCTCATCGCCCGGCTGCTGAAGCTCCCCTTCGGTTGGCTGCCCATGGGCAAGCTGCTGATGATTGTGGACCTGGTGCTGCTGGCCGCGGTATCTCTGGTCTTTCAAAGTCTGTACAGCGCCCTCTACGGTCTGATCGCCCTTTATATTTCCTGCGTGGTTATGGACTGGGTACTCTACGGCATGGACACCTCAAAGGTAGCCTATATCGTCACAGTCTGTCCAAAGGAGGTCTCCAACTCCATTTTTGAGCAGCTGGACCGGGGTGTCACTATCCTTCACGGAGAGGGTGCCTGGTCGGGAGAACCCCGGAACGTGCTCATGTGCGCCTTTAAGCAGCGCCAGATCGTCACCCTCAAGCAGATCGTCCAAACGTGCGACCCGGATGCTTTTATGATCGTCTGCAACGCCCACGAGGTTCTGGGTCTGGGCTTTGGCCGTTACCATCAAAATGATCTGTAAACATGCGGAAGGAGACATTGTTATGATCAACTATGAAAAGCTGTCCCGCACGCTGGAGGCACTGGGCTACCAGGTCTCCCACTTTGCCACCGCTCAGCAGGCCGCCAACTATCTGGACAGCCAGATTGACCAGACCAGCGTGGCCTTCGGCGGTTCGGTAACCTTGAAAGACATGGACCTCTATCCCCTGCTCTCCAAGCACAATCAGGTGATTTGGCACTGGGAGGGCGGCTCCCAGATGGATGCCATCAATACCCAGGTATACATCACCTCAGTGAACGGCCTGGCGGAGACTGGGGAACTTATTAACATCGACGGTACCGGCAACCGGGTTGCCTCCACCCTGTACGGCCACAAGCGGGTCTACTTTGTGGTGGGTTCCAACAAGATTGCTCCCGACTATGATGCCGCCCTCTGGCGTGCCCGGAACATCGCCTCTCCCAAAAACGCTCAGCGTTTGGGCATGAAAACTCCCTGCGCCGCCAAAGGGGACCGCTGCTACAACTGCCAGAGCCCCGATCGCATCTGCCGGGCGTTGGTAGTGCTGTGGGAAAAGCCAAGAGGCACCGAGCAGATGGAAATCGTTCTGGTGGATGAGCCCTTGGGCTACTAATCTCTATTTCACAGGAAGGAGGCGCACCTATGAGCCATTCCAGCCGTGCCCTCGCTCTGCTCACCGCTGCTGCTCTGACATTGACCGGGTGCTCCTCCCTTTTGGAACAGGAGTACACCTATATCACCCCCCACAACGCAGCTCCCACCGCGGATGGTGACCCCTCTATTCTGCGGGCAGACAGCTATCAGGAGCTGGTCAATGCCTTGATCTACTTCGTCACCACCGGCACGGAAAAGGGAACCGTTCGCCTCTATATGGATGAGGAGGATCTGGACGCCAGCCTGAACGCCGCCTGTCTGGAGGTGGCTCATGAGGACCCCTTGGGCGCCTATGCGGTGGAATACATCACGTTCAGCCTCAGCTCCGTGGTAGCCTACTCGGAAGCCACGGTGAACATCACCTACCGCCGCACGAAGGAGCAGGTGGCCTCCATTGTCCAGGCTACCGGCACCACTGCCATCCGCAGTGAGCTGGCCAGCACTATGTCCGCCTTCCAGTCGGAATGTGTCCTGCGCATCAGTTACTTTAATGAGGACGAGGAATTTATCCAGGATCTGGCCCGCCAGGCTTACTATAACGCTCCTTCCTCCGCTCTGGGGATGCCTCAGCTCCAGGTATTTCTCTACCCTGCCAGCGGCCAGCAGCGGATCGTGGAGATTTTGCTGACCTATCCCGATGACCTTTCTAAACTGGAGCAGCAAAAGGCTGCCCTCACCAACTGGCTGCAGTCCCTGTCCGCCCCCTTTGCCGCGCTCTCCGGTGACAGTCGCATCGAACAGGCCGCCCGTTCCATCGTCTCCGCAGGTACTTATGACCCGGCCGGAGGTTCCAGCGTATGTGCCCTCATGGACCAGGGAAGTGCCAACAGCGAAGGGATCGCACTGACTATGGCTGCTTTGTGTCAGCATCTGGGCCTGCCATTCCGGGTGGTAGAGGGAACCCTCAACGGCCAGCCCCACTTCTGGAACATGGTGCAGATCAGCTCCGGTTGGCGCCATTTGGACCTGACCGATTCCCAATCCGGCCCCTATGCCCCCCGAACCGACCAACAGATGGCGGAGCTGGGCTATCATTGGGACACCAACCTGGTACCGGTCAGCGGACCTCAGGAGGAGAGCGCTCAGGGAGCAGGCGCCTAGATTCCCCTCCTTTCCCTTGCCAAAACCGCCTTGAGCGGATATAATAGCTCCACAAAGTGTTTTTCTCACATGTAATTTTCCAGAAAAGGGGTTTTCCTTATGAAATGGCAAAGACGATGGCACTGTCTGGTTCTCAGCGCTTTGCTGATGGCCTCGTCTGTGGTTCCCTGCTTTGCCGCAGATACAGCCGGCTCCGGCGTCTTTTCTACTTTTTATATTGATGCTGCCGACATGGCTTTTCCTCAAACTGATCTTTCCGTGCAGCTATACAGTCAGGACTCCAGCGGGCGCTTTCAGCCCGGCGAGGTGGTCCAGGTAGACTGCTCCCTGAACCAGGTCACAGAGGATGCCAGCTTCTACATCCAGCCAAAGGTGGGTTCTGTTTGGATTACGGTGGACTACCTCACGGACCTGAACGCAGACGGGATCTATGAGCTGCCTCGGAATGATGCCGCCCCTGTCTGGGACTATCTGGCGCCTCAGTCCTCCGTGGTTCTCCAGCGCTCCACGATATCCCAAAAGCTGTTGGCCGGACAAACCTATATTCTCTCCGCCCAGACGCTTCTTCAGGGCAGTCAACAGGCGGCTAACCTGCGCACTCTCAGTGGCAGTTCCTCTTATCTGGGCCTCTCCGGCCACGTTCAAGATTTCCCCTTGTGTCTTGTAAGCCTCCGCTACTCCCCCGCCGGAGGCCAGGAGCAGACTCTGTCCTACTATGTACGAATCTATGGGAAGGCTCTGCCCCCCAGTGACATCTCCCCCGACTCTCCCTACTATAAGGCAGTGGAGTATGTTCTCTCCCAGGGATATTTTTCCGGCACGGGCAACGGCGTATTTCAGCCCGATGGTCTCTTTACCCGTGCCCAGCTGGCCCAGACCCTCTGGCGCATGGGCGGAAGTCTGACGGCCCGCGGCTGTTCCTTCCCTGATGTGGACCCCTCGGCCTGGTACTACGATGCAGTCTCCTGGTGTTGTCAAAACGGGATCATGACCGGTCTGTCCACCAATTCCTTCGCTCCCGATGCCCCCCTCTCCCAGCAGCAAATGGCACTGATTCTCTATCAGTTTGCCAAATACTCTGGCATCGATGTATCCCAGCAGGGTGATTTGTCCGCTTACTCAGATGGAGACAACGTCTCCTTGTGGGCCAAGCAGGGCATGGAGTGGGCTGTGGGCAACGGTATTCTTCCCACTGTCCCCGGCAACACCCTCAACCCCAGCGCCAGCGTCACCCGCAGCCAAATGGCTATGGTGCTCTATACCTATGACGGTGTCTTCTCCCGGCGCTGAACTCCCCCGTGCTTTCGTTTCGCCTGCCGCTCATCCAAGCGGCAGGCTTTTTTCTGTTCTAAGAGGATTAAAGGCTGGAATATTTGTCCAAACTATCCATAAAATAATACTAAACCTAGGGAAGGAGGGCCACCCATGCAACTGTCCCGGCACAAATCTATCCCCCGCCGCAGCCGCGCCCTGGAGCAAGAGCGGCAGGACCTTATGAACGCCCTTTCCAGCACACAGGCACTGATCCACCAAGCCTACGGCGGCTTTAACACCACCTGCGATGGAGATCTCATCGAATCCTACGTATTTGAAATCAACTCCCTCCACGCCAGGTACAACTACCTCATCCGCCGCTTCAAGGAACTGGAGGGAGCCAGATGAACCCCCTGCCAGGATATGCGGCCTGGTGCTTGGCTGGACTGGTCCTGTGTGCCGCCCTGCTTCTCCTGCGCCGCCCTGTGGCTCTTCTCCTGCGTCTGCTGCTGCGGTCCGGAGTGGGGCTGGCTGTGCTTGCACTTCTCTCCCAGGTGGGGCATCTGATTGGTGTAAGCCTAGGCGTAAACCTGGTCAATGCCCTGGTGCTGGGGTTGTTGGGTGCCCCCGGACTGGGACTTCTTATGATGATGCAGTGGGTTTTGAAATAACACCGGCGGAAGTGTCCTGTTCACAGGCTGAAAACAGCTTTGCACTCTGACGTCTTTTTTGCAAAAGCACAGCAAGATTAGCCAAATTCTTCGGTGGTTTTGACAACCACAGGCCATTGACACCCATCCTTTTCCTCTCTATAATATGAAAATACCCCACTCTTTCGTGGAGTGGGGCATTTTTATATTTTTTATGAAAGGGGTTCTCCCAAATGAGCGACCAGCGTGTTTACAACTTCTCCGCCGGCCCTTCCATGCTCCCTCTGTCCGCACTGGAGCGTGCCGGGTCAGAAATCACCAACTACCAAGGCTCTGGTATGTCAGTGATGGAGATGAGTCACCGCTCTAAGGTCTTTGTGAAGATTTTTGAGGAGACCCAGGATAAGCTGCGCCGGCTGATGAATGTGCCGGAGGGGTATCAGATCCTGTTTCTCCAGACCGGGGCTTCCGGCCAGTTCTCCATGATCCCCCTCAATCTCATCAGCAAAACCGGAAAGGCGGATTACGCCGTCACCGGCAACTTCTCCAACCTTGCTTATAAAGAGGCTCAGAAGTACGGCCAGATCAACCTGGCTGTCTCCTCTGCCGACCGGGATCACTGCTACATTCCCCGTCAGGAGCAGATCAAGCTGGACCCGGAGGCCAGCTACTTCTACTACTGTGCCAACAACACCATCTACGGCACCGAGTGGGACTATGTTCCCGAAACCGGTAAAGTTCCCCTGGTGTGCGACATGTCCTCTGACATTCTGTCCATGCCTGTGGATGTGTCCAAATTTGGCCTTATCTATGCCGGCGCCCAGAAGAACATGGCTCCCGCAGGCCTCACGGTAGTCATCATCAAAAAGGATCTGGCCGGCCATGAGCTGCCCTACACCCCGCTGATGATGAACTATCAGACCATGATCGACAAGGATTCCATGTACAATACGCCCCCCTGCTGGTGTATCTACATGCTGGGCCTCACCCTGGACTGGGTGGCAGAGCAAGGCGGCCTGGAAGGCATGGAAAAGCTGAAGTGGCAGCGGGCCAATATGCTCTATGATACGCTGGACAACTCCCGTCTCTTCCGGTGCCACGCAGAGAAGGGCTCCCGCTCCGGCATGAACGTAACCTTCCGCACAGGCAGCGAGGAGCTGGACGCCAAGTTTGTCCAGGAGGCCACCGCCGCCGGTTTTGTCAACCTGAAGGGTCACCGGAAGGTAGGGGGCATGCGGGCCAGCATTTACAACGCCATGCCCGTGGAAGGCGTAGAAAAGCTGTGTGACTTCATCCGCGCCTTTGATCAAAACAACTGACACGTTTCTGCCATAGAAAGATAGCTAGGTGATAGAATATGTACCGCATTAAAACGTTAAATAAGATTTCCTCCGTGGGGCTTTCCCACCTGGATCAGAGCCGTTTCCAGGTGGGAGATGACCTGGAAAACGAGGACGGTATCCTGGTCCGGTCCGCCGCCATGCATGACTATGTCTTCCCCGATGCCCTGCGCGCCATTGCACGGGCGGGAGCCGGCACCAACAACATCCCCATTGACCGCTGCTCGGAAAACGGCATCGTGGTGTTCAACACCCCCGGCGCCAACGCCAATGCCGTCAAGGAGCTGGTCATTGCCGCTATGCTCATCGCCTCTCGGGACGTGCTGGGCGGAGCCGAGTGGGTTCAGGAGCAGGTCCACACTCCCAATGTGGACGTGGCCGCTGCGGTGGAAAAGGGCAAGAGCGCCTTTGTGGGCCCTGAGCTCTACCACAAGACCCTGGGTGTCATCGGCCTGGGCGCCATCGGCGTACTGGTGGCCAATGTGGCTCTGGATCTGGGCATGGACGTATATGGCTATGACCCCTTCCTGTCTGTGGACACCGCTCTGCGCCTGGACCGCCACGTCCATGTGGTCCAGAATGTGGATGAGCTTTATAAGGTAGCCGACTATGTCACCATCCACGTCCCCTACAACAGCTCCACCAAGGACACCATCAATGCCGAGGCCATTGCTAAGATGAAAGGCCAGGTGCGGGTGCTGAATCTGGCCCGTGGTGAGCTGGTCAATGACGAGGATATGATCGCTGCCCTGGAGTCTGGCCGGGTAGCCCGCTACGTCACAGACTTCCCCAACGCACGCATCGCTGGGGTAAAGAATGTCATCGCTCTGCCCCACTTGGGTGCCTCTACCCCTGAGAGTGAGGCCAACTGCGCTGTAATGGCTGTACGCCAGCTCCAAGACTACCTGCTCAACGGCAACATCAAAAACTCGGTGAATCTGCCCAATGTTTCTCAGGACTGGAGCGGCATTGCCCGGCTGTGCATGATCCACAAAAACGTCCCTGCCATGCTGACCCAGATCATGGGCGTGCTCTCTGATGACAACATCAACGTGGAGAACATGACCAACAAGTCCAAAAAGGACTATGCCTATACTCTGGTGGATGTGAACACCCGCATCACCGACGAGGTGGCCAACGAGCTGCGTGCCATCCCCAATATGATTCGGGTCCGGGTACTGAACCACTAAGCCCCATGTCCGTTTTCCATGAAAAAATCCTCAGCCCGATGGGCTGAGGATTTTTTGCATACTGTCACTTGTTACACGACGGTATATCCGCCCCGGACCAGAACCTTTACCGTTCCAGCGGTGGCGGAGAGGGTGCGGCCCTCAATGGTAGACATGTAGAGATGATTTTTGGACAAAGCGGTACCGCTGTTCACGGTTCCGCCTGCGGTCAGATCGATCAGGGCAGGACTGTCGGAGGACTGAACGGTAGCGCTTCCCACCCGCAGCAGTACCTCACACCCCACATCCAGGTGCATCACCTGGCCGCTGGTCATGGTGACCAGCGTGTAGCCCGCGCTGGAGCCGCCTCCCTGTCCCCCCTGGCCAGCCTGGAGGAGATATTGACTGATCTGATGGGAAAAGCTCTCCTCCAGCTCCTTCTGCCGGGTAGCCGTGCTGTTCTCCACCTGCTTTACCACCTGGGGAATGGCGGTCTCATTAAGGTAGCTCAGGGTAACCAGAGGATCGTTCTGATCTCCGCCCGCAGCCAGAGCCGCGCCGGTGCCCAGACACAGGGCCGTCAGGGTCAAGGCACCCAGACGAATGGTCCACTGCTTTCTGATTTTGTTCATTGGTATGTTCTCCTTTTGCCCTATGTAGGCCCCGGCCAAAGGCAGGGGCCGTTGTTGTGTTTACACCAGCGTCTCCGGGTGGAGGCCAAAGCTCACAGCAATGGCTGCATCCACCTGGTGCATGACCGTCTCGTCCAGCCGTCCCATTTTTTCCCGCAGGCGGCGCTTATCCAGCGTCCGTACCTGCTCCAGCAGGATGACAGACTCCTTGGGCAGTCCGCAGCTGAGGGGAGAAACTGAAATGTGGGTCGGCAGCCGGGCCTTTCCCGTTTGGGAGGTAATGGCCGCGGCAATGACCGTTGGACTGTGACGGTTGCCAGTGTCGTTCTGTACGATGAGCACGGGGCGCACGCCCCCCTGCTCGCTGCCCACCACCGGGCTGAGATCGGCGTAAAAAATGTCGCCTCGTTTCACATTGTTATCCAAGTATATTCACACTCCGCTGGAAGATAGCACCGCGTTACCGGCCGAAGGGTCTATGTAACGCTGTACTATGATTCTCCCACGGGGCGGCGGGATTTATACCTGTCCGGGGCGAGAATTTGGGCCATCATGTGGCCGCAACCGGCCTTTGGCCCACTCCATGAGCCCGCCGCGCCTTTGTCCCAGAGAAACGATTTCCCTGTGCTCCATGTCATCCTATGTGAGGCGCACACCTTCGGTCACGGAGCAAGACAGGCATTCAACCGGCCTGTCCGGGTGTGTTTTTCAAAAAATTCATTGTAACCGCTGCCCATTCTCCCAATAGATCCGCGGAACACGGGGAGCCACGTGGCACAGCAATTCATAAGAAATGGTACCGGCCAACCGGGCAGCCTCGTCCGTGAGGCCGGGCCCATAGATCTCTGCCACATCCCCAGCCTTTACCTGAGGCAGATCGGTAACATCGGCCATGCACATATCCATGCAGATCCGGCCCACAATGGGGCAGGGCTTGCCCGCTACCATGACTGTAAACTGATTGGACAATACCCGCGGCAGGCCGTCTCCATAACCGATGGGCAGTACCGCCAGACGGGATGGGCGGTTAAGCTCAGCGGTGCAGCCATAGCTCACTTTAGCTCCAGCAGGCATGGTGCGCACCGCGGCCACCCGGCTTTTCAGCCGCATCACCGGGATGAGGCCCGGACCATCCAGCCCCTGGCTCTCTTCGTCGGTATAGTATCCGTACAGGACGATGCCCGGCCGGACCATGTCCAGATAGGTACAGGGATAGTGTAACACAGCGGAGCTGGCCCCGCAATGGTAAATTTTCAGGTGGATGCCCCGCTCCTCCATGGCCTTCTTCGCATCCAGGAAACGGGTAAACTGGGCCATGGTATAGCTTTCATCCCCGTCGGCGGCGGCAAAATGGGTGAACATCCCCTCCACCTCCAGGCCGGGCAGGGCACACACCTGGGCCATCTCTTGGGCCACGGCGGTGTTGTCCCCGTCCTCCCAGCGAAAGCCCAGTCTCCCCATGCCGGTGTCCACCTTGATGTGGACCTTCAGCTTCTTTCCCTGTCTCTGGGCAATCTCAGAAAAGGCCTGGGCCGTCTCCAGGTCCTCCACTTCCTGGGTGACGTCCCATTGGAGCAGCTCCTCTCCCAGCGCCTCAGGTGTCTGACCCAGGCACAGGATAGGCAGGGAGATCCCTGCCCGGCGCAGCTGCTCTCCCTCGTCCACACAGGCCACCGCCAGCATATCCGCTCCCAGCTGCTCCAGCTTTTTGGCCACAGGCACTGCCCCATGGCCATAGGCATCCGCCTTCACCAATCCGGCAAAGCGGCATCCTTGGGGCAGCATAGCGCGCAGGGCACGGTAATTGTGCGCCAGGGCATCCAAGTCGATTTCCGCCCAGGTCCGCAGTTCTCTTCTGTCCAACATAGCAATCCCTCTTTTTATGATACCGGCCCATGGTTTACAGGGTCAGCTTTTTACAAAGTCGGTGCACTCACACAAAATCACACGGAACCCATCCACGCTCACTTCGCCCCGTACCAGGTTCCGGGTAGACGGTTCAAACCACAAGGTGACCTCCCGCCCCTTTCCTGGGCTGGCCGTGGGGTCGCCGCAGTCTACCCGGAGAAGATTTTCTTCTTCGTCTAAGGCACAGGCGGTGATATAGCCCCCTCGTGCAGCCTCCAGCATGGCAGAAAAAGCACCCAGGGGGGTAAGTCCATTGTCATCCAGCGTTCCGGTCTCCACCCACACCCCATCATATTCCAACGTCCCTGTTTCCCCATCCAGACGGGCGGTCATACCTGCCACAGTCTCCGGGGCAGTAAGGGTAAGCGTCAGCTCCTCTCCCTCCAGGGCAGCGTCCATCTCATATGCATAGACCCGCTGGCCATAGTCGGCAGAAACGGACAGATGGGCCGAGCAGGCGGTCATCTCCAGATACTCTCCCCGGAGCCCCAGGGTCAGTTCCTCCGCCTGGCTCACCTTCGCCGGGGTGCACCCGGCGAGAAGCAGCATCATTGGTACGCAAAACAGCAGTTTGCGCACGGTGTTCCCTCCAAATTTCTGGAATCAGGACTGTTCGGTATTTTCCCGCAAAACCTCCGGGATGGTTTCCACCAGGTCACTGGGCAGCATGGCATACTCCCCCAGCTTTTTGGCACATTTGTCCCCCGCTTTTCCATGAAACCACACCGCCCAGGCGGCCAGCTCTGAAAAGCTGCTATGGGGACCCTGAAGGTGCTTCTGGCCCCACAGGGCAGCGATCATGCCGGACAGCACATCCCCCGAACCGCCTTTGGCCATTCCTGGATTCCCAGTACCACAGACCCAGCACTTGCCGGACCATTCGGCGGTCACCGTCCCGCGGCCTTTGAGCACCAAGGTACAGTGGTGCTCTTTGGCAAAGGCGCGGGCAGCGGCCAGCCGGTCCCGCACCGGAAGCGGGCAGCCGGTGAGCCGGGCAAACTCCCCGGTGTGGGGGGTAAGGACGGTGGGAGAGGAGCGTTTGTCCAGAATATCTATATGCCCGCACAGGGCATTTATGCCATCGGCATCCAGCACCACGGGGATGTCCAGATCCTCCAGCAGGGCGCGCACCAGCTTCTCGGTCTTGGGGCGGCGGCCCAGGCCGGGGCCGATCAGAGCCACGTCACACCCTCTGGCTTTCTCCAAGATTTCCTCATACCGCTCCGGCAAAGGGAGGGGCATGGCCTCGTCGCACTTGACGGCCACGATGGAGTAAATTTCCCGTGGCACGCCCAAAAAGACAAGTCCCGCCCCCATGCGTAAAGCCCCTCTTGCGGCCAGGACCGGAGCACCGGTGTAGCCCTCGCTGCCGGCCAGAACAAAAATCTTTCCAAAGTCCCCCTTATGGCCGTCCGCCGGACGCTTGGGGAGATAGCTGTGCATATAGTCGGGCATAAGATCGGTACCGTCAGGTCTGCGCCAAATCTTCTGGTGGACCAGCTCCGGGGGAATCCCGATGTTGGCCTCCTTCACCTTCCCAGCCCGGCCGGCCCCCGCGTCCAGATAGAGGCCGGGCTTGGCGCAGGTAAAGGTCACCGTTACGCTGGCCTGAACCGCGTCCCCCAGAATTTCGCCCGTGTCTCCCTCCACACCCGAGGGCAGGTCGCAGGCCACCACTGGCGTACGCCGGGCATTGAGCCACTTCACCACAGCCAGAAACTCTCCTGCCAAAGGCCGCTTCAGGCCCACCCCAAACAGGGCATCCACAAAGCAATCGCAGGTAGAAAGCCAGGTGCTGGTACGAAGGTCCTCCAGGTCCAGGGGCTCCAGCTCCCCTCCCGCAGCCTTCAGCTTCTCCTCCATGGCCCGTGCATCGGGGGTCATTTTAGCCCGGTCCCCAATGAGGAAGGCGCGCACCCGGTACCCCGCCTCCAAGAGCAGCCGGGCGGCGGCAATGCCATCCCCGCCGTTGTTGCCGGGGCCGCAGAAGGCAGCGATGCGCGCAGTGGGGTCGGTGTTTTTGGACTCCACAATGCTCTGCAGTTCCTCGATCTCCCCCTGCTCCTCCTGGGTAGGTTCCTCCCCCGTCCGGGTCATAAACAGAAAGGAGGTCGTCCCCACCGGGCCGGTGCGGTTTTGAACCGGCCCTACCAGATTTACTACCTCCTGGGCCACGGCATGGGCGGCCTGCTCCATCAGTTCCAGGGAGGGGATGCCCCGCTCCTCAATGGCAATGCGGTCCAGCTCTTTCATCTGGGCAGTTGTAGCAAGCATATTGCTCCCCTCCTTTTTTCGCCATTCTAGCACATTTCCCAGGTAAAAAAAAGAGGAGGGCTCTCAAAAAGCCCTCCTCCGGTATGTTAAATTATTTCAGGAATCCGTTGACAATCTGCTCCTCGGCCTCTTTTTCCGTGAGGCCCAGGGTCATCAGCTTGGTCAGCTGCTCGCCGGCAATCTTACCGATGGCCGCCTCGTGGATGAGCTGGGCGTCCAGGCAATTGGCGGTGACCTCAGGAATGGCGGACACCACGCCCTTGTCCATGATGATGGCATCGCACTCAGAGTGGCCGTAGCAGGCGGCGTTGCCGTTGATGCGGGCCAGGAATACCTGCTTGGACTCCCCCTTGGCCACAGACCGGGAGATCACGTTGGTGTGGCAGCCCTCGCCGTTGAGGTCCACGGTGAAGTCGGACTTAGCCAGCTGCTTGCCGTGGGTCATGACCTTCTCCTTGATGATCAGGGTGGCAGCGGGGCCCAGGGTGGCCCGTGTGGTGCGGACGGTGGAGTCCACGCCCTTGATCTGGGTGGTCTCCATCTCCATGTAGCTGCCCTCCTGCATCTCTACCACAGTGGTGGGGTTCATGATGTTTTCCCCCATGCCGTCCCCCTCACCGTAGTGGCGCTCCACATAGCGCACACGGGCGTTCTTGCCCACGTAGAAGGTGTGGATACCGGAGTGTTCGGAGTTCTGCACACCACAGTTGTGAATGCCGCAGCCGGCCACGATGGTGATGTCGCAGTCGTCCCCGATAAAAAAGTCGTTATATACTGTCTCCTGAAGGCCGCTCTGGCTGAGGACCACAGGGATATGGACAGACTCGTTCTTGGTGCCGGGCTTAATGATAATGTCGATGCCGTCCTTATCCTCTTTGGAGACAATGTCGATGTTGGCAGTGGTGTTCCGGGCGGCCTTCTGGCCGTTGGCCCGGATGTTATAGGCCCCCTCGGGGACCTCATGCAGATCGGCTACCTGCTCCAGCAGGCTCTTTTGAATTGCGTCCATAGCTTCCAATTCCTCCTTGGGAACGTATCGTTCGTTCAGCGCACCTTACCGGTAAGGGCGCTGCACACATCCGGGGTCTGGCCCAGCAGCGTGGGCAGGATATCTTTCCGGGGGCCGTCCTTCTGCACCCTTCCGTCGGCCAGGACGATGATCCGGTCGGCGATGTTCAAGATCCGCTCCTGATGGGAAATGATGAGGATGGAGCCATTGATCTTCTCATGCAGATGCTCAAAGACCTGGATCAGGTTGGTAAAGGACCACAGGTCGATGCCCGCCTCCGGCTCGTCAAAGACGGAGAGCTTGGTTCCCCGTGCCATGATCATGGCGATCTCGATGCGCTTAAGCTCACCGCCGGACAAAGAGGCATCCACCTCCCGGTCGATGTAATCCTTGGCGCACAGGCCCACCTCAGACAGGTAGTTGCAGGCCTCGGGCACGCCGATGTTCTTCCCGCTGGCCAGGGTGATCAGGTCCTTCACCGTCAGGCCCTTAAAGCGCACCGGCTGCTGGAAGGCAAAGCTGATGCCCCGGCGGGCCCGGTCGGTAATGTTCAGGCCGGTAATGTCCTCTCCATCCAGGAGAATCTTTCCCTGAGTAGGAGTCAGAATTCCGGCGATGATCTTAGCCAGGGTGGACTTGCCGCCCCCATTGGGGCCGGTGATGGCCACAAAACGCTCGTTAATGGTCAGGCTGATGTCATGCAGGATTCCCTTGTTATCCCCATCCTGCTCCACATCATAGCTGATGTGCTGCAATTCCAGCATGTAAATCTCCTCCGTATGATCCTTCCGGCGGGGCCGGTTTTCTCTGTCATTGTGCCCCAAATTTTGCCCGGACAAACCGGGCAGGGGCGCCTTGTCCTTCAAGGCGCCCCTATTCTACCATATGGGGAAGGATTTGTAAATCCTTTTTCCTACTATTTTTGTAGGTTTTAATTTTCTTCACGAGTTCCAACCAGAAGCCGGATCTCATCCCCCTCTCTCAGCCCCACGTTGTCATCAAAGGTACACACCAAATCCATATGGCCATTGCCGTGGTTCCACCACCACACGCCTGTGATCAGGCCCCGGTTGGTGTCAATCATACAGTAGGGGCTGGTCTGCTTCTGCTGTTCCTCGCTGTTCTCTAGGACAAAGTCTTCCTTGGACACATCAGGCAGTCCCATCGCCTGAAGGGCCCTAAAAGCCTGGGAATAGGGCGAGTTATCGTCCACAAAGCTATCTCCAATGAGCACGATTTTAACTTCCCCGCTGCTCACCGTCACTTGCAAGTTCTTCCAGGGAAGCTGCGCTGATTGAATTTTCGCCTCCGTCGATCCGATCTCCCTGGACACTACGACTTCCAGCGGCTTTCCGGGGGTAACGCGTTCCTCATCATAGGAATCGCAGGTGACCGACCACGACTCCAGCGGCTCGCCCAGCGGCTGCATAGTGGTCATCCGTCCGCTCCCGGTATCAAACACACACAGACTGTCCCCCCAAATGTTCTCCGACATGTCTTCATACAGCTCTTTAATGGGGGTGATAAAGGTGATTTTCTCTCCGGTGGCATCAAAGGAGATGTTTCTGGGCTCCAGGTAGAACTCCTGTCCGAAGGGATAGTAGGGCAGCAACTGGTCGATCCAGGTCTGCTTGCCACTGCGGTCCACATAGAACATCGTACAAGAACTCCCGTGCATGGTTCCCCCCTCGAGTATCACGGCCAGGGTCCCATGGCCCCCTTCATAATAGGTGATCGTTCCGTTATGCAAAGCGACATGCTCCGGGGAGTATACGTTCTCCTCCAGCCGGTCCATGGCCAGCTTGACCGGGTCCTCGGCCACCTGGAACTGGGCAAGCTTTTCCTCCTCGTTCCAGTTCAGCTCCCCGTAGGGCAGAAGATCGGAGAGGTAAACCATCACATGGCCCCCGATGTTGAAGGACTCCTTCTCCTCCCCCGCCACATAGACCTTTATGTCGGAGGCATAGATGGGGTAGGCGGCTTCGCCCACCTTGCCCTCGGGAGGCTGGGGAACATACTCCGGCGTCTCCACACTCACGCCGCCGGGGCGCCCGCTTTCAGGCCAGACGTAGACCGCCCGTGCCGCTTCATTCCAGTAGACATAAAGCCCATACCAGTTCAGGTCCTGCACCATCACGGCAGTACGGCCCCCTACGTTATAGGAGGCGATGGGACGACCGTCAATTTCTGTCACAATGTCGGTATAGAGGGCGTGGCCGATGACCTCCTCTGCCGCGTAGGCGTTCACAGTAAGGCCGGCGGTGAGGACCAGGGCAAGGGCAAAGCTGAGAACCTTCTTCATAGCGCGTCTCCTTTCCCGGAAATGCAGTTTTTCGGCTTTCTTTTTTCATTATATCCCTTTTCCCCTTGCAACTCAAGAAGATTTGTGATATATATAAGGATACTGAAATGCGTGGAACGGGAAAATAGCGCAGCAAACTCATCAGAGAGGGGCGGTCGTCGGCTGAAAGCCGCCTCAGAGGAAGTTCGCTTGGTTCGCCCGGGAGCGGCCCCTGAGAGGGGGACGGCCTGACCCGCCGTTACCGGGGTTTTAAGTGCGCGCCCTGTGCGCGAATGCGGGTGGTACCGCGGAAGCTTTGCCTTTCGTCCCAGAATGTTGGGAGGAAAGGCTTTTTTGCTGCCAAAATGACAAATATACATCTGAAAGGAAGAACGCAGATGAAAGAACAGTTAGCAAACATCCGCGCCCAGGCCCTCGCCGCCTTTGAAGAGGCCCAGGACCTGGCCGCTCTGGACGAGCTGCGGGTCAAGTACCTGGGCAAGAAGGGCGAGCTCACCGCTGTTTTGAAGCAGATGGGCAAGCTCTCCGCCGAGGAGCGCCCCGCCATGGGTCAGCTGGCCAACGAGGTCCGCGCCGCCCTGGAGGGGGCCATTGAGGAGACCTCCAAAAAGCTGGAGGCCAAGGCCTTGGAGCAGCGCCTCCGGGACGAGGCCCTGGACGTGACTGTCCCCGGCAAGCCGGTAAAGCTGGGCCACAAGCACCCCATGTATATCGCTCTGGACGAGCTCAAGGACATCTTCGTGGGTATGGGCTTCACGGTTCTGGACGGCCCCGAGGTGGAGCTGGCTGAGCTTAACTTTGACCGCCTCAACGCCGAGGAGGGCCACCCCTCCCGTGACTGGTCGGACACCTTCTATTTTGACGAGGACAGCCGGGTGATGCTCCGCAGCCAGACCAGCCCCATGCAGGTCCGGGCCATGGACACCATGGAATTGCCCATCCGCATCATCGCCCCTGGCCGGGTATACCGTAAGGACGAGGTGGACGCCACCCACTCCCCCATGTTCCACCAGGTGGAGGGCATGGTCATCGACAAGAACGTCACCATGGCCGATTTGAAGGGCACCCTCAACACCGTGGTGGAGCAGCTCTACGGCAAGGGCACCAAGACCCGCTTCCGTCCCCACCACTTCCCCTTTACCGAGCCCTCCTGCGAGATGGACGTACAGTGCCACAAGTGCGGCGGCGTGGGCTGCCCCACCTGTAAGGGCGAGGGCTGGATCGAGCTGCTGGGCGCGGGGATGATTCACCCCCGTGTGCTGGAGATGAGCGGCATCGACCCCAACGAGTACTCCGGCTGGGCCTTTGGCATCGGCCTGGAGCGTACCGCCATGCGCCGCTTTAAAATCGCCGATCTGCGCCTGATTTTTGAAAACGACGTGCGCTTCCTGGAGCAGTTCTAAGAGAGGAGATTAGAAGCAATGAATTTAAGCAGAAAATGGCTGGGCGAGTTTGTCACCGTCGATGCCAATGATAAAGACTTTGCCGAGGCTATGACCCTCTCCGGCTCTAAGGTGGAGCTGACCCATGACCTGGGGGAGGAGATTTCCAACGTGGTGGTGGGCAAGATTTTGTCCATGGAGCGCCACCCTGACTCTGACCACATGTGGGTGTGTCAGATCGACGTGGGCCAGGAAGAGCCGGTTCAGATCGTCACCGGTGCTTGGAACATCCACCCCGACGACATGGTCCCCGTGGCCCTGCACAAGTCCACCCTTCCCGGCGGCAAGAAGATCGAAAAGGGCAAGCTGCGCGGCGTGGTATCTAACGGCATGATGTGCGGCCTTTCCGAGCTGGGGCTGGACACCCGTGACTTCCCCTACGCCGTCATCACCCCCGCCGCCCTTTTGAACGACTACCACCCCCTGGACAAGGACAAGCCCTCCATCCCCGCGGACATCCAGCCCGGCCACAAGATCTTCGGCAGCGTAGTCTGTGCCCGGATCACCGCCGTGCGCTGCGACGGGGTCAACGCCTACACCGCAGCCTGTGAGGTGGGCAGCGGCTCCGTCTCCGTATCCACCAACTGCGCCAACCTCCACGCCGGGGACCTGGTGGCCCTGGATACCAAGAAGGAGCACATCTGCACCCTGGAGGACCTTCGCGCCCAGCAGGCCGAGTTCCCCCACTGTATCCCCGACGGCATCTTCATCCTCCACGAGGAGGGCGTGAAGCCCGGCGATGACCTGAAGCCCGTGATCGGCGCCGACGATCATGTGGTGGAGTTTGAAATCACCCCCAACCGCCCCGACTGCCTGTCCGTCATCGGTCTGGCCCGTGAGGTGTCTGCCACCTATGAGGTGCCCCTGCGCCTCCACGAGCCGGTGGTCAAGGGCGGCGCTGAGGGCAATCTGGTGGAGCTTCTGGACGTGGAGACTCCTGCCGCTGACCTGTGCCCCCGCTACACCACCCGGATGGTGCGCAATGTGAAGATCGCCCCCTCCCCCAAGTGGATGCGTGAGCGTCTGCGCGCCATGGGCGTGCGCCCCATCAACAACATCGTGGACATCACCAACTATGTCATGTTGGAGTACGGCCAGCCCATGCACGCCTTTGACTACCGCTATGTGAAGGGCGGCAAGATCATCGTGCGCCGGGCCAAGGAGGGTGAGGAGCTCACCACTTTGGACGGCCAGGTGCGTAAGCTCACCGCTAACCATCTGGTCATCGCCGACGAGACCCGCGCCGTGGGCCTGGCAGGCATTATGGGCGGCGAGAACAGCGAGATCGTGGATGACACCACCGACGTGGTCTTCGAGTCCGCCTGCTTTGACGGCACCTGCATCCGCAAGGGTGCTCTGGCCCTGGGCATGCGCACCGAGGCCAGCGCCAAGTTTGAGAAGGGCCTGGACCCCATGAACACCCTCCCCGCCGTCAACCGGGCCTGTGAGCTGGTGGAGCTGCTGGGGGCCGGCGAAGTGCTGGATGGTGTCATTGACATCCTCAACTATGTGCCCCAGCCCCGCACCATCACCATGGACCCTGACCGGGTGAACGCCCTGCTGGGCACCGAGATCCATCCGGTGGATATGTACCGCTATCTGGAGCGGGTAGACATCTGCACCCCCGAGAAGAACTTCCCCAACGGCCCCGCTCCCGTGGTCATCCCCTCCTGGCGTGCCGACGTGGTGGGCATTGCCGACCTGGCGGAGGAGGTAGCCCGCTTCTACGGCTACAACAACATTCCCACCACCTTGATGCTGGGCCAGACCACCCTGGGCGGCTACTCCCCGGCACAAAAGCTGGAGCAGACCCTGGGCAGCGTGTGCCGGTCCTGCGGCTATGACGAAATCATCACCTACTCCTTCATCTCCCCCACCTATTATGACAAGATCCTTTGGCCTGCGGATTACGCCGCCCGGAAGAGCTTTAAGATCCTGAACCCCTTGGGTGAGGACACCTCTATCATGCGTACCACGGTTCTGCCCTCCATGCTGGAGATCTTGACCCGGAACTATAACTACCGCAACAAGTCCGCCAAGCTCTATGAAGTGGGCCGCATCTATCTCCCTGGCGGCGAGGACGGCCTGGCCGACGAGCGGAAGGTCCTGTCCATGGGCGCCTATGGCGAGGATATGGACTTCTACACCATGAAGGGGGCCATCGAGGCCATCCTGAAGGAAATCCGGGCTGAGAATGTGCACTTTGAGGCTCCCACCGGCGCTCCCTCCGATGCCTCTTATCACCCCGGCCGCTGCGCCACTGTGTGGTCCGGCAGCAACTGTATTGGTATCTTCGGTCAGATCCACCCCCTGGTGGCCCGGAATTACGGAGTGGATGGGGAACTCTACTGTGCCGAGCTGAACTTTGACGCGCTGATGAATGCCCGTGGCGCCGATCCCGAGTACACCCCCCTGCCCAAGTTCCCCGCCGTCACCCGTGACATCGCCGTGGTGTGCGACGAGGCGGTCACCGTGGGTGCTCTGGAGGCCGCCATCCGCAAGGGAGCCCGTGGACTTCTGAAGGAAGCCGCCCTCTTTGATATCTACCGGGGCAAGGGCGTGGCCGAAGGCAAGAAGTCCGTGGCCTTTAACCTGATTCTTCGCGCGGACGACCGTTCCCTCACTGCCGAGGAGGCCGACGCTGATGTGAAAGCCATTCTGGAAGTATTGGAGCAGGACTGCGGCGCTGTTCTGCGGTAAAAGGAGGTTTAACCCTATGCGGCGTTTTGAGTGTGACTATGCTACTGGAGCCCATCCCAAGGTAATGGAGGCCCTGATCAAAACCAATCTGGAGGCCTGCCCCGGCTACGGGGAGGATGAACACTGTGCGCATGCCGCCCAGCTGATCCGCCAGGCCTGCCAGGCTCCCCAGGCAGACGTTCACTTCCTGGTGGGCGGCACCCAGACCAACCTGACGATCATTGCTGCCGCCCTGCGCCCCCACCAGGGGGTGATCAGTACGGCGATGGGCCACATCAACGACCACGAGACCGGAGCTGTGGAGGCTACCGGTCACAAGGTTCTGGCTGTCCCCTCGGAGGACGGCAAGCTCACCGCCGCTCAGGTTGAGCAGGTGTGCCACTCCCACTATACCGACCCCACCATGGAGCACAAGGTGCAGCCCGGCATGGTCTATCTCTCCAACCCCACTGAGATGGGCACTGTCTATACCCTCAGCGAGCTGGAGGCCATCTCCGAGGCCGCCCATAAATATCATATTCCCCTCTTTTTGGACGGAGCCCGGATCGCCTACGGCCTGGCCGCCTCGGACATTACCCTGCCGGACCTGGCCAGACTGTGCGACGTGTTCTACCTGGGCGGCACCAAGGCCGGCGCTCTCTTTGGGGAGGCGGTCGTCATTACCAACGAGGCTCTGAAATCTGACTTCCGCTACCTGATCAAGCAGCGGGGCGGCATGCTGGCCAAGGGCAGACTCCTGGGCGTACAGTTTGAGGCCCTGATGGAGGACGGCCTCTACCAGGAGATCGGCAAAAAGGCTGTGGCACAGGCCATGCGTCTGCAAAAGGCCTTTTTGGACAAGGGCTATCCCCTGCTCATCGCCTCTCCCACCAATCAGCAGTTTCCCATCTTACCGGATAAGGATCTGGAACAGCTCAGCAAGAACTATTCCAGCTGCTGGTGGTGCAAAACGGACGAAGACCACACTGCTGTCCGCTTCTGCGTGGCCTGGTCCACCACGGATGAGGACATTGACGCCCTGATTGCCGACATTCAGGCGCTCTGATTTGAATGATTTTTACAGACCGCCGGCGAACAAACGCCGGCGGTCTGCACGTTATGAAAGGAGGAATGGCCGTGGCACAAAACAAGCACGACTTTTCCCAGGGCAGCATTCCCCGCAACATTATGTCTCTGGCCGTCCCTATGACGGCGGCCCAACTGGTCAATGTGCTTTACAGTGTGGTGGACCGGATCTATCTGGGGCGGCTGCCTGGGAGCAGTCACCTGGCTCTTACCGGTCTGGGTATCACCATCCCCATCGTTTCCATCATTATGGGCTTTGCCAACCTCTGCGGTACCGGAGGCGGCCCCCTCTTTTCCATCTGCCGGGGCCGTGGTGACAGAAAAGAAGCCGAGCTGGTCATGGGCAACTCCTTCACGCTGCTTATTTTATTCGGTGCTGTGGTCACTGCCTTTTTTATGGCCTTCAAAAAGCCCATTCTCTACCTCTTCGGTGCCAGCGCCAACACCTTTCCTTATGCAGATGGATACATGACCATCTATCTGCTGGGCACTCTTTTTGTGATGATCAGTCTGGGAATGAACCCGTTTATCAACGCCCAGGGCTTTGGCTCTACGGGAATGATGACCGTGGTCATCGGAGCGGTACTGAATCTGCTGTTAGACCCTCTTTTTATTTTTGTATTCCACATGGGAGTGGAGGGCGCTGCCCTGGCCACTGTCATTGCTCAGGGAATTTCCGCCGCCTGGGTACTGTTATTCCTCACAGGACGGCGGGCCCTCATCCGCCTGCAGCCCTCTGCCCTCCGGCTGGAAGGGCAACGGGTACGAAAGATCATCTCCCTGGGGCTGTCCGGCTTCTTTATGAACATGACCAACAGCCTGGTTCAGGTGGTATGCAACGCCACCCTTCAGGCCTGGGGCGGAGATCTATACGTAGGCATTATGACCATCATCAATTCCCTGCGTGAGGTTTTCCTCATGCCCGTCCACGGCCTGACCAACGGCTCCCAGCCGGTAATGGGCTTTAACTATGGGGCAGGCAAGCCCTCACGGGTACGGACATCCATCCACTTTACCGTCGGAGTCACGGTGGCCTATGCCGCCGCCTTTTGGACTGTGGCCATGCTCTTCCCCCAGGCTCTTATCTTCATTTTCAACAATGATCCAGAGGTCATTGCAAAGGGCGTTCCCGCCCTGCGCGTCTACTTTGGCCTGTTCATCTTCATGTCCCTCCAGGTGGCCGCCCAGGCGGTGTTTGTGGGGCTTAGTCATGCCAAGCAGGCAGTCTTTTTCTCCCTGCTCCGCAAAGCGATCATCAATGCCCCGCTTACGGTTATCCTGCCCATCTGGATGGGTACCATGGGCGTATTTGCTGCAGAGGCAGTCTCCCAGCTGGTGGGCGGCCTGGCTAGCAGCCTGACCATGTACTTTACTGTATACCGGCCCTTGCGCCGTGAAATTCTGATGGAACAGAGCCGTTGCTCTCTTTAACAGCAAAAAAGATCCCCCAGCCAATGGCTGAGGGATCTTTTCCTGTTATTTTGCCAGAGCTACCAACGCACTGGCGCCAATGCGGTCGGCTCCTGCATCCATCATAGCCTGAGCCTGCTCAAACGTACGAATGCCGCCGGCGGCCTTGATCCGCACATCGGGGCTGATGTGCTGCCGAAAGAGCTTCACATCTTCCACCGTGGCCCCCCCGGTGGAGAAACCGGTAGAGGTCTTAATAAAGTCAGCTCCGGACATGGAGACCACCCGGCATACAGCCACCTTCTCCTCCTGGGTCAGCTGGCAAGCCTCTACAATGACCTTTAAAATCCGCCCCTTGCAAGAAAGCTTAACCGCTTTTATTTCCTGGAGCACACCCTCCCAGTCACCGGCCTTGGCCAGCCCCAGGTTGATGACCATATCAATCTCGTCCGCTCCGTTGCGGATGGCGTCCTCCGTCTCAAACACTTTGACCTCAGGGGTGGAATAACCATTCGGGAAGCCGATGACGGTACATACCTTCAAGCGGTTTCCCACGTACTCCGCCGCTTTTTTCACATAACGGGGGGGAATGCACACCGAGGCGGTGCCATACTCCAGTCCCTCGTCACAGATGGCCTTCACCTGCTCCCAAGTGGCAGTGGGGGTTAGGATGGTATGATCCACCCGGCTGAGAATTTCCTGCTTATTCATAGGCGCAACCCTTCCTCCCTTGCCGGAGACAGGCTCCGGCTGTGTTTCTATGCCCTTTATTCTACTCCAGTGTAGCCACTTTTGTCCAGCATCAATCTGGAACACCCCAAAAATTTATCAGGGCAGAGGGAAAAGGGAACAAAACCAGCACCAATGGCTACTGTCCCGGCGCCTCGGTCTCGGGTGCCACAGAGATGATTAAAAAAAAGCCTGAAATCTTTCGATTTCAGGCTTTTTCTGGTGGAGATAAGCGGGATCGAACCGCTGACCTCTTGAATGCCATTCAAGCGCTCTCCCAGCTGAGCTATACCCCCAGATGTTTTACACGGTGAGCTTGTCTCGCTCAGCGCAAGTAGTATCTTACCAGAAAGCGTTCCGTTTGTCAATCATAAAATGAAATTTTTTTCAATTTGCCCAAATGGCCAAAAAAAGGTATAATAAAATAAACCCATCTGGATTACTTCACCCCCTTCTCCCAGAAAAGGCGGGTGTCACGATTCTTGTAGCTGTAAGGAGTACACTATGAACCTGTGCGATATCAGCCAAATCAAAGCCCTGCTCGCCCGCCATGGCTTTCGCTTTTCCAAGTCTATGGGACAGAACTTTCTGATTGAGAACTGGGTCCCCCGAGATATTGCCGCCGCTTCCGGGGCAGGTCCGGGCTTTGGAGTTCTGGAGGTAGGCCCTGGCATCGGCCCGCTCACCCGTGAGCTGTCCCTTCTGGCGGATCAGGTGGTGTCTGTGGAGCTGGACCGTTCCCTGCTGCCTATTTTGAAGGAGACCCTTTCCGACCGGGACAACGTGGAAATCGTCCCAGGGGATATTTTAAAAACCGACATTTCTGCCCTGGTGGCAGAAAAGTTTTCCGGTCTCTGCCCCATCGCCTGCGCAAACCTGCCCTACAACATCACCACTCCCGTGCTCACCGCCTTTTTGGAGGCGGGGTGTTTTCAGTCCATCACGGTGATGATCCAGCGGGAGGTGGCCCGGCGGATCTGTGCCGCCCCCGGCACAGGGGACTACGGTGCTTTTTCTCTCTACTGCCAGGTTCACGCCCAGACGGAACTTCTTTTCGATGTTCCCCCGGAGTGCTTCATCCCCGCCCCTAAGGTGACCTCCTCCGTCCTGCGTCTTACCCCCAGGCCCCTGCCCGAGGAAATTGACGACCCGGCTGCCTTCTTCCGGGTGGTAAAGGCCGCCTTTGCCCAGCGGAGAAAAACCCTCCTCAATACCCTGAGCGCAGCATATGGCTCCCGTTTCTCCAAGGAGGAGCTTCTGGAAATCATCCAGAACTGTGGCCTTCCTGGAGACGTGCGGGGCGAACGGCTGGGTATCCCTCAGTTTGCTGCCCTTGCCCGTGCTCTGGAGGGGCAGATAGGCAAAGAGCAATAATTCCTATAACAAAATTACAGCGCCCCAGATAATTGACTTTATTCTTTTTACCGTGTATGATTAGTACGTTATGGTTAGGACTTCCTCCCGCCGCCCTGACCCCGGTTGGGGCAGCTGGAAGATCATTACAGAAAAGAGGTCGTGCAAAATGGCTACCATTGATCTGAGCAAGTACGGGATTACCGGCGTGACTGAAATTGTCTACAACCCCTCCTACGAGCTCCTGTTTGAGGAGGAGACAAAGCCCGGTCTGGAGGGCTATGACAAGGGCCAGGTCACCGATCTGGGCGCCGTCAACGTAATGACCGGCATCTACACCGGCCGCTCCCCCAAGGATAAGTTTATTGTTATGGACGAGAACTCCAAGGACACCGTGTGGTGGACCTCCGACGAGTTTAAGAACGACAATAAGCCCGCCTCCCAGAAGGCCTGGGAAGCTTGTAAGCAGTTGGCCATTCAGGAGCTGTCGGGCAAGAAGCTCTATGTGATGGACGTATTCTGCGGCACCAACAAGGACACCCGTATGGCCATCCGCTTCATCATGGAGGTAGCCTGGCAGGCCCACTTCGTCAAGAACATGTTCATTCAGCCCACCGCTGAGGAGCTTCAGAATTTCGAGCCCGACTTCATCTCCTACAATGCCTCCAAGGCCAAAGTGGAGAACTATAAGGAGCTGGGCCTCAACTCCGAGACTGCGGCCATCTTCAACATCACCTCCCGTGAGCAGGTCATCCTGAACACCTGGTACGGCGGTGAGATGAAGAAGGGTATGTTCTCTATGATGAACTACTACCTGCCTCTGAAGGGCATTGCCTCCATGCACTGCTCCGCCAATACCGATATGAACGGCGAGAACACCGCCCTGTTCTTCGGCCTGTCCGGCACCGGCAAGACCACCCTGTCCACTGACCCCAAGCGTCTGCTCATCGGCGATGACGAGCACGGCTGGGATGACAACGGCGTGTTCAACTTCGAGGGCGGCTGCTACGCTAAGGTCATCAACCTGGACAAGGATGCCGAGCCCGACATCTACAACGCCATCAAGCGCAACGCTCTGCTGGAGAATGTCACCGTGGACGAGAACGGCCACTGCGACTTCAACGACAGCTCCGTCACTGAGAACACCCGTGTCTCCTACCCCATCGACCACATTGAGAAGATCGTCCGGCCCGTGTCTGCCGGCCCCGACGCCAAGAACGTGATCTTCCTGTCCGCCGACGCCTTCGGCGTGCTGCCCCCCGTGTCCATCCTGACCCCGGAGCAGACCCAGTACTACTTCCTGTCCGGCTTCACCTCCAAGCTGGCCGGCACCGAGCGGGGCATCACCGAGCCCACCCCCACCTTCTCCGCCTGCTTCGGCCAGGCCTTCCTGGAGCTGCACCCCACCAAGTACGGTGAGGAGCTGGTGAAGAAGATGCAGAAGTCCGGCGCCAAGGCTTACCTGGTGAACACCGGCTGGAACGGTACCGGCAAGCGTATCTCCATCAAGGACACCCGCGGCATCATTGACGCCATCCTGGACGGCTCCATCCTCAAGGCTGAGACCAAGACCATCCCCTACTTCAACCTGGAGGTCCCCACCGCCCTGCCCGGCGTGGACACCAACATTCTGGATCCCCGCAACACCTATGCCGATCCCTCTGAGTGGGACACCAAGGCCAAGGATCTGGCTGCCCGCTTCGTAAAGAACTTTGCCAAGTACACCACCAACGACGCTGGCAAGGCCCTGGTTGCTGCTGGCCCCAAGGCTGAGTAATCCAAACAATCAAAACATCATTCAGGGCGCCGCGGAAGCGGCGCCCTGCTTGTGCTCTGGAGGTGAGGGCATGGCCCACGAAAAACAGATGTCAGACTCTCTGATGGTAGGACTGCTGCTGGCCTTTGCCGGCGGCATGCTGGACGCATACAGTTTTGTCAACCGGGGTGCGGTGTTTGCCACAGCCGAGACAGGAAACATCGTTCAGCTGTGCGTCCACCTGTCCATGGGCCGGTGGTCCATGGCTTTCCATTATCTGCTGCCTATCCTGGCCTTTTTCTTTGGCATCCTCACCGCCGAGGCCATCCGCCGCCATGTGTCCGGCCGGCCCAATTGGCTCCACTGGCGGCAGTTTCTGGTGGCAGCAGAATGTGGGGTCCTGGTGCTGGTATCCTTTCTCCCCCAGGGAGAGCCCGACTGGGCAGCAAATGTGCTGATCTCCTTCACCAGCGCCGTTCAGTTGGAGACCTTCCGCAAATTCCGGGGCTGCGCCGGGGCCACCACTATGTGTACGGGCAACCTGAGAAGCGGCACAGAGCTGCTCTATAAGTTCCTGGCCCTCCCCGACCCCCAGTCCAGAGAAAAGGCTACCGTCTTTTACCGGCTCATCCTGGCCTTTGCCCTGGGGGCAATCCTTTGTGGGCGGCTGTCTCTGGCCTTTGGGGCGCGGACGGCCCTTTGTGCCTGTCTCCCTCTGCTGGCGGTCTTTTTCCTGCTGTTCCGCCCTGTAAAAGAGTAATATCCCAATCGTAAAAAGCCCCCGGCTCTCAAGCGAGAACCGGGGGCTGATTGTTTCTGTTTAGCGCAGACCAGGCACCATGCCCCGACGGGTCATGGGCTGCACCAGCATCATGTGCATGGCAGAAATGCAAGCGGACTCAATGGGGATCATAATAAGGTTCTTGGCGATACGGCCGGGAAGCAGAACCAGGAATCCCTTGTTGTACATAATGGCCAGATTCAGGGTACCCAGGCCAATGTGGACAAAAATATTGATAATAGCCACAGCCAGGATGATCCGGAAGATACGCTTGCGCTGGCTCCAGTTGGCGCCGGGCTTCTCATGGAGTACCAGACCGTAGATGAGGCCGGAGCAGGCGGTGACGATGGTAAAGCCGGGCCAGAACGGGCCGACGGGGAACAGAACAGCTCCCAAAAAGTCAGCGACGGCAGCCACCAAGCAGCTATAACCAGGACCAAAGAGGATGCCGGCCATAGCCAGGGGCAAAAAGCCAAAGCTGATGCGCTGGAAGGGAGTCTGAATGGAAATAAAACGTACCAGGACGATCTGGATTGCAATGAGCATGGCGCAGGTCACCATGATCTGCACCTGCTTTTTGAGTTTGGCGTGCTTCATAATCATATTCTCCTTTTCGGCATTTCATACGGATTTTCTCTGTTCTCTTCTGTTGCCGCAAAGGAGAATTCCTCTGACGACAGCGGAAGCGGAGGGACCATCGCAACCGTTTATCGGTTTTCGTTCAGCGGCAACTTCCCATCCGGCTGACACTTCACGCGGCCCTCCTATTCTGTTACGTACAGGATCTTAACAAAGACCCAGCAAGTGACGCAGCTCCCCCACCATATAGAGGGAACCACAGGCGCAAATTACATCCTCGGGGGAACTCTGTGCCAAAATGGTGTGAAGACCCTCCTCCACGCTCTCACATGGAGTGGCCTGGGCCCCCTTCCCTTTCAGAAAGGCAGCCAAATCCCCGGCGCTCAGCGCACGGGGGCTATCGGGCGTGAGGGTAACAAAGCTATGGGCAAGGGGCAGAAGCTTGTCCATCATATCCCCATAGTCCTTGTCTCCCATAACGCCCACCAAAAAGCGGATCTTCTTTCCAGGATAGAGTTGGGGAAGGCTCTGGGCGATGGCCTCCATACACTGTGGGTTATGGCCGCCATCGATAATGAGATCCGGTTTTTGATGTGCCAGCTCCATCCGGCCGGGCCATGCGGCTTTGGCCAGTCCCTGGGAAAGGGCTTCTTGCGCAATCATCCAGCCTCCTCGGCGCAGGGCCTCCACCACTTCAATGGCAGTGGAAGCGTTTCGTACCTGGTAAGCCCCCACCATGGGGATACGGTACTCCACTCCCCGGTAGAGGAAGCGCTGGCCTTGGGCCCCCGCCTCCAGCACCTGGATGGATGCAAGGTCGGTGACGGTGAGCTCCACGCCCTTTTCTCGGCAGACCTCCTCCACCACCGCTTCCGCTTCCCGGCTCTGGTGGTAGAGGACACAGCGGCAGCCAGGCTTAATGATCCCGGCTTTTTCTTTGGCAATCAGAGGAATGGTATGTCCCAGCTGGTCCGTGTGCTCCAGCCCCAGATTGGTGATGACAGCCACCTCCGGGGCGGGAATGATGTTGGTGGAGTCCAGCCGGCCTCCCAGGCCTACTTCCAGCACCACAATGTCACAATTCTGCTCCTTAAAGTAGACCATAGCCACAGCGGTCATCAGCTCAAACTCCGTCGCCGGGTCAGTCATATTCTGGGCGGCCTTAAGCACCAGCTCGGTAATACGTCCCAGGTCCGTATCAGCAATGGGGACACCGTTGATCTGGAACCGCTCCCCGAAATACCATAAGTGAGGAGAGGTGTAAAGGCCTGTTTTGAACCCGGCCTTCTGTAGAACACTGGAGACCATGGCGGCAGTAGAACCTTTCCCGTTGGTACCGGTGATGTGGACAAATTTCAGCCCCATATGGGGATCACCCAGCCGTCCCAACAGCTCCCTGGTCCGCTCCAGACCCGGTGTTCGGCCGATCCAGGCCTGTTCGTGTATCCTCTGTTCCGCTTCCTGGGCAGTCATTGGCTGCGCCTCCTATCTCTTAAATGCCCAAGCCCTGCCCCCGAAGGGCTGCCTGGACCGTGTGGGCAGCCAGGACGGTAGAGGTCACTGCCCCCACCCCTCCCGGCACCGGGGTAATGGCGGCCACAACAGACTCGGCCGCTTCAAAATCTACGTCTCCGTGGAGCTTACCGTCCGCCCCCAGGCTCAGGCCCACATCGATGACCACCTGTCCAGGGGAGAGGTGGTCCTGACCGATGAGCCCCGCCTTTCCGGCGGCGGAGATAATGATGTCCGCCCCCCGGCACAGCTCTGCCATGCGCTGGGGGTCAGTATAGATATTACATACGGACACGGTAGCTCCCCGGTTCATCAGCAGGATGGCAGTGGGCATTCCCACTGTCACCCCCGCCCCTACCATGACCACATTCCGGCCTTGGAGCGCAATCTGGTAGTACTCCAGCAGCTCCATACAGGCGGTGGCTGTACAGGGTGGAAAACCAGGGGTCCCCTGAACCATGAGCCCGCCCATAGAGGCACTGGTCATGGCGTCAATGTCTTTCTCCGGCCGAAGGGCTCCCAGCACAGCCGGGGTGTTCAAGTGCCCTGGCAGCGGCCGAAAGAGGAGACAGCCGTGAAGGCGTGGATTCTGGTTGATCTCTTCCAGCACCGCGATGAGCTCTCTCTCCCCCACCGTATCCGGCAGAAGCAGACGCTCCACTCCGATGCCCAGAGACTGGGCCCGTTTGGCGAAGCCACGCTCGTAGCTTACATCCGCTGGCCGCTCCCCCACCCGGACAATGGCCACGGTTGGGGTCACCCCATGCTCTCGCAGCTGGGCCACCCCGGCGCTTACGCGCGCACATAGCTCAGCGGCTACCGGAGCGCCGGAGAGAAGCTCAGCCATAGTAGATCGCCGCGCACATAAGATCGGCGCCGTTCTGGGTGGTCATCTCCACCCACTCCGGGCTGGCCTCACGGCACAAGAGCATCTGGCCCTCCTGGGCGGTCACTCCGCCTACGGTCACATCACCCTTGGCGCAGTAAACGGCCAGAGTGAGGTTCTTATGGGCCTGAGGGGCAAAGACAGGGGCGGACCAGGTAAGAGAACTCTCCTTCTTCAGCTTCAGCCCCTGGGCGCAGCCTTCACAGGCTCCCTTGCGCATCATCAGGTTGTAGTCAGAGCACTGGCCCCAGGACTCGACCGGAACGCCGCCATCAAAGGCGCACACCTGGAGGGGCTCCAGAGGGAAGCGCTCCCCGTCCCCAATTTTCAGCTCCATCTCCCCTTTGACAATGGAGATGAGGCGGTTGTAGTCGGGCAAGGGGGTAAAGTCAGAGTGGGGAAGCTCCACCTTGGCGGAGCTCAAACGCCAGAGAAAATCCCGGTCGGCATACACCGCCCCCTCGGGGGCGATGGCCAGCTGAGTGGTGGTACCACCAGACCAGAGGGTCGTCACATATTGTTCCTGGGTCAGCAAAGTCCATTCCATTCGGGACACATCCTTTCTATTTCCGGTGGCCTGCGCAGCGCGAAAGGGCAAAAAATGTCCCTCCCACGCGGCGCTGCCACGCAAAGAGGGCTTATCTCCCATGGCAGCGGAGGGGGCTGCAGCAACGCGGAATCGCTCCTTCGTCCGTCGGCAACTTCCCATCCGGCGGCACTTGACGCGCTGAACCTACTCTGTCGGGCTTATTTTATTGTGTCTCTCCCGGGGAGCTTGTCCCCGGGAGAGTATGGTGTTTCTTAGAGGCTGGACTCCACAGCGGCGTAGATCTTGTCCGCCAGAGGCAGGGCCTTAGCCAGCATGGCCTCACCCTTCTTGCGATAGTCCTCAGCCAGCTCCTTGTTCTTCAGGGAGCCGATGTTGATGAGCACGTTGAGCCAGGCGCCCTGGATGGCGGCGCGCAGAGACAGGGCGGACACACCCAGGTCGCTGGCGGCGCTGTCGTTGGTCTTGCCCAGCAGGTCGGCAGTGAGCTCCAGAGTCTCCAGAGACAGCTCCATCATCTCAAAGGGAGTGGCGGTGCAGCCCTCCAGGCCCTTCTGGATGGCGGCGGAACGAGCAGCCTTCTCCTCATCGGTGGCCTTAGGCATACCGAAAGCGGCAGAAACCACGTTGAAGGCCTCGGTGTCACGGTCCATCACGTCCACAAAGCGGGCCTTCAGGTCCAGGGCCTTCTTCTGGCCCTCGATGACAAACTCCTGATACTCGGCATACTTTTCCTTGCTCTTGCCCACGGTGGTCAGACCGCAGACCATGGCAGTCAGAGCGGCGCCCAGAGCGCCCTCCAGAGCGGCAGTGGAGCCGCCGCCAGGAGCGGGAGCATCAGAGGCGAGTACGTCACAAAACTGGGAAACCTGCATTTCAGCTAATTTCATCGTGTGCTTCTCCTTCTTACTTCATGTCCAGGAGGTGATACTCCATGATCTGGTTGTGGCAGTCAAAGTCCTTAGCCTTCAGGTAGAACTCGGCGCAGTCGATCATGGCCTTGGCGGGAGTCAGACCCACAATCTCGCTGTCGATGATATAGGTGCCGTAACGCTCAGCCAAAGACTTGACCATCTCATACACCACGTACAGGGGGGTATCCTCATAGTTGACCATGTTCATGGAAACCTGAGCGATGCCCCGGTCCTCCATCATGAAGCCCATGGCCTTGCAGCTGCGGAAGCCGCCGGAGGAACCACGGATGACCTTGGCGATCTTCTTGGCGACCTCAACGTCGGAAGTAGCCAGGTTGATGTTGAAGGCGACCAGGGGCATACGGGCGCCGATGGCAGTGATGCCGGCGGTGGGGTGGATCTTCCGCTCGCCGTAGTCGGGAGCCCAATCCTCCTGGAGCAGCTTCTCGGGCATGCCCTCGAACTCGCCCTTGCGGCAGGTAGCCAGGTTGCGGCGCTCGGGACGGGTGGCGGAGTCCTCATACAGGAAGGAGGGAACCTTCAGCTCGTCCCAGATCCGCTGGGCCACGCGCTTGGACAGCTCCACGCACTCCTCCACGGTCACATCTTTGGACTGGGGCACGAAGGGAATGACGTCAGTGGCGCCCATGCGCTTGTGCTCGCCCTTGTGCTTGTTCATGTCGATGCGCTCGGTGGCAACCTTGGTCAGGCGGAAGGCCACCTCCTCGATGGCGCTCAGCTCACCGATCAGGGTGAACACGCAGCGGTTGTGGTTGCCGTCGGTCTGGGCATCAAACAGGGTGCAGCCGGGCACGCTGTTGGCGGCCTCTACCAGAGCGTTATAGGTAGCCTCGTCCTTTTCCTTGCTGCAGCTGAAATTGGGGATGCACTCAACTAACTTTGCCATTTCGTTTTCCTCCTAAAAATGATATGATTTCTTTGGATGTTTTATTAAGACGGGGTCCCACCCGGGAGGGGGGCAGGTCCCCGCGTCTAACATAAGGGTTCCTCGATCAATCAGCCGACCAGGCTGGACGCCGCAGGGACAAAGGCCTTGATGAAAGCAATGGTCTGAGGCTGATAGATCACGTCCACCAGGAAGGCGCCCACAATGGGCACCACCATGAAGGCTCGGCTGGACATACCGTAACGCTCGGTCACGGCGGTCATATTCACAATGGCGGAGGGAGTGGCGCCCAGGCCGTGGCCGCACAGGCCGGCACACATAACCGCGGCGTCATAGCTCTTGCCCAGCACACGGAAGACCACAAAGTAGGCCACCAGAGCCATGAAAATCACCTGGCACAGCAGGATAACCAGCATACCGCCCATCAGGTCGGTCAGTTCCCACAGTTTCAAGGTCATCATGGCCAGGGACAGGTACAGGTTCAGCATAACATCGCCGATGCCGTCCACCAGGGAGAAGCTGAAGTTATAGAAGTGGAACACCTCGTTGAGGTTCCGGGCGATCACGGCCACAAACATAGCACCCACATAGGTGGGGAAGCTCATATTGATCAGGGACCCGATCCAGCCGGAAACCATGGTGCCCAGGGCCATACACACGATGATGACGGTGACGTTCTTGATGATGTCCAGAGAGGACAGGGCCTCCCCACTGGCTGCGTTGACCTTGCTGATATCGTCAAAATTCTGCTGCTCCTCTTCGGGCTTCAGATCGTACTTCACAATGAGCCGGCGGCCCAGCGGTCCTCCCAGCAGTACGCCGGAAATGAGTCCGAAGGTAGCGGCGGCAGCGCCTACGCTTGTGGCAGCAGTGAAGCCTACCTCCTCAAAGGTGGTACCGTAAGCCAGAGCCGCACCGTGACCGCCGATCATGGAGATGGCGGAGGACAGCAGAGCATACGGAGCCTCAAGTCCCACAGCGGTACCTACAGCAACGCCGATGACGTTCTGGAACACAGAAATAATACCGGCCGTCACCCAGTAGATCAGCAGCAGAATGCCGCCCTTGACCAGCAGCTTATAGCTGGCGCCCAGACCCACAGTGACGAAGAACGCGAGCATAAACACGTCCTGGAAGGAGTTGGTGAATGTAAAGGAAAAGGTTCCGGACATATGCCCAGCAAAGGTTACAAACATAAACAGGAACCCGCCAACCACAGGGGCGGGGATACAGTACTTGGTCAGAAAGCTGGCTTTGCGCCGAACAAAATAGCCGATCAAAAGCAGCACAGCAGCCATGGCCAACGTCATGGTGGAGTCGACCGTAATGTTCAAGACGTTATCTACTATTTCAAACGACATGATATCTTCTCCTTTTCTCTCGATGTTCTCTTCCTCTTTCAGACTTCCAATCCTTTGGCGGTGTCCCTCCCATACCTTTCCCAAAGGTCCTTTTTTATTATATTAAATTATCACCAATTTTTCAACCCCGCAGGAAAGGTGTTTTTCTCTATCTGTTTAATAATTTTAATCAGAATAATAATTTTTCCTCTCCCGGACGGGGTTACTTTTCCTTGCCTCCGCCGGCCATTGCGATATAGCGCTTGACACAGCTGGCATAGTAGATATTTTCCGTCCAAACCAGCACGGGATAAGACCTGGCTGCCAACCCCTGAACCGGCTTTGTGTACACCCCAGAATCGGGCATGGTCTTGACAATCGATCTGGGCAGATAGCTCACTCCAAATCCTGCCTGAACCATCTGCATAGCCATAGGCGTGTCATAACACTGGCAGACCACCTCCAGGGTAAATCCTGCCCGCTGGCACTCATTTTTCAGGTTGTTGCTGTAACCCCACAGGTCATCGCCCCGCAGAAGACACATGGGCACCCCGCGCAATGCTTCAATGGGAACGGTACTCTGCCCAGGAGCGGGATCGGTCTGCCCGTTCATCACCAGCTCCAGAGAATCCTCCCCTAAAATCTTCTCCCCCAGGCCCGTTGCCTCCTCCGATTGGCTGCGCAGATAGAGCACATGGAGTTTTCCTCGGTTCAGATCGTCGATGAGGTCGTTGGGAGAGCCCATGCGGATGTAGAGTTCCACCTGGGGATACTCCTGGTGATAGACCTTCAAATGCTCCATCACCATGGGAAGGTCGGAATAAATGACCCCCAGCTTCACCTGGCCCCGCAGTCCCGCATCCACATCCCGAACGCTGTCCGCCATTAACCGCAGATTCTGGAACATTTGCTCGCTCTGTTGGTAGAGACACCGCCCTGCCTCAGTAAGCTCAATTCCCTTGTTATTGCGCAGAAACAGCTGCACCCCCAGCTCATCCTCCAGCAGGGCCAGCTGGCGGCTGATCGGGGGTTGGGCTACATGGAGTTCCCGTGACGCTTGGGAGATACTCTTGGCCTCAGCGACCGCGGCAAAGTATTCCAGTTGTCTGAAATTCATCGCTTTCACCATACCTTTTATATATAGCAATGGAAGTATTATTACATATTTTATTATATCAACTTTCATGAAAAACACAAGCTCTCCCTCAGGCTTGTCAGATTTTCATCACATTTTCACAAAAGAAGCGGACAATTCCAGTACAATTCCCGGAATTGTCCGCACACTTGCCACATTCGCTTCCACGCTTCCCTTCCCCACGCTTTGGGAGTTCAGTAAACTCATTCAGGTGAAACGCTGTAAAAGGTTCCGTGACCGCTTATTTGTTCTCGCAGAAAGGACGTAAAACACGCTTTGTTCTCTGCCCTAAGGTCTTTCTTTTGTAAAATGGTCACCTTCTCGTGCCAAGTCAGCAGATACAGGTCCTTTGTCTCAGCTGCAAAATCAATCTCAGGATAGGAGACTGCCAGCTTTCCCGCAAGCTCCATCCCCTCCTCAGTAAAGCATACCTGTGCCGGAGGAGGGGCCGCAAAGCCCTTCAGCAGTTTTTCAGCGGCTTGGTCAAACTGCTTGTCCTGCCTCTGTTTCCCACCAACGACCCACAGGGTAAAAAGCCCGGTCAAAATCCCCGCAATCCCAGCGATCAAGGGAAGCAACAGCTCCTTTGGTTCCATCAGTCCTGGGACAACCAGAACGATCCCCATCACAACCAGTAAAACACCGTATATCCGATACCGTATCCGCTGTTTTGGGGAAAGAGTCTTGTTCCCTTTTCTGGCACTACAACAGTCGGTTATGCGCCACAGCTTCGGGTACTGTGCTCTTGCGCGCAATTCTGTCTGTTTCTCAAGAGCACTGCTGACCTGCTCCTTCAAAGACGGATCACAATAGGGAGAAAGTTGAAACAAAAACTCCATGATGGGCTCCTTTCCGTCACGTAGGAAAATCCATCTGATCATCCAGGAGAGTATAGCATAGAGAGCACTTGTACATCATGAAGAAATTCTGAATAACTCTTAATTCCAGCCGGGTCTCTTCCCTGTCCGGTATGTCTCTAAGGCTTGGTGTACCCATGGCAGTCCTATTCCCAGCATCAAGCTCCACACCAGCCAAAGCCCCGCATACAGAGGGGTAAACCAGGGAAAGGTGGGGTCGGAACCGCCGGAAATGCGCTCAAACAACGCACCCAGCTTCCACACAGGGATATCATAGGTCAAGGCACTGAGCCCCAGCTGCTCGAAACAAATCACCAACCAGATCAGTCCCAGGCAGATGCAGACCATTCGCCTAGGATGCGGGTGGAACCGCAGGGTACTCGTCAGAGACCAACCACCGGCCAGAGTAGGAAAAACCGCCAGCACCACTCCCACAAAGGCGATACGCTCCGGGTGGCCGTAAAGAGGAAATGTCCCCGAATCATTGTGAAACCCCGCCGCTGCCAGCAACAACCATAGAATGAACCAGCAGAGATCCATCCACACCACACCCAGCAGCCAGCATTCCACCGTATACCGGGGCTCCAGCGCCTTACGCCGCAGTCCCTCTGCCTCATAAGCCTTTTGCAGCCGGACCGGGTCTCCCATCCGGGAGAGGACCTCCTGCTGGACCTGTTCCTCGCCAATCCCCGCTGCGTTTCCTTCTTGGACCAGGGATTCAAGGTGTTCCCGCAGCTCCATTTCACTCCGTCGCCGGTACTCTCCATCCGGCACCTTTTTCAGGCAAGCCTTGATAAATTCGTCCTGCCATGTCATCCCCTTCCCACTCCTTTCAAGCTCTGTTCCATGGCCGGGTGCACAGTCCCCCTGCAGCTCTCCTAACCCTGCCTTACAGCAACGCCTCTTTTCAAGAGGTATTATATGCCTCTTATTCCGATGTGTCAAGAAGATAAAAAGACGTCGGAGCAAGCTTTGTATCGCTTGCTCCGACGTGTCTTTTGTTGCCGAAAAAGATACAGCCTGGAAAGCCTTGCGGCTCAATGGATTCAGGGTTTTGCGCAACTTTTGTTTTTGTTTTTCTGCGCTTTTTTCAAGCCATTTCCGAACCCCCATATGACATACTGACAAAGCCGTGTGCAAACAGAGGCGAAAAAAGGGCCGTGCGTCGGGGCGGCACGCATAAAACAGCATAAGAATGTTTTCAGGAAACGGCGTAGCTTCGGCTATGCCGTTTCTCCGTTT
>CALWVV010000001.1 GCA_944385035.1 uncultured Oscillospiraceae bacterium | reverse complement strand
TACTGCGGTTTCGTTGGCGATTGCTACCACCCCATGGTCATGCCGCCCATGTCCTGCCGGGGAGCTTCCTCATGGTCATCCGGCTTGTGACCCATGGCGATCTTCTTTTTCTGGATTTTCCGCCGCAGCTTTCGGTCCACCCGCTGTCCCACCGGAGCGGCGGGCGGCACCGAGTTGTCACGAAAGATCTGACTCAGATGGTGGAGCAGCCGGGTGGCCGCCAGGAACACATTGGGCCTGCGCGCCTGATCGAAGTGCTCCAGGAAGAAGGCGGCGTACTCGTTTCCCTGTTCCGCCGATTCATAGAAATACGTCCAGGCCTGCTCCCGATCCTGTTTGACATCCTGGCCGGTGAGGTACAGTTTTCCAAGAGCGTACTGGGCATACTGGTTGCCCTGCTGCGCGGACTCGGTGAGATAGGCCACCGCCTTTGGCACGTCCTTTGGGACATCTTTTCCATCCAGATACAGCTTTCCCAGGCGGTAGGCGGCCCAGGAGTTCCCCTGGGCCGCCGCTTTTCCGTGCCAGGATACTGCCTCCTCCGTTCTCTTTTGGCTTTGCAGAAGCTTCCCCAGCGCGTACTGGGCGAAGTCAGATCCCGCGTCCGCCGCCCGCCGGAACCACAGTTCCGCCTGCTCGTCATCGGGGAGAACGCCTCGTCCGTCCCGCCAGCATTTGCCCAGCTGATAGGCGGCCAGGGGGAAACCTCTCTGCCAGAGCTGCTCCAGCACCCGCACCTGCTCCGCTTTTTCCTCCTCTGGATTTTCGTACTCCTCCAGCACCTCCTTGGCACTCTGGTAGGCCTCGGCCATCCGCCAGTCGGAGTCCCAGGCGAAGTACACCGCATCCTGGTCCTCATCCACTTCATCTCTCACGTGGGCATCCTCGAAGGTAAACGTACCGAGCCGGAGCCGCTCCGCCTCCCGGATGACCATGTTCTTGATGGCTTTGAACTCCTTCTGCTGGGAGAGAGGCAGGTGTTCTCTGGATGAATCCTTGTAGTAACGCTCCAGTTCATCCCGGAGTTGATTCCACTGCTCATAGCACTCTGCTACCTCCGGGACCTTGGCCAGCTCATCCACGATGGCATCCACCTGCGCCTTCACCGGCTTTTTCAGGTAGCCATAGACCTTCTTGCCCTTGTGGTCTTCCAACATTTTGGCCAGCGTCTCCATCTGCTCCGCGATGACTGGACTATGGCACAGGCCTGTCTCCATCTCCCGGATGAGCCTCCCCATGGCCTCCGTTGCCGCGTCCCGCACTTGGTTGTAGGACAGATCTTTTTGCTGATACAGGGACAGTAGCTCGTCCCGGAAGATCTCATTGGACAGCCGGGAGCGCATTTTTTCGATACCCTTTTCTGTTAGAAATCCTTGCTTTGGGTCCGCCGACCAGACCATCAGGTGGATGTGGGGGTGGTGCTTTTCGTCGTGAAAGGCGGCACACCAACGAAAACTGCTTGGCGGAATTTTCATCGCTGTCGCCAATTCTGTCTGATGAGCCAGCAATAATCTGCGCCAGCTCTCGCTGCTCTCATAGCCCAGCCGGTGTGCGTCCTCCCGTTTCAGGGAGTAGACGAAGGTCCACACCGGCCCGGTATGCCCGTTGATCTCCTCCATGGTCTGTTCCAGATCGGCGGGACCATCGGCGGAGAACAGGCCGTGGGAGCGGGGACGCTGTGCCATATATTCCAGATATCCGCCGCCGTCGTGGGAGGGGTGCGGGGCCTCGATCAGCTCCACACCCTCCCGGGTGGCGATGTACTCGGCGTAGTGACCGCCGCCGTTTCCCGGCTTGATGTAGCCCGACTTCTGGATCAGTCCCGGCATCACTCAGCCCCCTTTTGGTAAGCTGCCCTGTTTGTCATATCCTCGATGAAACATTGCCTTTCCGTCCGCACAGCTCAGACTTCGCAGCGGTAAAATTCCCGAAACAAGTTGCAGGATACGGTCAGAAAAAGCCACCAGCCAAAGGGCTGGTGGCTTCTCTTATGGTTGCCGAACAAGAGTTAGAGGTCAGCAGGACGACACGCAATACCAAAGCGAAACCCAGCATCTGTACAGCTGCCATCACCATAGGGTTCCTAACCGATATGTTCCGTACCGATCATGTTTTAACTCTACCTGTCATGTGCGTGGAGTAAGGGATCAGAAAATCACGTTCAAAATCAGCCGTGGTCAAAGGACGGCTATAATAGTACCCTTGACCGTAGTTGCAGGCAAGCTGAGCCATCATCTGTTCATTTTCCTGCGTCTCCACTCCCTCAGCCACAGTGCTGATATTCAGCTGCTTGGCCAGCTCCAGAATACACGCCATGATCTTTCGCTGTGTTCCATCTGTATCCTTGGCCACGCCCATCAAAAACAGCCGATCCAGCTTTAACTCGTCAATTTTCAGCCGCCCCAAGGTATTAAGCGAGGAGTAGCCGCTTCCGAAGTCATCCATGGAAATGCGGAATCCGGCGGCCCGCAGCTGGGTAATACAGGCGTTGACCTTATCCATCTGCTCCAAAGCCAGGCTCTCTAAGATCTCCAGGGTAATATACTTGGGGGATATGTCATATTTCCCAGTAATAGCCAAGAGCTTCTCCACATATCCCTCACTGGCGAACAGAAGTCTGGTCTGATTGACGGAGATATTCATTGGTACGATTCCTTCATCCAGCCATTGCCGCAGCTGTTTGCAGACCTGCTCTACCATATAGAGATCCAGCTGTACGCAAAAGCCGTTTTCCTCAAACAAAGGAATGAACTGATTGGGATAGATCATGCCTTTGTCCTTACTCTGCCAGCGCACCAATGCTTCGGCACCGGTCAGCAGACCCGTATTCAAATCCATTTTGGGCTGCAAATACATGCAGAATTCTTCCTGCTCCAGGGCACGCTGCATATGGCTTTCCACATAAAGCCGCATCTGTTCCGTATCGTGGAGATTTTCGTCATAGATACAGATGGACTGCTTTTTATTCTTTTTCGCCTGTGCCAATGCAGCCATCATGTAGTTATGCTTGGCGGGAGCGGAGAATGGCTCGGGGGCTGCCGCAGTCAGCACACAGCCGCAATAGATTAAGACAGAATATTCCCCCAGCAGAGGGGAGGCCTCATCCTGGATTAGCTTCAGGAGGGATTGAACACGCTCCATCGCGGGCTCCTTCTGGTCTTCCCGCAAAGCAAGATAAAATATATCCGCTGACTGTCGGCAGAAAAATTCTCCTGGCTGACAAATCATGTCCAGACAATTCTTAATGCGGCACAGGAACTGGTCGGCAGTGGAAAGACCATAGGTCTCGTTGATGTACTTGAAGTTCCTGATATTCAGAGCTACCAGCATTAGGGGGATTTTTTGGCTGCATGCCTGGGTAAGCAGTGAGCGGAATTCCCCGCCGTTATATGCGCCCGTCAGATTGTCATACCGGGACAGCTGATCCAGCTGCTGCCGGGTGAGGCTTGCCTCCTGGCGGGTTTTTTTAATGCTATGATATAAGAAGTACAGGCAGATGCACAGCAGCAAAACCACAAGTGCAGACAACAGTTGATAGCGATGTACATACAACCACTCGGAGGGAGTGTAGGCCGCTTTTACGGACATGGCCTTATAGAGCATATTTTGGCTTTCTATTTCGGAGACAGAGCGAATGTAACGATTTAAGATAGCCAATAAATTGCCTGACACATGACCGGTCACGCCCATACAGTAGGATACGTTTTTGTCGCTGGACCAATCAACAGAAAGGTTTTCATAGAGCCCTTGCTTTTGGAGGTAATAGTTTATGGAATATGCATCCAGACGGCCATGGCCCATTTCGCCGGATCTCAGCTTATTAAATACAAACTGTGTGTTTGTATAAAAACGCTGGGTACTCTCAGTGTCCGAGGAGATAGTGTCAGCTGGCCCGGATACCAGCAGACTATTTCCGTCCAAATAAGGTAAGGTAAACTGGATGCCATCCACTGTAATATAAGTTGAGGTGCTGGCAGCACAGGCGATCAGGTCCACTTGCCCTTGCTGGATACGCTGAATGCCATCCTCGCAGGACTGTACAATAACAGGTTCATACTGAAGCCCGGTTGCTTCTGCAAAGGCTGCAAAGTAGCGGGCGGCCATTCCATCTACTTGTCCATCCCGGACATATTGCAGCGGTGCATTTCCATCGCAGAAGGCAACCTTCAGCGTCCCTAAACTCTGAATATATTTTTTGTCCTGCTCCGATATGACAAAGCGGTTGTTGGAATAAAAATACTCGTCATAAAGTTCCGTTTGCAAATAAGGATAGGCCCGGCTCATCTGGTACAGGGCATTGTTGAGGGGCTGGAGCAAAGACTGGTTCCCTTTATACAGCGCAAAGTAGAAAGGGGTGGGAGAGAATCGGGCAATGCTGCGGAAGTTATCCATAATTGCCATGTCAACCTGTAAAACAGCATCGGCCTTTCCCGTCTGTACGGCCTGGAGCGCCTCTGAAATGGAAGGGTACTCCTTCACTTCGTAAGTAAACCGATTCAAGTTTGCATACTGTTCCAGCTCTTCCATGCGCAGGGATAGCTGTGGAGCTGAGGCAACGATCATCCCATCCCAGGAGGAAAAGTCCTCCTCTGCCCACTGGGTGGAGTCCTCCAAAACGGTCAGAGAGGTATATGTGGTTCCATAGCTGTAGCTCGGATAAAGAAAATATTCTTCAAGCTCCGGGAGATAGTTCATGGTTCCCATCATGTCAATCTCGCCGGTCATCAGCATTTGCATCAAGGTGTTGATTTGTGTATTGGTATCCCCCGTGGCTGTTACAAACTCATAATCCCAGTTGGTATACAGACTGAGGTATTCCAAATATTCTGTCATATACCCGGCGTATTCCCCATCTTCATCCAGATAGGAAATGCCATGCTGGATAGGGAACCCCACACGCACCACAGTGTTCCCGGTTGAAGCACCCAATGCCGTTGGAATCATAGATCCCACGATGCATGCCGTTAATATTAGCCCTGCCAACTGTCTTATCCGTTTCACGATAACACAGATCCTCTCTTGAATAGCTATGTAGCTATGACGATCCTTTTGTAACAATGCAAATATGTTTTGCGATGGTATACGATCATACTTATCTTTCAACTAAATTTGCTGAGACAGGGGGCTGGCGGTTATTTTTCTTGTCGTGATACAGATCGGCATCTGCCGCCTCAATGATATCTTCCAACTTGTCGGCAGCAGAAAGTCTTGCCTTTCCAATGGAAATGCTTGTCCAGGCTTTCTCGCCTTTTCCGGCGTCTGCCATGGCCTTTTTTATTCTCTGCGTAAAGGTGCGTGCCTGCTCCTCGTTTGCAATGCCGCTGCAAAGAAGGACAAACTCATCACCCCCCATTCGGCATACTATGTCAGAAGAGCGGACCATATTGTTTAGTGTCATGGCCATTTTTTTGAGTACACGGTTTCCAGACATATGGCCGAAGGTATCGTTGATCTCTTTGAATTTGTCTACGTCAATGATAAAAAGCCAGCAAGAGGGATTTGCATCCACATAGTGCTTACAGCGTTCCTGAAAGGTGCGGTAGTTGACTAAGCCGGTCAGACCATCCCGCTCAGCCAATGTGCGCAGGTATTCCATCTTTACCATTTCTTCATTAAATTGGTTCAGAAGGGTTTTGGGATAGTACTCTCCGTCTGTCTGCTCAATGTTGGGCAGCGAGTGGTGAATGTGAATGATTTTCCATTCATCCTCTCTGCGGCGGTAGACTATAGAGAAACGGCTGTCCATATCAATGGTAGTTTCTTTATCTTCGCTTTCCCAGTAAATATAGATTTCTCCATATACCAGACAAAGGTCTTCCGACAGAAAAACCGAGTCGCACCAAAAATCCCGAAACTGAAATTGAATATTGTTACGCTCGGAAAATTCTTCGTACATAGCGGTTTGAAATTCTTGCGCAGTTTGGTAGATTTCATGCTTGCCCGTTCCGATAATTGTGCAGGTCGGATCGATAAAGTTTTGAATGGGATGACTTCCATCTTCGTTCAGATCCGCAAAATAGGTTTGCCACATCTGTTGGGTAAATAGATTAAAATCCATCATATCCACTCATAGCTCCTTTAAGCAAAATAACTGCAATGCATGTTCTTGGGCCATTACCGATGTAACTATGGCACTGATCCTTGCTTGCATGTCTGCACCGCCGCTTTGTTTGGAGGGAGCCCTACTAAGACTGCTGTATATATTCTACCATCTGTTCCCAATTTCTACAATATATTATTCTTTATTCTTCCATTTTTGAAAAAAATTTCATGCTAAATGGAAGCAGCAAAAGCAGACGGCATCCGCTGATACGCGGCGCGGGCAATCCCGTTGCGGAGAGAAGCTTCAGGTATAAAATAACCCTGCCTCATCCAAACAAATATCAGCCATTTGTTCCGGTTGGGCAGGGTTATTCTACACTTATGTATTAAGTTTTATGGCAAAACCGCATTTTCCGCTGTTTTTGACTTCGTATAACGCTTCATCCGCACGCTTGAACACTTCATTATACTTATCGCCCTTTTTACAGCGGCAGCCGCCAATACTAATGGTCAGGCCGCTCAGGGGATATTGATTTGACAGCACAGCCACCCGGCGGAGCACATCCTGTACCTTGTCATTCAGAACAGTGTCTGTGAGAAATTCGTCTACATAGATGATAAATTCGTCGCCGCCAAATCTGCCGATGCAGTCCGTTTTCCGGAAACAAGACTGCAGCACCTCTGCGATCTGCACGAGAACCAGATCGCCGTGGTCATGGCCATAGTTGTCATTGACCTGTTTAAAGTTGTCCACATCAACGATCAGCAGTGTGCCGCCGGATCGTTTGAGCCGCCTGCGGATTTGCTTGATCAGATAGGATTTGTTCAAAAGGCCGGTCAAAGCATCCTGGCGAATGTATCTGCTGTTGTGAAAATGCCGTATGATGAGCGTTGTTGCGATGACCATGTTCAGAACATTCAGACCAAGTCCGAGATTCATCAGGAGCATGTGTTTCGGGGAAATCAGATTCTCTCTTGGAATTGCCATGACTACGCTCCAGCCGCTGCTCAGGTTACATGCATAGAGATTGTAGTCCTCCTTAATAGACCCCGCATAATGGGAGACTTCGTTGGAGGTATCGGCCAGTACATCCGCCTGAACTGTGCCGAGGTCTATGTGCCCGATGGAATACGCCAGTGTTTGATTGGGATCATAGACCAGTAGACCGTAGCCGTCTGCCAGCTCGGAAAAGCCCATCCAGTTCTCGCTGGTGAGATACACATCTATGGCGACCACATTGTGAGCGTCGGCAAGTGCAAGGGACATTGTGAATACATCCTGCCCGGTAACGGCATCCTGATACAGATCAGAAAACACAATGGTACCCGGCGCTGCCTCCACCGCATCCGTATACCAGGATTTGGACAAAAAGTCGTAGTCCTCGTCCCTCTCCCACGGGTTTGCGGCGACGATACCGCCATCCAGAACGGCATAGATGTCCAGAACATTGTTGCCAAACCGCTCGGTGATCTTCTCGCAATAAGATTTCATCCACTGCTGGATCTGCGCCTCAGGTGTGTGCAGTTCAACCATATCGTCCAGATACTTTCCGGCCAGTTCCACGGAGAAGGCATATCCCTGCATCTGCGTTTCGATTTTTTCCATCTGCGCTTGGGCCAGGTAGCCGCCATGCTTTATGGAGTTCTCCAAAATAAATCTTCTGGATTCCAGAATGAAACAGCCAAATATCACTTCTACGACCAAAAAGACCGTAACGTATAAGATAATCCCCAATCTCTTTTTCAATCCGGCGCTTGACTCCATCGATAATATCACCTCTCAGGGAATGAAATTTTGTTTGGTAGACCCTGAATTGCCCAAAAGCTCACAGCAGCGGCAGGCTTCTTCATAGCATGGCTCCTGTAAATGGAACGTGCGCTGCTTTTGGGAAAATCATTGGAAGTATTGAGTGATATCAAGTCTTCTTTAGGAAAATGTTGTAGAAATCTTTCACAGGGATGGGCATGCTGTAATAATACCCCTGGCCGTAGTTGCATCCCATAGATTGGATCAGCGCCTCGTCCTCACGGGTCTCTACGCCCTCTGTGACGGTCTCGATGCCTAGTTTCTTAGCCAGCGCAAAAATCAGAAGCATCACGTCATTTTGAGAGGACTTTTGATCATCTCTTAAATCCATCAAAAACATACGGTCCAATTTGATCTGATCAATGTGCAGCTTTCCTAGGGTGTTCAGCGATGAATATCCGGAACCGAAATCATCCATTGACACCCGGAATCCGGCTTTATGGAGACGCGCGATGGTGTTGTTCAGCTCCTCAATGTTTTCAAACGCCAAGCCTTCCAGGATTTCCAGCACGATATACTGGGGCGAGATCTGATAACGGGAGGTGATTTCCAGCAGCTTATCCAAGTAGTCATCGCTGACAAACAGGGACTTTGTCTGATTGATGGAGATGGAAATAGGAGGGTTTCCCTCATCCATCCACTCCCTCAGCAGCTGACATGACTTTTCCAGCATGTAGAGGTCCAGCTGCTTACAGAACCCGTTTTGCTCAAACAGAGGAATAAATTGATTTGGAAACAGAAGTCCGCGTTCCTTTGTTTGCCAGCGGACCAGAGCTTCGGCACTTTCCACTTTGCCGGTGTGCAAATTCATTTTGGGCTGGAGATAAACTTGATATTCCCCCTCTTCAAGCGCACGGTACATGTTGGCTTCGATATATTGGCGCAGCTGTTCCTGCTGGTGGATGGAATCATCATACACACAAACATTGCTGTCGCCGGATTGCTTTGCATGGGCCAACGCCACCATGAGACAATTCAGATTTGCCTGGGTGCTGGACAAATCCAGAACGGTCCCGGAGGAAATGGCGCCGCAGTAAATCGACAGCCGATAGCCGTCCAAGAGATCGTCCGCCATCGCTTTCAGCAGGGGTTCCAACCGGTTTATGCGCCGCCGGATGTCCTCAGACTGGCACTCTGAAGTGGCAAGGTAAAAGGAATCGGCGGTGGGACGGCAGAGCAATTCACCAGCTTTCAGATCATCCTGCAAAATATCCTTCATTTTGCACAGAAGCTGGTCTGCCCGGTATGTGCCGTAAGTATCATTGATATACTTAAAGTTGTGAATATTCAAGCCGATCAGGGACCATGGTTCATGATTTTTGATTTTCTGATCTGTAAGCTTGCAGAAATAATTCCGGTTATAGGCGCCTGTTAATTCATCGTGGCTGGAAAGCTGGAGCAGCTTGTTTTCATTGACCAGCGCGTTATATGCCACTTTTTTGTGATAGCCGTAGAAAGCCAGCACAATAACACAGAATAGGAAGAGCAAAGAACCAAGCACAATGGGGATTATGTTTGCCAGGACCCATTCCAGCGGGGTATATTCAATGTCATCCAAAAGATAGCTGGACAGGCGGGCTTGTGTATCCTGGTTGCTGATGGAGCTGGAAAATTGGTTTAAGAGCGAGACCATCATGTCAGCATTGGGCAGGGAATTTGTCACAGCAACAGCATAAGAGAATTCCTTCGTATCTGCCCAGTCTGTCACAACATCATCATAAACCACCTTTTTGCGCATGTAATAATTCAAAGAATATTCGTCCATCCAGGTACAGCTGTCCGGGTTGGACAGGATATTTTTCAGGGCTTGCTCTGTGTTCAGGTCAAATTGCAGCACTTCTCCATCTGTGTGGTTGTGCTCTACAGAGTAAGTGCGGCTGGCACAGCTATGGAAGTAGGGAAGAGTCAGACGGATTCCTTTTTCATAAGAAAGGGCAGAATCCGTTGCGATACAGGCGACTAAATCAACCTGGTTATCCTTGATCAATTGGAGTGCGTCCCCAGGGTCATCTTCCAGCACGACTTCGTATTGCAGCCCAACGCTCTTGGCAAAATCGTTAAAATACTCTACAGAAAAGCCTGTCAGCGCACCATCTTTTATATATTGGAACGGTGCGTTTCCCTCAAAAAACAAAACGCGAAGGGTCCCCAATGACCGGATATATTCCAGCTCCTCTTTCGAGGCGCGGAAATGATCGGAATCCAGGAAGTAGCGCTCGTACAACTCCTGCTCCAGGCTCTCATATGAAAGGGACATAATCTCCAGGGCAGAATTGAGCTCAGGAAGCAGATCCTGACGGGTGGGGGCCAGCGCAAAATAGTATGGTGTGGGAGAAAAATACCCGATGCTTCTCAAACCGTCCGGCATCGCAATATCTACCTGAAGTGCGGCATCTGTTTCGCCGCTATAAACGGCATTGATTACTTCATCAAAGCTATCGTAGTTTACGACCTCATAGGTAAATCCGTTGACCTTGGCATACTGGTCAAATAGCTCCATTCTGGCAGCCAATCCAGGGTAGGCGGCAATGGTAATTCCATCCCAGTTGGAAAAATTCTCCTTCATATAGGTGGAATCATCCCTGACAGCCAGAACAGTATAGGTAGATCCATAGCTGTAGCTGGGATACAGGAACAGTTCCTCCAGAGCTGCATTGCGGTTCATAGTGCCCATCATGTCGATCTCACCGTTTTGCAGTTGCTTGAGCAGGGTGGAAAGCTGGGTGTTGATGTCTCCTTCCGCCTGGACATACTCGATCTCCCAGTCGGTAAATAAGGTCAACTGGTTCAAGTAGTCCACCAGGTATCCGGCATAATTTCCGTTTTCATCAATGTAGGATATAGTGCCTTGTATGGGAAAGGCCACACGCACAACGTGGTCAGACGCCGCCTGCGTCTGAACCGGAAGAAGATTGAAAATCAGCGTGATACCGACGATCCATAAAACTATGTTATTCTTTAAATGCTTCACATCATAACATCTCGCAGTCTGTCATAGTGTTCCAAAAATCTCTCTTCCCTGTCCCTCATTTCCCAGTGTTCAGGGAATCGAGCTGAAAGCTTCTCACAAAACTGTATTCTGATAGCGCGAATAACAATTTTTTCCTTTTCGTTTTGCATTGTAAAGCGCAAGGTCTGCACAGTGATAAAGCTCAGCAAAAGAGCGGCCGTCCTCAGGATAATGCGCAATACCGATAGAAGCCGTTACCTCAAAAGCAACGTCTGCCTTGTGGTACTCCTTGCGTATGCCATTGATGATTCGGGAGACCAGAGAGGTAATATATTGTTCCTTCACATTGGGCATAAAAATCATGAACTCATCGCCGCCGAGCCTGCTGATGATATCGGTACTGCGGCAAAATTGTCTCAGTTTTTCCGCCAATTCGATGAGAAAATTGTCGCCTTCAATATGACCAAACACATCATTGATCTGTTTGAAGTTGTCCAGATCCAACAGCAGCACAAGTCCCGGCTCATCTGGATGACCCGTAATGTACTTGCTCATTTTTTTCTCAATGGCAGCACGGTTGAAGACGTTGGTGAGACTGTCTATTTCGGACATATGCTTCAGGGTACTGACAGCATTTCTGTTGTTTTCAAGTTCGGAAACATCCCGAATGGCAAGGATCATATCGTTTTTGCTGACGTTGGGATCTAAACTAAGCAGGATATTATAGCAGCCGTCTTTTTTCAGAGCATCACTTTTGAAGTCCCATGAATACTTGGTGACACAATTCCCGCCATGATCAAACACTTTTCGTTCGATAATACATTTTCGGATCAGCTCACAGTCCTTCGGCGGGATGAACTGCCGCATAAGCTCAAGATAGCGCGTAATGTCCAATTCACGCGCGTTCCAAAATAACGGCAGGATGGCGCGCACGGGCATAACAGCGCCCTGGTCAAACTGGATCACATGCACCGCCTCAAAGGTATCTGCCAGGATCTGCAATAAATAATCAGATTTCAGATAGGTCCGTCTGCTGATTTGTTCACTGCAGATGACGTTGGTCACATCCTGAAAGGTTCCCACCAGACGAATGCCGTTTTGATAACCATTATCCCGTATACCGATGCTGCGCAGATACAGGGTATTACCCGCTGGATTTTTCCATGGATATGTAATGTCGCCACGTGCCCCCATAATAATTTCATTGACATGACGCTGCATCTCCGCAATGTGAGAAGAAAAAATATTATCCTGCCACAGGGCATAGCACATTTCCGGCGTGTCGTTGGCAGAAATGCCAAAGCATCTCCGGGCGACTGCATCGCAGTACAAGCGCGCCGGTTTGCCCTGCTCAATTTCAATGATCCAATGACCGGACACGACCTCTTTGTCCGTTTGTTCCCAGTATTCCCAATCACCTTCATGCTGCCCTAATTGTAAAAATTCATCGGAGAGCATATAACTTCCCCCTCAGCGTATTTGTCATTATAGCCGCTGCTTGCCTTCAGCAAGCCCCATTGTTCTGCAGAAACGTATCTGTAAATTCCGCGGCCGGGATCGGCCGGCTGTAATAATATCCCTGACCATAATCACAGTGCAATTCCCACATCAGATGTGCGTGATCTTCTGTTTCGATCCCCTCGGCCACGGTGGAAATATGCAGGCGCTGCGCCACTTCAATGACAATCTCCAGGATCTTGCGGCGGTTATGCTCCGTGCTCTGGTCGGCCTGAATGAGAAAAGAGCGATCCAGTTTGAGCTCGTCAATGGGAAGCTGGCTGAGCGCAGTCAGGGAAGAATACCCACTTCCGAAATCATCCATAGAAATGCGGAAGCCGTAGCTGTGCAGCTGGTCAATGCGGGCAGATACCCGCTCAGGATTTTCCAGCGCCAGACTTTCCAAAATTTCCAGCGTGATATACCGGCTGGGCACTTTATAGCGCTGGGTAATGGCGCAGATCCGCTCCACATAGTCCTCTTCATAGAGCAGCAGCTTGGTCTGGTTGACCGAGATGGGAACCGGGGAGAGGCCGGCGTCCATCCAGGCCCGGATCTGCTTGCAGGCTTGTTCTACCATGTAGTAATCCAGCTGGATGCAGAAGCCATTTTGTTCAAAGATGGGGATGAACTGGTCGGGGAAAATCATTTGTTTCCCATCCGTAATCCACCGTACCAGTGCCTCCGCTCCGCTGAGGCGCTTTTGGCGCAGGTCCATTTGGGGCTGGAGGAACATCTGAAATTCACCATGTTCAAGCGCCCACTCCATACGGTTTTCAATGTAGTTCTGCAGCATCTCTTTTTCGTGTATCTTTGTATCATAAAAAGAGATGGTGGATTGCTGGGATTGCTTTGCATAATTAAGAGCCAACATTACATGGCTCATCAGTTCCTCGTTATTGTTTTTGTCAGCACAATCTTCTGTCGTGGCACAGCCCCCATAGTAGGAGACTGGGTATGCGTGATGGACGCTTTTTCCGCAGGCTTTCAGGGCCGTGAAGATGACCTCCAGCCGCTTTCGTATCGTGTCTCGATCTGAGGTGTTCAGGCACAGGGCAAAGGTATCCGCCGTATCCCGGCAAAAGAACTCCCCCTGCTCCATATACTGCTTCAGAACCGCACAAGTGTCTTTGAGCAGCTGATTTGAGCGGTCGGAGCCAAACAGTTCATTGATATATTTAAATTTCCGTATATTGATGACCGCCACAGCATATTCTGTGGATTTTTTGCGCCTTTGGTCCAGAAGTTGGAAAAATTTATAGCGGTTATAGGCTCCGGTCAACCGGTCATGGTATGCCACCTGGCGCAGCTGCAAGTTATGACGGCGGTTAATGTAAAGTACTGCCAGCACAAACAAGATTGCTGTGACAGCAAACAGGATCCCAGTCAGATGTGCATAGCTTACAACACCCGACACCGCATCACTGACGCCCTTATCCGTGTCTACGATCACGATTTTGTCCGAACATATATCCAAGGGCATAATGCAGGCATAGGCAGGTATCCCGTTAAAATCAAATTCAAAAAACTGGGTCTCATCCGCAGACAAGGCCTGCATAAATTTATGAGACAATTCCTCGTCCAGATAGTCAGACTCGTCCAGTTGGTAGAAGCCCTGATCCTGGTGTGTCCTTGTGGAGGCCAGTATATCTCCGCTGCTGCTCAGTACGGCGACCGCTCCAACATCGCTGACGAAGCTAATGGAGGAAAGGATGTCTGCATAGGATTCTGTGCTCACAGAGCAGACCAAAGCGCCGCTGATTTGTTTGCCGGTGTAAACCGGGGTGGCATAGCTAATGGTATTGTATCCCAGATTTGAGTCGTAAAAAGCCTGGGAAGTTAGAGACTCCCCTTGCAGTGCCTGTTCAATAATGGACTGCATTTCAGCAGCCTCGTCTTCGGTTTGCAGTTCGATTACCTCGCCCTGAGAAGACAGCTGCATCCCTTTCCCGGAGAGGTTAAAGTAACACAGGCGGACAAAGCCAGCGGTCCGGCTGGCATCCCACAGGTATGCCAGCCGCTCGCCTGCCGCCTTTGCAGAGGCACTTTCCGCAATGGTATCCTCCAGCATGCAGGCCATAGCGCGCAGGGTCTGCAGGTCGGAGTTCGTTTTAAATAAAAAGGAATTCTTATACTGATGGGCCCGTTCTTCCAGCCGCCCCTGCACAGACTCTATGTACAGATCTGAGACAGAGCGAAATAAATATTGAGCGACACCTCCGATCAGCAAACAAATTGCAAGAAACACGATGAGAAGTTTGTTCAAATTTGATTGGATCTTTTGCTCATCCACCCAAAATACCTTCTTTGTTAGATGTATATGTAATTTGTTTCTCCGGACACGGCAGCATTATAGTATGTGTGGCCGTTATCTTCAAACATTGAAATAGTAGTTTAATATATTAAAAACGGGCACTAACTTATTATACGTTTACCCACCAGAGACAAAATACAAATTGCATTGTAAAAAAATGGTAAAATATGCAAACTTTGTGTATGGACTACATGCATTCATATTTCGACAGGATCCAATCAAAAATTAAGCCAGTATGCAAGGATCTGGAAGATTTTTTTAAAAAATTTTGCTTTTTTAGGTTTTATTTGCTCTGCCGCATTATTGGATGAAATTCGCCGCTGAGGGAAAACAAATCAATCGTCAAAGGAGCCGGCCTGAATTATGCAGACGGCATAAAAAAGTACCCTTAGCAGGGGGATTTTTGTCTATTGTATGTTTTTGCTGCACGGAGAACCAGTCCCGCTATTGCGCGGCGGTCTATTGTCCGGTACTTCTGGCGGGATTGATGGGAAATCTCTTTATCCCATAGAAATATAATATTGCGGAGAAACCAGGATGGAAATTAAGGGGACATACAACCAAACCATGATTTTCACCGATTGTGAAAGAAAAGGGCCGTGCATATTCTTGTCAATGATTTTTAAAGGCAGAGATGGAAAAGAGAGAAGCAGATCGCAATCAAACGGTCTGCTTCTCTTATAATCTTATATTAAAATATTTCCATGTTCCATGAGCAAATAGTTCTTATGTGATTTGGATATTCCGATACATTTCATATCTCTTGTACCGATCATAAAGTCCAAATGGATTTTGGCCTGGTTAAGTCCACAAGTCTGTGTATCCTCGTCAGGGGAGGTTTTCAGCGCAGCGCGGATCCCATTGCCCATGGCTAAGTGGCACGCAGCATTTTCGTCAAACAAAGTCGAATAGAACATTCGCTTCGATTTGCCGATTGGGTTGTCGTAGTCCACCAAAGCCACTTCTCCCAGACGGCGGGCACCTGGGTCATTTTGGAAAATATCCTCCAAAATGGCCTGATCGTGCTGATCTTTGGCAAGGACTTCGGTGACGCACCCGTTTCGATAGATTAACTGGAACCCTGCTTTTAACACAGTGCCGGAAACGGACAACGGCCTGGTGGATACAACGATTCCATTGGTCCTGTCTTTGTGGGGAACCGTATATAATTCCTCTGTAGGCAGGTTGGGGGAGAAGCGAACGCCATTTGGAGTGACGGAATCTCCGCCGTTCCACTGATGATGTTCGCAAAGTCCGATCGTAAGGTTGGTCCCGTTTTCGGATACAAACCACAGACGATCCAGGTCCATGTTATTTAACTTTTCCAGCCTGTGTTTCATGCGCCGAATATGTTTGTCCCAGCGTAATAACGGAGCTTGGTCACAGTAGCAGCAGGCGGCAATGCAGCGCCACAGTGCTTCGACCGGCTGGGCCTCCTCGGGATAAACTAATTTGGCCCAGGCTGCTCCGGGAACTGCCGCAATACACCAAGGGATCGTATGGTTCATAACCAGGTCTTGCTTTTCCTGAAAGGCCTGCTGGGAGGCCTGAAGCCCGGCGCTGCGTTTGTCTGCCTCAACTTTTTCCAGATTAAATGGGTTTTGAGATACCAGTCGGATATAAGAGGCGTCCTGCCGCAAATAGTGCAGTAAATGTTCCACCTTGCACGCTGGAATCGACGTCAGCTGGTCCAGCGTTTCATAGGAATACTGGAGATATTCTAACTGCTCGTCGCTCCACAGGATTTCAACATGACTGGCTCCAGCGCGATAAGCTTCGGCAGCCAGCATGCAAGCAAATGCTGATTCAGAGGTATCTACCTGAATCACCACTGGTTTCCCTGGCCTGACAGTAGCTCCGCGGCGAACGATCAGCGTTGCGTAATTCTGTAATATCTGCTCCATGTTTAACCGATTCCCCTGTCACAAAAATTATTGAAATTCGGGGGCCTTAAGTTTACACGCCACGAAATGACCGGGTGAGACCTCGGTCAAAGTATTGTCCTGGCAATGACAAGACTCTTGGGCATAGGGACAGCGGTTGGCGAACCGGCAGCCCGGCTTTGGATTGACCGGCGAAGTAATTTCTCCGCTTAACAGGAGGCGCTCTCTGCGCTTTTTTAAACTGGGAACTGGTATAGCGGAAAGAAGGGCTTGTGTATAGGGGTGAATGGGGTTTGCGAACAGTTCTTTGGAAGGAGCCAATTCCACCATCTGCCCCAGATACATGACGGCGATGTTGTCAGAAATATGCTTTACCACAGATAGGTCATGGGTAATAAACATGTACGTCAGACCCAATTCTTCCTGCAAGTCTTGCATAAGATTCAAAATTTGCGCCTGAATAGACACGTCCAGTGCAGATACCGGCTCGTCACAGACAATAAATTTGGGATTTACCGAAAGAGCTCGGGCAATGCCGATTCTTTGCCGCCGTCCTCCGTCTAACTCGTGGGGATATGCATTATAGAGCCGCTCAGCCAGTCCCACGGTATCCATTAACTGCGAGACCCGCTGGTCCAGTTCTTCCTTGCTTTTGGTAAGCTTGTGTATCCTGAGCGGTTCGGCAATAATTTCGCTTACGGTCATTCTGGGATTGATAGAGGCATAGGGATCCTGGAAAATGATTTGCATCTGCCGTCTCATGTCCTGCATCTGCGCTTTGCTGAATACGCTGATATCCTGCCCATCAAAGTAAATTTTTCCGCTGGTTGGCTCCAGAAGCCGCAAGACCAGTCTGCCGGTGGTGGATTTGCCGCAGCCGGATTCGCCCACCACGCCCAGAGTTTCCCCGGCCTTGATAGAAAAGCTCACGTCATCCACTGCGTGGAGCAGGCCATTTTTTACTTTAAAATATTTCTTTAAGCCATTTACTTCCAACAATTTTTCGGACATACTTACACCTCTACTGCTCGCTTACGTCTTCACACAGAAAGCATCGGACTTGGTGATCTTCCGACAGGTTCACCATCGGGGGGGCCATGGATGTGCATTTTTCACACCGCTGGCTGCACCTGGGATGAAACGCACATCCTGTGGGAAGATTGGTGGGATCTGGCATCATGCCGCTGATAGGCTTTAAGCGGTCGGTATCCACATCCAGGCTTGGAAGCGACTGGAACAAACCAATGGTATATGGGTGTTTGGGATTTTCAAAGATTTCTTGGATCGAACCATATTCCACAATTTCACCGGCGTACATAATCGCGACGGTATCGCAGACTTCCGCAACGACGCCCAGATCGTGAGTGATCAGGATCATAGATGTGTTGAGTTCTTTTTTCAGCTGGTTCATCATATCCAGCACTTGAGCCTGAATGGTCACATCCAGCGCGGTGGTGGGTTCGTCTGCGATCAGCAGCTGAGGATCACAGGCCAGAGCCATAGCAATTACGACCCGCTGCTTCATTCCTCCTGAGAACTGGTGGGGATAATCGCTGTGGCGGCTTCCTGGAATTCCCACCATCTCCAGCATTTTTTTTGCTTTTTCCAGAGATTCTTTTTTGCCCAGGGCTTCATGAATTTCAATGACCTCGGCAATCTGTTCCCCTACGGTCATAACCGGGTTCAAGGATGTCATGGGATCCTGAAAGATCATGGAAATTTGGCTGCCGCGGATCAGCCGCATCATACCGTCTGGCTTTTGCAGTAGATTTTCTCCGTTAAAATAGATCTTACCGCCCACAATTTTTCCCGGCGGATCGGGGATAAGGCGTAGGATACCAAGAGCGGTGGTCGTTTTTCCCGCGCCGGTTTCGCCTACCAGACCCATGGTCTGGCCCTTACAAAGAGAAAAGGAGACACCGTTTACCGCACGAACAATACCCTCGCCGGTTTTATATTGAATGCTGAGATCTTCAATTTGCAAAAGATTATCATGTTTACATTCCATGGTTGCCGAAAGCTCCTCTTTTCCATTATTGTTTTAATTTCGGATCCAAAGCGTCTCTTAAGCCATCGCCCAACAAGTTAAGGGAAAGTATGGTAACCATGATGAAGATTCCGGGGAAGGTGGCAACATGCCAGGCGCTTCTGAGGTATGTTCTCCCGTTTGAGAGCATTGCACCCCATTCCGGAGCGGGAGGCTGAATGCCCAGACCGATAAAGCTCAAGGAGGCGGTGGAGAGTATGGCACCCGCCACACCCAAGGTCGCCTGTACAATGACAGGGGCCAATGTGTTGGGAAGAATGTGCCGCATAATGATTCGGAAATCGTTGCCCCCGATTGCACGTGCTGCTTCGATAAACTCCTGATCCTTTATGGTCAATACAGAGGCGCGGACAATACGGGCGTAAGACGGAATGTTCGATATTCCTACGGCGATCATAAGATTGAGCAGCGAAGAGCCCAGTGCGGTTACGATGGCCATGGCCAATAGAATACTGGGGATGGCCAGAAAGATATCCATACACCGCATGATAATATTATCAAACCTACCGCCGTAATATCCTGCAAGGGCACCTAGGATGCCGCCTACAACCAGCGAAAAACACACGGAAACCAAGCCGACAGCCAGAGAGATTCTGCCTCCGTGAATGATTCTCGCAAAGATATCCCGCCCGAATTCATCGGTACCTAAGATGTGCTCCAGGCTGGGCCCCTGATTCATATTGGCCAGGTCCTGCTGAATGACCACAGTATCATAATCGGCAATAACATCCGCAAACAGGGCCAGCAGAATCAAAACTGCCAAAATTACAAAACCGACCATTGCAGCCTTGTTTTTAATCACTCTGATGCCGATATCCAGCCAAAGACTTCTTTTTTTGGCTCTGCCGGTATGTAATTCAGATGTAATACCTTGCATTTTTCTCACCTCGACGGTCACTTGTATTGTGATTTGATTCTGGGATCTACGTATGAGTATAGAATATCAATGCACAAATTGACGATGCTGAACGTAACAGCAATAAATACCACCAATCCCTGCACCATGGGAGTATCTTTCTGCTTGATGGAGTCCACCAGCAGTCTTCCGATTCCCGGCCAGGAGAAAACAGTTTCTGTCAGCACAGCTCCGCCCAAAAGATATCCAAACTGCAGGCCCACGACGGTAATAATTGGAATCAGTGCATTTTTTAAGGCGTGCTTATATACCACGTTTTTCTCAAGAACGCCTTTTGCACGGGCCGTCCGGATGTAATCTTGCCGGATGACTTCCAGCATAGACGATCTGGTCATACGGGCAATAGATCCAGCCGAGCTGGTTCCTAATGTGATAGCGGGCAAAATAAAATAGGTCCAATCACCATATCCGCCGGACGGTAAGATTCCCAGCCAAACGGAAAACAGCATGATGAGCATCAGGCCCTGCCAAAAGTTAGGCATAGATACACCGATGAGAGCAAAAACCATGGTGGTATTGTCAAAAAAAGAATATTGTTTGGTAGCAGAAATAACACCAACGGGAATACCGATTAGCACAGACAAAAGAACACCGATTCCCGCTAACTGAAGGGTGGCGGGGAAGCGTGAGAAAATCTCGTCAAATACCACCCGGTTGCTTTGATAGGAGCGTCCGAAGTCGCCCTGGACCGCGTTAATGATAAAGCGAGAATACTGGACGAAAAAGCTGTCATTAAGCCCCATTTCTTCCCGCAGGTTCGCCAATGCTTCTTCTGTTGCATTTTCCCCTAAGATAATTTGTGCTGGATCTCCTGGTGTAAAATACATAATTGTAAATACAATAAATGATACACCGATTAACACAGGGAGAAGTAAAGCTAGCCGTTTAATGATGTATTTATACATTACGATCTCCTCGCTATACAGAATCGGGAAATTATATAATAGGATAACTATTCCTAAATAAATTAGGAATAGTTATCCATTTCGCAGCTGTATCCCAATAACAAGTTGAAATTAAATTGCGCAGGTAACTCCGTACAGTTTATGGCTCTTGGAGGGGCTCAAGACAAAACCGTCGACTTTTGCGCTGATTCCGGCACAATCATTGGCATAATACAGTGCGGCCAAAGGAGCATCTTCTACCACCAGTTCCTGAGCTTTGTAGTAATATTCCTGCCGCTTTGCATCATCGGTTTCCGCACGGCCCAAATCCAGCAGCTCAGAGACTTCGTCATTGGAATAGAAGAATTTATTGCCGGCGGTAGCGGAGGAAGAACCATGGAACAGCACGTACATTGCGCCGTCCGGGTCACCAGTGGTAGCGGTCCATCCCAAGATAAACATATCATGTTCGCCATTGGAGGTTCGATCCAGGTAGCTGGACCACTCCAGCGTCTCGATTGCCACATCAATACCGATTTCTTTCAGATTTGCCTGGACGATCTGAGCGATTCTGGTTCTCACGGAGTTATCGTTGGTCCAGATTGTGGTTTGGAAACCATTTTCATATCCGGCCTCTTTCAACAGCTCCTTTGCTTTTTCAACATCACGGGGATAGCCCACAATGTCGGGATTGCTCATTGTCACCTTGGGGGAAATGGGGGTTGTAGCAACCTCGCCGCCGCCCAACAGAACAGCAGAAATAATGCCCTCGCGGTCAATGGCATAGTTGATGGCCTGCCGGACTCTCACGTCAGTGAAGGGTTCCTTTTGCATATTGAAGCCGACGTAATCTACCTGCAAAGAAGGAGCTTCAATCAGAACAAGCTGATCGTTGCTTCTGATGGTTTCTTTATCCACAGGATCAATGTCGTATGCAATATCGACCTCGCCGGTCTCCAGTGCGATGCTCCGGCTGGTGTTTTCGGGAATGCTCCGATACTTCAGCTTTTTTGTGGGGGCAGCGCCTTTGAAATAGTCCTCAAAGGCAACCAGTTCAATGCTGTCGCCGGCCTTCCAGTTGGAGAACATATAGGCGCCGGTGCCGATGGGATTCTGGCCATAGTCTTCGCCAGCCTCGGTTACTGCCTTTTCATTCAAAATACCCGTTGATGTATAGGAAAGATTGGACAGAATGGGAGCATAGGGGAACTTCAGATTCAAGTTGAAGGTATATTCATCGACGACATCCACCGAGTCGATGAAGTCCAGCATGTAGCTGATGGTAGAGGTCAGGCCGCGCTCAAAGGTGAATTTTACGTCGCTGGCTTTCAATTCCTCTCCATTATGGAATTTCACGCCCTCTTCCAATTTGAACTGCCAGACCAAGTCGCTGACCTGTTCCCAGGACTTTGCCAGGTGGGGGCTGAAGGTGCCGTCAGCATTCTTGACGACAAGGGTGTCATAGATCTGAGCATTGACGTTCAAGGATCCGCCGTCATTGCTGGCCTGTAAGTCCAGAGATTTGGCATCGGAATTCTGAGCAATGACGATCTCTTCCTTGATCCCCTGGGAACCAGTGGAGCTGCCGCTGGAAGACGAGCTGTTCGAGCAGCCGGTGAACAAGCTTGCACTGAGTGCAAGTGCTAAGGCAATGGATATGAATCTGGTCGTTTTCATAGTTCTCCTCCTCAAATTTGTAATCTTATTCCCGAATGATGTCTAATTCTGCTCTCCTCTTTGATAGCACTGGATAAATTTATCCGCAGCAATATGCCAGCAGGAGCTTACTGGTATTCTCCATGGCTTCGACATGGGTCCGCTCCATGGCATGACTGGAATAAGTTCCTAAGCCGATAGCTGCAACTCTCAAGTTGTTGCCGGCCCGTACTGCCTGAGAGGCGTCTGTTCCTCCGCCAGTACAGATGTCGGTTTGGAAGCCCAGGTGATGCTCTTGGGCCAGCTTGACCAACTTGTCCACTAATGGCACATCATATACCGTAATGGCGTCTTTGGTGCAAATACTGACATCGAATTCGGTACCGGCGTTGTCCGGTCCTACCGAAGCGATGTCCACCGCTACAAGCTCCTCCATTCCATCGGGAACACTTGCGCCTCCGTATCCTACTTCTTCATACTGAGAGAACATGAATAGGACGTTATTGGACGGCACTAGATTGTGATCTTTGAGGGCTTTCAGTGTAGCAACAACGGCAGCAACCCCGCCCTTGTCATCAATAAAACGTGATTTAATGAAACCGGATTTTGTCACTGTGAATCTGGGGTTAACCGAGATGTGATCACCAACGCGAATTCCCAATTTTTGGACGTCCTCTGCACAAGACACCTTTTCATCGATCATAATGTGCATATTTTCGGATGTGCGTTCCAAAGTCGCGGCATCTTTAAATACATGAAGGGAATGGGAATTACAGCAAACAACGCCAGTGTATTCTCCATTGTCACGGGTGTGGATTACGACAGATTCCCCTTCAATGCTGTGGTAGTTGATGCCGCCTATGTCGACGATTTTCAAAGAACCGTCAGCGTTGATTTTTCGAACCATCAGCCCCAGGGTATCAAGGTGGGCTACGATCCCCACGGTTTTTTCCTTGTTTTGGCCGGCGACCCGAACATAAATGTTTCCTTTGTTGTCCACCCAGGGTTCATATCCAAGCTGGGTCAGGGAGTCTACCATAAATTTACTGACTTTTACGTAGTACCCCACAGGACTGGGAATGTTGATCAGATTTTCCATGAAGTGCAGCATAAATTCCTGATCGATTTTTACATGATTCATTCTTTTACCTCCCATCAGCACAATCGTTTTCTTGGAATATTTCCATTCAATATTGGAGCATATTTGCTGTTTTGCCTGGCTGCCGCCGGGATAGCCAGAGAGTTGTCCCAGATCCCCTCACATTACAAATGTGAAGGATGGTTTTTCAACGCTTCCAGTGCCTGTTCCAGCACCGTGCGGGAGCAGGCAACGTTGAACCGCATAAAGCCGTCGCCGTGAGCCCCATACAAATCCCCGCGATTGAGGACAAGGCCCGCTGATTTCAAAAACAGATCCGCTTTCTGGCTGTTCATGCCGCAGTCACGGAAATCAAGCCAGGCCAGATAAGTAGCGTTGGGCGGTACCATACGGATTTTGGGGAGATTCGTTTTCAAAAATTCATCTAAGTACCGCATGTTACCTTCTATGTATTCATCCAACTCGTCTACGTACCGGGCGCCATATTCATAAGCAGCGATCAGAGCCTCAGCGCCCAGCAAGGAAAAGTCAAAATGGTGATTTTCATAGGCATTATCATAGGCAGTTCTGATGCGCTCGTTTGGAATAATGGCATAGGATACATACAAACCGTTGATGTTGAAGGCTTTTCCTGGGGCATTGATGCACGCGCAATTGTCTTTTGCCGCTTCACAGGAGTCCAAAAATACCGTGTGCTTGGCGCCGTTATAGACAATGTCGGCGTGGGCCTCGTCTGAAAGGACAAATACACCATGTCGGCTGCAGATTTCTGCGATTTGCGCCAGCTCTTCTTTCGGCCAACAATATCCAATGGGATTGTGGGGATTGCAAAGGATCATCATCGTGGTACGGGGGTCGCGGGCTTTTTGTTCCAGATCTTCAAAGTCAATGCGGTAATGCCCTTGTGCCAAAATTAATGGGCTTTCCACCAGGTTCCGGCCATTTTTTTCCACAATTTCCCGAAAATTGAAATAAACGGGCGGCATCACCAGAACATTTTCTCCCACTCTGGTTACTGCTTCCATGATCAGTTTTGCAGAGACGATCAGACCGGGCGAATTGCGGATCCACTTCGAGGCCAGCTTTGTCCCATACCGCCGCTCATACCAGGATTTAATTGCTTTGTGAAAGGCAGGAGGATAGATTCCGTAAGCTAAGTTTCCCTGCCTGACTTTTTGAATGATGGCTTCTTCGATCTCAACGGGGGGACGAAAGTCGGTGTCCGCGACACTGAATGGAAATGGATATTGGGCACCGGCTTTATCCCATTTGCAGCAGCCGGTTCCACGCATATCTGTTTGCAGGTCAAAATGGTAGTTGTTCATTTCGTTTCCTCCACGGGCGCTTTACCACATTTCACGGCAAAAGTTTCTTCGTTGGATTTATCGTAAAACCATATCATCAAAACAAAATCAAACGCAGCGTCAAAAATGCGTCAATTTCACTTATTTTACAGATTGAAGAAAAACGTGTTGCTTTTTTTGTGCAGATAGTTTAGGCTGGGATTGGTAGCAAAAGCCTGATATGGATAAAAAAAGCTTGCATCGAATTGTGGATCAGACAATTCGATGCAAGCTTTTTTAGAAATGGAAAATGGATGCACGGCAAGGCAGTTTGACCTGTTATTCGGAAAGGACCTTTTCCATTTGATTTAAATAGATTTCATCAATGGGAGAGTATACACAGTCCAACAAAGCTCTTGCACGCTGAATATATACCTGTGGTGCTTGGGTGATAACCGCTGAAAGAAGGGATGGAACATCCCGGTCTTTCTGAAGCTGTATCGCGATCCAGGCGTATATTCGATTGAGGACGCCCTGCTCATAGCGGCTGCCCAACCGTTGGGAACAGGTTTCGGCAATTTCCAGATTTTTGACCGCATCAGCGTACCGCTTTCGGAGAAAACATAGCAGGCCATAATAGGCAAATGCAATACTGCGCTCCCACAAAAGCTCAATTTTGCTGAAACATTCCACGGCCTGAGTCAAATATTCCTCGGCCCGGTCCAGGTCTTGACTGTCGAGAGCTGCCTGCCCGGCGTAGGTGTAGAAGGAAGCTGCACCGCCGCCCAGGTAATAATCTTTGCAAACAGTGATGGCCTGCTCATAGCAGACAAAGGCCCCAGGATAATCCAGCGACAACCGTTTTGCCTCGCCGAGACCGGCGTAGGAGGCGGCTAAGTTATAACGGTACTGTTCCTTTTCCAGCGATTTCTCAAATAGCTCAATGGCTCGGCTGAACTGTACTTGGGCGGAGGAGAGGTCGCCGGACATGATGTCACTCATTCCGGACAGGCGCATCCAGATGGCCTGCTCCTCTGGCTTGCTATGTCCGGCTAAAAGTGTGATGGATTCCTCCACAAGTGTGCGCATGGGCTCGGGTTCATAGCGGTTCATATAGACGCAGACCTTTTGACGATTTGCTTTGATGATGTTTTTCAGAGCTTGATCGGAGTTGATTGGTTCGTTTAGCTCGACTAATCTTTGAATGTAAGATAGTCCTTGTGTATAGTCTGCACTGCGGATATAATACCGCCCCATCATGTGGCAGTAATCGGACAGATAGTCCTGCTGATCGGACACTTCAAAGGTGCCCTCGTTGGCTTTTATCAAATCTCCAATGCGCTGGAGACTGCGGATGATGCCGTTGTCGTCATATGTTTTGCTCTCTAGGTCTTTGGAGGTGACGGACCATTGGCCGTCACTGATTACGGGGTAGTATTCATGGGCGCGGTTTAGCTGGACATAAATGTATTTGATGTAATATTTCAGATACTTTTTCTGATTCTTGGCCCGTTCGAAATGATACATCAATTTATGGTAGAGGGGAAAATCCCTGCCCGTTCCGGACAGCTTTCCTTCCAAAAGGTTGGCGATCCGTTCGTGCAGGACACGCCGTTTGGTCAGAGATAATTCGCTATATACATATTCCAAAATCTTTTGGTGGGTAAATTGAAAACGAACACCAGTATCGGAGGCCTTTTCGCAAATCAGCTGTTGATCGATCAAGGTTTCAAGAATATCGACTAGCTCGTATTCCTGTTTTTGAGAAAGCTCCGCAAGAAAAGGGAGAGAAACGCCGTCAAAAAACAAAGACAAGAGGTCTAAAATATTACGGCAGTCGGAAGGAAGGTGGATGGTCCTCTGGCGAATGGTGTCTCTCATATTTTGGGTGATGTCCGCCAGATCTCCGTTATACTTAAAATTATTGACGGTTTCGATGATGAAAAACGGGTTTCCCTCCGTCTCGTGGTAAAGCTGCTTGCGGAGATCGGCTGAGTCGAACCGGCGAGGCAGCAGAGAATCCGCCAGACCAACGGTATCGGCGAAACTGAAACGTTCCAAAACGATTTTCTGCAAAAAGTGGGCCAGGTGCATGTCTTCCAGGAAGCGGGAGATATGTTCGTTGTGCGCGCTTCGGCACCCCAGAAGAAACATGATGTTGTGATTTTGGTTGGTGGTGAGGATGTCCTGGATCAAGGATACGGTTAAAATATCAGCCCATTGCAGGTCGTCGATGCAGATGATGATTTTTCGGTTTTTGGCAAAGTGAAGCAGAGCGTGGGTAATGGTTCTTTCATTGCCGTCGTATGTTTGGATGCTGATGGAGTCCTGATCGATAAGCTCTGCGTCGCCATCTTTTAAGTGAGGGAAAAAGAGCCCGGTCATTGTATGAAAATAGGCATTTCGTTTGTCCGATGGGCATTTTTTGATCAAGTGTAAGATCTGCTCAAAAATAGCCTGCCATGGCTTTAAGGCAAAGGTTTCTTCTGCGTGGTAACAGGAAGCATGAAACAAAAAGGTCTCCTCACCGGTCTGAAGACCGCTGCACAGATGATTTAACAGCGTACTTTTTCCGATGCCGGCCTCCCCGATGACTGCTTGGCTGATGCAGGTTCCTCCGTTGAAAAACTGAAGGGCATTTTTGACCAGCAGCTCTTGTTCCAAGGCGCGCCCGTATATGGGAGTCTTATGGGTCATTCCGGAATTCTGAGTGGGAAAGGCAGCTTGCGTTGAAGCGGAGGCCTTGATGAGTTTTTGGCTGCGCTCCTGCTTGACCAGTTCCGTCAGCTGTGAAATGCGTTCTCCGGGAAATTGGAACAGATCTTCTGCCAAGAGCAGTTTCAGCCGGTCGTAAAGAGCAATGGCCTTGTGATATTCCCCTCTGATGCGGTAGATTTCCATGAGATAGTAGTAGCCTGTCTCATCGTACTCATCCAGCGAGATGAGCTGCTTGGCCTGTGCCTCGCATTGAGACCAGTCCTGGGATTCAAACCGGCGGGCAATGGACTGTTTTAAACGGTCGATATAGATCTGCTGAAGCTCTTGCCGCGTGTTTAAGATCCACTCGTTATAGTATTCATTCTCTTTCAGATAGAAGTCTTGCAAAAATTCTCCGGCATAAATGTTTGTAATTTCCGCAGAATCTTTGTTCAGCTGCTCAAGGTCCAGGTGTACATCGATCTCTGGATTGATCTGCAGAATGTTCTTTCTCGGCTCAATCAGAAAGTCTGTCCACAGCAATTTGCGCAGCACATAAATAGCGTTTCGCATATTGGACTTGACCTTTTGATCCCCCACATTGTTTCCCCAAATTAGATCGGCAATTTTGCTGCGGGGTGCTTCACGCTCCACCAAAAGATAATACAAAATGGCTTCTGCTTGCTTAAACGGAAACGCAACAAATTCCCCGTCCTTCAGAATACGGGGGGAACCTAAAAGAGAAGCGGTTAATTGCCTCATGAGAATCTACCTTTCCTTACACACACATGATCCATTTTGTTCCAGTTTCAGAAAGAACACGATATTTTAAATTAGATTATAACATATCTTTTTTGACGTTACTACATTGAAATTGCATGCTGTGTTTTCCGGAAAATGTGCAATGGTGGTTATGGCCATCTGTTTGACATAATTGACGTAAAATGGAGCGCTTTTCCGGAGAAAATGATTGAAAATTTTTATTAGATATTTTTTTGACGCTTTTATTGACCTGAATTTGATTTTGAGGCTATACACTGAAAACATATTTGATACAGGACAAACCGACGCAAGGAAAAGGGCCATAAACTTTTCTGCAGTTGCAAGCAGAACATTCTACTAGCACCCTTTTAGGAAGAAAAAATTTTAAAGGATGATAGTTTTGAAAGAGTTTCATGTAGTTGGAAAAGAACTGTCGAACGATCAGGCGTATGGAAAGGTAACCGGCCGGCTCCACTACTGCGGCGATGAAACCACGCAGGGCATGCTGTACATGAGATTAAAGGCGGGTACGGTCAGCCACGGAATGATCCGTTCCATTGATATCTCAAAAGCGGTGCAGCTGCCCGGAGTACGTGCGGTATATACTTGTGAGAATACTCCGGACCGTCTTTATGACCGCGGACGGGTGGGACCTTGGGAGACCGTTCCCAATCAGGAGCGTTTGTTTGACCGGCATATCCGGTATGTGGGGGAGCGCGTTGCGGCCGTGGTTGCTGTTTCTGAGGAAATCGCAGAACAGGCCTGCCGGTTGATCGAAGTAGAATACGATCCTCTGCCGTTTGTGGTCTCCGTGGACGAGGCAGAACGTGAAGATGCCCCCAAAATTCACCCGGACGGCAATGTGTATGAATGTGCCCCCTTCGATTATGGCGATTATGCCTCTGTCACAGATGTGTTGTGTCATTCCAGCTGTTCCCACATTGGACGCATGACTCATTTGGCGATGGAAACCCAATCTTGCCGCGCCAAATATAACGCCTCGGAGAAGACCTTGACCGTCTGGACTGGGTGCCAGTCTGTATTTGGGGTTCGCAGTACGGTGGCAGAACTGCTTCAAATGCCGTATTCCAAGGTGCGCGTGGTCAAGATGCCAATGGGAGGCTCCTTTGGTGTGCGTCAGGAGACGCTGCTGGAACCGCTTACATCCTATGCGGCATGGGACTTGCAGGGTGAGGTGCGGCTGGTATATACCAGAGAAGAGCAGATTGTCAACACCATGATGAAACACAGTGTGGATGCACAAGTCAAAAGTAAAGTCACAGCGGACGGAGTGATTCAGGGGGTTTCCCTCTCCTGCCGGCTCGATGCCGGAGCCTATCTGACCGTGTCCAGAGATTATGTCTCTACCATAGGGGAAAAGATCAATAAAGTGTATCGAATCCCCAACATTCACTTTGACGGAAGAGCGGTGTGTACCAATACGCCCATCAATGGGAGCTTTAGAAGCTGGGGTTCCTGTGAGCTTACCCTTTGCCTGGAAAATCATTGGAATATGGTTGCCGGGGAATTGGGGATTGATCCAATTGAATTTCGGCTGAAAAATATTCATCAGCCCTATGATGAGGAAGTCGTGCATCAGGTTTCCATTGGCAATACGCACTTTGAAGAGTGTTTGGTTCGGGGAAGAGAGGCATTTCGCTGGGATGAGAGAAAAGAGGAGTGCCGCCGGCAGAATGAGCAGCAGCGGCGCTACCGGTATGGAGTGGGAGTGGCGTTGGCATCCCATACCTCTTCCTTCTATCCGTACCGGGTGGATGTTGCATCCACAAACGCCAGATTGCAGGAAGACGGAAGCCTGATCGTACATGTTGCGGTCCACGACCATGGGTGTGGAACGGTAATGGCCTTGAAAAAGATTGCTTCTGAAGTGACGGAGATCCCCCTGGAAAACATTCTGCTGCAAGAAGCGGATACCCAGTCCTGTCGATATGACCACGGCTGTTATGCCAGCAGGACTGTATATTCCCTGGGCCAATCTGTGAAGACATGTTGTGAAAAATTGATGGATCAGGCACGGAAGAAGGCCGCCGCTGCGCTTCGCTGCAATGAAAATGTGCTGCACTATGAGGCTGGAGTGTTCTTTAAAGAGACAGAAAAAACGGTCAGGATTTCGCTGCAGGAGATTTGTGAATATTCCATCCGTGTCACCGGAGAAGACCTGTTTTGTTCGGTTACCACCAATGCTGCAGCAAATCCCGGCGTACCGGCTGCACACTTTACTTATGTGAGAGTGGATACTTATACTGGGTTTACCAAGGTTTTGGACTGCCTCTCTGTGCATGATGTGGGCAAGGCCATCAACCCCGATATGTGCCGGGGACAGGTGGGAAGCGGAATTCAGCAGGGCATTGGAATGGCTCTGTGTGAAGAGATCAAAATTGATCCGAAAACCGGCCGTGCGCTGATTACAAACTTTAAAAATTATGAGGTAGCCAACGCGGTGGATATGCCGGATTATCAGACGATCCTGATTGAGGACCCGGAGCCCAACGCTCCCTTTGGAGCAAAGTCCATCGGCGAAGTGGTGCTGGCTCCGGTGGCACCTGCTGTCGTGGCTGCGGTCAACCATGCCCTGGGAACGCAGCTGAGGCATTTGCCCCTGACCCCTGCGGTGATTTTAGAAGCGTTGGAGGCACAAAAATAATGGAACTGCATTTCACATTAAATGGGCGGCCTGAAACCATGGAGGTGGACGGCAGCAAACGCCTGCTGGATTTTATTCGTGATGACCTCGGCTTGACCGGAACAAAGGAAGGCTGTGGAGAGGGAGAGTGCGGAGCCTGTACCGTGATGCTTAACGGAGAGGCGATTCATTCTTGTCTGACCATGACCGGGCAGTTGGATGGAGGAGAGCTGTGGACCATTGAAGGGCTGGAACAAAACGGAGAATTGGACGTGATCCAAAAGGCTTTTATCAAAAAAAGCGCGGTCCAGTGCGGCTTTTGCGTCAGCGGAATGGTGATGTCGATCAAGGCGTTGTTATTGAAAAATCCTCATCCCACGCAAGAGGAAGTAAAAATGGCAATCGCGGGCAATATTTGCCGCTGTACGGGATACCGGGAAGTCAAGGCTGCAGTACAGGAAGCCGCCGCGGCACAAAGTGAGGAGGAGTGAATATGGCAAGGACAGAATACCTTCAGCCGGGCACCCTGGAGGATCTGAAGAACTTACTGCCAACTCTTCCGACAAACACCGCAGTGCTGGCGGGTGGCACCGATTTGATGCCGCAGATCCGCACCCGGCACCCGGATTATGAATGTATTTTAAGTTTGTGGAACATTCCGGACCTGCGTGTCGTGGAAGAGACGACGGACGGCTATTTAAAGATCGGTGCAATGGTTACTCACGCTGCTGCAGCGGACAATCATCTGATTCGCCGCTATTTTCGTGGACTTTACATGGCGTGCAGCCATGTGGGATCCCAGCAGGTCAGAAATAAGGGAACTTTGGGGGGCAGCCTTGTAAACGCTTCCCCTGCGGGCGACATTGCACCTTGTATATTTCTATATCATGGGCAACTGGAGATCCTCAGCCAGGACGGAAGCCGAAGGGTAGACATGGACGAGTTCCTGTTTCCCGATGGGAAGACCTGCTTGCAGCAGGGGGAAATTTTAACTGCCATATATCTGCCCATTGACAAGGAGCTGAACAGCTGCTTTGTTAAGCTTGGCAGCCGCAGGGAAGTGACCATTGCACAAATATCCCTGTGCGCAGCCTGGAAAAACTACAGCGGGAAACCGGAGGTCCTGAGCGCTTTTGTCGGCGCTATTGACCGCAGGCCGTGTGCTTTTCCCAATCCGGGCTTGTTGGCCGACCTGCTCACTGCGGAACAAGCGGCGCAGCTGCTGGCAGATCAGATCCGGCAGATTCGTCTGAAGCGAACCCGGCCGCCCAAGCTGAAGCTGACAGAGGCAGAGCAGCTATATAAGGAACGTGCAGCAAAAGGTGTGGTTTACGATGTTGTGGAGCTGATTGGAGCGGCCGAACTGTAATGTGTTGTTTGTCCAAGAGAGATAAAAATTTTGAGGGAGTATGACCAGAAAACCAAGCTTATCTGTGACATCAGAACGGCTCAAGAGGGCCGTGCGTTTCGATTACCCTGAAAAATTTGGATGGGAGAGAATGTTATGGCTAAGACAACCAATGAAGTAAAAAAAGCCCCGGTAGATTTTGGAAAGTCGGCAATCGTATTTGTGATTACCTTTGCATTGATCCTCAGCGGCATCATGCTGTTTGGAACCTCGGCACACATGCCGCTGGTGCTGGCCGCGGCGGTCGCGGGAATTGTTGGCATTCTGTCCGGTTACAAATGGACGGAAATGGAGGCTGGTATTTGCGACACCATCAAAGCCTCTGCCCCTGCCATGCTGATTATGCTGATCATTGGCATGGTCATTGGCACCTGGATGCTGGGCGGTATTGTGCCCACTATGATTTACTACGGCCTGACTTGGATCTCTCCGAAGATCTTCCTGCTCACGGCCTGCCTGCTTTGTACGTTGGTTTCTACCTTTACAGGAAGCTCCTGGAGCACCATGGGAACCGTGGGAGTTGCGTTGATGGGCGTGGGTGCCGGTCTGGGTGTCAACGCCGGAATGACTTGCGGCGCTATTATTTCCGGAGCCTATTTTGGAGATAAAATTTCGCCGCTCTCTGATACCACCAATCTGGCTCCCGCTATGGCAGGTACCACCGTGTTCTCTCACATGAAGCACATGGTCTATACTACGACTCCTTCTTATATCGTTGCACTGATTATCTATGGAATACTGGGAATTTCGGTGGTGGGAGAAAATGCCGATCTTGGTACCATTGATCTGTATCTGGAGACGCTGGATGCCTGCTTTAACATTAGCCCTATTATGCTGATCCCTCCCATCTGCGTGCTGCTGATGGTCATATTCAAGGTCCCTGCTATCCCTGGACTGCTGGGGGTAGCGGCGTTAGGCGGTATATTTGCCATCGCATTCCAGGGGGCCACGCTGTCTCAGGTGCTGGGAGCCGCCTATACTGGTGTCAGCATGGACACCGGCGTTGAGGCCATCAACAAGCTGGTCAACCGGGGCGGCCTGTCTGGTATGATGGACACCATTGCCCTGATTTTAATTGCGCTGGCCTTTGCCGGAATCGTGGAGCGCACAGGAATGGTCCATAGTGTGGTGGAAAAGATCCTTTCCCACGCCAAGAGCGACAAGGCGATGATGACGACGACGGTGTTTTCTACCCTGTTTACCAATTTTGCCACTGGCGTTCAGTATGTCGCCATTGTGCTGCCCGGCCGGATGTTCCGCCAGACCTTCCGTGACCGCAACCTGCATCCCAAAAACCTGTCCCGTATTCTGGAGGACGTAGGCACCCTCTGTGCTCCGTTTTGCCCTTATGGAACAGACGGCGCGTTTATCTTGGGCACCTTAGGCGTAGCGACCGGTCAGTATGCTCCCTTTATGTTCTTTGCAATGCTGAATCCTATCATGTCCCTGATCTGCATTTGGACTGGCTGGACCATCAAGTATATGGATCCTGCCCAGAAAGATGAGGACATCATTCCCTGATATCGCGGTTTGACTGGAGAAACCGGCTGTGGCGCAGAGAAAGGAGCAGAATATGTATATTTCCGCTGTGATTGCCGCGGCCGGGCTTTCCTCCAGAATGCACCGGTTTAAGCCCCTGCTTCCGCTGGGGACAGCTACTGTGATCCAGCATACGATTGACAGCCTGCGTGCTGGGGGAGCCGGTCAGATTATTGTTGTGACTGGTTTTCAAGGACAATTGCTGGAAGAACATCTTCGGTTTTCCTCTGTCACACTGTGCCGTAATGCGCAATATGCAACGACCGACATGCTGACCTCTATCCAGCTTGGTCTGGCTCAGCTCACTGCGGAGGCGGAGCGGGTATTTATTATGCCTGGTGACATTCCCCTGGTTTCGCCGGACACCCTTCGTGCAATGTGTGAACTGGATGCTCCGGTGGTGCGTCCCAGCTGCCATGGCCGTGGGGGGCATCCCATTTTGCTGAACGCGGAGGCTGTGCATACAGTGCAGACCTGGAAGGGGACGGATGGGTTAAAAGGGCTTCTGCGTTCCGGAAAACTCGAGAGCAAATTTATGGAGACAGAAGATGCTGCCGTTCTGATGGATGCGGATTCGCCCCAGGATTATCAGAAGCTTTTGGAGTACTATGACCACTGGAACATGCAGCGAAGTGGTATGTAACAAAGCATAAAGGGACGGAGGCGCAAGGGTTGAAAAGGCTGTTTCATGCGTTGAAAAATATGACGCTCAAGGGAGAAGACACGGTTTTGGTCACCTTGACTGCCAGCTCCGGCTCTGTCCCGCGAGGTGCGGGCGCACGCATGCTGGTGGGCAGCCAGGGGCGGGTGGCTGGCACTGTGGGAGGCGGAGCGGTGGAAAGCCGCTGTATTGAAACGGCGCAGCAAATATTAAAGTGCGATCCCACCCAGAGGCCGCAGTGCCGGATTTTTTCGTTGAATCAGACGGGACCGGGACAACTGGATATGGTATGCGGCGGACAGGTGAAGGCCCATTTTTTACCAATTCAAGGGCACGACACCAAAATTGCGGCTGTGTGTGAAACAGTTGCAGCAGCTTTTGAGGCGGGAAAGCCGCTCTGGCTGTGCACTCCGCTGGAACATGGGGAACTGACCGTACAGGATTCATCGTCGCTGCCGGCTCCTCCCAGGATTTTGGAGTGGGAGGGGGCCAGGTGGTTCACGCAACAAATTCATCGCCCCGGCTTGGTCTATATTTTCGGCGGTGGCCATGTGGCTCAGGCATTGGTTCCTGTTCTGTATCCGCTGGATTTTCCTTGCGTAGTTCTGGAAAATCGTGAGGAATTTGCCTCGCGGGAACTGTTTCCCCTTGCGTACAAGGTCAAGCAGATCGATTTTTCAAACATTCCTCAGGAAATTTCCATAACGGAGCATGATTATGTCTGTATTATGACCCGTGGCCATGATTATGACCTTTTGGTGCAGCAACAGGTGCTTTGCACGCCGGCCCGCTATATTGGAGTGATCGGAAGCAAACGGAAAGCACAGTATTCCTTTGAAATGCTGCAGAAATGCGGTTTTTCACAGCAGGCGCTTTCCCGCATTGTTACCCCCATTGGACTGCCGATAGGAGGACAGACCCCGGAGGAAATTGCCATTTCCATTGCTGCACAACTGATTCACTTCAGAGCAACACAAGACACTTGATAAACGTTGCTTGGTTCTGCTGTTCCGAACTACGGCAGGGAATATTTCTTACTCAATGAACTGCTTTGTGGAAAAATGAGACTGCTGCAGAATCAAATGTTCTGCAGCAGTCTCATTTATTTGGCCGCAGAAACCGGCAGGGTGCGCAGGTTTCTTGATATGGCGGCTGCAGCGGCCTGGCCTTTGAGGGCTTATTGCCGATCGTTACATGTGTAAAACCCGATTGGGGTTTGAGAAATGGATGAAACAAGAAAGGAATGGTAGTGGATGAAGAAGTATTTTGCGTTGATCCTTGCTGGGGTGCTGGCTTTTTCCCTGGCTTCCTGCGGAAAAGATCATAGGAATAGCGTTTCGTCTTCGGGGAACGCTTCCGGCAGTTCCCAGCAAGTCTCTGAGCCGGTAGAGCTTATTGTATTTGCGGCCGCTTCGATGACGGAAACCCTCACGGAGCTTGGAGAACAGTACGAGCAGGAACACCAGGATGTCAGCCTTGTGTTTAATTTTGACTCTTCCGGTACGCTCAAAACTCAGATTCAGGAGGGGGCGGAGGTGGATATTTTTATCTCTGCGGGACAAAAGCAAATGGATCAGCTTGATATCAGCGCGGATTCTCAGATAAATACGGAACAGTTGGACTTTGTTCTTGCCGACAGCCGATTCAATATTTTGGAAAACAAGGTGGCGCTGGCCGTGCCGGAGGGAAATCCGGCTGGGATTTATTCCTACAAAGAATTGGCGCAGAAGTTGAACGAGGGATCTGCTCTTCTGGCCATGGGAAATGCAGACGTGCCTGTGGGGCAATATACTCAGAAAATTTTTGATTACTTTGCGCTGAGAGAAAAAGATCTTGCAGCTTCCGGCTGTATTACGTATGGCTCCAATGTGAAGGAAGTGACCACTCAAGTTTCTGAGGCGGTGGTGGATTGCGGCATAATCTATCAGACCGATGCCTTTTCTGCAGGGCTTACGGTTGTGGATACTGCCACTGCAGAGATGTGCGGCCAGGTCATCTATCCAGCCGCGGTAATAAACAGCTCCGAACATCCTCAGCAAGCGAAGGACTTTCTGACATATCTGACTGGTGAAGCCGGGGATGAGGTGTTTGAGAAAGTAGGGTTTACACCTGTGTCTTAAAGTGCTCAGGCGGTTGAAACGGAAGCTGGCTTCCCGGCATCAAAAAGCAAAGGTCGTGAACGTGTGGACTGGTTCCCTCTGGTCAATTCCCTGCGGATTGCAGGGATCAGCACCATTATCATTTTCTTTACAGGCATATTTGCGGCCTATTACATTGCAAAAGCCCCAAAGATGGTCAAAGGAATTTTAGATGTACTCCTGACACTTCCGCTGGTGCTTCCGCCCACGGTGGTAGGGTATTTGCTTTTGCGTGTGCTGGGGCCGAAGCGTCTGGTTGGTGCATGGTTTTTAGATGTATTTGGTCTCAAACTGACGATGACTTGGTGGTCTGCAATCTTTGCTACTGTGGTGGTCATATTCCCCTTGATGTACCGTACTGCCCGAGGGGCCTTTGAATCCTTTGATGAGACGCTGGCCTATTCAGCGCAGAGTCTGGGGCTGTCCAATACATATATATTTTGGCGAATCCGAATGCCCTGCTGCCGCCAGGGGATCCTGGCGGGGACCGTATTAGCCTTTGCCAGGGCGCTGGGAGAATTTGGGGCTACCAGCATGATTGCCGGCTACACCCCCGGCAAGACGGCAACAATCGCTACGACAGTCTATCAGCTTTGGCGTACCAACAATGACGAACTGGCTTTTCAGTGGGTGCTGTGTAATATGGCCATCTCCTTTGCGGTATTGCTGGCACTGAACCTGTTGGAAAAACGAACGTCGGCAAGGAAACCGGTAAGGGGGAACTGAGATGTCAGTTTCTGTGGATATTGAAAAGAGACTTGGAAGTTTTCATTTAAAAGTGAAGCTGGAGGCGCAGGAGGAAACGCTGGCACTTCTGGGGGCATCTGGGTGCGGAAAAAGCATGACGCTGAAATGCATTGCCGGAATTGAACGGCCGGACCGGGGGCGCATTGTAGTCGATGGGACGAGCGTATTTGACTCGGAAAAGGGAATCAATGTAAGCCCTCAGCAACGGCGGGTAGGGGTGGTATTTCAGAACTACGCCTTGTTTCCCCATATGACAGTGCGTCAGAATATCTGGGCTGGGGCGTGGCGGGAGAACAGCAAAGAAAAGCGGATGGCTTTGGTCGAAGAGGCTATGGAGCGCTTCGGATTGACGGACCAGGCGCGACATTATCCCCACCAGCTCTCCGGCGGCCAGCAGCAGCGGGTGGCTTTGGCCAGAGTGCTGGTCTCGGCTCCGAAACTGCTCTTGCTGGATGAACCCTTTTCCGCGCTGGATAGCCAGCTGCGGTTTCGGTTGGAGCAAGAAGTGCGGCATGTGATCCGCCAGTTTGGAAAAAGTGTTTTATTGGTCTCCCATGACCGGGATGAAGTGTTCCGCCTTGCAGATTCCATTGCGGTCATGGACCGCGGCCGGGTGGAAGTGCAGGGAAAAAAGCAGGCCGTATTTGAGAACCCCCAAACCAAGGCAGGGGCAATTATGACCGGCTGCAAAAACATTTCCAGATTGGTTCGAGGGAGAGCTGGCCGCGTGTATGCAGCCGATTGGGGCGTGGAGCTGAAAATCAATGATGACAACAGGGCGGGCTATCTTGGCATCCGAATGCATGATATTGTTCCGGGTAACGGAGAAAACGCGTTTTTGTTCCGGGTCATGGAAGAAGTGGAAAATCCGTTTTCCTTTGTCGTTATGCTGCGGCCCGAAGGAAAGGAAGACGGCGTTCTAATCGGCTGGGAAGTGGACAAGGAAACCTGGGAGAACATGCGTGCGGACACCGTGCAGGTCAGTTTTCCCAGAAAATCAATCTTGCTGCTGGAACATTGAGCGGTGCGCAATCGGGGGCTGAACAAACGGCCTGGATGGGCAGGAGACAGAAGGGAGTTCTGCAATGAAAAAAGTAAAGGTCGAAGATGCGGTCGGCATGGAGCTTTGCCATGATGTTACGGCTATGTATGATGGATTTAAAGGCCCGGCATTCAAGCGGGGGCATGTCATACGCCCGGAAGACGTTCCGGCGCTGCTGGACTATGGCAAACGGATGGTGTTTGTATGGGAGGAAACTGCGGGCGAGCTCCATGAAGAGGAGGCTGCGGTGCGTTTGGCTGCTATGACTAAGCTGGACAACGCCCACTATACCGGACCCAGTGAGGGCAAAATGTTGCTGATCGCCGATGAACGAGGAATGTTCCGGGTGGATACGCAGCTGCTCAGAGCAGTGAACGAAATTGGAGATATTACCATAGCCACCCTTCCGGACCACTATCCGGTGCAGCCCGGTGACCGTTTGGCATCGATGCGGATTGTGCCTCTTGTGACAAAAGAGGAGCAGATCGCCCAGGCAGAAGCGCTTTGCCGGGACAGAAAGCTGTTGGACCTGCGGCCGTATCAGAGAAAGAACATTGGCGTTGTGGTCACGGGAAGTGAGGTATATCATGGGAGAATTCAGGATAAATTTGAGCCGGTGGTGCGGGAAAAACTGACTGCGTATCCCGCTGAGCTTTTGGGAGTAACGGTGTGTGACGATGATCTGGAAATGATTGCAGCGGCCGGAAAGCGTTATCAGGAGCTGGGGGCCGATTTGATAATCTTTACAGGTGGTATGTCCGTGGATCCGGACGACCTGACGCCCGGAGCCATTCGGAAACTGGGGGCGGAAATCATCTGCCACGGGGTCCCCGCCCAGCCGGGAAATATGACGTTGGTTGCCTACCTGGGCGAGACTGCGATTCTGGGAGTCCCCGGAGCGGCAATCAGTCTGCCTACCACCATGTTTGATGTGTTGCTGCCGCAGCTTTTTACTGGAGAAAAGCTGACCAAGGAAGATCTGGTGAAATTGGGGAACGGCGGATTGTGCCAGCTGTGCAGGGAGTGTCACTGGCCGAATTGTACATTTGGAAGGTACTGATATGGAGGATACCTATGGGAGAAGGGTGGACTATCTCCGGCTCTCGGTAACCGAGCGTTGTAATTTGCGCTGCCGTTACTGTATGCCGGAGGATGGGATCTGTAAAAAACGCCGTGAGGAGATGCTGACGGAAGAAGAAATGGTGATGGCGGTGAAAGCAGCGGCCTCTTTGGGGATAAGCAAGCTGCGAATCACCGGGGGTGAACCGTTGGTCAAGCGGAATATCCTTTCCATCTGCGATCATGTGAGTAAGGTGGAAGGAATTCGTGAAGTCTGTATAACCACCAACGGCATTTTATTGCCCCGGCTGGCAAAGCCTCTGCGGGAGGCTGGTGTCCGCCGGGTAAATATCAGCCTTGATACCTTAAATCCCCAAAAATATTTTTATATTACCCGGCGCGATCACTTTGGTTCCGCCCTTGCCGGGATCCAAAGCGCTCTGGATGCCGGATTTGAACAGGTGAAAATCAATTCGGTTTTAATCAGGGGCTTTAATGATGACGAGATCCAGAAGCTGGCAGAGCTGACCTTGCGCAGCCCGGTGGATGTACGCTTTATTGAACTTATGCCCATGAATCGTGGGGATGAACTTGAGCAGCGGGCCATGGTCAAAAACGAAGTGGTGCTGGACAGGCTGCCTCAGCTGAGAAAAATCAATGGGGATGGCGGAGTGGCACAGCTGTACCGCTTACCAGGGGCAAAGGGAAACATCGGCCTTATCAGTCCGGTCAGCCATCAGTTTTGCTCGCAATGCAGCCGCATTCGCCTCACGGCGGACGGAAAGATAAAACCCTGCCTTCATTCCAATGCGGAATATAACATCAAGGGACTCAAATATGAGGAAGTTGCGGCCCAGTTCCGGAACGCTATTATGGGAAAACCGGAAGGACACGGTGGCCTCGGTGTGCGCTGTCCCAGTGGAGCGGGCCGGAATATGAACGAAATTGGCGGCTAGTGCAGGATAGATGATCCAAAGACGATTGGACAAGGAACCGCAACTGGTTTTGTTCCATCGGCAGACTGTGAAAGGGGTGGGAGGTATGGATGAGAACCGGGAAGATTTTACCCATTTTAATCGCCAAGGGCGGGCCAGAATGGTTTGTGTGGGCGAAAAACCGGACAGCCGCCGGACTGCTGTGGCGGCGGCGCGGGTTATGGTAAGCAAGGGTACCTTGGAGCGGATCCGCAGCGGAGGAGTGAAAAAGGGAGATGTGCTGACTGTGGCACAGATTGCTGGGATTATGGGAGCCAAACGAACTGCTGAGCTGATCCCTATGTGCCATCCAGTTTTTTTGGATGGGGTAGACCTGGAGCTGAGTTTGGACGAACACAGGTGCTGTGTGGAAATCAGGGCCAGCGTTGTCTGTAGTGGGAAAACAGGGGTGGAGATGGAAGCGCTGACGGCAGTCAGTGCCGCGGCATTGACCATCTACGATATGTGCAAGGCGGTTCAGAGGGACATTGTGATCCAAGAGATCCGGTTGCTGGAGAAGACCGGAGGGGTCCGTGGAAATTACATCAGAAAGGAAGAGACACAATGGGAAACACAGCCGCAGTGATTACCGTCAGCGATACAGGTGCCAGGGGCGAACGGATTGATACCAGTGGCCCGGCTGTGTGTGATATGCTGGAACATCGGGGATGGAAAGTAGAGTACACCAAAATAATTCCTGATGATCTGGAAACCATCAAAAAAGAGCTGATTTTCTGTGCGGATGAGAAAAAAATCCAGCTTGTGCTGACCACGGGAGGAACTGGCTTTTCCCCCCGTGATGTGACGCCGGAAGCTACGCTGGCAGTCATTGACCGCAGGACACCGGGAATTCCGGAGCTTATGCGCGGGGAAAGTGTGAAGCGGACAGACAGGGGATGCCTGTCGCGGGCAGAAGCGGGGATTCGGGGAAGCACTCTGATTGTCAATCTTCCCGGCAGTGAAACCGGCGCGCGAGAAAATCTTCAGGCTGTGCTGGAGCCGATCAGACATGGGGTAGAAATGATACTAAGCAACGGTTCGGCGGAATGCGCTTCTAACCCTGTGGCGGAGAGCGCTCAAAACCCACCTTCTATGGACTGGTGGCTGCGGGAGGCCAAAACGGCCCCCAGTGCCCCAAAGGTAGGCATGTATCTCATTCATAGCGGTACAGTTCGGGAGACCGCCAAGGCGAGCGTGCGGCAGGGAGTGGAATCTTCGGCTCGTGTAGTGGGGATGGCCGTTTCCTATGATAAAAACGTATTGGATGCACTGATTACCCAAGTATATCAAATGCCAGGGATCTATTACGTAAGGGCATGGATCAACGAGGGAAAACTGCAAGTCGGCGAGGATATTATGCGGGTACTAATCGGCGGGGACATCCGCCCTCACGTTGTGGAGGCGCTGAATTACCTCGTAAGCAGTATAAAGAACGATTGCATTTTGGAGCGGGAGCTGTATTCGTAACCAGTCGCTGCTTCTCCCATAAAGCTGTATTAACGCCATCGAATTTATGCGGACAAGCTGAATATCTGCACGATAGGAACGCAGCCATCTGGTATACGAAATGGCTGCAGCTCTGTGCAGGGAGTTAAAAGTTTGGTGCGTATCAAGTTTTTTCAAAAGAAACAATATGCTGTGCTTCCTGGCAGTGGTCCCAGTTTACCGGAGACAGCATATCACCCGTCAAATGGTGTCCTTTATGCTGACGCTGATGAAGGACGGAGAGGATATCACCATAACCGCTTCTTGAAATGGTGGATGCCGAAAAACATGAGCACAGAACATCGGCAGGGGCTACAGATTTACAGCTGTGCGGCATGGGGGTGGGCGACTACTACCCAACCCTATCTTTGACGGCAAGGGTCACACAGAATAGGCCCCCGGCCTTTTTGGCCGGGGACCTTTTGTATCCTTTTTTCACCCAATCAGCCACGGCGTCCCGCAGAAAACAGGCACAGCCTGGCACTGGCCTATCATAGTAAGCGGGGAAGTGCATATCTGCCAGATGCGACTATGTCTCCGGTGCCTGAGCGGGGTGTGACGGTTCCTGGTGATGGTGAGACTCGGGAGGTGGAGGGTGCGGCTCTCCTTGTGCTCTGGGGGACAGCTCTGCCTGGACAGCCGCTTTCTGCCAGTTCGGCCAAATCCTCTTGACGGTGTTCCGCTTCCATGATATGTTTATTTTATAAAATGTGTTGAAATTGGAAAATTATTGCGCAAAATTTGATAGAATTTGCGTAAAATTTGTGCTTTGTTGCATTGGGGAGGCTAACCATGCTGCGGATCGCTATATGTGACGATGAAGAAAAACAACTCGATCAAGTGGCGTCACTGTTGAATACCTATCTCCAATCCCGCCCAGGCCTGAATGGACAGGTGGAGATGTTCCAGAGCGGTGTTTCGCTGTTGGACCGGGCGGAGGAGGCAGAGGGGTTTGATCTCTACGTGCTGGACATCCTTATGCCGGAGCTGAGCGGAATTGACACCGGCCGCCGCCTGCGGGCGCTGGGGCAAGGCGGAGAAATCATCTATCTTACCAGCTCCAACGATTTTGCCGCCGATAGCTATGACGTCCGGGCATTTTTTTACCTGCTGAAACCGGTAAAGGAAGGGAAGTTCTTTCAGGTGCTGGATGGGGCAGTGGAGAAACTGAACCGCCAACGGAACAACGCGGTTGTGGTAACCACGGCGGACGGCCCCCGGCGCGTCCTTCTGGATAGTATCCGGTATGTGGAGCGGGTGGGGCGCTGTATGCGCTATTATTGCACCAATGGCACCGTAGATTCTCAAACGATCCGGGGCTCTTTTCGGGAAATGGCGGCGCTCCTGCTGGCCGACCGACGCTTTTACCTGTGCGGGGCCAGCTTTGTGCTCAATTTTCAGCATGTGACTGGGGTAAACGGCCAGATGGCGCTGCTGGACAATGGGCAAGCCGTTTCACTGCCCCGGACAGCGGCCACGGAGTTTAAGAAAGCCTGGGGGAATTACTGGCTGACGGAAATCGATAAATTGGACAACCACTGACGGAATGAGGAATGATGTTGAAACTGGATTTTTACCACACCTTTTACATTGGAATCTCACAGGCTTTTTTGGGTTGCTTCGTGTTTCTGTTGATTGATTTCCGCAAACCGGTTGCCAAGTGGCGGACCCGCTGGATCGTCTCAGCGGTGCTGATTGTTGGCTCCAACCTGATAGGACTGCTTTTTCTGAATTTTTGGGACACCTATTATCGTGCGGGCTTCTTTACCGTGACGGTCCCTTACATTGTGGTCACACTTTGGTGTTCGCAGTATCGGGATTTCCGTGCCGCGTTCAGTATTATTACCGGCCTGTTTGTTGGCTGCATCGGGACAGCGAACGAAATGTTGGCCGCATTGCTTCTCCAGCACAACAAATATTGCGAATACTATTCCTTTGCCGTACGTGCGCTTTCCTTTTTCCTAATGTTTTTTATCCTGCGGCGGTTCAGCCTTACATACCGGCAAATGCTTCACCAACTCAATCGCAGCTGGGGGATTCTTTGCCTCATCCCATTTTCCGCATTTATTGCCATGCTGTATACCGCCAGCTATTCGGCTAATTCCTCTGTGATTATTGTGCTGACCTACGGCTTGATGATCGTATGCAGCGGAGCCTATTACCTGATGTATCTCTTTTTTGATCGAGTGCAGAAGGAAAACAGTGCCCGCTATGAGGCTCGGCTGTCCGCTCTGCAGGTGTCTGCCCTGCGCAGCCGCATGGAGGCGGTGAAAGCTGCAGAACATGCGATCCGCACCGAACGCCACGACCTGCGTCATCGGCTCCAGACCGTTGCGGAGCTGGTATCTAGAGGGGACAAGGACGCGGCGCTGGATTTTCTGGACGCTGCTCAAAAGCGTCTGGATGAGCAGAAGGAGATTCGATGGTGCCGCCCGCCGGTGCTGGACGCGGTGTTTTCTTCCTACTTTGATCAAGCCCAAAATCAGGGAATTCGGGTGGAGGCAGCTATCTCCCTGCCCGGTGCCCTCCCCGTAAATGAGGGAGAATTGGCTATTGTCCTTGCAAATGCCCTGGAAAACGCCATCCATGCCAATCTGGAGCTGCCTCGGGAGCAGCGGGAGATCCGCTGCAAGATGGTAGGCACTCCCAGCATTATGCTGGAGCTATCAAATCCCTGCAGCAAGCAAGTGACCTTTGATGACCGCGGCCTGCCCCAGGCCCAAAAGAAAGATCACGGCCTGGGTGTACAGTCCATCGCCGCCTTTTGTGAGAAACACGGTGCTGTGTGCCAGTTTGAACTGACAAATGGCTGGTTCCGGCTTAGATTGGTGCTGTAACAGAAAAAAGGGAAAAAGGGGTTCTCGCAGGCCGGTTTTCTGCGGGAACCCCTTTTTTCTGCACCAGTGCCTTGAGGCGGGGAGAGGCTACGCAGAGTTCCATTGCCGCATGCGTAACCGTGTCCATATTTCCTCCGCTTGTCAATGAGTGACCAGGAACATCACCGTAAACAGCCCCGCAATGACCCAGGTCCCCACATTGAGCTCTTTTCCTCTGCCGGAAAATACCTGAATCAGAACGTGGGAGAGAATGCCAAAGGCGATTCCATAGGAAATGTTGTAGGTCATAGGCATGATCGCCAGGGTCAGGAACGCCGGAACAGCCTCTCCGGTGTTTTGCCAGTTTATTTTTTTGGTACAGTCCATCATGAGAATGCCCACATAGATCAAAGCCGCCGATGTGGCGCAGTTTGGCACAAGGGAGGCCACAGGGCTGAAGAACATGGCAAGGAGAAAGAGTCCGCCGGTGGTCATAGCGGACAGTCCGGTCTTACCGCCCTCGGCGATGCCGGCGGAGGCCTCCACATAGGAGCTGACTGTGGAGGTCCCGCACACGGCGCCGCAGACCGTGGCCACGGCGTCAGCCAGCATGGCCCGCTCCATATTGGGCACCTCACCTTCCTGGGTCAGCAGATTACCTCGGGCACAGGCGCCGTATAAGGTTCCGATGGTATCAAACATATCGACCAGGCAGAAGGCCAGGGAGGTAGTGCTGATGAGCAGGGCCAGCTCTGCGGGGTTATGGTCGACCAGATAGTAGGAAAAGTCAAAACCCTCCGTAAAGACCCGGCCAAAGGCCGAGGCGCTAAATTCCCCGAATGCCGTAAAGGGATTTAAATTCAGAGCGGTATTAAAATCGGAATAGAACCCTGGAACGGTAATGCCCAGCAGGTAATACAGGAGGGTGCCTCCCAGGATGCCCCACAGAACGGCGCCCTTTACTCCCCTGCATGTCATAACGGCAATGGCGGTCAGGGCGGCCAGGGTCACCAGAATGGGCATCACATCCGACCAGGCGGCTGAGCCGAAAAACAGATTGAACGACGCCAGGTCCACAAAGGTTTCGGGATCTGCCACGACGATACCGGCGTTCTGCAGTCCGATAAATGCAATAAACAGGCCCACTCCCGCAGGAATGGTCAAGCGTACGGATGTGGGAATGGCGTGAAAGATCTTTTTCCTAAGACCGGTTACCGTTAAAATGACAAAAGCGATTCCGTCCAAAAGGATCAGGACCAGGGCGTTGGCGTAGCTCAACCCGAAGCCCATGCACACGGTATAGACAAAAAAGGCATTGGAGCCCATGGCAGACGCCTGGGCCAGGGGCAGATTGGCCAGAAGTCCGATCAGAATCGTACCAATGGCTGCGGAGAGGGCTGTGGCGATATAAATTGCAGAATAGGACACGCCGGGCAGCTCGGCAAACATACCGGAGTTTACCATAAGGATATACGCCATGGTCATGAATGTAGTCAGGCCTGCCAGAAGCTCCGTGCGGATATTAGAACCCTTTTCAGTAATGTGAAACAGCTTTTCTGCCATCGCTCTGTCACTCCTTTCTCGGCCGGCGGGTCAGTCCCCGGCAGGTTAGCCATCCGACTTATTGGATTATGCCATGATCCCGCGCCAGCGCCTCGATGCTGCGGTCGTAGGTGGCTTCCGCCTCCTTGGAGAAGAAACAGCCCGGCACGCCTTCGTTGTGATCGCGATGGTGGGCGACACATTCGCAGCATTTTCCGTGCCGGGGGCAGGCGTAGGTGCAGGGGCACTCCCGCTGATTGTCACAGTGTTGTTTCATATGTCTTTTCCTTTCTCTCATCAATGATCAGGATCGGGACCCCAACCAGTCCACAAAATCCTCCGTGGAATAGGTAAAGGCGATCTCTGCCTTACTCCCGTCAGCAACTAGAAATTCGGTGAGGCCATAGGGCGAATCCCCGCCGCTCCAGTCGTAGGTGTAGCCCAGCCTGGTCCAGGGGTAGTCGCTCTCAAAATAGGAATAGAGAATATTGCTGTCAAACCATGCTCGGTACGCCGGGTCTGTGACCTGATCGTACCCGTTCGTCATCTGGGCGGTCACATCGGTGACATAGGCGGGGCGGATCACCTCAGATGGATCTACCCAGAAGGCGGTGAAGCGGGTATACCCTTCGTCGGCATGAACGCCCAGCAGCTGCGCAAACCGCAGCTCCCAGTCAGTGACACTGCGGTTGTTTTCCAGGTACCAGTCTGTCAATTCCCCCAGAGAGGTGGCCCAGATATCCTGGTGTTCCAATGCTTCTCCCGGTTTACATGGCTCTTCGTAGCTGTGCCAGGTGACCAACAGCACCCGCTTTCCCGTCTCGTCCCAGATGACCTGTGGGTCCTGCTGGGTCAGGCAGACCAGCTCTTTTACCTCGCTGTCCTCGCTGAATACTGCATCGGCCATAGCGGCTTCCCACAGCTGTTCAATGGAGAGTGGGGGCTCGCTTACACATCCAGCCAGCGGCAGCAGACTCAGGATTAGCCAGGCGGCAGCCGCAGCAAATCGCTTGCTTCTCAAAATCAATGGATTCCTCCTTGCTGAAACTACTGCAGTTGCCTGGATTTGAAACTTTCCGGCACTGCTTGCTCCTTTCCTGCTTGGGTGTAAGTTTAGTTTAATGATAATTTTGTCATTGTGAACCAAATGCAAAAAATTTGCCTCCTTTTGCGCAAAATCGGTAAACAGCCCCCGCTTTTCGAAAATGGTTCGAAAAACGGGGGCTGACTTGTGCGGAAAGCCTTGTCAAAACTGATTTTTCTGTTTATATTTATCTCTGAGCCGATTCTGAAAGCTCGGATGTCTGCCTATCATGCGCTGTGCATGCAGTCAAAATAATGCAGTGGTTTCCGGTCTGAAGGGATTCGGCTTTATTGGTCTATTTTAATAGAAAATACTGCCGTGTACAGCAAGCAAATTTTACGCAAATAGCCTTGGATTTTACATCGGCGGTAGAGGGTTGGTGGTTGAAAATATATAATGTTCTATAACAGAATCTATTTACTTCAATTGTGAAAGCAGTTCCAGGATGTGTAATGCGGCGAGCTTTACCCTTGGAGTACACAGCTGAAACAATTCTAATATTTTTTCACACTGATAGTGGTTTGATTCTACGGAGACCCCGCAAAAGAGATATGCCAGATCACAGTCCAAAAATCCGCAAAGCCTTTCATATACATCCAGCGATGGCTTGGCGTGACCATTCTCTATTCGGGATAGATATACTGGCGTGATATCGGCCATTTCCGCCAACTGATCTTGTGACAGCTTCTGGCTGATTCGCCGGTTCTTTATTCTGCTGCCTATAAGCTTATAATCTATCACGAATCATCACCCCACAACACTTTAGCAAAGTTAATCTTTCATTTTAATAAACTTATAGTTGAACTTGATTTGTTGGTTTATGCTAGGTTATAATAGCCCAGATACGGGGAGGAGAAACTTCTTTGAAGATATGGGAATTCTTTGAGAAAATGGATGAAATGGTATACGTTACTGACGTTGAAACCAATGAACTCATTTACATGAATCAGAAGCTGCGTAATTCCATGGAAATCCATGATGATAAACAATATATCGGGAAAATGTGTTATGAAATTTTGCAGGGAAAGAGCAGCCCCTGCGAATTTTGTACAAATTGCAGGTTGAAAACCGGGGAGTTTCTTACCTGGACACATATGAATCCGGTTATGAACAAACGGGTTCTGCTGAAAGATACACTGGTGGAAGAAAACGGGAAACAGTATCGAATTGAACTTGCCATTGATGCGGATTCGGAAAACAGCTGTAAGCCGTCTTATTTTTATACGCGCAGTGAAACGATATTAAACGAGTGTCTCCACAAGGTTTTCTCAACGGCAAACGCAGAGGAATCCATTGACCAAATGCTCCAATACATTGGCGAGACCTTTCACTGTGACCGAACTTATATATTTGAGCTCAATGAATCACGCGTGGCGAGCAACACCTATGAATGGTGCAAACATGGCGTTACGCCGCAGAAAGAGTTCTTGCAAAATATTCCCTATTCGGCCATTGAGTGGTGGATGAAGTTATTTGCTTCTCAAAAGGTAACGGTTATTCCTGATCTGGAAGAGATTCGAGACACGTATCCCGAGTCCTACGCGATCCTAAAGCCCCAGGGAATTTGCGTTTTGGCTGCAGGGCCCATTACCTCCGACGGGGAAATTATAGGCTTCATTGGTGTAGACAATCCTGACTCCACCATGCTTCCTATGATCGAAACGCTTTTGAATGTGATCGGGTATTTTACTTCTACCCTTTTACGCCGCCGGGAATTGCTGCGGCGGATGAACGATCTGAGTTATCACGACCAACTGACGGGGGCACTGAATCGGCACGCGCTGACGGAGCAATATGGGGACTTACCCATGCGCTCTGTAGGGGTGATCTATTGTGATATCACCGGTTTAAAAGAGGTAAATGATACGTTTGGGCACAAAGCGGGTGACCAACTCATCCACCATTGTTACCAGATTCTGAAAGAGGTCGCCGACTCAAGCAGGATTTACCGCACCGGCGGCGATGAGTTCATTGTTCTCTGTCCGGAATATACCGAATCGGAATTTCAGGATACCGTCTCCAACCTTCAGAACAAAATCAGGGAAGACCAACACCATATTGCCGTTGGCTACGTCTGGTCCGACCAACAGCCGCTGAACCTTGACAAGCTGATCTCGGACGCGGACCAAGTCATGTACGAGGATAAAAGAAACTACTACCGCATTTATGGTCAGCACCCAGGCATCGAACGCCGCAGAGCAGATGACAAAAGGCTCCCATCCAAAAGCGGCACGCCCAATTCACAGACACCGCTGCAGACCTTTCTCTCCATGGTGGATTTTGATGCGGAATCGCTTATCCAGTCAGTTTCAGAGGATAACGATTCAAGCTACTTTTATTTGGGGGATATGCAAAAAGACCTCTTCTATATTTCCGATAATATGCGTGACGATTTTGGTTTCCAAAGCAATCTGGTGTATGGGCTTTTATCTGCTTGGGGAAAACGGATCAGCACGCCGGAAGATCAGGATATTTATTGGCAGGATATTACGCAAATGCTGCGTGAAAAACGGACAGTTCATGATTTACGATACCGTATCAGAGATTCCAAAGGGAATAATCAGTGGGTACGCTGCTACGGGATCTTAAAATGGGACGAGGAGAAGACAAGACCTCTTTTGTTCTCCGGCAGAGTTACACACCAGGACAAAAAGTTTGTTGTAGACCCTGTGACCGGGTTTCTGCGTGAGCACGCATCGTTCCGGCAGATGAATGAGCTGAGAACGAGAAACGAAAATACATTCATTATTGGCTTTAGCTTAAATGGACTGACCGAGATCAACAGCACAAGAGGGCGGGAATACGGCGATCGTTTGATCGAAAAAGTTGCCAACGCGCTGCTCGAACACCTCTCCTGGCAAATGACCTTTTACCGGCTGGAAGGCGCGCGCTGTATGGCCATTGTAAACCCCGTCTGTACACATCAGGGAGCCAAAGCCCTTGTGGAACAAATCAACAGCATCGTCAAAGCATGCTACGAAAGCAAAGATGTAACCATTCAAAAGGCCTGTGCGTTTGGAGTTATGCAATACCCAAACGGCGATTTATCTCCGGAGGAGCTCATTGACCGGCTTCTCGCTTTGATCCGCGTAGCCAAACAAAATACCGCGTTGTGCTATGCGGATAATTCCACGGAACATTTTGAAGCGGCCCGGAAAATGTCCAGCATGGCGCTGACCTTGAGTCAAGATGTTATGCAGGATATGAGGAATTTCCGGATCGTCGTTCAGCCTGTGGTCTCAGCGGGTGATGGCTCCATTCTGGGCGGAGAGGTTCTGCTCCGCTGGTCTTTTGAGGGGAAGGATGTGTCCCCAGGAATTTTCATCCCCATGCTTGAGAAGGACAGTTTGATGCACATCGTGGGCCGTTGGGTGTTTGAACAGGCTGTCAGTACCTGTGTTCGGATCCATACATACAATCCCGTTTTTTATCTGACGTTTAATGTTAGTTTGCAGCAGCTCTCCGATCCCTTGCTTCTGCCGTTTATGAAGGAGACGTTAAACAAATATGGCCTGTGCGGCTCTAATTTAATTGCGGAATTAACGGAGAGCTTTCTGGATGAGCAGCCAGAAAATTTGACCCACTTTGTTCTGGAATTGCAAAAAATGGGGCTCTATGTTGCGTTAGATGATTTTGGAAGCGGGTATTCTTCCCTGCGCATGCTGCTTCGTTATCCCTCTAGTATCATTAAGCTGGATCGCTCTTTGATAGCGGAAGTAATGGAATCCAAAGAGAACCTAAACTTCATACGCAGTATCGTTTTTGCATGTCACCAATTTGGGAAAACGGTATGCATCGAGGGAGTAGAGACGGAGGAACAGAACGAACTGATTTTAGATACAGGCTGTGATATGATCCAAGGTTATTATTATTACCGGCCTATAGAATTAGGGACACTGTATGAGCTGTTAAGCAGACAGGGAAAAGAAGCGCGTGAAACGCGTGAGGAGGTTTGAAAAAACCTCAAAATGGGAGGACAAAACCGCTCAGCTTATGCTGGGTTGAGTCAGTGTTTGATCGTCACCGGTCCAATCGGCCCATGGGAATCCATGGGCCGTATTATCGGGACGGCTATGCCGTTTCAAATTGGGCCGGGGGGACACACAGTTTGAGAGGTGCCCGCTGGCCGGCGGGATGCTCTGCCAAATGAAAATTACCGTAAGGGAGAATGAACCTCGCACGGCCCTGATTGGGCCGCAGGCAGGCTTGCACCGTGGAACACAGGGGGAACTGGTATGAATGTTGGAAAGAAATACAACCAGCATGGCTTCACCGTACATGAAATGCTGCTTGTCATACTGATTTCCCTGGTTCTTCTGGCGCTGTCTGTCGTGGGGATCGTGACCTATATGCGCCATTTGCGCCTGGCCCAGTTGGATAATTCTGCCAAAGAGATTTTTCTGGCGGCCCAGAACCGGGCCATCCTCCTGCGCGGCAACCAGCAGCTGAAGGGATTGGTTGTTGAGGAGGCAAATTCCATTCAAAATGTGGATGTGATCCCCGGTTCGGATGGCGGCATCCAGATCACCGCCTACTACATTCACTGCAGCAGTTCCCATATGGACCAGCTGCTTCCCGACGGGACCATTGACCCGACCCTCTGGGATGGGGATTTCTGGATCACCTATGAGCCGGAGAGCGGCAGCGTGATCGATGTGTTCTTCTCCGATGAGGACCTTGAGGTGGGGGGTGATTTTGCCGACTTCTACAAAGAATGGCGGGCCGCCTCCAAATCCGACCGCATGGACCGCAAGCCCATGGTGGGGTACTACGGCGGAGAGTCCGCCGAAAGCGGTACCACCATTTCCCTGCGTACCCCGGTCATCAACATCTATAACGAGGATACTCTGCGGGTGGAGGTTACCTACTGGGTACCCAGGACCCTTTATACCATGGGGGAGGACGGCAACGTCAAGCTGGATGTGACCCTGACCTATCAGAGTTGGTCTGCCCGGCTGAGACAAACGGAAGCGGAAGGCTTTATGGCCACGGAGGGGACCTCCTATTTTACCTACATCTACACCTGGACGCTGGATTCGTTAGAGGAAGACGAGAGACAGTTCCGGGAGATTTTGTTCCAGGATGCCTCGGGGCTAAGTTATGGCGATAATTTCACGGTTTCCGCCGAGGTAAGCTACACCGGAACTGACTTGAAGGTCAACGGCGCCCGAAAGAGTGCCAGCGACAACAGCCTGTTTGCCAAGGACAGCGGCGGGGATACCGCCTACATTACCTGTCTGCGCCATTTGCAAAATCTGGATGCAGATTGGTCCAAAGTGTCCAGCGAGAAAACCAAAGCGGTACAAAAGGCCAATATTCAGGAAGTGGAGGGCTATAAATTCCTGCCCATTGAAAATACAGCGTTGAACAGCTATGACGGCGGGGAGTTTTCCATCTATGATTTGAATATCAGCGGGACGGGTGCGTGCGCTGGTATGTTCGGCAATTTTTCCGGCGGGGCCGGTACACCCAAAACATTGGAGAATATCCGTCTGGTCAATACGGTGCTGCAGGGCAGCCGTGGCCCGGCAGGCGCACTGGTGGGCAATGGCAGCGATCTGACCATAGACAACTGTCAGGTCTACTGGGAGAACCGTTCCGAGGAGACCACCAATCTGCGGGAGGTTCTGGGCGACAGTACCAAAGGGATCAAGTACCAAATCACCGGCAGCGGACCGGCGGGCGGTTTAGCAGGAATGCTCACCAACTCTGCCATTACCAACTGTTCCGCTTCTTCCCTGGTTGAGAGTACAGACCCTGTGGGCGGTCTGGTGGGCCGCGGCAGCGCACTTGAGATTGACGCTTCCTACGCCGCATCTTATCTGAATGGACCCACCTGCGCGGGGTTGGTGGGGGACCTGACAGGGAGCGCCGATCTTTACGGCAGCTATGCCGTTGGGTTTATTGACAGCGGCACAGCCCAAGCCAAGGCGGCCGGGCTGTGTTTGGGCGGCGGTACCGCGGCGGTAACAAGCTCTTACAGTGCCATGCTGTTTACCGCAGCGAAAACGGCAGCCAACTATCCTCTGTGTGAAAATGGCACATATACGCTGACCCACTTCCTGGCTTCCAATCACTTTAACTTTCAGCAGGATACCAATTTGGGTGTGTCTTATGGTACCCTCATTGATTCGGAACAGTGGGGGGAACTGTTTGGTTCGGGTGTGTTCGCCTCCAAAAGTATTGTGCAGTCCCACCCCTATAACCTCCAGACTACCCTGTCCTTGAACACCTACATATACCCCGGCCTGGACAGCCTGAACCACTGGGGCGACTGGGGTGCGCAGTTCCAAGACGGAAGCCTCGTATATTACGAAGCCTATGCCGACGGTTCCTACGGCTTTAATATCAGCGGCCTGAGCCACCTCTTTGACGACAAAACCGTGGTGGCGGACGGATATGCCGTGGCCTACAAGAGTACGGAGCCAATCTCCGGGATTGGAGCCACTTTGAAGGTGACCTATCAGACCGGGGATGACAGTACGACAAGGGAGTTTGACTACGGAGGCCAGGGAGAACACCCCATTTATGTGGTCTATGACGTCACCGATACCGAAAAAGAAACCAATGACTATTACCTGCTTCCTCTGCCGGGGGAAGTGGTCAACAGCGGCTATGCCGCCGAGAATTTCTACCAGAAGATCACCATTCAGGATACCCCGGATCAGGCAGTTGCTGCCGCGGGAGAGAAAACCTACTACTATAGCCCCCACTTTGCCAACACCGTCCTCTCTGCCGATGAGGTCAAAGAGGAGGAGCTGCCCGCCAAAGCCAAGCGGCTGCAAGTGGAAGTGCGCACCCCCCGGCATCTCTATAACCTGAGTCAGTTTGAGAGCTACTATTCCAGCGGCAACGAATATCGCTTCCTCCAGCAGCTGGACCTGGACTATGACACCTACACGGGGTATGACCTGTTTCCAGACGGCTGGGCGCAGACCCCCATTGGACTGGATGTGACAAAGCCCTTCGGGTGCGTCTACTATGGCAACTACCACAGTATTACCGGAGTGGTTCCTGCCGTTGGAGATGAAGAGGGAAAGGCCTACCAGCATGTGGGCCTGTTTGGCTACAGCATCGGCGTACTCCAGGATATTGTCTATCAGATGAAAGATGCAGATACGCTCTCTGTAACCCAATCGGGCAGCAGTTCCGAGACGCTGTATGTGGGTGGCCTGGCGGGCTATAACGGAGGTACGGTGGAAAATTGTGCCGCCTATGGCGTGCAGCTGCAGGCCAACGGCTACCAGTACAGCACTATCTATCTGGGCGGTCTGGTGGGGGAAAACCACGGCACCATACAAAGCAGCGCCGTGGAGGGGGCATCCATCACCGCGGAAGCTTCCATGTCCCACGCCTATGCGGGGGGATTTGTGGGGGAAAATACCGCCGGCGGCATCATCGACCAGTGTTACGCTGTGGGGAAGGTGTCGGTCACTCAAGCCCGGTACGGCACGGTGTACGCCTGCGGCTTCGCTGGGCGCAGCAGCGCCACCCTCTCCCGCAGCTATGCCGCCGTCTACCTGCTGGCCGACGGCGAAGCCCAGCGCTATGGCTTTTGCCCGGACAGTTCCACAAGCTGTGTCTATCTCAACAAGGGCAACTTCACCTATCGGGATGAAAACTATGCCGCCCTGTATGAGGATTCCTTTGCTGTTCCGGTGACCTGGGCGGCTCTGGCTGGTCAGCATCAGGGAGACACCAGCGAGGGGATGCAGCAGCAGGTCGCGGCAGTGAAGGCTTTGGGCATGCAGTGGGGGGCAACGTCCACCTGGAAGGGAGATTACCCCTATCCCGCTGTGGTGACCAAGAAAGAGGATACCTCCCTGAACTATGTCCACTACGGCCAGTGGCCCGAGCAGATGGAACTGGGCACTATGGGCGTATATTATTGGGAAAAACTGACCATTGGCGAAAGCAGCAACTATTATATCAGTGCCATTTCCATGACAACGGGACAGCAGGTGACGAAAAGCGGTACCCTGTCCACCGCCCACGGAGACGGCGGCGTGGTCACAGAATATGGATACGGATATTTTTCCCAGGTATCCGCCCAAGGCGAAGTTATGGATACCGCACTGACCAGCACAAGCATCGGATACCATGACGACACAGGCTTTATTCCCGGCGAAAACCTGGAAAACACAGCAGCCAACGACAATCTGACTGCACTGATGGGCGGACAATATGTGTTCCACAGCTACAACACCTGGCAGGCAGCGGAAAACAAAGGCCTGTATGTGATCCGGTCCGGTGAGGCCCAAGGGAACCAGCCCCCCTACGGCACCTGGACGCTGACACAGGGGGCCTATACTCTGACGGTCCAGCTCAATCCCTTCTTTGCGGATGCCATGTCTTATGATAAAGCTGGCCAGCTTCGGAACGCCAACGCTCCCACGGACTTGCCCGGTACCGCGGCTAACCCCTACGGGGTACGGTCCATTGATCAGCTGCAGTTTATCAACTGGAATCATTCCTCCCGCAATACCAAAACCGTTCTTACCCAGGGCAGGAATGGCCAATTCCCATACCTGTGCTACAAAACCAGCTGGTCTACCATCACCCGTCCCTTCTACTGGGTACAGAGCCATGATTTAACCGGAAACAAAGGTGTCTACACCCCCATTGCGGAGTTTTATGACACGACAAATGCGGCGACAGGCTTCTTGTACGGCTGGTTTGGAGGCACCTATGACGGGCAGGACTACCTGATTGCCAATGTGAACATTCAGGGACAGAAGTCCTCCTGTGCCGGCCTTTTCGGTGTGGTATTCAATGGTATGCTGCGCAATGTAGTCCTCTATTCAGAGGATGGCAATGGCTTTGTGAACAGTTATCCGAGCAAGACCGACAGCAGCTGGTACGCCATTGGCGGACTGGCCGGGTTGGCCGCCACCTCCTCTGCCCAGCGCAGCGCCATTGAAAACTGCGCTGTAGCGGGCTATACCATTACAGACAGCCACACCGGCGGCGGCAATTGGGGCGGCACCGGTCTGGGCGGTCTGGTTGGAATCTCCAATATGAATCTCTCCGGCTGCAGCGCGGTGACCCATATCGTCCTCAGCTCGAATGACAACGATAATGTCCGTGTGGGCGGTTTGGTTGGTACCAGCCAGGGCAGTATCAGCAGCAGCTATACCGGCGGCAGTATTCAGGTAAAAAACGCACAGGTCGGCAAGGAACGCGGTATCTACATCGGCGGCATCTGCGGCGGTATTTACATGAAGCCCTTGACCGTAGACAGCAACACAACGATTGGGAAAAACGGCAATTTGCAAAATGAAATCAAAAATTGCTACACCTATGTGGAGCTGCCTGCTCAGGAGAGCATGAAAATCCAACTAAATACGAACGGGTGGTATGGACAGCATTATTATGGCGGCGGGATTATGGCCCTGTATGCCATTGGCGGAAACGGCGATCTGCATCAATATTATCAGAACGACCGCTATGTTCAGCATCCCAATGATGCGGGACCGGCCACTGGAGACCGCGGGCAGAGTATATGCAGCAATAATTACTACTTGAAAGACGTAGTCATGCGCAATAATCCGGATGGTATTACAATCCGCGACGGGAACAATCTTCCTATTGCAGAGACGGATATCTATACCAACAACTACGGTAATGCAGTTGCTGTCTCCATGACCTACAGGGAAATGAAGGATACGGAAGGGGCGGATGGCCTGCTGGCAAAACTGAAAAACGCCGGTTTTTCCACCGTGACCACCACCTCCTCCGGCGGAAATCCCCTCAACGGCCGATACAGCTTTGGCTGTGACCAAAGCCTGTTGGGCCAGGACTACCCCTTCCCCACCATTCTTACCCAGGCCAGTGATCTGGTGTACAATAAGAAAGCCAGCGTCCACTACGGCGACTGGCCGTTGGCAGGTATTCGGCGTCAATACGGCGGCCTGCCGGTGAATTTGGATCTGTTTGCGGATTATGAGGAGAACAAGGGCGCGGTACATACCGAAAATCTATCCCTGGAGGGCGTGGAGCCGGGCGGCAAATGGGAGTGGAAAAGTGCGGACGAGATAATTGCCACAGCAGCGCTTTCCGGAGAGGAAAGCGATCACAAAACTCTGTCCATCACCGGCCTGAAAGAGGGCAGCACGGTGGTCACCGTGACCTACACCGTAGGCGGCGAGTCATACGCGCTGAACATTGAGGTCAATGTGACGGCGCAGCTGCGTCTGGCCACTGAGGCCCCAACTCCGGTGCTGGCCTTTACCAGCCAAACGGTACAGACCACGCTGGAGCTGCGGGATCGGGACGGAAAAACGCTGCCAAGCCCGTTGGAAGATCTCATCGAGCTGTCCAACCCCACAGTAAAGTTCGATTCTGACTACTTTGCCTCTGCCTCTGTGGGCCAGCAGGACGGTTTGACCTTGACCGCTGACGGCGGGACAAAAGCCGGTAATACCCAGATGACGGTGGGGTACGACTTTACCTACCTGGGAAATCAATATTACGCCACCAGCTCCATCGCCTGGAATCTGGTTACCCCGGAGATCACAGTAAAGCCCCTGGCCATTACCTTCCAGGCAGATGCTATGGAAGGAGCACAGCAAACACTCTCCTATACCGGCAAGGGAACAGAAGAGTTTATCCTGAAGGTGAACGGTACAGCCGTATCCATTGAGAATCTGCGTATTGCGGAGTTCCAAGTGGATGACGACCATACAGGCACCATCTGGGTGGACTGGGCTAAGGGCGAGGACGGCACGGTTTACAAGGATACCTTGTCCATTGAGGCCTACTGTCCGGCACAGGGTACTGCTTACGCCTCGGTGCGGATTCGGTTCCAGTATGAGTATGAGGGCAGTACACACACCGTGTGGACAGAGCTGGAGGTGCAGGTCAAAAAAGAAGCCGCCCAAGAAGGCAGCGAAGGCACACAGGAGGGGCAGCTATGATAGGCGTAATATCCCGTAAACTGCACAGTCAGCGTGGGGCCTCCATGCTGCTGGCCCTGCTGTTTCTGCTGATTTGTTCCATGGTCACCGCCTCCATTTTGATGGCGGCGGTGGCCAATGCCGGCAAGCACCGCAGCAATTTGGAGGAGCACCAGGTCTATCTGTCTCTCTCCAGCGCGGTGAGTACCCTGTGCGACGAGCTCAACCGATGTGAATACAGGGGGCAATATTACAGCTGGAAGTATACAGAGCGGACTAGAACAGACGAGATGGGGAGACCCATTTATACGACTTACTATTGTTTTCAGCAGGATACCGGGTCATATACCTATCGCGAGGACCCGACCCCCGCGTTGGGAGTCCCCTTTCATCGCATCCTTCTAAGTGACTTTGATACGATTTTTCGCCAGGAAGCAGAGCGAAAATTAAGGGAGTCTTTCCCGGATGTGATCAATAAGACAGACCCTTCTTTGTTCCGGGACAGTGACTTTGACTATGCTATGACCCTCTCTCCGGACACCCGGATTGCGGCATTGGATGGCAGAACGGTATACGTCACCCTGAAGGTGCAGGAATCCTATGCCATCTATATTACCGCATATCTGGAAGGGCTTCCCCAGTACAAAGTTGAGGCCGAACTGACCCCAAATGATAACAAGCCGTCTTTTTCCACGCTGCAGTATGCAGGCGAAAGTGAAGATAAGATAGAACAGACTGCACCTATGCAGTGGACCCTGGGCTGGATCACCATTCTGGATGAAGAGGAAGGAGGAGGAGCATGACAGCGTTGAACAGAAAACTCCGCAGCCAGCGGGGAGAGACCCTGGTCGAGGTGCTGGCAGCCATCCTCATCGCCTCCTTGTCGGTGGCCATGTTGCTGGGGGGCGTGGCGGTTTCCGCCAATCTGGGGCGGCAGGCAGACACGGCGGACGCATACTTTTATGAAACCCTGACGGCAGCGGAAATGCGCCAAACCCCTGTGGCAAACGGGTCCGTTGAACTGACGCAAGGTGGGATATCCATTGAAATTCCCGTTCGGGTATATGGAGGCGAGGGGTTATACTCCTATGCTCTGAACACCGACGGAGGTACCGGCTCATGAAGCGCCTGCGCAAAAAACTGAAAAGCAGCCGGGGTTTGACTCTGGTAGAGATGGTTGCGGCGGCAGGGGTGTTGGCCCTGCTGGGGCTGATGCTCCATACCGGCCTAATCATGGCGCAGGACAGTTACAACACCATGACGGGCGAGGCGGAAAGCCAGCTGCTCCTGTCCACCCTTACCGACCTTTTGTCCAATGAGCTGCGCTACGCACGGGATGTGGTGACGGGGGAGGGAGGAACGCTCCAGCGCTATACCAGCGTCAATTACGGCCGCAACACTACCTTGTCCCTCAATGAAAATGGGCAGCTGGAGGCTAACAAACAGCGCCAGATGCTCTCCGGCGGAGCCTACGGCAACGGGGCCTACCGCCTGGAGACATGGAGCATCGTCTATGATGAAGCGGCCTATCTGTTTACCGTCGAACTAAAAGTGACCGGAAACCATTCTATTTCCAATGAAACCAAATTTACTGTCCGCTGCCTCAACGGCAGCGCCGGTGAAGAGGGGAGAAGCACATGAAGTACACTCGACTGGGTGACCTTCTGGTGGGCAACGGAACCATCACCCAAGAACAGCTGCAAGAGGCGCTCAAGCTCCAAAAAGAAAACGGCAAACGCCTGGGCGATATTCTCCGGGACAACCAAATTATTACGGAAAACCAGGTGATCGAGGCCCTGATGACCCAGCTGGGACTGGAGTTTATCGACCTGAACGCCTGCACCATCTCCTCGGAAATGGCCCAGCTGGTGCCCAAAAGCATCGCCAAAAAGCACCGGGTAGTCCCGGTACGGGCCACCCGCACCGAACTGTATTTGGGGATGTCCGACCCACTGAACTTTTCTGCCATTGAAGAGGTGGCGGCGGCTACCCGCCGCCAGGTCATTCCCATGATCGCCACCGAATCCGCCCTGGAGCGGGCGGTGCAGAACCTGTACAGCAACCAGGGCACCATGAAAGCCATTGAGGATATGCGCCGGGACCTGGACTCGGGCCAGTATGGGGCCGCCATCCGGATCGGGGAGGAGTTGCATCTGGCAGCTGACGAGGAGGACGAAAATGCCGCTCCCACGATCCGCCTGGTCAATTCCATTATCCACCGGGCCTATACGGAAAATGCCAGCGACATCCACCTGGAGCCCACCGGTGAGAAGCTGCAGATCCGCATGCGCATCGACGGCGTGCTGCGCAACATCATCACGGTGCCGAGGGAATTACAGATGTCGGTGATCTCCCGCATCAAGATCATGGCCCAGATGGATATTGCCCAGAAGAACATTCCCCAAGACGGCCGCATCAATATGACGGTGCAGCAGGAGACCCTGGACCTGCGTGTGTCCACTCTGCCCACCATCCACGGGGAGAAGATCGTCATCCGTCTGCTGCGCAAGGATGCCCGTATGGTCACCATCGACGGCATCGGCCTGCAGGGGGAGAACCGGCGCAAGTTCCTGGAGCTGCTCTCGGGCAGCACCGAGGGCGTGCTGCTGGTGGTGGGTCCCACCGGCTCTGGTAAGACCTCCACCCTGTATACCATGATCGACCAGAAAAAGAGTGAGGAAGTAAACCTCATCTCCCTGGAGGACCCTGTGGAGTACCACATGGAAGGGGTCTGCCAGGTACAGATCAACGAGCGCACCGACCTGACCTTTGCCAACGCCCTGCGGGCGGTGCTGCGCCAGGACCCGGACATCATCGCCGTGGGTGAAATCCGGGACGGCGAGACGGCGGAGATCGCCATGCGGGCGGCTATGACCGGCCATCTGGTGCTCACCACCATCCACACCAATGACGCATTATCCTCCATCGACCGTCTGCTGGACATCGGGGTGGAGCCCTACCTCATCGCCGGAGCGGTGCGGGGCATCATCTCCCAGCGGCTGGTACGGAAAATCTGTCCCCGGTGCCGCCAGGCCTATGCCCCCACCCAGGAGGAGGCCGCCCTGTTGGGACTGCCTTGGAGCGAGAAGCTGACATTTTACCGGGGCGCGGGCTGCTCCGACTGTTTCCAGACCGGCTACCGGGGCCGGACGGCGGTCTTTGAGATCCTGCCCGTCACCCCTGAGATCCGCCGGGCTATCCACCGGCGGGATCTGAAGGAGCTGCAGGAGGCAGTACAACACTCCACCTTCCAGCCTCTTCTGGTCAACTGCGCCCAGCTGGTGACCCAGGGGGTCACCACCACAGAGGAAATTTTCCGAATCATAGGGAGACAAGTGGAATGAACATCAAGGAATACATCGAAAAAGCGCGGGGGGACCGGGCCTCTGACCTGCATCTGGTCTGTGCTCTGCCGCCCAAATACCGGGTGGACGGGGAGATCCGGGACCTGGAGCCCACCCCTCTCACCGGCCAGCAGTGTCTGGAGATGGCACAGGAGCTGGCGGGGGACGATTTTGGCCAGCTGGAGGCGGTGGGCGAGCTGGATCTGGCCCTTACCATTTCCGGGGTGCGCTGCCGCGTGAACTTGTTCCGCCAGCAGGGGGTCTACTCTGCCGCCATCCGTCTGCTCAATGACCACATTCCCCAACTGGAGGAACTGGGCCTGCCTGAGGTGGTGAAGGAATTTGCATCCTACAACCAGGGACTGGTGCTGATCACCGGCGAGACCGGCTCAGGCAAATCCACCACTCTGGCCGCCCTGCTCAACCAGATCAACCACACCCAGCGGCTGCACATCCTTACCCTGGAGGACCCGGTGGAGTACATTTATACCCCCGACCTGTGCCTCATTAACCAGCGGGAGATCGGCCGGGACACCATGAGCTTTGCCGCTGGCCTGCGGGCCGCCCTGCGTGAGGACCCGGATGTGATCCTGGTGGGGGAGATGCGGGACCTGGACACCATCCAGACCGCCCTTACCGCCGCCGAGACAGGCCACCTGGTCTTCGGTACCGTCCATACCAACTCAGCGGCCGACTCCATCGACCGCATTGTGGACGTCTTTCCCGCCGAACGCCAGCAGCAGATCCGCCTTCAGCTGTCCATGACATTGAAGGCAGTACTCTCCCAGCAGCTGCTGCCCCGCAGCGGCAAACCGGGCCGGGTGCTGGCCTGCGAAGTGATGAAGACCGACGACGCCATCCGTAATTTGATCCGGGAGGGCAAGACCCCCCAGATTCAAAACTCCATCCAGACCAGCGGCTCCATCGGCAACATTCTGATGGACCGCTCTGTGCAAAATTTGTACCGTAGTGGCGCTATCTCCTTGGAAACCATGGAGGGGGCCCGGCGGGGCGGCTCGACCCAGGCAGGGAGCTCTCCATTGGGGTCGCCCATGGGGACCGGCCTGGGGACCCGCCCCCGGAGCTTTGGCCGATGAAGGAGGGATAGACCATGCCGACCTATCGCTATGAGGCCATGAACGGAGAGGGGCAGCGGGCGGAAGGGGTGTTGGAGGCTTCGGACAGCGCCCAGGCAGTTGCCCTCATCCGCCAGAGCTACGATGTGGTGCTCAAGCTGGAGGAGATCGCCGCCCCCCGCACTGACCCCCTGGAGAAATTCCAGAAGCTGAATTTAAAGATTTTTGCCCTGATGTGCAAGCAGTTTGCCATCATTCTCAAGGCAGGGTTGCCCCTGGTGCAGACGGTGGACCTGGTGGCCTCTCAGGTTTCCGATAAAATGCTGAAAAAGCTGCTGGAGGAGGTGTCGCTGGACATCGCCAACGGCTGGAGCCTTTCTTACAGCTTCTCTCAGCGGGGAAAGGGCCGCCTGCCCACCACCTTCATTGAGACCATTCGGGCGGGGGAGGAGTCGGGCGATTTGGTGCGCTCCTTTGACCGTATGAGCGCCTACTATGACCGCATGACCAAGACGCGGGCCAAGGCCACCAGCGCCCTGGTATACCCTGCCTTTCTCACGGTGGTGGCAGTGTTTGTCATTATGATTATTATGACCTACGCCGTGCCCACCTTTGCCCAGGTGTTTGAATCTATGAGCGTGGAGCTGCCTTTGCCCACCCGCATTGTGATCGGAGTATCTGACTTTTTCAGCCGGTACATCTGGGTGCTGCTGTGTGTAGCGGCGGGTTTGATCTTTCTGCTCCGGCTGTACGCCGGGACGGCGAGCGGACGCATCCGCGTGGCCCAGTTCCGGCTGACCCTGCCCATTTTGGGGAAGCTGGCCGCCATGACCTCAGCCAGCCAGTTTGCCCACACCATGTCCGCCATGCTCTCAGCGGGTATGCCCATTTTGAAGGCTCTGGACACCGCATCCCGCTCGGTGAGCAATGCCCACCTCTCGGCGCAGATTCAGAGCACTATCCCCGGTGTGGAGGGTGGGCGCCCCCTGGGCGAGTGCCTGCGTACCTGCAAAGATCTGCCTCCCATGCTGGTGCAGATGACCGCCATGGGCGAGGCCACCGGCTCTCTGGAGAGCACGTTGGAGATTCAGGCTGAGTACTACGACAACGAGGTGGATACCCTGTCCGCACGGGCCCTGTCCCTGCTGGAGCCTATCATCATCTGTGTGATGGCGGTATTTGTAGTGCTGATTTTGCTGTCCATCTACCTGCCCATGTTCAGCCTGTACGGCTCCATTTAATCCGTCGTTAAAGGGCGGCCACCCCGCCCTTTGATGAAATAGATGTTTTTTGATCCGCCTGGAGGCGGATAACAATAAAAAGGAGGAGAGAATCCAATGAATCTGAAACAGAAACTGTCCAAGAAGCTGAAGAAGACCGGCGGCTTCACCCTCATCGAGATGCTCATCGTGGTGGCCATCATCGCCATTCTGGTGGCGGTGTCTATTCCCATGGTGAATTCCAGCCTGGAAAAGGCACGGGAAGCTACCGATGAAGCTAATCTTCGTGCTGCCAAGACGATTGCCATGGTTTCTGCTATTGAAGGAAAGCTCAATGGTGATGGCGTAGATATTGTTACGACTGCTACCAATCCCGGCGCGGCCTATCACTATGATATTGCCACGGGTAAGCTTGCGACTGGTGTTGGTGACGAAGATACTGACAAGGGACAGAGCAAAGAGAATAAATCCAGTTATATTAAAGTCCAATTTGATGGAGATCTGAAGCCCACCGTTGAGTGGGAGCCTTAAGAGCGAGATTCATTAACATAATTTATGCCCGCCGGGGGGGTGGCCCCCGGCGGGACCCCAAAGCGGCAAGCCGCTTTGGGAGGGCTTCGGAGGTTCCGAAGCCCTCCCAAGGCCCCTTGTCCAGTACACAAAAGGAGCATTTCATGGATATCGACCTGCTTGTTAACCTCTATCTGGCCCTGTGGCTGGCCATTCTGGGGGCGGTGCTGGGTAGCTTTCTCTGCTGCGCCGCCGACCGGGGCGGCCTGCCCACGGGACGCTCCCGGTGCGACGGCTGCGGCCATGTGCTGGGAGCGGGGGAACTGGTCCCCATTTTCAGCTATTTGTTTTCCAGGGGCCGCTGCCGCCACTGCGGCGCGTCCATCCCGGTGCGCTGTCTGGCGGCGGAGCTGGTGGGAGCGGTTGGCTTTGCCGTCCTGGGACTGCGGTTTGGCCCCGGTCTGGAGCTGGTGATGCAGCTGATCCTGGCGGGCCTTCTTTTGCTGCTCAGTCTAGTCGACTGGACTGCTCATGTCCTGCCTGACAAGCTGCTGTTGGCGGCGGTGGTCAACCGGCTGGCCTTTTTGTTTCTGCTCCGGGAGCCTTTGGGGGAGACTTTGCCCCAAATGGCCCTGGGGGCTTTCAGTGTGTCCCTGCCTCTGCTGCTGCTGTCCCTTGCCATGGATGCTCTGCTGAAAAAAGACACTCTGGGAGGCGGCGACATAAAGCTTTTATTTGTGCTGGGGCTGTACCTTAGCTGGTTGGAAATGCTGCTGCTGTTGATCGTTGCCTGTGCTCTGGCCCTTTTGTGGGCTGCCGGGCCGGGACGGCGGCAGGCGGGGGGAGAAATTCCCCTTGGCCCCTTTTTGGCGGCTTCCTGGCTGGGTGTCACTGTGTTTGGCGCGCCATTGCTCCAGTGGTATGTAAGTCTGCTGGGATGAGAGGATGAAATTGATGTCAAAAAATATAAAAGTTGCATTTGATTTGGGCAACAGCAGTTTAAAAATTGCCGCGCTGAAAAAGGGCGTGCTGGAGATGCATGCGCTGCCCCTGCCCGAGAACCTGATGGAAGAGGATGATATCCTCATGCCCCACGCCTTTTCTGCCTTTTTGAAGAAGGCCAAAAAGGACCTGCGTCTGCCCGGCGGTCCGGCGGGGCTGCTGCTGCCCTCCAGCAAGGTCATCTGCCGGTTGGTGACCATGCCCCACATGTCGGTGGACCAGCTGATGCTGAACCTGCCCTATGAGTTCAGTGACTTTGTCCATGGGGAACCCCACCAGTACTACTGCGACTACGCCCTGTGCCAGGATGAATCCCAGCAGTCGGCGCCCCAGGAGGAGCAAGGTGAGGAACAGCTGACTATGATGGCGGCCGTGGTCCAGCGCCAGCAGATTCAGGACTATATTCGCATTTTCTCCGCCGGGGGCTTTTCCCTTAAACTCATCCTGCCCCAGGAGATGTCCCTCATTCAGCTGGTGCAGAACTGCCGCCGGGAGCGGTCCGCGGCTCCCAGGGAGTACTGCTTCATCGACCTGGGCTTTTTGTCCACCCGTATTTTTGTCGTCAACAGCGACCGCCTCCAGGCTGCCCGCCGGGTACATATCGGCTGCCGGGATCTGGACAGGGTGATCGCCGACATTTTCAATATGGACCCCTTCCTGGCCGACGCCTATAAACGGGGCAACCATCAGGGGGTGTTGGAGCATCCCCGCTGTATGGAGGTCTACGAGAGCATAGCGGTGGAGGTGCTGAAGGTCATCAACTTCTACCACTTTACCTACCGGCAGAGTCAGCTGGAAGGCGTATACCTGATCGGCGGCGGTGCTGAGATCGAACCGCTGCGCCGCCTGTTGGAAGAAACGCTGAGCCTGCCCGCCCTCACAGTGGATACGCTCCTCCCAGGCGGTGAGGGGCAAGGGCAGGGGCACAACGCCACCTTCATGGGGGCTGTGGGGCTGATGGCTGAGCCGGAAAAGGAGGGATAAGCCGTGAAATTGAATAGTGATGTACGGCAGCTGATGGCTGGGAAAAAGGCGGTCTATCCCACCAAACGATCTATGAACCTGTACTTTAAGGTGGACCGCACCACCGCCCCCGCCACGGCAGCACTGTACGTGCTGTTTGCGGCGGCAGTGCTGCTGGGACTGGGAAAAATTATGGTTTATGACTTTATAAGCCAGGAAAAACAGCTGGAAAGCCAGGTCCTGGCATTGGAGCAGCGCACGGTTCAGCAGATGCAGCAGCTTAAGAACTATGACCAGGTGCTGGAGGACTATATCCGTTCTCTGCCTACCCAGCAGGAACAAGAGCAGCCCGATGTGATGGACCTTCTGGCGCTCATTGATACCACCATTCGGCCCACCGCCCAAGTTACTCAGGTGTCCATCGAGGGAAATCAGGTGGTGATCGCCTTCTCCGGCGTCACTCTGGCCCAGGCCGCTGACCTGGTGGTCCAGCTGGAGCAGTCCCCCCTGGTAGCCAATACCCAGGTGGATACCGCTTCCTCCACTGATGGAACCGATCAGGTAGAGGTCCACGTCTATTTTCAGGCTGCACAGGAGGAATCTGCTACATGAGAAAACTTACGGTTCGTGAGCGGGTACTGCTGCTCCTGCTGGCTGTCATTGCCTTGGTCAGCGGATATGTCCTGCTCTTTTATCTGCCCACTACCCAGCGCCTGGAATCCCTCAACACACAGATTGCCCAGAGCCAGGAGTTGACAGCCCAATTGGATGCCAGGCTGGCAAGCCAGCAGCAGATGGAGAAAAAGCTGGCACAGCTTTCTGAGCAGGGGGCCCAGGTACCCTATATGCCGGATTATGACAACCTCCAGGCCGTCATGGTGGAGCTGCACACCATCTTGGCCGGATGCCAGGAATATTCCCTCTCCTTTCAAAGTGAACAGGGTGAGAATCATGTGGTTTCTCGCCGTGTGTCCATTCCGTTTACCTGCAGCAGCTACGAGCAAGCCAAAGATATTCTTCAGAAACTCCATGATAGTGCTCTGCGGGGACTTCTGGGAGACATGCAGCTTTCACAACTGGAAAATGGAACGGTCAAAGTATCTGTGACGATGACATTTTTTGAGTATCAAGCGGCAGAACCAGCGCAGGAAGAAACATAGAGGGGAAGTTGAACGGCAAAGGATTTCTTCCTTATACGCAAGCAGAAGATATAGAATTTGAGGATAAGGAGAACGATTTCTATTTATATTTATGGAAATGAAACGGGAAAAATGTGCCCACAGTGTGGACATGATTGCTGGTCTGTACGGTATATCGAACAGCCGGGTGGAACCGTATGTTTCTGTACCTGTGCTGTGTGTTTACGCCATGCTAAAACGAGCGCACAAATTGTCCCTCAAATCGTTCTGGTGGAGCGTCCAACAAAAAGTGTACAGCTCCAGTTATAAAACGGCGAAAAGAATTCCTCATGTGGATGATTCCTTTTCGCTTCCAGCCTTGCGTATGCCACAGTCGAAGCCTGCGAGGGTTGGGTGACGGAGTTTAAGAAGACCTGGGGAAATTACTGCCTGGAGGAGCATTTGCTATGACAAATATGCTTTTTCTCGTTTTCCGCACCTTCTTTATTACAGTGATGACCGTGGGGATGATGGCAAGCCTGACGGAATTTCGCTTTAGCCGCAGAAAGCTGCTGCTGATTTTGGCGGTTTACAGCCTTTGGGCAGCTGGTTCCAGCTTGGTTTTACTCTCGCTCGGTGGAGAACTGCTGCTGCTTCGCCTGTTTTTTCTCACCATTTCTATCCCCGCCACGATCCTTACATACTGGGCGGCCACCGATACCCCCGCGCAGGCGGTGTTCAACTACATGACCCAGATTATGGTCTCCACATTGTCAGTCTCCATGATCCGTTGGCTGACGGAGTCTCTGGGCCTTTCCTTGCTTGTGAACGTCCTGCTGATGTGCGGATTCTATTTTACGGTCATCTATCTGGAATGGCGTTTTCTGCGGCAACCCTTTCGCAGGCTTATCAAAATCATTCCTACCCGATGGGGAGTGCTTACCCTCATCCCCTGTGTGTACTGCATCTATCTCATTCTCGTGGCGGCTTGGCCAAGCAGCTATCTGGAAAACAATGCCCAGAGACTCTACGTCTACGCAGCTGTCGTCCCTCTGATCTTTGTGTATATCGCCGTATTCAAAAGCCTTTTGGCTCAGTACCATATTCAGCTGGAGCGGCAGAGTACCGCACTGCTGGAGGTGCAGATTACGGCCCTGAAGGAGAAAGTGCAGAGAGTGAAAGAAGTGGAGGAGGGCATTCGCATCCAGCGCCATGATCTGCGCCATCAGCTCCAGGCTGTCACAGAATTGGTGGTACAGGGTGACCAGGAGGCTGCACTGGAGTTTTTGGATGCCGCCCGGAAGCGTCTGGACGAAAAAAAGGAGATCCGCTGGTGTCGCCCGCCGGTGCTGGACGCAGTATTCTCCTCCTACTTTGACCAGGCAAAAAACCAGGGTATCTCATTGGAGACGAACATTGCCCTCCCCGACACCCTCCCAGTAGATGAGGGTGAACTGGCCATCGTCGTGGCCAACGCCCTGGAAAATGCCATCCACGCCAATCTGACTCTGCCCCAGGAGCAGCGGCATATCCGCTGCAAGATGGTGGGTACTCCCAGCATCATGCTGGAAATTTCCAACCCTTACAGCGGCAATATCTCCTTCGATGCCAGTGGGCTGCCAATGGCCAAACAGGAAGGGCATGGCTTGGGTGTGCAGTCCATCTCTGCTTTTTGCCGCAAAAACGGAGCCGTCTGTCAGTTTGACCTAACAGACGGCTGGTTCCGGTTGAGATTGGTGTTGTAGGAACATGTGGTATTTATAACGCCCCACACATCCGCTGACCATGCTTTTACCTTGAAACGTTATCCGTTCACTTGTGTGAAGTTTGAATTATCATGCAAATTTTTGCATTTCGGTTCTGAAAAGCAGGAGGTTGTTCATGCCAAAAATACGCCATGATTCCTTTCTAATATCCTGTTTTCTTAGCGTTTTGGCTCTGGCGGGCTTTTTTGTCATATTCTTTTTCGCCCTGCGTGCCCCCGTGTGCTGTCAACCCGAACTGCATCCGCAGCTGATGCAAATCAAGCCGGTGGGCCCGGCTGAGGATGGGGCCGACACCATTTATCAGAAGTTGCTGTCAGATGACCGCTGGGGCCAGCCTGTTTGTGCCGTCACTGCCAAGCGGACCCCTTATTCCGTATATCTGGACGGAGTACTCCTGCAGGAATACATCCCCGGTACATTCGACCACGGCGGGATGATACACTGGATCTCGCTGCCTGACAAGGAACTGGCGGGACACATTCTCAAGGTGTCCGCACCCTCCGAAGAGCTAACGGTTCTGGTGGGCGATTACAGTGATCTCATCCTTCACTACCGCAATACCAACGCTGCCACCCTGATATTTTCAGGGCTGTTTCTGCTGCTTGGCATTCTCATCGGTCTGCTGTCTCTGGGAGCCAGCACCGCCTTTGGAGCGAAACGCCTTCGGACGCTGCGGTATCTCAGCGCGCTGGTGCTGCTGGTGAGTTTGTGGATATCCATGGATTCAGCGGTGCTCCAGATGGTCCACATCAGCGGTGCGATCATGTATGTATTGGCTATGTACGCCTTTATGGCCATGCCGCTTTTTATGATCCAGTTCTATCGCAGCATGATGGATAAGGATAGCCGTCTGCTGCGCCTGATCTATTGGCTCCACCTGCTGAACCTCTGTATCTGCGGTCTGCTGCAGGTCCTGGGCGTGGCCCAGTTCCATGAGATGCTGCCCCTGACCCATATACTGATGATCGTAACGCTGTTGTCCCTGCTGCGCCTTCTGGTGTCCTGGCTCCATTCCCAATTCCATCGGGAGGCACGCCTGATGCTAAGTGGTTTTGGCGCCCTCGGCTGCTGCTGTGCAATGGGATTTCTGGACTATTACCTGTGGGGAAAGCGGCTGTATCTTATTTATTTCAGCGTCGGCGCACTGCTGCTTGTGGTGTCGCTGCTGGCAGTATCCATTGGCTATGTGTACCAGGAAATGGTCAAGTCCTCCCAGATGTCTTACTATCAGAAGATGGCCAACACGGACCTGATGACACAGCTTGATAGCCGTACAGCATTTGAAGAACGGGTTCGGCAGTTCCCCATCCTGAAAGGCCTCAGCGCCTGTATTGTTTTGGACATCAACAATCTGAAACAGGTGAATGATACCATGGGGCATTCGGCCGGAGATGAGCTGATTTGTACTGCCGCTGAGTGTATTCTGTCGGTTTTTGACTCTCTGGGCCGATGCTACCGCATGGGCGGTGATGAATTTGTGATACTGCTGCAAAACATGACCGAGTCCCAGGTGAGCAAAGCGCTATCGGAATTGGAACTGTGCATCAGCCGCAGAAATCTGACACGTTCCTTTCCGCTGTCGCTGGCTGTGGGGTATACCATGGGACAGGATGCGACCATTGAGCAAATGTTCCGCGAAGCAGATGCCAATATGTACCAGAATAAGAGTCAGATGAAATGCCATGCCGCAGATCTATGAATGCAACGCGTACCGTTCCCCGTTTATCCGGAAAATTCCACCTCCAGCTGCTCTTTGGGCTGGCCGATGTACTGCCGGGATTGCTGGAGCCGCTGTTCCATTTCCGTAATTTCCTTCTGAATCTGCTGGCGGCTTTTCGCCCGGTTCATCTGCAGGAAGAGATGATACCGCTCTTGAAGGGTTTCTGCCTTAGAAGGAAAGGTAATGACATCGTCCCCAATCAGATGGCCTTCCAGCTCGTTGCGGCAGATTTCATCGTCCATGACCGCCATATAGAGAGCATACCGGGTAAATTCCTTCAGCGGCATCCGGATCATCCAGTGCCAGCAGGCGGCAGTGCCAGCGGCAACGGTCAGACAGCCCAGAATCGCAATTTTTTTCCCTGATTTCATATTCCGTTAGCCTCCGACGTTCTGAATTTTCCGCCCGGACTTTTCTTCGATGAAACGGCAGAATTCAGGGATGCTGCCCCCTTTCAGTGTTGCCTTTTCCACTGCCAGCGCGTGATTTTTCCCCACTACGAAAACGAGATAATCCTTGGTCTCTGCCAGTGCGAGGATCTTATCGTACTGCCATTTTGACTCCGCTGCGTCAGACTTTGTCAGAAAGCAATCGGAGAAAAATGTGGTGTTTGCAGCATCGGTGCCCGGCATAGCTTTGCGCTTTGCAAAAAAGGCATTGATGCGGTCCTCGTTCCGGCTGATCAACAGCAGCGCGGCAATGACCGTGCAATGGAGCGCAGTTTGCCAGATATCGCCCCAGCACAGCCAGAGGGATACCAGGAGAAGCCCGATCATGATCCAGGTGTTAAGGTGGATCAAACGGTTTCGTTTGGCTTGGATTGTTTTTCGAACGGCCCGTGCCATGGCGGACAGCGCTTTTTGGTCGTACGTAGTATGACAAGTAAATTCCATAGGTACCTCCCAGACAGTAACGGCAGTAAGTTTTTCAACGTGGGCACTACTATACCAGGAAAAAGCGCATTTCCAGTGAATTTTTTCTTAATTATCTTTAAGATTGTGGGATCACGTCCCATCATTGTCATTCTCCGGCGCTGCTTTCCGGCTGACCTTTCCTGGGCCACCGTTGACAGGCCAGGGTGCTGACGGTATGATAAGACCAATCCAGTGCCTGCGCTGCAGCTGCAAAGGTTCCCGGCAGGCCATCCAATGGGGAAAGGCTGCGGCCGGACGGCGCCGTGATACCGCCTGGGCGGATCTGTCCCAGAAGGAGTAATGAGGTGATATGGTCATGCGCACAAAGCCAATGCCCCGGCGTAAAAGGTGGCTTGCTGCCGGCGGGATACTTCTTCTGATGTTGGCCATTTTGGCGGGCGTATTTTTCTGGTATGTGTCTGACTACTACCGGGCGGAGGAGTCGGCGCTTGCGGTGATGAACCAGGGCGGCGGGATCACGGTACAGGACAATCTGACGATGTTATCTCCTGCCTATCCCACCGATACTGCTATCATTTTTTATCCCGGCGCCAAGGTGGAGGCGGAGGCTTACCTGCCTCTGCTGGATCAGATTCGACAGACCGGAGTTACCTGTATTTTGGTACACATGCCCTTCCGTATGGCAATTTTTGATGCCAATGCGGCAGAAAAGGTGATTGCCGCGTTCCCTGAAATCCAGCATTGGTATGTGGCCGGACACTCCATGGGCGGCGCTATGGCGTCCAAGTTTGCCTCTGACCATCCAGAACAAATTGATGGGCTTATTCTGATGGGAGCCTATATCTACGGCGATTACCCGGATGAAAAGGCCCTGACTATTTATGGCTCCCTCAACCAGAGCGTGGAGGACCACATCGACTACACGGAGAACATTGTGGAAATCCAGGGCGGAAACCACGCCCAGTTCGGCAACTACGGCCCACAGAAAGGGGATCTTCCCGCAGCCATTTCCGCCCAGGAGCAGCAAAAGCAGACCGTGGAGGCCATCAAAGCCTTCCTTTCACGGTAGACAGAAGAATCCTAGACAGAAAAGCGGAGTGCCTGCAGGCGCTCCGCTCAGGAGGGTACTATGAAAGGCTTTACCCGTACGGAACCCCGCTTTTCCCTATGTGGTCTCAACTGTGTCCTGTGTTCCATGCACCTGGGCGGCTACTGTCCCGGCTGCGGGGGTGGAGCAGGAAATCAAAGCTGTGCGAAAGCCCGCTGTTCTCTGGAGCATGGCAGCATTTCCTTTTGTTGGCAGTGCCCGAAGTATCCCTGCTCTCACTACGAGAGCTTTGACGATGGGGATTCCTTTGTCCCACACCGGAACCGGAAGCAGGACATTGCCCAGGCCGAGAAGCTGGGATTGGGCGCTTACCTGGCCCAGTTGGAAGAAAAACGGGCAATTTTAGAAAAACTTCTGGCCCATTACAACGATGGCCGCCGCAAGACCCTGTTCAGCACGGCAGTTTATCTCCTGCCCTTGGAGGATTTGCGCTTTGTAATGGCCGCTCTGGACAGCCGGGCAAAACCGGGTGAGCAGGCGGTCAGGGAACGGGCCCTTGCCGCTGCAGAGCTGCTTCAGGAGGCGGCGGACCGCCGGGGAATCGGGCTGAAACGCAGCCAGAAACCGAAGAAGGGGTAATGGTATGGCGACGTCCAAGGTGACCGCCCGTTTTCTCTGTCCGGTGGACCAGGTATGGACGGACAGGGCGGAATTTACAGCAGGAATAAGACACTTAGTGTACGGAAATCGTGATAAATCAGAGGGGGGTACCATAAAGGTATCCCCCTCTATAACTGTGAAAAGAGAGCTGCTCTGAGCTGGCGTGGTACATTGACGGCTGGTACATTTTTTCGTTAGCAGGCGTTGCTTGATGGGGGACAGGGTCCAGACAGATGGAAGAAGCAAGAAAAAAGCAAGGATTTTATTCCTCACGGCAAGGTGATTCTATGGTATGATAGAACGACCTGTGGAGGTGAGGCAATGAACATAAATCCTATCGCCCATCGGCGTGTACTTGATTACGCATATATGGATGTCGACACACTGTTCCGGGATTTTCACATTTCCAACCAAGGTTACAGCGAGGAACAGGTGGAGGAAAGCCGCAGCCGATATGGAAAAAACAGTCTTTCAGGTCGGGCCTCGGATACGGTACTCTACCGTTTGGGGCGGGCTTTTCTGAACCCGTTTACCATTATTCTGTTTGTACTGGCATGCATTTCCTTTTTGACCGATGTGGTATTGGCCTCTAATTTCAGCCGAAATATCACTACTGTAGTCATTATTCTGTGTATGCTGCTCATCAGCGGTGCAGTACGGTTTACCCAGGAGCTGAGGGCAAAGCATGTGGCAGACCGTCTGACGGGGATGATTGCTTCCACGGTGCTGGTGCGCAGGAGCGGAAAATGGATCAAAGTGTCTTCCACTGAGCTGGTGGTAGGCGATCTGGTCCGTCTGTCTGCCGGCGACCGTGTTCCGGCGGACATTCGGCTGACTGCGGCAAAGGATCTGTTTGTCTCACAGTCGGTCATCACAGGAGAGAGCGAGATCCTGGAAAAGAGCGCCCGAACTCTTTTTCACGGACAGGCCCAGTCCTATGCCCAGTTCCATAATCTCGTTTTTATGGGTTCGGCCCTCACGGGCGGCAGCGGTGAAGGGGTGGTACTGGCCGTAGGGGAGGACACCGTTTATGGTGGCTTTGCGGCGGCGCAATCCACCCGGAAACATGGATTTGACCAAGGCGCCAATTCCATTGCGTGGGTGCTCATCCGTTTTATGGCAGTTCTGGTCCCGGTGGTTTTGGTTGCCTGTGGTTTGACCAAAGGCGACTGGATTTCCGCCTTTCTGTTTGCACTGTCTGTTGCTGTGGGACTGACGCCGGAAATGCTCCCTATGGTCATCAACGCCTGCCTGGCTAAGGGCAGTGCAGCCATGGGGAAAAAGCAGACTGTGGTAAAAAACATCAATGCCATGCAGGGGTTCGGCAGTATGGACGTCCTATGTGTGGATAAGACCGGCACCTTGACGGGAGATAAAATTACACTGGAATATTACATGGATATTCTGGGCAATGAGAGCAGAAACGTTCTGGATCTTGCCTATTTGAACAGCCTTTATCATACTGGCGTCAAAAACCATCTGGACAGCGCCCTTCTGCAGTACCGGGAGATGCCGGGCCGAGAACAGTATGTCCAGGAATTGGCAGCCCAACACCCAAAGCTGGATGAGCTGCCCTTTGACTATGAGCGGCGGTTTGCCAGCGTTTTGGTCCGAAATGGGGAAGAAAGTCTGCTGATCATCAAGGGAAGCATTGAGGAAGTATGCTGCCGGTGCGGCTGGGTGGAATATAGGGGTGAGCGCCACAGAATATCCGGCGACGGAATGGAAAGTGTGCGTGCCATTGTAGATGAGATGCTGGAAGACGGGATGAAAGTGCTGGCTGTGGCCTATAAGCCCCTGAAAACGGTGACGCTGTCACAAGAAGATGAGCATGATTTCATTCTGTTGGGATATCTGGCGTTTTTTGATGCACCCAAGGAAAGCGCCGCCGGGGCAATCCAAAAATTACAGAAACTCCATGTGGGGGTGCGGGTGCTGACCGGAGATCACAGAGATATCGCAATTTCGGTCTGCCGGAGACTGGGCATCGACACCACTCAGACGCTGACCGGCAGAGAATTGGAGCGGTTGGGAGAGGATGAACGCCCCATAAGGATAGAACATACCACCCTGTTTGTAGAGCTTTCGCCCAAACAGAAGGTGCAGGTCGTGCAGCTTCTTCGGGCCAATGGACACACGGTGGGCTTTTTGGGGGATGGTATGAACGACCTGCCGGCCATTGCAGAGGCGGATGTGGGCATATCGGTGGACACCGCAGCGGAGGCCGTCAAGGAAGGGGCGGATGTGATCCTGCTGAAAAAGGACCTGAATGTGCTGGAAGCAGGGATTCAGGAGGGCCGGAAGGCCTTTGCCAATGTGTCAAAGTACATCAAAATCACGGCTTCTTCCAATTTCGGCAACATCCTTTCGATCGTCATTGCCAGTGTATGCCTGCCCTTTTTCCCCATGACATCGCTGCAGCTTTTGCTGCTGAATCTCCTCTATGACATTCTGTGTCTGGTTCTGCCCTGGGACCATGTGGACGAGGAGACCTGTTCCCGGCCGCTGGAGTGGTCCGGCAGAACGCTGGGACGCTTTATGCGGTTTTTCGGACCAATCAGCTCCTTTTTTGATATCCTGACCTTTTCCTATTTGTTTTTTGTCCTGTGCCCCACGGTATGTGGAGGGAGCTTTGCCTCCCTGGCCGGGAGTGGGGAAGAGTTGCGCTTTATTGCCCTTTTTCAGACGGGATGGTTTCTGGAATCCATGTGGACCCAAGTGCTTATCCTGCACCTGCTGCGTACGCCCAAAGTACCGCTGCTGCAAAGCAGGCCTTCCCGGCCGGTGATGCTGGTCACCCTGCTGGGAACGCTATTCTTTACGGGCCTGACCTTTACCCAGGCCGGAGAACTGTTGGGGCTTACCCCGCTGCCCCCTGACTACTTCGGCTTTTTGGCCGTGGCGGTCTTGCTGTATTTGCTCTGGGTCACACTGGCCAAAGGATGGTATATCCGCCGCTGCCGCGAGCTGTTGTAAGAGAGGAGGAATCTGTGATGAAAAAACATATTGGATTTATCACCCTGGATTTCTCCCTTGCACACTGGCTTTCCGATGCCCTTCGCAGCGCTCCGCGCACCCCCGCTGCCCAGGAACTGCTGGATGGGGTGGGGGAGCTGATGAATGGAAGCACACAGTCCCTGATGCTGGAGCTGGGGGAGGGAGAGCATGCGGCTGTGACAGAGGATACCCTTTGCTGCGGCGGGCTTTCCATCGACTGGAGGCTGCGCAGAGTCAGCCGGGACGGAGTGGAAATTTCATTGACTCCAAAGGAGTTTGACATCCTGTATTTTCTGGCCCGAAACCGGGGAGAGGTATTTACCAAGGAGCAGATTTATCAGGCTGTGTGGGAGAGTGACTACCTGTTGGATGACAGCAATATTATGGCTTTTATCCGAAAGCTGCGAAAGAAAATCGAGCCCAACCCCGACTCTCCACAATATATCCTGACCATCTGGGGCATTGGATACAAATTCAGTGATAAACTGTAAGGTTCAATTCTTACTAAATCGCAAGAAAATCGCAAGGTTTCGGCCCTGTGATTTTTCTTGCGGTTTTTTTATACTCGTGGAGGACGCAAGAAAGGGGGGAACAACATGGATTCTGACGGCAGTCCTCAAAGGCCGGTACAATATGGTATGCATGGAGTTCCGCTCCCAGCAACGGTACCGCCTTGCATACACACAAGGAGGTAAGAAATGATGAACAAAAAGGAAAATCGCCGCTCGGCTCGCCAGGCAGCGCAGAAGGCTGTCCTGCGCGATCAGCAGAACCGCCGCATTCAGGATGCGGCGACCGCCCCGGTCAATATTCTCCTGAGCGAGCTTCACGCTCCGCTGGGGGGCTTGCTCCGCAGGCCGTTGCCGCCAGCCGGGCCAGATACGGCAGCAACAAGGTAACCCACGAGAAAAAGAAATCCTTTCCCAGGCGGCTGGCGGGGGCTTTTATCAATCCCTTTACTGCCATTCTGCTCTGCCTGGCTCTGGTGTCCACGATGACGGACATGGTATTCCCTTGTCTTTCGCTGTTTGGCAGTACACCGGAGGATTTTGACTGTTTGACGGTGGTCATTATTTTGACGATGGTCATGATCTCCGGCACACTCCGTTTTGTCCAGGAATCCAGAAGCGGCAGTGCGGCGGAGAAGCTGCTGGCTATGATCACCACCACCTGCACGGTTACACGAAAGGGCCAGGAAAAGGTGGAGATCCCCATGGATGAACTTGTGGTGGGTGACATTGTCCACCTGTCTGCGGGGGATATGATCCCCGCCGATGTGCGCATTTTGGAGGCGAAGGACCTGTTTATCAGCCAAGCAAGCCTCACCGGAGAAAGCGAGCCGGTTGAAAAACAGCCTCAGGTGAACCAACCGAAAGAAAGCATCACGGACTATACCAACATCGCCTTTATGGGAAGCAGTGTGGTTTCCGGCAGCGCCATCGCCGTGGCGGTCTGCGTGGGGGATGATACCCTCTTTGGTTCCATGGCTTCTGCAGTGGCGGGAGAGGCGGCCGAAACCAGCTTTACCAAAGGGGTAAACGCCGTCTCCTGGGTGCTTATCCGCTTTATGCTGGTGATGGTTCCACTGGTCTTCCTCATTAACGGCATCACCAAGGGAGACTGGCTGGACGCGTTCCTATTCGGTATTTCAATTGCTGTAGGCCTAACACCGGAAATGCTGCCCATGATCGTGACTACCTGCCTGGCCAAGGGGGCGGTATCCATGAGCAAAAAACAGACCATTGTCAAAAATCTCAATTCGATTCAGAATTTTGGGGCCATTGATATCCTGTGTACGGACAAGACCGGAACCCTGACGCAGGACCAGGTGGTACTGGAATACCATCTCAACGTAAGGGGGGAGGACGACACACGGGTGCTGCGCCACGCCTATCTCAACAGCTATTTCCAGACCGGTTACAAGAATCTTATGGACCTGGCCATCATCCGGAAAACTGAGGAGGCCGAGGCGGAGGACCCGCGGCTGGTGGATCTGTCGGAGCACTATGTGAAGGTAGATGAGATCCCCTTTGACTTTTCCCGCCGGCGTCTGAGCACCGTGGTACAGGACAAGACCGGAAAAACTCAGATGGTGACCAAGGGGGCGGTGGAAGAAATGCTCGCTGTCTGCTCCTTTGCTGAGTACGGCGGCGGGGTCCAGCCATTGACGGGCCATGTGCGCCAACAGATCCTTCAGACAGTGGACAGCCTTAATGACAAGGGCTTTCGTGTGCTGGTCATCGCCCAGAAGAGCAACCCCTCTCCCGTGGGAGCGTTTGGGGTAAAAGATGAGTGTGACATGGTGCTTATTGGCTATCTGGCCTTCCTGGATCCGCCCAAGGAGTCCACAGCGGATGCCATCCGGGCCCTCAAGCACCACGGTGTCACCACCAAAATCCTGACCGGTGACAACGACAAGGTGACCCGCACCATCTGCAAGCAGGTGGGGCTGAAGGTACGCAACATGCTGCTGGGCTCCGATCTGGAGGCTATGAGCGACGAGGAGCTGGCAAGGGCGGCATAGTCTACCGATGTGTTCGCCAAGCTGACTCCCGACCAGAAGGCACGGGTGGTTTCGGTGCTGCGGGAGAGCGGGCACACGGTCGGCTTTATGGGAGACGGCATCAACGATGCTGCTGCTATGAAGGCTGCCGATATCGGTATTTCCGTGGACACTGCGGTGGATGTAGCCAAGGAGTCGGCGGATATTATTCTGCTGGAGAAAGACCTGATGGTTCTGGAGCAGGGAATCATCGAGGGGCGTAAAACTTACGCCAACATGATCAAATACATTAAGATGACTGCCTCGTCCAACTTTGGAAACATGTTTTCGGTGCTGGCCGCCTCGGCCCTGCTGCCCTTCCTGCCCATGATGAGCGTACACCTTATTTTCCTCAATCTCATTTACGACCTGTCCTGCACTGCCATTCCCTGGGACAATGTGGATGAGGGATTTATCGCCAAGCCCCGAAAGTGGGATGCATCCAGTGTGGGTAAGTTCATGCTCTGGATCGGACCCACCAGTTCCATCTTTGACTTTACCACCTATCTCTTTCTGTACTTCATTTTCTGCCCCGTGTTTGTCTCTGGAGGCGTGCTTTTCCACGATCTGTCCGCCCATTTCAGCGGCGCGGAGCTGGCCCTGATGCAGGTAAAGTATATCGGTCTTTTTCAGGCGGGATGGTTTGTGGAGTCGATGTGGAGCCAGACCCTGGTCATTCACATGATCCGTACACCCAAGCTGCCCTTCCTTCAGAGCCGGGCCTCCGCACCGCTCACACTGCTCACATTGACCGGCATTACCGTGCTGACCGTGATCCCCTTTACGCCCTTGGGTGCTGTGCTTGGATTTGTTGCCCTGCCTGCCGCTTACTTTGCTTACCTGATTCCTTGTATCCTGCTCTATATGGTGCTGGCAACCAGCCTGAAAAAAGCCTATGTACGCCATTACGGTGAATTACTTTGATGATGGGAGGAATTTGTATGACCTGGTCTGAACTGTGGATGAACTTATTTGGATGTACTTCCTTTTGCGGCATTGACATGGGGTTCTGGGTGGCCCTGTCCGCTGTTTTGTTGATCGTAATTTTGATGAATGTAGTGTTTTGGAGTATGAAGCCCAAAGAGAACAAAGACTGCTGACTTGCGCTGAAGAGAAGAATATGTCCTCTGAAATTAAGTTAATTTCAGAGGACATATTTTTGGCCTATCCGGTGTCAAGCCTGTGCCCTGTGTTGAAAATCACGTTTCAGCGGTTGCGGTTATGGGGGAACGACGGGAAGAAGTTTTGATTGATAATTTCTGTGAAATTCGGTATGATGGGAACCGATTGATGGAAGCACACCTGGGCATGGATGCGGGGCTTTTTTCGTCAGAACGGAGGAGCGGAATGAAAAAGCTGATACTGAATCCCATTGGAATGCTGCTGAGCGGCCTTTTGCTTGGTGTTTTGAGCCGGTGCTTGGATGTTTATACAACGAATCTAGGCAATATATTTTCCCAGCTTGCGGTCTGGATTCTATTCGGCGTGCTGATCTCCATTTACAGCAGCACAAAAGGACGGGCTGCAGGCAATCTTCTCCCCTTTTCTCTGGGGATGCTGCTGACCTATTATGGAGCGGCTGTGGCGACCCATGGGGTTTACAGCCGCACCTTCATCCTAGGCTGGACGGTATTTGCCCTTTGCTCGCCGGTTCTTGCCTGGTTTGCCTGGAGCGCAAAAGAAAAAGGCGCTTTTCCTGCGATGATCCGAATTGGAATTTTATTGGCTTCGGTGCTGTCCAGCATGATTCTCTTTGATGGGTTTCGGATCTATGATTGGATCATAAACGGATTGCTGGTTTATATTCTGTTTTTCAAACGAATCAAGCGGTAGGTGGACAAAGTATCCACTGAATCGGCAAGGCGGATCGGGAAGTGCTTGGTCCCATATGATTGACGGATGCCTTCCGGAGCTAGTCTATCATGCGGCTTTTGTGTTCTGGGTCAAGACAATGTCTGACACTGGTAAAATGGCAGATAGGCTGAAAACATATGAAACCTAGGAAGGCCCCCTGCCGTTCATAACGGCAGGGGGCCTTCCTAGGATAGCGGGATCACTCTAAAAATTCAACGCTGTCATCTTCGCCGATGGCAAGTTTGATATACGTCATGGTATCATCTTCGTAGGTGGCATACACACCCAGGAAAGCAGTGTCCGGTGCAAGCTCTGTTTTGCTGTATGCGGTGCCGTTTAAGACAAAATCCGGACCGTCCGTTAGCACACCAATGGCGGATTCTGTCTCCACGGTGACTCCCTCACAGGCAACAAACACTTTGATGAGGTTATCTTCCAGTGTGATCTCCTTGGAAGCACCGGAGGTGGCTTCCTGACAGGTGACAACGGAACCATCACCAAACGAACAGTTTGCCCCTAAGCTGACCATGGCGTGGTAGTCACCCACGATGGTAAGGCCGGCGTTGAAGGTACAGTTGTCAAAATAGATGTTGCTGCGCAATTCGCTGCCGCCATCGCGGGTACTGGCCGGGTCAATGGTAACCGTAACCATTTGATCAAAGGTCACATCGTAGACCTCGGTCGTTTCCCCGGCTTTCAGCGAATAATCGTACAGTATCTTGGAATCTTCTGAGCTGGATTCAGCGCTCTGAGAGGTGCTTTGAGAGGGGCTCTGAGAAGTGCCCTGAGAAGTGCTGCCTGTATTTGTGCAGGCGCAAAGTGACAGCAGCATAAACGCGGAGAGTAATGCGAGTAATTTTTTCATTGTGCAACATCCTTCCTCTTTTGCTTCCGGAGAAGATTGCCTAGGGCCCCAAATGCCTCCCTTGCCACGGCCGCTGCCAGATCAAATTGTGATGAGACGCAAATGGTGTGGTATATCAGCCTGGGCTGCCATACACAGGGAAAAGGAGAAGGCCCATTCAAAATGTATGGGGACCGCGTCAGTATTTTGCTCTGTGGTAGTGTCAATGTATCATAAAATGAGAATTACTTCAACAGAATTGATAAAAAAGTACATTTTTTCTGGAAACAGGGCAGTAAAAATGATTTGATTCCGTGACCTGTGCTGGGGAAAAGGAATTGCCTTTCAGTTCGGAAGACCGTATAATGTCAACATGAATATATAAGAATTTGCGAAGTCAGCCAAGGAGGAAGCATTACAATGATATTTACCCCCATTGACCGGGAGCACTGGGCCCGAAAGGAATATTTTGACCACTATTTCGCTCAGGTTCCCTGTACCTACAGTGCAGTGTTTCCGTTGGATATTACTGCCCTTCGCCAGCGGGGAGAGAAGCTATATCCGACCATGCTGTATCACATTGCTGCAGAAGTAAATTGCCGGGAGGAATTCCGTACCGCGTTGGATGGGGCGGGAAGGCTGGGGATCTATGACCGGATGCACCCCTGCTACACCATTTTCCACAAGGAGAGTGAGACCTTCTCCAACCTTTGGACGGAATATACGCCGGACTATGATGCCTTCTGCCAGGCGTACCAGCGGGATATGGAGGAGTATGGCGGGAATCTGGGCATGGAAGCCAAACCGAACACTCCAGAGAACACCTTCCCAGTGTCCATGCTCCCGTGGGCCGGGTTTGAAGGGTTCAACCTGAATCTGCAGAAGGGATATGATTTTCTGCTGCCCATCTTCACCATGGGCAAGTACCATGAAGAGGATGGCAAGACGTTGCTGCCCCTGGCGGTGCAGGTGCACCATGCAGTATGCGACGGCTTTCACCTGTGCCGTTTTGTCAATCATCTTCAGGCGCGGCTGGATGAATCTGCGGCCATTCAAGAACATAAGGAGAGCCAATGATGATTCGAGAGATCTGTAAAGACGAGACCTTTTTGACCCAGAGGGCACAGCCTGCTACGCCGGAGGATCGTTCCATCGCCGCTGACCTGCTGGAGACATTGGAGCACCACAAAAGCGGCTGTGTGGGCATGGCGGCCAACATGATCGGAGAAAATAAGCGCATCATTGCCTTTGATAACGAGGGGGAATACATGGTCATGTTTAACCCCGAAATTATCAAAAAATCCGGGCCTTATGACACGGAGGAGGGGTGCCTCTCCCTCACCGGCACCCGTCCGGCCAGGCGGTGGAAGTCCATCAAGGTGCGCTGGCAGAATGAAAAATTTCAGGAACGGCTGAAGACCTTCACCGGCTGGACAGCCCAGATCATTCAGCATGAAATTGACCACTGTGAGGGGATTCTCATATGAAAAAATGCAAAATTACGGTTATGCGCGTGGCCCGATATGAGGACTTGATGGCACAGTATGAAAACCCCATCTCCCACGCCTGCAATATGGAGGAAGGCCAGGTGTTCCTCGCCAACGGCTGGGAGAAGCCCGAGGGGTTTTGCCAAAGTGCCTGGGATACCCTCTCCCCATTTGTGCTGGCCCTGAGCCACGGCGGAGAGAACTTTTACGACGGCTGGATGAAAGATCCAAAGTCCGCCATGCTTTCCTGCAACGACGGCTTTCGTCCGGTGAGCTTTCTGGTGGAAGCTATGGACGAGAATGCGGACTGAGGAGGGACAAGCGATGAAAACCGCCATTTGCTACTATTCCCGTCACCACGGAAATACCTTGAAGGTGCTGCAGGCCATGGCAGAGGAGGGGGATGTGGAGCTGATTGATGTGACTGTGCGCCAGAGTGTACGGCTGGAGAGCTATGACTGCGTCGGTTTTGCCTCCGGGATCTATGGTTTTGCATTTCAGAAGGCCGTGGTGGAGTTTGCCCGGCAGTATTTGCCCCAGAGGAAACCGGTATTCTTCGTCTATACCTACGGAGGGGCCAAGGGCAGCGGTGCAAAAGCCGCGGCAGACATTGCTGGGGAGAAGAATTGCCCGGTTTTGGGAGAGTTTTCCTGTAAAGGGTATGATACCTTCGGCCCCTTCAAGCTGGTGGGAGGCATTGCCAAGGGCCGCCCCAACAAGCGTGACCTGGAGAAGGCCCGCAGATTTTACCGGGATCTGCAAGCGCGAATGAACCAAGCATAACGAGACCCCGCACAGCGGAGATCTGGAACAAATCCGGCGCATGGAAGCAGGATGAGAGGAGCTTATATGAGACTTGCCATTCTCTCCGACACCCACGGCCTGCTGCGGCCTCAGGTGCTGGAACAGTTGAAAACGGCCGATGCCATTCTCCACGGCGGAGACATCAATCAGCAGGCAATTGTAGAGGAACTGAGCCAATACGCCCCTCTCTACGTCGTCCGGGGCAACAATGACAAGCAGTGGGCGGAGGAAATCCCCCATCACTTGACCGTTACACTGGGCGGTATGACCTTTTTTATGGTCCATAACCGGAAAGAGGTTCCGGCGGACCTCTCCGATGCGGACGTGGTGGTGTTTGGCCATTCCCACAAGTATGTGCAGGAGGAAAAGGAGGGGATCCTTTGGCTGAATCCCGGCTCCTGCGGGCCCCGGCGGTTCCATCAGGAGATCACCATGATGATGGCGGAGGTGTCCCATGGGAAGATTCAGGTAGAGAAAATCACAATCCCCCACGAGGTGAAGGAATGGAGTTAGGACTGACCTTTCCGCTCCAGCGGTTTCGGAACGTAAAAACGCCGCCCTACGGCAGGTCGCCGGACCGGAGATTCTGCTGGGACCTGCACGTGATCGACCTGCGGGGGAACAAGAGTTTGCTGGCGGTCCACTGCTATAGCCGGTATACCTTTGTGCGCTATGACGTAACCCCCATTCAGTGGGGAGACATCTTCGGCCTGTTTCGGGAGGGACTTCAGGAGAGCTTTGCAGCCGCCGGTTTTTCCACCCGGCAAACAGAGGAGTATCTGCTTCAGGGAGGAAGGATGGAACTCACCCGTACCCACGGCCGAAGGGAAGTGGCCTTTCTCAACCGGGCCTGGGAGGATGTGCTCTCGCTGGACTTGTGCCTGGACACCGCCAGCCAGGCCCAGCCTTTGCTGGATCATGCCGTCAATACCCGTTTCAGCCGGTGCGCAGGGGTTGAGGGACTTGGAACGGGGCTGGAGCGGATGGCGCTGTGTATGACCGGGGTGTCCAATGAGACAATAAAATAATAGGAGAGCAACGGTAAATGGGAGAGTGTATGATCTAAAAAGTGCTCTGGAGTACCAGGTGGAAGATGAAGTGATGGAGTGTGCCATCTGCCATAAAAAGAGTCCAGCACAAAAACTGTCAGGAAAGCGGGCGAAAGTGTCCGCTTTCCTTGGTGGATGTTTGATGACCCAGGCGGTATAATAGGGCCAAACGTTCACAGTCAGGAGGATACTGCCATGAGTTTGAGAAGCAGCTTGTACCATGCCCGGAAAAAGAGCGGACTTTCACAGGAAAATGTAGCGGAAAAGCTTGGGGTCAGCCGCCAGACCATTTCCAAATGGGAGACCAATGAGACCCTGCCCGACATCCGCCAGTCAAAGGGGCTGGCTATGCTCTATCACATGACGCTGGACGAGCTCATCGAGTATGATTTTGACGAACAGCAGGCCCAGCAGATGATCGAAAGTGTGAGCGACGAGGCCCAGGCCCGGATCGACTGGAACAAGGTGTGGAGCAAGAAATATCCGGTGCTGGCCACCTACCATAAAACCGTGCGGATGGGCGACTACGCCCCTGCTCTGCGGGAAATGCTCACCCAATTGCGGGTAGACTACGGCTATAACAATACCGATGCCCTGTTAGTGCTCAAGGACATCCTGGCACGGGTATGGAAGGGACAGCTGTGAGCCCTCTGAACCGTGGGGGCTATGCAGGTGTTTGTGCAAAGGCCTAGAAAGCGGGATCATAAAACATTCCCCCGATTCTGTGCTTTGACGATGTGTCAGCAGAGAATCGGGGGATTTTACTCCGTGGGCCGCCTGGCAGGCAGCCATTATTTTCTTAAAATTTGGTCCATAGCCTTTCCCTTGGCCAGTTCGTCCACCAGCTTATCCAAATACCGTATATCCCGCATCAGAGGGTCCTCGATCTCTTCCACCCGGAGCCCGCAGATCCTCCCGGTAATGAGCGTGCGGTTGGGATTCATGGCGGGGGCACGGCGGAAAAAGTCACCGTAGCTGGTGTCGGACTGTTCCAGGCGGGCAATGTCCTCGGCAGTGTATCCAGTGAGCCAGGCGGTCACCTGATCTACTTCTTCCCGTGTGCGGCCCTTTTTCTCGGCCTTCTGTACCAATAGGGGGTAGAGCTTGGCAAAAGGCATCTGTGTGACATCAGTACGGGGCATGGGAACACCTCCTTACAGAATAGCTCCATCATAGCATGAATGGCACCATCTGACAATGAGGGGAAGAGATTTCTTCCATGGAGGATAAAACCGGCCGCAGGGATCCCCTGCGGCCGGTTTGGTTATCGTTTGCAGCTTCCTCCACAGCAGCCCGAGCCAAATGCGCCGGACAACAGCCATCCGACAAGACCCATGTACAGCATGGAGCTTACGGGACTGGAGGTAATGACGCAGGACCCGGTGGAACAGCCTACCAGCTTGTAGTAAATGAGACCCGCCAGTGCGCCGCCCAGGGTAAACAGGACTGGACGCAGCCATTTTTTCATGCGTTCCTTCATCATCGGTCCGCTCCTTTCTGTTGTTTGTCTTAGTATATCCAAATGTCTGGTTCGATTCTGTGATCAGATCACGCAAATGAGGTGCGGGGGCCATTCTCCGGCGGCGGGTCCAATGGTTTATGGGTTTGTTCCGTTTTTGGCTTTGCAGATGAGCTGTGTCATGGTGCCCATGGGACAGTAAACGCACCAGCTGCGGGGCTTAAAAAGCACCATGGTCACAAGCCCCAGCAGGGTGGAGGTGAGCATGACGCTGTAGAACCCAAAGGCAAATTGGGCCACACCGGGATGGAACAAGGTTCCGTGGTAAGCCCAGTGCCAGGGAAGCTGAAAGGTCCACAGCAGAGTGACGGCCTGCTTCAGATCCTGAGCCCCGGCGAACACCAGGTATGTATTCCACAGCATCAAAAAGAACATGACGAAGAAAAAGATGAGAAAGCCATAGCGAAAGGCCTTGCTTTTCATCCAACGGGGGATGTCCTTCCTTCTGGACAGACCAAAGCGACCGCCCAGCAGGCCAAAGAGCTGTCCCCGGCCGCAGTAGCGGTTGCAGTACCCTTTCGTCCCACCGAATACGGAAATGAGCAGCGGGATAAAAAAGCACAGCAGCCCCAGCCAGGCAAACAGAATATTGAAAAAGCCTAAGAGAAGATACAGCAGCGATGCAATCCACAGGTAGTCGTACCAATGCTTTTTCATGCCTCTACCTCCCGGATCTCAATGACGCTGGCAGGGCATTCTTTGGCACAGCGGCCGCAGCCCACGCATGTTTCCGTATCGACCTGGGCCGTGATGCCCCGGACAATTTGGATGGCCTGCAGGGGACAGACCTTTACACAGCACCCACAGGCCACGCAGGCCGAGCGATCTACCACGGCCTTGCGCCGCTTCTTTTCCAATGTCATACAATGCCTCCCTGATGTTTGTGTTTGGATGATATCATAAACAGTATGAGCGGCACTGTGATAAAATCACACAGAGCAAAAAGATAAGGAACATGGCTTGTATTGCGGTACGCAGATCAATTCCGTTGTCACAGCCAAAGAGGAAATTTAAAACCGACTGGGAATGGATCCAACGAGGGAGTGACCATCCCGATGCAGATGATGACATTGCCGCTGCAACTGACCGGTTGGGCAGCCAGTTGGGAATAAAATGCAGTTAAAAAAATTCTTTCCCGTTTGAACGAAAAAGACAAGAGGCTAACCATCTAGGTTAGCCTCTTGTCTTGCCGGTTGGAGTTGGTCCGGCCTGTGAGGAGAAAATAGGGCGCATAATGAATTATGCTGGAAAGCGGGCGGGTTTGGATGGAACCTGTCCGCGCAACGAGCGAAAAGCGACTTCACGGTAAAAATCTTGATTCTGCTGGTTTGCCGTTTTCCTTTGGAAGTGAAAGTATTGTATCACAAAACCACAAAAAGATAAAATACATATGTTATTGCAAATATAATATTTTTTTTGTATGATAGAATAAGGGGGGAGAAAGATGGAACTTCGAACGCTGCGCTACTTTGTGACGGTGGCGCAGGAGCTGAATATTACCCATGCGGCACAAAAGCTGAATATCAGCCAGCCGCCACTGAGCTATCAGATCCAAAAGCTGGAAGAAGATTTGGGAACCACGTTGTTTCTCAGGGGAAAAAGAAAGCTGCAGCTCACGGATGACGGTGTTTTGCTTTTGCGGCGGGCCATGCAGATACTGGATCTGTCAGAAAAGACGCGGCAGGAGATTTTGGCCCGGAAAAATGAAGTGACCGGAACGCTCTATTTGGGCCTGGTGGAGGGAAGAGCCCCCTATTTAGTGGCCAGATGGATCGCGGAATTTCGGAAAAAGTATCCGCTGGTCCGGTATCATCTGTGGAACGGCAGCAGTGACGATGTGCTTCTGCGGCTCAACCAGGGATTGGTGGATTTGGCCGTGATTGCCGCGCCTTATGATACGGAGCATCTCTCCGGATTTTCGGTGGGCGAGGAGCCATGGGTGGCCATCATCCCCAGTGATCACCCTCTGGCCAAGCTGCCGGGAGATCAGGTATCCCTGCAAGCCCTGGTGGGGCAGCCGCTGATCGTTCCGTCGCGTAAGTCCAGGATTCAAGCGATTATCCAGTGGTTTGGGGCCATTGATGCGGAACCTGATATTCTGTGTGAGATGTCCAACTATTTGGATGCGGTGGCTCTCTCAGAACAGGGGGTTGGAATCAGCATTTTTCCGCGGACCACTGAAACCAATAATCCGCTGGTCCGGTCCAAGGTCATTGTTCAGCCGGAGCTGCAGGTGGAGTATGTCCTTGTGTGGGATAAGCAGAGTCCGCCGCTGGGAACTGCGTCTACGTTTATGCAGGAGGTGGCGGCCCACTGTGGCCAGAGGTCAGAGAAGCAAGAGAAAAAATTGGACGGTTCCTTTTTATAAGCGCAGTACAAAAAGCATAGCCTTTGGGGAAAAGACAGAAAAGGAAGGGCTGGATATGTTAGCTTATACCTATGTGGGACATGAGAATTTTCAACTGATGGAGAAGCAAAAACCGGTGCTTTTGGATGACCGGGATGCCATTGTAAAGGTAACGCTGGCCAGTATTTGCACCAGTGACCTGCACATCAAACACGGCAGTGTGCCCCGTGCGGTGCCCGGTATCACAGTGGGGCACGAGATGGTAGGCGTTGTGGAGCAGATAGGTGCCAAGGTTACGACGGTAAAGCCCGGCGACCGGGTGGCGGTGAATGTAGAGACCTTCTGCGGCACATGTTTCTTCTGTGCCCACGGCTGGGTCAACAACTGCACCGATCCCAACGGCGGCTGGGCGCTGGGCTGCCGTATGGACGGAGGACAGGCCGAGTATGTCCGGGTGCCTTATGCTGACCAGGGGCTGGATAAGATTCCCGATTCGGTCAGCGATATGCAGGCCTTGTTGGTGGGGGATGTGCTGGCAACGGGTTACTGGGCAGCACAGATTTCTGAGATCCACCGTGAGGACACCGTGCTGATCATCGGTGCCGGGCCCACGGGCCTTTGTACCCTGCAATGTGTGCGTCTCCATCAGCCCAAACGAATCCTCGTCTGTGACCGGGACGAGAGCCGGCTGGCCTTTGTCCGCGAGCACTATCCGGATGTGCTGACCACTGGGCCGGAAGGTGGAAAGGAGTTTGTGCTGGCCAACAGTGATCACGGCGGGGCAGATGTGGTGCTGGAGGTGGCAGGGAACGAGGAGAGCTTTCGTATGGCCTGGGACTGTGCCCGCCCCAACGCTATTGTCACGGTGGTTGCCCTTTACGACGGCCCACAGATCCTGCCTCTGCCTGAGATGTACGGAAAGAATTTGATTTTTAAAACAGGCGGTGTGGACGGCTGCCACGGCAAAGAAATTCTTCAGCTCATTGCACAGGGGAAGCTGGATACCACTGCTTTGATTACCCATACTTACCCGCTGAAACAGATTGCCCAGGCCTATGAATTGTTTGAACAAAAGCAGGATGGGGTGATCAAGGTAGCAGTTTCATTGGCTTGAACTGGAATTGTGAGCAGGAAGCGCTGCCGGAACCGTGACAATATGCTGCAAATGGAACGGATTCGGGAAAAGACGCAGAGGATCATGCCCAGAGAGAACACGAAGTATTATGGCGTGTGTCGCCGGGGGGAGTTCAGCATAGAATGGTGGGAGCGCCAGCTCAATAACAAAAAAGGAGAATCACCTATTATGGGTATGCCTGTCATTACCGCCAGCGAGACCACCAGAGACCAAGCCATTACCGATCTTATTCAGTCGGTGGCGCTGGAGGAGACCGCCCTGTCCCACATCCTCAATGCGGAGGGGGAAAAGATCCAGAAAATGGTAGCCCTTCCCGATGTGACCCCGGAGGTGCTGCTTGCCACCAACAAGTCGGTGGAGTCCATGGTCAACGCGGTGTCCCGGCTGGAAATGATCCTGCACTCCAAACTGTCCAGCTTTGAGGGCTGCCTGTGCAAGTCCACTTCGGTAAAAGAATAAAGAAGGAATCAGTGGGGCTCCTCTGGGAGCCCTGCTTTTTTGTGTACCGTCCGGCCAGTGCAGCATAGGATGCATAGGGAGCGGACCCTACCCGTTCCTGCTCCTGGAAACGGAACTTCCAGGAGGGTGTAATTCCAATAGGAGGATTGAATATGGCAATCAATTTTGGCATTGCCAATGATTATAACGTATTTGTCTTTGGTAATTTGAGCCTGAGCAACACCGATGCAGAGGGCCGGGTTGCGGTGGGAGGCAATGCCACCCTCAGCAATTACGGCGTTGGTGCCGGCGTTGTCCCCATGCCTCCCGCCAACACAGATGCATCCTTTGTGGTGGATGGAACGGTCAATGTGACCGGCGGCTCCAATGCAAGCGGCAATACGGTGGTCAATCCGGGCAGTACCATCCTCAGCTATACCATGGGAAATCCCAACGGGCAGCTGATTACGGGAACGCCCATCGACTTTCTTGCCGCCGAGCAATATTTGAAGTGTGCCTCTGCCTTCTGGGCCGGGCTGGCGCCCAACACAACAGGCCAGGTGGTCTTTGGACAGCTGAATCTGACCGGAACGGATGAGGCGCTCAACGTATTTTCCCTGGACAGCGGCAATCTTTATGGCAGCGGACTGTCTCTGGCCCAGCTAAATGGCATCAATATCATTGCGCCCCTGGGTTCTACCATCCTGATCAATGTGGCTGGGACAGCCATCCAGTATGGCAGCTACCAGATGTTCCGCAACGGTGTGACGGCCACCCGAGAAAATGCCCGCCGGATTTTGTGGAACTTCCCCCAGGCCTTGACCTGGTCCAACAGTACGACTGCCGTTTACGGTTCTGTGCTGGCTCCCTTTGCAGCTGCCAACACCACATTCAGCCAGATCAACGGCAACATCATCTTTGACAGCTATTCGGGAAACGCGGAGAGCCACAATGAGCTGTTCATTGGGGAACTGCCCGAAGCGACGGCCTGCCTCTTAACCACGTCGAGTACGACCAGTACTACAACCAGCACCACGAGCACGACTACCACAACCAGCACCACGACCAGTACCACGAGCACGACTACCACAACCAGCACCACAACCAGTACTACGAGTACCACTACCACGACTACGACAACGACGACCAGTACCACCACTACGACCAGCACAACCACTTCAAGTACCACGACCTCGACCACCACCACGCAAGTTCCGGTACCCCGGCAGCAGGCCATTACAGATCTGCTTACCTCTGTTGCCCTGGAGCAGGCTGCCCTGTCTCATATCCTCAACGCGGAGGGTGAGAAGATGCAGAGGATCCTCTCCTTTGAGCAGGTAACAGCCGAGACGGTTTTGCAGGCCAACCGGTCGGTGGAGTCCATGGTCAACACCATCTCTGGCCTTGAGATGATTTTGGCGGATAAAATTACGCTGTTCCAGGATTGCATCTGCGAAGAAAACCAGTAAACAAATGGATGGCGCAGCAGAGCTCTGCTGCGCCATCCACTTCATCAGGAAAGGGAGGCGCTAGCTATGAAGGTCGCCATTTTAACCATGTTTTCCGGCCTGTCTACCACCTATTCTCTGGTCAATGTAGTGGCGGATCAGATCAAAATGCTGCTGGAAGCCCAGGTAGAGGTAAAAATCCTGGTGTGTGAGACCTGCCCGGATGAGGAGCGCTGGGGCATTTTTCGGGACCCCAGGCTGGAGTGGATAAAGATCACCAACACCTGCGGCGGTGTCCCCGTCGTCTGGCACGACTATTCCTCGCCTACAGGCACGGTTCATGAGGGATTTTATCAGGAAGCGGAAACCATCGCACGGGATTATGTCCGGAATCTCCAGGATGTGGATGTGTGTATCCTGCACGATATCCTCTACCAGGGGTGGCACCTGGTGCATAATGTGGCAATTCGCCGGGCTCAAACGTCCTTGCCCAATGTGAGATTCCTGGCTTTTACCCATTCATTGCCTATAAACCGGCCGCAAAAGATGGAGGAGCCTTTTTCTGCCCGTTTCACCCCCATGCCCAATACCTGTTTTGTCTATCCCAGCCGTTCCGGGATAGAAGCTCTGGCGCGGCAATATGATGTGCCACAGGGAAACTGTGCAGTGGTGTACAACAGTCTGCCGCTTTTGGAAGTGCTTAGTGAAGACGTTCAGCGGGTGGCGGGCAGCATAGATCTGCTCCATGGGGAGATCCTGGCCGTCTGCCCCGGACGGCTTACTCCGGGAAAACGATTTGAAAAGGCGGCGGCATTGGCGGGGGCAATCCAGCGCAAAACAGAACAGCGTACCCAAATGGTGTTTTGTGATTTTCCCTGTGCGGATATTCCCAGCAGAGTTTACAAAGAGATGATCCAAATGGAGGGAAGAAAATTTGGCCTGGAGGAGGGAGATATGGTCTTTACCTCTGACCTGGGATATGAGCAGGGGTTTCCCCGCAAGGGGGTGTTGGAGTTGTTTGGCTTGTCCAACCTCTTTATCTGCCCCTCTTACTCCGAGTCTTTTGGCCTGACGGTGCTGGAGGCGGCCAGCCGCGGAAACTTCCTGGTGCTCAACGAGGCAGTGCCCGCGCTGAAGGAGCTGGGAGAGAGTCTGGGAGCCTACTTCATGCGGTGGGACGGGCGCAACTTTGGTTATGATACCCATGAGCGATATGTGCCCTCGGAGCAGGCCTATTATGAGGAGCACGGCGGAATCATTGTGAACCTTATGCGGGAGGACCGCAGTCTGCGGGCTAAGACGCGGGCCCGTACCCAGTACAACGGGGCCTGGATTTGCCGCAACCAACTCATGCCTCTGCTGAGGGGGAACTGATGCGCGGAGGAAACCGGAGTCTTGTAAAGACTCCGGCTTTTTCTTGGGTGGTGCTATAAATAAGATGAATCCCAGCGCATAAGATCTAGTTATTTGTAATTTCATGCACGAAGTGCTACAATCAATGTTAATTCATTCCCATAAAGATCATATGAAACACCGGTAAGGAGGTACTGTGATGAGTAAAAAGGTTTTGGTACTTTCCACCAGCCCCCGAAAGGGTGGAAACTCAGATGTGCTGGCGGATGAATTTGTCCGGGGTGCACGGGAAGCGGGACATGAGGTGGAAAAAATTGCGCTTTATGATCAGAACATCGGGTTTTGCAGAGGGTGTTTGAGCTGCCTGGAAACCCAGCGCTGTGTCATTGGCGACGATGCCAATGTCATTGCCGAGCACATGCGCACGGCTGATGTCATCGCCTTTGCCACGCCCATCTATTACTATGGAATGTGCGGACAGATGAAGACATTGCTGGACCGGGCAAATCCGCTCTATTCTGCTGATTACCAGTTTCGGGACATCTACCTGCTGGCCGCTGCGGCTGAGCAGGAGGAGCACACGGTGGACGGGGCAGTTACGGGGCTGCAGGGCTGGATTGACTGCTTTGAAAAGGCCTGCTTTGCGGGGAAGGTCTTTGCTGGCGGCGTGACCGGTGTGGGAGAGATCCGGGGGCATCGGGCACTGAACGAGGCTTATGAGATGGGAAAAAATATAGACAGAAGTAAGTGAGGTGCTTATCAATGGCGGTAAAACAGACGGCGGGCAGAGATGCTTTGGGGAAATTTGCGCCTCAATTTGCCCAGCTCAATGATGATGTGCTGTTTGGCCAGGTGTGGAGTCGGGAGGATAAGCTCTCCCTGCGGGACCGTTCTTTGGTCACGGTGGTGGCTCTGATGGCCCAGGGGCTGGTGGACAGCTCCTTTCAGTACCATCTGGAAACTGCGAGAAAAAATGGCATCACACGGGAAGAGATTGCCGAGGTTCTGACCCATGCCGCTTTCTATGCGGGCTGGCCAAAGGCCTGGGCTGCCTTTCGCATGGCCAAGGAGGTCTGGGCGGAGGATACGGACGACGACGGCAAGGGCCGCCATCAGAGAGAGATGGTGTTCCCTATTGGAGGGTCCAACGATGGGTTTGCCCAGTATTTTGTGGGACAGAGCTATCTCCATCCTCTCTCCACAAGTCAGGTGGGTGTGTACAATGTGACCTTTGAACCGGGATGCCGCAATAACTGGCACGTTCACCACGCTGTGAAGGGCGGCGGACAGATCCTGATCTGTGTGGCCGGACGAGGTTATTATCAGGAGTGGGGCAAGCAGGCCCGGCAGCTCCAGCCCGGAGATGTGGTCAACATTCCGCCCGAGGTAAAGCACTGGCATGGGGCGGCACGGGACAGCTGGTTCTCCCACCTGGCCCTGGAGGTGCCTGGAGAGGCATGTTCCAATGAGTGGCTGGAAGCGGTCACCGCCGAAGAATACGACAAGCTAAGCTGAAGGGAAATAGGACCAGATACATGATATGCGCGGCGCTTTCTGAAATTTGGAAAGCGCCGCGCATATGTTACAATTGGCCGTGCAAAGCCCCTTACTTCTTCTGGAAATGGTTCATGAAAAAGTCGGTAAAGGCGGCCAGCTCCTCCTCCTGGGAGACGTAGACATAGAGCGTTTCATCCTCCAGCCAGTCGTAAGCGTTGATGGCAAGGTAGCCGCTTTTGTCCGGGTAGATGACAAAGGCATCGGTGGGATACTTGTTGCGGTAGGCCTTTAAAATGTCAGAACGGCGGTAATAGGTGGGGTCTCCCCGGCCGGAGAGGTCGGGCACGGTGGGGACCGCCACGATGGTCTCTGCGGCCTCGTTCCAACCTACGATCAGGTTGCCGATTTTGGTCTTGCTGCCGTGGACAAAGCCGTAATTGAAACGGGAGACATCCTCGGTGTAGCCGAAAATCAGCCGATAGCTGTCCCCGTTCTCCACCGCATCGTTGAACAGGCTCCGCATTTTTTTGGCGTTGGCGTTGCTCTTTTCCATGTCTACGTCGGATCCTTTAAAAAGCTTGCTGAAAAATCCCATGGTTTGGTTCCTCCTATGTTCTATAAAAGTTTTATTTGGAAACCGGGACGGAACGTGGCTCGGTTACCTACAATAAAGACGAAATATAAAAATTATCTTTATTATTCAGAAGAAAAACCGCCTGAACCAGGCGAAGTTTGGATTCAGGCGGGCAGAGGTGTATCTCTGAGCTGCTCCAGATAATCGGCGATGGCACGGATCTGAAATTCGACGGTCTCTTCGCGGGCATCGGGAACAAAAAAGGGGAGGGTATCGGGAATGGCCCGGCGAACGACGATCGCTGTCAGGCTGATATTGGTGAATAGCTGGATGCGTGCGCGGCTGGGTTGTATACCGAAGCAGAGCAGAAGCTGGCTGAACAGCTGCTCCTGCTTTTGACGAAACAACTGATAGCTCGCAGGTGACAGGCGGCGAAAAAGAAGCTGCTGTTCCTGGATCGTCATCACCGCGATTCCGCTCTCTTCTCCATAGCAGCAGGAGCGGAGGAACTGGACGACCCCCTCTTTCCAGGTGAGGGCGGGATCAGACATAAGGGACTGGGCATAGGCCAGGATTTTGGGCTGCTGGAGATAGAAGGTCTCTACGATCAAATCCTCTTTGGAGGGAAAGAAAGTATAGAAAAACGTGCGGGAGATGCTCACAGCCTGATAGATCTGTTCCACGGTTGTGTGCTGGATCCCCTGCTTTGCCATGAGCTCCAGAGCTTTGACCACCAGTGCTTGCCGGATTTGCAGGCGGTCCTCTTCGGAATAAGCTACCTTAGGCATGAGCTCCCTCCAATAAAAGCAAAATCACAAAGTTGTATTTATTTTACCACGTGCCGCTTTGTGGCACAAGATGAAAATTATGATTTATATAGTGGAAACCGTTTCTTAAATTTATTGATTATCAATAAAAAATAATTGTAATTCAATAAAATAGGTGGTAATATGAGGTTGTGAGATGGAACGTGCAGTTTTAGGCAGAATGCGGGGGGGAGATTATGGAAGCGGAATTGAGGGAAAAACGATGTAGACGGGCGGCGCTGTTGGGGTTTCTCTGGAGCGGGAGCGGCTTTGCCGCAGCCATGTATCCAGTCAAGTATGGCCTGAAGGATCCGGGAGGTGTTATGGGGTGGGCAGCTTATGGGGGGATGGTAATCTACATGGGTGCACTACTTTATTTTGACACCCTCCTTTTCCAAGTGCATAGTCTGGGTGCCAATCGTTTGATGTTACGCTATTGGGGCCTTTCGACCCTGGGACTTACCTTGTGGCTGCTGGGTGGCCGATCTGTGTGGAATGCAGAACAGGGGGGTGTGCTGGTTATGCTTTTGCTGTTATGTGCATTTACCCCCTTTTCGGCTGTACTCCCCCTTGGCCGCGCTTGCGTTTCGGATGGAGGATGGAGTACAATGATAATGACCAACACAATGATCGCCCTTCTCCTTTCTCTGTCGCAGTTATTGTTGTTTTATCTACTTCAAAAGAGAGAGGATAAGGTGGTCTGAAATGGGAGGGACCCTTTGTGCAGACATCCAACGACCTGAAAAACCTGCTGGAGCGCATTGACCGCAGAAGCTATCCCGCCTATAAGGATACCAGGGGAGCGTACCGCTTCGGCGATTATGTGCTGTCCATCGACCATGTCCAGGGTGACCCCTTTGCCGCTCCCTCCAGGGTGAGTGTGCGGGTGGAGGGAAAGCGTGCAGGGTTTCCGCCGGAGCTATACCGGACGGATTGCCGGCGTGTGGCCGTTCAGGATGCCCTGACCCGCCGCTTTGGCCGTTTGGCAGCCGGGGCATCCTTCCAGGCCAAAGGTTCTGGACACAGCGGTTTGATTTCGCTGAGCCGATGTGGTCAGGAGGTGCTGGAGCGTACCGCTTGTACCCTGAATCCAAATAGCGGAGAGGTACTGCTGCGCCTGGAAGTGGGATTTCCCGCCAATGGCCGGACGATCAACGCGCGGGAGTTGGAGAAGATCCTCTTTGTGCTACTGCCCCGGTGTGTGAGCGAAGCCCTGTTGTATCAGAACTGGGACCCGCGGGAGCTGAACGCGGCGGCCGATCTGGCTGAGGACCAGGACTATATCCGCAAAACCCTGCCCCAGATGGGCCTATGTGCCTTTGTGGCGGATGGGAGTATCCTCCCCCGTGCCTCTGGGGTGTCTCAACTGCCCATGAAGGGGGCAGTGCCCTTCCGTTCCCCCGAAGCGCTGTCGGTGGAGCTGGAGCTGCCCCACCGGGGGAAAGTTACCGGTATGGGGGTCAGAACAGGAGTCACCCTCATCGTGGGCGGTGGCTATCATGGCAAATCCACTTTGCTCAAGGCCCTGGAACTGGGCGTTTATAACCACATCGCCGGAGATGGAAGAGAGTATGTGATCACGGACCCCTCTGCGGTAAAGGTTCGGGCTGAGGATGGGCGGAGCATTGGCAGAGCAGACATCTCCATGTTTATTCGAAACCTGCCAAATGGGAAGGATACCACTCGTTTTACCACCGAGGATGCCAGCGGCAGCACCTCCCAGGCGGCCAATGTGGTGGAGGCCATAGAGGCAGGGACGTCCCTTCTGCTCATGGACGAGGACACCAGTGCCACCAACTTTATGGTCCGGGACGCGCTGATGCAGCGGGTGATCCACCGGGACATGGAGCCCATCACCCCCTTTTTGGACCGGGTGCGGTGGTTGTACGAGCACCAGGGTATTTCGACGATCTTAGTAGCGGGAAGCTCAGGGGCCTACTTCCACATGGCAGATACGATTATTCAGATGGACCGCTATGTGCCCCAGGACATTACGGTCCCGGCGAAACGAGAAGCTGCCCTCTTTCCTTTGACCGGAGAACACCCGGAACCGGCACGGGAACCGGACTTTGATCGCCGGCTGAAGGCCTCACAGGAGTTGAGAGACGGCCGGACAAAGGTAAAATCTCTGGGGCGGGACGGGGTGTCCCTGAACCGGGAGAACATTGATTTAAGGTATGTAGAGCAGCTGCGGGATGGGGAGCAGTCCGCTGCCCTGGGCTACTGCCTGCGCTACGCCCACCGGCACCTGCTGGATGGAGAAAAGACGCTTCGCCAGGTGGTGAAGGAGCTGGAACAGGTCATGGACCGGGGCGGTGTAGCAGCCCTGTGGGAGGAGGGGGAAGGCGTCCCCTTCCTGGCCAGACCCAGGACCCAGGAGATTTTTGCCTGCTTTAACCGGGACCGGACTTTGAAGCTGGCTCCATAATGATGGTTGATGTTCCAAAGATGTAGATATGCCCGGCAGTGGGGTCCGCTGTCGGGCGTATTTTTTTGCCCGTAGATCCATAGGCAAAAAAACTAAAAGAAATGGAATTCACAGGTTGCATTTGTTCATAATTGTGATACACTTAACATATGTAACAGAAAGGGGGCGGTGCCCATGTATACCAGCGGGGAAAAGGAGCGGCGGCTGGCCCATGTGGCCAAACGGTATTACCTGGAGGAGCAGAAGCAGAGCGACATTGCCCGAGAGATGGGAGTGTCCCGCCCTCTGGTCAGCCGGATGCTCCGTGAGGCACGGGAGCTGGGGGTTGTGGAAATTCTGATCCACGAGCCGGGAGAAAAGGACAAGCAGGTGCTGGACCGGCTGTGCCGGGCCTATGGGCTGCGGGGCGGCTCCCTTGCTCCGGATGGAGAGGACGACAACCACACCAACCAGAGCCTGTCACGAGGAGCGGTGGAGCTGCTGGAGGAGCTGGGAGCACGGCGCGTGGGCATCGGCTGGGGCCACCTGATCGGCCAACTGGTGACCTGGCTGGAGGAGAATCCCCAGCCGGGCAGCACCGTCAGTGACCTGTGTCCCCTGGTGGGCAACGCCAGTATCCCGGCCCGAAACTACCAATCCAACGAAAATGTCCGCCTGATGGCGGAGCGATTGGGGGCAGTCCCGCATTTTCTCTATCTGCCTGCATTGCCGGAGAGTTTGGAGGAGAAGCAGCTGCTGTGTTCTACCGAGGTTTACCGCCAGATCCAGCTTCAGTGGGACCGGATGGACACGGCCCTGGTGAACATCGGAAACTATCCCTCCAGTCCTGATTTTGCCTCCCTGGTGCGCTATGGAAGCTTGCTGCAGCAGGAGCATACCTGTGGGCGTCTGCTGGTCTACTACTTCAATGAAGAGGGAAAGGTCATCCAGTCGGACCAGGATTTTGCCATCCAGATTCCCCTGGAGCAGCTGCGGCGCTGTCCCAATATTATCGGTGTCTGTTCGGCGAATACCAGCCTCAGGGCTTTGCGGGGGGCAGTGCGTTCTGGGATGTTCAGTCACATCGTGGCGCGGGCGGAACTGGTGCGGGAGCTGCTGTCAGAAAAGTAACATATGTAACATATATGGGGCTGCTGCAGAAAAAAGACGAAAAAATATTTGTATATTTTCACTAAAATTAAGACAGTTTTCTGTGAGAAGCAGGGAAAATACACTGTGTTATTGACATTTGTTATAGCTGGGAATACAATCACCTTACAGAAGTAACAAGCTGGGGCTGATTGCAATGCAGTGTCCCACTTGACCGAAAGGATGGCCGTAATATGAATAAGGAAGCGTTTTCCCTCCGGCTGAAGCACGCCTGTGACAAGGTCATTGCCGCGGAGGATATGCTCACAGACATTGACTCCAAATTTGGCGATGCCGACCACGGCCTGACCATGGCTAAAATCGCAGGAGCCATTGCCCAGGCGGTGGAGGAAGCGGAGGGAGGCATCCAGTCCATGCTGGACGATGCCGCCATGGCTGTGATGGTGCTTAACGGCGGCAGCGCCGTTCCCTTGTGGAACACTTGGCTGGATGGGCTGCAGGAGGCGGCCCCCGAGGGGGATGAGGTGAGTACCCAGCAGCTCCAGACCATGTTCGCCCACGCCCTGGAGGCCCTCAGCGATATCTCTGGGGCCAAAGTGGGGGATAAGACCATGATGGACGCTCTGATTCCGGCCAGCGAGGCCATCGCCGCCTATTCCGGGGATGAGGTGGGGTTCTTTGCCGCCGCGGCCCAGGCGGCCCAGGAGGGGGCGGAGGCCAGCAAGAAGTTTGTCTCGAAATTTGGTCGGGCCAAGAGCTACGGTGAAAAGACCATCGGTACTCCCGATGCGGGCGCTGTGTCCATGGCCTGCTTCTTCCAGGGACTGGCCGAGGGCTGAAGAAACGATTATTTAATTTTAATAAGGAGGCACTCCATATGAAGATGAAGAAGTTTATCAACGCCCCCGAGACCATCACCGACGAGGAGCTTGTCGGCCTGGGGCTGGCCTATCCCGACATTGTGGAGGTGGACGGCCACCTGGTCATCAGCAAGGACCTGGCCGATGCGGACCGGGTGACCATCGTTACCTATGGCGGCTCCGGCCACGAGCCTGCCCAGGCCGGCTTTGTGGGCAAGGGCATGCTGGATGTCCAGGCTGTGGGTGATATCTTTGCCGCCCCCAATGCCAAGCTGGTGTTTGACGCCATGAAGCTGGCCGACAAGGGCCACGGCGTGCTGCTGCTCACCTTGAACTACGCGGGTGACCAGCTGGCCGGCAAGCAGGCTATCAAGCTGGCCCAGAAGGCGGGGCTCAATTTCCGCCAGGTGGTCACCGGAGAGGAGATCCAATTTGACCCCAACGGGGAGGACAACAAGCGCGGCCTGGCCGGCGCGGTGGCCCTCTACCACGTGGCCGCTGCCGCTGCCCGTGAGGGCAAGAGCCTGGACGAGGTGGCCGAGATTGCCCAGCGCTACGCCGACAACATGGCCTCCATCACTGTGAAGTCCACCGACGCTACCCACCCCCAGAACGGCATGTCCTTCGGCGACCTGGGTGAGACCGACCTGATGGAGATCGGTGCCGGCCAGCACGGCGAGGGCGGCGGCGTCCGGGTGCCCATGATGTCTGCCAAGGACACCGTGAACACCGTGGCTGAGGCTCTGAGCAAGAAGCTAGAGCTGAAGGCCGGAGACAACGTCTTTGTTATGATCAACGGCTGCGGTGCTACCACCATGATGGAGATGCTCATCCTCTTCAAAGATACCGTGGAGTTCCTGAAGGATAAGGGCGTCAACGTGGTGGCCAGCATGGTGGGCGAGATCCTCACCGTTCAGGAGGCTGCCGGCTTCCAGATGAACATCGCCAAGTGGGACGATGAGATCCTCCGCCTGTGGAACACCCCCTGCCACACCCCCGCCTACAGCAAGGAGTAAGCCATGGCAGATAATATTGGAAACAAGGCCGCCCACGACTACCATCTGGACATTCCCCAGGCCCAGGAGGGCTTTTACGTCAAGGGCGCGGGCCACTGTGACTGGGGCCTTCAAAACCGCCTGGGCCGGATGTTTGACCCCAAGTCGGGCAACACCGTCATGCTGGCCTTTGACCATGGGTACATCATGGGCCCCACCGCCGGGCTGGAGCGCATCGATCTGGTGATCCCGCCCCTCATTCCCTATGTGAATGTGCTCATGGGCACTAAGGGCATCATCCGCTCCTGCATCTCCCCGGCCGACCGGGTGGCCAAGTGCGTGCGGGTGACCTATGACTCCACCGTCCTCTTTGACGACATGTCAAACGGCGGCGGCATCGCCTGTGACATGGAAAACGCCATCCGTATGAATGCCGACTGCGTGGCGGTGCAGACCTTCATCGGTTCCGCGGGAGAATCCCGCTCTCTGGAGCTTCTGTGCCGCACCGCTGACGCGGGCGCCCGCTACGGCATTCCCACGCTGGGCGTGGTGGCCGTAGGCAAGGAGATGGAGCGCACGGAGAAGTTCTTCCTGCTGGCCACCCGAGTGCTGGCAGAAAACGGGGCCAACGTGGTGAAGAGCTACTACTGCGAGGGCTTTGAACGGGTGGCCGCCGCCTGCCCGGTGCCCATCGTCATCGCCGGAGGCAAGAAGCTCCCGGAGCTGGAAGCCCTGGACATGGCCTACCGGGCCATTCAGGAGGGTGCCCACGGAGTGGATATGGGCCGGAATATCTTCCAGTCCGACTGTCCGGCCGGTATGGCCCAGGCCATCGGCAAGGTGGTCCATGAGGGATATACCCCCAAGCAGGCCTTTGAGGTCTATGAGAGCGTCAAGAACAGCTAAATCATAAAACAGGAGGAAACGTTATGTCCGCTGAGTATATGCACATTGGTATTCCCATCACCAACCGCAAGCCCAACATGACCTACAATGAGGGGGGCAAATTCTGGGTCAGCAAGGTAGACGACTATGATTTCAAGATCGAGTATCTGAAGTTTGAGGAGGGCACTCCCTTCCCTGAGGAGATCCACCGCCATCCCCATGTGGCCTATAAGGTGGACGACCTGGACCACTACATTGCCGACGCGGACAGCGTCATCTGCGGCCCCATGTCCATGGGGGACAGCGCCAAGCTGGCCTTTGTGTGGAAGGACGGAGCCATCATCGAGCTCTATCAGGAGCTGTAACAAAACAAAAAATGCCGCCGGACCGATTGAAAGTCCGGCGGCGTTTTTTATGTAAGCGATCAAGAATCAATAAAGCTGCGAATGCGCAGGTGTACGCCCAGATCAGCGGCAATCTGTTTGCAGTGCTCGATCTCCTCCGGGGTCTTGTCCTTGTCCACAATGGTCATGACCACATGGGGGACATAGTGCTTGGCCTCGCGGGCAAAGTCCAGCATGGCCTGATAGGCCTCTTCTCCCTGGATGGGGTGGCACAGAGCGGTATAGTCAGCGGCGTTGTCCGAGTTGAGAGAGATAGACAATGTATCGATGCGTCCCTTCAGCTCCGGGCACACATCCCGGCCGTTGATGAGGTTGGCGTGGCCGTTGGTGTTGATGCGCACGGGGGGAAGCTTCTCTCCAAAGCGCTCCTTGAGCTGGTCTACCAGCCACAGCAGGTCGTCCAGCCGGTAGGTGGGCTCCCCGTAGCCACAGAATACGATCTCCCGGTAGGAGCACACGTCCCGGCTCAAGAAGCTGTCCAGCGCCTCCTGGCGGGTGGGCTCCCGCTCCAGCCACAGGGAATCCTCGGTGTAGATGGAGCCCTGGGCCTTTCCGTGGCGCAGACAGAACTCGCAGTTGCAGTTACATTTGTTGGTGAGGTTCACATACAGCGCGCCCTCATATTCATAGGTGATGGTCATAGCCTTCACGCCTCCTTAAATATTAAAAAACCGCTTGCCGTTTTCCAATGTGATCCGGGCCACTTCCTCCGCGTCCATGCCTTTTACCTGGGCGATCTTCTCTGCCACCAGGTGGACCTTTCCCGAGTCATTGCGTTTGCCCCGGAAGGGCTCGGGGGTGAGGTAGGGAGAATCAGTCTCGATCATAATGCGGTCCATGGGCAGCCACTCAATCACTTCCAGGGACTTGCGGGCATTTTTATAGGTGACCACTCCGGTGAAGGAGAGCATCCACCCCAGCTTCACCAGCACCTTGGCATCCTCCAGGCTGCCGGAATAGCAGTGATACACGCCCCGGACATCGGGGTACTCCCGAACGATGGACAGGCAGTCCTGGTGGGCTTCCCGGTCGTGGATGATGACGGGCAGGTCCAGCTCCCGTGCCAGCTCCATCTGCTTGCGGAAGACCTGCTGCTGAAACTCCCTGGGGGGATTTTCCTTCCAATAGTAATCCAGGCCGATTTCTCCGATGGCCTTTACCTTTTCATGGGCGGCCAGGGCCCGCAGCTCCTCCAGCCAGCTGTCCTCCCAGTCCCCGCAGTCGGAGGGGTGGACCCCCACGGCGGCGTAGACGAAGGGGAACTGTTCCGAGAGGGCCACAGCGGTACGGGAGCTCTCCAGCTCACAGCCGGGGTTTAAAATGAGCGCCACATCCTGCTCGGGCATGGAGGCAAGTACCTCCATCCGGTCGGCGTTGAAAGCGCCGGAGTCGTAATGGGCGTGGGTATCGAATACTCTCATGGATGTTCCTCCTGGGGAAATATCCCGTTTTGTTAGCAGAGCTTATCATACCCCCAATCTTGCCCAAATGCAAGAGGCGGAACAAATAGTTGCTGCTTTTCCCTTAAAATGGTTGAAAATGGCCGAGATTTGTATGTTCTCAACCGGCTGATCAAATATTGGCGAGGCAAAAAAATCCTGTTTGTTGAAATTTTACATTGACTTTTCCCCATGGAGCAGGTACAATACGCTCAAATATTTTAATTAAATAATTTTAACTAAAATATTTTAACTGAAAACAAACCAATTATTGAGAGGAGAACTTCCCATGTTTGAGAAAGTACGCGAGATCATTGTCGATACCCTGAGCTGTGAGATGGACGAGGTCACCATGGAGGCCGACCTGACCGAGGACCTGGGCGCCGATTCCCTGGATGCCGTAGAGCTGAACATCGCTCTGGAGGAGCAGCTGGGCCTGTCCATTGCTGATGAGGACCGCCCCAACCTGAAGACTGTGGGCGACATCGTGCGCTACCTGGAGGCCAAGGAGGCCTAATCAATCTAACCGCAAGAGGAGTAATACCATGGAACTGGAATCCATTTACGTGCTGATGGAGCGCTTTGAGCGCTCCTCCATTACCGGGCTGGAGCTGGAGCAGAATGGCACCCGGCTGAAGCTGGAAAAGGCTGTGGCCGTGGCCGCCGCCCCTGTAGCCGCCGCCCCCGTGGCTGTGGCCGCCGTCCCCGCGCCCCAGCAGACCCCCCAGGAGGAGGGCGAGTACATCAAGGCCCCCCTGGTGGGCACCTTCTACACCGCCGCGGGTCCTGACGCCGCCCCCTTTGTTCAGGCGGGGGACAAGGTCCAGAAGGGCCAGACCGTGTGCATCCTGGAGGCCATGAAGGCCATGAGCGAGATTCCCGCTCCCATGGACTGCGTCATCGAGGAGGTGCTGCTGGAAAACGGCAGCCTGGCCGCCTTTGACGCCCCTCTGTTTCGGGTCCGGAGGCTGTGAGATGTTTCAGCGTGTTTTGATCGCCAACCGCGGCGAGATCGCGGTACGCATCGCGCGGGCCTGCCGTGAGCTGGGCGTGGAGACGGTGTCGGTCTATTCGCAGGCCGACGCCGATGCCCTCCACGTTCAGCTGGCCACCCGTGCGGTTTGCATCGGCCCTGCCAAAGCGGCCGACAGTTATTTAAATGTGAACGCTCTGCTGACCGTGGCTAAGGAGACCGGCTGTGACGCCGTTCACCCAGGCTACGGTTTTCTCTCAGAGAGCGCGGAATTTTCCGATCAGTGTACCCAGCTGGGCCTGCGGTTCATCGGTCCTTCCGGAGATGTGATCCGGATGATGGGCAACAAGTCCGCCGCACGGGACCTGATGAAAAAGCACCATGTTCCGGTGGTTCCCGGCTCGGACGGAGCGGTGGAGACCGCCGAAGAAGCGGGGAAGATTGCCGCGGAGATCGGTTATCCCGTGCTGGTAAAGGCCAGCGCAGGCGGCGGCGGCCGCGGCATGCGCCGGGTAGAACGTCCTGAGGACATGGAGAACAAATTCCAGCAGGCTCGGGCGGAGGCCCTGGCCTGCTTTGGGGATGGGCAGCTCTATGTGGAAAAGCTCATTCTCAACCCAAAGCACATTGAGTTTCAGATCCTGGCCGACCGCCAGGGCAACGTGATCCACCTTGGAGAACGGGACTGTTCCATTCAGCGGAAAAACCAGAAGCTGGTGGAGGAATCTCCCTCCAAGGCCCTTACTCCCGAACTGCGGGAGGCCATGGGCCAGGCTGCAGTGGCTGCCGCCAAAGCCGCAGGCTATGAGAATGCCGGAACCATTGAGTTTGTCCTGGATCAGGAGGGACATTTCTATTTTATTGAGATGAACACCCGGATTCAGGTGGAGCACCCGGTCACCGAGATGGTTACCGGCCTGGACCTGGTGCGGGAGCAGCTTCGTATCGCTGCGGGCCTTCCCCTGTCGGTGAGGCAGGAGGACGTGGTCCTTCGAGGTCACGCCCTGGAGTGCCGCATCAACGCCGAGGACGCGGCCCAGGATTTCCGGCCCTGCCCCGGTACCACGAAGTTTCTTCATTTCCCCGGAGGTCCTGGAGTGCGGGTGGACTCCCTACTTTATAACGGCTATGAGGTCTCCCCCTTCTATGACTCCCTGGTAGCCAAGGTCATTGTCCACGCGCCCACCCGGCTGGAGGCCATTCGCCGTATGCGCCGGGTGCTGGAGGAGATGATCATTGAGGGGTATCCCACCACCGCCGATTTCTGCCACCTCATTCTGCACCACCCCGACTTTGTCAAAGGAAAGTACGACACGGGCTTTTTGGCCCAGCACCAGGATGAGCTGCTGCGTTGGAATAAGGAGGACTAAATGCAACCACTGTTTCGTTCCCGCCGGGACCGGCTGGACCGGCTGCGCCGTCAACGGGAGGACGCCGTCAAGGCGGCCGCCCAGCGCTCCAGTCTGACCACCGGTGTTTCCCAGACCTGTCCGGGCTGCGGGGGGGAGTGCCAGAACCAGGAGCTGGTGAAGACAGAGTACGTCTGCCCCCACTGCGGCTATCACCTGCCCATTGGGGCCTATCTCCGGCTGTCCCTGCTGCTGGACCCCTTTACCTTCCAGGAGCTTTGGCCCGAGCTTACGGCGCCCAATGCCCTGGACTTTCCCGGCTATGAACAAAAGCTCGCCGCCCAGCGGGAGAAGACCGCCCTCAGCGACGCGGCGGTGGTAGCCACCGGAAAGCTGGACGGCCGCCAGGCGGTGTTCGCTGTGCTGGACAGCCGCTTTTTCATGGGCAGCATGGGCGTGGCCGTGGGGGAGAAGATCACCCGTGGTGTGGAGTATGCCCAGAAACATAAACTGCCCCTTATCATCTTCTCCGCCAGCGGCGGAGCCCGGATGCAGGAGGGCATCCTGTCCCTGATGCAGATGGCCAAAACCAGCGCCGCCATTGAGCGTTTTTCTGAGGCTGGTGGGCTCTATATTTCCGTATTCACCCACCCCACCACCGGCGGTGTCACCGCTAGCTTTGCCTCTCTGGGAGACATCACCCTGGCTGAGCCCGGAGCCCTCATTGGCTTTGCCGGTCCACGGGTCATTCAGCAGACCATTGGCCAGGAACTGCCCGAGGGCTTTCAGAGGGCAGAATACCTGGAGGAGCATGGCTTTGTGGACCAGATCGTTCCCCGCCGCCAGATGCGCCAGGTGCTTTCACAATTGCTGTTTCTTCACAGGAAGGGGGTCATGCACCGATGAGCAATCTCACTGCCGCTCAGCGGGTGAAGCTGGCCCGGTATCCGGGCCGTCCGGGGACCATGGACTTTGTCCACCACCTGTTTACCGATATTTTTGTTTGTCAGGGCGACCGTCTGGGCCGGGAGGACCCCAGTATTTTCGGGGCCATTGCCCGGTTCCATGGAAAGCCCGTTACTGTCATCGGCCACCGAAAGGGCCGCAATTTTGAGGAAAATATGAAGTGCAAGTTCGGTATGCCCTCCCCCGAGGGCTACCGCAAGGAGCAGCGCCTGCTGCGGCAGGCGGAAAAATTTGGCCGTCCGGTCATCACCTTTGTGGACACGCCGGGGGCCTACCCCGGTCTGGAGGCCGAGGCGGGGGGACAGGGAGAGGCCATTGCCTCCTCGCTGGCCCTCATGAGCTCTCTCACCGTGCCGGTGGTTACCGTGGTCATCGGTGAGGGAGGCAGCGGCGGGGCGCTGGCCCTGGCCGTGGGCAACCGGATCATCATGCTGGAGAATGCCATCTACTCGGTGCTCTCCCCTGAGGGGTTTGCTTCCATTTTGTGGAAGGATGCCGCACGGGCAGACGAGGCCGCTTCCATTATGAAGCTCACTGCCGCAGACCTTCTGCGTCTGGGCGTGGTGGATCAGGTGATCCCTGAACCCGAGGGGGGCGCCCATGTGGACCCCAGGCCGGTTTTTGAGGCGGTAGACAAAGCCATTGCCCGCAGCCTCACCCAGCTGGGCCGGGAAAAGGACCTGGCCGCCCACCGCTATCAAAAGTTCCGCGCCATGGGCGCGGTCCGGGAGGAGAAAGAGACATGAACGGACTGCACATCCTTGGCACCTGCCGGGCGGTTCCGGAGCAGATCGTGACCAACGACGACCTGGCCCGCCGGGTGGACACCAACGATGAGTGGATTGTGACCCGCACCGGAATCCGGGAGCGGCGTTTTGCCCGAGAAGGGGAGACCCTCACCCAGCTTACCGTCCAGGCTGCCCGCCAGGCCCTGGACCGGGCGGGGTTAAAACCCGAAGACATCGGACTGTGCCTGACCGCCACAGTGACCCCCGACCGGCTGACCCCCGCCCAGGCCTGCCTCATTCACCAGGAACTGGGCCTGCCGGAGGACTGCCCTGCCTTTGACCTGGGGGCGGGGTGTACCGGCTTCCTCTATGCCATGGAGACTGCTGCGGCTATGCTGCCCCGCATGAACCGGCCCTATGCCTTGCTGGTGGGAGGGGAACTTTTAAGCCGCATTGTAGACATGGATGACCGCTCCACCTGCATCCTGTTTGGAGACGGGGCGGGCGCCGCCGTGGTGGAGGCCACCGAAGACGGCTGGTACAGCCAGCTGGGGACACGGGGAGATAAGGACATCCTGTGGGCCTGGGGGCCCGGACAGGACCGGCCCTACCTCCATATGGATGGCCAGGGCGTATTTCAGTTTGCGATCAAGACCGTCCCCGAAGTGGCAAAGCAGCTTTTGGAAAAGGCCGGCCTTCAGAAGGAGGACGTAGCCTGGTATGTGCCCCATCAGGCTAACCACCGCATTGTGGAATCGGTGGCCAAGCGGCTGAAGCTGCCTCTGGAGCGTTTTTATGAGAACATGGACCGCTACGGCAACACCTCCGCGGGCAGCATCCCCATCGCCTTGGACGAAATGGTGGAAAAGGGACTGCTTCAGAAGGGCCAGTGGGTCATGTGCCTGGGCTTTGGCGCGGGGCTGACGTGGGGAGGAGTTTTATTTCAATGGTAAAAACCAAGGTTTTTACCATTGAGGTTTGCAGCCCGCTGCGCGCACTCGCTGCGCTTGTACACTTGCGGGCTGAGATGTGTTTTTGAAGCGGCAAAGCCGCTCCAAAAACAGATAAAAATTCATTCCGCCGCCTGCGGGCGACGGAACTCCCTGCGGGAGGGCCCTTGATACATAGATTGACAGCCTGATGGTTAACAGGCTGAAGTGGGAGGAACACCATGAAATTAAACGAGCTTCTGGGGATCGAATTTCCCTTTATCCAGGGCGGCATGGCTAACATTGCCACCGCCGAGTTTGCCGCTGCTGTTTCCAACGCCGGGGCCCTGGGCCTCATTGGCGGGGGCGGAATGTCCCCTGAAATGTTCCGGGACAGCATCCGCCGCTGCCGCAGCCTCACCGATAAGCCCTTTGGTGTGAATATTATGCTCATGCACCCCCAGGTGGAGGAGCTGGCCGCCATTGCCGCAGAGGAGAAGGTGGCTGTGGTCACCACCGGTGCCGGTGATCCCTCCCGCTTTATCCCTGCCTGGAAAGAGGCTGGGATAAAGGTATTTCCCGTGGTGCCTGCGGTGGCTCTGGCCAAGCTGGTGGCCAAGCGGGGCGCGGACGGCGTTATCGCCGAGGGCACCGAGAGCGGCGGCCATGTGGGCGAGCTGACCACCATGGCCCTGGTGCCTCAGGTGGTGGAGGCGGTGGACATCCCCGTCATTGCCGCCGGCGGCATTGCCAGCGGCCGTCAGCTGCTGGCTGCCTATGCCCTGGGTGCCATCGGCGTTCAGGTGGGCACCTGCCTGCTGGTGAGCGAGGAGTGCCCGGTCCACGAGAACTACAAGCAGGCGGTGCTGAAGGCAACCGACCGCTCCACTGTGGTCACCGGACGCTCTGTGGATGCCCCGGTGCGCTGCCTTCGCAATCAGATGACCAACGCCTACATCGCCAAGGAGCGGGAAGGCGCTGACCGGATGGAGCTGGAGCACTTTACCCTGGGTTCCCTGCGCAAGGCTGTGTTTGACGGCGACGTAAAGACCGGCAGCGTCATGGCCGGACAGGTGGCCGGTATGCTCCATGAAATCAAGCCCCTGCGCAAAATTTTTGAAGAGCTCCAGGCCGGCTGTGAGCAGCGCCTTCGTGAGCTGGAGCAGTAAATGAGAATTGGAAAACGTGAATTGACCCTGCCCATTCTCCAGGGGGGCATGGGGGTGGGGGTCTCCATGGGAGGCCTGGCCGGAGCGGTGGCCGCCTGTGGAGGCATGGGCACCATCAGCACCGCCGACGCGGGTTACCTGGAGTCCGATTTTGAAAAGAACCCCTTTGAGGCCAACCTCCGGGCATTGAAGCAAGAGATCGGCAAGGCTAAGGAGATCGCCAAGGGGGTAGGTGTGGTGGCGGTGAACGCCATGGTGGCCACCGTCCAGTATGCCGACGCGGTGAAAGCCGCTGTGGCGGCGGGGGTGGACGCAGTGGTGTCCGGAGCTGGGCTTCCCCTGGACCTGCCCGAGCTGGTGGGAGAAAAAGCCGCCAAGGCCCCCATTGTCTCCTCTCCACGGGCGGCCAAACTCATTTTAAAGACCTGGGATCGGAAGTACCACACCACCGCCGATTTCATCGTGCTGGAGGGCAAGGATGCGGGCGGTCACCTGGGTTTTGAGGAAGAACAGCTGAAAGCTGGTTCCTGTCCCACGTTGGAGCAGCTGCTGCCCGGCGTTCTGGCCGAGGTGTGGCCCTATGAGGAAAAATACGGCCACCCTATCCCGGTGTTTGTGGCCGGAGGTGTGTATTCCGGTTCGGACATGGCCCGGTTTACCCGCCTGGGGGCGGCCGGAGTGCAGCTGGCCACCCGGTTTATCGCTACCTATGAGTGCGACGCCTCCCAGGGGTATAAAGACGTCCTTTTGCACGCCGGAGAGGAAGACCTGACCATTATCCACAGCCCGGTAGGCATGCCTGGCCGGGCGGTGCGCACGCCTTTGGTGGAGCGGCTGGAGCAGAGCCTTCGTCAGGCCCCTCAGCGCTGTTCCCGGTGCATAAAGGGCTGCGTTCCCACCCAAATCCCTTTCTGTATCACCCACGCCCTCATTGAAGCGGTAAAGGGTAACCGAGAGGAGGGGCTCTTTTTCAGCGGTTCTAATGTGGGGCGGATGAACAAGATGGTCCATGTCCGGGAATTGATGGACGAACTGATGAACGAATGGAGGGTTTCCCAATGAAACTTGCCTTTTTGTATGCCGGCCAGGGCTCCCAGCACGTGGGTATGGGCCGGGATCTGTATGAAGCTTACCCCGCGTTCCGCCAGGTGCTGGACAGTGCCCCGGTGGAATTCGACCTGAAAGGCCTGTGCTTTGACGGGCCTGAGGAGCAGCTCAATGACACCCGTTACACCCAGCCCTGCATGGTGGCCTTTGCCGCCGGGGTCACCGCTGTGCTGAAAGAGGCGGGCATTGTTCCGGAATATGCCGCTGGGCTCAGCCTGGGCGAGTATTCTGCCCTCCAGTGTGCCGGAGTGTTTGACGCCCCCACCGCCATCTCTCTGGTGGCCTTCCGGGGCCAGGCCATGGCCAGCGCGGTCCAGGGCCGCCCCTGTGGCATGGCGGCCGTGCTGGGGATGGACCGGGAGAGCCTGAAGGCCGTGTGCGGGGAAGCTTCTGATGCGGGCGTGGTGGAGTGCACCAACTTCAACTGCCCTGGACAGATCGTCATCTCCGGGGACGCCGCCGCCGTAGACAAGGCTGGAGCGCTGGCAAAGGCCGCGGGGGCCAAGCGGGTGCTCCCCCTGAAGGTGAGCGGCCCCTTCCATACTTCCCTGATGGCTCCTGCCGGAGACGCCCTGCGGGAAAAGTTTAAGAGTGTAACCTTTGGTGAGATGGAAATTCCCGTGCTCTTTAACTGCCTGGGAGATTTGAAAGGGGAGCGGGATACCATTCCTAATCTCCTGGAGCAGCAGGTCCAGTCCAGCGTCTATCTGGAGGATACCATCCGCCGCCTCCACGAGCTGGGGGTGGACACCGTGGTGGAGATCGGCCCCGGCCGGGCCCTGTCCGGCTTTGTAAAGAAGACTGCTAAGGAAATCAAGTGTTACCCGGTAGAGACGGTTTCTGAACTGGAAGCTGCCATCGCCGCCCTGAAAGGAGAATAACCCCATGAGCTTAACTGGAAAAATCGCCCTGGTCACCGGCGGAAGCCGTGGAATCGGCCGGGCTATCTGCCTGGAGTTTGCCCGCCAGGGAGCCAACGTGGCGGTCAACTACGCCGGCAACGAGAAGGCCGCCCAGGAGACTGTGGCCGAGTGTGAAGCGCTGGGGGTGAAGGCCCTGGCCATCAAGGCCGACGTGGCCGATGCCAAAGCCTGCGAGGACATGGTCAAGCAGGTGTTGGACACCTTTGGACGCATTGACATCCTGGTCAACAACGCCGGTATTACACGGGACGGCCTGACCCTCCAGATGAAGGAGGAGGACTTCGATGCCGTGCTGGACACCAACCTGAAAGGGGCCTTCTGCTGCTGCAAGGCGGTTTACCGTCCCATGATGCGCCAGCGTTATGGCCGCATCATCAACATGAGCAGCATTGTGGGCCTGCGGGGCAACCCCGGCCAGGCCAACTACTGCGCCAGCAAAGCGGGCCTCATCGGCCTGACCAAGTCCCTGGCCAAGGAGCTGGCCGGACGGAAGATCACGGTCAATGCGGTGGCCCCTGGCTTTATTGATACGGATATGACCGCCGTGCTTTCCGAGCAGGCCAAAGAGGCTATGCTCGCCACCATCCCCATGGCCCGCCTGGGCCAGGCGGAGGACGTGGCCCATGCGGTGGCCTTCTTCGCCTCGGACGAGGCTGCCTATGTCACCGGCCAGGTGCTGTGTGTGGACGGCGGCATGGCCGTTTGAGAGCAGAAAGGATGCGGATTATGGAAAAAAGACGAGTTGTCATCACCGGCATCGGCGCGGTCACCCCTGTGGGCAACACCGCTCCCGACAGCTGGCAGGCTGTGAAGGACGGCGTATGCGGCATCGCCCCCATTACCCTGTACGATCATAGCAATCAGAAGGTCTCTCTGGCCGCCGAGGTCAAGGACTTTGACCCCACTGTGGCTCTGGACAAGAAAGAGGCTAAGCGTATGGACCGCTTCACCCAATTTGCCGTTACCGCGGCAGTGGAGGCGGTGCAGGACAGCGGCCTTAACCTGGAGCAGGAGAACACAGCCCGGTGCGGCGTGTCCGTTTCCAGCGGCATCGGCGGCATTGCCACCATCCAGTCCTCCTGCGAGGCGGGCAATGTCCGGGGCTTTGACAAGGTGTCCCCCTTCTTTATTCCTATGTCTATCACCAATCTGGCCGCCGGCCACATTGCCATCCGCCTGGGGCTGCACGGCATGTGCATCTGCCCCGTGGCAGCCTGTGCCGGCGGCAGCAACGCCGTGGGCGATGCCTTCCGCCACATCCGGGACGGCTACGCCGAGGTGATGCTCTCCGGCGGTGCCGAGGCTTCCATTACCCCCCTGGCCATGGGCGGCTTTACCTCCATGAGTGCCCTGACTACCGCAGACGATCCAAAGCGGGCTTCCATCCCCTTTGACGCAGAGCGCAGCGGCTTTGTCATGGGCGAGGGCGCGGCCATTCTGGTGCTGGAGGAGCTGGGACATGCCCAGGCACGAGGCGCCAAGATCTACGGAGAGATCGTGGGCTACGGCGCCACCTGCGATGCCTACCACATCACGGCCCCCGACCCCCACGGCACCTGGAGCGCGGAGTGTATCCGCCAGGCTCTGGAGGATGCGGGCATGGCCGCAGCTGAGGTGGACTATGTGAACGCCCACGGCACCTCAACCCCCCTCAACGACAGCGGCGAGACCGCCGCCCTCCACCAGGTCTTTGGGGAGCATGCCAAAGAGCTGATGGTCAGCTCCACCAAGTCTATGACCGGCCACCTGCTGGGAGCCAGCGGCGCGGTGGAGGCTATGTTCTCTGTGCTGGCCCTGAAGGACGGCTTTGTCCCCGCCACCATCAACTACCAGGTGCCCGATCCTGCCTGTGACCTGGACATCGTACCCAATGAGGGCCGGAAGACGGACATCAAGGTGGCCATTTCCGATTCCCTGGGCTTCGGAGGGCACAACACCTGCCTGGTCTTCAAAAAGTGGGAGGGCTAACAATGGAACTGAACATTCAGGAAATTATGGATATTCTCCCCCACCGTCCTCCTTTCCTGCTGGTGGACAAAATCACGGACTGTGAGCCGGGGGTAAAGGCCACGGGAATCAAATGTGTTACGATGAACGAGCCCTTTTTTGTGGGCCATTTCCCCGGAAAACCCATTATGCCTGGGGTGCTCATTCTGGAGGCTCTGGCCCAGACCGGAGCGGTAGCCGCCCTGTCCCTGCCGGAGAACAAGGGCAAGCTGGCCATTTTCGGCGGGGTGAAGAATGCCCGGTTCAAACAGCCGGTGCTGCCCGGAGATGTGCTGGAGCTGGAGTGCGAGCTGGTGGAGCAGCACGGTCCCATCGGCTACGGTAAGGCGGTGGCCAAGGTGGAGGGTAAGATTGCCGCCCGGTGCGAGCTGACCTTTGTCATTCAGTAACGGTTGCTTCCCGCCTGTAAGTTTGTTATACTGGCTATGATAGAAGAAATTGCAGGAGGAAGCGCTATGCTGGATCAGGCTTTTAATCAAGTGTATACGAAATTTAAGCTCCATTTTTACCAGGCGGTTTTTTCCCGGTTTCAGGATCGGGAGGCCAGCCTCACCACGGTGGAGACCTTCTGCATGGAGATCATCAACGCCCTGGGCAACCCCACCATCGCGGAGTTCTCCAGCTTTGTAAATATCTCGCCCCCCAATGCCGCCTATAAGATCAACAGCCTTGTCCAGAAGGGCTATGTGAGAAAGATACAGTCCCCCGAGGACAAGCGGGAGTATCACCTGGCGGTAACCCAGAAATATATTGACTACTATAACGTGAGCTACCGCTACCTGTCCACGGTGATGGACCGGATTAAAGAGCGGTTTCCTGCCCAGGATGTGGAGAAGCTGGAGGAGATGCTCACCATCATTTCTGACGAGCTCATGCCTGAGCTAAACCAGCTTCCAGCAAAGCAATAAACGGACCGGACGCGGCGGAACCATTCCGCCGCGTCCTTTTTTTACCGCTAGTTTGTGCAAAACCGCCCTTGTATCCCCAGTGGGAATGTAGTATGCTGGAACAAATCCAATGGGACTTCCCGGACACAGAGAGGAGGGAAGAACTTGTCCCAATTTGTATCTGCCGTGATTTCTGCGGCCAATGCCCTGCGTCAGCTGCCGCTGGAGTATCCTCAGGTGTTTGCCTGGTATACCCTGATTCTGCGCTTTGTATTTCCAGCACTGGCCATCGCCATGCTGGCTAAGGTGATTCGGTCTCTCATCAACGCTTCCCCAAAGCCAGAGGTTTGGGCAGTACTTTCTCTGCCCAATGGGGCAGGGGAACCTCTAAGCCATTGGGAAAACCTCCTGGGCCGGGGAGAGAGCAATGACGTGGTACTCAATTACCCGGTGGTCTCCCGCCAGCACGCCGCCCTCATCCGGGGCGAGGAGGGGTGGACCGTGTATGACCTGGGTTCTAAAAGCGGTACCACTGTGAACGGCACCCCAGTGAGCCCTGAGGGCGCAGCGGTGAAGCTGGGGGATGTGCTGGGATTGGGCGGAGTGGAGACCGTACTGCTCCCGGCACCCAGTCGGCAGGAGCCGGAGAAGCCGGAAGAGAAGCCGGTTTCCCCCTGGGGCTCCCTGGGGATCCTTACCCTCTTTCAGATTCTTACCGCATTCCACTTTCTGCTGCGGGGGGAGGAGCACATCCTTCTGGTTCCGGTCTGCTTTTTGTGTCTGACGGGATTGATGTGGATCTATTGTACCGGTATGGGCGCCTTGGGGCGTACCGGCTTTGAGATGGAGACCATTGCCTTTTTCCTGTCCACCCTGTCCCTGGCGGTCACTGCCTCCTCCGCACCAGGGTCGGTACCGAAGCAGCTGGCGGCCATTGTGCTGGGGATCGTCCTCTTTTTAATCCTGGGGGTCTTTCTCCGGGACCTGGAGCGGGTGAAAAAGATTCGCTGGCTCATGGCCGCCGGAGCAGTGGGACTTCTGGGGCTGTCTTTGGTGGTAGGGCAGGTGAAATATGGGGCGGCCAACTGGATCAGTATTCTGGGGATGTCCTTTCAGCCCTCGGAGCTGGCCAAAATCTGTTACATCTTTGCGGGAGCGGCCACGTTGGAGCGGCTGTTTCGCAAGCGGAACCTGGGGCTTTTTATTTTGCTTACCGGGGTGTGCATGGGCTGCTTGGCCCTGATGAGTGATTTTGGCACTGCCGCCATCTTTTTCATTACCTTTCTGGTCATTGCCTACCTGCGCTCCGGGGACTTTGCCACCCTGGCCCTCGTCTGCGGCGGGGCGGTGTTCGGGGCCTTTACCCTGGTGAGCCTGAAGCCCTATGTGCTGCGGCGCTTTGCCTCCTGGGGCCATGTGTGGGAACAGGCCTCCGCCGGGGGCTACCAACAGACCCGGACCATGTCCGCCGCTGCATCCGGGGGACTGATTGGCGTGGGACCGGGGGAGGGGTGGCTGCACCGGGTGGCCGCCGCGGATACCGACTTGGTGTTCGGCATGCTGTGTGAGGAGTGGGGGCTGGTGATTGCGGTTTTGGCCGTATTATGCATTGTGGCCCTGGCAGTGTTTGCCGTGCGCTGCTGCCGGGCGGGGCGGTCCAGTTTCTATGCCATTGCCGCCTGTGCTGCCACCAGCCTTTTGGTGTTCCAGACCATTTTGAATGTGATGGGGTCGGTGGACATTCTGCCCCTTACCGGAGTCACCTTCCCCTTTGTCTCCAACGGCGGCTCGTCCATGCTCTCTGCCTGGGGGCTGTTGGCTTTCCTCAAGGCTGCCGACACGCGGCGGGATGCCAGCTTTGCCATCCGCAAGCAAAATTTCCACGGCCCACAATGGCTGAGCGGCGCGAGAACCAAGAAGGAGGCCGGCTATGAGAAAAATTGAAAAGCGCACCCTGATCTGCCTGGCGTTAACCCTGGCGCTGGTGTTGGGATTGGGCCTGTTTGTGATCAAATTCTTCCTCTTCGGAGGAGACTGGGCATCCTTTGCCGCCAACCGGCACCTCTACAACTCCAATGGGGCTCTGGCGGTAGGCCGGGTGCTGGACCGGGACGGGGATGTGCTGTCCTGGGTGGACGAGGATGGAAACCGGCAGTATTATGCCAACGCCACGGTCCGTAAAGCTACCCTCCATGCGGTGGGGGACCCTGCCGGTTCCATCGGTACCAGCGCTTTGGTGGCCTTTGCCGATAAGCTCTCCGGCTATAATTTCCTGACTGGGGCGGATAATCCCTTCGGCCAGGGAAATGATCTCTACCTTACTTTAGATGCCCGTCTCAATTATATCGCCTATGAGGCCCTGAAGGGCCATAAGGGGGCGGTGGGCGTCTATAACTACAAGACGGGGGAGATCCTGTGTATGGTTTCTGCTCCCACCTTTGATCCGGCCGATCCCCCGGAGATTCAGGAGGGGGATGAGCGATATGAAGGAGTTTATGTCAATCGCTTCCTGTCCAGCTCCTTTACTCCGGGGTCAGTGTTCAAGACCATTACTCTTACTGCCGCTCTTGAGAACCTCCCGGATCTCTATTCCCGCGCCTTTTCCTGTGATGGTTCTACCACCGTAGGGGGCGAGGAGATCACCTGCCCCTATGCCCACGGAGAAATGGACATTGCCGATGCCCTGGCCTGTTCCTGCAACGGGGTATTTGCTCAGCTGGCAGTGGAGCTGGGGGAGGAGACCATGAGCCGCTATGTGGAGAAGGCGGGCATGCTGGATAGCTACTCGGTAAGCGGCATTTCCACGGCCAAAGGCAGTTATGAGCTCAGCGGGGCCTCTGTGGGCCAGCTTGGATGGTCGGGTGTGGGGCAGTATAACGACCTGGTGAACCCCTGTGCCGTGATGGTATGGATGGGGGCCATCGGAAACGGCGGCAAGGCCGCCGTGCCCTATCTGGTGCTGAAGACCGAAGGGGAATTGCCTCTGCCCGCTTTGCCCCATCTGGCCAGACATACGGGTACATTGATCAAGAAGGACACCGCCCAGCAGCTGGCTGATATGATGGCCAACAACGTGGTGGTGAATTACGGTGCAAATCGCTTTCCCAATATGGACGTGTGCGCCAAGTCGGGCACGGCCGAGGTGGGAGGGGGCAAGCAGCCCAGTGCATGGTTTGCGGGGTTTCTTCGCAATGAGGACGCCCCCTATGCCTTTTCCGTAGTGGTGGAGGAGGGAGGGGACGGTTCCGTCTCTGCCGGAGGCGTGGCTGCCCAGGTGTTGGATGCCCTGGTCAACGGATATTAAAAAAGCGCCTGCTTCGGCAGGCGCTTTTTTTAAGATAAAAAGGGAGAGTGCAGCAAAACAAAAAAGACATCTGCGAAAAGCAGATGTCTTTTTCTTTGGCGGAGTAGGAGGGATTCGAACCCTCGAGCCGTGTTAGCGGCTACACGATTTCCAGTCGTGCTCGTTATGACCACTTCGATACTACTCCAAGTACCGCCGTTGCAGGTCAGCGAAACAGCAAAATGTATTATACCAGCTTTTCCCCTATAGTCAAGCCTTTTTTTCGAAAAAATGAATTTTTTTCTTGGGCTCTTGCGGGGAGGCAAGGGATACACTATAATATGGAAGGGCAAGGCCCAAATATAAGGAAATAAGAGGTGTGATCTCTATGAAATTCTATCGTTGTGACCACTGTGGCAACATTGTGACGTTTGTCCACTCCGCTGGTGTGCCCGTTATGTGCTGTGGCCAGAAGATGACCGAGCTGGTGCCCGGTACGACCGATGCTGCTCTGGAGAAGCACGTGCCTGTGGTTTCTGTGGAGGGCAATGTGGTGAAGGTCCAGGTGGGCTCCGTGGAGCACCCCATGCTGGCCGAGCACTATATCCAGTTTATTGCCATCGAGACCACCGCTGGCAGCCAGATCAAGTATCTGAAGCCCGGTGAAAAGCCCCAGGCCTCCTTTGTCCTGGCCGAGGGCGAGCAGCTGGTAGCGACCTACGAGTACTGCAACCTCCACGGTCTTTGGAAGGCCTGAGGAGAAAGAAAAGATGTAAAGCCTGGGGGCGGCCGCTGGCCGCCCCCGTTTTTATTTTGTCTTGTCTGTGGCCAGGATTCCCTCCAGGCGGCTGAGCATCTGCACCAGTTCTTCCCGTGTGGCAAAGGAGCCGTACCGTGCTCCCTGGGCTCCGCCGGCCACAAGTCCTGATTGTTCTGCCCAGGTACGGGCCTGAGCAGACCAGCTTGCGGGGGTCAATTTGGCCCGCTGGGCCAGATATTGTTCCATCAGTTCATTGAATCGCTCCTGGGTCATATCCTCGTCCTCCTCGTCTGTTCCGCCCTGAACCATGGCCTGTGCCACATCCCGGCGAAATTGATCCATGGTTACGTTGTGCTTGGGCCACCAGTGGAGTACATCAGCGTGGCCGCTGGCAATACCCAGATCGTAGCCCTCCCGGTGACAGATGACCACCCCAGGCTTCAGAGGATCCAGTTGAAACTGCCGGCACAGCATGGCGGTGAGAGCCACGGTGTTTTGATAGATATCCTGGAAATAGCCCTCGTTGGCTTTGGGGTCATAGCCCACCATGGTGCCGCCCTGATAGGTGTGGCCAGGGGGCTCACAGCACTCAAAGGACAGGTGGGTGTTGTTGGCGCTGCGGCCGGTGGTGCCGGTGCCTGCGTGCCAGGCACGGGTGGTCCAGGGGAGAGTCTGGATGACGCCCTCTCGGGACACAAAGGCGTGGACGCATTTTTCCACCCCAGGTTTATTCCAACTGCGGAGAAAGACTTGGGGATTGGGTTGGGCTACCCCGGTGGAATGAACCATGACCCCCTGAGGCTTCAGGGGACGCCCTTCCCGGTAGCAGTCGTTCTGCGTGAGCAGCTGCTGCTTGATTGAAAGCTGCATATTGACCTCCTTTTCCGCGTTGCTCCCCGTGGGGGCATATCATCCTATTCTGAAAGTAGGCTTTTGTTCCGTGACCATTGACAGGCTGGTAAATTTCCACTAAAATAGACAAATACGGACGGAAAAGGCGGATTTTTCGTCCTCTGTGTGAAATGAGGAGGAGCAATATGGATCAGAACGAAAAACGGATCAAGAGCAATCCCGCAGCTCTGCTGCCCATCCTGGTGTTTTTATTCTTCTATCTGGGCATGGGCCTGATATTTGAATACAGATTGAATATTGAGATGGGTTTCTACAATATCCCCATTGTAGTGGTGTTCATGGTGTCGCTTCTGGTGGCTTGTTTGCAGAACCCTAAGCTGAAATTTGATGATAAGATGATAGTCATGGCACGGGGTGTGGGCGATAAGAACATCATGACCATGATTCTCATCTTCCTGGTAGCCGGGGTCTTTGTGGGCGTCACCGGCCGGAACAGCGCGGAGGCTGTGGCCTATTTCCTGCTGTCTGTTACCCCGGCCTGGGCCTCGGCGGCGGTGCTGTTTGTGGCTGCCTGTTTCGTATCTACCGCTATGGGCACCTCGGTGGGAACCATTACGCTGATCACCCCCATTGCCGTGGCGGTGTCCCAGGTGTCTGGCTTCTCCCTGCCCCTGTGCATTGGCTCGGTTATGGGCGGGGCTATGTTTGGGGACAACCTGTCCTTCATCTCCGACACCACCATTGCCGCTTGCAGCACCCAGGGCTGCGCCATGCGGGACAAATTCCGGGCAAACTTCAAAATCGCCATGCCCGCCGCCGTGGTGACTCTGGTGATTATCCTGCTCATGTCCATGAACGCTGGTGTGGAGCACATCGAGATCCCCGAGTATAACCTGTGGCTGCTCATCCCCTATGTGCTGGTACTGGTCGGAGGCATTGCCGGCATGAATGTGTTTGTGGTGCTGCTGGTGGGTATCCTCTCCGGCATTATCATCACCCTGGGTACTGGTACCGTGGACTTTATGACCATGCTGGGGTCCATGGGCTCCGGTGCGTCCGGCATGTTTGAGACCATTATGGTCACCATTCTGGTGTCTGCCATGTGTGCCCTCATGCGGGAGCACGGCGGCTTTGAGGCTCTGCTGGCCTTCATCCGCCGGGTGTTCAAGGGTCGGGTAGGCGGCCGGTTGGGCGTGGGCCTGCTGGTAGGCGCTATGGACATTGCCACCGCCAACAACACTGTGGCTATTGTCATGGCCGGACCCATCGCCAAGGAGATCAGCGAGGAGTATGGCATTACGCCTAAGGAGTCTGCCTCCCTGCTGGATACCTTCTCTTGTATTTTCCAGGGGATCATCCCCTATGGTGCGCAGATGCTCATTGCTGTATCGACCGCTGTGTCCCTGGGCAGCACGGTGTCCGCCTTTGAGATCATTCCCTGTCTGTTCTACCCCTATATGCTGGCCGTTGCTTCCCTTGTATATATTCTGGTGGGAGCGGGCAAGAAGAAAGCCTGAAATTGATTTGCAGTACTCCGCCGCGCCTGACGCCGGGCGCGGCGGAACTTTTTTCCCCGGCCGCCTTTTGGTGCGGCCTGTGTCAAATGAAATGGAGGAACCAGATGAAACGCTTGACCAACACCCTGCTCAGCCTGCTGCTGCTTTTGTCCCTGGCTGCCTGTCAATTCCAGACGGCCCAAAATTCCATCTCTCTGGAGGAAGTCCCCGCCTATGACGGCGAGGCCTATGTGGAGCTGGAGGGAAACGTCCCCACCTTTACCCAGGAGGAGCTGGAGCAGTTCCCGGTGGAGGAGTATAGTCCGCTGGATCTGCTGGGCCGGTGCGGGGCAGCCCAGGCTACCGTTGGCCTGGATACCATGCCCACCGAGGAGCGGGGAGAGATCGGCCAGGTGAAGCCCAGCGGCTGGCAGCTTGCTAAGTACGACTGCGTGGACGGCAAGTACCTCTACAACCGCTGCCACCTTATCGGTTACCAGCTCACCGGGGAGAACGCCAATGAGGAGAATCTCATCACCGGTACCCGCTATCTCAATGTGACCGGTATGCTCCCCTTTGAAAATGAGGTGGCCGACTATGTGGAGGAGACCGGCAACCATGTATATTACCAGGTGACCCCCATTTTTGTGGGCAGTGAACTGGTGGCCCGAGGCGTTCAGATGGAGGCCCTGTCTGTAGAGGACGGAGGTGAGGGAGTCTGCTTTAACGTCTATGTCTACAATGTCCAGCCGGGGGTGGTCATTGACTACGCCACCGGAGAGAGCTGGCTGGAGGGAGATGAGCCCGCTGTCCCCCAGCAGCCGGATGCGTCCGCTGGGGGGAGCCAGTCTGAGGAAAACCAGTCCGGCCAGGAAGAACAGCCCCAGAGCGGCCTTACCTATATCCTCAATAACAATACCATGCGTTTCCATCTGCCCGATTGCTCCAGTGTGCAGTCCATGAAGCCCCAAAACCGGGAGGAGACGGGGGAGAGCCGGCAGGCGCTGATTGAGCAGGGCTACCAACCCTGCGGCCAGTGCAAGCCCTAAATTTGTCAAAAATTTTCTGAAAAACAATGCCGTGAAAAAGAGGAATTTGCGGACAAATTTCGTATAAGTTAAAAGTATAAGGAGAAAAGGCCGAATTTGAAAGGAGGACTGTCCATGACACTGCGGGAGCAGCTCCAACAGCGGGAGGAGGCCATCCTCTCTCCGCGGGCCTGCCGCTCCTCCCAGACACGGGGGCGGGAGCGGGAGGAGGCGGAGTGCGATGTGCGCACCCCCTTTCAGCGGGACACGGACCGGATCGTCTATTCCAAGGCCTTCCGCCGCCTGAAGCACAAGACCCAGGTGTTCCTCCAGCCGGAGGGGGACCACTACCGCACCCGGATGACCCATACCCTGGAAGTCAGCCGTATTGCCCGGACCATTGCCCGAGCCCTGGGTCTCAACGAAGACCTGACCGAGGCCATTGCCCTGGGCCACGACCTGGGACATACCCCCTTCGGCCACGCCGGAGAGCGGCTTTTAAATGAAGTCATGCCTGGGGGATTCGCCCACTACCGCCAGTCGGTGCGGGTGGTGGAGCGGTTGGAGAAGAATGGAGAGGGCCTGAACCTCACCTGGGAGGTGCGAAACGGGATCCTCTGCCATACCAAGGGCACCCCTGCGGCCACTTTGGAGGGGCAGGTCGTCCGTCTGGCCGACCACATTGCCTACATCAACCACGACATTGAGGACGCCCTTCGGGGCGGGGTCATCTACCCCATGGATATCCCCCTGGGGGTGTCCCATGTGCTGGGCTTTACCCATGGAGAGCGCATCGATGCTCTGGTAAAGGATGCCATAGAGGCCAGCCGGGACCGGGAGGAGATCTGCCAGTCCCCCGACGTGGGCGAGGCTATGCAGATTCTAAAAGAATTTATGTTTGACAGCGTCTATACCAACCCCCTGGCCAAAGGGGAGGAGGGCAAGGCCCAGGAGATGCTCCGCAGGCTGTTTGACTACTACCGGAAGGACCCCGATCAGCTGCCCGCTGACTTTCAGGCCATCCGGGAAGAGGAGGGCGTGGAGCGGGCGGTGTGCGATTACATCGCCGGCATGACTGACCCCTTTGCGGTGGAACGGTATAAGGAACTGTTCATTCCCATGGGCTGGACCTTGAAATAGCATAATTTTGTGCTGATTCGGTTACAAATAGGGCATATCCCCAACATTTATGAGAGGAGGGAGGCGCCTTGCCCTTACCGGAGCGATTTTTGGACGAGCTGGTGGCCCGCACGGACATCGTGGACCTGGTGGGCGAGTCGGTGCGTCTGACCAAAAAGGGGAGCAGCTATTGGGGCTGCTGTCCCTTCCACAGTGAAAAAACCCCTTCCTTCCATGTGGTGCCCGACCGGCAGATCTACAAGTGCTTTGGCTGCGGCAAGGGCGGCGGCGTCATCAACTTTGTGATGGAGCTGGAGAACCTCCCCTTCCGGGAGGCGGTGGCGGTGCTGGCCAAACGGGCCGGGATGGCCATGCCGGAAATGGGGGGCTCCTCTGCGGGTATGCGGGAGCGCCGGGAGAAGATCCTGGAGATGAACAAAAAAGCCGCTCAGGCCTTCTACCGCTGGCTCAACGGCCCCGAGGGGGCCCAGGGCCTGGACTATCTCCGCCGCCGAGGGCTCTCCCGCAGAACCCTCACCCGCTTTGGCCTGGGCTTTGCCCCGGACAGCTGGGATGCCCTCATCCGTGAGATGACTGCTCAGGGCTATGACAAGCGGGACCTGCTGGATGCGGGGCTGGCAGTGAGCAACAAGGATGGGCGGATCTATGACCGGTTCCGCAACCGGGTGATGTTCCCCATCATCGACGTGCGGGGGAATGTCATTGGCTTTGGAGGCCGGGTGATGGATGACTCCACCCCCAAATACCTCAACTCGCCGGATACCCCCGTCTATAATAAGAGCCGCAACCTCTTTGCCCTGAACATTGCCAAGACCTCAAAGGAGGGGCGGGTGATCCTTACCGAGGGGTATATGGACACCATCGCCCTCCACCAGGCGGGCTTTGACAGCGCGGTCGCTTCGCTGGGGACATCCCTCACCGAGGAGCACGCCCAGCTTCTCTCCCGGTACTTTAAAGAGGCCGTCATCTCCTACGATGGAGATGGAGCCGGAGTGGCCGCTGCCCAGCGGGCCATCCCGCTGCTGGAAAAGGCGGGGCTTAAGGTGCGGGTACTGCGTATGCAGGGGGCCAAGGACCCGGACGAACTCATTAAGAAGAACGGGCCGGAGGCCTTTCGAAGGCTTTTGGACCGCAGTGAGAACCAGGTGGATTACCGCCTGGCCCAGATCGAGAAGAAATTTGACCTTACCGACGATGTACAGAAGGTAGCCTTTCTCCAGGAAGCGGCTCAGCTTCTCTCCACCCTGCCCAGCGCAGTGGAGCGGGAGATTTACGGAGGGCACGCCGCCCAGCGGGCAGGGGTGACCCCGGAAACCATGAAGCTGGAGGTGGACCGGGCGGTGAAACACCGTCTGCGCCGGGAGAAGAAGCAGCAGGAACGCCGGGACCTGGCCCCGGCCGCCCAGCGTCAGCCCAGACAGCGGGAGCTGCGGTATGAGGATGTGCGCTCCGCTTTGGCGGAGGAGGGGCTGATCCGCCTGCTGATGCTGGACCCAGGACTTGTGAGCAAGATGGAAGAGATCCGGGGGGAGGAGTTTTCCTCACCTTTGCTGGGACGGGCCTTTGATCTGCTCTGCAGCCGGGGGAAGGAGGGGCTGTCCACCAGCCTGGCTGCCCTGGCGGAACAGTTTACCCCCGAGGAGATGAACCACCTGGCCCAGGTGGCGGAGAAACCGGAAAACACCGCCAACAGTGCCCAGGCTATTGGGGACTACATAGGCATTATCCGCGGTCAGGCCCTGCTGCGCAGGGGTGGGGAGCAGGGAGATGATCTGCTCCTGGCCGCTCAGAGACAATATCAACAAAAGAAAGCATATTTGGAGGAGAAACCATGAGCGTGAAGAAAGAACATACCATCACTGCCGAACAGAAGGAAAAAATGGACAAGCAGACCGACATCCGTGCCCGGATGGAGGCCGGTAAGGTTGAGATCATGAAGGTGGTGGAGGGCGTCCAGGGGGCAGAGAAGCTCTCTGAGCTCATTGAAAAGGGGAAGAAGAAGGGCAACCTCTCCGCCTCTGAGCTGCTGGATGTGTTGGAAGATATGGATTTGAGCAGCGAGCAGATGGACAAAATCTATGACACCCTGGAGAACCTGGGCATTGAAACCGTGAGCGAGGACTATATCCCCGAGCTTCCTGATGACGTGGACCCCCCTGTGGAAGACATGGAGGAGCTCAGCGAGGAGGATATGGTAGACCCCAATGCCCTCATGGACACCTTCGGCACCGATGACCCGGTGCGCATGTACCTGAAAGAGATCGGCAAGGTGAATTTGCTCACCTCCGATGAGGAGATCGGCCTGGCCCAGGATATGAACGCCGGGACCGCCGCCCAGGAGCAGCTGGACGAGCTGGAGAAGGCCGGGGAGGAAATTCCGGAGGAGCTGCGCCGGGAGCTTGAAAAGAGCATCAAGCGGGGCGAGCGGGCCCGTCAGCGTCTGGCGGAGGCGAACCTGCGTCTGGTGGTATCCATCGCCAAGCGGTATGTGGGCCGGGGCATGCAGTTCTTGGACCTGATTCAGGAGGGCAATCTGGGCCTCATCAAGGCGGTAGAGAAGTTTGACTATACAAAGGGTTATAAATTCTCCACTTATGCCACCTGGTGGATCCGTCAGGCCATTACCCGTGCCATTGCCGACCAGGCCCGGACCATTCGTATCCCCGTGCATATGGTGGAGACCATCAACAAGGTCATTCGGGTGAACCGGCAGCTTTTGCAGGAGCTGGGACACGACCCCACCGCTGAGGAGACCGCCGAAGAGATGAACATGCCGGTGGAGCGGGTGCGGGAGATTTTGAAGATCGCCCAGGAGCCCGTTTCCCTGGAGACCCCCATCGGCGAGGAGGAGGACAGCCACCTGGGTGACTTTATCCCCGACGAGGATGCCTCCGAGCCTGCCGAGGCCGCTTCCTTCACCCTGCTCAAGGAGCAGCTTGTGGAGGTGCTGTCCACCCTGACCCCCAGAGAGGAGAAGGTGCTGAAGCTGCGCTTCGGCATTGAAGATGGCCGCACCCGCACCCTGGAGGAAGTGGGCAAGGAGTTTAATGTGACCCGTGAGCGTATCCGCCAGATCGAGGCCAAGGCCCTGAGAAAGCTGCGCCACCCCAGCCGCAGCAAGAAGCTGAAGGACTTTTTGAACTGAGCAGTTGGGATGGAATACCTGTCATCACGAGAAAGAGCAGACACTCTATTAGAGTGTCTGCTCTTTTTCATCCCTTGTTGTTGTTTCCGGCGGGGTTTTATGCTAAAATACGGAGAGAATGTGACGCCGACTTCGGCGCAGTACGGCCAGAAAAGGAGAAATTGCCATGAGCTACGCTGACCAGGTTTTCATCCAAAATTGTAAAGATATTTTGTCCAGAGGCGTGTGGGACACCGACCGGGAGGTCCGTCCCCGGTGGGAAGATGGTACGCCCGCCCACACGATCAAGCTCTTTGGTGTGGTCAACCGCTACGACCTGAAAAAGGAGTTTCCCATCATCACCGTCCGCAAGCAGTATCTGAAGTCCGCTGTGGACGAATTGCTGTGGATCTGGCAGAAGAAGTCCAACGATGTCCATGACCTGCACAGTCATGTGTGGGATGCCTGGGCAGATGAGAAGGGCACCATCGGCAAGGCCTATGGCTATCAGCTGGGAGTGAAGCATCACTACCCCCAGGGAGATATGGACCAGGTGGACAAGGTGCTGTGGGATTTGAAGCATGACCCTGCCTCCCGCCGGATTCTCACCAGTATGTACAATCACCACGACCTGAGCGAGATGGCCCTGTACCCCTGTGCTTACTCCATGACCTTTAATGTGAGCGGCAATACCCTTAACGGCATCCTGAACCAGCGTTCCCAGGACATGCTTACCGCCAACGGCTGGAACGTGATGCAATATGCCACCCTTCTGCACATGATCGCCCAGGTCTCCGGTCTGGAGGCGGGAGAGCTGGTCCATGTGATTGCCGACTGCCACATCTATGACCGGCATGTGCCTGTGGTGGAAAAGCTGATTGAACGGGAGCCCTATGAGGCCCCTAAATTCGTCCTGGACAAGACCATCACTGACTTTTACGCCTTCACCCCCGACAGTGTGCATCTGGAGGGGTACAAGGCCCATCCCCTGGAGGACAAGATCCCTGTGGCGGTTTAAGGGAATTCGAAGTTAGGAATTACGGAGGAACGGCAATGAACATGATCGTGGCGGTGGATGAGAATTGGGGCATCGGAAAGGATGGAGAACAGCTCATCTATATTTCTGCCGATTTGAAGCGATTTAAGGCCCTGACCATGGGCCATTCCCTGATTTTGGGCCGCAAGACCCTGGCCACCTTTCCAGGAGGAAAGCCTCTGAAGGGGCGGCGCAACCTGATTCTCTCCCGGAACCCGGACTTTGCTCCCGAGGGGGCAGAGGTTTACCACAGCATGGAGGAGCTTTTGGAGCATGTGGAGGAGGACGCCTTTGTTATCGGGGGCGCCAGTGTGTACCGGGAACTGCTCGGCCGGTGTGACACTGTCTATGTGACCAAGCTGCAGGCCTCCTGGCCGGCGGACTGCTGGTTCCCCAACCTGGACGAAGATCCGGCCTGGACGGTGGCGGAGGAGGAAGAGGTCCTGGAGGAACAGGGTGTGAAATTCCACTATGTGACTTACCGCCGGACCTAAAGGGACCTGCGCGGTCAATCAAACGCTCGGAGGAATTGTTTTGAATGTCATTTCACTGCTCACCCCCAAGGGAAACGTAGCTTACCTCTATGAAGATTTTACCATTCGCCAGGGACTGGAAAAACTCCGGTATTACGGCTATACCGCCATCCCTGTTCTGGCACGGGACGGTCGGTACATCGGTACGGTCAGCGAGGGTGATTTTCTTTGGTGCCTGCTGGATGAGGAGAACAACAGTCTGAAAGCAAAGGAAAAGCTGCCTTTGCGCCATGTACTCCGCCCCGCGTTCAATCCTGCGGTCCGTGTGGATGTGACGTTGGGGGAACTGCTGGACCGGGCGCTGCAGCAGAGCTTTATCCCCGTGGTAGATGACCGGGGAGCCTTTGTGGGCATCGTGACCCGGCAGAATATCATCCGCAAGCTCACTGTGCCAAAGACAGAAAGCAGCCCCTGGGAGGAGAATGAGTGCGCCTTTTCCCGGTGAAGCGATTACACAAAAAGGACCGCCGCGGAAGGAATCCTTCCGCGGCGGTCTTGTTTTGTTAAGGGGTTACAGCTCCAGAGTCAGCCCTTGCCGGTCGGAGAGCCCGTCTTTGGCCAGCATCCGCTCCAGTACCTCCACATCGGCGGTAATATCCATGGCATCTCCCTGGAAAAGCTGGTCCAATTGCTTTTCAAAGCCTTCCACTACCTTATCCATCATCCCCTCAATGCGATTCATAGCGGCGGTGATGTTGGCACCGGATATCTCCTGATCTTCCAGTTGGCCATAGGCCCGGAGAATTTTCAGGGTGGTAGGCAGGTAGTAGCTCAAAAAGCTGTGCAGCTGGGGGGATTTGTCCGGATGGCTGCGCTGATACTCCAAAATTTTGGCGGTAATGACACCGATGCGGTCAATCTGCCCGGACAGCTTCTCGTTGTCCACCGCATCGTTGACTGCCCGGATCTCAGAGAGAATGGCGTTTTCCGCATCCTGGGGGACAGGCTCCTTTTTGGGCTCCTCCTTGGGCTGGGGAGTGTCCTCCAGTCCATCGCCGGACACCACAAGCCGGTCGCCGCCTAAGTCCAGGAATCCTCCGGGAAACAGCCCTTCCTCCAGCATATCCTCCAGGTCGTCCCGTACCTGGCGGGGGGAGCTCCCCGTGGCGGAGGCCAGAGCGGAGATGGAGATGGAGGCGTGGCTGCCGATCATAGCCAGATAGTTACGGTAGCGTCCCGCCTGCTTCTGCTTACGCAGCCCGGCCCAGAGACAGCCCAAGCTGCCTCCCAATCCGCACAGGAAGGGGAGCATATCCAGCGTATCCTGGAGAAACCAGGAGAACTCCCCGTTAAAGAGCCAATAGGCGGCGTCGGACAGGGAAGCGAGGAGGATAAAGGCGAGCACGGCGGAAATGATGGCGCCGATCCGGGTCAGCCGCTTTCCTTGCTTGGAGAGCTCTTGCAGGAGAACAGGGGCCTGTCGGCTCTTCTGTTTGGCGTAAGCGGTCTTTGGAGCGTTTTCCTGCTGAAAAAATGATTCCTGTGAGGCGGTGGTGCGGGCTCCCATATTTTCCGGCTGCTGGCGCTGGCTATAATAGGGGTGGCGGCCCCGTTTTTTACCCCCCAGGAGCTTTAGCACAATCATAACAATGCCTACTGGCGCTGCAAAGCCGGTAAACAGAAGGCCGATGGCGATGAGCCAGTAAATCGGATCGCCGCCTCGGCCGGATTGGCTGGAAGGATTGGACATAATGGTTCCCCTTTCATGGAATGCTGCATTTAGTTTAGCATAAAAAATTCCAAATGAAATTGATTTTGCCTTAAAATTTAGTAAAGATATAGTTTCGTTTCGTTGAATACTATCATACAGCGGCAAAGGGAAAAAGTAAATGGCTGTTTTTCGATTCCAGCCCTTTCCAGAGTTGTAACTATTCTGTAATTGTAAGGGGTAGTCTTGGGTGCTATAATACAAAATTGTGAGAGTGTAAGGAAAGAAAAATTCCCTTTGAAAAAGGTAGAGGGGAAGGAACCGTTTTCTTCCCAATGTCCGGGGGGTACAGGAGTTATGCAAGGTCAGCGTTTGGAAAAAAAGCCCAATGGGGGCAAAAAGATATGGATCGTCATAGGGGCGGCAGCAGGAATTGTGCTGGCGTCCTATTTGGGTTTGTGCGCCTGGGTGGGGAGTGTGAATACCATTTTCCCCAACGTGTCTGTGCTGGGGGTGGATGTATCCGGCATGACTGAAGGCCAGGCCGAAACTGCGCTGCAGGAGGGCCTGGAGAAAAATGGTGAAAACATTCAGCTGGCCCTGGCCTATCAGTACCAGAACTATACCCTGAGCCTGGCCGATATGAACCTGAGCAGTGCGGACAACGCACGGGCCGCATGGCAGGAGGGACGGGGGAATTTCTTTCTCCAGGGTGGCAGCTACCTGGCGCATTTGGCGGGAATATCCCGTCGGGCAGAGCCAGCGTGGGGAACTGACGAGCCCCAGGCTGTGACGGATCTGGTGCGTCAGGTGGAGGAAGATGTGGGAAATGTGACCCAGGCCTCCTATGCCATCGAGGGAGACCGGCTGACTATGACCAAGGGACGCAGCGGTGCTTCTGTGGCGAAGGACCAGCTTTTGACCACGGTTTATGAGGGCTTTGAGGAGGCCATCGCCCAGTGGGAAAGCCAGGGAGAGGGGCTGATCATCAGCCAGGAGGAGCTTCCTGTGGAAGAGACCCCGCCTCAGGAGCCTGATTTTAACGCCATCCACCAGGAGCTGGCGGCAGAGCCCAAAAGTGCCGTGATGGACCCGGAGACCTTTGCAGTGAGCGACCATGTAGTGGGTGTGGAGTTCGACGTGCAGGAGCTGAAAAGTGCTTATGACCAGGCGGGAGAGGGAGAGACCTTCTCCATCCCTGTCACCCTCACCCAGCCCAAGGACACAAAGGAGAGCCTGGAAGGAAAACTTTTCCGGGATGTACTGGGCGAGGGGAGCACAGTCCTCACCGGAACGGCCAACCGGAAATTCAACGTGAAGCTGGCCGCGGAGGCCTGCAATGGGGCCGTTATTATGCCGGGGGAGATTTTTTCCTTTAACGGTCAGACGGGAAGCCGCTCGGCTTCCATGGGTTATAAGTCCGCCACGGTATATTCCGGGGGCAAGACGGTAGAAGAGGTGGGCGGCGGCGTATGCCAGACTTCTTCCACCATCTACTATGCCCTGCTCCACAGTGCCCTTGAGGTGGTGGAGCGGTACAACCACGGCTATAACACAGGCTATGTCCCCGTGGGTATGGACGCTACCGTGTACTACGGTGTGACGGATTTCCGCTTTAAAAACAATACCGACTATCCCATCAAGGTCACCATTGCCCCTGAGTGGCAGGGGAACAAGGAGCTGCTGATCTGCCGGATCTACGGAACCAATGAGGAGGGTGTCTACGCCGTTCCTGAGAGCTACGCGTTTGACTGGCAGGCACCTACCACCGTGTATCAGCCGGATGAGACCATTCCACGGGGGACTACGAAGGTGGACGCGGTACAGAATCCCTATACCGGATTGAAGGCCCAGGCCTACCGCAGCATTTTCGACAAGGATGGCAACCTCGTGGAAAAGCAGGATATGGGAGTCAGTGTGTACAAGATGCGCCCCAAGACCATCCTCTATAACCCTGCCGACGGTGATCCTGCCACCTGGGTGAACGGTGTGCCCCCGCAGCCCGGTACTACCACCGACCCTGGGACCACCACAGATCCCGGAACCACGACGGATCCAGGGACCACCACGGATCCCGGCACTACCACTGAGCCTGGGACCAATACCGACCCTGGGAGCACCACCGACCCCGGTGCTACCACAGGCCCCGGTACAGGCACGTCGGAACAGCCGGATGGCTCTACCGACCCGGTCATCCCTTCCAACAATGAAGGGGAAAACGAGGACCCTATGGCAGGTGTCCCCAGCCAAGATATCCGGGCGTAATACGTTTCAAGGAAAGGCAGTCCTATGTTTGAAGGATATACCCAGCAGACCATTGATTTTCTTTGGAACCTGCGGTTCAACAACGAACGAAGCTGGTTTTTACAGCACAAGGAGGAGTTTCTCACCTATGTGGATGCTCCTACTCGGGCCCTGGCAGCAGAGCTGACCCAGGCCATGACCCAGGCCTACCCCAAGCTGGAGCTGGAGTGCAAGGTGAGCCGGATTTACCGGGATGCCCGGCGGCTTTTTGGCCGGGGGCCCTATAAGGATCACCTGTGGTTCTCCCTGCGCAGACCCGGAGAGCACGACAGCGCGATCCCCTGCTTCTTTTTTGAAGTGGCTGCCGAGCGCTACAGCTACGGCATGGGCTGTTGGGACCCCACACCGCTGACCATGGCAAAGCTCCGTGCCCGGATCGACCGGGACCCAAAGCCAGTGGAAAAGCTGGCACGGCAGGTGAACCGCCGGGGAGAGTTCCAACTGGAGGGGGAAATGTACAAGCGGCCCAAGGGTGACCCAGGAGCGCTGCTCTATCCCTGGTACAACCGCCGGCAGATTAGTTTTTGCAGGGATGAAAACTGTGAAGGGGTGTTTTTTACGCCGGAGCTGGCCGACAAGGTGCTGGAGGGCTGGAAGTCACTGGTCCCCCAATACCGCTGGTTCCGGGAACTGCCCGGTGATCCCATCCCTGAGCATATGTGAGCGAATCCCCGGAGGATTTTTCTCCGGGGATTTCATTTACTTTATTTAGCTAGTAAGGCAGTCAAAAAATGCGCTAGTTTTTTGTGCACAAAAACAAACAAAAAGAGTTGACAAAAATGAGGGAAAGTGGTACATTATAACCAGAAAGGATGAGTCCAATGTACAAGTAAAAGCCCCAGCGCCTGAACCCGTTATGCAAGGTCGAATCTAAAAAATTGAAGTGAATAAACGACCAAGCAAGCAGTTAGAGAGGGAACGAGGAGAAGAATTACGCAAGCGTAGAACATCGACGATCAAGAAGCATTCAAAGAATAAACTTCCAAGAAGATTCGCGGTCCACGATATCATCTCCCAGTAGAACCCAATGTAGCTGACCGGCATACGGGAAGACAGGCAGCGCCAAGCAGCAGGAACCAAACAGCAAAAACGGAATCCCCCAACCAAAGAGGACCTCACATTTGAGGAAAAGAAGTCGTAATAACGGCAAAAGAACCGGTTGTATGAGTGAAATTCAAGTTGCTGAATGGAACAGGCTGTGAAGCGTATCCAATAGAAATGGAGGTAACCATATGATGTTAGATAATAAGAGCGAACAGAAATGACCCTTGGCTGCAGCGGATTACGAAACGGGCAGTCAAGGGTCATTTCTTTTTGTTCTTATCATCAGATTGAATGGGGCGGCACAGGTTTTGTGCCGCCCCATTGGTCTTACTTAATGATCTTGTTATCCACTTCGTTCTTCAGCATTGCGGCGAACTCCTCCAGAGACATGGCCCCCAGATCCTCGCCGGAGCGGTGCCGGACGGAGACGGTGCCGTTCTCCATATCCCGGTCGCCCACGACCACCATATAGGGTACCTTTTCCATGGTGGCCTCGCGGATCTTCTTGCCGATCTTCTCGTTGCGGTAATCCACTTCCACGCGGAAGCCCTGGTCGCTGAGCTTGCCGGCCAGGTCGGCGCAGTAATCGCCGGCGCGGTCGGTGACGGGCAGGAAGCGAACCTGCTCAGGGGCCATCCAAGTGGGCAGAGCGCCGGCGTACTCCTCAATGAGGTAGGCCAGGGTGCGCTCATAGCAGCCCATGGAAGTACGGTGGATGATGTAGGGAAGCTTTTTCTCACCGTTTTCATCGATGTAGTACATGCCAAACTTTTCAGCCAGCAGCATGTCGATCTGGATGGTGACCAGGGTGTCTTCCTTACCGTAGACGTTCTTGTACTGGATGTCCAGCTTGGGGCCATAGAAAGCGGCCTCATCGATGCCCACGGAGTACTCCACGTCCAGATCCTTCAGAATCTGGGCCATGACACTCTGGGCCTCCTCCCACTGCTCTTTGGTGCCCTCGTACTTATTATTGGGGTTGGCGGGATCCCACTGGGAGAAACGGAAGGTACATTTGTCCAGCAGGCCCAGGGTACCCAGGCAGTACTTGGCCAGATCCAGACATCCCTTAAACTCCTCTTCCAGCTGGTCGGGGCGGAGGATCAGGTGGCCCTCGGAGATGGTGAACTGACGTACACGGATAAGGCCGTGCATCTCGCCGGAATCCTCGTTGCGGAACAGGGTGGAGGTCTCACCCAGGCGCATGGGCAGCTCGCGGTAGGAGCGCTGGCGGTTCAGGAACACCTGATACTGGAAGGGACAGGTCATGGGACGCAGGGCGAAGCACTCTTTGGTCTCGTCATAGGGGTCGCCCAGGATGAACATGCCGTCCAAATAGTGGTCCCAGTGGCCGGAGATCTTATAGAGGTCCCGCTTAGCCATCAGGGGGGTCTTGGTCAGCAGGTAGCCGCGCTTCTGTTCGGTGTCCTCGATCCAGCGCTGGAGCAGCTGGACCACACGGGCACCCTTGGGCAGCAGTACGGGCAGGCCCTGGCCGATCACGTCCACGGTGGTGAAGTACTCCAGCTCACGGCCCAGCTTGTTGTGGTCCCGCTTCAGGGCCTCGGCCTGCTTGGCCAGGTACTCGTCCAGTTCGTCCTTCTTGGGGAAGGCCACGCCGTAAATGCGCTGGAGCATCTTGCGGCTGGAGTCACCACGCCAATAGGCGCCGGTGGCGCTGGTGAGTTTGATGGCGTTGCCCTTAATGCGGCCGGTGGAATCCAGGTGGGGACCGGCGCACAGGTCGGTGAAATCGCCCTGCTTGTAGAAGGAAATGACCGCATCTTCGGGCAGGTCGTTGATGAGCTCCACCTTGTAAGGCTCCTCTTTCTCCTCCATCAGCTTCAAAGCCTCTGCCCTGGGCAGCTCAAAGCGCTCCAGCTTCAGCTTCTCCTTGCAGATCTTGCGCATCTCGGCCTCCAGGGCCTCCAGATCCTCAGGCGTAAAGGGACGGGGAGTGTCAAAATCGTAATAGAACCCGTTCTCAATGGCGGGGCCAATGGCCAGCTTCACCTCGGGGTGCAGGCGCTTCATGGCCTGAGCCAGCACGTGGGAACAGGTGTGCCAATAGGTCTTGCGGTATTCGGGGTTTTCAAAGGTAAACTCATTTTTGACTTCTTCAGACATAATAAATTGCTCCTTTCTGATTGTTGGGGCAAAGAAAAACGCTTCACCCCTGAGTTTGTTTCAGGGGTGAAGCGTACAAATAATTATGATACGCACCACGGTTCCACCCTGCTTGCAAGAAGCGTTTGACCTCTTGCCGCTTGTGACCTCTGTAACGGGAGGGCCCGGCCCGGTTCTTTCCCGGACGGCTCAGGAGTGGTACCAGCCGCATCCCGACACAGGACGCTTTCAGCACAGGGCGTCCCTCTCTGGGTGCGCTTTGCGGCCTCTTCTCCGTCAAAGCTTTTTTCAAGTGGTACTATATCACCAGCTTTTCCCCTTGTCAACAGGCAATCGGCGGGAAAATCCGGTGATCGTTCACCTCTTTTCCAGAAAGGACGGAAAAAAGAAGAAAAAAAGTAAAAAAACGCTTGACAAGAGGGAGGATACTCTATATAATGCTACTTGCGTTCAAAGACAGCAGGGGCCCACTGGGCGTAATTCCTGCCGAGAGTGCTTTCAAAGGGAATACTTTTGATTGTACTGTCCTCCTGTCTTGACGACCGGAGGTTTTTTGTTGCGCGGATCATTTTCTGGAGGTGAATCCAAAATGCCTAACGCAAAGGTTCTTTCTGAGAAGCAGGCCATCGTTGCCGCTCTGACTGAGCAGCTGAAGGGCGCTTCCAGCGGTGTGCTGGTGGATTACAAGGGTATCACCGTCGCCGAGGACACCGCTCTGCGTGTGGAGCTGCGCCAGAACGAGGTGCAGTACGGCGTGGTCAAGAACACCCTGGCCCGCTTTGCTCTGAACAACGTTGGTCTGGAGGGTCTGGATGAGGTGCTCAACGGCACCACTTCTCTGGCTACCAGCGCCGGCGACCCCATCGCTCCCATGCGTGTGGTCAACAAGTATGCCAAGCAGCTGGGTGAAGGTAAGTTCACCATCAAGGGCGGTTTCATGGACGGCAAGGTTCTGTCCCTGGACGAGATCATGGCCCTGGCTGAGCTGCCCGCCAAGGACGTCCTGCAGGCTCAGGCTCTGGGCATGATGCTGGCTCCCATTACCAGCCTGGCTATCGTGCTGAAGGCCATCGCCGAGAAGGGCGGCGAGGCTGCCCCTGCCGAGGAAGCCGCTCCCGCCGAGGAGGCTCCCGCTGCCGAGTAATCGGCAAAATCCGCTCCCATGAGGGGAGACACATTTTAATTTAAATTTTACTATTAGGAGGTAAATTATCATGGCTAGTGAGAAGATTACTGCTCTGATTGAGGAAGTTAAGGCTCTGACCGTTCTGGAGCTGTCCGAGCTGGTTAAGGCTCTGGAGGAGGAGTTCGGCGTGTCCGCCGCCGCTATGGCTGCTCCCGCCGCTGGCGGCGCTGCTGCTCCTGCCGCTGAGGAGAAGACCGAGTTTGACGTGGTTCTGGCTGGCTTCGACGCCGCTGCCAAGATCAAGGTCATCAAGGCTGTCCGTGAGATCACCGGTCTGGGCCTGGCTGAGGCCAAGGGCGTGGTCGAGGGCGCTCCCAAGACCCTGAAGGAGGCTGTCTCCAAGGACGAGGCCGAGGAGATGAAGAAGAAGCTGGAAGAGGCCGGCGCCAAGGTCGAGCTGAAGTAAGTTTTTTCCCAAAGGTTAAAAACAGGTGCTGTCGCAGGACAGCACCTGTTTTTTTATAGCAGAAGAGAGATAAGGGGAATTGTGAGAATGCACAGCAGGCTGGAGAGAAAGACGATCCTGGCGCCTGCCTGGGTGCAGCCGCCATACTGTTCCCCCAAAACGGTGGAGTCGGCAGGAGCGGGCATGGCCATGATGATCAGCGCAACGCCCGCCACCAGAGGATCGAGACCGGGAAGTAAGAGCGTGACGGCCCAGGCAATGACGGGAAAGAGGAGCAGACGCACGACACAGGCGGAGATGGAATCTTTGTCGCGGATGGTGTCGGATACCTTTCCCTGGGCCAGGTTCATACCGGTGACAAGCATGGATAGGGGCGTTGTCACATTGGACAGGTGCTGAATGGGGGTTAAAATGGGTCGGGCACCGGAATCTGACCAAAATAAAAGATCAGGCTGAGGACAATGGCCACGTTGATGGGGGAGACCAGGGCTGTGCGCAGGGAGAAGGAGGCGCGGGTATTCCCCGCTGGAATGTCCATACACACCATCTTGGCCCCAAGGGAGTAGATCAGCAGATTGAAGGGGATGCCCATAAAAACCGCCAGGATAAGCCCTTCCTCGCCAAAAAGAGCATAGACCACGGGAAATCCCATAAAGCCGTTGTTGCAGAAGGTAGTGCAGCAGCACCACATTCCTCTCCGGCCGTCTGAAACCCGGAAGAGCCGGGACAAGGGGAGGGAGAGGAGGGCGTATAGGGGGAGAAGCAGAGCGCTGATCAGCAGGGCGGTTACTCCCAAACGGAGAAATGCCGGATTGAAGGGACGGATCATGGAGGCAAAGATTGCGGCAGGGAGGGTGATTTTCATTAAAAGCGCGCTCATTGGCTTCGAAGCGTCCGCGGGCAGCAGCCTTAGGCGCGCAGCGAGAAAGCCTACGCCGATGAGAAGAAAGAGCCCCACCAAATTGGAAAGCAGAACGGATAGATTCATGGCGATCACCTCTTAAAGCGATTTGATGGAGGGAAACCACCGGCAGGAGCTGTCGGCGTTTGCGGAAGAACTCAGCGGTTTTTAAACGAGGTGATCTTTTCCTTATTCACAAAAGCCCGCATGGCATCCTTTTGGTCCTCAGTGGCAAAGCACAGGGCAAAGGCCTCAGACTCAAAGGCGGCACCGGTGGCCATGTCGGTCTGGAGTCCCCGGCGGATGGCGGCTTTGGACTGACGTACGGCGACCTGAGCGTTGGCGGCAATGGCGTTGGCCAGCTCCAGAGCCCTGTCCATGAGCTCCTCGGCGGGATACACGTGGGTCACGAGCCCCAGGGCCAGGGCATCCTCTGCCCGGATGGTCTTGGCGGTCAGAATGAGTTCCATGGCATGAGCCGTACCCACAATGCGGGCAAGGCGCTGGGTGCCGCCGAAGCCGGGGGTAATGCCCAGCCCCACCTCTGGCTGACCAAACTTGGCCTTCTCACTGGCCAGGCGGATGTCGCAGGCCATGCACAGCTCACAGCCGCCGCCCAGGGCAAAGCCGTTGACCGCAGCGATGGTGGGTTTGGTAAGGTTTTCAAGCTTCAGGAACACTTGGTTTCCATAGACACCGAAGGCCTTGGCCTCCACGGCGGTAAAGCCAGCCATCTGGCCGATGTCGGCCCCGGCCACAAAGGAGCGGCCTGCGCCGGTGAGGACGACTACCAAGATCTCCTCATCCCGTTCTACCTGATCCAGCACCCCATCCAGATCCCGGAGCACCTGGTCGTTGAGGGCGTTGAGCGCCTCAGGCCGGTTCATGGTAATAACGCCAACGGCGCCCTTTTTTTCCAGTTCAACAAAAGCCATGGGAAACTCCTCCTTAAACTATCATTGAGTGATGCCCCTATTATAGCCCAACTTTTTCCCTGGGGCAAGGGGTAACGGATAAACAGAGCGCCCGGTGAATAGAGTGTTGGGAGGGGGGATGGTCCGTGGAAGAGAAAATGCTGTCTGCTGGACGGGGGGCACTGTTTTTGACCGCCTTGAGCGGGGTGTCTCAGCTGTTGGGCTTTGGCTACCGGGTTCTGCTCTCCCGCATGGCGGGGGCGGAGGTCATGGGGCTTTATCAACTGATTATGCCGGTATATTCCGTGCTGCTGTCCCTCACGGCTGTGGGATTGACCGCGGCCATTTCCAACCTGACCTCCCAGTATCTGGCTCTGAGAAATGGAAAAGCAGTGGGCCAGACGGTAAGAACCTGCCTGCGCATCTTTTTCCTGGCCCTCATTCCCCTGGGGACTGGGGTGATTTTGAGTTCGGATGCCATTTCCGTCCATCTGCTGGGGGATGCCCGGACCCAGCTGGGGCTTATGCTGTTAGTGCCCTGCGTGGCCCTGACGGGTGTGGAAAATTTTCATAAACATGTGTTCTACGGCTCTGGACTGGTTCGGGCTCCGGCGGTGGTGGAACTGCTGGAGCAGTTTGTCCGGACACTGGCAGTGCTGGGACTGCTGTGGCTGTTTCTGCCGCAGTACCCCGAACGGGTAGTGGGGCTGATTGTGTGCGGTATGGTGATCTGTGAGGTGTTCTCCTCCTGCACTCTGGTGGTGCTCTACCGGCGTCGTCTTGCCCGCCTGAAAGGACAGGGACCGGGGGAGCCGGGGAGGATCCGGCGGCGACGGGTATGCTCCATCGCCCTGCCTGTGGGACTGAACGCTTTGCTGGGCAATTTACTTGGGGCGGCCAATGCCACCCTTATTCCTCAAAAGTTGGTAGAGGGAGGGGTGGAGCGTTCCCAGGCCGTCTCCCAGTTTGGCGTAGTGTGTGGGATGACCATGCCCATGCTCTCGCTGCCCATTGTATTCCTGGGGGCGCTCAATTTGGTGCTGGTGCCCCGGCTGGCACGGGCTGCCGCCCTGGGGCGGGAGGGAGAGGTGCGCCGGCTGGTCGGCCGGGCCATGTCGGCGGTGTCCCTGCTCACGCTGCCGGCCATGTCCTTAATGGTAGTGGTAGGTCCCGACCTGGGCCGGGCTATGTTCCATCAGGAGGGGGTGGGGGAACATCTGATCCCTCTGGCTGCGGTGATGGCTATGAGCTGCTTTTGTTCTGTTTTGGCCTCCGCGCTCAACGGAGTGGGCGGCCAGCGGGCCGTGGCGGCGATCTCTCTGCTGGGCGGTGTGATTCAGCTGCTGTTTACCCTGGCATTGGTGCCTCTGCCTGGGGTGGGCATGGGAGGTTATGTGGCGGGAGCTGTGGTATCGACTGCCTTGGAGCTGGTTTTGTGCCTTTATTGGATTCGTCGGCGCACGGGGGTGCGTCTGGAGCTGTTCCAGTGGATGACTGCCCCCGCTCTGGCCAGTTTACTGTCTGCGCTGGTAGGAAATTTGCTGTTTCGGATGCTGAAGGACGAGGGCTTGTCTCCCGTCTGTGCAGGAGTTGCCACTTTGGCCTTTGCCCTGTTGCTTTACTTGGCAGCCCTCCAGGCTCAGGGAGTGGAGCTGAGGAGCATGATCCGCCGCCGTGGCTAAAATCGGCCTGTTTATCCGAACTGAGGCGGAGCCTGCGGGGAATACAGAGGGGACGGATGGGGAAAAAATTACAGAGAAAGCCCGCAATTCTCCCTGGACCCCCTTGTCAAAGGGGGAAAAATAGGGTAAAATGAATCAGCATAAGTTATAATACTATGGAGGATGATTCCTATGCCAATGATTTCTGCCAGTGATTTCCGCAACGGCGTGACCTTCGAGATGGACGGTAAGGTCATGCAGGTGGTTGAGTTCCAGCACGTGAAGCCCGGTAAGGGCGCTGCTTTCGTGCGCACCAAGATGAAGAACATCATCACCGGCGGCGTGACCGAGACCTCTTTCAACCCCACCGCCAAGTTTGAGCAGGCTTTCGTGGAGCGCAAGGACATGGAGTATAGCTACAACGACGGCGATCTGTACTACTTCATGGACATGGAGACCTATGATATGCTGCCCATCGGCAAGGACCTGCTGGGCGACAGCTTCAAGTTCGTCAAGGAGAACATGACCTGCAAGATCATGTCTTACAAGGGCAGCGTCTTCGGTGTGGAGCCCCCCAACTTTGTGGAACTGGAGGTCACCGAGACCGATCCTGGCTTCAAGGGCGACACCGCCACCAACGTGACCAAGCCCGCTACTCTGGAGACCGGCGCTGAGATCAAGGTCCCCCTGTTCATCAACCCCGGTGACAAGATCAAGATCGACACCCGTACCGGCGAGTATCTGGAGCGCTGCAAGGCTTAAGCGTCTGAGCCGTCGCGAGCAGCGCGGATGGACCGGAGCGAGGGCGAAAAACCGAAGATTTGCCCGCAAATCTGTTTTAAGCCCGAGACGGAGGGAAGCCGCGCGTCGTGAGCAGGCGAGGCGTGATACTTTAAGCGTCCGAGCCTGCGAGCAACCAACACCATGAACCGCGCCGGCGGGCGCAGAAAAGGAGAACGACTATGACTATTTCCGAGAAAGTCGCCTATCTGAAGGGTCTGGCTGAGGGCCTGAACCTGGATACCGAGAAGTCTAAGGAGGGCAAGCTCATCTCTGTGATGATCGGCATCCTGGAGGAGCTGGCCATGTCCGTGGAGGACCTGGAAGAGAACGCCTTGAACTTGGGCGAGGAGATCGATGTGCTCTCCGACGACCTGGCCGATGTGGAGGACGTGGTCTTTGACGAGGACGAGGACGACGAAGAGGACTACGACGACGATTGGTTTGAGGTCGAGTGCCCCACCTGCGGCGAGACCCTGGTCATTGATGACGAGGCACTGGCCGACGGCGAGGTGGAGTGCCCCAAGTGCGGTTCCCGCTATGCCATGGACCTCTCCGACGATGAGGAAGAGGAAGGGGAGGACGAGGAGTAAATCCCCGTTCCAAACAGGTATTGCCAAAAGTCCCGAGCTGGCGCTCGGGACTTTTTTTACTGAATTTTTAGCACTCTCATTTAATGAGTGCTAAAAATTCATAATTTGTTCATGAAATTTCCCATGGGCCGGTCTATACTGAGACCATACCGTAGACTGTTCCATGAAAGGAGTGTTCCATATGAACATGAATCAATTTACCCAAAAGTCCTTAGCTGCCATTCAGGGAGCTCAGGATCTTGCAGCCCAATACGGCAATCAGCAGATCGAGCAGGAGCATCTGCTTCTGGCTCTGGTGAGTGACCAGGAGGGCTTTATTCCCCAGCTGCTCACTGCCGCGGGGATGACCGTACCCAGCTTTCAGGCGGCGGTGGCCAGCCTGGTCAACAAGCTGCCCAAGGTGTCCGGAGGAGGCCGGGAAGCGGACAAGGTCTATGTGGCCCAGGATGTGGACCGCTGCCTGAACGCCGCCCAAGAGCAGGCTTCTGCCATGAAGGACGAATATATCTCGGTAGAGCACCTGTTCCTGGGTCTGCTGGAGCGGCCCAACAACAACCTGAAGGAGCTTTTCCGCACCTATAACGTGACCCGTGAGAAGATCATGCAGGCTTTGGCCAGCGTCCGGGGCAACCAGCGGGTTACCTCTGACAACCCGGAGGAGACTTACGATGCCCTGAAAAAGTACGGCGCCGACCTGGTGGAGCGGGCCCGGCAGAACAAGCTGGACCCTGTCATTGGCCGGGACGACGAGATCCGGAATGTCATCCGTATCCTCAGCCGGAAATCCAAAAATAACCCTGTGCTGATCGGTGAGCCCGGTGTTGGTAAGACGGCCATTGCCGAGGGACTGGCCCAGCGGATCGTCAAAGGCGATGTCCCCGCCAGTTTGAAAGACAAGACCATCTTTTCCCTGGATATGGGTGCCCTCATTGCCGGAGCCAAATACCGGGGTGAGTTTGAGGAGCGGCTGAAAGCCGTTTTGAACGAGGTGAAGAAGAGCGAGGGTAAGATCATCCTCTTCATCGACGAGCTGCATACCATTGTAGGTGCCGGCAAGACCGAAGGCAGCATGGATGCGGGCAATCTGCTCAAGCCTATGCTGGCCCGCGGCGAGCTGCACTGCATTGGTGCTACTACCCTCAATGAGTACCGGCAGTATATCGAGAAGGACGCCGCTCTGGAGCGGCGCTTCCAGCCGGTGATGGTGAACGAGCCCACGGTGGAGGATGCCATCGCCATTCTCCGTGGCTTGAAGGAGCGCTATGAGGTTTACCACGGCGTGAAGATCACCGACGGGGCCATCATTGCCGCTGCTACGCTCTCCAACCGCTATATCACTGACCGGTTCCTGCCCGACAAGGCCATCGACCTAGTGGATGAGGCCTGTGCCATGATCCGTACCGAGATGGATTCCATGCCCACGGAGCTGGATGTGATCCAGCGGAAAATCATCCAGCATGAAATCGAGGAGGCCGCCCTGAAAAAGGAGACGGACAAACTCTCCCAGGAGCACCTCAGTGAAATTCAGAAAGAGCTCTCCGACATGCGGGAGGAGTTCAAGGCCAAGAAGGCCCAGTGGGACAACGAGAAAAATGCCATTGGCAAGGTACAAAAGCTCCGGGAGGACCTGGAGGAGGCCAACGCCCAGCTGGAGAAGGCCCAGCGGGAATACGACCTCAACCGTGCCGCGGAGCTGCAATACGGCAAGATCCCCGAGCTGAAAAAAGCTCTGGAGGCGGAGGAGCAGATTGCCAATGAGGGCAAGCAGCGCTCCCTGCTGCGGGATAAGGTCACCGAAGAGGAAATCGCTCGGATCATCGAGCGCTGGACCGGAATTCCGGTCTCCCGCCTGATGGAGGGTGAGCGGGAGAAGCTCCTGCACCTGGAGGATATCCTCCACCAGCGCGTGGTGGGTCAGGACGAGGCGGTACGTCTGGTCTCTGAGGCCATTCTGCGCAGCCGTGCCGGTATTGCCGACCCCAACAAGCCCATTGGCTCCTTCCTGTTCCTGGGTCCCACTGGCGTGGGCAAGACGGAGCTGGCCAAGACATTGGCGGAAGCCCTCTTTGACAGTGAAAAGAATCTGGTGCGTATCGACATGAGCGAGTATATGGAGAAATTCTCCGTCTCCCGGCTCATCGGTGCCCCTCCGGGATACGTGGGCTATGAGGAGGGCGGCCAGCTTACCGAGGCTGTGCGGCGTAAGCCTTACTCTGTCATCCTCTTTGACGAGGTGGAAAAGGCCCACCCGGATGTGTTCAATATTCTACTGCAAGTATTGGATGATGGCCGCATTACAGATAGTCAAGGCCGTACCGTGGACTTTAAGAACACCATCATTATTCTCACCTCTAACCTGGGCTCCCAGTTCCTGCTGGATGGCATCGGGGCAGACGGGGAGATCTCTCAGGAGGCCCGGAATCAGGTCAACGAGCTTCTGAAACGCTCCTTCCGGCCGGAGTTTTTGAACCGTCTGGACGAGATCGTTTTCTACAAGCCTCTGACGAAGGGGAATGTGACCCACATTATTGACCTGATGGTGGCGGATATCAATCGCCGCCTGGAGGATAAGCAGCTTACGGTGGAGCTCACCGCTGCGGCCAAGGATCAGATCATTGACGCCGCCTATGACCCCATTTACGGCGCCCGTCCTCTGCGCCGGTATCTCCAGCACACGGTGGAGACCCTCATCAGCCGGAAGATCATTGCCGACCAGGTGGAGGGCGGCCAGCAGCTCACCGTGGATGTGGAGAATGGTGAGCTTGTGGTGAAATAAGCCTCAGATTGTACCCAAGAAAAAAAGCAGACACGCACAGTTTTGTGTGTGTCTGCTTTTTCGTTGGGGAGAGCAGCTCCAATGGGGACGGAGCAGATTTATTGTACGTGGGTGTGGTTGTTGATGTGGTTGGCACAGTAGCAGTAGTAGCCGTTACATTTGGAGCAGTAGCGGAACTCCATATTGGGATCGTCCTGATCGGTGATACCGCACACAGAGCACTTGTGAAGATAGCCCCGCCGTTCCCGCAGGTCCTTCTGGGCCTTTTTAAAATTGATGGTCTGGGCAGAGGTCCGGTGCTGTACCCGGACGCGGCCCCGGTTGAGCATAGAGGCCAGATCTTCCCAGAAGAAAAACAGATAGTTAAGAATGGCAATGATGGGAACCAAAGCCATGATCCACTGGCGGCCGAGGAGAGAGGAGCCGATCTCCCATACAAAGAATACCACGTCCAGCCAGGCCAGCCACTTTACCTTCAGGGGGATAATGCCGTACAGCAGTACCTGCATATCGGGGTAGAGGGTGGCGAAGGAGAAGAACATAGACATGTTCACATAGGACATGCTGGCGGTGGAGACGAAAGACAGAATCTCCTGGATCTGAGCGGGGGCGATGGTGCCCGCCGCACTCAGCTGGCTGCGGAGAACCGCGTAGATGATAAAGCCTGCGATGATATTGAAGATAACGCCCAACCCATAAAACACGGTAAACCGGGTGGTCCCCCACTGCCGCTCCAGAGCGGAGCCGATCCAGTAATAGAAGAAGGTAGACAGGGCAAAAAGGAAGGTTTGTGCAAAGGGAGAAGTGGCCCCAGTGCCCAGGGGCACAAACACAAAGGTAATAAGCCGCCACACCTGGCCCTGTAAAATAAGCTGGGGATAAAAATCCAGGAATGCGGTGGCCATGTTTCCAGTGAGCATATCCGCTACAAAGACAAATACGTTGCCCAGAGCGATATATTTCATCAGTTCGGGGATTCCAAGCTTTGGGTGATTGTAGCAGAACTTGCTCAGACCGCGGGAAATGGCTTTCATGGAAAAGCCTCCTCGTTTCAAAATTATTCAAGTAAAAGATATTGTATCCATTTTTCTGTAAAATGTCTATATCCAAAGTGTAAACATTTCCGGGAGAAGAAAAACCGCTTTTTTTACAGTGGAAAGTATGATAAAATAGAAAGCAGAAAAACCTGAACAAAATCATTGGGAGGCGTTTGCCATGAGCATTGTGAGAGATATGTCCCTGGCCCCTTCGGGGCGGCAGAAGATCCAGTGGGTGAGGGATTTTATGCCTGCGCTGGGGAAGATCGAGGAGCGTTTTCGCCGGGAAAAGCCCTTTGAAGGGCTGACCATCGCGGTCTCCGTCCACCTGGAGGCTAAGACAGCCAATTTGGGGCTGGTGCTCCGGGAAGGCGGTGCCGACGTCCATCTTACCGGCTGCAATCCCCTGTCCACCCAGGACGATGTAGCCGCCGCTGTGGCGGAGATGGGAGTGGACACCTACGGCATGCACGGGGTGACGCCCCAGCAGTATGAGGATCTGCTGGTGGAGACCCTGAAGTGCCGCCCCCACCTCATTGTGGACGATGGGGGAGATCTGGTGAATCTGCTGGGGGGCAAGTGCGCCCAGTACGGCGACCGGCTGTTTGGCGGCTGTGAGGAGACCACCACCGGCATCCACAGGCTCTATGCACGGGAGCGGGAGGGGATTCTGCCCTGCCCCATGATGGCCGTCAACGACGCCAAGGCAAAGCACTACTATGACAACAAATACGGCACCGGTCAGTCCACCTGGAACGCCATCATGAACACCACCAACCTCATTGTGGCGGGTAAGACCGTGGTGGTGGCCGGCTATGGCTGGTGCGGCAAAGGAATTGCCATGCGGGCGAAGGGCATGGGTGCCAATGTCGTTGTCTGCGAGGTGGACCCCTTTAAGGCTCTGGAGGCTACTATGGAAAACTTCCGGGTCATGCCCATGGACGAGGCGGCTAAGATCGGCGATATCTTTGTGACCGCCACCGGCTGCAAGGATGTCATTGTCCGGCGGCATTTTGAGATGATGAAGGACAACGTCATTCTCTGCAACTCCGGCCACTTCGATTGCGAGGTGGATGTAGCCGCCCTGGGGGAGATGGCTGTGGAGCGCTTCCCGCGCCGGGAGAACATCGAGGGCTTCCGCCTGGAGGACGGCCGCACCCTCAACGTGCTGGGCGAGGGCCGGCTGGTGAATCTGGCCGCAGGCAACGGCCACCCTGCTGAGATCATGGACATGTCCTTTGCCGTGCAGGCCCTGAGCCTGGAGTGGCTGGCCAAGCACCGCCAGGAACTGGAGAAGAAGGTCTATCTTGTTCCCGATGAGATCGACGACCAGATCGGCCGGGTGAAGCTGGCCGCCATGGGGCTGTCCATCGACACCCTCACCCAGGAGCAGAAAGACTATCTGGCCGGGTGGAAGGCGTAAGAAACCATAAGATTGAAGTGAACATGGTATGCATAACGAACTGACCAAAATTGACATCCAAAAGATGAAGGAGGAGCTGGACTACCGGCGCATTACCTTGCGCCCCCAGCTTCTGGAAGAGGTAAAAGTAGCCCGGTCCTTTGGAGATTTGAGCGAAAACTTCGAGTATAAGGCTGCGAAGCAGGAGAAGAACAAAAATGAGAGCCGAATCCGCTATCTAGAGAACATGATCAAGACGGCACGGGTCTATGAAGACCACTCCGCCGCCGATGCGGTGGGCCTCTATGATAAGGTCACCATCTATCTGGAGGAGGATGACGAGGAGGAGACCTGGCAGGTAGTGACCACGGTGCGCCAGGATGTGCTCCATGGCCTCATCAGCAAGGAGTCCCCCATGGGTTCCGCCCTGCTGGGAAAGAAGGTGGGGGAGCGGTTCTTTGTTCAGGTGAACAAGGACTATGGTTATTGGGCTGTCGTCCGCCAGATTGAGAAGGGAACAGACGATGGATCGGCCGCTCTGAACCGTTATTGAGGGAAAACGTCCAGAAAATATAGCGTAACCCAGAGGAAAATTGGAGAAAATTTTGAAATCATAATATCTGCATACTTTAAGCCCATTTATGCGGAGACGTGCGGCAATTGATGTGCTAAGATAGCGGCGAAAGCTGGTTGCGCCTTCTGTTTTGGAAGGACGGAAGGCGAACCAAAACAACATTAAATGGAAAGAAAAGGGGATAATTGCCATGGCAATCCAGAAAATCTTTGTAGTGGGCGCCGGCCTGATGGGCAGCGGCATTGCCCAGACCGCTATTGTTAACGGATATGATGTAGTACTGAACGACCAGCGCCGCGAGGCTCTGGAGCGTGCCCAGATGGGCATCCAGAAGGCTCTGGAGCGGGAAGTGGAGAAGGGCCGCATGACGCAAGAGGCCGTGGAGACTGCCCTGCCCCGTCTGGCTCTGGACGATACCATCCAGGGCGCCAAGGATGCTGATCTGGTGATCGAGGCTGTCTTTGAGAATCTGGAGGCCAAGCAGGCTGTGTTCAGCCAGCTGGAGGAGATCTGCCCCCCCGAGACGATCTTTGCCTCCAACACTTCCTCCATCTCCCTCACCGCCCTGGCCGCTGCCACGAAGCGGCCCTCCCGTGTGGTAGGTATGCACTTCTTCTCTCCCGTGCCCAAGATGCGCCTGTGCGAGGTCATCTTTGGTCTGCTCACTGCCCAGGACGTGCTGGACAGCATCAAAGAAGTGGGCGAGCGGATGGGCAAGACCCTGATCCTGGCTGATGATAAGCCCGGTTTTATCGTCAACCGTGCCCTGCTGCCCATGCTCAACGAGGCTTGTGTCATCGTTGGTTCCTTCATCGGCAGTGTGGAGGATGTGGACAACGGCATGAAGCTGGGCTGCAACCACCCCATGGGTCCCCTGGAGCTGGCCGACATGATCGGTCTGGACATCCTGCTCAACGTTATGAACGTGCTGTCCAAGGAGTATGGTGAGAAGTATCACCCCTCCCTGCTGCTGCGGAAGATGGTCACCGCCGGTTTCCTGGGCCGCAAGAGCGGCGCTGGCTTCTATCTCTATGAAAACGGCAAGAAGCTGGGGGTCAACCCTGTGCTTACCCAGGGCCACAAGCTGTAAGTTTTTGTTTTAGCAAGCCGGGCTGCTCCAATGGAAGCAGCCCGGCTTTTTAAGACTTGTTCAGCGGGGGCGGAATGTGATATACTCAGAAAAAACAAGAGGAGTGAGCGCTGTGGCCGGATTTGCCATTTATGAGAGCCCTTTTGGTCCCGTCCGTATGGACTATGAGGGGGATGTTCTCCTGCGTCTGCGCACAGTGGAACCCACAAAAGAGCGGGGAGAGCCTACAGAGCTGACGAAAAAGGTATTTTCCCAGCTGCAGGAATATTTTTCTGGTCAGCGGCAGACGTTTGACTTTCCTTATGAGCTGCGGGGGACGGAGTTTCAAAAAAAGGTCTGGGCTGCGCTAGAGACGATCCCCTATGGCCAGACCCGCAGCTATCGGGAGATTGCCCAAGCCGTAGGGAACCCGAAGACGGTCCGGGCGGTGGGAGCGGCCAATGGGAAAAACCCTATGTGGATCGTGGTGCCCTGCCACCGGGTGGTGGGGACGAACGGGACGCTTACCGGCTATGCCGGGGGGATCGATATGAAACGGCGTCTGTTGGAGCTGGAGCAACAAGTTTTGAAGAGAAATGGAGAAAGCAGTTGACAAACGGAAAAAACCTGCTATAATCGTCCAGTACAACTCAATAGCCTTATCAAGAGTGGTTGAGGGACCGGCCCTATGAAACCACGGCAACCTGCCTTTGGCAAGGTGCCAAATCCGGCGGTAGTGTATCGCAAGATGAGGGTGCATAAAAACGCAACGCTCCGCCGCCTGGCGGGGCGTTTTTCATCCTCCCGACAAAAAGAAAGGAATGGAATTATGGCAAAGAGACTTTTTACTTCTGAATCCGTCACCGAAGGGCATCCCGACAAGATCTGTGACCAGATTTCCGATGCAGTGCTGGACGCTATGCTGGAGAAGGACCCCATGTCCCGTGTGGCCTGTGAGACGACGGTGACCACCGGCCTGGTGCATGTGATGGGTGAGATCACCACCAATTGTTATGTGGATATCCCCAAGATCGCACGGGAAGTGGTGCGGGACATCGGCTATGACCGGGCAAAGTTTGGCTTTGACTGTGACACCTGTGCGGTGCTTACCTCCATCGATGAGCAGTCTCCCGACATTGCCATGGGTGTGGACAAGTGCCTGGAGGCCAAGGAGGGCGAGCAGGACGACGGGCTGGACAACGGCGCCGGTGACCAGGGCATGATGTTCGGCTACGCCTGTGATGAGACAGAGGAGCTGATGCCCCTGCCCATCTCTCTGGCCCACAAGCTGGCCATCCAGCTGACAAAGGTGCGCAAGGAGGGCCAGGTGCACTACCTGCGGCCCGACGGCAAGACCCAGGTTACCGTGGAGTATAACGAGGACGACACCCCCAAGCGTATTGACGCGGTGGTGGTTTCTACCCAGCACGGCCCCGAAGTGGAGCTGGAACAGATCCGCAAGGACATGATCGAGCTGGTCATCAAGCCCATTCTCCCCAAGGAACTGCTGGATGATGAGACAAAGATCTATGTGAACCCCACCGGCCGTTTTGTGGTGGGTGGTCCCCAGGGGGATTCCGGCCTCACCGGACGGAAGATCATTGTGGACACCTACGGCGGCAGTGCTCCCCACGGCGGCGGCGCTTTCTCCGGGAAGGACCCCACCAAGGTGGACCGCTCCGCGGCCTACGCCGCCCGGTGGGTGGCCAAGAACGTGGTGGCCGCCGGTCTGGCCAAGCGCTGCCAGGTGCAGTTGGCCTATGCCATTGGCGTCGCCCGGCCCGTTTCTGTGCGGGTGGACACCTTCGGTACCGGTGTGGTTTCCGACAGCAAGCTGGAGGAGGCGGTGGAGAAGGTCTTTGACCTGCGCCCCGCTGCCATTATCCGGGACCTGGACCTGCGCCGGCCCATCTACCGGCAGACGGCCGCCTACGGCCATTTTGGCCGCAGCGACCTGGATCTGCCCTGGGAGAAGCTCAACCGGGTGGAAGAGCTGAAGAAGGCTCTGGCATAAAAACAAAAGGCTGGAACGGATTTTCCGTTCCAGCCTTTTTTATTTGGTTGCTTCCAGGGCCACCCAGCCGTTTTTCTCCCGCTTGCGGGTCAGCTTCAGCCCCACTTTGCGCAGGGCATCCTCCACCTCGTGGGCACGGGTGTCAATGATTCCCGAGCAGAGAAACACGCCGTCCTCCTCCAGCAGAGAGGGGACATGGGGGGCCAGGGGGATGATCACATCGGCCACAATATTGGCCAGTACCAAGTGGTACTGCCGCTGAGACAGTTCCCGAGCCAGAGCGGCGTCGGAAAGAACATTTCCGGCCCGGACGGTGTAGCGGTCTTTTCCAATGCCGTTGAGGGCGGCATTTTCATAGGCTACGTCCACCGCCTTGGGGTCGATGTCTACTGCTACCGCATCCCCGGCTCCCAGGCACAGGGCGGCGATGGATAAGATGCCGCTGCCACAGCCCAGGTCCAGCACGGCCCGGCCGGCTTTGGTATGCTCCTCCACGCCCTCCAGACAAAGCTGGGTAGAGGCATGAGAGCCGGTTCCAAAGGTGAGGCCAGGGTTCAGATAAAACGGGACCCGCCCATCGGGAACGGGGTCATCCCGCATCCACTGAGGCACCACATAGAGCCGTGTGCCGATTTCCAGGGGCTTATAGTACTTCTGCCAGCTATAGGCCCAGTCATTGTCACTGAGGGGGGTGACGGTATATTCCCAGCCCAGGCCATGGGTATACTGGGCGAGCTGCTTTTTTCCATCCTCGTCGTCGGTGACGTAGAACTTTACACGGGTAACGCCCTTCATCTTGTCCAGCAGCTCCTGGTCCACATAGTCCCAGTACTGCTTGTTTTGCTCCAGGAAGCGGAGAAACTCTCCCTCATCCTCGATCACCAGGCCGTCCATCCCGGCGGCGGTCAATTTGGCGCACACCTCGTCCAGCTTGTCAGGGGCGGTGTTGACGGCCACCTCCAGCCATTTTGTTTCCTCCAAAGCGAGAACCTCCTTCTCAATTGGTAAACGTGCTCAGCGCTCCGTGCCCATATAGAACAGGGCCAGAGTGCCTGGGCCGGAATGGGCGCCAATGACAGGTCCTACATAGTTGATGTAGACTTCCTTCACTCCAAAGCGTTCCTTTACCATCTGTTCCACTGCCTGAGCATCTTCCGGACAATCTCCGTGGCTGATGAAGACCACCTGGTTTGCGGGGTCAATGGCGGTTTTTTCCATCTTGTCCACCAGGGCTTTCAGGGAGGCCTGACGGCCGCGGGCTTTGGCAATGTTGATCAGGTGGCCCTCATTGTCTACGTGGAGGACCGGCTTGATTTGAAGCATGGAGCCCACGACGGCGGTAGTAGCGGAGATTCGCCCGCCCCGCTTTAAAAAGTGCAGGTCATCCACGGTAAACTGGTGGCACAGGTGGAGCTTGTTCTCCTCCACCCAGTCCCGAACCTCTTCAATGGAACGGCCCTTTTTCTGCTCCTTGACGGCCAGATAGACCAGCAGGCCCTGGCCCAGGGAGGCACACAGGGTATCCACGGTGTAGATTTTCCGCTCAGGGTATTTCTCCGACAGTTCTTCCACAGCGATCCGGGAGGAATTATAGGTGGTAGACAACCCAGAGGAGAAGGCCAGAACCAGCACATCTTTCCCAGCCTGGAGCAGGGGCTCTAAAGCGTCGGTATACTGGGCCACGTTGATGGCGGAAGTGGTGGCAACCTGTCCCTGGCGAAGCAGCTGGTAAAAGGCGTGGGGGTCGATCTCCCGGTTGTCCGGGTAGTTGTGATAGATCTGCTGGTCCATGGAAATGCTGAGGGGAAGTACCTGAACGTCCAACTGCTGGACCATGTCGGCCCCCAGGTCGGCAGAGGAGTCGGTTAAGATGATAAAATCAGACATTGCAATCTCTCCTTGCGTCTAAAATCAAACGGGGAACCCGTTTATTTCCGCTTGCCCTTTTCGTCCCGAGGCTGGAGAACGTCCAGGATCCGGGCGCAGGCCAGCTGGTTTGCGTAGCTGCGCAGGGCAAAGTCCAGGGCCATTCGTGCCAAGTCCTGTTCCTTCGCTTCCGGGTCGATGGCCTGGGCCGTTTCATGCATGGCCCGGTCCAAGGCCTGGCAGAAGTAGTCGTAGAGCTCAGGGGAACTCTTCCCCGTCTCACGGCCGGCGTTGAGCAGGGCGCCAATGTCCCGTACAGACAAGATTTGCTTGAGTGCTACCACAGCGGTGAGATAACCCAGGTGTTCCGGCCCATACCGCTTTCCCTCTGCACGGGGGACAAGGCCATCTTTGATATAGTTATTGACCATGGCAGAGGTGAGAGAAGTATTTTGGTCAAACCGGATGAGCTGCCGGGGCATATAGGAGATGAGCTGGTCCATATAGAGGGCAATGTCAGGCAGCTCCTCCCAGCGGGTGGGGCGCTCCTCCTCCATGCGTCTGCGAAGATCCTGAATTTCTTCCATGGGCAATGATCCCTTTCTTATGATGTTATCTTCAATATTATATCACGGGGTTTTTGAAATATCAACGGGGAAGGAAGCCCTTCAGGAGTGGTTCTGATGGCGGCGCAGGCGGTCCATAGCAGCCCGGTGCTGGAGAGAGCGCAGAGAGGGGAAAGCCTTCAGCAGGCGCTTTTGCCCAAAGCTCTCCTTGTCCATGAGCGCCTGGACAGCGTCCTTCCACTCCTGCAGCTGCTGGCGGTTCTGAGCTTTGCGGGCCTCCAGGCGGGCCTGGAAGTCGTCTTTCAGCTCATCCAGATCGTCAGAGAATTCCTCCCGGCGCTGGGAGAGCCGGTCGGAGAGTTCCTCCAGATCTTCCCGCCAATCAGCTCCCTTTTCCGCCGCATCCAATACCCGCTCGGCCAGGTCCTCGCCAAAGTCGTTGGAGGCTTCCCGAATGCGCCCGGCCAGCTCATCAATAAGCGCCAGACGGCGATTGAGTTTGGCAATGGCAGAGACGGTGGCCGCCAGGTCGATGGCCATGACCACCACCAGGATGCCCAGCAAAACAAGTCCCACCAGATGAGGAATCAGGCGGATCAAGAGCAGAACCGTGGGGTGAAGGAGCTTGACCACAAAGAGACAGGCAAAGCCCCAGGCCAGGGAAAACCGCAGGCAGATGTAGCCGCTGAGGTTGAACGGCTCGTCAGAATAGTCCCACCACCGCTGGGCAAAGAGCTTTTCCAGCAGAAAGCCGGTCAGCCACTCCAAAGCGGAGGTGAGGATCACAGAGCCTAAAAACAGAAGAAACAGATTGTCCTTTAAAGGTTCCAGAAAGGCCAGTACAATAACCACCCCAAAGCCATAAATGGGGCACCAGGGGCCGTTGAGAAAGCCACGGTTGACAAATTTTCCGCTTTTGGTGGCGGCATAACTCACCTCGGTACACCAGCCCAAAAAAGCGTACACAAAAAAGACCCAAAGAGCGTGATAAAGCATAGGATGACTCCTTTCTCAGAGGACTCGACACTTAATGATAAGCGAAATACAGGAAAATGTCTACCCTGGAGATGGAGCAGGGAGGAAAAAATAAGAAAAATTAAGAAACCAACTTGTGGGAGCTCCCAAGAGACAGCTATGCGGCTCAGCCGAACGGGAGACGGATGGAGTGAGGAGAGGGAGCGTTCGCCAATCCTTGAGAAGGTCCGCTTGACAGAAGGGCGAGAAAAAGGGTATCCTGATAGTTAACAACAATGAAAGTGCAGCGGGGGATGACATGAACAAGCTGATCATCGGAATTTTGGCCCATGTGGATGCGGGAAAGACCACATTGTCTGAGGCCTTGCTCTACCACAGCGGTGCGGTGCGCAGGCTGGGGCGGGTGGACCACAAGGACGCCTTTCTGGATACCGATGTCCAGGAGCGGGAGCGTGGGATCACCATCTTTTCCAAACAGGCAGAGCTTACCTGGGCAGAGCGGGCCATCACCATTCTGGATACCCCTGGTCATGTGGATTTTGCCGCTGAGATGGAGCGCACACTCCAGGTATTGGACTGTGCTATTTTAGTGATCAGCGGCACAGACGGGGTGCAGGGCCATACCCGTACCATGTGGCGGCTGCTGGAAAAGCACAAGATCCCTACCTTCCTCTTTGTCAACAAGATGGATCTGGCGGGGGCGGACCGGGAAGCGGTTCTGGGGGAGCTGCGCAGCAAGCTGGATGGAAGCTGTACGGACTTTGGGGGTGGTCTCTCTCCCATCCAGGAGGACCTGGCCGCCTGTGACGAGGAGCTTATGGAGCGCTACCTCTCCGGAGGCGAGGTGACGGCAGAAGACGCCGCGGACCTTGTGGCCCGGCGGCTCATGTTTCCCTGCTATTTTGGTTCCGCTTTGAAGCTGGAGGGGGTAGAGGCGCTGCTGGGCGGTTTGGCCGCCTATGGGCCCCGGAAAGAATACCCCAGCGAATTTGCCGCACGGGTCTTTAAAATTGCACGGGACGGCAGTGACCGGCTCACCTATCTGAAGGTGACGGGAGGCAGCTTGAAGGTGCGCACCCTTTTGGAGGGGGAGAATGGGACCTGGCAGGAGAAGGTCAACCAGATCCGCATCTATTCCGGCAGCAAGTACCAGACCCTGGAAGAAGCTCCGGCGGGAACGGTCTGTGCGGTGACTGGACTAAGTCAGACCCGTCCGGGGGATTCGTTGGGGGCTGAGCCCCCTGCGGGGGAGCCGGAGCTGGAGCCGGTACTGACCTACCAGGTGATCCTGCCCCAGGGCTGCGACCGCCACACCATGCTTCGAAACCTCCGCCAACTGGAGGAGGAGGATCCCCAGCTGCGGGTTGTATGGAATGAGGCACTGGAAGAGATCCACCTTCAGCTTATGGGAGAGGTGCAGGTGGAGGTCATGACCCGGCTCATCCGGGAGCGGTTCGGGGTGGAGGTGACCTTTGGCGTAGGAAATATCGTTTACCGGGAGACCATCACCAACGCTGTGGAGGGAGTGGGCCATTTTGAGCCCCTGCGGCACTATGCCGAGGTCCATCTGCTGTTGGAGCCTGGGGAGCGGGGGAGCGGCCTTCACATTGGGACAAGCTGTCCCACCGACCAGCTGGATCTTAACTGGCAGCGGCTCATTCTCACCCATCTGATGGAAAAGCGCCATCGTGGGGTGCTCACCGGTTCCCCGATTACCGATCTGAAGATCACCCTGGTAGCGGGGCGTGCCCATGTGAAGCATACGGAGGGGGGCGACTTTCGCCAGGCTACCTACCGGGCGGTGCGGCAGGGCCTTATGCAGGCCGAGAGCCTTTTGCTGGAACCCCACTATAATTTCCAGCTGGAGCTTCCGGTGGACTGTGTGGGCCGGGCCATGACGGACATCCAGGGAATGGGAGGGACGGTGGAACCCCCGGAGCAGGAGGGAGAGAACGTTCTGCTGACCGGCCATGCCCCGGTGGCGGGGCTGCGGGACTATTGGCGTGAGGTCACCGCCTACACCCGTGGGAGGGGGCGGCTGAGCTGTTCCCTGCGGGGGTACGAGCCCTGCCCAAACCAGGAAGAGGTGGTCGCCCAGGTAGGCTATGATCCGGAGCGGGATGTGGAAAACACTCCAGATTCGGTGTTCTGTGCCCACGGAGGGGGGTTCAATGTAAAGTGGGACCAGGTCCGGGACTATATGCATGTGGACAGTGGCCTGCGTTTGGGAGGGGAGAAGGAAATTCCCCAGCCCACCGCCCCCGCCGGAGGACAGCGGGAGTACCGGGGGGGCAGCCTGGAGCAGGACAAGGAGCTCCAGGCCATCTTTGAGCGCACCTACGGCAAGGTGGAAACCAAGGCCTTTCAGCCCCAGAAGAAGCCTGCCCGCACCAGCTTGGACGAGGGAAAATATACCATCCGGAACCAGAAGACCGGGCCGGAGTACCTGCTGGTGGACGGTTACAACATCATCTTTGCCTGGGAGGAGCTGAAAAAGCTGGCTGCCCAGGATGTCTCTGCCGCACGTGGGGCGCTGGAGGAGATTTTGTCCAACTACCAGGGGTTTCGCAAGTGTGTGGTCATTCTGGTCTTTGATGCCTACAAGGTGAAGGGAAATCCCGGCTCGGTGGAAAAGAAAGAAAACATCTATGTGGTCTACACCAAGGAGGCGGAGACAGCGGACGCCTACATCGAAAAGGCAACCTACGACCTGGGGAAGGAGCACCGGGTCCGGGTGGCTACCTCCGATGCCCTGGAGCAGATGATCATTCTGGGTCACGGGGCCCTGCGCCTGTCCGCCAGAGCCTTCCAAGCGGAGGTGGAGCAGGTCCAGGGAGAGATTTCCAAACTGGTGGCCCGGCACAACCAGCGAAACCGGGACCTGGGCAAAGTGAAGCACACCGCGAAAATCACGCAAAGACCGTAAAAATCCGGCTGTCCCTGAGGACAGCCGGATTTTTTATGTGGTCTCCTCCCGGATCGCCTGGGCCGCTGCGCGCACCAGGCGGCTGAGAGAGTCGGTGACCGCCAAAAGGTCCTTGCCTGGGGTATCCTTCACGGCCCGAAGGATGGCACCCAGGTTTTGAGGCTGAAAGGTCTCTTCCAGCAGGCTTGCGTCCCCGGAGGAGAGCAGGCCGTATACCGTATCCACCACCTGTTCCCGCTGACTGGGGGTAAGTTCCGTCAACCAGGTGGATACCGTCCGGTCGGTGAGACGGCTGCCGGGGGTAACTGCCTCCACCTCTACAAAGCCGCCTCCCAACACCTCCCAGGCGTAGGGGTCGTGCTGGAAAATGCCCACCCGGCTGCTGCGCACCACGGTGTAGGGTTCTTTTCGCTCCAACAGCATCCCCACCACTGAGGATTGGGGGACGAAGGTGAAGATCCGGGTGAGCAGCTCCTGATAGCCGGGCTTAGAGAGAAGGTAGGAGGTAAACCCCGGACCGTCAAAACTATATACCTCCCGGACCCGGTCCCGAAGCCGGGTGGGGAGAGAGACGGCAGCAAAGATGGACAAATTGCCTCCTTTGGAGTGTCCGCCCAGGCGCAGAGGGCCGGGGAAGGAGGAGGCAAAGCGCCGGGCATAGTCTGCCGCTGCCCGCTGGGCGGGGACGGTATCCAGAAAACTCATGTTAAAATCCTCTTTCCAGCCCACTAAGGTGGCATCGGTCCCCCGAAAGGCCAGAAAGGCGGAGCCGTCCGGCAGAGAGACGGCCAGAGCCCCAAACTGGGTCTCCTCCTCCGGGATGAACCGGTCCTCATAGTGACTGAGAGACAGAGAAGAAAAACGGGGCGCTTCCATCAGGGCTTGAAGCAGCTTCAAATCGTCCTCGCACCGGCAGCGTCCGCGCTTTTCCACCGGGGTTGCCAGGTAAGTCCGGGCTGCCTGACCAATGGGGATGGAGGACCCGGCGGGAATGAGATCCCCAAAGTGGACGTAGGATAAAGCGGACAAAATAAGCGCATCCACTGGGCACAGGGGCACCTGCTCCATGGTCAGATCGCCCCGCCAGGTGAGGTAGTCAAAGAGATTGGTCAAGCTTTTTCCTCCTTATCGCTCTCCCATGGGAGTGAGGTAGTCATCCACATCAAAGGGGCAGCCCCGACGGTAGCAGCGGCGCTCCTCCTCATCGATCTCCCGGACGACCCGGCAGGGATTCCCAACCGCCACCACATTGTCGGGCAGGTTGTGCCCGACCACACTCCCGGCGCCGATGACTACATTGTTGCCAATGGTTACCCCAGGGAGAATGACGGTGTTGCCGCCAATCCACACATTGTTTCCAATGGTGATGGGGGCGCCGTACTCATAACCGGAATTTCTGGCCTGGGGGTGGATGGGATGGCCGGCGGCGTAGATGGCTACGTTAGGGCCAATCATCGCGTATTCTCCAATGGTTACCTTGCATATGTCCAAAATGACCAGATTATAATTGGCGTAAAAGTGCTCTCCCACCTCAATGTTAAAGCCATAGTCACAGTGGAAGGGGGCCTCGATGTACACATCTTCCCCGGCCTTGCCCAAAATTCCCTTAAGGGCGGCGGCAATGGGCTCCGGGCCCTGGGGGGGCATGTGGTTAAAGGCATAGATTTTTTTCTTGTTCTCCAGGCGGGCCTCGGCCAGGCCGTCCTTCCAGGCCTGGTAGGGCAGCCCTGCCAGCATACGCTCTTTGTGGTTCATAGATCTGACCTCCCGGTTGCAGCGGTTGAGAAATTATATCATAGCGTCTGGGAAAAAAGAAGCATACGGAAGAAAATACAGAGTGAGAACACGCTGCGGATCGGCCCGGTTAAGAGAGGCAGGGGGCGAGAACCGGTTCTCACCCCCTGCCTGTTGCTGCAAAAAGCGTCTTCTCAGCCTATGCTTTTCCAGTGCTTGTCCACGTGATTGAGAATTTCACAGCCTTCCTCAGTCACCAGGACCAAATCCTCCACCCGGACGCCGAACGCTCCGGGGAGATAGACGCCCGGCTCAATGGAGAAGATCATTCCAGGCTTTGCCGTGTCCAGGGCAGACAGGCTGACATCTCCCTTTTCGTGCTCCTTCTGACCGATAAAGTGGCCCAGCCGGTGGGTAAAGTATTCCCCATAGCCCGCTGCGGCAATGTGGTCCCGAGCGGCTTTGTCCAGCTCACACAGGGGAATGCCGGGGCGGACCAGCTGCTCGGCAATTTCGTTGGCTTCCCGGACCAGATCGTGAATCGCTGCGTGCTTGGGATCAGGCTGTCCGCAGAAGAAGGTTCGGGTCATGTCGGAGCAATAGCGGTCCTTACGGCAGCCGGTATCGATCACGATGCAGTCCCCCTGCTTCAGACGGGTCTGGTCTGGCTGGTGGTGCGGGTCGGCTCCATGGGCGCCAAAGGACACAATGGGATGAAACGCCACATCATCACAGCCCTCGGCGGCATACTGGGCGACAATGTAGTCGGCAATCTCCCGCTCAGTCATCCCCTCACGAATAAACGCGGCTGTCCGCTCCATCACCATGTCGTTGATGGCAGAGGCCCGGCGCATGAGGTTCCGCTCTGTCTCATCCTTACAGGCACGGGCATTGTCCACACAGTCCGAGGCCAGAAGACACCGGCACTGGGGATGATACTCCATCAGGGGCAGCAAAAACCGGGCGGGCCAGTCCTTGTCAATGCCGATGGGGCGGGTGCCGTCCACATGCTGGGCCAAAATTTCCAGGTAGTGATCGGTATCCGAGAACCAAACCTGCTCATAGGGGCACTGGGGGACCGGGAACAGCCGGTTTAAAAACAGCTTGTGATTTCCGTTTTTTTGCAGGTACAGTGCCAACAGCCGCTCATAAGGCTCTACATAGTACCCCGTCAAATACCAAATGCTGTCGGGATCGCAGACGATCATCTGCTCGAGCCCCATCTGCTCCAGGGCTTCCAGTACCCGGTGGATCCGTGCTTCATACATGGTGGGTGGACTCCTTTCCAATCATAATCTCTTCTACCAGTTCTGCTCCTACCAGAGCTTTTATGGTCTTTACGCCGATCTCCAGAGACTGGACTGGCACATATTCAAAGCGGCCGTGGGCGTTATGGCCTCCGGTGGGCAGATTGGGACACAAAAGCCCTTTGAAGGTAAGCACACTGCCGTCCGTGCCGCCCCGGATGGGAGAATGGGTGGGAGAATCGATTCCGCCGGCCCGCATGGCCGCTTCGGCCAGTGCGAGGATTTCCGGGTGGTCTTTCAGGCGCTCATACATGTTATAGTACTGATCCTCCACCTTGGCTTCCACCGTACCGGTGCCATAGCGGCGGTTCATTTCTGCCACGGCCTTTTCGAAGGCGGCTTTGCGCTGTTGAAAGCGCTCCATGCTGTGGTCCCGAATGATATAGACCATCCGGGCCTGCTCTACCTTCCCCTCCATCTCCTGGAGATGGAAGAATCCTTCATAGCCCTCCGTGTGGCCGGGTGTTTCCAGAGCGGGCAGCAGAGCGTTGAATTCCATGGCCATGAGCAGGGCGTTTTTCATCTTGTCCTTGGCGGAACCGGGGTGGATGCTGAACCCATGGACGATGACTTCTGCCATGGCGGCATTGAAGGTCTCATACTCATAGTCGGTGATTTCACCGCCGTCCACTGTGTAGGCAAAGTCGGCCCCAAAGCCGGCAACGTCAAAATTGCTGGCCCCCCGGCCAATCTCCTCGTCGGGCGTGAAGCCCAGACAGATTTTTCCGTGAGGAGTCTGCTGGGCCAGAAGCTCCTCCACCGCCTGAAGAATAATGGCGATACCGGCCTTGTCATCCGCCCCCAGAAGGGTGGTGCCGTCGGTACACACCAGATCCTGTCCCACATAGTTGGCAAGCTCCGGGAACTGCCCGGCCTCCATGACGATGTTGAGTTCCCGGTTGAGCACGATGTCGCCCCCCTCATAGTGGAGGATCTGGGGCTTGACATCCTTGCCGGTCATATCCGGACTGGTATCCATGTGGGCGATGAGGCCGATGGCGGGCAGGTGCTCATAACCGGGGGTGGCGGGGAGCCAGCCATAGACATAACACTGGTCATCCACAAAGGCGTTATCGATTCCCAGGGCGTGGAGCTCTTCCACGACCAGCCGGGCCATGTCAAATTCCCGCTGAGCGCTGGGTGTGCCGCTCTGGCCGTAGTAATCGCTCTCACTATATACTTTGGCATACCGCACCAGGCGGTTTACAACGGTATCCATCATGTTGCCTCCCTTTCTTCGTCCATAAGATGTTCTGGATTGAGACACTGTAATTCCTGGGGCAGGAACCGGCCGTCCTTTCGGATGAGCACATCGTCAAACCAAATTTCGCCGCCGCCGTACTCCGGGGTCTGAATCTGGATGAGATCCCAGTGGACCGCGGAGTGGTTGCCGTTGGAGGTGTTGTCATAACTGTTGCCTGGGGTCAGATGGAAGCTGCCGGCGATTTTTTCGTCAAAGAGAATGTCGCCGATGGGGTGGGTGATGACGGGGTTGACCCCCAAAGCGAATTCGCCGATGTAGCGTGCCCCCTCGTCAATGTCCAGAATCTCGTTCATATATGGGGTATTGTTGCTGGTGGCGGTTACGATCTTGCCGTCTTTGAATTCCAGGTACATGTCCCGGAAAAGAAAACCGTCAAAGGGGGAGGGGCAGTTATAGGTGATGTGGCCGTTGACAGAGTCCTTCACCGGGGCAGTATAGATCTCGCCGTCGGGGATGTTGCGGTTCCCATGCATACCATAGCAGGGGATGCCTTTGATGGAAAAGGTGAGGTCAGTCCCCGGAGCCACGATGTGCACCCGGTCGGTGCGGTCCATCAGAGCTTCCAAATGCTCCATGGCCCGGCCCATTTTTTCATAGTCCACCAGACAGGCCTTGAAGTAGAAGTCTTCATATTCCTCCGTGGACATCCCTGCCAGCTGGGCCATAGCGTCGTTGGGATAGCGCAGGACAGACCACTTGGTGTGGTTGCACCGCTGGGCCAGGTGGATGGGACCCCAGTAGTATTGGCGGTAACGCCGCTGGGCTTCGTCCGAGACATTGTGCCACATGCTGATGTTGGCAGTGGCCCGGATGTCGATGTAGGCATCCATGTCCTTCATGCGCTCCAGCTCATAGGAGGCGATCTCTTCCATGTGCTCCGCGTCCGCCCCCTGAACCAGCGCGCCCTCCACGGCGTAATCAAAAATGTGGAGAAAGGGCTTGCCGCCAACGGCATAGGCCTCCTGCACCAGGGCCTTCATCAGCCCGGTCTCACTGCCGTGAAGCTCGATGAGGATTTTCTCTCCCGCCTTCAGCTCCACCGCTCCGCGGATGAGGAAACGGGCCAACTTTCGAATGCGTGGATCTTCCATAGTATCTTCCTTTCTCATATTAATCAAAAGCGCAGGAATAAGCAAGGGGCAGAAGAAATCTCTTCTGCCCCTTACGATGGTCATTTGTCAGAATAAAGGGCATCCAGAGACCGCCCAGGATCGCTGCTTTTGGTCAGCGCGCTTACTGCCAGAATGGCAATGACAGATGCGGGGACCGCGACGATGGCGCACTGTACGCCGCCGGGCGTGCCCATGAGCGTCCACACAATGGTTGCAAGCCCGCCTACCACAATACCAGCCAGTCCACCCGCAGGGGTCACCCGCTGGGAGAACAAAGCGAAGAGAATGGCCGGCGTGATGGCGGCGCCGTACATGGTATAGGCGGTCATCTGAAGGGCCAGAACGGTGGGGAAATACAGCGTCAGCAGAACGGCCAGAACACTGAAGACAAGGATTGTCAGCCGCAGCACAGCCATTTTCTGCTTGTCGGTGGCATTCCGATTGATGTACTTTCCATAAATGTCATTGGTGAGGTTGGTGGCGGAGGAAAGCAGATAGCTGTCCGCGGTCGTCACAATAAAGGCCATGCAGGCGCACATCAAAAGAGCGCCGAAGGCCAGGGGCAGATAGTCCGCCGCCACCTGGAAGATGACATTGGAGGGAGTCTCCAGAGTGGGATAGAGCTTGGCTGCCTGGGTGACCAGGGCGATGATGCTGACGATCACAAGGATCTCGCCAATGAACATGCCAATGTTGGACTTTTTCGCCTCGTCGCTGTTTTTCGCGGAGGCAAACCGCTGGAGCATGTTCTGATCCCCCAGCATGAGAGCCAGAGAGGGCAGGAAGTAGCCCAAAATCTCTACACCGGACAGGCCGCCGGTGAAGGTGGCCTTGGCCTCGGGCAGAGTCAGCCCCTGGCTGTTGGCGATCTGGACCAGGAAGGGAATGGCAAGGAAGAAGCCTCCGATCATGATCAGCGCGCTGATGGCGTCAGAATAGGCCACAGAGACCAGCCCGCCGCCCACCGTGATCACCACGATGACCGCTGTGCAGATGGTCAGGGCTACGCCCCGTGAGAGCTCGATGCCGCTGGAATTGCACAGCAGCACCAAAATGTCCGCAGCGGCCTTAAGCTGGGTGGCCAGCACGCCCACATAGGCCAGCATGACGCACAGGGCGGAAAGAATGCTGGCCGCCTTGCCATAGCGGGACTCCATGATCTCCGGCACAGTTACTTTGTTGGACTTGCGGACCTTGCCGGCGATGAAGTAGAGCAGAATAATGCCGATGGGGGGCGCGGCAAAGGTGATGGCGCCTACCCAGGGGCCGCCGGTATATACAATACCCGCGGTACCGGTGATACCGCCGCCGCCGCACCAGGTGGCCAGAAGACTGCCTACCAGGATGATAAACGGAATCCGGTGTCCGCCGGTTACCATGTCGTCTGCGGTTTTCACCTTTTTATGTGCGATGATCAGGCCGTAAACGACCAGCGCCAGCAGATAGATACTGATGGCTATAATGTATCCCATATAATCTCCTCCTCTGATTGCATAGCTAAGATTCTATCGAAATGTGGGACCTGTGTCAAGATTTTAGTTCGGTAAACCATCGGTGCGGGAGGGGAAGCTCCTTCCCCCAGTGGCGCAAACGAAGAAACATTGGTTTGGCGGGAAGAAACTTGTAAACATTACATATCGCCGCCCCGTTCTGCATAGGATAGAGCAGTAAGAGGCGGGGAGTGTTGGGCTTGAAAGGAAACATGGAGGAACGGGCCGAGCGTCTGGCTCTTTACATACTGGAGAATCGGACCACGGTCCGGGCCGCCGCGCAGAAATTTGGAATCAGCAAGAGCACCGTACATAAGGACATTTCCGAACGTCTGCCCATGTTCAACCGGGCGCTGTCCCTCCAGGTCAAACAGGTCCTGGAGGAAAACAAGGCGGAGCGGCATATCCGTGGAGGCATTGCCACCCGGAAAAAATACAAAGGAATTTAATTCAGTAAGGCAGGCGCTGTTCCTGTCTGGGAAACGAAAAGCAGACACGCAAGAAGGCGTGTCTGCTTTTTTATGGCCTGCCGTTGGAATCGGGGAGCAGTTGAGCTAGGACCGGGAGGGCCGCGGACGATGGGACCTGATCTGAAGCAGGAAGAGGGTAGTCTGAAACAGGACGATGGCTACCCAGCCCAGCCCCGTGGCCAGAGCTACCGCATCCAGTCCCATGGAATCCACCAGCAGATAGGTTCCAATGACCCGGATGGCGATCTGGAGGGTGGTGCCGAAGAAGGTGACGTTCATCCGCCCTGTCCCCCGGAACCAACCCACAAAGGAATTACCGAAGAAGGAGAGCAGATAGAACCAACTGATGAGCTGAAGATAGGAGATGCAGGGAGTCATCCCCTCTCCGCCTCCCAGGAAAAGGTGGGACAGGGGCTGGGCAAAGATCCCCATGGCTGCGGAGAAGAAAATGCCCACTCCCACGGTGACGGCACTGCCCATCAGAAAGCCCCGCAGAGCCCGCCGGTCCTCTCCGGCTCCGTGATTTTGGGCAATGAAGATGGCCATGGCCTCACAGCCGCTGAGGCCAAAAGCCTGGGTGAAGTTCTCCACCCGTCCCGCGGCGGTAAAGGCGGAGATGGCGGCGGTACTTACTGCGCTGATGCCATTGACCGCCCCCTGAATCATCAGCTTGCCCAGGTAGAGACTGGATTGCTGGAGAGCGGCCACCGCACAATAGCTGATGGTCAAACGGATGAGGGAGGGTTCCAGCACCATATCCTCTTTGCCAAAGAGGAGGACGGCCCGTTTTTTTCGAATATAGAAGAAACACAAGGCACAGGAGAGAAGCTGTGCCGAGGCGGTGGCCAAGGCGGTGCCTACAATGCCCAGCTTCCATACCGCCACCAGCAGCCATGCGGCCCCCAGGTTATAGCCCAGGGAAAGGAAGAGAAAATAGAGCGCGGCACGGGTATCGCCGATGGAACGCAGGGAGGCGGCCAGGTAGTTATAGGCAAAGGTGAAGATCATGCCCACCAGGATGATGCGCAGATAGGCGGATACATCGCTCCATACCTCTGGAGGGGTTTGGATCAGCGTCAGAATTTGGGGAAGAAACAGCTGGCCCAGTGCGATGGCCGTCAGTACGCTGCCCCCCACCAGGACGGCGGAGACATACAGCTGCCGGCGCAGTCGGGAAAAATTCTGCTCCCCATAAAATTGGGCCACCAGCACTCCGGCTCCCATACAGGCACCGGTGATGACATAGATATAAAGATTCATGACGCTTTCGGCAATACCCAGGGCAGCCAGTGCCTGCTCCCCCAGATACCAGGTGACCACCAGGGAATTTGCGATGTTGTAAAGCTGCTGGAGCACATTGGCCAGCAGCAGAGGCAGGGCCAGGCCCATAAGCTGAGACATGATGGGGCCGGTGGTGAGATGAAGTGGTCGGGACACGGAAAAGCCTCCTGTCACAGTGGCAGTATGTTCTTGCCTATACCTATAAGTATAAGGGAAATGGAGCGGTTTGTAAAACCTTTTCCCAGAATCAAAAAACTGGGGAAAGCATACTATGGAGCCGGGAAGTGACCGGATTTGACAGGGGGGCTGTCCTATAATGGGGAGGAAAAGCGAACACGGAGCGGGGCTCCGACAAGGAGGAGATCATATGCCTGTGAAATGCAGGGAGGAACAGCGCCGGCTGACTGCCTGGGTGGAGGGGGAGCTGGACCATCACCGGGCACGGGAGGTCATGGAGGAGCTGGACCGGAGAATCGATGTGGCCCAGCCCCGAGAACTGACGGTGGACTTGAGCGGGCTCACCTTTACCGACAGCTCGGGGATCGCAGTGCTCATCCGGGCCCACCGGAGAATGGGGCAGGTCCGGGGGGCGATGCGGGTGGTCAATGCCCCATCTCAGGCAAAAAAGGTATTTCAAGCGGCGGGATTGGAGCGGCTGATCCGGTTTGAATGAAACTGGGACAGGAATTCTGAGTCCATGCCGCCATACTGCGGGAAAGGAACCGATACATATGAAAGTAGAAAACCAAGTGATCCTGGAATTTCCCAGCCGGTCGGCCAATGAGGGGTTTGCCCGTGCCGCTGCGGCTTGCTTTGCCGCCCAGCTGGATCCCACCCTGGAGGAGGTCAACGACGTAAAAACCGCCGTCAGTGAGGCGGTGACCAACGCCATTGTCCACGCCTATCCGGACAAGCTGGGGAAGGTAGTGCTCAAGCTGCGCATCAAGGAGGACCACGCCCTGGAGATCGTAGTCAAGGACTGGGGAGTGGGCATTGAGGATGTGGACCAGGCCAGAACCCCCCTCTTCACCACCGGCAGTGAGGAGCGCTCCGGCATGGGCTTTACCATTATGGAGAGTTTTATGGATACTCTGAAGGTTCGCTCCACTCCCGGCAAGGGCACCACCGTCACCATGTCGCGGAAAATTGCCCGCCGGGCGGGCCGGTGAGCGGTACCTTGTCCGGCTCCGCTCTGCTCCAAGCGGCCCGGGAGGGGGACGAGCAGGCCTGTGAACAGGTGTTGCTGGAGAATAACGGCCTGATTTGGAGCGTGGTGCGCCGGTACTATGGCCGGGGAGTGGAGCCGGATGACCTCTACCAACTGGGGTGTCTGGGCTTTCTGAAGGCGGTGCGGGGCTTCGACCCGGAGTATGGGACCCAGTTTTCCACCTACGCAGTGCCGAAAATCGCCGGGGAGATCCGAAGATTCCTCCGGGATGATGGCCCGGTGAAGGTGAGCCGGGGCGTAAAGGAGCGGGGTGCCAGCATCCGGGGGGCGCGGGGCCGCCTTGCTGCCCAGCTGGGCCGGGAGCCTACCTTGTCTGAACTGGCCGACGACACCGGACTGACTGTTGAGGAAATTGCCGCCGCCGAGACAGCTACCGAGCCGGTCATCTCCCTTCAAACAGAGACGGGTGATGGCGGACTTACTCTGGAAGGAATGCTTTCCGTGGGCCAGGAAGAGGAGGGATTGGTAGAGCGCCTGACTCTGCGCGCGGCCATATCCCGCCTTCCTGAGCGGGAGCAGCAGGTGCTGCTGCTGCGCTATTACCGGGGGATGACCCAGATGAATGCCGCACGAGTGCTGGGCGTCTCCCAAGTTCAGGTATCTCGGATGGAGCGCCGGGCTCTGGAACGGCTGCGCAGGGAGTTGGTCTAAAGTATAAATGTGCATGAAAAAGCCCCCCTTTGGCGGAAGGGGGGCTTTGATGATACGGCAGAGGGGAGAGAAGGAGAGCCCAGGAGAGAGAAAGAGCTGACCAACCAATGCCGCACACTTTGCTTCGGAGGAAGTGAGAGAGACTGCCGAAGCAATAAAATTGGAAAGGGTTCGTGGAGAGAGGATCCCTTTTCATCCCTCATTATACTGTTCGGCAGATAAAATAGGTATAAATGAAGAGGGAACCCCTATAAAGAAGCTGTTAAAACCGCTTCCGGAAAGGTCCGGAAGCGGTTTTGTCAATCGTCCAGCATGCGGTAGCCAATGCCCAGTTCGGTATGGATATACTTGGGGTCCGAGGGATTTTCCTTCAGCTTGCGGCGAATGTTGGCCATGTTCACGCGAAGAATCTGGTTACTGCCGCTGCCGCTGTAGGGGCCCCACACATGCTCCAAAATGAAATCATAGGTGAGCACCTTGCCCGCATGGATGGCCAAGAGCTCAATGATTTTAAACTCATTCTGGGTAAAGTGGATCTCTTCCTCCCCCAGCAAGACCTGATGCCGGGCCAGATCCACGGTCAGGTCCTTGATCTGATAGACGTCCCGCTGGATGCCCTGGCTGAGCTTCAAGCGGTCAGAGCGGCGCAGGGCGGAACGAATCCGGGCCAGCAGTTCGGACACGCCAAAGGGCTTGACCACATAGTCGTCTGCCCCCATGTCCAGGGCCTTGACTTTTTCCGACTCCCGGTCCCGTGCGGAGATGATAATGATGGGCACCTCCCGAGGCAGTCCCCGGAGCTGGGCCAGAATGTCCAGCCCATCGGTGTCCGGCAGTCCCAGATCCAGCAGCACCAGGTCGGGACTGTGGGAAAAGAAAAGGGACATGCCCTCCTTGCCGCGGTAGGCGGGAATAGCTTTATAGTCGTTGGCGGCGAGAGCCCGGCAGATGAAGTTGCTGATGGACCGTTCGTCCTCGATGACCAGAATGGTCTGTTTTTCACTCATTGTTTTGTCCCTCCATGGGAAGGCCGAAGCGGAAAACCGCGCCGCCCTCAGGATCGTTGCCCGCGGCGAAGAAACCTCCGTGGGCCTTGATAATGCGCTGACAGACGGACAAGCCTATGCCCATCCCGCGGGTCGTATCCCCGGACAGAGACTGGGGCAGCGGTTTGCCCGCTTGAATCGCCTGACAAACTTCCGGCAGCAGCCCCCGGCCTTTGTCCCGTACTTCCACCACGGCATAGTCCTCCTGGCGGAACAAGCTCAGGCGGATGTGTTCCAAATCACCGGAGTGGCGAATGGCGTTTTCCAGTAGGTTCACAATAACTTGTTTGATGAGCAGAGGGTCCATGGGCAGATACAGAATGTCCTCGGACAGGTCCATGGCGATGTGGCAGTCAGGAAAATGCCGCCGGGTGGCCAGAAGCGCATCTCCGGCCACCTCCTCCAGCATTTCCTCTTGTTTTTTCAGAGGAAAAGTCCCATCCTGAAGGCGGGTGACGGAGAGAAGGTTTTCCACCATGACGATGAGGGAGTCTGCGTCCCGTTTGATGTCGGTGAGCATACTCAGGTTTTTGGGGGAGACCTCCGGGCTGCTGAGCAGGACGGACACCGCCCCGGAGATGGCGGTGAGGGGGGTGCGCAGGTCGTGGGAGACGGCTCTCAAAATGTTGCCTCGGATGGCCTCGCGCTCCGACTGGAGCTGGATGGCAGCTTTTTCTGCGTTGAGCTTTTCGTTCATCTCATACAGGGCTTTGGTGTTCTTTTCCCGCCGGGCGGCCTCGATAGCCTGTTTTTTTACCCGTGCGGTCAGAGCGCACACCACACAGGAGATGGCTACCATGGACAGCATGGCCACGGGATAACCGGCCCGTGTCAGGGAAAACTGAGCGTAGGGGGCCATAAAATAGATGTTAATGCAAAGCGCACCGATAATAGAGGCGGCAATGCCGTAAAAATATCCGCTGGTGAGCAGGGAGATAAGCACCACCGCCAGTACAAAAACCAGAGCCGAATTGTTTTCTCCTCCGGTGTGGCCGATGAGGATACTGCTGACCCAGTAAGCTGCGCACAAAAACAGGGCGGTTACCATCAGATTTCGCGGGATGGGCGGAATCCGGCGGAACTGGGTCTCCAAATCGTGATAAATGGGGGAAAATCGAGCCTTGATTTTCCGAAAGAATGCCATGGTCCGCGCCTCCTTTCCCGCAATTATATCAAAAAAGCGGTTGTACGTAAAGGGAGGGACAAATTTTTACAGTTTTCTTACCGGACCCCATACTTGTATCCCATGGGGAATAGTGGTATAATAAAACGATTTCCGGCCTGAGCCGAAAAAAGAGGAAAGAGGCTGAGCAATATGACATATAAAGAAGAATTTATTACCTTTATGGTACGTTCCGGCGTGCTGACCTTTGGGGACTTTACTACGAAGTCCGGGCGGAAGACCCCCTACTTTGTGAACACCGGAAACTACAAGACCGGCGCCCAGGCCGCCAAGCTGGGGGACTACTACGCCGCTTGCATCCAGGAGCATATGCCCGAGGGCATCACCTGCCTGTTTGGCCCGGCTTATAAGGGGATCCCCCTGGCGGTGTCCGCTGCGGCCTCCCTGTACCGCAATTACGACCGGGACCTGCCCTATTGCTTTAACCGCAAGGAGGCCAAGGACCACGGTGAGGGTGGTTCCATGGTGGGCTATAAGCCTCAGGATGGGGACAATGTGGCCATCATTGAGGACGTGGTCACCGCCGGTACCGCCGTGCGGGAATCCATTGAGCTCTTTAAACACGTGGCCGCTGTAAACATGAAGGCCCTGTTTGTCTCTGTGGACCGGATGGAGCGGGGGACACGGGAGTGCTCCACCCTGGATGAGCTGCGCCAGGACTACGGCATCCAGGTGTTCCCCATTGTCACTGTGCGGGAGGTCATCTCCTTCCTTCACAACAACCCCGTGGACGGCAAGGTCTATATTGACGACGAGATGAAGGCCAAGATGGAGGCCTATCTGGAGCAGTACGGCGCCAAGAACTGAGAAAAATGTTCCGTCCCCTCGGAGAGCAGAGGGGGGCTTCAGGGGGGAACTGGTTCCCCCTGAAAATGCGGCGCGCGAATGCGCGAACGGTTTTCCCGCAGGAAAAACCCGCATTTGGATGGAGGCCTATCTGGAGCAGTACGGCGCCAAACAGTAAGGATTTTCAGAGAGAGAAAGGGGCGGTCCCCATGGCCAGCCACATCGGCCACCGCGGGAGGGTGAAAACAGAATTTTTGACCCGAGGGTTGGAGGGCTGGCCCGACCACCGGGTGCTGGAGCTTTTGTTGTTCTATGCCATTCCACAGGGAGATGTGAATCCACTGGCCCACGAACTCATTGATCGGTTTGGGTCCTTAGCTAAAGTGCTGGATGCCTCCCCGGACGAGCTGAGCAAAGTGACCGGATTGGGAGAGCACTCAGTGGCCCTCATCAAGATGATTCCGGCGGTGAGCGGGCGGTATGTGGCCCAGCGCAGCGGACCGGGGGAGCTGGTCCACACGGCTAATGATGCCGCAAAGCTCCTGAGCCCATATTTCTATGGAGCGGCCAATGAAATGGTCTATGTCCTGTGTTTGGACGCGAAAGGAAAGCTGCTGGGCATCCGTAAAGTATCGGAGGGAAACATTCTGAACTCCGATGTCAATATCCGCCGGGTAGCGGAGATCTGCATGGCGCTGGGTGCCGTCTACTTCTACCTGGCGCACAACCATACCAGTCAGCTGGCCTTTCCTTCCGCGGAGGACTGGCAGTGTACCGATGTCATAAAGTGTGCCCTGGCACCTCTGGGAGTGTCCCTGGTGGACCACCTGATTTTTGTAGAAGGAGATGTGGTGTCCCTGCGGGAGTCAGAGCGCAGCGGAGGGCGAAAGCTGCTCCAACTGGTGGGGCCAGAGCCCTGGTAGAGAAAATAGCCCTTGCTATGGAACATTAGTTCTGATATAATGAGGAGCACCAAAGGGAGGAGGCGGCACTGTGCCAAAATTTGAAGTTGTATCGGAATATACCCCGTCCGGCGATCAGCCAGAGGCCATTGCCGCCTTGTCCCAGGGGATTGAGATGGGTCTTGACGAGCAGACCCTGCTGGGTGTCACCGGCTCGGGCAAGACCTTTACCATGGCTAAAATCATTGAGAAGGTCCAGCGGCCCACTTTGGTGCTGGCCCACAACAAGACCCTGGCTGCCCAGCTGTGTGCGGAGTTCAAGGAGTTTTTCCCCAACAACGCGGTGGAATATTTTGTGTCTTACTATGACTACTACCAGCCGGAGGCCTATATTCCCCACACGGATACGTTTATCGAAAAGGACTCCTCCATCAACGAGGAGATCGACCGTCTGCGCCTTGCCGCGACCGCATCTCTGCTGGAGCGGCGGGACGTGATCGTGGTCTCTTCCGTATCCTGCATCTACGGCCTGGGTGAGCCGGAGGATTTTGAGAAAATGATGGTCTCCCTTCGGGTGGGAGCCCAGCTGGAGCGGGATGAGCTTTTGAAGCGGCTGGTGGCCATCCGCTATGAACGAAACGACATCGCCTTTGAGCGCAACATGTTCCGGGTGCGGGGGGACACGGTGGAGATCTGGCCTGCCTACTGGAAGGATACCGCCATCCGGGTGGAGTTCTTTGGGGACGAGATTGACCGCATCTCGGAGATCAATGTGGTCACCGGTTCGCCCATCCGCCGGCTGAACAACATCCCCATCTGGCCTGCTACCCACTATGTGACGCCCAAGGAAAAGATGGATGCCGCCATCCAGGAGATTTATAAGGAGCTGGAGGAGCGGGTAGCCTTCTTTGAACAAGAAAATAAGCTTATTGAGGCCCAACGCATCAAGCAGCGTACCATGTACGATGTGGAGATGATGCAGGAGCTGGGTTACTGTTCGGGCATTGAGAACTATTCCAGGGTCATCGAGGGACGGCCGGTGGGTTCCCCGCCCCATACTCTGCTGGACTATTTCCCAAAAGATTTTGTCCTCTTTATTGATGAGAGCCATGTGACCCTGCCCCAGGTGCGGGCCATGTACAACGGAGACCGGGCCCGAAAGACCACCCTGGTGGACTATGGTTTCCGCCTGCCCTGCGCCTATGATAACCGGCCGCTGAAATTTGAAGAGTTTGAAAAGCGGCTCAACCAGGTGGTCTATGTTTCGGCCACACCGGGAGAGTATGAGCGCAGCCGCTCGGGGCAGATCGTGGAGCAGGTCATCCGGCCCACGGGTCTGCTGGACCCCAAAATCGAGGTGCGGCCGGTGGAGGGCCAGATCGACGACCTCATCGGCGAAATCAACGCCCGCACCGCCCGAAACGAGCGGGTGCTGGTCACCACCCTCACCAAGCGCATGGCGGAGGATCTTACCACCTACCTCCAGGGGGCGGGGATCAAAGTGCGGTATATGCACCACGATGTGGACACCATGGAGCGTATGGAGATCATCCGGGACCTGCGCCTGGGGACCTTCCATGTGCTGGTGGGCATTAACCTTCTCCGGGAGGGCCTGGACCTGCCGGAGGTATCCCTGGTGGCCATTCTGGACGCAGATAAGGAGGGTTTCCTGCGCAGCGAGACCTCCCTCATCCAGACCATCGGCCGTGCGGCACGAAACGCCGAGGGCATGGTCATCATGTATGCCGATACCATTACTCCCTCCATGCGCCGGGCCATGGATGAGACCGAGCGCCGCCGGGAAAAGCAGGACGCCTTCAACAAGGCCCACGGTATCGTGCCGAAAACCGTTATCAAGTCGGTGCGGGATCTGCTGGAGATCGGCGTGTCCGAGAGCAGTGAGACCGAACGCAAGGGAGAGGTGAAGAGCCTCACCAAGCAGCAGAAGGCCGAGCGCATCGCAAAGCTGGAGAAGGAAATGAAAGAGGCTGCCAAAATGTTGGAATTCGAGCTGGCAGCTGCGCTAAGAGATCAGATCATCGAGCTGAGAGGCAAGTAATCATGGCCAAGCAAAAAGAAGAAAAAACCAACGTTATGCGCGTTCTGGAGCAGAAGGGAATCCCCTACACCCCCCATACCTACCCCCATGAGGAGGGTGTGGCAGTAGACGGAGTGACCGTAGCCCGGTCCCTGGGCCAGGACCCGGAGTGTGTGTTCAAAACTCTGGTGGCCCGTGGGGCGTCGGGTGCCCTCTATGTCTTTGATATCCCTGTGGGGGAGAGTCTGGACCTGAAGAAGGCGGCAAAGGCGGTGGGGGAAAAGTCCATCGCCATGCTCCACCAGAAGGAGCTGCTGCCCCTGACCGGCTATGTCCATGGGGGCTGTTCTCCGGTAGGTATGAAAAAACAATATCCCACCGTCTTCCATGAGACGGCGGAGATCATTGACACCATTTTGGTGTCCGCGGGGAAGATCGGCTACCAGGTGGAGCTGGCCCCCGCGGACCTCATCGCCCTGGTGGGAGCGTCCACCGCGGATTTGACCGTCTGAGAAGGAGAAACCCAATGCACAGTCACATTTATGTAAAAGGCGCCCGGGTGAACAACCTGAAAAACATCGACGTGGCCATCCCACGGGATAAGCTGGTGGTGCTGACCGGCTTGTCGGGCAGCGGAAAATCTTCCCTGGCTTTTGACACCATCTACGCCGAGGGCCAGCGCCGTTATGTGGAGTCCCTCAGCTCCTATGCCCGGATGTTTTTGGGCCAGATGGAGAAGCCTGATGTGGACTATATTGACGGTCTTAGCCCTGCCATCTCCATCGACCAGAAGACCACCAGCAAAAACCCACGCTCCACCGTGGGCACGGTGACGGAGATCTACGACTACCTGCGTCTGTTATGGGCCAGAGTTGGTACCCCTCACTGTCCTATCTGCGGCAAGGAGATCAAGCAGCAGACCATCGACCAGATCATCGACCAGGTTCTGGCCCTGCCGGAGGCTACCCGTATCCAGGTGATGGCCCCGGTGATCCGGGGGAAGAAGGGCGAGCACGCCAAGATTTTTGAGGACGCCCGGAAGTCGGGCTATGTCCGCTGCCGGGTGGACGGCATCGCTTATGATCTCAGTGAGGAGATCAAGCTGGAAAAGAACAGAAAGCACGACATCGAGATCGTGGTGGACCGTCTGGTCATCCGGGAGGACATCAACCGCCGCCTCACCGACAGTGTGGAGGTGGCCTCCAATCTGGCCGGGGGCCTGGTGGTCATCAATATCGTAGGGGAGGACCGGGACATCCTCTTTTCTCAGAATTATGCCTGTGAGGACTGCGGGGTGTCCATCGAGGAGCTGTCCCCCCGGATGTTCTCCTTCAACAACCCCTTCGGGGCCTGTCCCACCTGTATGGGCCTGGGTTCCCAGATGAAGATCGATCCGGATATGATCATCCCCAACAAGGATCTTTCCATTGTAGAGGGTGCCATCACCGCCTCGGGCTGGAACAACATCAAGTCTGACGGGATCTCCCGGATGTACTTTGATGCCCTGGCCAAGAAGTATAAATTCAAGCTGAATACCCCCATCAAGGACCTGCCCAAAGAAGTGCTGGATGTCATTTTGTACGGCACCAATGGGGAGAAGCTCACCCTTCACTATGACCAGCCTCGGGGCCAGGGCACCCTGTACCAGCCCTTTGAGGGCATTGTCAATAACCTGGAGCGGCGCTACCGGGAGACCCAGTCCGACGCCATGAAGCGGGAGCTGGAGGAGTGCATGTCCCAGTGTCCCTGCCCTACCTGCCAGGGCAAGCGGCTGAAGAAGGAGTCTTTGGCCGTCACGGTGGGCGGACTGGACATTGACACGTACTGCCGGAAGAGCGTGGATGAGGCACTGGAGTTTGTAGACCACCTGGAGCTCAACCCCACGCAGACCATGATTGCCCAGCGGATTTTGAAGGAGATCAAAAACCGCCTGGGTTTCCTGCGCTCGGTGGGCCTTCAGTACCTGACCCTCAGCCGGGAGGCGGGGTCTCTGTCCGGCGGAGAGAGCCAGCGTATCCGACTGGCGACCCAAATCGGTTCCTCCCTGATGGGAGTGCTTTATATCCTGGACGAGCCCTCCATCGGTCTTCATCAGCGGGACAACGATATGCTCCTGAAGACCATGAAGGACCTGCGGGATCTGGGCAACACTCTGCTGGTGGTGGAGCATGATGAGGACACCATGCGTGCGGCGGACTATATCGTGGATATCGGCCCTGGAGCCGGGGTCCACGGAGGTGAGGTAGTGGCCTGCGGCACTCCGGAGGAGGTCATGGCCTGTGAACATTCCCTCACCGCCGACTATCTCACCGGACGAAAGAAAATCCCCGTTCCCAAAGAGCGGCGAACGGGCAATGGGAAGTATTTAAAGGTAATAGGGGCCGCGGAGCACAACCTGCGCCACATTGACGTGACCTTCCCTTTGGGTACCTTTACCTGTGTCACCGGTGTGTCCGGGAGCGGAAAGTCCTCCCTGGTCAATGAGATTCTCTTCAAAAAGCTGGGGGCTGATTTGAACCGGACCAAAACACGGGCGGGCAAGCACGACCGCATTGAGGGCGAGGAATATTTGGACAAGGTCATCAACATCGACCAGAGCCCCATTGGCCGTACCCCCAGATCGAACCCCGCCACCTACACCGGACTGTTTAACGACATCCGGGAGCTGTTTGCATCCACCCCTGACGCCAAGAGCCGGGGCTATGGACCGGGCCGCTTTTCATTTAATACCAGGGGCGGCCGGTGTGAGGCCTGTACCGGCGACGGCCTTTTGAAAATCGAAATGCACTTTCTGCCGGATATCTACGTCCCCTGTGAGGTGTGTAAGGGCAAGCGCTACAACCGGGAGACCCTGGAGGTGCGCTACAAGGGAAAGAATATCTACGAAGTCCTGGAAATGACCGTGGACGAGGCCATGCCCTTCTTTGAAAACCTGCCCCGCATCTATAACCGGCTGAAAACCCTGGAAGAGGTGGGCCTGGGCTATGTGAAACTGGGGCAGCCCTCCACCGAGCTGTCTGGAGGCGAGGCACAGCGGGTGAAGCTGGCCACGGAGCTTAGCAAGCGCTCCACGGGCAAGACCATCTATATTCTGGACGAACCCACCACCGGCCTTCACAGCTACGATGTGCACCGGCTCATTGAAGTGCTCCAGAAGCTGGTGGATGCGGGCAACACCGTGGTGGTCATCGAGCACAACCTGGATGTGATCAAAACCGCCGACCATGTGATCGACCTGGGGCCCGAGGGCGGCGATGGCGGCGGTACCATCGTCTGCGCGGGTACCCCGGAAGAGGTGGCCGCCTGTCCCCAGAGCTACACGGGGCAGTATCTAAAGAAGCTGCTGGAGCAGTAAATACCGCCGATGCAAGCCGTTAAGTTAGGGAGAGTTTATGGAAATATTTGACTTTTTGACCGACACTGTACCTGGTAAAATGCTGTTTACCATGCTGGTGTCCATGATTCCCATCATCGAGCTGCGGGGAGGGCTGCCCTTCGGGGTGGCCCTGGGCCTGCCCTACTACCTGGCCTTCCCTGCGGCGGTGGTGGGCAACCTGATCCCTGCCCCGTTCATCATCGTCTATATCCGCCGGATTTTTGAGCTTATGCGCAAGTATATGCCCCGGCTCAATGGCCTGGTGGACAAGATGGAGCAGAAGGCCCATTTAAAGGGGCAGAAGGTGCAGAAGTATCAGTATCTGGGCCTGTGGATTTTTGTGGCCATTCCTCTGCCCGGTACCGGGGCCTGGACGGGTTCCCTGGCGGCGGCCTTTTTGGGTATGCGGTTAAAAAAGGCCTTCCCGGCGGTCCTTATGGGCGTGCTGACAGCGGGGTGTATTATGTTAACTTTGACCCACGTGGGCATTAACCTGTTTTCCGGAGCGGTCTGATAAGAACTATCAAGCTGCCCAGCCATGACTGTGAGGGGCGCGAAGGCGAGCGGAGCAGGCACTTCTCCCATCTCCGGTACATAGAATGGCCCGGAGGTGTTGCCCTGTGGGTGTCATATGGGATGGGCTGCTGGCTGCCGCCTGCGCGGTGGGGCTGGCCTTCGTGCTCTGGTGGAGCTTTGGACTTCTGCTTCGGCCGCTGCCCGGCTGGGAGACAAAAATCATTCTGCCTGGACGGGGAACGGGGGAGGAGCTGGAACAGCAGGTGCGCTCTTTCCTCTGGCTGCGGGGCCTGGGGCTGGTGCGCTGCCCGGTGGTCATTGCGGACATCGACCTTACCCCGGAGGGCAGGCAGTTGGCCCTGCGCCTGGCCGCCCGGTGGCCTGGGGTCATTTTGTGGCCGGTGGATGACCTGCCTGATTACATAAGCCGAACCTAAAACCGATCAAACAGGGAGGAGGCGGAACCCGTGGAAGAACAGGAAGTGTTGGAGGGAGCCGTCTCCTCCATTATTTTTCAAAATGAAGAAAACGGCTATACCATTTTGCGCATGGACCTCCATGGGGAGGAGATCACCGTGGTGGGCACCATGCCCGGAGTGGCACCAGGGGAATATCTGTCTGTCCGGGGCAGTTGGACTCGCCACCCCACTTACGGGCCCCAAGTACGGGCGGAGACGGTGGAGCGTCGCCTGCCCCAGGGGCTGAAGGAGATCTTTCATTATCTGTCCTCCGGGGCGGTGAAGGGTGTGGGAAAGGCTACCGCCCGCCGGATCATGGAGGAATTTGGGGAGGAGGCCCTCTCCATTCTGGAGGACGACCCCGAACAGCTTACCCGCATTAAAGGCATTACGCTGAAGCGGGCCCGGCAGATTGGAGAGACCTTCCGCCGGCAGATGGGAATGCGGAGGCTGATGGAATTTCTCACCGAGCATCAGCTCCCTCTGGAGCTGGCCGCTCCCCTCCACCGCAGCTATGGAGACCTGGCTTTGGAGGTAGTGCGGGACAACCCTTACCTGCTGGTGGGGGGAGAGTTTGAGGTGGAATTTTCCCAGGCGGACGCCCTGGCCCTGGAGCTGGGGGTAGGGGCGGAGGACGCCCTGCGCCTGGAGGCAGGGCTTATTTTTGAACTTACCCATAATAGCCTCAATAACGGACATATCTTTTTGCCCCGACGTAAGCTGGTGGAGGCAACAGGAGTTTTGCTGGACGTGCCTGGCAGCTTGGTGGAGGAGCGGCTGGAGAGCCTGCTGACCCGAGGAGACGTGGAGCAGGAGCATATTGCCGGACAGGATGCGGTGTATCTGCCTGCCCTCTATGAAGCGGAGACCTTTGTGGCACAGCGCATTGGGGAGATGAGCACGCGGGAGCTGCTGCCCCCGGAGCATTTCGAGGAGCTGATGGACCAGATTCAGCGCCGGCAGCACCTGACCTATGCCCCCCAGCAGCGCCAGGCGGTGCGTTTGGCGGCCGGCCGTCAGGTCATGCTTCTCACCGGAGGTCCGGGTACCGGCAAAACCACCTGCCTGCGGGGGGTGCTGGCCCTGTTTGAACACATGGGGCTGGAGACCTCCCTGGCGGCCCCCACGGGCCGGGCGGCCAAACGTCTGGGAGAGCTTTGCGGGACGGAGGCTTCCACCATTCACCGGCTTCTGGAGACGGGGTTTGATCCCCACACGGGGCGGCTGGTATTTACTAAAAATTCCTACGATCCCCTGAAAGCACGGGCAGTTATTGTGGATGAGACCTCCATGGTGGACCTGCCCCTTATGGCTGCCCTGCTGGATGCGCTGGAGGATGACTGCCGTCTGGTGCTGGTGGGCGACCCGGATCAGCTGCCCTCGGTGGGACCTGGAAATTTGTTTGCCGACCTGATCCGCAGCGGTGTGGTGCCCACTGTCTGCCTGACCGAAATATTTCGTCAGGCGGCCCAAAGTGCCATTGTCCGCAACGCCCATATGATCAATCACGGACAACTACCCGACCTGCGGAGAAATGAAGGGGACTTTTTCTTCCTCAGCCGCCGGGAGGGCCAGTCTGCCCTGGACACCATTGTGGACCTGTGCCGGCGCCGGCTCCCCGAACGCATGGGGATTCCTCCCGATCAGATTCAGGTGCTCTCTCCCACCCGGCGGCGGAGCACCGGAACGCGGGCGCTCAATCAGGCCCTTCAGCAGGCCCTGAATCCCCCTCTGGAGGGGAAAGAGGAGCGCCGCTTCGGGGACTGGGTCTACCGGGAGGGAGACCGGGTGATGCAGGTGCGCAACAACTACGATGTCCTCTGGCGGGAGGAGCACGGAACAGACTCGGGCATGGGGATGTTCAACGGGGATATTGGCATCATCCGCTCCATTGAGCGGGAGGTCATCACCGTGGACTTTGAGGGAAAGATCGTGGAGTATTCTCCGGATATGCTGGGGGAACTGGAGCCCGCCTTTGCCGTTACGGTACATAAGGCCCAGGGCAGTGAGTACCGGGCGGTCATCCTGGCTGCTTTGGATGGGGCACCTATGCTGATGACACGGGGAGTTTTGTACACTGCGGTCACCCGAGCCAAGGAGCTGTTTATTTTGGTGGGGGATGAGCAGGTAGCAGCCCAAATGGTGGCCAACAACCGGCAGACCCGGCGCTATTCCGGCCTGCGTGCCAGATTGGCAGGAGAATAAAAAAGCAAGGCGCGGCCAAAATTGGCCGCGCCTTGCTTCCTATAAAGCGTTTTTACAAATCGTCTCTGGGCCGGGCACTCATTTCCCAAAACCGGAGTTCGTGAAGAGAACACTGGTAAAAAATCTCTCGGCAGCGGTCCCTGCGCTGAGGCTCCAGGTCCCGGCATACCGTATTGGTAAAATCCGCCCACTGGGCGGATACCGTTTCATACTGGTTTCCGGCGTAGTCCCGGACAAAGGGCCAGTAGGGAGTTTCCGTTACCTCAGGACAGCGGCGGATGAGTTCTCCAAAAATCCAGCCGTAGCTGAGCATGCAGGGGAGGCAGGCCATCATGCACTCAGCGGCCCCCTGCCCCTCACGGGCGGCAGTGATCATGTAGTCTACATAGGCCCGGTTCTCCGGCCGGAGAGGGAGGGACTGGATGTCCCGGTCGGTGAGCTGGTAGCGTTGCAGGTAGTATTGACGGGTACGGTCCTCGCTCTCCCGGATAAAAGAGAGCAGGGAATAATAGCTGCGGATCTCATCCATATCGTGGGAATGGAGAATCCCCCAGGCAAACACCTTGGAATATTCCCGGAGATAAAGGCTGTCATCCACAAGGTAGCTTTTGAAACAGGCTTCATCCAGGGAGCCGTCTCCGATGCCCTGAACAAAGGGCGTGTCCAGGCAGTGTTTCCAGATGGGAAGGCTTTGGGTAATGCATTCTTCCAGAAAAGTCATGGGTGGTACCTCCTGTGAGGACTAGGGTTTGGTGCGGAAATCGGGGATACAGAAGGCGTGGTTGAGCGGTCCGCTGCCATGGCCCAGGTCCAGCATAGCCTCCAGCGCGCCGGAGATATAATCTTTGGCCCGTTCCACTGCCTGTTCCAGAGGATAGCCCTTGGCCAGGTTGGAGGCGATGGCGGAAGAGAGTGTACAGCCGGTGCCATGGGTGTTGGAATTCTGAATCCGGCGGCCCTGAAACCAGACAGAGCGGCCCTGGTGCCACAGCAGGTCGTTGGCGTCGTTGAGGTTGTGGCCTCCCTTACAGAGAACCGCACAGCCGTAGCTCTCCCCAATGGTCTGAGCGGCACGTTCCATGTCCTCTGGAGAGGAGATGCGAAGGCCGGACAGGACTTCAGCCTCCGGAATGTTGGGGGTGAGAACTTCGGCCAGAGGGAGCAAAAGCTCCTTCAGAGCTGCCACAGCTTCCTGGGAGATGAGCCGGGAACCGCTGGTGGCCACCATCACCGGGTCCACCACAATGTGCTTAGCCTGGTAGGCCCGAAGCTTCCTTCCGATTACCTCAATGAGGGGAGTGGAGGAGACCATCCCGATCTTGACCGCATCGGGGAAAATGTCGGTAAAGACGCAGTCCAGCTGCTGGGCCAGAAAGTCCGGGGTGGATTCCAAAATACCATAGACGCCGGTGGTGTTCTGGGCCGTCAGGGCGGTGATCGCGCTCATGGCATATACGCCGTTGGCGGTCATAGTCTTGATGTCGGCCTGGATTCCGGCGCCTCCGCTGGAGTCACTTCCAGCGATCGTCAATGCGGTTTTCATACAAAAACTCCTTTCCCTTTGGTCGCATTGAAGTTTTATAGCGCGGCGGCAGGTGGTGCCCCCAAGCCGTCGCGGGCTGCATATCGTTTGTTTCCCCGCAAGCGGGAAAACGCACTCATTTCGCCGCTCCGTCTTTCCAAATCGCACCCGCTTTCGCTGGGCTGCGATTTGGGGACGGAGAAGTGTCGCGTCGTCGGAGCAAGTTCCCTATCGCTCTCTTTGTCTGGTGGACAAAGTTCGCTCATTTCACTGCTCCTCCTCTCCGGGGTGCACCCGCTGGCGCTGGGCTGACCCCGGTGACGGCCAATGGCCGCCAGCTTTTTATGTTCCTTTAAACATCTTGCAGCTCCCGGAGGAAACTAGGGTCGTCCAGCCGGGGCAGATACCAGCGGCAGAGGCGTTTCAGCTCCGCCTGCTCCTCACGGGAGGAGGGGTCGTAGACCCCGGCTACCCAAAAGCCAGCCTCTTTGGCGGTGTGGGCGGCATGAAGGGCGTCCTCAAAGACCAGAATTTCCCCCGGCTCGCCGCCCAAGCGGCGGGCGGCCTCTAGGTAGATGTCCGGGCGGCTTTTGGAGCCGTATTCCCCGCAGCTGATGGCGAAGTCAAAATAATGCCACAGGCCCAGACGTTCCATGGCCTCCTGGGCTTGAAAGGCCTCGCTGGCGGTGGCAATGCCGCAAGGAATTTCCCACTGGGCCAGGTGTTTTAGCAGCGTCTGTGCCCCCGGCTTTGGAGGGACGTTATCCCGGTATTCTCCGCTGACCAGGTTGTTGACCTCCTGCAAAATCTCCTCGGGGGTCTGGGTGAGGTGAAAACGGCCGATCAGATACTCCGCTGCCTCCTCCCGGCTCAACTTTGCCAGCGCCTGGGGGAGGTCCTCCGGAGGGTCGCCCCCCAGCTTGCGGATCAGTGCCCCAGGAACCCAGTCCCAGATGTACATGGAGTCCAACAACGTGCCATCCAGATCAAAAATAGCCCCTTTGAGCTTCATTTGGACACCATCTCCTGGGTGAGAGTCCGAAGCTCCCGAGCAGCAACTTCAATGTCCGGTTGGGCGTAGAGTGCAGAGACCACGGCGATGCCGCAGATGCCGCTGCCGGAGAGCGCATTTACGTTATGTTTGGTGATCCCACCAATGGCCACTACTGGGATGTCCACCGCCTGGCAGATATCCCGGAGGGTGTCATAGCTCACCGCATCGGCATCGTCCTTCGTGCCGGTGGGGAACACAGCTCCCACACCCAGGTAGTCTGCCCCGGCCGCCTGAGCCCGAAGGGCCTGCTCTACCGTCTGGGCGGAGACACCCAGAATCATGTCAGGGCCGATTTTGGAGCGGACCTGTCCTGCCTCCATGTCGTGCTGGCCCACATGGACTCCGTCGGCATCCACTTCCACCGCCAGGTCTACATCGTCGTTGACCAGGAAAGGGACTTTATATTGTTTACATAACGCTTTTAATTCCAGGGCTTCCGCCAGAAAAGCGTCCCGGTCCAGGTGCTTTTCCCGAATCTGAATCATGGTGGCTCCGCCCTTCAGGGAGTCCTCCACCTGCTCCTTTAAGGTGCGGCCGCCCAGCCAGGTCCGGTCAGTGACGGCATAGAGAAGCAGGTCCTTTTTATCGCACTTCATACTTGGCCCCCTTGTCCAGAGTTTCGGCGTCCATGTGGAAGATGGCGTCGATGATCCGGTTGCGGTAGGTGGAGTTGCCATCGGTGGGAGCCATGTTGGCCCACCCGATCTCTCCGGCAAGACCCATGGAGGCCACGGCGGCTGCCACGGCTTCCAGCTCATTGCCGGGGTTGGCCACCACGTAGGCGGTGGTGAGGCCGGACAACTGGCAGCCAGTTCCGGTGATTTTCCCCATTTCCGGCCGTCCATTTCGGATGACATAACACCGATCCCCGTCGGCCACCAAGTCGATGGCTCCGGTAATGGCGATGATGGCCCCGGTTTTGGCGGCCATGGCCTTGGCAAAGGCTACAGAGGCGTCCAGGTTTTTCTCAGTCACCGCATCGGCCACATCGGCGTCCACCCCACGGGTGCTGCCTGAGCCGGCGGCCAGGGTCTTGATTTCTGAGATGTTGCCCCGGATGACGGTAAACTTGACTTCCTCCATCAGCTTTAGCGCGGTCTGGGTGCGCAGGGCACTGGCTCCGGCCCCCACGGGGTCCAACAGGACGGGGTGGCCCAGAGCATTGGACTTTTTTCCGGCGGCAAACATGGAGGGGATGGTATGTTGATTCAGGGTGCCGATGTTGATGTTCAGCCCCCCGCAGATGGATGTGATGTCCTCCACGTCCTGGATGTCATCGGACATGATAGGGCTGCCTCCGCAGGCCAACAGGATGTTGGCCACATCGTTGACGGTGACGTAATTTGTAATGTTGTGTACCAGAGGGGAGGCCTGGCGCACCTGGTCCAGACAGGTTCCGAGCATAGATTATTCCTCCAGAATAAAAATAAACCGTGGGATGATCCTTCCTTAGAAAGACAGTCCCACGGTATTTACCGGAAAAACGATCTCCCTACGTTGGCATTACCCAAATCAGGTCACAGGTCGAAGCGCACAGCTTCCTCTCAGCCCGTTTGCGAGCTCCCTTATTGTCCAGCCATTGTCCCACGGCTTTGGGCATCATTATAGTACGAAAAAAATGGGATTGCAAGATGATTTTTCCTTGGGTATGATAGAGAAAAAGGAGGAGAGACTATGACAGACCAGGAACTGGTGCAAAAGGCAATTGAAATGCAACGTTTTTCCTATGTGCCCTATTCTCATTTCCCTGTGGGCGCAGCGCTTTTGTGTGAAGATGGGCGGGTGTTTACCGGATGCAATGTGGAAAATGCCGCTTACGGTTCCACCATCTGTGCCGAGCGTACCGCCCTGCTGAAGGCGGTCAGCGAGGGGTGCCGGTCGGGATGGACAGCGATCGCCATTGCAGGGAAGGGGAGCGATTACTGCTGGCCCTGCGGCTCCTGCCGTCAAATGCTCTATGAATTTGCTCCAAACCTCCGGGTTCTGGCCGCAAGGGGGGACGGAAAGTTTGTGGAGATGGAGCTTTCCAAGCTGCTTCCCAACGGCTTTGGGCCCCAGGCATTGAATTGATTGTACAAAGTTTGTATAAAAAATTTGTCCTCTGGTCAAACTACCTGCGCAACCCCATTGAAGGAGGTGGTCTGACATGGTAATGGACAAAATTGCCCTGACGCTGCTGATCATCGGCGGCCTGAACTGGGGCAGCGTGGGTCTGTTCCGGTTCGATCTGGTTGCCTTTGCCTGCGGAGGCTCCGCAAGCATGATCAGCCGCGTCATCTACACCCTGGTGGGTCTGTCCGCCGTCTGGTGTGTGACCCTGCTGTTTCGGGACAAGGACCCGGTGGAAGACCGGAGCTGACCTGGAATTGAAAAACTCCAGTGAGAAAACAGAGGCTTGGAGCGGTTTGCTCCAGGCCTCTGTTTTGATTTTACGTGGATTTAACATAACTGCGGTTTCGCATTTTACATTCCTTTTTTATACTAAGCACCGTAAGCCATGCAAGACCAAAATGTAAAACAAAAAAGGAGTACTTAACAATGAAAAAACTGACTTGCCTGGGCCTGTCCATTGTTATGGCCCTGTCCCTGCTCACCGCCTGCGGCGGCGGCGAGACTTCCACTGCCGGCTCTGAGACTGGCAGCACCCCCACCAGCAGTGCCGCTCAGAGCGCTGAGAACAACGGCGCCACCCAGGAAATCACCGGTACCGTGAACACCGATGGTTCCACCTCCATGGCCGACGTGATGGCCGTTCTCCAGGAGACCTTTAAAGAGGTACAGCCCGGCATCAATGTAAACTACACCGGTTCCGGCTCCGGCTCCGGTATTACCAATGTGCTGAGCGGTACTGTGGACATCGGCCTTTCTTCCCGTGCCCTGAAGGCTGAGGAAGAGGAGCAGGGCGCTGTGGGCCACATTGTGGCTCTGGACGGCGTGGCGGTTGTGGTCAACCCCGAGAACACCGTGGCCGACCTGACTGTGGAGCAGATCGCTAAGATCTTCTCCGGCGAGATCACCAACTGGTCCGAGGTGGGCGGTGCTGACGCTGAGATCGCCGTATTCGGCCGTGAGTCCGGCTCCGGCACCCGCGGTGCCTTTGAGGAGATCGTAGGCGTGGTGGATGCCTGTGCCTATACCAATGAGTATTCTTCCACCGGTGATATGGTGGGCGCCGTGGCCGGCAACCCCAATGCCATCGGCTATGCCTCCCTGTCCGCTGTGGACGAGAGTGTGATTGCGGTGAAGGTCAACAATGTGGCTCCTTCTGAGGCCACGGTGAAGGACGGCACCTATGAGATCCAGCGTCCCTTCGTTATGGTCACCAAGGAGGGCACCGAGCTCTCCGAGGCTGCCCAGGCTTTCCTGGATTACGCCATGAGCGCTGAGGTGGCTGAGTACATCGCCGCTGCCGGCGCGGTGTCTCCCCAGGCCTAACATGCCCAAAGGCTTCAAAGCAAGCCCCCCGCGGGGGGCTTGCTTTGAAATGTGCCTCCCCCGTTGAAACAAGCTCCGCAGAGAATCCGGGGCTTGTTTCAGCTGAGGAGCTGGATTTTATAGGAAAAGGTTGATAACAATGAAAGATCACACGCTCACTGTCCCACCAAAGGGGGCGGTAAAGGGAAAAAAGGCGATGGAGCGGGGCATGCAGGGGCTTTTCTTTGTGTGCGGATTCATTGCCATCGTCTTTGTATTGCTCATAACCATATACCTTATCGTCTCAGGATTGCCCGCGATCCGGGAGATCGGGCTGGTGGAGTTCCTCTTTGGCACTCGCTGGGAGTCCACCAACAAGACGGATCCCGCCTTTGGGATTCTGCCCATGATTCTCACCTCTATCTACGGCACAGCGGGTGCGATTCTCATTGGCGTTCCCATTGGGTTTCTCACGGCGGTCTACCTGGCAAAGGTAGCCTCTCCCAAGGTGGCGGGCGTGATCCGTCCGGTGGTAGACCTGCTGGCCGGTATCCCTTCGGTGGTGTACGGCCTGGTGGGCATGATGGTGCTGGTCCCCTGGATTCGGGAGACCTTCCACACCCCCGCCGGGGAAAGCCTGCTGGCAGCCATTGTGGTGCTGGCCATTATGATTCTGCCCTCCATCATCTCTGTGTCGGAGACCGCATTGAAGGCAGTGCCTCGGGAGTATGAGGAGGCTAGTCTGGCCCTGGGTGCCACGGAGCTGGAGACCTACTTCCGGGTGAGTGCCCCGGCAGCTAAGAGCGGCATTGCCGCCGCGGTGGTGCTGGGTGTGGGCCGGGCCATCGGTGAGGCCATGGCCATTTTGATGGTGGCCGGTAATGTGGCGAATATGCCTACGCTGCTCTCCAGCGTCAAGTTCCTGACCACCGGCATTGCCAGCGAGCTGTCCTACTCCAGCGGCCTGCAGCGCCAGGCGCTGTTTTCCATCGGCCTTGTGCTGTTCCTGTTCATTATGTGCATTAACGTCCTGCTGAATGTCTTTTTGAAGCGGGACAAGGAGGACTAAGGATATGACAAAAACCATGGTGGGAAATCCGCCCGTTTCGGTGGCAAAGGCCAGCGGGCTTTCGCCCCGCCGCCGGGCCTATGAGATCGGCATGCGCACCTTGATTTATCTGGCGGCTGGATTGGTAGTGGCGCTGCTGATCTTTCTGCTGAGCTATATTTTTTACAAAGGAATCCCCAATTTGACCTGGGAGTTTCTGACTTCCGCGGAGAGTGTGCTCAAAGGTGTGGAGGGTATTCTGCCCGCCATCCAGAACACGATTTATGTCATTGTTGCCACCCTGGTGGTAGTGCTCCCCTTGGGGGTGGGCGCGGCCATCTATCTGACGGAGTACGCCTCCAACCACCGTCTGGTGACGGCCATTGAGTACGCCACCGAGACCCTGGCCGGTATCCCCTCCATCCTCTACGCCCTGGTGGGATCGCTGATCTTCTGCCAGACCCTGGGGCTGGGCAAAACACTGATCGCCGGATCCATGACCCTGGTCATTATGACGCTGCCCACCATCATCCGCACTACGCAGGAATCGCTGAAGACGGTGCCCCAGAGCTACCGGGAGGGATCTCTGGGCCTGGGAGCCGGCAAGTGGCACATGATCCGCACGGTGGTGCTTCCCTCCTCGGTGGATGGAATCGTCACCGGGTGCATTTTGGCCATCGGGCGCATTGTAGGCGAGTCCGCGGTACTGCTTTATACCGTGGGCATGAGCATGTCCATGCAGGAATACTTCCGGGATGGGCTGTCCAGCCTGATGCAGAGCTCCGGTTCCACCCTGACCGTGGCACTCTATGTCTACGCCAAGGAGCGGGCAGACTTTGATCTGGCCTTCTCCGTAGCGGTGGTGCTGCTGGTTATCACACTGGTGATCAATCTTGCCGCCAAGCTGGTGGGCAGAGGGCTGAGAAAGAATGAAAGGTAGGTATTGTATCGATGAGTGAACATATTGTCCTCAGGGCCCAGGATCTGAACCTGTACTATGGGGAAAACCACGCCCTGAAATCCATCAACATGGACATTCCCGAGCATGAGATCACCGCCCTCATCGGGCCCTCCGGCTGCGGCAAGTCCACCTTTCTGCGTTCCATCAACCGTATGAACGACCTTATTCCCAGTGTGCGTATTGAGGGTTCCCTCTACTACCGGGATGAGGACATCTACGCCCCCGGACGGGATGTGACCGACCTGCGCCGGCGCATTGGCATGGTCTTTCAAAAGCCCAATCCCTTCCCGATGTCCATCTATGACAACGTGGCCTATGGCCCACGTACCCACGGCATCCGAAACAAGGTAAAGCTGGATGAGATCGTGGAGCAGTCCCTTCAGGGCGCGGCCATTTGGGACGAGGTAAAGGACCGGCTGAAAAAGTCCGCTCTGGGCCTGTCCGGCGGACAGCAGCAGCGCCTTTGCATCGCACGGGCCCTGGCCGTAAAGCCGGATGTACTCCTGATGGACGAGGCCACCTCCGCCCTGGACCCCATTTCTACCTCAAAGATCGAGGACCTTGCCACCGAGCTGAAAAAAGATTATACTATCATCATGGTGACTCACAACATGCAGCAGGCCGCCCGTATCTCCGACAATACCGCCTTCTTCCTGCTGGGGGAACTGGTGGAATTTGGCGAGACGGAGCAGATCTTCTCCATGCCCAAAGACAAACGCACGGAGGACTACATTACCGGGAGGTTTGGCTGATATGAGGAACCATTTTCACGAACAGCTGGAGCGGCTCAATGTGGAGCTGATTGAGATGGGAGCTCTGTGCGAGGAGGCCATCTCCGCAGCCACAAAGGCCTATCTGGAGGGAGACCGGCAGCTGGGGGCACGGGCAGCCTATCTGGAACAGGAGATTGACCACAAGGAGCGGGACATTGAAGGCCAGTGTATGAAGCTCCTTCTGCGCCAGCAGCCTGTGGCCAGCGACCTGCGTGCCGTTTCCGCTGCCATGCGGATGATCTCTGACATGGAGCGCATTGGCGACCAGGCCAGCGACATTGCGGAGATTGCGCGGGATATGAAGCGCAGCAGCGTCATTGGGGAGGTCCCCGTGGGCGACATGGCCCGGGCGGCCATCGGCATGGTTACCGACAGCGTAGACGCCTTTGTGCGCAGCGACTTGAAGCTGGCCCACGCGGTCATTGCGCGGGATGACCAGCTGGATGGGCTTTTTTTAGCGGTGCGGGAGAAGCTCACGGACCTGATCGCCCAAGGGCGGGACGGCGGACTTTGCCTTGATCTGCTCATGATGGCCAAATACTTTGAACGCATCGGCGACCATGCCTGCAACATTGCCCAGTGGGTGGAATATGCCATCACCGGGGAATATGAAGAGGACTGAACAGGCGGAGAAAGCGGGGAAATCCATTGATTTACATCTTAGAGGACGACGCCAGCATCCGTAAGCTGGTGGTATACACCCTGAACAGCCAGGGAATGGAGGCGGAGGGCTTTGAGCGGCCCTCTCAGTTTTGGCGCGCCCTTGGAGAGAGAAAACCTGACCTGCTTTTGCTGGATATTATGCTCCCGGAGGAGGACGGACTACAGGTGCTGAAGCACCTGCGGGAGGACCCCGCCACCCGGAAGCTCCCCGTTCTTATGCTCACAGCCAAGAGCACCGAGTATGACAAGGTGCTGGGTCTGGACCAGGGAGCGGACGACTACATTGCAAAGCCTTTTGGTATGATGGAGCTGATGGCCCGCATTCGGGCCGCCCTGCGCCACAGCGCTCCTGAGGAGGAGCGGGGCGCGTGCCGGGTAGGAAAGCTGTTTGTAGACCCCAAGCGGCACATTGTCCAAGCGGGGGACCGGGAGGTGACCCTGACCCTGAAGGAATTTCAGCTTTTGGTCCTGCTCATGGAGCGACAGGGGACCGTGTTTACCCGAGATCAACTCCTCAATACCATTTGGGGCTATGAATTTGACGGGGCCAGCCGCACGGTGGACGTGCATATCCGGACCCTGCGACAAAAGCTGGGAGAGTGCGGCGGCTATATTGAGACGGTGCGGGGCGTGGGGTATAAAATCTCCGGGGACTGAGCCCCCGGCGCCCCTGCCCTGCGGGGCAGCGCCGGAACTGTGAGGAGAAGAATATGACGAAAAAAATCTTCCGCAACTGTCTGGCGGTGGGAATTTGGGTATTCCTGCTGTCGGTTGCCCTATTTATGGGGATGCTGTATCAATATTTCAGCGAGCGGCTGACCACCGAGCTGGAAAATGAGACCGCTTTGGTGGCCCAGGGTGTGGAAACCATGGGAATGGACTATCTGGAGGGACTGCGGGCTTCCAACCGCATTACCTGGGTGGATAAGGACGGAACGGTGCTGTATGACAACACCGCCGACGCAGCCACCATGGAGAACCACGCCGACCGGGAGGAGATCCGGGAGGCCATATTGGGGAGCCAAGGCACCGCCCGGCGGGAATCGGCCACCCTTTCCCAGCGTACCATCTATGTGGCCCAGCGCCTGGAGGACGGCACCGTGATCCGCCTGGCCGGGCAGCAGCACACGGTGGTCCGGCTGCTGCTGTCCATGGTGCAGCCCATTCTCCTGATCCTTGTGGTGACGATGGCTCTGGCGGCGGTGCTGTCCGCCCGGCTGAGCCGGGGCATTATCCGGCCCATTCTGGAGCTGAACCTGGAGCACCCCGAGGAGCACAATGCGGTCTATGACGAGCTTTCTCCGCTGCTCACCCGCATTCGCCGGCAAAATGACACCATCCAAAACCAGATCGAGCTGCTGCGCCAGCGCCGCCAGGAGTTTACCGCCCTTACTGAGAATATGTCCGAGGGGTTCCTGCTGCTGGACCACAAGGGGCGGGTGCTGTCCTATAACACCGGAGCCTTGAAGCTGCTGGGGGCCCAGGCCCCTGCGGAGGAGGCCAACGTCTTCACCCTGGACCGCTCCGAACCCTTCCGCCAAGTGGTCAACCAGGTGCTGGAGGGCAGGCGCTGCCAGGGACACCTGGAGCGGAGCGGGCGCAGCCTCCAACTGCTGGCCGACCCGGTGATGCGAGGGAAGGACTGCGCTGGCGCGGTGCTGGTACTGTTGGATGTGACCGAGAAGGAGCAGGGTGAGCAGATGCGCCGGGAGTTTACGGCCAACGTCTCCCACGAGCTGAAAACGCCGCTCACTTCCATCTCCGGCATGGCAGAGATTATGAAGGACGGCCTGGTGCGGCCGGAGGACGTCGCCGGTTTTGCCGCGGACATCTACAAGGAGAGCCAGCGGCTGATCCGTCTGGTGGAGGATATTATCCACCTCTCCCGTCTGGACGAGGGAGGAGACAACCTGCAGAAGGGGGAAGTGGCCCTGCTGGAGCTGTCCCGGACAGTGGAGCAGCGCCTGCATCCCATGGCTGAGCAGAGGAAGGTCACCGTGGAGGTCACCGGAGAAGAGCAGAGAATTTTAGGCATTTCCTCTGTGGTGGAGGAGATGATCTACAACCTGCTGGACAACGCCATCAAGTATAACCACCCCGGAGGAAAGGCCACGGTGAACGTATCCGGAGAGAAAGACTGGGCCGTGGTGAGGGTACAGGACACGGGCATCGGGATCCCTGAGGAGGACCGGAACCGGGTGTTTGAACGCTTTTACCGGGTGGATAAGAGCCACTCCAAGGAGATCGGCGGTACCGGCCTGGGACTGTCCATTGTCAAGCATGCCGCCGCCCTGCACAATGCCCAGGTGGAGCTGGACAGTACCCCAGGGCGGGGGACCACAGTGCGCCTGCGCTTTCCGAAATAAGATCCTGTACCCATGAGGCCGGTCCTGTGACCGGCCTCTTTTGCTGCGGTGGCGGTTTGAACCGTGGGAAAAGAGGGAACCATAAATTTTTGATCCGGTGGGAACTTTTTTGAGAAACTGCCGTCCAACCACTCGGAAGCAAAAAACCAGGGGGAGTTTCCCCCACGAGAAAAGGAGAATTTAACCTATGAAAAAGATTTTGACGCTTGCCCTTGCTCTGGCCCTCACGGTAACCGCTCTGGCCGGCTGCTCCGGCAAGTCCGGTTCTGCCAATTCCGACAAGACCCCCGAGGAGCTCACGGAGCTCTATTCCTCCGCTATCACCGACAACGGCGGAGAGATGGTGGAGTATAACCCTGTATTTACTGAGGTAAAGGAGGATGATATGTCCGCCATTATTCTGGAGAACCTGGGGCTGCTGGTGGAGGACATGAAGGCCTTTGCGGTGAGTTCCTCTGTGATGAACGTGCAGGCCTACGGCATTGCCGCAGTTATGCCCGCCGAGGGGAAGTCTGAGACGGTGACCAATGCCCTCCAGAGCTATATTGATGCCCAGAAGGCCAGCTTCGAGCAGTACCTGGCTGACCAGTATGAGGTGGCCAACAGTGCCAAACTGGAGACTTTAGAGGATGGCACCATCCTGATGGTTATGTGTGAGGACCAGGACACGGTCTTTGACGCCATCTCTGCCGCCATCCTGGCTGACTGAGACAGACCGCTGATACAGACACCCCGGCTTCTCACAGAGAGAAAGCCGGGGTGTTTTTTGGAAAGAATGTGAAAAAATAAACAAAGAAAGAAAAGAATTTTTACCAATGATTGTTATTTATTACTAAGTATGTTATAATATCCAAAAACAATATTTTAAATGACAGGAGGTCTGACCATGAACGCACTGCACATCCGCCATCCCAATAACCCCAAAATGGAGGTGACCGTCTATGATGGGCACTTCGCCACCCGTCATTCCCACAACACCCACTACATTGACATTACCCGCATGAAGCACGAGCACACCATGGCGCGGGAAGCGGCCATGTGGCTGTCCCAGCGGTATGCCTATGAGAAGGGTGTGGATACCATTGTCTGTTTGGACGGAAGCGAAGTCATCGGGGCGTTTTTGGCCCGCCACCTGGCTAAGGGAGACCGGTTCAGCGTTAACCAGGACAAGAACATCAACGTGATTACCCCGGAGTATGACTCCAACGGCCAATTGATTTTCCGGGACAACCTGGCCCCAATGGTCTCGGGGAAAAACGTGCTGATCCTCATCTCTACGGTCAATTCCGGCAAAACGGTGGCCCGCAGCCTGGAGTGCGTACAATATTACGGCGGCCAGGTCCAGGGGATTGCCGCCATCTTTACCATGCTGGAACAGGTGGGAGATATCCCGGTGTACAGTCTCTTCACTCCTGCGGATATTCCCGGCTATGCCAGCTACCAGCCCAAGCAGTGCCCCATGTGCCAAAAAGGCCAGAGAATTGACGCCCTGGCCAACAGCTACGGTTTCTCACAGCTATAATTACTGGAAAGGTTCTTCGCCGCCCCGGATGATACCGGGGCGGCTTCTTTTGCCTGTATGCGTAAAAATGAATATTCAACCGGAATATACCATAGAATATTCGTTTTTGTTGAATATACACGGAAATGAATTGGGGTAATTTGAATAATCATGCAAATAAACCTCTTGCATTTCCGACCTGGGCGTGGTAGACTGTTCCCATCGAACAAAGCACGGCGCCCGGGCGCGGGCCTGCGGGAGCAGAAGAGAGGAGCACCGTGCTGGATTTTGGAGGGAATGTACTATGTCTCAGGTAAAAAAAGTTGTGCTGGCCTATTCCGGCGGTTTGGATACTTCCATCATCATCCCCTGGCTGAAGGAAAACTATGACGATCCCGAGATCATCGCCGTCTCCGGCGATGTGGGCCAGGGCACCGAGCTGGATGGCCTGGAAGAAAAGGCCATCAAGACCGGCGCTTCCAAGCTCTATGTGGAGGACCTCACCGATGAGATGGTGGACGAGGTCATCATCCCCTCGATGATGATGGGGGCCAAGTACGAGGACTACCTGCTGGGCACCGCCTTTGCCCGGCCCATCATTGCCAAGCGCCTGGTGGAGATCGCCAAGGCCGAGGGCGCCGACGCCATCTGCCACGGCTGCACCGGCAAGGGCAACGACCAGGTCCGGTTCGAGCTGGCCATCAAGCGCTTTGCCCCTGAGATGAAGATCATTGCCCCCTGGCGTGAGTGGGATATCAAGGGCCGGGACGAGGAGATCGACTACGCTGAGGCTCACAACGTGCCTCTGAAGATCTCACGGGAGACCAACTACTCCAAGGACAAGAACCTGTGGCACCTGAGCCATGAGGGTCTGGATCTGGAGGACCCCGCCAACGAGCCCCAGTATGACAAGCCCGGCTTTTTGGAGATGGGCGTGTCCCCCGCCATGGCCCCTGATAAGGCCACCTATGTGACCTTGGACTTTGAGAAGGGCTGGCCCGTGGCCATTGACGGCGAGAAGATGAAGGCCAGCGACATCATCCGCAAGCTCAATGAACTGGGCGGCGCCAACGGCATCGGCCTTCTGGACATCGTGGAGAACCGGCTGGTTGGCATGAAGGACCGGGGCGTCTACGAGACTCCCGGCGGCACCATCCTCTACCGGGCCCATGAGGTGCTGGAGATGATCACCATCGACAAGGATACCAAGCACATGAAGCAGAAGCTGGCGGTGGACTTTGCCGACCTGGTCTACAACGGCAAGTGGTTTACCCCCCTGCGGGAGGCCCTCCAGGCCTTCGCCGTGGACACCCAGAAGTATGTCACCGGCACCGTGAAGCTCAAGCTCTACAAGGGCAACATCATCACCTCCTCCGTCACCTCTCCCTGCACCCTGTACTCTGAGAACCTGGTGACCTTTGAGGAGAGCGACTATGACCAGAAGGATTCCCAGGGCTTCATCAACCTCTGGGGCCTGCCAGACAAGGTCCAGGCGCTTAGAGAGCAGGGCAAGCTTTAATCCTAAAAAGGAACGATTCATTTCCACCAAGCGGAAATTCTGCGAGGCGAATGGCCCCAGGTCATTCGCCCTTCGCATATTAAAGGAGCGGACACTATGAAATTATGGGCTGGACGGTTTCAAAAGGAGACCAATACCCTGGTAAATGACTTTAACTCCTCCATCGGCTTTGACGCCCGACTTTATAAGCAGGATATCGCCGGATCCATTGCCCACGCGGCTATGCTGGGGAAGCAGGGGATCATCGAGGAGCATGAGGCCGAAAAAATTATCGAGGGTCTGAAGGCCATTCTGGCCGACATTGAGGATGACAAGGTGGAGTTCTCCCTGGATAACGAGGATATCCATATGAATATTGAGGCCCTGCTCACTCAGCGCATTGGGGATGCGGGCAAGCGCCTGCACACCGGCCGTAGCCGGAATGACCAGGTAGCTGTGGATACCCGACTCTATGTGAAGGAGGAGATCCCCGTCATCATCAAGCAGGTGCTGGACCTGGAGCAGGTGCTCATCAAGAAGGCCAAGGCAAACCTGGATACCGTCATGCCCGGCTACACCCACCTCCAGCGGGCTCAGCCCACCACCTTCGCCCACTACATGATGGCCTACGCCAATATGTTCAAGCGGGACGTGACCCGCCTGGAGGACTGCCTGGAGCGGCTGGACGAGTGCCCCCTGGGCGCCGGCGCCCTGGCCGCCTCCACCTATCCCCTGGACCGGTTCGCTACCGCCCAGGCCCTGGGCTTTCAAAAGCCCACCGATAACTCCATGGACTCCGTCTCTGACCGGGATTACGCCATCGAGCTGCTCAGCTGTCTGTCCATTCTCATGATGCACCTGTCCCGGTTCTCTGAGGAGATCGTGCTGTGGTGCTCCTGGGAATTTAAATATGTGGACCTGGACGATGCCTATTCCACCGGCTCCTCCATCATGCCCCAGAAGAAGAATCCCGATGTGGCCGAGCTGGTCCGGGGCAAGACTGGCCGGGTGTACGGCTCCCTGGTCACCCTGCTGACGGTGATGAAGTCCCTGCCCCTGGCCTATAACAAGGACATGCAGGAGGATAAGGAGGCCCTCTTTGATGCCATCGACACGGTGGAGCTGTGTCTGCCTGTGTTCGGGGCTATGCTGGACACCCTCACGGTCCGGCCCAAGAATATGGCCAAGGCTGCTTCCGGCGGATTTATTAACGCCACCGACTGCGCGGATTACCTGACCAAGAAGGGGCTGCCCTTCCGGGAGGCCTATATGATCGTAGGCCGGCTGGTCAATATGTGCATTAAGACCGGGGATACCCTGGACACCCTGGCTCTGAAGGACTTCCGGGCCATTTCCTCCCTCTTTGATGAGGATGTGTACGAGGCCCTGGCCCTGAAAACCTGCGTCAATGAGCGCAAGGTCTATGGCGGTCCCAGCAAGGAGTCTGTGGAAAAACAGATTGCTCTTATAGAGGAGTTTGTCAATTCCAGAGCTTGATGATAAAATAGTTCCAAACCCCGAACGCAATCTCAAAGAAAAGAGTGGAACGCATGAATAAACCCAAGGTATATATCGACGGTAAGGAGGGCACCACCGGCCTGCAGATCTATGAGCGGCTGGGAGGCCGGGAGGATATTGAGCTGCTGCTCATTGACGAGGACAAGCGGAAGGACACCCAGGAGCGGAAGAAGTTCCTCAATGCCGCCGACCTGGTGTTCCTGTGTCTGCCCGATGCTGCCGCTGTGGAGGCGGTGTCCCTCATTGAGAACCCCAAAACCAAGGTCATTGACGCTTCTACTGCCCACCGTACCGCCCCAGGCTGGGTTTACGGCTTTGCCGAGCTGCTGCCCGGACAGCGCCAGCGGATCAAATTTGCCGGGCGGGTGGCCAATCCCGGCTGCCATGCCACAGGCTTTTTGTCCACTGTGGCCCCCCTGGTGAATCTGGATATCCTGCCCAAAGACTACCCCCTGGCCTGCTATTCCCTGACGGGATATTCCGGGGGAGGAAAGAAGCTTATTGCCGAGTATGAGGCCCCTGACCGGGACCCCCGGCTGGCTTCCCCGGCCCCTTACGCACTGGGCCTTCAGCATAAGCACCTGCCGGAAATGCAGACAGTGGCCGGCCTGGCTTTTCCGCCGAATTTCCTGCCGGTGCTGGGAGATATCTACAAGGGAATGACCACCAGTGTTATGCTCCAGAACAGCCTTTTGAAGGGAAACCCCAGCGCCTTGGATATCCGGGACCTGCTGTGCAATTACTACCAGGATCAAAAGCTGGTTCGGGTGGCGGAGTTTGGCGGAAACGGCCCCCGGCTCTATACCAATGAGCTGGCGGGCAAGGACTTTTTGGAGATCACCGTCTCTGGCAGCGGGGACCAGACCCTGCTCAGCGCCCAGTTTGACAACCTGGGCAAGGGGGCCAGCGGCGCGGCCGTTCAAAACATGAACCTGATGCTGGGTTTTGAGGAGACTGCGGGACTGAACGTGGACTAACGTGGGCCGTGCCCAATAATTTGGAATGAAAAGGTGAGTATCATGTTGAAAGAGATTTCCGGCGGCGTGTGTGCCGCCCAGGGCTTCCGGGCCGGCGGCGTCCACTGCGGCGTCAAGGCCAGCAGCAGCCCGGATAAAAACGATCTGGCCCTCATTCTTTCGGAGAAAGAGTGTACCGCCGCTGCCACCTACACCCTCAACCGGGTGAAGGCCGCCCCCATCTATGTGACCATGGACCACCTGGAAAACGGCGTGGCCTGGGGCGTGGTGGCCAACAGCGGCAACGCCAACGCCTGCTGCCCCATGAGCCACGAGAATGCTGAGGCTATGTGTGTTTCTGCCGCCCAGGCCACCGGCCATGAGCCTGAGGACTTTGTAGTGGCCTCTACCGGCGTCATTGGCCAGACCATCAACATCTCCGCCATCCAGGCTGGCATGCCCAAGGCTGCCGCTGCCCTCAGTGCCGACGGCTCCGACGCCGCGGCCAACGCCATTATGACTACCGACACGGTGAAAAAGGAGATCGCCGTCTCCTTTGCTCTGGGGGACAAGGAGGTCAAGATCGGGGCCATCGCCAAGGGCTCTGGCATGATCCACCCCAACATGGGCACCATGCTGGCCTTTATCACCACCGACTGCGCCATCACTCACGAGATGGTCTCTGAAGCTCTCCACGAGGTGGTGGGCCGGACCTTCAACCGGGTCACCGTGGATGGGGACACTTCCACCAACGACACCTGTGTGGTGTTGGCCAATGGCATGGCGGGCAATGCCCTTATCGAGTGGAAGGACGAAAACTATGGGACCTTCCAGCAGGCGCTGGAATATGTGTGCCGCTACCTGTCCCGTGCCATCGCCGGAGACGGCGAGGGAGCCAGCAAGCTGGTCACCTGCAAGATGATTGGCGCCCGCAGCGAGGAGAGCGCCGAGCGCCTTGCTAAGGCGGTGGTGGGCTCTTCCCTGGTGAAAGCAGCTATGTTCGGTGCCGATGCCAACTGGGGACGGGTGCTGTGTGCCATGGGTTATTCCAAGGCGCCCTTCCGGCCCGAGCATGTGGACGTGTCCTTCCAGTCCTGCGCCGGGGAGATCTTGGTTTGCAAGCAGGGGGACGGACTTACCTTTGATGAGGATAAGGCTAAGGAGATCCTGTCCCAGAAGGAGGTCATCATCGCAGTGGACCTCCATGAGGGAGAGGAGAGCGCCGAGTGCTGGGGCTGTGACCTCACCTATGATTACGTGAAGATCAACGGGGATTACCGCACTTAAAGTCCAGGGGGGGACCCTTTCCCCTAAATATAAAAACGGTTTTGCCAAAACCGTTTTTGATGCCCCCTCGCCTTTGCCCGCAAAGGCGGTCGTGGCCGCCCTGGCCACGGGTCGGGGTGTTCTGCGGCGAAATGCATTCGCCTTTGAATCGATTTAAAAGTTCGCCTGCGACGAATTAGAAAAGCACCAATATGAGGGAGAGAAGATCAATGTCTTTTAACGAAGTGGATCGCGCTCAGGTACTGGCCGAGGCGCTGCCCTATATCCAAAAATTCTACGGCAAAACCATCGTAGTGAAGTATGGCGGCAACGCCATGATCTCCCAGGAGCTGCGCCACGCCGTCATTTCCGACATCGTCCTGCTGTCCCTGGTGGGCATCCGGGTAGTGGTGGTACATGGAGGCGGCCCTGAGATCAGTGGTATGCTGAAAAAGGTGGGTAAGGAGTCCAAATTTGTGGACGGCCTGCGCTACACCGACGAGGAGACCATGGAGATCGTCCAGCAGGTGCTGTGCGGACAGGTGAACAAGGACCTGGTGGCCACTCTGAACCGCACCGGCGGCCGGGCTCTGGGCCTGTGCGGCATGGACGGCGGGCTGTTCCAGGCCAAGAAGCTGGATGAGAAGTACGGCTTGGTGGGGGAGATCCGCCATGTGGACCCCCGCCCGGTGACCGATGCCCTCTCCAACGGCTACATCCCCGTGGTGTCCACGGTGGCTCAGGGAATGGATGCAGAGGTGTCCTACAACGTGAATGCCGACACCGCCGCGGCCAAGCTGGCTGTGGCCCTGGGGGCAGAAAAGCTTGTACTCCTCACCGATGTGCGGGGGCTGCTCCGGGACCCCAAGGACGAGAATACCCTCATTTCCGAGCTCCAGCTCTCCTCCGTCCCCGCTCTGGTGCGGGAGGGAGTCATCACCGGGGGCATGATCCCCAAGGTGGACTGCTGTGTGGAGGCGGTGCGCTCGGGCGTAAAGTCCGCCGTCATTCTGGATGGCCGGGTGGAGCACTCCATCCTCATCGAGCTGCTCTCCGATGCGGGCATCGGCACTATGCTGATCCAGTAAGAGAGCCTGCCTCTTGAAGCAGGCTTGCCTGAATACATAGAAAGGGGTCCGCGACATGACCTTTGAAGAAATCAAAGCCCTGGATGAACAGTATGTGATGCACGCCTACGGGCGGTTCCAGGTGGCTATGGACCACGGCAAGGGGGCCACCGTATGGGATGTGAATGGCAAGAAGTACATCGATTTTACTTCCGGCATCGGCGTGTGCTCGCTGGGTTACGCGGATGAAGGCTGGCAGCAGGCCATTGCCGCCCAGACGGCTAAGCTGGGCCACATCTCCAACCTTTTTTACACCGAACCCTATGCAAAAGTGGCCCAGAAGCTGTGCACCCGCACCGGGATGAGCAATGTGATGTTTGCCAACTCCGGCGCGGAGAGCAACGAGGCCATGATCAAACTGGCCCGGAAGTATTCTTATGACAAATACGGCAAGGGGCGCGGGACCGTCATTACCCTGCGTAATTCCTTCCACGGCCGTACCATCACCACCCTGGCCGCCACGGGCCAGGACAAGTTCCACGACTATTTCTTCCCCTTTACCGAGGGGTTCCGCTACGCCAATGCCAACGATCTGGACAGCGTAGAGGAAGTGGCGGGCCACGATGTCTGCGCTGTGATGATGGAGCTGGTCCAGGGAGAGGGAGGCGTACTGCCTCTGGACAAAAAGTTTGTCCAAGGGGTAGCTGACCTGTGCCAAAAGCGGGACTGGCTGCTGCTCATTGACGAGGTGCAGACCGGTGTGGGCCGCACAGGCACCTTGTTTGCCTTCCAGCAGTATGACATTTCCCCGGATGTGGTGTCCTTTGCCAAGGGCATCGCCGGTGGTTTGCCTTTCGGCGGCGTAATGGCCAATGAAACGTGCCGCAATGTCTTTAGCCCCGGCACCCACGGCACCACCTTCGGCGGCAACCCCGTCTCTGCCGCCGCTGCCTGCTATGTGCTGGACCGGATCGACGACAATTTGCTGGAGCAGGTGAAGGAGAAAGGGGCCTACATCCGTCAAAAGGTGGAGGAAATGAACCTGCCCTGCCTGGGCAAGACCCTGGGGCTGGGCCTGATGATCGGCGTGGAGGTCAAGGGCGAAAAAACCAACCGTGAGCTGGCTGCCGCTCTCATTGACAACGGCCTTTTGTGCCTCACTGCCGGAGCGGGGCTTCGGTTCCTGCCCCCCCTGGTGATCACCAAAGAAGAGATGGATGAGGCTCTGGCCATCTTCCAGCGTACTCTCAGTCCGTTCAAAGGAGTGTAATACCCAATGACAAAAGATCTTTTAAAGCTGCTGGACCTGTCCAAGGAGGACATTGTCCAGATTCTGAATACTGCCGACCAGCTGAAATATGACCAAAAGCACCGCATTCCTCACGACTACCTCCGGGGAAAGACCCTGGCCATGATTTTTGAGAAAAACTCCACCCGCACGTGGGTGTCCTTTGAGACCGGAATGTTTCAGCTGGGGGGCCACGCCCTGTTTCTCTCCGGCAAGGAGAGCCAGATTGGCCGGGGGGAGCCGGTGGAGGACACTGCGCGGGTTCTGGACCGGTACTGCGATGGCATTATGATCCGTACCTTTGCCCAGGAGGAAGTAGAGAACCTGGCCCGAAACACCAAGATCCCCGTCATCAACGGCCTGACCGACTTCTGCCACCCCTGTCAGGTACTGGCCGACCTGCTCACTATCCGGGAGTATAAGGCGGTGCTGGAGGGGCTGAAGCTGTGCTACATCGGCGACGGCAACAACATGGCCAACTCTCTTATTGTAGGCGGCCTGAAGATGGGGATGGAGGTGTCTATCGCCTGCCCCGAGGGCTATGATCCCGACCAGAAGGTGCTGGACTTTGCCAAGAGCGACCCCGGCCACAAGTTCTCCCTCTACCGCACGCCGAAGGAGGCGGCGGTGGGAGCTGATGTGGTCATCACGGATGTGTGGGCCTCCATGGGCCAGGAGGAGGAACGTGCCGTCCGGGCCAAGGCCTTTGCTGGTTACCAGATCAATGACGAGCTCATGGCTTTGACCAACGAGGGCTGCATGGTACAGCACTGTCTGCCCGCCCACCGGGGGGAGGAGATCACTGCCGAGGTGTTTGAAGCTCACGCCCAGGAAATTTTTGACGAGGCAGAGAACCGTCTCCATGCCCAAAAGGCGGTTATGTACCTGTTAATGAAAGACAAAGAAGACTGAACTGTCAAAAAATTGACGAAGAGGCAAGAAAAAAGATATAAGTGCCCGATAATAAAGATGGGAAAATCGTAATTTAATGCGGTTTTTCCATCTTTTTTATTTAAATTCCCAGGAAATGGAATAATAATTTTTCACTTTAAAATATTAATTCGCTAGATAAAAAATTGGTCAATGTGACGAAGAATAGCAAGAAGCATTGCATTATACTTGCATTAAGAGTATAATCATCTTTGTTAAGAAGCTGCAAAGATGAAATGAGGAGGTGAATGCGGGACTACAGCTTTGCAGCGGAAGGTTCCGTTTGGAATTTGGAAAAGGTGGGGCGCTGGGCGCCCTGTTGCTTTGCTGCAGAGACTTTTTCAGTTCCAGATTGAGACACCTGTGTTAGGAGGGAATTTGAAATGGAAAATAGTGTGAAATCCAATGCGAAAAGTGGATCCAATATTTTGAAGTTTATTGTGCTCAACCTCATCGGTATCTTTATGTTCTTTGTAACTATAAAGATCGGCGAGACCAGTTCCATCCCTGTGGACCATGTGGTGACTGCCATCCGTAAAATTCCTTATTTTGATTTGGTCTATGGTGCGGTCATTGTGGTAGTGGGTGCAGTGCTGCCCTTTATCCGCAAGACCTGGAACAAGGATAAGGTCACCATGGTTTTCTCCTTTTTAAAGCTGTTGGCAATTCCGTTCTTAATCGTGTGGCTGACCAAAACCGGGCCTGCCCGTTGGTTTGACAGCGACATGATGCCGTTTATCTATAATAAGGTCGTTCTTCCTGTTACCTCTCTGGTACCTGTGGGCGCTGTGTTCCTGGCGTTCCTCATTAACTACGGCCTGATGGAGTTTATCGGCGTGTTTATGAAGCCGGTTATGCGCCCCATTTGGAAAACTCCCGGCCGCTCCGCTGTTGACGCGGTAGCCTCTTTCGTGGGCAGTTATTCTGTGGGCCTGCTGATCACCAACCGGGTGTACAAAGAAGGCTTCTATTCCACCAAGGAGGCAGCTATTATTGCCACCGGTTTTTCCACCGTGTCTGCCACCTTCATGATCGTGGTGGCCCGTACGCTGGGGCTGCTGGATCACTGGAATGTCTACTTCTGGTCCACTCTGATCATCACCTTCATCGTCACTGCTTTGACTACCCGTATTTATCCCCTGAGCAAGAAGCCTGATACCGGCTACAATGGCATGACGGTGGTTCCTGAGCCCATTCCTGAGAAAGGCAAGCTGTTCTCCACCGCTCTGGACGAGGGCCTGGAAGCCTGCTCCAAGGCTCCTGGTATTGTGGAAGGCGTCGTGAAGAACTTTATCGATGGTCTGAACATGGCTCTGGGCATTGGTCCTTCCCTTATGTCCATTGGTTTCCTGGGCCTGCTGCTGGCGGAGTACACCCCTGTGTTTGATATCATCGGCTACATCTTTGTTCCCTTTGCCATGCTCCTGGGCTTTGGCTCCGAGGCCGTGATGATGGGCAAGAGCTGCGCCATCAGCCTGGCGGAGATGTTCCTGCCCGCCAACATTGTGGCCAATGGTTCTCCCATGTCTCAGTATGTGACCGCCATTGTGTGCGTGTCCGAGATCCTGTTCTTCTCCGCCTCCATCCCCTGTGTGCTGGGCACTGACATTGACATCTCCCTGAAGGATATCCTCATTGTCTGGGTGGAACGCATTATCCTCTCTCTGATTCTGGCCGCCCTGGTGGTCCGGTTCCTGTTCCCCCTGATGGGTGTGCCCCTGTAAGAAATAGTTTCTCCCAATAAAAGGGCCGGGACAACAAGTCCCGGCCCTTTTATTTTGGAACACAATAAAAAGACACCCCCGGCGTAGCCGGGAGTGTCCGATGAATGCAGCTTTACTGAACGGAAACGAAGCTCATACCCGTGCTCTGGGTAAGCGTAACGCCGTCCGTGGCCTCGTTGATCACATTCTCATAGTCCTGGTCCATGAGCCCATCGGCTGCAGACTGCTTCCAGATGGGATCGTTGGAGGAGACAAAGTACATAATGTGCCAACCCTTGGTGGAACTGCCGGTGTTTTGAACAATACCGGTGTCGCCGGGCTGACGGCTGGGATCCAGAGCCCAGTTGGCAAAGGTGTCCACATAGCCGGAGGTGGTGGAGACGTTGGAGATAAGACCGCCGTTAGAAGCAGAGCCAGCGTCAGCGCTGTTCTCCTCAGCCAGAGTGGCGAAGGAGTCTTCGGTGGCCTCACCGGCCTTCCACTGGTTCAGAAGCTCCTCGGCCTTGGCATAGGCGGCATCATACTGCTCCTGTGTGGGCTCAGTGGCACCCTCATCCTGCTCGGCGGCCACCAGGATGTGGCGCACATCAACAGCGGGGGTGTTGTCACGCTGGCGGCCCTCAAGAAGGACCACATAGTAGTTGAAGGAAGAAGTGTAGTCGGCCTCGGTCAGGGTCACGTCTCCGGTCTGGCGGCTGGCATCCATCATCCACTGTGCGTAGGGAGCGCCATTGGTAACCAAAGTAGAGCCGGTGGACTTGCGGGAGATAACACTGCTATAGAGCTGATCGGCGTACTCCTCGGCCAGGGCCTGGGCATCCTCGCCGGCCTCCAGCTTGGCCTGGAGCTCTTCAGCCAGAGCCTTCTTCTCTGCCTTGGCCTCTTCCAGGGCAGCAGACTTCTCCTCCTCAGTCATCTCAATGGTGTTGCCCTCTTCGTCCGTGGTGGCTACCGTGGCCTGGAAGACAAACTGAGTATAGGTATAGGTGTCAAGAGAAGCGGCGTTTTCAGAGTAATAAGTCTCATAGTCCTCTTCGCCATGGGTGATGGTCTTCACCTGAGACTGGAGATAGTCGCTGGCCAACATCTGCATGTTGACCAGTTCCACAAGCCGGTCATAGGTCATAAAGGAACCGTAGTTGGTGCGAATATAGGCATCGCGGGAGCTATACTGGGCCAGCCAGGCGGTATCCAGCTGCTTAACAAAGTCGTCCAGATCCTGCTGGGCGTTCTCGGAGAGAGTGTAGCCCTCGGCAGTAGCCTTGGCGGAAAGAACCGTATCGTTTTTCAGGTTAGTCATGGCCTGATCCATCAGATAGTCATACCAGGTTTCACCGGTCTCCTCATTGTACACCTGCTTCTTGGTGGAAGAGGAGGTATCGAAGGGGGTAGTGTAATAAGTTTCCATGTACTGTCTGACGATGGAGTTATAGGCGGAGTTGTAATAGAGCTCCACGTCGGCAGCGGTGTACTTGCTGCTGCCCACTTCCACGGCGGTAAGGTTGCGCTGGAAAATACCGGTGTTCCACAGGATCATGGCGACGGCGGCCACCACCACCACAACGCCTACCAGGGAATACAGGGCCATAGAGCGGCGGTGAGCCTGCTCCTCCTGACGGCGCTTCTCCTGGCGCTGAGCCTTAGTCTGGCTCTTATTCTCTTTGGGTTCGCTCACAGTTTGTTCAGTCCTCTCGTTCAGATCATCCCCGGCGGGAAGGGCCGGGAAAAGTGGAGATGCCCTGTGGGCGGAGAAAAGCTGCCCTGGGCATGTCCAAAGCATTATACTTGAAACAGCTGAAATTTTCAAGGGGAATTGAAGGAAAAAGGCAGTTTTGGGGAAAATGTTTATAAAAAATTAAAAAAAGAGCGCGGCGAAAACCGCCGCGCCCAAGTGGACTGAATCTTCTCTTTGCCCCGCTCTGGCCGTGTGGGCCCGTTTAAAACCTGCACGACTGGCAGGTGGGTCGCCTCCACAGCGTTTTTCTGCTTCCAACGTCCAGCCGACCTCGATGGGGGCCGGGAGGCCTGCAGGCCGCGCCGTGAGGTGGGCGTCCCGTTTAAAAAATGTGGGTTTAAAAGAACCCATCACGCACCGAGCAGGAAAAAATCAGTCCTCTGCTTCCTCGTTTTCCTCTGCGAAGAACCGCTCCATAAAGAGCTCATAGACTTCGTCCAGCTCCTCGTCCGAGTCCAGTGTGGACAGCAGTTCCTCGCCGTTTTCTTCAATGGCCTTCATAATGACCAGGCCATACTCCTCGTCATCCGCATCCACATCTTTGGGCTCGCCGGTCTCTTCATCGGCGTCCACAGCGGGGAACATGGCGTAGTAAGTAACACCCTTGTGCTCCAGAGTGTCCACCAGCTCCAGCTCAAACTCGTTTCCGTCCTCGTCGGTGACGGAGATGAAATCGGGGCCAAACAGCTCCTCCATGGTGTAGTACCTCCTGTCTTTTCCTGGGTCTATTTTAACCCGTGACAGGAAAAAATGCAAGAGCGCGGACCGGTAAATTTTCACAGTCCATGTTTGGACTGGGAGAAGCGGCGTATTTTGGGTGGACAAACAAGGAAAATCTGGTATAATACCCATAATGGGTTTTTACGCCCGGCCCGCTGAAGGGACGGGTCAAAGGCCCAAAGCACACCAAAGAACATCACGGCAGACGGGGTCTGCCAGGACCGTCGGAGGGAGCCAACGTTTCCCTCCCGACTGGAGGTAGCATTGTGTCAGATCATAATAACCACTCTTTATATGAAAACAGCGAATATCCTTCCCGTCGTCAGGCACCTCGCCGGGACGAAGGGCATCAGAAGCGAAAGCCGAAAAAGCGCGGGGGAAGCAGGCTTAACCTGTTCTTTAAAATCCTGGGCACGCTGCTGCTGGTAGGACTGTGTACAGGCGCGCTGCTTTGCTGCTTTGCGGCGGTATACATCAATAAGGTCATCGTGCCCATCGCCGATCTGAGTATGGACGATTTCCCCTACGGGGAAAACAGCATTATGTACTATCAGGATAAGGCGACCGGACAATATGTGGAGATGACCACCCTCTTAAATACCACCAGCTCCATCTGGGTGGATTTGGAGGACATGCCTCAGGACCTGATCGATGCTGCCGTTGCCATCGAAGACAAGCGCTTCTGGACCCATCCGGGAGTGGATTGGCGGCGTACGCTGAACGCAGTGGTGGATATGTTCCTGGGCAACGACATCTCAGGAGGCTCCACCATTACCCAGCAGCTCATTAAGAATCAGACGGGCTATAACGAGACCACGGTGAAGCGGAAGATTACCGAAATTGTCCGTGCCATCCGCTTTACCCAGAATAACTCCAAAGAGGATACCATTGAGCGGTATCTGAACATCATCCCCCTGGGCAGCGGCTGCGATGGAGTTGGGTCCGCTTCTTTGAAGTACTTTGGAAAGCCGGTCAGCGAGCTGACCCTGGCCGAGTGTGCCAGCCTTATCTCCATCACCAACAACCCCTCCAAGTACGGCCCCTATTCCTTCGCTAAGTCAGAAAACAATGAGGGCGAGCTGTGGGATGCCCGGCAGTGGAACAAGTACCGCCAGGAGGTGGTCCTCTTCCAGATGCTGGACCAGGGCTACATCACCCAGGAGGAGTACGACGAGGCCGTGGCCCAGGAGCTGGTCTTTGTCCGGGCCGAGGACGAAGAGGCCGAGACTGAGATCTACACCTGGTACGAGGAAACCGTCATCTCCGATGTGTCCCAGGCCCTCAAGGATCAGCTGGACTGGTCGGATGCCATGGTCAACCAGGCCCTCCAGCAGGGCGGCCTGCGCATCTACACCTGCTATGACCCTGATGTCCAAGCGGCGGTGGATGCGGTGTACACCAACCGGGAGAACCTGAACTACACCTCTAAGGATGGCCAGCTCATGCAGTCGGCCATCACGGTCATCGACAACGCCACCGGAGATGTGGTGGCCATTGCCGGCCAGTTTGGAGAAAAGGAAGGCAACCTGCTGAAAAACTATGCCAACACCTCCAAACGGCAGCCCGGCTCCTCCATTAAGCCTCTGTCCGTGTATGCTCCCGCTCTGGAGATGGGGAAGATCAGCCCCATCACCGTGCTGGATGACTACCCCTACCAGGAGATGAACGGCGGTCCCTGGCCTTACAACGCCGGTTCCACCACTTACCGGGGCCTCACAGGAATACCCTATGCGTTGAAGGTGTCTTTGAATACCATCGCCGTGCGCATCCTTGCCGACCTGGTCACCCCGGAAGAGAGCTTTAAATTTATGGAAAACCACTTCCACATCGATCTGGAAGAAGGCCGGGAAATTAACGGCAAGACCTACAGTGACATCGGCGTGGCCCCCCTGGCTATGGGCGGTCTGACCGACGGCGTTACCACACGGGATATGGCTGAGGCCTATGCCACCTTCCCCAATGGGGGCACCTATACCTATTCCCGTACCTTTACTAAGGTGACCCACATGGTGGATGGGGAAGAGGTCCTCCTGCTGGAGAACCCCATCGTGCAGGAGCCTGCCCTGAAGGATACCACTGCTTATTATATGAATACCCTCCTCCAGGGGGTGTTCCAGTCCGGCGGTACTGCTGCGGGCAAGGGCCTGAGCGGTATGCACTGCGCCGGTAAAACCGGTACCACCAACGACGTGTACGACTTGTGGTTTGTGGGTTATACCCCGTACTACACCGCCGCCGTTTGGATGGGTTACCCCAACAACGCCACCATGCCCAACACCACCACCCACGTGAACCTGTGGAAAATGGTTATGCAGCCCATCCATGAGGGACTGGAGGATAAGAACTTCCCCTCGGCCAGTTCTTCCTCCCTGCGCACGGTGACTTACTGTCAGGACAGCGGCCTGCTGGCCACAGACTACTGTAAGCTCGATCCCCGCGGAGACCGCGTGACCCAGGGAAGCGTGTTCTCTGAAGACTATCCGGAGGGCAAGTACTGCACGGTCCATACGGGTGCCAGTGTGGTTACCGTTTGTCTGGATGACCCGATCCTGGATGGAGAAGGGAAGGAGACGGGCCTCTACCACGAAGCCGGTCCCTATTGCCCGGAGGAGAGCCTGAAGGAGGTCTGCTATCCGGACTATGAGCGTACCTCGGTGGCCGGAGAGGTGGCGGGAGACGAGAAATACCGCTATACTACGGCCATGGAGGCGGGGCTTTGTACCGTCCATACAGAGGAGACGGTAGTTCCTGACCCCAACGATCCCAACATGAATCTGGATCCCAATGACCCCGACTATGGGGATCCCAATAATCCTGTTGACCCGGTGGTCCCCGGTGATCCGGTGGTCCCTGGTGAGGGGGGCGGCATTGCCGGAGGTGGGACTGGCGGCGCTGGGAGTGATTCCGGCAGCCAAGGAATTTCCCAGGATATTCCACGCAATTAGAAAAGCCAGCAGCGCCCCGGAGGAGACCTCCGGGGCGCTTTCCTGCGGGATTGTGAAATTTGACAAAATACGCCGGCCTGTCCCAGGGAAACTTTCACACTTTCCCCAGGGAAATTATCATTGCCATACTAGGAAAGCTGTGTTACAATAGACCACATCACGAGAACAAATGACCACCCAACACGGACAACGTCCGTGAGACAGGAGGGAACCATGAGCGGTCCGGCGAAGTACTTTATTGTGGAGGCCGAGGCCATGCCTGAAATTTTCAGGAAGGTAGCCGAGGCGAAGCGCCTGTTGGAGACGGGAGAGCAGAAAACGGTGAATGGGGCGGCCCAGGCGGTGAACATCAGCCGCAGTGCCTTTTATAAATACAAGGACGCGGTACGGCCATTTAATGACATGCTCCACGGGCGGATTGTCACCTTCCAGGTGCTTTTGAAGGATGAACCGGGCATTTTGTCTGGAGTACTCAATGTGCTGGCGGGCACGGGAGTAAATATTCTCACCATCAACCAGAACATCCCGGTCAGCGGCTGTGCGGTGGTGACGATGACGGCGGAGACTTCCGCACTTCAGGATTCTCTGGAGGATGTGATGGCGCAGGTGTCCGCGGGCAGCGGCGTTATCAAGTGCGAAATTCTGGCGGGCTGAGACCCGAATCGGATAGGAGGATACAAAACATGGTACATGTGGCGATTTTAGGCTTTGGCACCGTGGGCTCCGGTGTGGCCGAGGTGCTTACCCAGAACGGCGGGCTCATTGACCGCCGGGTAGACGATCTGGTACGGCTGAAATATATCCTGGACGTGCGGGAGTTTCCCGGCAGCCCCTATGCGGATTGCTTTGTGAAGGATTTTTCCGTTATTGAGCAGGACCCGGAGATCGACATTGTGGTGGAAACTATCGGCGGGGCTACCATTGCCCTGGACTTTACCACCCGAGCCTTGAAGGCGGGCAAGAGCGTGGTGACTTCCAATAAGGAGCTGGTGGCCACCCACGGCTATGAGCTGCTGAACCTGGCCCGTGAGCATGGGTGCAGCTATCTCTTTGAGGCCAGCGTGGGCGGCGGAATTCCCATCCTGCGGCCCCTGACTTCCTGCCTGGCCGCCAATGAGCTGACCCAGGTCACTGGTATTTTGAACGGCACCACCAACTATATCCTGACCCGGATGATCCGTTCCGGCCTCACCTTTGACCAGGCGCTGAAAGAGGCCCAGGACAACGGCTATGCCGAGAAGGACCCCACCGCCGATGTGGACGGCCACGACGCCTGCCGGAAGATCTGCATTCTGGCCGCCCTGGCCTTTGGCCGCCATGTGTATCCCGATCAGGTGCCCACCCAGGGCATTCGCGGGGTGACCTTGGAGGATGTGGCCTACGCCGATTCCGTGGGTTATAAGATCAAGCTCCTGGGCCGTGCCATCCGCCAGCCTCAGGGCAAGGTGTGCGCTTATGTGGCTCCTCACCTGGTGCCCGGTGAAAATCCCTTGGCCGGGGTGGAGGATGTATTTAACGCCATCGCCGTCACCGGCAATGCCATCGGGGACGTGATGTTCTATGGCCGGGGCGCGGGCAAGCTGCCCACTGCTTCCGCTGTGGTGGCCGATGTCATCGACATTGCCAAGGACCTGAAGAAGGACCGGCACAACGGCTGGGAGGAGGGTGCCCCTGACCTGGTAGTCTCTTCGGACATCCTGTCCTCTCCCTGGTATGTCCGCGCCCAGTGCACGGCCGACCAGGCGAGATTGGCCTGCGGGGAGATCCATCTGCTGGCCCGTGCGGGTGCTCCCGCCGGGGAGGCAGCCTTCCTCACCCCGCCCATGACCGAGCCCCAGATCCGGGATCGTCTCCAGGGCATGGAGGTGGGCTCCCTGTTCCGGGTTTTGGCATGACAGAGAGCCCGCTGGGGCATAGAATGGCGGGGGAGCCCTGCTCCCCAAACCAGATTATTTTGATTTGACCTTTTTAGGGGGAAGAACATACATGGCACTTATCGTACAAAAATTTGGCGGCAGCTCTGTGGCCGACGCCGACAAGATCCGCAATGTGGCCCGGATCATCACCGAGACCTATCGCAAGGGCCACAGTGTGGTGGCTGTCCTGTCCGCCCAGGGGGACACCACCGATGACCTGATTGAAAAGGCGAAGGAAATCAACCCCAACGCCTCAAAGCGGGAAATGGATATGCTCCTGTCCACCGGTGAGCAGATTTCCATCTCCCTGTGCGTCATGGCCATCGAGCGCATGGGCTACCAGGCCATTTCTCTCACTGGCTGGCAGGCGGGTATGCTCACCGACTCCTCCTACTCCTCCGCCCGTATAAAGCGCATTCGTACTGAGCGGATTCAGAAGGAGCTGGACAAGAAGAAGATCGTCCTGGTGGCCGGCTTCCAGGGCATCAACAAGTATGACGATGTGACGACTCTGGGCCGGGGCGGCTCGGACACCTCCGCGGTGGCTCTGGCTGCCTCCCTCCATGCGGACCTGTGCCAGATCTATACCGACGTGGATGGTGTGTACACTGCCGATCCCCGCACCGTCAAGGGGGCCCGGAAGCTGGACGAGATCACCTATGACGAAATGCTGGAGCTGGCCAGCCTGGGTGCCCAGGTGCTCCACAACCGCTCGGTGGAAATGGCCAAGCGCTACAATGTGAACCTGGAGGTTCTCTCCAGCTTCAGCGGAAATCCCGGCACCCAAGTGAAGGAGGTAGTAAAAACCATGGAAAAAACTCATGTCAGCGGTGTGGCCAAAGATAAAAATGTGGCCCGCCTGGCTCTGGTGGGGCTGGCCGATCAGCCCGGCATCGCCTTTAAAATCTTCTCTCTCCTGGCCAAGGAGAACATCAACGTAGACATCATCCTCCAGTCCATCGGCCGTGACAACAGCAAGGACATCAGCTTCACCGTGGCCCGCAGCGACGCCCAGCGGGCCAAGGAGGTCATGGAGGAGAACAAGGAGGCCATCGGCTGCAAGAGCGTGGAACTCAACGACCAGATCGCCAAGATCTCCATTGTGGGCGCCGGCATGGCCAACAATGCCGGCGTGGCCTGCAAGATGTTTGAGGCCCTGTTCTCTGCGGGGATCAACATCAATATGATCTCCACCAGTGAGATCAAGGTCTCCGTCCTGGTGGACGAGCGGGAGGCCGACCAGGCCGTTCAGGCCGTCCACGACCGCTTCTTCAGCGAGTTCGGAAGCAACTGAGCTCCAAAGCGGGAGTGTCCGTTTGAGAATATCTGAATCAAGAAGCTCACGTCTGAAGTCGGACGTGGGCTTCTTTTTTTGTGCAAATGTATAAAAATCATTTCTTAAGAATTGTTTAATTAGCACTAAATAGGCTTGCAATCCTTTGGAAACATGGTATGATAATCCCTGCGCCTTTGGGAGGAAAGTATGTCCCCAGCAAGACGGCGGGGACAGTTTCCTCCCCCTTTTTTGTCTAACGGACAGGGAAGAGATAGACGGCGGGGGTGAACAATATCGAGAAAGGATCCCCGCTGGGGCGTTTGAGCTTACCCTGGAGGATTTTTGAAATGACGATGTTAGAGTTTGTAAAAGATCTGAATCTGGCTGTGATCGTTCTGTTTGCAGTCCTGTATTTGTATCAGGGCTTCTATGCGGTGGTAGGCCTTGTGTGCCGCCGCTGGAAGGAGCATCACCAGCCCAGCCGGCTGCACCGCTTTGCCGCCATTGTGTCCGCCCGGAATGAGGCAGGGGTGATCGGCGAACTATTGGAAAGTCTGCGCAGGCAAAATTATCCCGCAGAACTGCTGGATCTGTATGTAGTAGCGGATAACTGTACCGATAATACCGCCGAGGTGGCCCGCCAGGCGGGGGCCTTCGTCTATGAGCGCTTTGACAAGGTACATAAGGGCAAAGGTTACGCCATGGACTACCTCTTTCGCCATCTGAAGGAGGAGGGGAAGTGGAACTACGACGGGTACTTTGTCTTTGATGCGGACAATCTGGTGAACCCCAATTTTGTCCGGGAGATGAACCGCACCTTTGACAAAGGCTATGACGCCCTGACCTGCTACCGCAATTCCAAGAACTTCGGTGCCAACTGGCTCTCCGCCGGATATTCCATCTGGTTTTTGCGGGAGGCCCGGTTCCTCAACTTCCCCCGCACTCTGCTGGGAACCAACTGCCACGTTTCCGGCACGGGCTTTCTGGTGTCGGCCAGGGTCATTGAAGAAAATGGCGGCTGGCCCTTCCATCTGCTGACGGAGGATATTCAGTTCTCGGTGGACTGCGCTGTCCAGGGCCGGAAAATCGGTTACTGCGACAAGGCCGTGGTCTATGACGAGCAGCCCACCACTTTCCGCCAGTCCTGGGATCAGCGCCTGCGGTGGTCCAAAGGATTTTACCAGGTGGACCGGGTATATACCCTTCCTCTGCTAAAAGGCTGCCTGCGGCTGGGACGCCGGGGCCTGTCCTGCTATGACATGTTCGCCACAGTGGCGCCCGGTATGCTGCTGACACTGGGAATAGTTTTGTTCAATGCCCTGGTCCTGGTAGTCTGCCTGACCCAGCCAGTCTACCTGGCTGCCTGGATCATCAGCGAGTCGGTGCACTTTATTTTCTCTGCCGTGGTCAACTTCTATGTGGGTCTGCTGATTTACGGACTGCTGACCGTTTTGTCGGAGTGGAAGCACATTGACGCCCCTGCGGTGAAAAAGCTGGGGTATGTGTTTACCTTCCCCATCTTTATGTTCACCTATATCCCCATCTCCATCGCGGCACTGGTGCAGAAGGTGGAGTGGAAGCCCATCTACCACACCGCCGGAAAAAAGGTCAAGGGAATGGGCTGAGAAGAGACCGGCGGAGGTGTTCATGCCTGTCCGGGTTCCATTCAAACCATATAATAAACGGGCCGCCCCGATGGGGCGGCCCGTTTGCGTTGTAAACCCAAATGCGTATGTTACAGCCTGTCCGGCGGGGCGATGAGTGTGCCGGGGTTCTCGGCCCGGATACGGTCTAGGCAGGCGCGGCCTGTCTCTTTACTGAGTACTTGCCCACGGCACACAGCACCCCCCTCTTCCTGGACCATGAGGTAAAACTGATCGAAATTAGCCCGGCCGCAACACAGATTGGCCCGGACCTCTTCCTGGCGCACCCAGGCCCGGAAAATCCGGCCATAAAGTAGGGCGTAGGTGCCGGAAAACTTCTGGAAATAGACGCAGTGCTCCCCCAGACGCACCTGCCCCAGGCTGCGGGCCTGGTCAAAATCCGCGCGCAGCTGCTCCCGGCTGAGAGAGGTAGAACCGGTGAATTTCATAAAGCGGCCTCCTTTGGGTTGTTATGTTTATCATAGCACAAAGACTTCACTAATGCAATAAATTCTTGTTATTGCTAACAAAGCAAAATGTAAAAAATGAAATAAAAAATCGCTTTTTTCTCTTGACAAGTACTAGGGAGGCTGATAAACTACTAGAGCCGCATTGCGTAGGCCATCAAGAGGAGCACTCCTCGCCTGCAAGAGCGAGCCCGTAATGAAGGAGTTGAATATCAATGAACGCTATCATCGTGACCGGCGGCAAGCAGTACAAGGTGGCTGAGGGCGATACCCTCTTCATCGAGAAGCTGGAGGCCGAGGCTGGGGAGACCGTCACCTTCGAGGTGCTGGCCATCCTGGACGGGGACAAGGCCACCTTTGGCGCTCCCGTTGTGGAGGGTGCCAGCGTGGAGGCCACTGTGGTGAAGAACGGCAAGGGCAAGAAGGTCCGTATCTTCAAGTACAACCCCAAGAAGGGCTACCGCAAGCGTCAGGGCCATCGTCAGCCCTACACCAAGGTGCAGATCGGCGCCATTAAGGCCTGATGACCACCGTCACTTTTTCTTCCCAGGGCAGCCGTATCACTGGCTTTGAAGTCAAGGGACACAGCGGCTATGCCCCGGAGGGAGAGGATATTGTCTGTTCCGCGATCACCAGCGCCGTCCGGCTTGTAGAGTGCACGATCAATGATGTGCTGGGCCTGGAGGCTTCGGTGAAGGTGAAGGAAAAGGACGCGTCCATCTCCCTGAAACTTCCCGCAAGTCTGGGACAAACCAATGAGAGTACCTGTCAGGCGCTCCTGACCGGCCTCATGGTCCACTTTGTCCAGCTGGCGGAGGAGTATCCTCAACATATTTCCGTCATGGAGGTGTAATAGATATGCTGAACATCGGTTTACAGTTTTTCGCCCACAAAAAGGGCGTTGGCTCCACCCGTAACGGCCGTGATTCCGAGGCTAAGCGCCTGGGCGTGAAGCGGGGCGACGGTCAGTTCGTGCTGGCCGGCAACGTGCTGGTCCGCCAGCGCGGCACTCACATCCATCCCGGCGTCAATGTGGGCAAGGGCAGCGATGACACTCTGTTTGCCATGAAGTCCGGCCGGGTGAAGTTCCACCGCCTGGGCAAGGACCGCAAGCAGGTCTCTATCATCGAGGAGTCCGCTCAGTAATTTTTGCTGACACGAAGCCGCAAACGACATACCGTTTGCGGCTTATCTTTTAAACAAGTGAGGAGGTGCCTTTATGGCTGCACCCTTTGTCGATACCGCCCGCATTACCGTCCGCTCCGGGGATGGAGGCAACGGCGTGGTGTCCTTCCACCGGGAAAAGTACGTGGCTGCCGGTGGCCCTGATGGGGGCGACGGCGGCCGTGGGGGCAATGTGGTGGTGGAGGTCAATGACCACATGTCCACCCTCATGGACTTCCGCTATAAGCGCAAGTACGTGGCGGGCAACGGCTCCGACGGGGCCGGCAAGCGCTGCACCGGTAAGGATGGGGAGGACCTCGTTCTCCGGGTGCCACGGGGCACCATCATCCGGGACGCAGAGACCGGGGAGATCATCAAGGACATGTCCGACCCCGAGCCCTTCATCCTCTGCAAGGGCGGCCGTGGGGGCTGGGGCAACAAGCACTTTGCCACCCCCACCCGTCAGGTGCCACGGTTTGCCAAGGCGGGCCTGCCCGGCCAGAGCCGGGATGTGGTGCTGGAGCTGAAGCTGCTGGCCGACGTGGGTCTGGTAGGTTTCCCCAATGTGGGCAAGTCCACTCTTTTGAGTGTGGTCAGCCGGGCCCAGCCCAAGATCGCCAATTACCACTTTACCACCCTCTTCCCCAACCTGGGCGTGGTGTTTGTGGAGGAGGGAGTCTCCTTTGTCATGGCCGATATCCCCGGCATCATTGAGGGTGCCGCCGAAGGGGCGGGCCTGGGCCATGACTTCCTGCGCCATATCGACCGCTGCCGCCTGCTTATCCATGTGGTGGATGTGTCCGGCAGCGAAGGCCGGGATCCGGTGGAGGATTTTGAGGCCATCAATGAGGAACTCAAGCAGTATTCCCCCGAGCTGGCCACCCGGAAAATGATCGTGGCGGCCAATAAGGTGGACATCATGGAGGACCCCGCTCTGCTGGAGAAGCTGCGCAAGCACGTGGAGGAGCAGGGCATGGAGCTCTTTGAAATCTCCGCCGCCGCCCACCAGGGCACCCGGGAGCTGGTTAAGAAGGCCGCCCAGGAGCTCTCTCAGCTGCCCCCTGTGGTGGTGTACGAGCCCACCTATGTGGAGCGTCCCCCGGAAGTGGATACCACCGGGGAAGTCAACATTGTGGAGTTCGATGGCACTTGGGTTGTGGAAGCCCCCTGGCTGCAGCGTCTCATTGCCAATGTAAACTTTGGGGATTACGAGTCCCGGAACTGGTTTGACCAGAAGCTCCGGCAGTCCGGCCTGTTCGACAAATTAGAGGAAATGGGCATTAAGGACGGAGATATCGTGTCCATGTACGATTTGGAGTTTGAATATCAGCGGTAAGCGCACAAAAGCGGCAGGGTGAAAACCCTGCCGCTTTTTGGTTTTTTCAGGCGTTGGAAGCTGCTATGTCAGTGCGTGGATCGTTTTCCAAAGGGAATAAAAAGAAATGGGGTCAAATCAGAGATCAGGACGGAGAGTTCCAACTGGTCCGTGAGACGGAACAGGAGAGAGGAGATCATTCCATTGAGATTCTGAAATTTGGCCAGTATGAGACTGAGAGATGCGGGAAATTCAGGGAAAGAAAGCTCCAACAGGGTAATGATCACATAAACAGCGACAAGAATGGCGGCGGAGAGGAAAATTTCCAGCTTTGTCATGCCCCGGAAGGCCCACAGCCCGCCTAGCAGAAGAGCGGCCAGCAGCAGAACCAGGTCAAATATGGCGCTGCGGACAGGATCTATGGAGACCTCTGTTACACCGTCGGCCCCGGTGGTTTTGACGAGGTAGATAAACCCAAGATAGACCGTAAGATAAAAGCTGAGCCAACTGGCACACAGGTAAAAAACAGGCACGCGCCACAAGGTGTTTACTCGCACATTCATCGGGGCACATCCTTTCTTTTCTGCAATCAAATGGGATCACTTGAATTATATCATACTGTGCAGCCAATCTCAATGGACAATCCCGGTTTCCCCTGGCGCAGGGCCTCCACCAGAATCAGGCTGGGGGGATCACCAGGGCTGTGAGAGAGAAGTTTTAACCGTTTGGGCTCCAAATGGTACTTTCGCAAGGTGCACAGCACATCGGTGAGCCGTTCCGGACGGTGGCACAGGGCGAAGCGGCCGCCGTTTTTCACCAGGCGGGCGGCAGCGGAACAAAGCTCGTCCAGTGTACAGCACTCCTCACTTCGGGCGCTGCCTCCGCTTTTCCCAGCGCCTGTGGGAAAATAAGGAGGGTTGGAAATGATCAGGTCAAAGCTTCCAGCTGGGAGAGGGGCGGTGCGCAGGTCTCCCTCTACAATCGTTCCAGCCAGTTCGTTTTGCATGAGATTCTCTCGGGCAGTTTGGGCGGACAGGGGGTGAAGCTCCACTCCCGTCAGGGAGAGTTCGTTTGCCCGCCGGGCCAAAAGCAGGAGCAGAGTGCCGCTTCCGGTGCCCAGGTCGCACACCCGCCATTGGGGTTTCACGGTGGCAAATGCTCCCAGGGACAGGCTGTCGCCCCCCAGAGGAAACACGCCGTCAGGCCAGGACAGGGTGTAGGGCCCCAGTTGTTCGGTTTTCATGGTTTATTTCCTCACTTTTTCGGGAAAATCGGTAAGAAAAGAATACCACATTTTCCCGCCCTGTGCTATAATATTATGACAACTTTTGGAGAGAACGTGCAATAGACGAAATGGAGAGGAGTTTGCGAGGAGGATATGGCAGGAACACTTTATTTGGTCCCTACCCCCATCGGTAACCTGGGGGATATTTCCCGCCGGATGGCGGATACCCTGGCTGAGGCAGATTTTATTGCCGCCGAGGATACTCGGGTTACCTTGAAGCTCCTGAACCATCTGGATATCCGAAAACCCATGCTCACCTACCACCGCCATAACACCGAGACGGGAGGACAGGCGGTCCTTGACCGACTGCTGGCGGGGGAGAACGGCGCATTGGTCACCGATGCAGGAATGCCCGCCATCTCCGACCCTGGGGAGGAGCTGGTGGCCCGGTGCTGGGAGCTGGACATCCCGGTGGTAGCCATTCCAGGCCCCTGCGCCCTGGTCACCGCCCTGGCTGTGTCCGGACAACCTACGGGCCGGTTTACCTTTGAGGGCTTTTTGGCCATGAACAAGAAAAACCGCCGCTCCCACTTGGATTCCCTGCGCAATGAGGAGCGGACGATGATCTTCTATGAGGCTCCCCACAAGCTTGCCGCTACCCTTCGGGACCTTGCCGATACCTTCGGTCCTGACCGGAGCGTGTCTCTGTGCCGGGAGCTGAGTAAACTCCATGAGGAAGTGCGCCGCACTACCCTGGGCGCAGCGGCGGATTACTACCGGGACAACACGCCCAAAGGGGAATTTGTGCTGGTAGTCCGGGGGGCGGAGCCTCAGGAGGAGCAGGAAGCCACTTTAGAGGATGGCCTCCGGCTGGTGGAAAAGCTCCGGATTGAGGAGGGTCTTTCCCTCCGGGACGGAGTGAAACGGGCGGCCAAGGAGCTGGGACTTGCCAAAAATCAGCTTTATGACCTGGCTTTGGGCCGGGAAAAGTGAGACAATTGCGTATAGTGATAGAAAAATTTGGCTATCGTTACCGGAAAGCGCACCCTTTTGGGTGCACGGGATAAAATAGAGAGAGACCTGAGATGTGAGGTGCCATTATGGATTTGGAGCATAACGTACAGGATTATATCAAGCCGGGCAAGCGGGCCCATCTGGTGGGCATCGGTGGGGTGTCCATGTCCCCGCTGGGGGAGGTGCTGAAGGGCCGGGGCGTTGTTGTCACCGGTTCTGATATGCATGAGAGCGCTGCGGTAGACCACCTGCGGTCCCTGGGAATTCCCGTGATGATCGGACATCTGCCGGAAAGCGTAGTGGGTGCGGACTGTGTCATCCGCACTGCCGCCGTCCACGATGATAACCCGGAAATTGCAGCCGCTCTGGCTGCCGGGATTCCCGTCTTTGAGCGGGCCCAGGCCTGGGGAGCCATTATGCAGCACTACCGCAATGCCCTGTGCGTGGCGGGCACCCACGGCAAGACCACCACTACTTCCATGTGTACCCATATCTTTCTGGCTGCCGGGAAGGACCCTTCGGTGATGATCGGAGGCACCCTGCCGGTTCTGGGGGCGGGGCACCGGGTAGGACATGGAGATACTATCATTGCGGAGTCCTGTGAGTATTGCAATTCCTTCCTGTCCTTTGCACCTACTGTGGCGGTGATCCTCAACGTAGAAGAGGACCACCTGGATTTCTTCAAAGATATCCATGACATCCAGCACTCCTTCCGTTCGTTTGCCCAGCTAGTGCCTGAGGACCGGGGCTGGGTAGTGGTCAACGGAGACAATGACCATGCCATGGAGGCTGTGCAGGACTGTGGACGGGAAATCTTGGTGTTCAGCCGGGATGGGGAGCGCGCTGACTGCCGGGCACAGAATGTGACCTGGGAGCGGGGGCTGCCCCGGTTTGATATTCTCATCCATGGGGAGAAATATGCCCATGTGGAGCTTCGTGTGGGAGGCGAGCACAATATCTCCAACGCATTGGCCGCCGCTTGTGCTGCCTGGGCTTTGGGCATTCCCGGAAGCGCAGTGGAGGAAGGCTTGGAGAGCTTCACCGGAGCGGGACGGCGCTTTGAAAAGAAGGGGGAGTACCACGGGGCCATGGTCTATGACGACTATGCCCACCACCCTGACGAGCTCCATGCTTTGCTGACCATGGTGAAGAAGCTGGGGTATCAGCGGATCATCTGCGCCTTCCAGCCCCATACCTATACCCGTACCGCCGCCCTCTTTGATCACTTTGTGGAACAGCTGAAGCTGGCGGACGTGGCGGTGCTGGCGGAGATTTACGCCGCACGGGAGCAGAACACGCTTGGAATTTCGTCCAAAGACCTGGCGGAGAAAATCCCCGGAGCGGTGTATTGTCCCACCCTGGAGGCAGTTACCGAAACCCTACGGGAGATGGCCCAGCCGGGAGACCTCATTCTTACGGTGGGAGCGGGGGATATCTATCTGGCCGGCGAGGCGCTGGTGAAACCTTGATGTATAAAATGACCCCCGAGGTTCGTTGCCTCGGGGGTTTTCCTATAATAGGCAGATCGGTAGGTGGATAGGTTTCGCCGCTTCGGCGGCGCCCTCCTTTGCTCGTGGCGGCAAAAGAGGGAAAGCGCCACTCAGGGGGAGTCGCTTGCTCCGAGGGGGGTTAATCCAAAAAGGGGGGAACCGCAGTTCCCACCTTTTGGTCTCTGAAGAGGGGGATTTTGAAGGGGGAGATGAATCGAAACATCTCCCCCTTTAACGGCGTTTTGCCCACTTTGCCGCTGTTGGCAAAGTGGGTCGCCCTGCAGGGCGAAACCTTGCTCTGGTAAACCAGTCAAGTTCTCTTATCGCTTCTTCCCACCAGGTAATCAAGGGATACATGATAGAATTCCGCCAACTTGATTGCCAAATCCAGCGGGAGCACCCGTTCGCCGCGCTCGTATTTGGAATAAAGCGACTGGTCGCAGTGCAGCATACTGGAAATTTGATCTTGCGTCAAATCAGCATCCTCTCGTAAGTCTCGAATTCTTAGTTGCATAGTCATCACCAATGCAACTATATCAAAGGACATATTGTCCTATTGACTTTTAGGACTATTTGTCCTATTCTATAAAAAAGAGGTGATCCTATGCCCGACTATAAAGAAATGTATCTCACCCTGTTCCGGGCCACAGAACAGGCAATCAATACGCTGGTAGCCGCCCAACAGGCCTGTGAGGAACGGTATATCAATGGCCAGGATGGAGAGGTAACCCTTCTGCCCCGGAGAGAACAACCGTCAGGGGAGAAAGATGCGAAAAAATTAAATGTGGAAGGGATTTCTTAGGCTGACGAAACAAAAAGCGGGGAGGTGCTCTCCCCGCTTTTTAATCTGTTTACAGGTTGCTGTCCAGCACCTGGGTAAAGGCGCCGCCGGGCATGACGCCCACCTTGCGGTCAATCTCCTTGCCGTCCTTGAAGAAGATGACGGTGGGGATGGACATGACGCCGTAGCGGATAGCCAGCTCCTGCTCCTCATCCACGTTCACCTTGCCCACCACGGCCTTGCCCTCGTACTGCTCGGCCAGATCGTCGATCACGGGGGCGAGCATCTTGCAGGGGCCGCACCAGCTGGCCCAGAAGTCCACCATCATCAGTTTACCGTCGCTGAGCGCCTTGTCAAAGCCTTCCTTGCTGAAATGTACCAACATATCAATCATTTCCTTTCTGTGTTAAACATTAAAGTTATCATTTATTGTTCCGGTTTTTGGTCCAGATATTCACAGGCGGACAGGGCGGCCACATGGCCCTCCCCAACAGCCTTAGACACTTGGAGCGGGAGACCGGTACAGTCCCCGGCGGCAAATACCCCCTCAAGATTGGTAGCCATGCGCCGGTCTACCTTGATGTAGCCTGCCTCGGTCTCCAGGGTGGGCAAGAGGTCGGTGGGAGCTACCGTCTGCCGGAGAACGAATACGCCATTACAGGGGATAAGGGCTCCGTCAGCCTCCAGGCCTGTGACGGTCTGTTCCCCTTTTATGGTCAACTTTCCCGCTTTCACATAGGGAATGTCTCCATCCAATCCGACCGGGGGCTGAGGGGATACATAGGTCACCTGACAGCCCAGGCTCTTCAGGTAGTTGGCCTCGTGGGGAGCGTCGGAGGAACGGCCTACTACAACGACCGGCTTGCCCCGGTAGAGCATCCCGTCGCAGGTGGCACAGTAGCTTACGCCCCGGCCCAAATATTCCTCTTCGCCGGGATATTTGGCCTGTCGGACCACACCGGGGGCCAGAATGAGAGTTTTCCCCTCATACACCTGACTGCCTACGGTGACCATAAAGCCGTTCCAGGCCATAAGAGAAATGGCTTTGCCGATTACGAATTCTGTGCCCATGTCCAGCGCGTGCCGGTAGAAGGTCTCCAGCATCTCAGCTCCGGTGTACCCAGGGAGCCCCAGATAGTTGTCTACCCGTTCGGCACGGGCCAGGGGACTGTCCTGCCAGTGGTTGCCAATGACCAGGACGCTCTTGTTTCTGCCGCGTGCGGCAATGGCTGCCGCCATTCCGGCGGGGCCTGAGCCCAGCACGATTAGATCATAGGTCATGTGCCTTCGCCGCCTTTCAAAGTTCTTGTGAGAATTATACCCCTTTTTGATCCGGGATACAAGGTATCCTCACGAGCCTTTCCTCTCTGTGTCCATACCATACCACAGGGGCGGGAAACCTTCCGTAACTTTGTCACAGAGAGGTTCTGCGGCCCGAAATTCTGGGAGAAAACGGGGAAGGCCTTGCATTTCCCCTATGAGATGGTGTAAAATATATCAGTTATTACCATTTCGGCCAGCTGGGCCGCATATCCCCAGAGAAGACAGGAGGAACAAGCTATGTCGGAAGACATCAAAGCTGTTACGGAAAATGAGGCTCCTGAGAGCCAGAACTTTATCCACCAGTTCATCCAGGAGGACATCGCCCCCGGCGGCCGTTTTGCCGGGATGCAGGTGCACACCCGCTTCCCGCCTGAGCCCAACGGCTATCTCCACATCGGCCATTGCAAGGCTCTGATCATTGACTTTGGCACTGCGGAGAAGTTTGGCGGTATCTGCAACCTGCGTATGGACGACACCAACCCCTCTAAGGAGGACGAGGAGTATGTGGAGGCCATTAAGGAGGACATCCGCTGGCTGGGCTTTGATTGGGACGACCGGTTCTACTATGCCTCGGACTATTTCGAGCGGATGTATGACTGTGCCGTGGAGCTCATTAAAAAGGGGCTGGCTTATGTGTGTGAGCTGACCCCCGAGCAGTTCAAGGAGTACCGGGGCGATGTAAACACCCCCGCCCGCTCTCCCTGGCGGGACCGCCCCGTGGAAGAGAGCCTGGATCTGTTTGCACGCATGCGTGCAGGCGAGTTCCCTGAGGGCAAGTATACCCTCCGGGCCAAGATCGATCTGGAGAGCGGCAACTTCAATATGCGCGACCCGGTGATCTACCGCATTAACCACACTTCTCACCACCGTCAGGGGGACAAGTGGTGCATCTATCCCATGTACGACTTTGCCCACCCTCTGGAGGATGCCTTTGAGGGGATCACCCACTCTCTGTGCTCTCTGGAGTTTGAGAATCACCGTCCCCTCTACGACTGGGTCATCGTCAACTGCCCTGTGCCCGCCAAGCCCCGTCAGATCGAGTTTGCCCGGCTGGGAATCAACTATACTGTCATGAGCAAGCGCAAGCTGCGCAAGCTGGTGGAGGAGGGCTACGTCTCCGGCTGGGACGACCCCCGTATGCCCACCCTGTGCGGCCTGCGCCGCCGGGGCTACACTCCCTCCGCCATTCGTAACTTTACCGAGCGCAACGGTGTGAGCAAGGCTGCCTCCACCGTGGAGTTTGGCTTTTTGGAGCACTGCCTGCGGGAGGACCTCAACGACCACGCCCAGCGGGCCATGGCTGTGCTGCGTCCGGTGAAGCTCACCATCACCAACTATCCCGAGGGCCAGAGCGAGACCTTTGCGGTAGAGAACAACCCCAACGATCCCCAGGCCGGCACCCGCCCGGTGACCTTCTCCCGGCACCTCTATGTGGAGGCCGACGATTTCCTGGAGACCCCCATCCCCAAGTATAAGCGCCTCTACCCCGAGGGACCCGAGTGCCGCCTGAAGGGGGCCTATCTCATCCAGTGCACCGGCTGCGTCAAGGATGAGCAGGGCAATGTCACGGAGATTCTGGCCACCTATGACCCCGAGTCCAAGGGCGGCAACCCCGCCGATGGCCGGAAGGTGAAGGGCGCCACCATCCATTGGGTGGATGCCGCCACTGCCGTGGATGCCCAGGTGCGTCTCTACGACAACCTCTTTGCCGACGAGAACCCCGATGGGGGCGACAAGGACTTTTTGGAGTGCCTGAACCCCGGTTCCCTGGAGGTGCTGGAGGGCTGTAAGCTGGAGGCTTCCCTGGCCAATGCTCAGCCCAGCGACCGCTTCCAGTTCCTGCGCCTGGGCTACTTCTGTGCTGACAGCAAGGACTCTGAGCCCGGCAAGCTGGTCTTCAACCGCTCGGTGAGCCTGAAGGACGGCTTCAAGAAATAAAAAATAACAGCCCGGCGCACAACGGTGCGCCGGGCTGTTTGCATTAGTATCCCTGCTGGCGGAACGTCTCGTACTGGGACTTGCGCGCGTCATCATAGTAACGCTCCACATATTCGTCCCACAGGGTGTATTCCCACTGGTTGATATCGTTGAGCTGCTGGGGCCCTCCCATGGGGTTGTCGTAGATCCAGCAGTCCTCCACTCCGCCGTCGCTTACTTCCAGAATAGCCCGGTAGTCTTTTCCGCCTACGGTGACGGTAAAATCAAAGCGATAGCATGCAACCTTTTCCTCCTCGTCCAGGGCGCCCACTGTGGCGGAGGCATAGCCGCCCCAGTGGAAACGGTAGTCGGACAGGCCTCCCATCTCCGTATAGCCCTGGGCGGCCTTCACAAAGATGTCAGTAGCGTCCTGGTCAAAGTTTGCCATCTCCTCCTCAGTAAACCAGCTGAACCGGTACCGCTCCCGGACATCCTCCCGTGCAATATATTTGGCCGCCCCTTCGTAGTCCCCGGCCTTCATCTTTCCAAGGAAAGCGTGGGCCAGGTAGAACTCATGGAGGTTGGTGTAGCAGAGGCCGTCTCCCGTCACCTGGGCGATGCCCATGAGCACAAAGGGCACCAGAATCACCATCACAATGAGGGAGGTAATCCACCGCCGGCGGATCTTCTTCATCCCTTTGCGAAAACTTTTCCCCTTTTTTTCCTCTGTGCCTTCTGGGGAAGAAGGAACTTCCAGCTTCGTAGGGGGTTCCTCCGGAGCGGGAATGGTCCCGGTCATTTCACGATAAGCCTTTTGGCAGGCGGAACAGGTCTTCAGATGCGCCTCCACCAGCTCCCGGCTGCCTGGGTGGCAGCAGGAATCTATGTACAGGGGAAGCAGGTCCTGGATAATGTCACAGTCCTTGTTGCTCATAACATTCCCTCCAATTCTTGTTTCAGCAGTTGTCTGGCCCGGTAGTAGGTGACCTTGCCCCAGCTTTCCGATTTGCCCTTCAGAGCGGAAATCTCTTTCAGGGAGATGCCTCCATAAATATGGAGGATGACCACATCCCGATAGTCCTCGGGCAGGGTGGAAATGGCCCGCCGAAGAGCCAGCTGGGTCTCATGGGCGGAAAGGGCATCTTCCGGCCCGAAGCGGGCGGCTAAGGCGGGGGAGAGGGGCTCCGGCGGTTTTTTCCGGCACTGGCTGAACCAGAGGTTTTTTCCGATGGAACACAGCCAGGTGAATATCTGCCCCCGCTCCTCATAGCGCCCGATGTGGAGCAGAGCCCGGTAAAAGACCTCCTGGGTCAGGTCCTCCGCCTGGTGGGGGTCTTGACACAGGACCAGCAGAAAGCGGTAGACCCGGTCATAATATTCCCCGCATACTGCTGCAAAGTCCGGCTCCATTTCCATCCCCCCTTCCGGCTTGTTCTGTACTGTTAAACCAACCATAAGGGAAAAGGTTACACATGTAAAGAAAAATTCCAACAAGGGACGGCAAAGATCCCCCGCCCATTTCAAAGAAATCGAGGGGGGATCTTTGTGTCGTTCTCTCAGGCAAACGGTACTACCGTTTGCCGGGATCCATCACATTTCGATGGCACTGGCCAGGTTGTCCACCGCCTGGTTCACCTTTTTGGCAGCCTTATTGACGGTGCGTTTGATCTGGCGGCTGGAGGGCGCCATGGAAGCGCCCAGAGCGGCGCCGGCCACCATGCCGGCCATCGCGCCGGTGAGAAAAATACCCATACCCATTCCACTGTTCTGCATAAAAATCCCCTCCTTGCGGGACAAAAAGATCTGGATGTTCCCCGCTGTTTATTCTTTCCGGAAATTCTGAAAAACACATTGCTAATTCCTACCCGTTCCGCTATAATTTAGTATTAGGATAATATAGGCTTACTGGGAACAGTTGGCGAAAAAACGAAAAAATGGACAAAATTTGGGAGGAAGCCCATGAAACTCTTGATTAAAAACGGCCGTGTGGTCCATCCGGTGACCAGTGCGGTGGTGGTGCAGGACATTCTGGCCGACAACGGTGTGCTGGCCATGATGGAGCGCGGAATTGATGTGGAGTGTGACCAGGTCATCGATGCAAAGGGCCTTATTGTGGCCCCAGGGCTTGTGGATATGCATGTCCATTTCCGGGATCCGGGCCTCACCTATAAGGAGGATATTATCACTGGGTGTGCCGCGGCGGCACGGGGAGGTGTCACCTCGGTGGCCTGTATGGCCAACACCAGCCCCACCATTGATTGCCCCGAACAGGTGAAGTATGTCCTCAGCCGGGCCAAGGAGGCCTGCGGCGTCCAGGTCCATCCCGTTGCCGCCCTGTCCAAGGGCTTGCGGGGAGAGGAGCCTACCGACCCGGAAGAGCTGAAGGCTGCCGGAGCCATCGCGCTTTCCGACGATGGGAACAATGTGGACAACGCCAACCTCATGCGGGATGTGCTCATCCGGGTGCGGGGGCTGAAGATGCCGGTGCTGTGCCACTGTGAGGACACCACCATGGTGGCCGGACGGGCGGTGAACGAGGGCAGCGTATCCCGCCAGCTGTGGCTGGAGGGACGGCCTGCCATTGCCGAGGAGCTTATGGTCATGCGGGACGCCATGCTCTCTGAGGAGACCGGGGCCCCGGTGCACATTTGCCATGTGTCCACTGCACGGAGTGTGGAAATCATTCGGAAAATGAAGAAAAAGGGCATCCACATTACCTGTGAGACCTGCCCCCAGTACTTTACCCTCACCGAGGATGAGGTGCTCACCCAGGGCTCCATGGCCCGTGTGAACCCCCCGCTGCGCACCAAGGCCGACGTGGCCGGGATCATCGCCGGACTGAAGGACGGCACCATCGATGTCATTGCCACCGACCATGCCCCCCACTCCGCGGAGGAAAAGGCGCGTACACTCACCCGTGCCCCCAGCGGAATGATTGGTTTGGAGACCAGCCTGGCGATTACCCTGACCCAGCTTTACCACACCAAGAAGATGGATCTGCCCAATATCATCAAGCGCATGTCCACCAACCCCGCCGATATCCTGGGCCTGTCCCGGGGCCACATGTCCCTGGGAGCGGCGGCGGACCTGGTGATTTTCGACCCGGACGAGGAGTGGACCGTAGACCCGGAGCAGTTTGCCTCCAAGGCCCGGAACACCCCCTTTGCCGGCTGGAAACTGAAAGGCAAGGTCAAGTACACCATCGCCGGCGGAAAGGTGATTTACCAGGAGCGGTGAACAGGGTGTATATCCTGACCAGATCGTATGGATAAAATTACAGAAAAGGAATGATATTCATGTCATTTGATGTACTGCAGGACAAAATCCGTGACAAGAAAAACCCCACTGTGGCCGGGCTGGATGCCCGCATTGAGTATGTGCCCGAATATATCCGCCAGGCTGCCTTTGAAGAGTACGGCGTGGGGCTGAAGGGAGCCGTGGAGGCCATCTGGCAGTTTAATGTGGGCCTTATCGATGCGCTGTGCGACATCGTCCCCGCCGTCAAGCCCCAGAGCGCCTACTACGAGAATCTGGGCTGGCAGGGCATGGAGATGCTGGAGCGCACCATCCGCTATGCCAAGGAGAAGGGCCTGTTTGTCATCGCCGACATTAAGCGGGGTGACATCGGCTCCACTGCCTCTGCCTACGCCGAGGGGTGGCTGTCCGGGGCCAAAATCGAGGGACAGGTGTTCAAGTCCTTTGATGCCGACTGCGTCACCCTCAACGGCTATATGGGTTCCGACTCCATCAACCCCTTCCTGGAGGCGGCTAAGGCCGAAGATAAGTGCGCCTTTGTGCTGGTCAAGACTTCCAATCCCGGCTCCGGGGAGCTGCAGGACATTGTAGCCGGAGACCGGCTGGTGTACCAGGTGATGGGCGATCTCAACGAGCGCATTGCCGCCGGTACTGAGGGCAAGTACGGCTACACCATGGCCGGGGCGGTCACCGGGGCTACCTATCCCGAGGACATCAAGGCTTTGCGTAAGCGTCTGGAGCATACCTTCTTCCTGGTGCCCGGTTATGGAGCCCAGGGCGGTACTGCCGCTGACGTGGCCAACGCCTTTGACAAATACGGACACGGAGCCATTGTCAACTCCTCCCGCGGCATCATGTGTGCCTGGAAGAAGACAGGCGGAGACGGCCACGACTTCAAAGAGGCTGCCCGCGCTGCCGCCATCGCGATGAAGGACGACATTGCCCAGTTTGTGACGGTGCTGTAACGAAGCACTGCAGCGATAAAAGGAGGCCTGCCCCATGGCTCAGAAGTGCGTATTTTGCGGCAGAGAAATCGGCCTGTTCAGCCGGGAAAACATTGTATGCGGCGGAGTGGAACAGCCCTCTTGTTCCGAGTGTCATCTGCTGCTCCGGAATCTGAGCCAGAAGGAGCGGGGGGAGCGTGCCCTGGCCACCGGCCGGGCAGTGGAGCCGGAGCGGATCATGGCCAATCTGGAGAAGGAGGAGCAGCGGGAAAAGGAAGACCGGGAGCGGCAGGAGAGAGCCCGCCAGGCGATCCAGACGGACAAGACCTGCCTGCGCTGCGGGGGTCCCATGGAACGGTATGGGCGTAAGCTGTTCCACCTTGGGGAGGAAGGACTTTTTGGTCCGGTGGCACGAGATGGGCTGTTGGCGTCCTGGCTGGAGGCGGATGTGCTCCGGTGCGCCCAGTGCGGCTGGGCAGAGTTTTATCTTCCCGCCCCCCCGGAGCTGCCCAACGATCTGCTGAAGAAAGAGGATACGGTCACTTGCCCTGTGTGTGGGAGGGAACATAGCGTATCCATTGGCTGCCCCTGGTGTGCTATGCGGGGAGGAGCGGAACAATATGACTCTGCCCGAGAGGAACCTAAGCCAAAGGATGGACGCCAAAAACCGGGCAGCAAACCACCCTGGGAAAAGTAACTGTGGGATAATGGGATAAAAGGTGTGACAAGATGAAAGTAGAACGCAAGTGTAAAATCGTCTCTAAAGAGCAGATGGGAGACGCTATTTATATGACTTTGGAGTGCGGCGACATGGTCCGCACCAGCTGCAAGGGGCCGGGCCAGTTTGTCCATATCAAGTGCGGAGAGGGGCTGCTGCTGCGCCGCCCCATCTCTGTGTGCTCCTGTCAGGAGGACGAGCCCGAGGACCTGCTCTCCATCGTCTTTGAAGTGCGGGGAGAGGGCACCGAGTGGCTCGCCCGCCGTCCGGTGGGCCATACCCTGGATGTGATGGGGCTGCTGGGCAACGGTTTCTCTGTGAACCCTGAGGGCCGGTATCTCCTGGTAGGGGGTGGAATCGGCATTCCTCCCATGCGGGGCTGTGCCCAGTATACCCAGGGGAGATCTACCGCCATCCTGGGCGGCCGGTCCAAGGAGAAAATCATCCTGAAGGACTGTTTTGAGGACGAGTGCGCCAAGGTGCTGGTGGCCACCGATGACGGATCACTGGGCTACCACGGCTTTGTAGATGCATTGGTCCGGCAGGAGCTCAGTGAGGACAAGCATTACGACGCTGTCCTGGCCTGCGGGCCTAAGCCCATGCTGCGGAATGTGGCAAAGGTGGCCGAGGAGTTCGGCGTTCCATGCCAGGTGTCCATGGAAGAGCGGATGGGCTGCGGCATCGGGGCATGCCTGGTGTGTGTGTGCGACATGAAGGATGGAAGCCGGAAGCATGTTTGCAAAAATGGCCCCATCTTTGATTCCAAGGAGGTGGATTGGGATGCCTAAGGTGGATTTGTCCGTGAATCTGGCGGGGATGAGCATGAAAAACCCCGTGTGTGTGGCCTCCGGCACCTTCGGATTTGGCCAGGAGTACAGCGAGTTTTTTGACCTCAGCGAGCTGGGCGGCATCTGTGCCAAGGGGTTGACTTTGAACCCCAGAGAGGGCAACCCAGGCCCCCGCATTGCCGAGACACCCATGGGCATTTTGAATTCCGTAGGCCTTCAAAACCCCGGTGTGGACGCTTTTATTGCCACGGAGCTGCCCTACCTGCGGCAGTTTGATGTGAAGGTCATCGCCAATATTTCAGGTAATACCCCTGAGGAATATGGCATCATGTGCGAAAAGCTCGCTGGGGCTGGGGTGGATATGATCGAGGTCAATATCTCCTGCCCCAATGTGAAAGCGGGGGGCCTGGCCTATGGCACCCGGCCTGAACTGGCTGCCGAGGTTACCGAAGTAGCCAAATCTCATGCCGGTAAGGTCCCTGTGATGGTGAAGCTCTCTCCCAATGTGACCGACATTACCGAGATTGCACGGGCAGTGGAGGGGGCGGGTGCAGATGCCCTGTCTCTCATCAACACCATCCGGGGGATGCGCATTGATGTGAACACCCGCCGCCCCATTTTGAAGATGAACACCGGCGGCCTGTCCGGCCCTGCCGTGCTGCCGGTGGCGGTGCGGATGGTCTGGGAGGTGGCCCAGTGTGTCAAGGTGCCCATCTTGGGCATGGGCGGTATTGCCAAGGGCGAGGATGCAGCTCAGATGATGCTGGCCGGGGCCACTGCTGTGGCGGTTGGCACCGCCCTGTTTGCCGACCCCTTTACCCCCATCAAGGTGCGGGAGGGACTTTGCGAGATCGCTGCAAGACAGGGGCTGTCCGCTGTCCGGGAGCTTACCGGCGGCGTAAAACCGTGGTAAATTAGGAGGCCCGCCTGTGTTGGAAGAACTGATCGCCCTGATGTTGCCCCCAATCATCTCTGTTTGTGAGCTGATGGGGATCTTTGTGGTGGCGGTGTCCGCTGTCCGGGCTTTTTGGAACTACTGCAAAGGGTTTATGACCCATATGCCCACCGACGTGAAGTTTGACCTGGCCAACGGTCTGGCCACCAGCCTGGAATTTAAGATGGCGGCGGAGATTTTAAAGACTGTGTTGGTCCGGGATTTAAACGAGCTTGTGGTACTGGGGGCGGTGGTGCTGCTGCGGGCTCTGCTGTCCCTGCTCATCCACTTTGAGATGAAATCCCACCGCTGAGTTTATGAGAAAGAGTTGGAAACCGAATGACGACCATTTATCTTGTACGCCATGCCGAGGCGGAGGGAAACCTCTACCGCCGGATCCACGGCTGGTACGATGCCCTGGTCACCGACAACGGCTTTGCCCAGATGAAATGTCTGGAAGAGCGGTTTCGGGAGATTCTGGTGGATGAAGTGTGGTCCAGCGACCTGTACCGCACCAAAACCACCGCACGGGCGGTATATGTGCCAAAGGGGCTTACCCTCCACGCCGATCCGCAGCTCCGGGAGCTGAATTTCGGAATTTGGGAAGATCGGCCCTGGGGAGAGGTTTATCAGCACGAAGGGGAGGAAATTGCCCGCTTTAACGCCAGTGATCCCGCCTGGCGGGCCCCTGGAGGGGAAAACCTGGCCGAGGCTGGGGAGCGGCTTCAAAAGGCGGTCACCCGGATCGCCCGAGAGAATCCGGGAAAAACTGTGGCTATTTTTTCCCACGGTACCGCTATCCGCCAGTTTCTGGCCAATGTTCAAGGTTTGTCCCCACAAGAGTGGGGAAAGCTGGGGCATAGTGAGAATACGGCGGTGTCCTGCCTGGATTTTGATGGAGAGACCTTCTCGGTACGTTTTCAGAACGATGCATCCCATCTGCCTCAGGAGTTGACTACCCTGGGGAAACAACTGTGGTGGAAACAGGGCGGCAAGGCCAGAGATGTCAATTTGTGGTTCCGGCCCATTCGCTGGGAGGAGGAGCAGGGCATCTATCTGGAAGCCCGGCATGAGGCGTGGGTATCCACCCACGGGGAAGAAGTACCCTTTGATGGAGAAGGGTTTCTGCAAGATGCGCGGCTTCACCTCTCCCGCACCCCCTGGGGGGTGACCTTGGCCTTTGCGGATGGGGAACTGGCGGGAGTGCTCCAACTGGACCCGGAGCGGTATGCCCAGGATCAGGCGGGATACATCCCCTTCTGCTATGTGTCGCCCGGACTCCGGGAGCAGAACCTGGGGGTTCAGCTCATTGGCCAGGCAGTATCCTTCTACCGTCCCATGGGCCGGGACAAGCTGCGCCTGCGCTGTGCCCCCTATAACCACCGGGCCCAGCATTTTTATCAGAAATATGGGTTTGTGAAAATCGGGGACGAGACGGGAGGCCGTGTGCCCCTGGAAATTTTAGAGAAGTACATGGGCTATGAACGGTAAGCCAGGCGTTCGCCAGTGCGGCTGCGCCTATGAAAATGGCCCCATGGGAGAAGGAACGTGGAAATGAACCTGGCAACGATGCTGCTTGATTTGCTGTTCCCGCCCAAATGCCCTTATTGCCAAAAAATTTTGGCTGAACCCCGTGCCCCGGTCTGTCCCCGGTGCCAGAAAACGCTCCCCTGGCTTCTGGGCAGAGAAGGGGAGCGGCGCGTGGATTTTACTGAGGGCTGCTTTTCCCCACTTGCCTATCGGGGATTGGTATCTGAGGCGGTTCAACGGTATAAGTTCCGGCCTGTGAGGGCTTACTGTGTCCCGTTTGGGGCGGTGATGGCCCAGAGTTTGCAAGACCGTCTGCCGGAACGAGCGGACTTGATCACCTGGTGTCCCCTGAGCAGAGAGCGTTTGCATGAGCGTGGCTTTGACCAAGGGGAGCTTTTGGCAAGAGAAGTGGGGAAGCGTCTGTCTTTGCCGGTGGCTGGGACCTTGAGAAAGGTCAAGCATACCGACCCGCAATCCGGGTTGGAGGAGGAGAGCGCCCGCAGGGCAAACGCACGGGGAGCCTATGCTGTCCTACCGGGAATGGATCTGGAGGGGCACATCGTTGTCCTGGTGGATGATGTAGTCACCTCTGGTGCTACCATGTCCGAGTGTGCAGGGCTTCTGCGCATGGCCGGGGCGGCAAAAGTCTATGGATTGACTTTGGCTCAGGCTCGGCGGGATTAAGCAGGAAAAGGGCAAATTACCGGAGAAAATTGTAAGAAAAAATGATTGAAATACCGCTTCCTTATGGCTATAATATATTATGCCGAATCGTAACAGCCGCTCTGGCGGCGCTGAATATAAAGAAATTATAAGGTGGAGCAAAATTATGGGGCTTTTTAGTAAAGATATCGGTATCGATCTGGGTACCGCTTCTGTTCTGGTCTATATCAAGGGTAAGGGCGTGGTGCTGCGCGAGCCCTCTGTGGTTGCCATCGACAAGAATAGTGGCAAACTGCTGAAGGTTGGCGCTGAGGCCCAGGCCATGCTGGGCCGTACCCCCGGTAATATCGTAGCCATGCGTCCTCTTCGGGAGGGTGTGATTTCCGACTATGATATGACCGAGCGTATGCTGAAGGAGTTTATCAAAAAGGTAACCACCTTCTCCATCTTCAAGCCCCGCCTGCTGATCTGTGTTCCCTCGGGCATCACCGAGGTAGAGGAGCGCGCCGTGGTAGATGCCGGCATCCAGGCCGGTGCCCGCCGTGCTTACCTCATTGAGGAGCCTGTGGCTGCCGCCATCGGCGCGGGCATCGACATCACCAAGCCGGACGGACACATGGTGGTGGACATCGGCGGCGGTACTGCCGATGTAGCCGTGATTTCCCTGGGCGGCGTGGTGGAGTCTGCCTCCATTAAGATCGCCGGTGACAAGTTTGACGAGGCGGTGGTGAAGTATATCCGCCGCAAGCACAATGTTCTCATCGGTGACCGCACCGCTGAAGAGCTGAAGATGACCATCGGCTGTGTTTTCCCCCGTCCCGAGGAGGTCACCATGGAGATCAAGGGCCGCTGCCTGATGACCGGTCTGCCCCGTGTGTTCTCCGTCTCCTCCAGTGAGATGATCGAGGCCTTTGAGGAGGTTTCCAGCCGCATTCTGGAGGCCATCCACGGCGTTCTGGAGCGTACTCCCCCCGAACTGGTGGCCGATATCTCCACCAACGGTATTGTCATGACCGGCGGCGGTTCTCTGCTGTGGGGCTTTGATAAGCTGGTGGAGTCTCACACCGGCATCGAGACCCATGTGGCGGACGATGCCATCTCCTGCGTGGCCTATGGTACCGGCAAGAGCCTGGACAGCCTGGACCAGATGCAGGACGGCACCATGAACCTGTCCCGCCGCAAGCAGATGAATTATTGATCACACAAATGAAAAGCCGGTCAGCATTTGCTGACCGACTTTTTTACACACAAGATAGGAGCGGTATATCCGTGAGACGAGGAGGATTGCAATGGACGCACTGCAGCAAGTGCTGAATGTTGTGGCAAAGGCCGTGGGTCTGAAGGAACTTACACTGGGGTCTGTTTTCCGCGTGGTCCTTATGATCCTGATCGGATACCTGGTGATCCGCATGATCATGCGCGTGGTAGACCGCCTGCTGGAGCGGAGCAAGTCCATGGTGGACATCCGGGTATACATCAGCTCTGGGGTAAAGATATTCCTGTGGTTCCTGCTGGCGCTGATGATCGCAGGCTCCCTGAACATCGATGTGACATCGGTGATCGCTATGCTGAGCGTAGCCGGTCTGGCGGTTTCTCTGGCCCTGCAAAATACCCTGTCCAATCTGGCAGGAGGACTGCAGATCCTGGTAAGCAAACCCTTCGTGGTGGGCGATTATATCGACGCGGATGGGACGGCCGGAACGGTAGCGGAGATCGGTCTGGCTTACACCAAGCTGACCACGCCGGATGCCAAGCGTATCTCGGTCCCCAATAACCAGCTTGCGGCAGCAAAAGTGACCAACTATACCAATGAGGGGGGCCGGCGGGTGGATCTGGTTTTCTCGGCCTCCTATGACGCGCCCACTGAGACGGTAAAGACGGCCATCCGAGAGGTCTTGGATGCCATCCCGGCTGTCCGTCAGGACCCAAAGCCGGTGATCTGGATCAACGCCTATGGTGCCAGTTCTATTGACTATGTGGTGCGGGCCTGGACCACTACCCAGGACTACTGGGATGTGTACTATGCCCTCATGGAAGGGGTGCGGGATTCCTTTGCCCGCCACAAGGTGGAGATGACCTATAATCACCTCAATGTCCATTTGCTGGAGAAAAAGTAACAATGGCGGGACCGCGGATTCCGTGGTCCCGTTCTTGTTTCATGGCTGTGCTCTTATGGCATGGCAAGACCGTGAAGGAAACCATCCAGCTGGGGAGATAGAACCTCTCCGCCGATGACCGTATTTTTGTATATGATCAGGTTGGCCTGTACGCCCTGCTCACCAGTGGGGTAGTTGGTGATCTCATAGGTATAACGTTTGACCCGCTTCCCGGCGTACTGTTCCAGGTCAAAACCCTGTTGCTTCTGGAGTGCTAAGTACTCGTCATAGGTCTCGTCCATCTCCGTTGGGATCAGCAGTTCCTGGGAGGCGAGGGGCTGGGAGGATACCTGCCAGCCGTAGGCGGAAAGATAGGCAACCCGGTCCTCATTACTTTTGACGCCTTTGGGATTGGGCAAGACCGAGGCGGATACCTCCTGGCTTACCATGGCCTGGCCGAAATTCAGCGCCACGGCACAGCAGCACAAAAGAGCGGCCGCCGCAACGCTCAGAGCCAGCTTACGCCGGGGCATTTTTGCAGTTACGATCAACACAGCGCATATCTCCTTCCCTGTGTATGTTTTCCCTTTACCATATGCAGCGCAGCGAAGAGGTATGCCCAAGTTTCCGGCGAGGCGGCCGCCAGCCGGAGAAAAAGGAGTGGCTTTGAATATGGAGCGCCTGGATAAACGTCTGGCCTCCACCGGGCGGTGGAGCCGAAAAGAAATTAAAGATATGGTTCGTCAGGGGCGGATACAGATCAATGGGGTGCCTGCCCGCCGTCCGGAAGAGAAGGTAGGAGATGAGGACCGGCTGGCAGTGGATGGGCAGGAAGTGGATTGTGCTCCCTTTATCTATGTGATGATGCACAAGCCAGCAGGAATTCTTTCCGCCACAGAGGATAAGCGGCAGCGGACGGTGGTCGATCTGCTGCCCCCAGAGCTTCGCCGCAGAGGACTGTTTCCTGTGGGAAGGCTGGACAAGGATACCACCGGCCTTTTGCTGCTCACGGACGATGGGGCTCTGGCCCATGAACTGCTCTCCCCCAAAAAGCATGTGGACAAGGTATATTTGGCCCGAGTAGAGGGCCGAATTGATGCTTCGGATGTAGCGGTGCTGGGAGAGGGAATGGTGCTGGGAGATGGGCTTCATTGCCTTCCAGCCGGGTTAGAACCGCTGAAAGATGGATCGGAGTGCCTGGTTACTCTGCGGGAAGGCAAGTATCACCAGGTAAAGCGGATGCTGGCTGCGCGGGGAAAGCCGGTATTGGCGCTGAAGCGGCTTTCCATGGGAACATTACAGCTGGATGAAACCCTTGCGCCAGGGCAGTGGAGATACCTGGAAATGGACGAGGTGGCAAAGCTGAGAGAGGAAAGAACTCCTACTTAAATTTTTTGGTCGAAATGAACAAAAAAACTTGAAAAACCTCTTGCCAAAACCAGGGGAAAACCGTTATAATAGCACAGGAAGAAAAAATGAGTAGGAGGGATCACTTTGTCCAGTAGGATGTTCCAAGGTGTCGTACTCCAAATGAAGGATAGCGTCAACCGGATGGTGGGCGTTGTGGATGCGGACGGGATCGTGGTGGCCTGCAGTGAGTTGACCTGCATTGGCGAGCACTGGTCCGGTGTGGTCGCGGCCATTAATTCTGCGGAGAATGAGCCCGCCCGGTTCGAGGGAAAGACCTTTAAGCCTCTGGCTGGATGGGGTGCTCAGTTTGACTATGCCGCTTTTGTGCAGGGAGACGACGATGTAGCTGCTTCCCTGTGTGCCATGGCGGTAGTGGCATTTAATGGTGCCAAGACCTATTATGAGGAAAAGCACGACAAGGCCACCTTTGTAAAAAATATCATTTCCGACAATATTCTTCTGGGTGACATCTATACCCAGGCCAAGGAGCTGCACTTTGTGTCTGAGGCTCCCCGTGCCGCCTTCCTGGTGCGCCAGTTGGGGCCTGCGGATGTGACGACCATCGATGTCATTCAGAATCTGTTCCCCGACAAACAGACGGATTTCGTCATTTCTATTAATGAGACCGATGTAGCCCTGATTAAGCAGCTGCCTGAGGGAGCGGATGCACGGGATCTGCAGAAGATTGCCAAGCAGATTGCCACCGCTGTTACCCAGGAGCTGGGCATCAAAGTGGTCATCGGCATTGGTACCATCGTTCCCCATATTCGGGATCTGGCCCGTGCCTACAAGGAGGCCGGCGTGGCCATTGATGTGGGCAAGGTCTTTGATACGGAAAAGACTGTCATCAACTATGAGAATCTGGGCATTGGGCGCCTGATTTATCAGCTGCCTACCATCCTGTGCCAGATGTTCCTCCAGGAAGTCTTTAAGAAGAATCCCATTGACGCCCTGGATCAGGAGACGCTGCTTACCATTAACAAGTTCTTTGAGAACAACCTGAACGTCTCTGAGACGGCCCGGAAGCTCTTTGTCCACCGGAACACCCTGGTCTATCGTTTGGAGAAGATCAAGAAGCTTACTGGCCTGGACCTGCGGGAGTTTGATGATGCCATTACCTTCAAGGTGGCCTTGATGGTCAAGAAGTACCTCATTTCCCGGGGAATTGAGTCCTAAGTAGCCTGTGTTTATGCTGACAGTGCCGCCCGCCAGGGCGGCACTGTTTTACTTTCAACAGAAGTCCGCTGCAGCTTACCTCTTTCCGGGCGAATCAGACGGAGAGAATCAGGCGTGAAAAAAACCGAAGAAAGCACACAAATGTCATTTACATAATATAGTGTTTGTGATAAACTGATCGATAAGGAAAAAATTTTACCGCTGGCCCAGACCACAGCAGATTGGGTGCAGACGGAGTCGGAGGAGCACATGATACGGCTCATAGATGTATATAAAGAATATGATAATGGGACCAAGGCTCTGAAAGGGGTCAATTTGCGCATTGACGACGGGGAGTTTGTCTTTTTGGTAGGTCCATCCGGGTCAGGAAAGTCCACGGTCATCAAGCTGATTACCGCAGAGATCGCCCTCACAGAAGGGCGCTTAATGGTAAACGGCTATAACCTGAACAACATCACACCCAGGCAGGTGCCCTATATGCGCCGGACCCTGGGCATTATTTTCCAGGACTTCCGCCTCATTGAGAAAAAGACGGTGTATGAAAATCTGTCCTTTGCCATGCGGGCGGTGGGAGCTTCCAACCGGGAGGTGCGCCGGCGTATCCCCTATGTGCTGAAGCTGGTAGGCTTGGAGCAGAAAGCGGACCGCTATCCTGGTCAGCTTTCCGGTGGTGAGCAGCAGCGCGTGGCCATTGCCCGTGCGCTGGTCAACAACCCCAGTATGATTATTGCTGACGAGCCTACGGGAAACTTGGACCCTCAGCGTTCCTTAGAGATCATGATGCTTCTGGAGCGCATCAACGAGCTGGGTACCACTGTACTGGTGGTCACCCATGAGAAAAACCTGGTCAACCGCTTTGACAAGCGAGTGGTGGCCATTGAAAACGGTCGGATTATGAGCGACGGAACAGGCGGTTACTACAATGGCGAGAAAATTTGATGCGGGATATTATTTCAGCGAAGGGGTCCACTCCATTTTTACCCACGGCTTCATGTCCTTTGCGGCTGTGTGTATGATTGTGGCCTGTCTGCTGATTATGGGGTCTTTTACCCTGGTAGCGGTGAATCTGGACAAGAACCTGGGGGACCTGGAAAACGAAAACCAGCTTGCGGTATACATCGATGAGAGTTACACCGAGGAGAAGGCCCGGTCCCTGGAGGAGGAGATTTCCCAAATTCCCAACGTGACCAACGTCACCTTTGTTACCAAGTCGGAGGCACTCAAAGAGTTTCAGGAGAAGCGGGAGAATGTGGAGATGTTCCAAAACCTTCCCGAGGATGTGCTCCGGGACCGGTACTATGTCCACATGAACAATATTGAGCTCATTGCCCAGACCAAACAAGATCTGGAAAATGTGCCCGGCGTGGCCAAGGTATTCGCGGCGGTGGATATTGCCGAAGGTTTTGTGATGATGCGCAACATCGCCACTGGTGTGGCGTTGGTGCTGGTCGGCATCCTGCTGGTGGTGTCTTTGTTCATTATCGCCAATACCATCAAGCTGGCTACCTTCTACCGCCGGGAGGAAATTGCCATTATGAAGATGTGCGGGGCCACCGACGGGTTTATCCGTTGGCCCTTCGTGGTGGAGGGTATGGCCCTTGGACTTATCGGTTCCCTGGTGGCTTTTTTCCTCCAGTGGGGGATTTACCAGCTGGTGGCCAAGAACATCGTCCAGAGTAATGGCTTGTCCCTGATGACCATGATCAGTTACTTATCTATGATTGATGTGATCCTGCCTGTGTTCTGTGGGGTGGGCGTGATTATCGGCGTAGGGGGCTCTCTCATTGCCATCCGGAAGTTCCTGCAGGTATAAGGGGTGTTTAAGTCAATGAAACGACAGAAAAGACAGCGTGTGATGATGGGCATTTTGGCTGGAATTATGGCCGTTCTTATGCTGCTGCCCATGGTAGCCAATGTGTTTTTGCACTGAAAAGCGAGGAATCAAATGAAAAAACGTTGGAACAAGATCCGCCGCCTGGTGTGTCTGGCGATTATTCTGTCCCTTGTGCTGCCCTTTGCCGGGCCAGCCACCGTACTGCCTGCGTCAGCAGTGACCCAGGCGGAGATTGATGCGCTGAAAAGTGATGCCAGCGATCTGGCCAGCCAGAAAAAAGAGCTGCAAGCCCAGCTCAATGAGGTAAAGGCGGATAAAAATGAGGCACTGAAGCAAAAGCAGCTTCTGGAAGAGCAGATTGAGGTCATCCGGGCTGAAATCAGCAACATCAATCGTCAAATTTCCACCTATGAAGAGCTGATCGGCCAGAAAACCCAGGAGTTGGAACAGAGCGAGGCCCAGGAGCAGGAGCAATATGAGCTGTTCTGCAGCCGGGTCCGGGCCATGGAGGAGGAGGGAGAGACCTCCTACTGGGCCATCCTGTTTGGCTCCAGCGATTTTTCAGAGCTCTTGGACAATTACATGATGATCGAAGAGATCATCGAGTATGACAACAGCGTGATGGAGGCCCTGGTCCAGCTTCAGGAACAGGTAGAGCAGGAGCGGGCGGAACTGGAGGAGGCCAAAGCCGCCCTGGAGGAGGCCAAAGCCAAGCAGCAGGCGGCAAAAACGGAGCTGGAGACCCAAGAGGCTGAAGTAGATAAGGTCATTGCGGAGATCAGCAGTCAGGAGAGCCAGCTTAAGGCCATGGAGGCGGAGCTCAACCGGGCTGCCGCTGCCCTGGACAGCCAGATCAAGGACCTGGAGCGGCAGATGTCCGCCCAGATCAACAATGTCCCCAGTGAATCAGGCTTCCTTTGGCCTCTGGCCGGCAACATCAATGTACTTTCTTCCCTGTACGGCAGCCGGCCCGATCCCATCACCGGCCGGGCGGACAACCACACGGGCATTGACGTCCCCGCTTCTCGGGGCACGCCCATCTACGCCGCTAAGAGCGGTGTCGTGATCACCTCGGTCTATGGCAGCGGCTCTTCCTGGTCTTATGGCAACTATGTGGTGGTCTCTCACAGCGATGGCACCAGCACCCTGTACGCCCACATGAGCAGCCGGGCAGTGAGCAAGGGACAGACGGTGAAGCAGGGAGATGTGGTGGGTTATGTAGGTACCACCGGTCGTTCCACCGGCAACCACCTGCACTTTGAGATTCGTGTGAACGGCAGCCGGGTAGACCCGTTGAATTACTTTAAGGATAAGACCCTGTATTACCGAAGCGGCAGTCAGAAGGTTCCATTGGATTTGTAATTGGCCGGAGAGGCCTGAAGGAAAGGACACGGTATCCGGCAGCTTGCGGAATACTGTGTCCTTTTCTTACACTGGAAGGTTTAAAATCAATAGAAAGAGAGGAATTGCTATGAACGCAGTGATCGAGCAGATGCTTTCCCGGAGAAGTGTGCGCAGCTACCGGCCCGAGCCGGTGCCCAAAGAGCTGATGGACCAGGTGATTTTGGCGGGCACCTATGCCGCCAGCGGAAAGGGCCATCAATCGAGCATTATCGTGGCTGTGACCAACCAGCCTCTGCGCAACCGGCTCTCGGAACTCAACCGGCAGATCGGAGGCTGGGAAGAGGGCTTTGATCCCTTCTATGGGGCTCCGGTGGTACTGTTGGTGCTTGCAGAAAAAGGGTGGCCCACCCATGTGTACGACGGAAGTCTGGTGATGGGCAATCTTATGCTTGCGGCCCATTCTCTTGGGCTGGGCAGCTGCTGGATTCACCGGGCAAGAGAGATCTTCGAGCTGGAAGAAGGAAAGCGGATTCTGAAGGATTTGGGCGTTGAGGGGGAGTATGAGGGGATCGGCTGCTGTATTCTGGGCTATGCTGACAGTGAGCTGCCTCCCGCCCCGCCCCGGAAAGAAAACTTTGTCTATTACGCAACCTGAGAATCCCGCTTCTCCCGTTGACGGTAAAGGTGAAATTCCCTATAATGGAACCAACCGATTTGGGAGGATGAAGCTATGAGCCGGGAACATGTGCTGTCGCTGCTGCGGGAGCGGCAGGGGGAATATCTGTCAGGAGAGGCGATGAGCCGTGCGTTGGGGATCAGCCGCGCCGGAGTGTGGAAGGCCATTGAAGGCCTGCGGCAGGAGGGCTATGTGATCTCTTCTGCTCCGAACCGGGGCTACCGCCTGGAGCAGGGACCCGACCGCCTGCGGGCCGGGGAGCTGGCCGGACCACTCAGCGGCTGCCGGGTGGGGCGGAAGCTGCTGTGCCTGGATACGGTGGATTCCACCAATACGGAGTGTAAACGCCGGGCCATGGCTGGGGAGGAAGAGGGACTGGTGGTCATCTCCGATGAGCAGACTGGCGGCCGTGGACGTCTGGGACGTTCCTTCCAGTCTCCAAAGGGCTGTGGGCTCTATCTCTCCGCCCTGCTTCGGCCAAAGCTGGAGCCGGCGGAGGTAACCGATTTTACCGCTTGGGTGGCGGTGGCGGTGTGCGATGGCATTGAGGTCTGCTGCGGTGTGCGTCCCCAAATCAAATGGACCAATGATATCATTCTGGGCGGAAAGAAGCTGGTGGGGATTCTCACTGAGCTGGGGTTGGAGAGCGAAAGCAACGCCTTGGAATACCTGATTCCAGGCATTGGAATCAATGTAAACCAACGCCCGGAAGATTTTTCCCCTGAGATCCGGGATATGGCCACCTCGCTCAGCCAGCAGCTGGGCAAACCGGTAAGCCGGGTAGAACTGGCTGTTCAAGTGACTCTCGCGCTGGACCGGATGTATGCTCAATTCCCGGAGAATAAAGGGGAATATTTGGAAAAATACCGCGCTGACTGCCTGACCCCCGGACACCAGGTGCAGCTTGTGACTCCCGCTTCCCGAGAGGAGGCCTGGGCGGTGGAGATTGATGATGCGTTCCGCTTGGTGGTGGAAATGCCGGACGGAACCAGAAGAGCGCTCTCTGCCGGAGAAGTATCGGTGCGTGGAATGTACGGATATGTATAAAAAATCACCCGTTTTGCTCGCAGCAAAACGGGTGATTTTTTATGCCTGCTGATAATCGGAAAACTCCTCTGCGCCGGGATCGTCAAAGACCTTGGCAAAGACTTCTGCGTCCATCGTCTCATGGTCCAGAAGATACCGGGCGGTAATTTCCAGCTCCCGACGGCACCGGGAGAGAATTTCCTCACACCGCTGATAGGCCTGGTCCACGATGGACTTGACCTCCTGGTCGATGAGCCCGGCCACCTCTTCGGAGTAGGTGCGGGCCTGGGCCATGGAGCGGCCGATGAAGATCTCGTCGCTCTCGTTGCCATAGGCGATGGTCCCCAGCTTATCACTCATGCCGTACTTGGTAACCATAGCGCGGGAGATTTGGGAGGCCTTCTGAATGTCGCTGGAGGCCCCGGTAGAGATATCTCCCAGGACGATCTGCTCCGCCACGCGGCCGCCCAGACAAACGGCAATGCGCTCTTCCAGCTCCTTTTTGGACAGGTAGGACTTATCCTCCGCGGGCAGAGAGATGGTCATGCCACCGGCGGGACCGCGGGGAACAATGGTGATCTGATGGACCGGGTCCTGGGTTTTCAGCTCATGGATGACCACCGCATGGCCTGCCTCGTGGTAGGCAGTGAGTTTCCTTGCGTGGTCGGTGACCACACGGCTGCGCTTCTCAGGGCCGGCGATGACCTTCATCATGGCATTGTGGAGATCGGCCATGGTGATGAAACGCTGATCGTCCCGCGCAGCCAGGAGGGCCGCCTCGTTCAGGAGATTCTCCAGGTCGGCGCCGGTGAAGCCGGCGGTGGAACGGGCCACCTGGTTGAGATCTACGTCCTCCGCCAGAGGCTTCTGCTTGGCGTGGACCTTCAAAATGGCCTCACGGCCCTTGATATCAGGCAGACCCACATAGATCTGACGGTCAAAGCGGCCGGGGCGCAGGAGAGCGGGGTCCAGAATGTCCTGGCGGTTGGTAGCAGCCAGGACGATCACGCCCTCGTTGGAACCAAAGCCGTCCATCTCCACCAGAAGCTGGTTGAGGGTTTGCTCCCGCTCGTCATGTCCGCCGCCCAGGCCTGCACCGCGCTGACGGCCCACGGCGTCGATCTCGTCGATAAAGACGATGGCAGGGGCCTCTTTTTTGGCCTGGTCAAAAAGGTCGCGGACACGGCTTGCGCCCACGCCCACATAGAGCTCTACAAAATCAGAGCCGGAAATGGACAGGAAGTGTACCCCTGCTTCCCCGGCTACCGCCTTTGCGATCAGGGTCTTGCCGGTGCCCGGAGGGCCCACCAGCAGCACGCCCTTGGGAATTCGGGCGCCCAGGCTGGAGAACTTCTGAGGGTCTCGGAGAAATTCCACGATCTCCTGAAGCTCCTCTTTCTCCTCGTCAGCGCCGGCCACATCATCAAAGGTGACCTTCTTGGCCTGGTCGGAGAGCGTGCGGGTTCTGGCATGGCCAAAGCGGGAAGCGCCGGGGGCACCGCCGCCGCCGCCGGCCCCGGTGCGCTGGCGCATCATCAGGTACCAGAACAATCCCAGCACCGCCGCCGCCACCAGATAGGGCAGAAGGTTATACCACCAGGAGCCCTCCATTCCCTGGGGCAGGTCGTAGCGGAGCAGACCCGCATTCTGCTGGGTTTCCCACAGCTCGTGGAGGTCATCGTAGAGCCAGTCGGGATTGGCGATGTGATAGGCCAGGGTGGAGGAGGAGCCGTCCTCTCCCCGGAGGACCAGAGTGAGGGTGTTGTCCTTCAGCTCAAAATAGGACACCTTCTCCTGAACAAAGAGGGTGCGGATGTCGCTGTAGATAGGGGCGTCACTTCTGTCCATCTGCTGCAGGGCGGAAAAGGTAAAGAAAAGCAGTACCGCCAGCATCAGATACATGGTGATGTCCCGGGGGGAAAAGCGTCTCATAGGCTAAAATCCTTTCTTACCCGCCGTATACCTGGGGCTTTAAGATACCAATATAAGGCAGGTTGCGGTATTTTTCCGCGTAATCCAGTCCGTAGCCCACCACAAAGGCATCGGGAATGGTAAAGCCGGAGTAGTGAACCTCCACAGGTTTTACCCGGCGGTCCGGCTTATCCAAAAGGGTACAAAGCCGGATAGAGGCGGGGTGACGGTGTTCCAGAATTTTCAGCAGGTAGCTCAGAGTGTTTCCGCTGTCCAGAATGTCCTCTACCACGATGATGTGGCGGCCGGTGATGTCCTCGGACAGGTCCTTGGTGATCTGTACCTGGCCGCTGGAGGTGGTGCCGCTTCCATAGGAGGAAACGGACATAAAGTCCAGGGTGCAGGGCAGGTCAATGGCGCGGCACAGGTCGGCCATGAAAATAAAGGAGCCCCGGAGCACGCTGATGAGCATGACCTCTTTGCCCTGATAGTCCCGTTCGATCTCCCGCGCAATTTCCGCCACCCGTGTTTTTAATTGTTCCTCACTGAAAAGAATCTCCTGAATATCCTGTTCCAACATATGCGCCTTCATTCCTTTCCATTATCTCTCACTTCAAAGAGAAAAAACATTAGCTTAAGGGTGCTACGGTAATATGCCAGGCGCCCTGTCCCTTTTGGGCAGAGAAAGCCCGGTCCGGGCCCAGCCCGGCCACGGCGGCTACCGCGCCGCCGCACTCAAAAACAGGAAGTACCTCCCGCTGAAAGCGGGGAAGCTTTTCCTGGATCATCCATTTTTTTACGCTTTTTCCAAGTCTGCCTGGCGGGGTCAGACGGTCCCCGGTGCGCCGGGGCCGGACGGAAAGCAGAGCGGCCGCCTGGCGGCTGAGCCAGAAGTCCCAGGGAGTCTGAGGCTGTCCTTCATAGGTCTGGGCCTGGCAGGTGATGTGCCAGGAGCCCGTCTCCAGCTCTCCGGGGAGAGGAAGAAGCCCAGGCTCCAGGGGAATTGGCCCCAGTCTGGGAACGACCAGAAGCCGGTCGTAGCACCGCCGGGCTACGCAGCTGTGGGGAAGGTGGACCTGAGCGGAGGGATCATCCGCACGGCACAGGTTCCATATGGCGGTCAGATGGGTGCTGCCGCAGTTCTGGTCCCCGTCCCACAGCTGCCCCAACAGAAGCCGAATGGCACGAAAGGCAATGGGCGCGGGGGCCTGGGCCAGCAGAGCTGCCTGGATGGACAGGCCTTCTTCCTCTGCGCAGGCCTTGCCGGCCAGTTCCCGAGCCTGATCCGTCAGAAAGACCTCGTCTGAGCGCAGCAGGGCGGCGGCCTGGGTCATGCGGGAGAGAAAACCGGGGGAGATGTCCTCCAGCACTGGAATGACCTGGTGGCGGATACGGTTGCGGGTGTAACTGTCGTCCTGGTTGGAGCTGTCCTCCATGTGGGGCAGGGCGTAGTGAAAGAGATAGTCTTCCACTTCCTGGCGGGTGGTGGTGAGCAGGGGGCGGATGAGGTCATCCCTCTGTGGAGCAATTCCGCCCAGTCCCCGCAGACCACTGCCACGGGCCAGATGAAAGAGAATGGTTTCTGCATTGTCATTGGCAGTGTGGGCAGTGGCGATCCGGTCGGCACCCGCCTGCTGAGCGGCCGTTCGGAGAAAGGAATAGCGCATCTCACGGGCCGTTTCCTCCAGCCCCATACCCTGGAGCTTTGCCTGAGCTGCTACGTCTCCTTGCCCGAGGTAAAGCTGAACAGGGGGCAGCAAAGAACCATCCGCCATCCGCTGAGGGCCGCAGCAAAGGGATACAAACTGTTCCACAAACCGAACATCCCGGCGGGACTCCTCTCCCCGGAGCTGATGGTCAAAATGGGCGGCGGAGAGGGTGAAGGGGATCTGCTCCCGCAGGTGGTAGAGCGCGTGAAGCAGGCAAATGGAATCTGCCCCTCCGGATACCGCGCACAGCACATGACTGCCTGGGGGAATGAGGGACAGCTCCCGGATATAAGTCTCCATGGACTTCAGCATACGGGCCTCCTTAGCATACGCGGGATGAACAGGAAGAACACCGGGACATCTGCGTTGGGATGGTCCGCTTCTGCCTGAACGGGGAGGGGTCAGAACTCAGTGTGCTGCCACTCCATGTCGTTAAAGGTGGTAAATTCGGGCTGCCACTGGAGCTGGACCGTGCCGGTCTCACCGTGGCGGTTTTTGGCGATGATACACTCGGCCAGATTGGGATTTTCTGTGTCACGGTTGTAATACCCCTCCCGATAGAGGAAGAGCACGATGTCCGCGTCCTGCTCGATGGCACCCGACTCACGAAGGTCGGAAAGCATGGGGCGCTTATCCGTACGGCTCTCGTTGGCGCGGGAGAGCTGACTGAGGCACAGCACCGGGACATTTAATTCCTTGGCCATGATCTTCAGAGAGCGGGAGATGTCAGAGACGATCTGCTGGCGGTTTTCTCCGGAACGGTTGCTTTTTCCGCCGGCGGACTGCATGAGCTGCAGGTAGTCGATGACCACAAGCCCCAAATTCTCCACCCGGCGGCACTTGGCGTTGATGTCGGCCACGGTGACAGAGGAATCGTCGTCGATCAGGATCATGGAGCGGTTGAGGGAGTCGGCGGCTGCCGCCACACTCTCCCAGTCCTCCTCGGTCAGCTTGCCAGTCACCAGCTTTTTGTTGTCCACAAAGCACTCGCTGGAGATCAGACGCAGGGCCAACTGCTCCCGGCTCATTTCCAAAGAGAAAAAGGCCACATTTTTTCCCGATTTCTTACCTGCGTCCAGCAAAATGTTCAAGGCCATGGAGGTCTTGCCCATGCCGGGACGGGCGGCCAGAAGAATGAGGTCGGACTTGTTGAGACCGGAGATGGCCCGGTCCAGGTCCCGCAGACCGGTGGACAGTCCGGGAATGGCCGCATCGCTGGCGGCAAGCTCTCCCAGCCGGTCATATACATCAATCAGAACCGTGGAGATGGGAGTGAGCCCTCGGGCAGAGCGGCCTTGGCGGATGGCGAAGATCCGCTGCTCTGCCCGGTCCAGAATGGTCTGTCCTGTGTCGGTACCCTGCTGGACCAAGGCGGTGAGATCGCCTGCCACCTCTGCCACCTGACGCAGAAGGCTTTTGTCCTTGAGAATGTCGATGTATTCCTTCACATTGGCTGCGGTGGGGGTCGTGTCCATGAGCTGAAGCAGGTAATTACGGGAATTCGTTTCGTCATAATACCCGTTTTGCTTCATGTGCTCCAACACCGTAACCGGGTCAATGGTGAGGGAGTAGTTGAACATGGAGTAGATGGTCTCATAAATCTCCACGTTCTGCTGCAGATAAAAGTCCTCCGGGCGCAGCTTATCAATGACCTCCGGCACACACCGGGGGTCAATGAGCATAGAGCCCAGCACCGCCTGCTCCGCTTCTATCGAGTGGGGCAGCTGCTTGAGCAACAGTTCTTCATCACCCAGAGCCATAGTTTCACCTGCTTTTATCAATAAAATGGAACGTTAAAAATTAGGCCTCCGTTACCATCACGTTGACGGTGCCGACCACCTCGTAGCCCAGCTTGGCCTTGATCTGGTAGCCGCCGCAGGCCTTGATGGGCTCGTCCAGCACCAGCTTGGCCTTGGCGATGGTCACCCCGTGCTGGGCGGCCAGGGCCTCGGAGACTTCCTTGGCGGTGACGGCGCCGAACAGCCGTCCGCCCTCACCGGCCTTAGCGGCGATCTTGACCATCAGGCCTTCCAGCTTTTTAGCAGTGGCCTCGGCCTCGGCCTTTTCAGCGGCCTCCTGAGCCTTGCGGGCCTTCTCCTGCTGCTTCATGGTGTTCAGGTTTTCCGCAGTGGCAATGACAGCCAGCTTCTTGGGGAGAAGGAAGTTGCGGGCGTAGCCGTCGGATACCTCCACCAGCTGGCCCTTCTTACCCTGTCCGCGTACATCCTGCTGCAAAATGACTTTCATGGTGATTACCTCCAAAATTAAGAATAGAACGATCAATGGATCAAATAGAGAATGAAAAACTTAGGTTTCCAAATACCGGTCAATGGCCTGGCACAGCTCCTGGGCCACCTGTTCAATGGGCTTGCCAGTCACCTGGCCGCCCGCGGCGGCAGCATTTCCGCCGCCGCCCAGCTGCTCCAGAATAACCTGGACGTTGGTATCGCCCATGGAGCGGGCGGAGATGTTCACACGCTCCCCGTCCTGGGACAGGACAAAAGAGGTGTCAATGCCGATGATATTGAGCAGCTCGTCGGCGGCCTGGGCGGCCGTTACCCGGCCCACAGGCTTGTCCGCCACGGCGATGGCCATATGATCCCGATAAAGTTTGGCATTTTGAATGATGGCGTACTTGGCAATGGTGCCTGCCAGGTCATTCTGAAAGAGCTTTTTGACCTCAGCGGTGTCCGCGCCGGACCGGCGCAGGAAGGCAGCAGCCTCAAAGGTGCGGCCGCCGGTGCGCATGGTAAAGTTCTTGGTGTCCAGCACAATGCCTGCCAGCAGAGCTTCCGCCTCGGCTCGGAGCAGGTGGTTGGGCTCGATGATATACTGCAGAAGCTCGGTCACCAGCTCAGAGGCAGAGGAGGCATAGGGCTCGTGGTAGTTCAGGGCCGCGCCTTCAATATAGGTGGCTGCCCGGCGGTGGTGGTCGATGACCGCTACCCGGTTGCAGGACTGAAGCAGTTCAGGGGCCTGAACCTGTTCCGGACGGTTGGTGTCCACCACCACGGCCAGGGAGCGGGTGTCCGCAATGAGCAGAGCATCCTGGGGGGAAAGGAATCCATCGTGGTACTCCGGAAGCTGAGAGAGCTTATCGATCAGCTCCTGGGCGGGGGTGTTGCCCGGATCCCGGATGATGTGGGCGGGAACGCCGTTTTTCCGGCACAGGGCGCACACACCGGCGGCGGCGCCCAGCGAATCGTTGTCCGGGGACTTGTGGCCCATAATAAAGACCTGAGAAGAATCGGAAATCAGAGAGGAAAGGGCGTTGGCCATGACACGGCTTTTCACCTTGGTGCGCTTTTCCGTCTCTTTGGAGCGGCCGCCGTAAAATTCAAAGGTGAACTTGTTTCGGATCACCGCTTGGTCACCACCACGGGACAGGGCCATGTCGATGGACAGGTTGGCAAAGCTGAGCAGTTCCTGGTAGCTGTCCCCATCCTTGCCGATGCCGATGGAGAGGGAGGCGTTGATACCGCTGGGGTTGACTACCTGGTGGATGGCATCCAGAATGTCGAACTTGGACTCCACAAAGCGGGTCAAATACTGCTCTTCAAAAATAAAGAGATAGCGCTCCCGCTGATACCGGCGCAGCAATCCGCCGGTCTGAGCCACCCAGGCGTCCAGACGGTTATCGATTTCCAGGGCGATGTTGGAGCGCTCGTTGTCCGTGAGGTTTTTGGTGAGGTCCTCGTAGTTGTCAATGAGCAGCACCGCAGCTACCGGGCGGGTGGCGGTATACTGGTCCCGGACCAGACAGAACTCGGTGACATCCACCCAGTAGGTAGTGGCCAAAAAGCCTCCTGTACGTCCGCCGGTACGCACCAGATGTCCAAAGACCAAAAAGCGCCGGCTGCCGTAGGTGACCTCGGTGGGGCACTCGCTTTTGCCTTCCATCAGCCAACGGGTGTCAAAGTCGGGAATCAGAGCAGACAGCTTGGCATCAAAGAGATGTTCCCGCTGGCCGGTGAGCTCCAAAAAGCGGTTGTTGGTCCAAACGATGTCGTCGCTTTCCGGGCGGAAGAGAACCATGGGCAGTGGGGAGTTCACCATGGTATCCTTGGTGGCGGTGTCTACCGTTCCCGTGAAGCTGTCCAGATATTTGTTCAGCTCCTTCCGGCGGCGGTGGGCACTCTCCCGGCTGTAGAGCCCCAGGCAGGCGATGATCACCAGCTCTGATGCCGCCAATACCCAGGAATAAAAGCCTGAGAACAGGGCAAAGAGAATGAGACAGATAAAGTACAGCCGAAAACTGGGCTGAAGCAGCTGATTAAGCTTGCGGTTCAAAAAAATACCCCCTTGTTTCTTTCCGAGGGAATGGGACTACACAATAAAGGTATTTTATTATAGCAGATCATCCGCCAGAAAACAAGAGGGACGGGAGAGTGGGACGGGAGAAGAAAAAACAAAAAAATCTTTCCCTGGGCCGGACCAAACCGTTGCGCCACGGGGGGAATACTGCTATAATAGGGAAAAACCGCCCCCTATTGTGTTGGAGGAGAGACGGCTTTTGAACACAAAGAAACGAGATTTAGGAGGAATTCCCATGGAAAACATCAAAATCACCCGTGCGGCTACTTTGAAGGAGAAGCCCGACTCCTCCAAGTTGGTGTTCGGAAAAAATATGACCGACCATATGTTCCTGGTGGACTATGACGAGGGCCAGGGCTGGCATGATCCCCGCATCGTTCCCTACGGCCCCCTGCAGATCGACCCCGCTGCCAAGGTGCTCCACTACGCCGAGGAGATCTTTGAGGGCCTGAAGGCTTACCGCACCGCCGACGGTTCCATCCAGCTTTTCCGCATCAAGGACAACATCGACCGGATGAACAAGTCTGCTGAGCGTCTGTGCCTGCCTCAGATCCCTGAGGAACTGGCCATGGCCGGTATCATGGAGCTGGTGAAGGTGGAGCAGGACTGGGTGCCCTCTGAGAAGGATACCTCCCTCTACATCCGTCCCTTTATGATCGGCCTGGATGCCGCTTTGGGCGTGCACTCCTCCAAGCACGTGCAGTATATCGTAGTGGTTTGCCCCGTGGGTGCCTATTATCCCGAGGGACTGAATCCCGTCAAGATCTACGTGGAGGATCAGGATGTCCGCGCCGTCAAGGGCGGTACCGGTATGGCCAAGACCGGCGGCAACTACGCCGCTTCCCTCCGGGCCGGCGATCGGGCGGAGAAGGCCGGCTACAGCCAGGTGCTGTGGCTGGACGGCGTACACCGCAAGTACATTGAAGAAGTCGGCTCCATGAACGTGATGTTCAAGGTGGCCGGCAAGATCCTCACTCCCGACCTGAACGGCTCCGTGCTGGACGGCATCACCCGCCGCTCCTGCATCCAGCTGCTGAAGGATTGGGGTTATGAGGTAGAGGAGCGGCGCATCTCCGCCGAGGAGCTCTTCGAGGCTGCTGAGAACGGCACCCTGGAGGAGGCCTGGGGCACCGGCACCGCCGCTGTGGTCTCTCCCATCGGCGAGCTGGCGATGGAGGACAAGAAGGTCACCGTCTCCGGCGGCAAGATCGGTCCTGTCACCCAGAAGCTCTACGACGAGCTGACCGGTATCCAGTGGGGCCGCGTGGCCGATCCCCACAACTGGATCACCAAGCTGTAAGGCAAAGAGAAATGAAAATCCCGGAAGCGAGAGCTTCCGGGATTTTTTGTGACCAGATGGGAAGGGGAGGGTCAGTGGTTGGCCAGGTTGTAGATGGCCAGAATGTCCTCGTGGCCCAGAACGCGGAAGGAGCCGATGGTGCGCTGGCCATGGAAGGTGCAGCCCACAGTGAGCATCTCCAGGACCTGGGCAGACTGCACCGAGCCTAAAAGCTCACGAATGCAGGTGGGCATGCCGATGGAACGGAAGTAGTCCTCGGTGGCCTCGATGGCGGCCAGGGCCTGCTCCTGTTCGGTTTTTCCGGTGGAATCCAGTCCCCACACCTGCTGTCCAAACCGGGCAAAGCGGGCGGGGTTGACGTCCAGGCAGTACCGGGCCCAGCTGCCCCACATGGCGGACAGGGTGGCGCCGTGGGCGGCATCAAAGCGGGCGCTCAGCTCATGACCCAGCTGGTGGGTGGCAAAGTCCATAAGGGCGCCCAGGCCGGTGAGGCCGTTGTGGGACAGGCTGCCTGCCCACATGAGCTCGCTCATGGCCTGATAGTCTCCCGGATGCTCCAGAGCCAGACGGCCGTTGCGGACGACGGTGCGCAGCAGCCCCAGGGAAATCTCGTCGGTAAGTTCGTTGGTGGTGATGGGGTTAAAGTACCGGTCCATGGTGTGCATCATAATATCCACAATGCCGCAGCTTACCTGATAGGGGGGCAAAGTAAAGGTGAGCTCCGGGTTCATAATGGCAAAACGGGGCCGATGGAGGTCGGTACTGAAGCCGCGCTTTTCCAGCGTGTCGTCCCGTGTGAGCACGGAGGAATGGCTGCTTTCGCTGCCTGCAGCGGGGATGGTGAGGACAACGCCCACAGGAAGGGCCTTTTCCAAAGGAACCCTCCGCAGCCAGATATCCTCCCAGATGTCCAGCTCCGGATTGGCTGCTCCGTCGGCGATGGCCTTGGCGGTGTCGATGACACTGCCTCCGCCCACGGCCAGCAAAAAGTCAGCTCCAAAGTCCAGGGCCTTTTTTAGACCCTCCCGCACCAGGCTGAGCCGGGGGTTGGGCTTTACGCCGCCCAGCGTTTCATAGGTAAGGCCCTTTTCGGTTAAGGAGGTGAGAACGCGATCCAAAAGTCCGCTTTTTACCGCGCTCTGTCCGCCATAGACTACCAGTACCCTGGAGGCACCCCAGGCGGCAGCCTGAGCACCCGCCTGCTGTTCCGTGCCGGGGCCGAAGATGATATTGGTAGGGGAGTAAAATTCAAAGGCCTGCATAAAAAAACCTCCTAACAAATAGTGGACAATCCACGATGAAATTAAAGATTCAAGCTGGCAATAAATTGCCGGGCCACGCGGGGGGTGCGGCCGGAGTGGCGGATCTCCCAGGTCATGGCCTGGGCGTGGAGCTGATCCCGGCTCATCTGTACCCCCGCCTGGTCGGCCAGATAGTCCACCAGGGCCAGATAGCCATCCCGGTTCATGGTGAGATAGGGGATGCGCAGACCAAAGCGCTCGGCCAGGGCAGTCTTTTCAGAAATGGTCTCAAAGGTATCCACCTCGTCCCCGGCCCGGTCGGTAAAGGTCTGGCGCACCAGGTGGCGGCGGTTGGAGGTGGCATAGATGGCCACATTATCCGGCCGTTTCTCCAGACTGCCTTCCAGAATGGTCTTCATGGAGGAGTAGGTCTTGTCGTCCTGGTCAAAGGCCAGGTCATCAATGAAAAGAATGAACTTCTGACGCCGCCGGGCCAGAGAGCGGATGAGGCTGGGAAGGCCTGTGAGGTTTTCTTTTTGAATTTCAATGAGGCGCAGATCTTCCATGCCGGGCAGGTAGAGCATGGATTTGACCGTGGCAGACTTGCCGGTGCCGCCGTCTCCGAAGAGCAGTACGTTGTTAGCCTGACGGCCGGACATCATCAGACGGGTGTTCTGCTCCACCTGGCCCCTCTGATGCTCATAGCCCAAGAGGTCTTGAGGCTTTGGACAGTCCGGGTCGGCTACAGGGACCAGTTGTCCATCCTCCCAAAGGAAGGCCCGGTACCGGGCATAGAGCCCCGCTCCGTGCTCCCGGTAAAACTGGGTGAGCGAGTCAAAATCAAAGGGAGCAGAGGAGCGCCAACGGGGAAGACCGGCCAAAACAGCGGCATAGTCCTGGGGGAGCAGCTCCTTCATAGCATCAACAAAGCGGTCACAGTCGGTCTGTGCCAAAATCACAAAAGTTTCCACATCCCGGCGGGCGGCGTTTTCCAGAGCGGGGTCGCCTCCGCCCTGTTCGGCCAGTAAGGCATAGGGACTCTCCTCATATCGGAGATGGTCCCATAGCCAGGGGCCCATCCCCTGAAAACCCTCCTGGCGCAGGGAGTAAAACAAGGAGCAGTAGGCATCCAAGGCCCGTTCCCCCTGCCTGGCGACCAGGGCATCGATCAGATCGGCAGCATGAAGAAAAGCAGGCTGCTTTTTGAGTGTGCGGAAGGCGGATACCCCCTGAAGGGCAGCCCGGAGAGAAATAAAATTCATGGCAGATGCTCCTTAAAAAACGATGTTTTTCTCATTTTAATGTGCTGTGCCGCCCTTGTCAACGGTTTTGCCCTGTGGTAGAATGTCTTGAATTGAAATCGGGGCCGTTTTGCCCCCTCTCAGGAGGTCCCCATGGTATCCATTGGAGGAATTACAATTGAAACACCCCTGGCCCTGGGCCCCATGGCCGGAGTGACCGATATGGCCTTTCGTACCATCTGCCGGGAGCAGGGGGCGGGGCTTACCTGTACGGAGATGGTCAGTGCCAAGGCGCTGTGCTACCAGGACAAGAAGTCCATTCCGTTGCTTCAGATGGGAGAAAATGAGACGCCTGCCGCCGCCCAGATCTTCGGCAGTGACCCGGTGTGCATGGAGGAAGGAGCGGCCATCGCCCACGAGGTGTCCGGGGCAGATATCATTGACATCAACATGGGCTGTCCGGTGCCAAAGGTGGCCAATTCCGGGGATGGTTCCGGGCTTATGCGCAATCCTGACCTGGCCTTCAAGGTAGCTCAGGCGGTGATCCGGGGAGCCAAATGTCCGGTGACGGTGAAGTTTCGTCTGGGCTGGGACAAGGGCTCTATCAACTGTGTGGAATTTGCCAAAGCTATGGAAGAGGCTGGGGTGGCCGCTGTGGCGGTCCATGGACGGACTCGGGTGCAGATGTACGCGGGCACGGCTAACTGGGACTGGATCCGGGAGGTCAAAAAGGCGGTCAAAATTCCTGTCATTGCCAATGGAGATGTGTTCAAGGGCACAGATGCCCCCCGTATTTTAAAGTATACCGGGGCGGACATCGCCATGATTGGCCGGGGGGTATTTGGAAACCCCTGGATTTTTGCCCAGTGCAAGGCCGCCCTGGAGGGCCGGCCCATCCCCGAGATGCCGCCGCTGAGCCAGCGGTGTGATACGGCGGTGCGGCAGTTTGAACTGGCGGCAGCCAACAAGGGAGAAAAAATTGCCTGCCTGGAGGCCAGAAAGCAGTATGCCTGGTATTTGAAGGGCGTACCCCACGCAGGGTATTATAAGGAACAGATCGTGAAGATCACCACTTTGGAGGATGTGTACCGCATTACGGCGGGCATCAAGCGGGACCTTTGTTCATAAAAGGCAAGGGCAGAAGATCAGAATTAGGGGGTGAGCCCGGTGAGCGACCGGGACCTGGTGGCGCGGGCCAGGGCGGGAGACCAGGAGGCCTTTGCGCGGCTTGTGGAAGAAAATCAAAATAAGGTCTATTCCCTGGCGCTGCGGCTGGTGGGAGACCGGGAGGAGGCAGCGGATCTGGCCCAGGAGGCCTTCCTGAAGGCCTGGCAGGGACTGAAATCCTTCCAGGGGGACAGCAGCTTTGCCACCTGGATCTACCGTCTGACCACCAATGTCTGTATTGACTACCTGCGCCGGCAGAAGCGGAGGCAGGGAGTGGAGTCGGCGATCTCCTTGGATGACGAGGACAGCGGCTGGGCCGAGCCGGCGGACTGGGACCAGGACCCGCAGCGGAAGCTGGAGCAGTCGGAGCGGGGCCGTGCCCTGGCCCGGGCCATGGAACAGCTTCCGGACCACCAGCGCCGTGCCCTGGTGCTGCGGGAGCTTTCGGGACTTAGTTATCAGGAAATAGCCCAGGCCATGAGCCTGGATTTGGGAACGGTCAAGTCCCGGATTGCACGGGCACGACTGGCACTGCGAAAAATTTTGCTTTCGGATGGGAACTTTTCCGGCGCTGCGCCGTCTAACCCTACGAATGAGAAGAAAAGGAGGTGAAGCCCATGGCTTGTCAGCACTATTATGAGCTGATATCCCAGCGTCTGGATGGTGAATTGACCTGGGAGGAAGAGCAGGAACTGGAGTCCCATCTTGCCGACTGTCCCAGCTGCCGGGCTTTGGCCGAGCAACTGTCTGGGCTTCACGAGGATTTTTCCGCACTGGAGGAAATTCCTGCCCCTGAGGGGTTTGTCCAGGGCGTGATGGATCGGATCCGGATGGAGGAAACCAAAAAAGTGATCCCGCTGTTCCGGCGTCCCCAGTTCAAAGCGGCCGCAGGTCTGGCTGCCTGCCTGGTGTTGTGTGCAGGCCTCTATGGGGTCGGCCAGCTTAATTTGCCCGTTCAGAATGGGACGGTCCAGTCTGCGAGTGCGGCGATGGAAAATCAGCCGGAGGATACGCTGCCCCAATATAAGGCCAGCCAGGCTCCCGCGGACTCGGACCCCGAGGTGGAGGATGTGCCGGAGGTGTCCGGCTATTCGTTCGCATCCGGGGAAACGGCAGTGGGTGAGTCGGCTCAGGCCGAGCAGCTTACTCCCAGAATTTACGGCAGTGATGCCCCCTCCCAGGTTCGTTCCGAAGGGAAGAATGCTCTTACGGAAGAGAATGAGCCTGAGGGAGAGACGCAAAGCACACAGCCTCCAAACGATGCTTTGGACAGCCAAACGCCCCAGGGAGATCAGCAGGATGCGCTGGCCGGGGAAGGTCAGGACGACCCGGAATCCACGGTTGGCGTAACGGACGCCGCTATTGGGGAAGAAGGAGAGGCGCGGTCCTTCCAGAATGAACAGTACCTCTCTGTGACCTACGGCGCCACCCCACAGGCACCCTCGGCTGTGATTTTAGGCAGTGTCCAGTCTCTGACAGACTATCTGGCCGCCTTCCCCGAGGACGATTTGACAGCTGTGGCGGAGGGCTATGGTGCGGCATACTTTGAGTCTGGTCGGCTGCTGGCTGTCCTGGTTGAGACCGGGAGTGGTTCCAATTCCTTCACGCTGGCAGAGGACGGTTTGGACGCAGAACAGGTGGTTCTGGAGGAGAATCGTCCCCAGGAGGGGACGTGTGATATGGCCGCCTGGCTCATTGTGGCTGAGGTCGGCACAGAGTTCTCCGAGGGAGAAACCCTGGAAGTGTCCGTTGTTACCCCCTGAAGGAAAAACAATCAGATCAAGCGGCCCCCTGCGCGCGGCAGGGGGCCGCTCTTTTGTTATCCTGAGAGGGCAGAGGGCTCTTTCGTGATTCTCACCAAAATTTATCAAAAAAACAGTTGTCAGGACGGCGGGTTTAGTGTATAATGACTAACAGGCTGTAACACCCCGCTGACGTGATAAATTCTGTCCGGGGCGGAACAATAGTCCAAACATAAGGAGTGGAACAAGACATGAGATATTCTGTACAAAACATCCGCAATGTCTGCTTGCTGGGACATGGTGGCAGTGGTAAAACTGCCCTGGCGGAGAGTCTGCTGTATATGACCGGCGCCATTGACCGTATGGGCAAGGCTGCCGATGGCAATACCGTGTGCGATTACGACCCTGAAGAGGTCAAGCGTCAGATCTCCATCTCCCTGTCTGTGGCCCCTGTGGAATTCAAGGGCTGTAAGATCAACGTGCTGGACACTCCGGGCGGCTTTGATTTCTCCGGCGAAGTGATGGAGGCCCTCCGGGCCGCCGACGCCGCGATCATCGTCTGCTCCGCCAAGGACGGCATTTCCGTGGGTCTGGAGAAGGCCTGGAAGTACTGCGAGGAGCGGAACATGCCCCGGTTTATTTATATTTCCAAGACCGACGAGGATAACTCTGACTATAACGCCACCTTCGAGGCTCTGCGTGCCAAGTACGGCAACAAGATCGCTCCCCTGGTGGTGCCCATCTGGGACGAGAGCAAGAAAGTCATCGGCATCATCGACGTGCTCAACAAGCGCGCCTATGAGATGCGCAACGGCAAGCGGGAGGAGATCGAGATTCCCGAGGGCAAGGACGAGGTCATTACCGAGTTCCACGATGCGCTGAAGGAGTCTGTGGCCGAGACCAGCGAGGAATTTATGGACAAGTTCTTCTCCGGCGAGGACTTCACCTATGCCGAGATGATCCAGGGCCTGCGCCAGGGTGTGCGTGAGCTGAGCCTGTTCCCCGTGCTGTGCGGTTCCGCCGTCAACACCATGGGCTCTCTCATGCTCATGGACTACATCGCCGAGCTGCTGCCCACTCCCATGGAGGGCAACTATCACAAGGCCACCCGCCAGGACGGCGAGACCGAGGAGTTCGTGGTCTCCCCCGGCGGCGTGCCCACTGCGTTCGTGTTCAAGACCGTCTCCGATCAGTATGGCAAGTACTCCTTCATCAAGGTCCTCTCCGGTGTTATCACCTCTGACCTCACCCTGGTCAATTCCCGCACCGGCGCCAGCGAGAAGCTGGGCCGCCTGTATCAGATGCGGGGCAAGAAGGCCGAGGAAGTTAAGGAGCTGGGCTGTGGTGACATCGGTGCTATCGGCAAGATGGAGAAGGTCAAGACCGGCGACACCCTGTGCGATCCCCGTAAGGTGGTCTCCCTGAAGCAGATCCCCTTTGCTGAGCCCTGCTATTCCGTGGCCATCGCCCCCAAGACCCGCGGCCAGGAGGACAAGGTGGCCCAGGGCCTGTACCGCCTCAATGAGGAGGATCCCTCCTTTACCCTGGTCAACAACGCCGAGACTCACCAGATGGTGCTCACCGCCGCCGGCGACATCCAAGTGGATGTGTTGGTGAGCAAGCTGAAGAGCCGCTTTAATGTGGAGACCCAGCTCAGTGAGACCCGTGTGCCCTATCGTGAGAAGATCCGTAAGACTGTCCAGAAGCAGGGACGTCATAAGAAGCAGACCGGCGGCAGCGGCCAGTTCGGTGACGTGTGGATCCGCTTTGAGCCCAATCCCGAGGAGGAGCAGATGGTCTTTGCCGAGGAAGTGTTCGGCGGCTCTGTGCCCAAGAACTTCTTCCCCGCCGTGGAAAAGGGCCTGCGGGAAGCCTGCGTCCATGGTCCCCTGGCCGGCTATCCTGTGGTCAACCTGAAGGCTGTGCTCTATGATGGAAGCTACCACCCCGTGGACTCCTCTGAAATTGCCTTCAAGACTGCTGCCCAGCTGGCCTACAAGGCCGCCATGCCCGAGGCCAACCCCGTGCTGCTGGAGCCTGTGGGTGAGCTGAAGGTCACCGTGCCCGACAGCTACATGGGTGATGTGATCGGCGATCTGAACAAGCGCCGCGGCCGCGTGATGGGTATGACTCCCACCGGCGACGGAGAGCAGATCATTGAGGCTGAGGTGCCCATGGCTGAAATGACCAGCTACGCCATCGATCTGCGGGCTATGACCCAGTCCCGCGGCTCCTATACCTTCCACTTTGTCCGCTATGAGGATTGTCCTCCTGCGGCCCAGGAGAAGGCTATTGCTGCCGCCAAGGCCATGGCTGAGGAATAAGGTTTTCAAAAGTCCGCCCCAACTGGGGCGGACTTTTTTGCGCAAAATTTTCCCTCCCCTTCTTCAACGGCTTTACCCAAGAGGCGATCTGTGCTATACTAACTCTAACTGAATTGAATTTCCCGAGGAGGAGATACTATGGATCTGACTGAGCAGAAAGTGAGCAGTCAAACCATTTTTGAAGGGCAGATCGTCAAGCTGACTCTGGACCAGGCCCGGCTGCCCGACGGCAATTTGGCCAGCCGGGAAGTAGTCTATCATCCCGGTGGTGTAGCGGTGCTGGCGCTGGATGAAGAGAACAATGTTTTTCTGGTGCGGCAGTACCGCTATCCCATCCAGCAGCTGCTGCTGGAGCTGCCTGCGGGAAAGCTGGATCATGGAGCCGAGGAGGACATTCTTCTGGGAGCCAAGCGGGAGCTGAGCGAGGAGACCGGCCTGGAGGCGGAGGAGTGGACCTATTTGGGTTATACCCTGGCTTCCCCCGGATTCTGCACCGAGGCCCTCCATATGTATTTGGCCCGGAAGCTGACCAAAAAGCAGCAGCATCTGGACGCGGACGAATTTCTGGATGTGATTACTATGCCCTTTGACAAGTTGGTGGAGCAGGTGATGGACGGTATCATCACCGATGCAAAGACTGTCTCTACCACCCTAAAGGTAAAGGTCCTGCTGGGACTGTAAGGAAGAATAGAAGGAGGTCCCCCATGGGAAAAACTGTTTTGATCGTGGAAGATGAACAGAATATTGTGGATATTCTGTCCTTTAACCTGAGCCGGGAGGGGTACGATACCCTGGAGGCCTATGATGGGCCTACGGGACTCCAGCTGGCTTTGGAGCAAAACCCCGACCTCATTCTTTTGGATTTGATGCTGCCTGGGATGAATGGCTTTGATGTCTGCGCCAAAATCCGGCAGAGCGGGAATGCCATTCCCATCATCATGCTCACGGCCCGTGAGGAAGAAGAGGATAAGGTTTTGGGTCTGGAACTTGGCGCCGACGACTATATCACAAAACCCTTCTCCATGCGGGAGCTGCTGGCACGGGTGAAGGCTAACATCCGCCGGGTGGGCATGGCGCCGCCTGCCGGAGCAACGGTTTCCGCGGCCGCCGTTCAGGATGGAGGCCGGGTGACCATTGACGAAGAGCGGGCTACGGTCTATAAGGACGGCAGCCCCATGGACCTGACCCAGCGGGAGTATGACCTGATCCGCTATCTGGCTGCCCAGCCAGGGAAGGTCTTTTCACGGGAGGCTCTGATGGAGCACGTGTGGAACTATGAGGGCTATGTGGGCGATGTACGGGCTGTGGATGTGGCCGTGCGGCGCCTGCGGGAAAAGTTTGAGGATGACCCTGCCAATCCCCAGTTTATTAAGACAAAGCGGGGAATGGGATACTACTTTGGTGAATAACCGGAAGTTCCGAAGAGGAGGGGGGTGCCCCTATGCTGCGCAGCTTACATACAAAACTGGTCATGATCATGGTTTTGCTCATCCTGTCGCTGATGCTGGTGGTGGGGGCCTTTCTCATCAACTCGGTGGCCGCCTTCTACCTGGAGGATTTCTATACCCAGGTTTCGGATGTGTTCAAGGACCCCAGGCTTAAGCACGACCTGGAGACTGAGTCGGAAGGGGAAGAGGATGGTGCTGCCCAGCTGGAACTGGTGCTGGAGGCCTATGCAGGTGAGCTGGGGGTAAACAGCCGCAACCGGAAGCTTTACATTTTGGATGAAAACGGCGAGTGCCTGATCGCGCCCGAGGGGGAGGAAGCTCCTCTGGAACTGACGGAAAACCTGATGTTTGCCCTGACCACCGGTATGGAAACCGGTGAGACGGGAGACGAGAGTAATTTGGCGCTGGACTATATGGATGTAGCCATCCCCATTCACCGGGGGGAAAATGGGTATGTCATTTATATTTTGGACAACAAGACAACTGCGGATAGCTTGACCAATCAGATGTTTATCCTGATCGTGGAAGCGCTGATTTTCGGCCTGGTGATCTCCATCCTGCTCTCCTTCCTGCTGTCCAAAACCATGGTCATCCCCATTCAGCGGCTGACGGAAGGAGCCATGCGTTTGGCAGAGCGGGATTTTTCTCGAAAAATTGAGGTCCCGTCTCAGGATGAGATCGGTGTGCTCACCGAGACCTTCAATGACATGGCCGGTCAGCTCCAAGACACTCTGCGCCAGGTGGAAAACGAGCGCAATAAGCTGGATACCCTCTTTCTTCATATGAACGATGGTGTGGTGGCCTTCTCGCGGGAGGGCACGGTGATCCATTCCAACCCCGCCGCTGCCCAGATGCTTCTGCGGAGAATCAGCGGGGAGACCACCTACGATCAGCTTTTTGGTGAGGTCGCCTCGCTGGACCAGGTGCTGGCCGTTCCCGACCATCTGGAGGGAGAAATGCGGGTGCGGGATAGTTTTCTGCAGCTGCTTATGGCTCCTTTTGACCGTGGGCAGGCAAATGGCGGAGCCCTGGTGGTCATTCACGATGTGACGCAGCAGCGGAAAAATGAGGAGATGCGCCGGGAGTTTGTGGCCAATGTGTCCCATGAGCTGCGCACCCCTTTGACCAATATCCACTCTTACGCCGAGACGCTCACCGAAAGTGCCGGGGATATTCCGCCGGAGATGGAGAAGAAATTCCTGGGCGTGATCCTCAACGAGAGCGAGCGAATGACCCACATCGTCCAGGACTTGCTGACCCTGTCCCGGTTTGACTCCAACCGGGACGAGCTGAAGCTGGGGTGCTTTTCCTTCGGCGATGCAGTTCAGGACCTCTACAACGCGGTGTATATGGAGGCCCAGCGCCACAGCCATACTCTTATTCTGGACCTGGAGCCCGATCTGCCTGATATTGTGGCCGACCGGGAGCGGATTGTTCAGGTGATGATGAATATCGTTTCCAATTCGATTAAATATACCCCTGATGGGGGACATATTACCATTGCGGCCGGGCGTCGTGAGGATCGCGTGTGGCTGGTGGTAGATGACGACGGCATCGGCATTCCAGAGGAGGACCGCCCCCGGATTTTTGAGCGCTTCTACCGGGTGGATAAGGCCCGTTCCCGTCAGTCCGGGGGCACTGGCCTGGGGCTGTCCATTGCCAAGGAGATCGTAGACCGGCACCAGGGCAAACTGAGCCTGATGAATAAGCAGGGGCCTGGACTTGCGGTGAAACTGGAGCTGAAGATCGAGGGACCAAGCCATGAAGCAAAATCATAAGCGGCGGGCGATCGAACTAAGTAAGGACGTTTTGATCCTTCTGCTGACCTGTTCCGCCCTGTGGCTGGCGGCCAGAACCCAGCTGTTGGCCCCACTGGATAACCTGCTGGGTGAGGAGCGGCCTGAGACGTTGGCAGGACAGGAGCAAATGGGGACCCAGACGGGGAGTGCTTTGCCCATGGCCATGGTTGTGAACGTTCCCGAAGGAAGAATACTGACGGAGGAGACGGGACTGCCTGGAGAAGGGGAAGGCATCCGGTCAGGCATTGTCCATGACCAGCAGGCCTGTCAGGAGCTGTTTCAGCAGGTGGCCGGTGTGCTTGTGGAGGCGATGTCCGGCACTGTGACGCCGGAGACGATCGACCGGGAGCGGTGGGAAGCTGCCCTGACGGAACAGTTGGGGGTCTATATGGACTTTCAAGGGGAGCTTCCTATGCCTGTGCTGGCGGCCTGGCTGTCCGGCGGAAGCACCCAGCTGCAGGGGAACGTTCGGCGGCTGATCCTCGCTGGAGAGGAGGACGGAGTCGTCCTCTACTACCGGAATGAGGAGGACGGCAACTATTATCGGTGCGCTTGTGAAATGGGCGATGGTAAGGTATTGGAGCAAGCGCTCGCCTCATTTACGGATAACGGGGTTTTTTATGCCTTTGAGTCAGAGGAATACCAAATTCTGGCGCCGGATACCCTTCTTTTTCCCAATACCCCCAATCTGGAGGTTTATACCGTCTCTAACCCGGTAAATGGGGGCGAGGCTTCCCTGCAGGAACTGGTGCGGGATTTGGGCTTTTCATTGAATTCCACCAACTTTTATTCCACGGACGAATGGGTAGCCCGCAGTGGAGATGACAGCGTTCGGTTATCGGAGCGGGGAACCGTGGAATATACTGCTGGGGATGACAATGGCGTCCTGCCTGTGATACAGGGAGATGGCAGCAGTCTTTACCAGAGCGTGGAGACTTGCCGGAAGGTGGCGGCTATTTTGATGAATGGCCGCTGCGGGGATGCCAGGCTCTACCTGAGTGCGGTTCGTGAGACACAGGACGGATTGGAAATTGAGTTTGACTATAGCCTGAATGGAATCCCGATTTGTATGGACCAGGGAAGTGCTGCGCATTTCTTGGTATCCGATGGTAAGATTGCCCAATTTACCATGCGCCTGCGAAGCTATGCAGCCAGCGGGACCACATCGGCGGTGATGCCGCCAAAGCAGGCCCTGGCGGCCTTTTCTGCCTTGAATCTGGAAGGGCAGGAGCTGATGCTGACCTATACGGACGGCGGCGGGGATACCATGAGTGCCGGCTGGGCGGCCAGACAGGAGTCTGGGAAGGAGGAATAGGGCCATGCCATGGACAAAGCTGAAAAATATCATTCTGCTGATCCTGGTGCTGACCAACCTCTTTCTATTGGCCTTGGTAGTCAGTCAAAGCCTGCAGAACAGGCGGCAAAACAGCCAGACCAGGGAACACACCGTGCTCTTTTTGGCGGAACGGGGCGTGGAAGTGAGTGCGGACAGCATTCCTCAGTCTATCGAGCTGCTGCCTCAGACTGCCGAGCGGAATCAGGAAAAGGAGCAGCAGACTGCGGCGCTTCTTTTAAAAGGAGAGGTAGAAAAAGAAGCTCGGGGCGGTGAGATTTACCGCTATTCCAACAGCCAAGGCTGGGTTCAATACCATAGTGACGGATCTTTTTCTGCCTATCTGGAGCCAGGTGTTTACCCGGCACAGGACAAGAAAGCTGCCTGTACGGCTATTTTAGAGACTGTGGGGTTTGAAGGGACGCTGCTGGAAGAGACGGAAGAGGAGCTCGTATTTCAGCAGACGTGGAATGAGATCCCTCTGTTTGGCCAGCGGGTCATCATATTTTGTGCCAACGGGAGTGTTAGTACGATTTCCGGCCAACGCCTGATAGGAGAGCCGGAGGTGGACCAAACGCGTAAGACCATTACCGTTTCCACCGCCCTGGTGCGGTTTCTCAATGGTGTGAGTACCTTGGGAGATGTGTGTAATCGCATTGACCGGGTAGAGGAGGGGTACGTGTGTACCGCCACCTTAACAGGTTCTATGCTCTTGACCCCCGCATGGCAGGTTACGACCGATACCGGAGCATACCAGCTGGATACGGTGACTGGGACGGTCTGGCGGGCGGAATAGCGGGAAAAGGGCAGAGAGGATCTGTGTAAAATGTACGACGTATTAGTGCGCCGTGATCCTAGGGAGGAAATTCATGTCGAGACGGAATAATCCCGTGGGCATCTTGGACTCGGGAATCGGGGGATTTAGTGTGCTCAAGCAGGTTCAGCGCCTGCTGCCGGAGGAAAACATTCTGTATTTTGGAGACGGGGCCCATGTCCCCTATGGCAACCACCCGGAGCAGACCATTGTGGCCTTGAGCCGGTATATGTTTGAATTCATGGAGCAGCACCAAGTAAAAGTGCTGCTGGTGGGCTGCAATACCATCTCCTGTGTCACAGAGCAATGTGTGGATCTGGTGTCCTGCCCCGTCTTTAATGCGGTGCAGGCGGGGGTAAACGGTGCATTGTCCGGCGGAGGAGAGCGGGTGGGAGTCATTTCCACTGTGTTTACCCACAGCTGCCAGACCTACCCCCGGCAGCTTATGGCTCAGGGAGACAGGGGACTAAAGGTGTGCAGCCGGGGCTGCCCCAATCTGGCCAGCCTGGTAGAACATAATCTTGGAAGCGGCGAGGGGATGGACCGCGTGGAACAGGAGCTTCGCCGAGAGCTGGGGGAACTGGTGGAACAGGAAAAAATTCAGTGCTGCGTACTGGGCTGTACCCATTATTCTTTGGTCAGTGACCGGATTCAAAAGCTTTTTCCCCATTTGACTTTGGTAGACCCCGCGCAGGAGATGGCCCGGAACCTGGCGAGCTATCTCCGGGGGAACGACCTGACCAGAGAAGGCGGAGGAAAGGGCCGGGTGACGATCTATACGACCGGTGAAGTCAAGGAGTATACGCTGCGGGCAAATCAGGTAGGGCTGGAGCGTGTGGAACAGATCTGTTCCTACCCCGCCTTGGAAATTTGAGAAAAAACGGGGACGAGGACCGCAGGCCTTTGTCCCTGACTTTGTGCATACGGACGGAAAAGAGGTCCGCCGAGAAAGAGGTATAAAATGAGACAATTGCAGTTTGCTGTCCCGACGCTGTTCGGCCTGGAGGGCCTTTGTGCCGACGAGATGCGGCGGCTGGGATTGCCTGAGGTGAGGGCAGAAAATGGGCGGGTACTGTGTACAGGACAGGCGGCCGATTTACCCAGACTCAATTTGAACCTGCGCACTGGGGAACGGGTGCTGCTGGTGCTGGGGAGCTTTCCTGCTTCGGACTTTGACGCCCTGTTTGAAGGAACGAAGGCCCTGCCGTGGGAGGAGTTTATTCCGCGAGAGGGACAATTTCCGGTGAAGGGGCACAGCCTCAATTCGGCCCTCCATTCGGTGCCTGCCTGCCAGTCCATTGTAAAAAAAGCCATTGCTGCCCGCATGGGTCAGAAGTATCAGCTTCGTACACTTCCGGAGACGGGGGCACTGTATCAGGTGCAGTTTTCTATCATGGGGGATGTGGCCACCCTGATGCTGGATACCTCGGGAGCGGGACTACATAAGCGGGGGTATCGGGCACAGGGTGTGGCCGCTCCCCTGCGGGAGACCCTGGCCGCCGGTATGGTTCTCCTGTCCCGGTATCGGGGGAGAGATCCCCTGTGCGATCCGTTCTGCGGCAGCGGTACGATCCCCATTGAAGCTGCCCTTATTGCTAAAAACCGTGCCCCAGGTCTGAACCGGAGTTTTTCCGCCCAGAAGTGGAGCTGGCTGGATAAAAAGCTTTGGATGTCCGCTGCAGACGAGGCCATGGACAAGGAATTTGACGGTGACTATGAGATCTGGGGCGGAGATCTGGACCCGGAGGCGGTAGCTCTGGCCCGCCACAATGCCCAGTTGGCTGAGGTGGAGGATGTGGTGCACTTTGAGGTGTCCGATGCCCGGACGTTTCATTGGGGCGGTATCCATGGCCGGGTGGTGACCAATCCCCCCTACGGGGAACGGATCATGGAACGCCGGGAGGCGGAGGAGCTCTACCGGGCTTTTGGCAAGGCTTGGGATAAGTTCCCGGAGGGGTGGAGCTTATATCTGCTGTCCTCCCACACGGAATTTGAACGAACCTTTGGAAAAAAGGCGGATAAAAAGCGTAAGCTCTACAACGGAATGCTTAAGTGCGACCTGTTTATGTACGGAATAAAGTGAGAAGGGCCGGGAGAGCGTGAGACATTTGTTTATCATCAACCCCGCAGCCGGGAAACAAGAGACCACCGCCCAGCTGGAGGGACTGCTGTCCCAAGTGAGCTTTCCCCACCGAGTGGTTTATACGAAAGGAGAGGGAGATGCCCAGCGCCTGACCCAAGAGGCTGCTGCTTGTCCTGAGCCTCTGCGGGTCTATGCCTGCGGAGGGGACGGAACCCTGAACGAGGTGGTAAATGGAGCGGCAGGGCTTGAGCATGTGGCAGTTACAAACGTCCCCAAAGGGACCGGGAATGATTTTCTGAAAATCTTTGGACCAGATTACCGGGAGCGGTTTTATGACCTGGAGGCACTGGCTCAGGGACCGCAGCGGGCCTTTGATCTGATGGATTGCAACGGGAAGCTGGGCCTGGACGTGGTGTGTGCCGGAGTGGATGCCCGCATTGCGGCAGATGTCCACCGGTATAAGGATCTGCGTTTTGTCTCAGGAATGGGGGCCTATGTGCTCTCCCTGGTGGAAAATGTGTTTTTCAAGGGAATTAACCGCCCTATGACGGTAAAAATGGGGGATATTTCCTGGGACAACCGTCAGACTGCTATTTTGTGCATCTGCAATGGCCGCTACTATGGAGGAGGTTTTATGCCGGTAGCGGAAGCTATGCCTGATGACGGGGTGCTGGATATGCTGCTGGTTCGGCAGGTGAGCCTGCCTACCTTTTTGCGCTTGGTGGGAAAATATGCCAAGGGACTTTACCGCAATTACCCTGAACTGATTTTGGAGCACCATGGCAAGGCGGTGTCGTTCTGTGCACGGGAGCCCGTTACGGTGGTGGTGGACGGGGAAGTGATGGTAGATACCAGCTTCACCGTTCGGCTTTCCGAGAAGAAGATCAACTTTTTCTTTCCAGAGGGCTGTGATTACCGAATGGAGAAGAAAATTAGCACTTAAAGAGCTTGTTTGTGAACAAAAAGTAAATTCTAAAAAATTGACCTCCAATTTTTCAAAATTGGGGGTTGATTTTTTGGGAGAAAGCGGTTATTATCATAGTTAGATTTAGCACTTGAATAAAAAGAGTGCTAAACTGCTGGATTCGTAATTGGAAAATTTATATCATATAAGGAGGAACCTGTTATGAAACTCAAACCCCTGGCTGACCGTGTCATTGTAAAGCTGGTGGAGGCTGAGGAGACCACCAAGGGCGGCATCATCCTCACCGGCGCCGCCAAGGAGAAGCCCGAAGTGGCTGAGGTCATTGCTGTTGGCCCCGGCGGTATGGTGGACGGCAAGGAGGTCGTTATGACCGTGAAGGTGGGTGACAAGGTCATCACCAGCAAGTATGCCGGCACCCAGGTGAAGCTGGACGGCGAAGAGGTCACCATTGTCCGTCAGAACGACATTCTGGCGGTTGTCGAGTAATAGTTTGATTTGATTTGGAGGTAATGCTTTATGGCTAAGATTATTTGCTACGGCGAGGAAGCCCGCAAGGCTCTGGAGAAGGGCGTCAATCAGCTGGCTGATACCGTGAAGATCACTCTGGGCCCCAAGGGCCGGAACGTAGTTCTGGATAAGAAGTTCGGCGCTCCCCTGATCACCAACGACGGTGTGACCATCGCCAAGGAGATCGAGCTGGAGGATCCCTTTGAGAACATGGGCGCTCAGCTGGTGAAGGAAGTTTCCACCAAGACCAACGATGTGGCTGGTGACGGTACTACCACTGCTACTCTGCTGGCTCAGGCCATCATTCGTGAGGGCCTGAAGAACCTGGCTGCCGGCGCCAACCCCATGATCATGAAGAAGGGCATTGCCAAGGCCACCGAGACCGCCATTGAGGCCATCAAGGGCAACAGCCAGAAGGTCAACGGCTCCGCTGACATCGCCCGCGTAGGCGCTGTCTCCTCCGGGGACGAGACCATCGGCAAGCTGATCGCCGAGGCTATGGAGAAGGTGGGCCACGATGGTGTTATCACCATTGAGGAGTCCAAGACTGCCGAGACCTATTCCGAGGTCGTGGAAGGCATGCAGTTTGACCGGGGCTATATCACCCCCTATATGGTCACTGACACCGAGAAGATGGAGGCCAACCTGGACGACGCCCTCATCCTCATCACCGACAAGAAGATCTCCAACATCCAGGAGCTGCTGCCCCTGCTGGAGCAGGTCGTCCAGTCCGGCAAGAAGCTGCTGATCATTGCCGAGGATGTGGAGGGTGACGCCCTGTCCACCCTGATTGTCAACCGTCTGCGCGGCACCCTGAACGTGGTGTGCGTCAAGGCCCCCGGCTTCGGCGACCGCCGCAAGGAGATGCTCCAGGATATCGCTATCCTGACCGGCGGCCAGGTCATCTCCTCCGATGTGGGTCTGGAGCTGAAGGAAGCTCAGCTGGGTCAGCTGGGCCAGGCCCGTCAGATCAAGGTCACCAAGGAGAACACTACCATTGTCAATGGCGCTGGTTCTTCCGAGGAGATCAAGGCCCGCATTGGCCAGATCAAGAGCCAGATCGAGGTTACCACCTCCGATTATGACAAGGAGAAGCTCCAGGAGCGCCTGGCCAAGCTGGCTGGCGGCGTAGCCGTCATCAAGGTCGGCGCTGCCACTGAGGTGGAGATGAAGGAGAAGAAGCTGCGCATCGAGGACGCCCTGAACGCCACCCGCGCCGCTGTGGAAGAGGGTATCGTGGCCGGCGGCGGCACCGCTTACCTGAACGCCATCCCCGCTGTGGAGAAGCTGTATGCCGAGGTAGAGGGCGATGAGAAGACCGGCGTGCAGATCATTGCACGGGCTCTGACTGCCCCTGTGAAGCAGATTGCCGCCAACGCCGGCATCGACGGCTCCGTGGTTCTGGAGAAGATCCGTGAGTCCGGCAAGACCGGTTATGGCTTCGACGCCTACAATGAGACTTATTGCGACATGATCCCCAACGGCATTGTGGATCCCACCAAGGTGACCCGCTCCGCCCTGGAGAACGCCGCCTCCATTGCCAGCACCCTGCTGACCACCGAGGCCCTGGTCGCCGACAAGCCCCAGCCCCCCGCCCCTGCTGCTCCTGCTGCCCCTGATATGGGCGGTATGTACTAAGGCAAATTACTGTGAAGCCCGCGGCCTTATGCCGCGGGCTTTTTTATGGGCTGGGGCTTGTGGGCGAAGCCGACCCAGGGGGCCCCGGCAAAGCCCAGTGAAACGGCTTTGCCGGGGAGAGGAGGAGCGACAAAGTGAGCGAGGCCTGCCCGCTTTTGGGCGGGGGGAGCGATACGACGTCCGCGACGACGAAGCCCCCCGCCCCTGCTGCTCCTGCTGCCCCTGATATGGGCGGTATGTACTAAGGCAAATTACTGTGAAGCCCGCGGCCTTGCGCCGCGGGCTTTTTTATGGGCTGGGGCTTGTGGGCGAAGCCGACCCAGGGGGCCCCGGCAAAGCCCAAAAATTTCATTTCCTCCTTACCGTAAAAAACACCGCTGCCTGTTGCCTCAGACAGCGGTGTTTTTTAAAAGACCATATCACGGGTCAAGTGGGGGGCAATGTTTCCAAGGTGCCCCGAAAGATTTTCCGTAGGTCAAAAAGTGTAACCATGATACACAAAGAAGTGATCAGCCCGGCCAGGGCAAGTATGATCAGGGTTGGTTCCCAGAGATCAGTCAGGAAACGGAGGGGGTGGGCGCACAGGGAGATGGCAGTGAGCAGCAGGGTCTGGCGGGTGCGCCATTTGAGGAGCCGCCGGTCCAGCGTCTGATCAGGCTGCTGGTATTTGGTGGCCAGGGCGGCGTAGTCGGTGAGCATCTGAAAGTGGAAGTACATGTTGGCCAGACCGATAATCAGGTCGATCACAGGGAAGTGTCCGTCCAGACCGGTACCCAGCCAGGAGGCAAGCCAGTTTCCTCCGTGCCATACTGCCAGCAGGATGCCGAAAGGCCGCAGAAGCTCCAGGTCCCGCCGTTTGTCCTGCAATAGCTTGATAGCGGAAAGGAAGAGAAGATATCCCACGAAGGAGGGTAAGATGCTGACAGAACCCAGATTGAAGTCGAAGTACAGGAAGAAATACCCCCAGGCCGCTTTGGAAAGGGCGTCGTATATGGTTTGACGGTCTGTCATTGTGCGCCTCCTTCCTGAAGGCGGAGGGTGAGCTCCGCTGCCTTTTCTCCGTTGATGTAGAGGTCGGCCGCGTAGCAATCAGGAAGCAGGAAACTGTCCTTGCCAAATGCGTTACTACTGCCGCCGCCACCCATGGGGACGACAGGTCCCCAACCGGGGTCTAACCTCATGCTGGCCCAGTCTTCTCCGCTGGTGGAGCTGCCGCCGCCGCTTCCGTAGCCCGCGCTCTGAAGATAGGGGCGCTCCTCTCCTTCTTCCAGGGGGATGATAGAGGTCCCCAGGTGAGAAATAGCGGCTTTCTCTTCCTCAGAGCCCAAAAAGATGCAGCGCGTCCACTGGTTATGAGTAACTTCATCAAATTGAGCGTTGGGCTTCGGGACCGTGTCGAAGGAAGTAGAGGGGCCAAAGAACCAACCGGAGCTGTTGTTCTCTTGAACGGTGTTGTCCACCACAAAGGTTTTTTGATAGCACACCTCCACCCGGAAGTTTTCCGCTATGCCCGAGTAGACAAAGGAGGGCAACTCCCGTATCCCCCAGCGCAGCGAGGCTTCCTGTGCTTCTACGGTTTGGATCCCGCTCTGCTCTGTAACTACCCAACGGTACGCTTCCTTCTGGACCAGTATCTGCTGGTATGCCATGTACATCGTATTTTCTTTCCACTGTCCGTCGGGAGCACCGCTGAGCTTGAGTGCCACCAGGGCCTTGTAGGCGTTCTCTCCAGCGGGCTCCAGATTATAGATGCAGTAACCCTCGCTCTGGTCGGGCTCTATGGGAAGCCCGGTGTCCCAGGTGGGCCAGAGACCCTCCTCCTGGCGCTCATGCATGATGCGGGCAATTTCACCCTGCTGACGGAGGGGGGCACACATGGCCCGGTAGGAACCGCTGCTGGTGAGAAGAGATTTGGCATAGGTGTCAAGAGCTCCGGCGAAGGTGGTGCACCAGGTAGTGCGGGCGGAGGCCAGAGAAAGGTCAATGTCTGCGCTGCCAGAGAGCCGTCCCGCTTCGTTATAGACATTTACCGCTTGAGTGCCGAAGACCAGAGGGGCGGCCAGTATAATGGCCACGCACACGGACACCAGGGCCATCCCTGCGGGGTAACGCTTGAAGCGGACGATGGCCTCAATGCGCTGGCGGATGTTTTTGCCCCCGTTGGAGGCAGAAGAGGTGCCTGGGGCGCGGGCGTATTTCTCATTAGCCATGGACAGAAGGATGCGGCCATATTCCCGGCGCTCCTCCCCTTCCAGCCGCTCCAGCACCCGCTGGTCGCAAAGAGACTCCAAATCGTTGCCCGCCTGGTCGGCGCAGTACCATAACAGGGGATTGCACCAGTGGATGCACCGAAGAAGGCAAATCACAAGGCCCCAGATCACGTCCCGGTATTTCAGATGTAATAGCTCATGGAGCAGGACCTTGTCATCGGTCTGGGGCCCAGCGGGCAGCACCAACACCGGAGAAAAGACGCCGCAGAGAAATGCGGATCCGGCCCCCTCGACCATCACAGCTTTGCATGTAGGAAGGTGGTACTGCTCCGCTGTGGTTTGAATTCTAGCCATCGTCTGCCCATCGGCGGGAGTGCTGGTGCGAAGCACCTGACGCAGACGGATATAGGAAAAAAGATAGCGCCCCAGCAGCACAAGAACTCCCAGCAAATAGACCCAATAAAGCCAGTCCCACCATGTGGCCGGGGGGAAAACGCTGGGCAGAGGAATGGGCGCGGTTACCTGGGTCAGGGTATAGGAACCTGTGAGGGCGGTTTTCAATGCCTCCACCCACATGGGCCAATTAAACAGCACATACCGCCCGAAAAACCCGGCAGGGAGCAGTAAAATAATGCCCAGAATCCCCCACACGGCAAATTGCCACCGGGGAGAGAGCTTGTCTCGGAACATGGCCTTGATAATGAGCAGAAGGACGGCCACGCCGGAGGCAGTTAACGTCTGAAGGAGAAATGCCCAGATGTCTCCCATGGATCACACCTCCATTTCGTCCAGCAGCCGCCGGAGCTCGTCCCGCTCCTGGGGGGAAATGGCTTCCTCTTTTAAAAAAGCGGCAATCAAATCTCCGGCGGAGCCCTGGTAGACCCGGTGGAGAAAGCTGTGCCGCTCCTGAGCCCGGCAATCCTCCCGGCTGAGCAGGGCCCGGTAGATGTGAGGGGAGACCTTCTTATCAATGGTCACCAGCCCCTTGGCCTCCATACGGGTGAGGTAGGTCAGCACTGTGTTTCGATTCCAGCCGGTGGCCGGACGCAGCGCCGCTACCAGCTGTCCCAGCTCGGCCCCACCGGTATCCCACAGGGCACCTAATACCGTCCATTCCCGGTCAGAGAGCTTATCCATAGAAATACCTCCTACAGGTGTAGTACAAAATCATACTACACCTGTAGGAGGCTTCTGTCAAGAGACAATCAAATGGAAGTATTTTGCTCGATTACAGTCTGCCTTACAGACCCTGGGCGATCATGGCTTCCGAGATCTTTTTAAAGGCGGCGATATCGTTGCCGGCAATCAGATCATAACCTAAGCCATATTCCTCAGCCGCGGCAGCGGAGGCATCGTAAATGGAGCTCATGATGTCCCGGAGCTTCTGATCCACCTCGGCGGGGGTCCAGTTATAGCGGATGGAGTTCTGAGCCATTTCCAGGGCGGAGACAGCCACGCCGCCGGAGCCAGAGGCCTTAGCGCCTGCGGTGAGAATCTTGGGACTCAGGCGCAGCAGCTTCAAAGCTTCGGTGGTGGCGGGCATGTTGGAACCCTCCACATAGTAGCGCACATCGTTGGCCAGGATATGTACTGCATCTTCCACATCCAGCTCGTTCTGGGTGGCACAGGGGATGACCACATCCACGGCAACCTCCCAGGGCTTCTTTCCAGGGAAGAAGGGAACGCCGAAGCGGTCGGCATAGAGGGAGACGCGGTCTTGGCCTTTGGCGCGCATTTCCAGCAGGAAGTCAAATTTCTCCTGGGTACTCACACCGGATGGATCATAGATGTAGCCGTCTGGACCGGAGAGGGTGACTACCTTGGCGCCCAGCTCCGTGGCCTTGCGGCACACGCCCCAGGTCATGTTGCCAAAGCCGGATACGGCAATGGTCTTGCCTTCGATGGGGTCCTTCTGGTGTTCCAGCATGCGGGCCAGGAAATAGACGGTGCCGAAGCCGGCGGCCTCCTGGCGGATCTTGCTGCCGCCATAGGTGAGGCCCTTGCCGGTAAGGGCGCTGCTCTCCGCTTTGCTCATCAGGCGCTTGTACTGGCCGTAGAGAAAACCGATTTCCCGTGCGCCCACGCCGATGTCGCCGGCGGGCACGTCGGTGTCAGAACCGATGTAGCGGTAGAGGGCGTTCATGAAGGACTGGCAGAAACGCATGATTTCCCGGTTGCTCTTGCCTCTGGGGTCAAAGTCGGCACCGCCGGCAGCGCCGCCGATGGGCAGTCCGGTAAGGGCATTTTTATAGGTCTGCTCAAACCCCAAAAACTTCACCACCGAGGGGGTGACGCCGGGGTGGAAGCGCAGACCGCCTTTGTAGGGCCCGATGGCACTGTTGAATTGGACGCGGTAGCCGTGGTTAGTATGGGCTACGCCCTTGTCGTCCACCCAGGGTACCAGGAACATAAACATACGGTCGGGTTCCACCATGCGGGTGAGCAGGTCCAGCTTTTCGTAGCGGGGGTCGTCCAGAGCGGGATCGATCATCTCCAGCCAGGTCTGGACCGATTGAAGATATTCCGGCTCGTGGGCGTACCGCTGCCGCAGCTGAGCGGCAACACGGACAGCATATTCGTTCATCGTGAGCCCTCCTTTACACCAAGCCGTAGGCCAGCATAGAGTCAGCGATCTTTAAGAAACCGGAAATATTGGCGCCGGCCACCAGGTTGCCGGGCATTCCGTACTGGGTGGCGGCGTTGGAGGCATTGTGGTACAGGTCGGTCATAATGGTCTTCAGGCGGCTGTCCACCTCCTCAAAAGACCAGGAGAAGCGCATGGAGTTTTGGCTCATCTCCAAGGCGGAGACCGCTACGCCGCCGGCGTTGGCAGCTTTGGCGGGGGCGAAAAGAACACCAGCTTCTTGGATGGCCTCCACGGCTTCGGGAGTACAGGGCATATTGGCACCCTCGGCCACGGCAAAGCAGCCGTTGGCGATGAGGGCCTTGGCGGCTTCCCCGTTGAGCTCGTTTTGGGTGGCGCAGGGCAGGGCGATGTGGCAGGGAATGGTCCAGATCTTGGAACAGCCCTCAAAATACTGGGCGCTGGGCTTGCGCTGGACATATTCCTTAATACGCTTGCGCTCCACCTCTTTGATCTGCTTGATGAGAGCCAGATCGATCCCTTCCTTGTCATAGACATAGCCGTTGGAGTCGGACATGGCCACGACCTTGCCGCCCAGCTGGGTGGCCTTTTCACAGGCGTAGGTGGCCACATTACCGGAGCCGGAGATAATGACGGTGGCTCCGTCAAAGCTGCGCCCGGCATCGCTGAGCATGTTGTCCGTGAAGTAGCAAAGACCGTAGCCGGTGGCCTCCTTACGGGCCAGAGAACCACCGTAGCTCAGGCCCTTGCCGGTCAGTACGCCGGTAAACTCGTTACACAGGCGCTTGTACTGGCCGAAGAGATAGCCGATCTCTCGGGCGCCCACGCCGATGTCGCCGGCGGGCACGTCGGTATCGGGGCCGATGTACTTAAAGAGCTCGTTCATAAAGGACTGGCAGAAACGCATCACCTCGGAGTCGGACTTGCCTTTGGGATCAAAGTCGGAGCCGCCCTTGCCGCTGCCGATGGGAAGACCGGTCAGACTGTTCTTAAAGGTCTGCTCAAAGCCCAGAAACTTGATAATACTTTCATTGACGGAGGGGTGGAAACGCAGGCCGCCCTTGTAGGGGCCGATGGCGCTGTTGAACTGGATACGGTAGCCCCGGTTCACATGGATGTTGCCCTGGTCGTCCTCCCAGGGAACGCGGAACTTGATGGTGCGTTCAGGCTCGACGAGGCAGTCCATAACGCCTTCTCTTATGAGCTCCGGTCGGGCGTTGCACACAGGGGCCAGGGAGGTGAGGACCTCCCGTGCGGCCTGGTGGAACTCGGGCTCGTTGGGGTCCCGCTGGATGATTCGCTCCATAAGTCCGTTTAAATACTCGTTTTGAATGCTCATGTTCCAATTCCTCCCAATACCTTTCTGTGCTGTCCGCTTTACCAGAAGGACAAGCACGCTAACGACTTAGCGTAGTAAAGTTATACCATCTCAAAAAAATGCAAGTCAAGAGAAAATGACTTGCAAAAATAAATTTGTAGGAAGCATAGAAAATATCAAATCAACCAAAGAAAACTTTTATAATTTTGATGTTATAAATAAAAAAGCTGGTCCTAATTGGGACCAGCTGTGCAGCAAAGAAATTGAACAATTATTTTTTTGCAAGATTCTGGCGATTGATGAGCAAAACGGATCCGAGAATCCCGGCCATGCCCAAAAGTTTGAACAAGGTGATGTCTTCCCGGAAGAGCAGAATACCCAGGGCGGCGGCCACAAAGGGCTCAATCGTGGCCAGAATGGCGGCCCGTCCAGGTTCGGCCAGGCGAAGGCCATCTGTGTAGAGTACATAAGGTATTGCGCAGCATAGTACCCCGATGCCCAGGGCGCCTACCCAGGCCTGCCAGCAGGCAAAACCGCTCAAATCTCGGTGAAGTCCGGAGAGGGGCAGAGAGAACAGGGCACAAAACAGGAAGGAATAGAAGCTGATGGTAGCGGGGGAGTATTGTTTGAGAGCAAACTTGCTGAAGATAGAATACAGCGCATACCCAAATCCAGAGCCCAGCCCAAAGAGAATGGTGCCCAGAGAAATTGGCTCCTGTCCCAGAGGGAAAAGACCGGTGACCAGAGCGCAGCCGGCAAAGGTGACGGCCAGCGCCAGCAGCTTCAGGGGAGTGATGGTCTCGTGAAAGAAGAGAGCGGACATGAGCGTGACAAACACCGGGGCGGTATACAGCAATACGGCTGCTACAGACATGGAGCTGCGGGAGATGGTGTTAAAGTAGCACCAGTTGAAAAACAGCAGGGAGCAGACCCCGGTGCCGAAAAAGTAGTACCAGTCTTTGGGGTGAATCCGCAGGGCTCCGGGGTTGGTAAGGGTCAGAAAGCCGCCGTAAATGAGACTGGCGGCCAGAGCGCGGATGGCTACCCCCTCCATGGAGGTAAAGCCGGCCGCGGTCAGCAGCTTTAGAAATACGCCGATGCAGCCCCACAGGGCAGCGGCAGTAATAATGTTCAGGTATGCTTTTCCCAACATAGACTTGTCGCTCTTTTCAAAATGGATTATACTGCATACTATACCAAATGGAGAGAGGAAAAGACAAGATGGTCTATGAAAATATTTTAAAAGGCAAATTTCTTGCCCGGCCCAACCGGTTTATCGCCCATGTGGAGACGGAGGAGGGCGTGGAGGTCTGCCACGTAAAGAATACCGGCCGCTGCCGGGAACTGCTGATTCCCGGCTGTACCGTGTGGCTCAGCGGCAGTGATAATCCTGCCCGGAAAACCCGGTATGATCTGATCGGGGTGGAGAAGGAGACTTCCCAGGGAATTCTGCCGGTCAATATGGATTCTCAGGCTCCGAACCGGGTGTTTGGGGAGTGGGCGGCGGCCGGCGGCTTGGGCTTTGTGCCCAAGCTGCTTCGGCCGGAGGTGCGCTATGGGGATTCCCGTTTTGATTTCTATTGGGAGCATGGAGAAGAGCGGGGATTTTGGGAAGTGAAGGGTGTGACTCTGGAAGAGAATGGGGTGGCCCGGTTTCCGGACGCCCCTACCCTCCGGGGGGTAAAGCATCTGGAAGAGTTGGCACGGGCCAAAGAAGCAGGCTATCGGGCCGGAGTGTGCTTTGTGGTACAGATGCCCGGCATGAAATGGGTGGAACCCAACGATGCCACCCACCCTCAGTTTGGGGAGGCCCTGCGCCGGGCGGCGGCAGCAGGGGTCGAAGTACGGGCGGTGGAGTGCCGGGTTACACCGGAATCCCTGAACATCTGTGGGACGGTACCGGTATTGCTGTAAAAAACGGATGGAACGGGAAAACGTTCCATCCGTTTTTATGTCAACGAAATCTGGGGGAGCGGGGATATTTGTACCGGCAAAGCTGTTCCTGACAGTGGGAACACTGAAGCAGCTGGTTGGAGCGGGACCAAAACCGTTCTGGGTAGCGGCGAAAGCGCACTTCCCACACAAGGAGTACGATGATGCTCGTCCCTACCAGGCTCCAGGAGAACCAGTGGACAACAAACACCAGGGGAACGGCCATCATCCAGGAACCCCAGGCAAAGATTCGGCAGTTGACACAGCAGCGGTTTTTCATTAGAAAGGTCTGAAAGGGACAGAAAAACAGCACGCAAATGAGATCGCAGAGGTAATAGAGCGCGCACAGCAGCACAAGCTCCGCGGCGCGCATGGTCCCCCGAAGGTACAGAATTCCAAAGAAAAGATTGACCAGTACCCAAGTTCCGGCTACCTTAAGAGCGCCCCGGTTCTGATGGGAGACCGCTTTTTCCAATTCCTGTGGGGAGTAATTGGGAACGGGATCGAAACGATTGGGAAACTGCTTCATACATCCGGCAGTCAGTCCGCTTTTGGGGTTTAGCTGGGCAGCCATGGAGAACAATACCGCTGCCCACAATATCCATAGGGGCAGGGAGGGAACGGGGGATGCAGTAAAGTCCAGGACGGTCCGGTCTTGTAAATAGAGCAGCAGCACCAACAGAAAGACCCCCAGGCGGAATGCCGCCGCCCACAGATATTTCCGGGTCAGAATGGTAGGTTTCGGCAGCATAGAACCCTTCGCTCCTTCTCTCTTACATTTCCTGGCGGCCTTCCAGGGCACGCATCAGGGTGGCGTCGTCAGCGTACTCCAGGTGGCTGCCCACGGGGATGCCATAGGCCAGGCGGGTGACCTTCACCCCAAAGGGACGCAGCAGCCGGGAGAGGTACATGGCAGTGGCCTCCCCTTCGGTGTCCGGATTGGTGGCCATGATGACCTCGCGGATGCCGCCGGCAGCTACCCGCTCTACCAGGGACTTAATGTGCAGGTCATCAGGACCCACATGGTTCATGGGGGAGATCACCCCGTGGAGCACATGATAGAGCCCCTGGTACTCACGGGAGCGCTCCATGGCCACCACATCCTTCGGGTCGGCTACCACGCAGATGACGGCGCTGTCCCGCTTGGGACTGCGGCAGATGGAGCAGGGGCCGTCCCCTTCGGTGAGGTTCTGGCATACGGGGCAGCAGTGAATGGCCTGTTTGGCCTGGGTGATGGCCTGAGCAAAGGCTTCCGCCTCCTCCTGAGGGAGGGACAGGACATGAAAGGCCAGACGCTGGGCGGACTTCAGGCCGATGCCGGGGAGCTTGGAGAAGTGTTCCACTAAGTTTTCCAGAGCGGGGGGGAAATACTGCATGGGTTTTACCTCCAGGGGAATGAGAAATGAAATGGGAATGTTACACCCGCAGGGCGGCGATGGCGGCGGGGATGTCCTCCTTGCCGTAGACGGCGGAGCCGGCTACCAGTACGTTGGCGCCTGCTTCCACCACCAGGGGAGCGGTCTTGGGGGCGATGCCTCCGTCCACCTCCAGCTCACAGGCGGGGTTATATTTCTCGATGATGGCACGGACCTGGCGGATGGTGTCCAGCTGAGACTCCATAAAGGCCTGGCCGCCGAAGCCGGGCTCCACGGTCATCACAAGCACCATGTCAAGCTGCTCAATATAGGGCAGAATGGCGTTTGGAGAAGTAATGGGCCGCAGGGCCACCGCCTTCTTGACTCCGCACTCTCCCATCACGTTAAGGGCCTGGGCGATGCGGGTGGGGTGGTCGGCCTCCAGGTGGATGGATAACAGGTCGGCGCCCGCCTTGGCAAAGTCCTCAATATAGCGCAGGGGCTTATCGATCATCAGGTGCACATCCAGAAACATATCCGTGCACTTGCGGATGGACTGGACTACGGGGATGCCGATGGTGATGTTGGGCACGAAGCAGCCGTCCATTACGTCCACGTGGAGGTAGTCAGCAGAGGAGACTTTTTTGATGTCGCGCTCCAGATTAACAAAGTCGGCAGACAGGATCGAGGGAGCAATTTTAACCATAATAGTACCTTCCTTTCCGTCCCTGCAGGGACAGGCGCGGTTTGCTGGCGGGGCGCATAGGATACGTCAGCGGAGAGGGGGGAGCGGCGTTCTGCGCTCTCCCGGGCACCGGGCGGGAGGACTGCTCCAGGCCGAGCCCACGGCCCAAATCCGTCCCCAGCGACCCGGAGGGCCCGCCGCTTTCAGATAGCCGTCCGCCGGAGCAAATACTCCGGCGGACGGCGGAGGATAACAAGCGTCCGGTCAGTTGTAGAAGTCATTGGTATCCGTCTCAGCGGCGCTGTAGCCCGCCTGACGCAGGGCGTCCATGATCTGACGTTTGTGGTCGTGACCAAAGGCCTCCAGCGTGACCCGCAGTTCCACTCCGGACTGGCGGTTGATGTTGACAAACTGGTTGTGCTCCAGCTTAATGATGTTTCCGTTGTTTTCAGAGAGAACCTTGGCCACCCGCAGCAGCTCGCCGGGGCGGTCGGGGAGCTGAACGGCGAAGGTGAAGATCCGGCCGCGGCAGATCAAGCCGTGCTGGACCAGAGAAGCCATGGTAATGACGTCCATATTGCCCCCGGACAGCACGGAGACAATATTTTTTCCCTTGCAGTCCAGGTGGCGCAGGGCGGCTACAGACAACAGTCCTGCGTTTTCCACGACCATCTTATGCCGCTCCATCACATCCAGAAACGCCTCTACCAGTTCCCCATCTTCGATGGTAATGATCCGGTCAATGTTTTTCTGGATATAAGGGAAGACAAGATCGCCGGGGGTCTTGACCGCTACGCCATCGGCAATGGTGGTGACGGTGGGCAGGGTGACCACGTGGCCGGCATCCAGGCTGGCTTTCATGGAGGCGGCCCCGGTAGGCTCTACGCCGATAACCTCCACATTGGGGTTGAGGAGCTTGGCCAGGGTGGATACGCCGGCGGCCAGGCCGCCCCCTCCAATGGGTACCAGGATCACATCCACATCGGGCAGGTCCTGGAAAATCTCATAGGCAATGGTACCCTGGCCGGTGGCAAGGGTCAGGTCGTTAAAGGGGTGTACATAGGTGAGCCCTTCCTCCTGAGAGAGCTGGGCGGCCAGTTCGGCCGCGTCGTCAAAGGTCTCGCCGTGAAGAATCACACGGGCTCCGTAATCCTTTGTGTTGTTTACCTTGACCAGGGGGGTGGTGGTGGGCATGACGATGGTAGCGGACACGCCGGCGGCCTGAGCGGCGTAAGCCACACCCTGGGCGTGGTTCCCGGCGGAGGCGGTGACCAGCCCACGGTCCTTTTCTTCCTGAGAAAGAGTGCTGATCTTGTAATAAGCGCCCCGGATTTTATAGGCGCCGGTGACCTGCATATTCTCCGGCTTGACATATATGTTGTTGCCGCAGTTTCGGGACAGGTAGGGGGAGTGGATAAGCGGCGTGGGCCGGAGCACGCCCTGAAGGACGCTCCGGGCTTCTTTAAAAGCATCCAGGGAAAGCATAGAAAGTCTCCTTTGGTGAAAAATTGTCTAAATTTAATCATACTCACCGGAGACAAATAAGTCAATGAAAAGTATCAGAGACATGAAAAAAACCCGTTTCCGGAAAGATGTATGATAAAAAATGTCGTTTTGAAGGAAATGTGACATTGACATTAAAAAATGAATCCCCTATAATAGTAAGGCTATAGAAAAGAAAGAGATTTGCGAAATACAAAGGAGGAGTCCAGGTGGGAGAGCCTGCCAGAGAGAATAAAATGGGTGTAATGCCCGTCAACCGTCTGCTGATCAATATGGCGCTTCCTATGGTTGCGTCCATGCTGGTCCAGGCGCTTTATAATGTTGTGGACAGTGTGTTTGTGGCCAAGCTCAGTGAGGATGCCCTGAATGCGGTGTCGTTGGCCTTCCCGGTGCAGAGCCTGATGATTGCCGTATCCGTGGGCACGGGTGTGGGTATCAACGCCCTGCTATCCCGGAGCCTGGGGCAGAAGGACCAGGAGCGGGCCAACAAAACGGCGATGAATGGTCTGCTGCTGGCGGCAATCAGCTGTTTGGTCTTTACGGTGCTGGGACTGACCTGTTCCCGGCTTTTCTATTCGGTTCAGACGGATATTGCTACCATTGTGGATTATGGCGCGGACTATCTCAGCATTTGCTGCGGAGTTAGTGCAGGACTATTTTTGTCGGTCACCAGTGAACGGCTGCTTCAGGCGACTGGGCGTACCTTTTACACCATGATTACCCAGGCCACCGGTGCCATCATCAACATCATCCTGGACCCCATCCTGATTTTCGGCCTGCTGGGTTTCCCGCGCATGGAGGTGGCGGGGGCTGCCTTGGCCACGGTCATCGGTCAGATCTGCGGCGGCCTGCTGGCCCTGTTTTTCAACCTGACCCGTAACCCGGATATCCAGCTTTCCCTGAAAAATCTCCGGCCCCAGAAGTCTATCATCCTGGGCATTTACAGCGTAGGCATCCCCTCCATCGCTATGCAGTCCATCGGCTCGGTGATGGTGTTTGGTATGAATCAGATTCTGATCTCCTTTACAGCCACAGCCACGGCGGTATTTGGTGTATATTTCAAGCTCCAATCCTTTATTTTTATGCCCGTATTCGGCCTGACAAACGGTATGGTGCCTATTGTGGCCTATAATTACGGGGCCAGAAAGCCGGAGCGGATCATTAAGACCATCAAGCTCAGTGTAATGTACGCGGTGGGCATTATGTTTGTGGGCCTGATCCTCTTCCAGGTGATTCCCCATGTGTTCCTGGGCCTGTTTATGGCGGAGGGAGAGACCAGCGGCGATATGCTGACCATCGGTGTGCCTGCCCTGCGGATTATCTCCCTGAGTTTCCTTTTTGCAGGTTTTGCGATTGTGTGCTCCTCTGTGTTCCAGGCTCTGGGCCACGGAGTACTTTCCTTGACCGTCTCGGTGGTGCGCCAGCTGCTGGTGCTGCTGCCGGTGGCGTTCGTCCTCTCCCGGTTCAGAGGTCTGCAGGCCGTGTGGTGGGCCTTCCCCATTGCGGAGCTCTTTTCCTTGACGCTGAGTACCCTGTTTTTAAAGCGGGTATACCATAAGGAAATTCTTCCTATGCGTGAGATCGGGGAGTAACCATAGGTTCCCTTCCTAGGAACATGACAAGAAAAAGCCAGCGGTACAGCCATAGACTGTGCCGCTGGTTTTTCTTTATGTCAAAAGGGTGGATAGGATTTCCTGATGCCACTGGATGTCGGTAATTCTGGGGACTTTTTGGAAGGAACTGCGAACGGATTGGATGATCTGCTGACGGCTTACGCCCTCTTGCAGGAAGCAGAGCATTTGAGCGTTGGTAAAGGGCATGATCACCACACCGCTGACCGGCTGATGGGTGTTGGTAGACTCCAAAGGAACCGCGGCCACCGCACGCCAGATGTTGATGGTATTGTAGTCCAGTTCGTCGGCGATAAAGAAGGTGAAGGTCTCTTTGTCGCTGGATGCCTTCAGATTGAGAGCGTGGCGCAGGACCGGCTCCCATTCTCCCCTCTTCTGGGCCTGCTTGTTCATCATCGTCACCTCCAGCATAACGGTCATGTCGTGATACTGGATAACAATGTCTCCTTCTCCGCCGCTTGCGTGAACCACCGGTTCAAAGTCGGCATTCAAGGTTAAGTTCAAGCTGGTGTACAGGTCAAAGTCTTCGCCGGACAGATAGAACCAAGCGATGCCCACAAGATACTCATAAATTGTGGGGACGGTGGCGGCATCGTTGACCTCGCTTTTGATTTTATCATCATTGGACCGGTCGGAAAACAGGGGAAGCAGGGACATCACCCGTTCTGGAGGATAGTTTTCTCGAATGTGGGCCAGAAAATCCGCTGACTTCTTGCTCAGCAGCAAATCCTTGGCTGCTCCGGAGGTGCTGACCCCCAAGAGTATCTGGATGTCTTCTAATACCTGGTCGGTACGGAGGGGCGGATAGCCCAGAATTTCCAGCAGGGAGTGACTTTGACAAAAGTAGCAGTCTTCGGTCTGTTCATACTGGAGGTAATCCTCCTCGGACATCTCACCGAAAATGTGTTCCTGTAGCTCCTGGGCATGGAAAATGATTCGCAGAATATCCGGAAAGGCCAGCTCAGGCAGGCGCTTGAATTTGAACAGGCCGGTGGCGCTGAGCAGGCGGATGGTGGTGTCTGAGTATTCCCGAATGCCGTCAATCCACTTGGAGGTTGAAAAGGTGACATAAAACTCCCGGTTGTAGTGGGGGGCGGTGAGCAGAGGATGGGACTTGTTTTTCTCCAAAAAGGTATCCAGGTCATAGCGGCTGCCCCGGTTCCCGATCTGAAAGACTGCCTTCCCCCAACCAAAGGCCTTTTGAAGCAGGTCCCCATCCTCCTCCAGGCAGGTAAGCAGCGTCTGGTAGCAGCCGGGGGAGGAGGTACGGCGAAACTGGTCCAGTGCCAGATAGAAGTTGTAGTACTTCCCCACAGTGGACTGGCTTTTTTTGGAGCTTTTAAAATAGTTCCGGAAGTGGTCGAACTCCAGCACTTCATCCGCCCAAAGCTCATCCGGGACCGGCACCTGCCGGCTGCGGATCATGGGTTCCAGCACCTCAGCCCTGGCTCCGGCCAATACTGCCTCTTTGATGGAGGCGCTGCTGTAGGGGCCCAGTCCCTGCACCACAAGTTCAAAGCTCTGCCGGTCCAGAGGGGAGCCATTCAGCAGCAGGCTGAGGGCCATGAGGAAGGGAGCGTAGTATTGGCGTTTTCCGTCGCGGCCGGGCTGGGAGAAGACTTTCAGCTTCAAAAGCTGGCGAAGCAGAGCCAGATTGACGGTATCCAGGGGGAGAATGGCCTCTACCGCGTCGGGCTGGAGCAGACCGCGCAGATAGGAATAGCCTGCTTGGGTGATCTTCCTGCGGGCGTCGGTAAAACCCATTTTCACCAAATTGCTGGTGTAGTGCCGGGCGCGCTTTTCAATGGCTTCGTCCAGCATACGCGCCATACGGGGAAAGGTTTGGGCGATCCAGTCCCGGTCCTTGCGCAGAAAGGCTTCATAGTCCTTGCCCAGGTCAGACATGAAATTGTCATAGTTGCGGTGGACCTTAAACACGTCTTGCGATTTGTCCAGGGCCTTTTCATAAAAACGAAACTGAGCTACACTGGTGGGGTAACGGCTCCAGCTTTCGGTGGGATATTCGGTTTTCAGCTCCTCCAGGATTTCCAGATATACGTTCAGAGCGTTGAGTACATCACTGCGTCTGCCATTTGTGTCCATCAGGTTAAAAATCTGGTTTTCTCCGATGACCATGTCCGCACCTCCCACTCCCGTCAGTAATTGAGAATCAGTACCTCCTCGCTGGAGGAGGTTTTATCTTTTGTCTGGTAATTGGAATTGGCATAGCTGTACTGAAGGGGCACCGGACGGTAGGTGCCCCGGTTTTGTTCCAACCATTGGAGGAGGACCGTATTTTCCCGCCCTTTGCTGCGCAGTACATTGGACAGGGCAAAGGGGACCCCCTGGGCGTGGAGCCGGTCCAGAAAGGCCAGCAGGTCTCGCTCCAGCGCTTCGTTCCAGCCGCCCTTTTCGTTGTAGGTGGCGCAGGTGATGAGATAGGGGGGGTCTGCATAGACAAAGTCCTGCCCGGTGAGACCATTGGTGTCAAAGTCCCGAAAATCCTGGCAGGTGAAGGTGCAGGTTTGGCTGTGAATGCGGTCCAGAAAGGCCAGCAGCTTGTCCTCCATGCGCTGATTGAAGTCCCGCTTGCCCACAGGCAGGTTAAATTCCCCGCGGGCGTTAAAGCGGATCTGATTATTAAAGGCGTAGACAATGAGGACGTAGAGCATGATGTGGGAGCGGGAGTCGTCCAGCCCCTCTCTCCGGCGGCGGTTATAGTCCTCCCGCAGACGGAGAAATCCCTCCCGGTTGTAGGTACCCAGCCCACGGCCGCTGTCACAGCCATAGTGGGCATAGCCGTACCGGCTGACCAGGGAGAGACGGTAATGTTCAATGATCTCGTGGACCCATGCCAGTATGGTTTCTCCATCCAGTTCGTGCAGCGTCTGGTAGAGGTGGAGCAGGTCCGGGTTCCGGTCATTGTAGATCACCTGCTGACTCTGGACGTTAAGTCCCACATTGCATCCACCGCAGAACAGGTCCACAAAGATCCGGGAGCTTTGGGGGAACAGAGGGAGGATCTGGGGCAGCAGCTTATATTTTCCTCCGGTATAATTTAACGGCGATTGGACCATTTCCTCACGCTCCATCCCGGCAGGTACACAGAAACAGCCGCTCCGCATTTTCCGGCAGATCGGATTTTCCGGTGGTAAAAGCCTTGTAGCTCTCCTCAAACACTTTGACGCTGCCCTTTTTGCTCAAGGTTTTCATAATGTCCTCGTCGGAGATCTTGGCGTTGGAGCGGCCGTTGCCCTTTTCGGCCATGTTGTTGTAGGAGAGGAGGATGTACTTCGCCTTAATGTCCTGTACCAATGTTTCAAAGGCCCGGGGGGCGGAGGTGGTGCAATATTTGCTCTTCATTCCCGAGCGGTCCATCTTTTTGGCTACCCCAAAGACCTCGGGCTTCTCCCAGCGGGCCACATTTTCCAGCAGATGATAGGTGTCACAGTACTGCCGGGAGTTGTAAGGGGGGTCGATATACACAAGGTCCGCCTCGATGCGCTTAACCAGGTTGTTGGCGTCCTCATTGAAGCATTGGTTGAGGGGATTGTTATGTACCTGGGCCATGGGGACGCACAGCTCCAGGGAACCTTCGGACTTTGCCCCCTTCCGGTAGGCGTCGTAGTGTCCGCAGGTGAGGGCGATCCGGTCCATGGCGTATAGGAGGGACGTGATCAGCAGGGCACGCTCCCGGCGGTTGAGAAGGCCCCGTTTATAGCTGCGCTCAATGTCTTCCCGGATGTAGCCGATTTTGGCGCAGTCTCGCCGGCTGAAATAGGTGTCGGCAAAGTTGCGGGTCATATAATTCTCACCGCAGCCGGTTTTGGCGTTGTAGGCGGTGACAAACTCCGCGATGCGCTGAGGGTCATAGTCCTCCGCGCCAAACCAGGCAAAGTTGCAGATATAGTTGCTGTACATCAGGTCGTTGGTGATCAGGATTTTATCCTGAAAGGCGGAGGACACTGCCCCGGTGCCGGAAAAAATGTCCGCCACAGTCTCCACTTGGGGACACTCTGCTTCCACCACCCGTGTGATAAAGGGGAGCAGTTTATATTTATTGCCCAGATACCGCCGGTTGTTGATGGTGGAAGTGCGATAGGTTGTGTTCATGGGGAGCGCCTCCGTCTCGTGGTTGGTCTCTTACAGAATAGCAGATAAAGTGTCCTATAAACCGGACTTTAATAAAGACCGGACCTATGGAAGGTAAAGCCGGAATATAACAATACAATCTACATTATACCTGTAAGAGCCGTCAAAGCCAACTGCTTTCCCAAAGAAAATTTTTACGGAAAAAACGGGGCTTTTGATTGGATTTCTGACAAAACGAAAAACCCGGCGGCAAAGAACACTTTGCCGCCGGGAAGGGAAGGGCATAGGGGATGCGTTATAGCTGTGGGACGATCTGATACATCAGCACAAAGTGGCATGCGCTGCCCAGAAGGATAAACACGTGGAAGATCTCGTGACAGCCAAAGCGGGGATTGCTGCGTCCGGGCCATTTGACCGCATACAGGACTCCGCCGATGGTATAGAGGAGGCCTCCGGCCAGCAGCCACAAAAAGCCGTCGTAGGGGAGGGCTTCATAAATTGGGACAATCGCAAAGATGACCAGCCACCCCATGAAAAGATAGATGGCACTGGTGAGCCAGCGGGGGATGGCCAGCTTGGCAATGGTCAGTACCACTCCCGCTGCAGCCAGCGTCCATACAGCGACGAGCAGGGGAATCCCGCCGCTCTCCCGCAAAGCGGTGAGGCACAGAGGGGTATAGCTGCCGGCGATGAGCAGGTAGATGGAGCAATGGTCATATTTCCGAAGGGCAATGCGTCCCGCTACCGAGGTGCGCAGACAGTGGTAGAGGGTGCTGGCGGTATAGAGACAGAACATGGATAGACCATATACAGCAAAGAGGACCATCAGGGAACCATTCCCCATCTGCCCGGCCCGGATGAGCAAAAGCACCGTGCCCACCCCGGCCAAGACCGCGCCGATTCCATGGGTAATGGCCGACCAGGGGCGCAGGCCGTCATAAGGGTCGCGGACTTCCCGGCGGCGCTTTGGCCTGGAAATGTCCAAGGGGGCGGCGGAAGCGGATAACACATCGGCACGCATAGGAATTTCTCCTTTCTGGGGTATCATGGATTACAAGTTCAGTATATGCTTTTTTCAGAAAAATATCAATATACAATATGACTAAATATAATATTAAAAACTAGATTAAAAGATATAAAAAACAACGCCGGAGCACCGGCGCTGTTTTTTTCAGGTTGAGAATCAGCCCTCGGAGATCGCGCTCATGGGGCAGGTACCGGCACAGGCACCGCAATCAATGCAGGCGCCGGCGTCGATGACATAGTGAGCATCACCCTGAGAGATGGCGCCAACGGGACAAGCGTCCGCGCAGGAGCCGCAGCTGATGCAAGCATCGCTAATGACATGGGCCATGATAAGTACACCTCCCTTAGAATGTACATACATTCTATCACATCTTTTTAAAATTGCAATGCTAAATTTTAGGGATTGGGGGAATGATAGTAAAAGATTTGTTTCCGAGGTGAACAACCATGTCAGACAGCCGATTCACATCCACCGCCCTGGGGGCGATCCGTTTAGCCCAGGAAAATGCCGCCCGCCTGGGCCACAGCTACGTGGGAAGCGAGCATCTGCTGCTGGGGCTGGCCAGCCAAGAGTTCAGCCCTGCCGCCATTGCTTTGCGCCGGGCTGGAGTTGACAGCCAGAAGCTGCGCTGTGCCATTGCTCAGCGGGTGGGGACCGGGGTGCCCTCCCGGTCCCTCCACCAGGGGTTAACACCAAACTGTTGCCAGGCCATTCAGGGAGCGGTAGGGGAGAGCCGCCGTTTGGGCCAGCAGGCGGTGAATTCGGAGCACCTGCTGCTGGGATTGCTGGGGGAAAAGAACAGTGAGGCGTATCAGCTCCTGGCTGGCTGCGGGGTAGATGGACAGACGCTCTACCGGTCGGTTTGTGCCTCTCTGGGTGGGGAGGATGCGGCGCCCCGAGCGAGAATAAGAGAGCCCGAATCCCGCCCCTCCGGGGACACCCGGCAGCTGGACCAGTGTGCACGGGATCTTACCCGTATGGCCGCGGAGGGGCGGCTGGACCCGGTCATTGGGCGAAAGGAGGAGCTGGGGCGGGTCATTCAAATCCTTTCCCGCCGGACCAAGAATAATCCTGCCCTCATTGGAGAACCGGGCGTGGGGAAAACGGCTGTGGCGGAGGGGCTGGCTCTGGCCATAGCCGATGGCACAGCCCCTGCCCATCTGCTGGGCCGGAGAGTGTGTGCCCTGGACCTGTCCGCCATGGTGGCGGGCACCAAGTACCGGGGGGAATTTGAAGAGAAACTGCGTCATGTGCTCCAGGAGGTGCGAAGGGCGGGCAACATCATCCTGTTTATTGATGAGCTGCATACCATTGTAGGGGCGGGCTCGGCAGAGGGAGCCATCGATGCGGCCAACATTTTAAAGCCGGCGCTCAGCCGGGGAGAGCTTCAGGTGATTGGAGCTACCACCCTCGACGAGTATCGGAAATATATTGAAAAGGACGCGGCCCTGGAGCGCCGTTTTCAGCCGATCACGGTAAAGGAGCCCACACGGGAGGAGACCCTGGATATTTTGCGGGGGCTGCGGGGGCGGTATGAGGCCCACCACCATCTCACCATTTCGGACGATGCCCTGACCGCGGCGGTGGATCTATCCATTCGTTATCTGCCCCAGCGCTTTCTGCCGGACAAGGCCATTGATTTGGTGGATGAGGCAGCCGCCCAGGCCCGCCTGTCCGGCCGTACACCACCACCGGAGCTTCAGCGTTTGGAGAACCGGGTGTCCCAGACCAGCCGCCAGTTGGCCGACGCGGTGCGCCGGCAGGATTTTGAGCAGGCGGCTTTGCTTCGGAATGTGGAGCGGGATTTTCGCCAGGAGCTGGAGCGGGACCGGGAGAAATGGGAGGCTGGGCTAGGGCGGTTCTGTGTGGAACCCCGGCATGTCCAGCAGGTGTTGTCCCAGTGGACGGGGGTACCCGTGTGTGACCCGGATGAGGCGGACAAAAAAGCTCTGGCGGCTTTGGAGAAGGAGCTTCACCGCCATTTGCTGGGACAGGACCGGGCGGTGGAGGCGGTGTCCAAAGCCATTCGCCGGGGGCGGCTGGGATTGAAAGACCCCCGCAGGCCAGTGGGCACCTTCCTCCTCCTGGGGCCCAGCGGGGTGGGCAAGACCCAATTGTGCCGCAGTTTAGCTGCTACCCTCTTTGGAAGCGAAGATGCGCTTCTCCGCTTTGACATGTCTGAGTATATGGAAGCCCACTCGGTCTCCCGCCTGATCGGTTCGCCGCCAGGGTATGTAGGCCACGAGGAGGGAGGACAGCTCACCGAGCGGGTGCGGCGCCATCCATGGTCGGTGGTGTTGTTGGACGAGCTGGAAAAGGCCCACCGGGATGTGTGGTCGGTACTCCTTCAGGTTATGGAGGAGGGAGTGCTCACCGACGCTCAGGGAAGAAAGACGGATTTCCGCAATACGGTGCTGGTGATGACTTCCAACCTGGGGGCGGAACGTTTCCGTGCGGGGAAGCAGCTGGGCTTTACCATGGGGCAGGAACAGGAGCGGGAAAAAATCGAGGCGGAGGTACGCTCGGACGCCCGAAAAACCTTTGCCCCCGAGTTTCTCAACCGCCTGGACAGTATACTCGTGTTCCATCCTCTGGATGAAACTACCCTCAGTGCCATTACCCGGCAGCTTCTGGAAGAGACCCAACAGCGCCTGAAGCAGCTGGGGGTGGCCATGGAGGTAGAGGAGGAAGCGGTGCGTTTGCTGGCCAGGGAGGGGAGCGACCGGGAATATGGTGCCCGGCCTTTACGCCGGGCCATAGCCTCCCTGGTGGAGGACCCTGCTGCCGATCTTATGCTGTCCGGCCAGTTGAAGGAGGGGGGCATACTGAGAGTGTCTGCCCAGGACCACAGGGTACAGGTAAAACTGGTGTAACAAAGAAAAAGGACTTCGGAGCTGTTCCGAAGTCCTTTTTGTACGCTTTGTGCTTATAGATGGATCATATCCTCAATGGGCAAGGCGCATACTATGGACTGGGCTTTGCTGCGCAGACCGTGGGCGGTGTTGACCGCATCCATAATAGCGGCCCGGAGCTGGGTGGGGACCACAATGGCCAAAATTTCCCGTTCCTCCTCAAGCTCCATATCATAGGCCTGCTCCAGATCCTCCTGCCCGGCCAGCCGGGCCTTGACCACGGTACCGCCACGGGCTCCATGGGCTTTTGCGGTAGACATAATCTCATCCGTGCAGCCCCGGCTGCAGGAGATCAAAATCACACTGTTTTCAGTACGTTCCACTTGTGGGTCACCTCGCAACTCTTTTTTTAGATTTTCCGCCTGGTAGGCAGACAGACAGGCTACCAGACTGTTCAATCCCGATATGGGAACGGTAAAAACTATGCCGCTGGCCTGAACGGTTCTCCGCAGTTCGCCGTTAAGCTGGGACAAGAGGTGTCCGGCGGCCGAGGCAGCGGACCAGCTAATCAGGACGTCCTTTTCACTGGAACCCAGCCCCAAAATATCCATAATCTCAGAAGTTGCGGTTCCGTGTCCGGCACATTGCAGATGAAGGGGAATGTGATGCTTTCGGTAAAGCTTTTGGATTCTTTTTCCTTGGCCGCGCTCCACAATGGAGACAACCAACTTGATTGCTTCCAATTTGTTTCCCTCCTTCAGTCAAAATAGAGGATTTCATCCTCCACCCGGCCCATATGATAGCGCAGACGGCGGCGAGCCAGATGGCGGCGGACTACCGTGGAAAGCCCCATAATCTGTATGGTGACTAAGGGAGTCATAGCTACCATAGCCACTGTGCCGAAGGCGTCGGTCATGATGTTGCCCCCCAGGGCCTGACAGGCACCCTGGGCGAAAGGGAGAAGGAAGGTGGCGGTCATGGGTCCGCTGGCCACGCCGCCGGAGTCAAAGGCGATGCCGGTGAATATGCTGGGGACGAAGAAAGACAGGCTCAGTGCTATCACATAGCCGGGGATAAGCAGCCAAAAAATGTTAAGTCCCGTGAGCACCCGAACCATGGACAGCCCCACAGACACGCACACGCCCAGAGAGAGCGCCAGCCCCATGGCCTTGTGGGAAATGGAGCCGTTTGATACCTCTTCTACCTGTTTGGTGAGCACAGCCACAGCGGGCTCTGCTTTGACGATGTAGTATCCGATGAGCATGCCGATGGGAACCAGCAGCCACTTTTGAGATCCTGAGGCCACTGTGGCACCAATAAGCTGCCCGGCAGGCATGAAGCCAACATTGACTCCACACAGAAAGAGTACAAGTCCCAGATATGTATAAAGGAGTCCAGCTGCAATCCGAAGCATTTGGTGGATGTTGAAACGCCGGGTAAAAAGCTGAAAAAGGAGAAAGAGCCCGGCGATGGGCAGCAGGGCCAGAGCAACCTCTTCAAAGTATTGAGGAAAAGATTCCAGAAAATATTGGGAGGCCTGCAAGGTGGTGGATACCTCGGGAAGAGTGGAAACAGAGGGGGTGGTTCCCTCCGGCTGATAGATAATCCCCAGAAGCAGTACCGAGAAAATGGGACCGATGGAACAAAGGGAGATCAGGCCGAAACTGTCGCTGGCGGAGTTTTTATCACTGCGGTTGGAGGCGATGCCGAGACCCAGGGACATGATGAAGGGAACGGTGATAGGGCCGGTGGTGACGCCGCCGGAATCAAAGGAGACTGGAATAAAATCATTGGGGGCAAAGAAGGACAGAACAAAGACGATGAGATAGAAGATTACCAGCAACCTGCGCAGAGCAATGGCTTTTTTGATGCGCTGGGTGGCGACCACCAGGAAGAAGCCCACGCCCACCGCTACCGTGAGAATTAAAACAAGGTTGGCGATGGAGGGCACCTGCTGGGCCAGGACTTGCAGATCTGGCTCGGCCATGGTGGTGAGGACACCTAACACAAAGTAGATGACCAGTGGAATTACTATGCCTTTATGTTGGCTGACCACACTGCCTACGCCTTCCCCCATGGGGAGCATGGACATGTCTACCCCCAGGGTAAAAAGTCCCATGCCCACCACCAGCAGTACCGCGCCGAAGAGGAACAGGACCAATGTGCCGGAATCCAGCGGTGCAATGGTAATGGACAACAAAAACACAATGGCCGTGATGGGAAGGACCGCGGCCATGGATTCCTGATTTTTTAATTTTAGCTGTTTGTTGAGATGCAAGAGAGGCTCCTTTCGTTCCACAGGGTTGCAGGATACTGTATGATTATAAAAGACAGCAAACCCAATTGTCAAAAAGATGAGGTAGATCTTTATATCATTTTAATATACAAAAAGGTTTTTATGCAAAATCGGTCCTGCATATTTACATTTCATCCAAATCTTGATATACTATCGAGTTGGAAAGAAAAATGTTTCCAATTTAGAAACATGGACAAGTTTGAAAGGTTAAGGAGTGTTCCAATATGAGCCGTATGGTCGGTACTGTATCCCGAGGTCTTCGGGCCCCCATTATTCGCAGCGGAGACGATCTGGTGGAAATCGTCACCAATTCCGTGCTGGAGGCAGCCGCCGATGACGGCTTTTCGGTACGGGACCGGGATGTGGTGGCCATGACGGAGGCCATCGTAGCCCGTGCCCAGGGAAACTATGCCTCGGTGGATGATATCGCCGCCGATGTGCGCGCCAAGCTGGGCGGGGAGACCGTGGGCGTTATTTTCCCCATTCTCAGCCGTAACCGGTTTGCCATCTGCCTGCGGGGCATTGCCAAGGGGGCAAAGAAGATCGTCCTGATGCTCAGCTATCCCTCCGATGAGGTGGGCAACCATCTGGTCAGCCTGGACGCTCTGGATGAGAAGGGTGTGGATCCCTACAAGGATGTGCTTACCCTGGAAAAGTATCGGGAGCTCTTTGGCTATGAGAAGCACCCCTTCACCGGTGTAGACTATGTGGAGTACTACCAGGGCCTCATTGAGGACTGCGGCGCTCAGGTGGAGGTCATCTTTGCCAATGATCCACGGGCCATTCTGGACTATACCAAAAATGTGCTGTGCTGTGACATCCATACCCGTGCCCGCACCAAGCGTCTTCTGAAGGCTGCCGGTGGGGAGAAGGTCTTTGGCCTGGATGAGATCCTCAATGCTCCGGTCAACGGGAGCGGTTATAATGAGAAATATGGTCTGCTGGGTTCCAACAAGTCCACGGAGGACCAGGTGAAGCTCTTCCCCCGCGATTGCCAGGATCTGGTGGAGGCCATCCAGAGCAAGCTGCTGGAAAAGACCGGCAAGCATGTGGAAGTCATGGTCTATGGTGACGGCGCTTTCAAAGACCCGGTGGGCAAGATTTGGGAGCTGGCTGACCCCGTAGTGTCTCCTGCCTATACTGCCGGCCTGGAGGGCACCCCCAACGAGCTGAAGCTCAAGTACCTGGCGGACAACGACTTTGCCGAGCTGTCCGGTGAGGCTCTGCGGGAGGCCATCAAGGAGCGTATCCACCAGAAGGATGGAAACCTGGTTGGCCAGATGGTGTCTGAGGGCACCACCCCCCGCCGCTTGACCGATCTGATCGGTTCCCTGTGTGACCTGACTTCCGGTTCCGGGGACAAGGGCACGCCTATCGTCTATATCCAGGGCTATTTCGATAACTACACCACCGAATAAAATCGTAAGAGGTCCATGGGCTGTAGCCCATGGACCTCTTTTTTTGCCCAAGCGGCTCACGCCGTCTGGGCATTTTTTATTTCAGAAAGAAGCGCAGGAGTTTTTCCTGCTTTGGAGAGTAGGGAGCATAGCGAATGGGCAAATCCAGCCAGGTGGACTTTTTCACGATGCTTTTCCGACGGGAAAAGGTCTCAAAGCTCTTCTTCCCGTGGTAGCTGCCCATGCCGCTGTCTCCCACGCCGCCAAAGCCCAGGCGGCTGGAGGCCAGGTGGATGATCGTGTCGTTGATACAGCCTCCGCCGAAGGGAATCCGGCGCAGAAACCGTTCCTGAACCCTTTTGTCCTCTGAGAATAGGTACAGGGCCAGGGGATGGGGACGATGGTTAATGAATTCCACGGCATCATCCAGGCTGTGGTAGGTGAGAACCGGCAGGAGAGGGCCGAAAATTTCCTCCTGCATGACCGGGTCTTCCGGAGAGACATTATCCAGAATGGTGGGCTGGATTTTCAGCGTATCGGGATCTCCTTTCCCGCCGTAAACCACCTTGTCAGGTGTTATGAGCCCCATGACCCGGTCAAAGTGCTTGCGGTTGATCATGCGTACATAGCCCTGGTTGTCCAGAGGGTCAGAGCCATACATGACAGAAATCCATTTTTTAAGAGCGGCAATAAAATCATCTTTTATATGCTTGTCAATGAGCACATAGTCGGGAGCAACACAGGTCTGTCCACAGTTTAAAAGCTTGCCGAAGACCAGCCGTTTGGCAGCCAGATCCAGCTTTGCACTTCGGTCCACGATGCAGGGGCTCTTACCGCCCAGCTCCAACGTAACAGGAGTGAGGTGAGCAGCGGCTTTGGCCATGACCTCTTTGCCCACGGCCACGCTGCCGGTAAAAAAGATGTAGTCAAACTTCTGCTCCAACAGAGCCTGGTTTTCTGCCCGGCCGCCCTCCACCACGGACACATATTCCGGGGGGAAACATTCTGTGAGCAAGGTGCGGATCAGAGCAGAGGTGGCAGGGGAGTAGGCTGAGGGTTTGACCACGCAGCAGTTGCCTGCGGCTATGGCGCCGATGAGTGGCTCCAGGGTGAGCAGAAAGGGGTAGTTCCAGGGAGACATGATCAGGACCACGCCGTAGGGATCACAGACGGTGAAACTTTTGGCATGAAACTGGGAGAGGGGAGTGGGAACCCGCTGGTCCCGTGCCCAACGGTTCAGATGCCGCTGCACATAGTGAAGCTCGGAAAGCGTCATGCCGATCTCGCACATATAGCTCTCCGCAGGGGATTTATTCAGGTCGGCGGCCAGGGCTGCGGCAATGTCCCGCTGGTGGCTCTGAATAGCCTGCTCCAGGGTGCGCAGCGCGTCACGGCGGGCGGATAGGGGCAGTGTTGCGCCTGTTTGATAATAGGTGCGCTGGGCCGAAACAAGGTCTAAAATGTCCAAAAGCTGCCTCCTTTGTCAAATTCCGTCAAATTCCTTTGAAAACGCCCAAAGGCGCGGCTTTTGCCGCGCCTTTGGAGAAAAACATAACTTACTGAGCGTCCTTGATGGCAGCCTGAGCAGCAGCCAGACGGGCGATGGGCACACGGAAGGGGGAGCAGGACACGTAGTCCAGACCCACCTTGTGGCAGAACTCCACGGAGGAGGGGTCGCCGCCGTGCTCGCCGCAGATACCCAGGTGCAGGTCGGGGTTGGTGCTCCGGCCCAGCTTGGCAGCCATCTCCACCAGACGGCCCACACCAGTCTGATCCAGCTTGGCGAAGGGGTCGTTCTCGTAGATCTTGCGGTCATAGTAGGCATCCAGGAACTTGCCGGCGTCGTCACGGGAGAAGCCGAAGGTCATCTGAGTCAGGTCGTTGGTGCCGAAGGAGAAGAAGTCGGCCTGCTTGGCGATCTCGTCGGCGGTGAGGGCGGCACGGGGGATCTCGATCATGGTGCCGACCTTGTACTTCATATCGGAGTGGACGGAGGCGATGATCTCGTCAGCAGTCTTGACCACCACGCTCTTCACGTAAGCCAGCTCCTTGACCTCGCCCACCAGGGGGATCATGATCTCGGGGACCATCTTCCAGTCGGGGTGCTTGGCCTGAACGTTCAGGGCAGCCTTGATGACGGCGCGAGTCTGCATGGCAGCGATCTCAGGATAGGTGACAGCCAGACGGCAGCCACGGTGACCCATCATGGGGTTGAACTCGTGCAGGCCGGCGATGATGGCCTTGATGTCGGCCACGGACTTGCCCATGTCGTTGGCCAGCTTCTCAATGTCGGCCTCCTCGGTGGGAACGAACTCGTGCAGGGGGGGATCCAGGAAGCGGATGGTGACGGGGCAGCCCTCCATGGCCTCGTAGATGCCCTCAAAGTCGCTCTGCTGCATGGGCTCCAGCTTAGCCAGAGCGGCCTCACGCTGCTCCACGGTGTCAGAGCAGATCATCCGGCGGATGGCGGGGATACGGTCCTCGTCAAAGAACATGTGCTCGGTGCGGCACAGGCCGATGCCCTGAGCGCCAAACTTCTTGGCCTGAGCGGCATCGTGGGGAGTATCGGCGTTGGTGCGCACCTGGAGACGGCGGTACTTGTCACACCAGGCCATCACGCGGCCAAACTCGCCGCCGATGGAGGCGTCCACAGTGGGGATGGCGCCGTCATAGATCTTACCGGTGGAGCCGTCCAGGCTCAGCCAGTCACCCTCGTGGAAGGTCTTACCGGCCAGCTCAAACTTCTTGTTCTCCTCGTCCATCTTGATCTCGGAGCAGCCAGACACGCAGCAGGTGCCCATGCCGCGGGCCACAACGGCAGCGTGGGAGGTCATGCCGCCGCGGACGGTCAGGATGCCCTGAGCGGCCTTCATGCCCTCGATGTCCTCAGGAGAGGTCTCCAGACGGACCAGAACCACCTTCTCACCACGGGCGGCCCACTCCTTGGCGTCCTCAGCGGTAAAGACGATCTTGCCGGAGGCGGCGCCGGGGGAGGCGGCCAGAGCGTTGCCGATGACGGGGGTCTTCTTCAGCACCTCAGCGTCAAACTGGGGGTGCAGCAGGGTGTCCAGAGAGCGGGGCTCGATCATGGCCACGGCCTTCTTCTCGTCGATCATGCCCTCGTCCACCAGGTCGCAGGCGATCTTCAGAGCGGCAGCGGGAGTACGCTTGCCGTTACGGGTCTGCAGCATGTAGAGCTTGCCGTTCTCCACGGTGAACTCCATGTCCTGCATGTCGCGGTAGTGGTCCTCCAGGATCTTGCACACGTCCTGGAACTGGGCAAAAGCCTCGGGGAACTTGTCAGCCATCTCCTGGATGGGCATGGGAGTCCGGACGCCGGCCACCACGTCCTCGCCCTGGGCGTTGGTCAGGAACTCACCAAAGAGCTTCTTCTCGCCGGTGGCGGGGTTACGGGTGAAGGCCACGCCGGTGCCGCAGTCGTCGCCCATGTTGCCGAAGGCCATGGACTGCACGTTGACGGCAGTGCCCCAGGAATAAGGAATGTCGTTGTCGCGGCGGTACACGTTGGCGCGGGGGTTGTCCCAGGAACGGAACACGGCCTTGATGGCGCCCATGAGCTGCTCCTTGGGGTCGGAGGGGAAGTCCACACCGATCTTGGCCTTGTACTCGGCCTTGAACTGGCCGGCCAGCTCCTTCAGATCGTCAGCGGTGAGCTCCACGTCCTGGGTGACGCCCCGCTCCTCTTTCATCTTGTCAATGAGCTGCTCGAAGTACTTCTTGCCGACCTCCATGACTACGTCGGAGTACATCTGGATAAAGCGGCGATAGCAGTCCCAAGCCCAGCGGGGGTTGCCGGACTTCTTGGCCATAACCTCGACCACTTCCTCGTTCAGGCCCAGGTTCAGGATGGTGTCCATCATGCCGGGCATGGAAGCGCGGGCGCCGGAACGGACGGAGACCAGCAGGGGGTTCTCCAGATCGCCGAACTTCTTGCCGGTGATCTCCTCCATCTTGACGATATACTCCATGATCTGAGCCTGGATCTCGTCGTTGATCTTCTGGCCGTCCTCATAGTACTGGGTGCAGGCCTCGGTGGTAATCGTAAAGCCCTGGGGAACGGGCAGACCGATGTTAGTCATCTCAGCCAGGTTAGCACCCTTACCGCCCAGAAGCTCACGCATATTGGCGTTGCCTTCGGAGAAGAGGTAGACGTACTTGTTTGCCATTTGTATACTTCATTCCTTTCTTCATGTTTAGACGGCGCAGCGGGTGAGACCGGAAACCCGGCCGCCTGGAGGCCGCCGCAATCGAAACAATATGCAGTCTTGCATCGCATGACAATACTGCGGATGATATTATACCTATATGAAAGAAATATTGCAACACATTTATCAAGATTTTCACAAAATTTTACTAAGAAATTCCCCAACCTGGCCCCTGTACCAAAGGAAAGAAGGAGAAAATGAGCAAGAATGGGTTGTCAAGATTTCAGAGAGGTAGTACACTTGCAGGAAACAGGAGGTGAGGACCTTGCGCAAAGAACTCTGGCAGATGCTGCTGCTCTATTTGGCCCTGGTCAATCTGTGGGCATTTTGCGTTATGGGGATCGACAAGCGGCGGGCCAAAAAGGATGCTTGGCGGCTGTCGGAAAAGGCGTTGTTCCTTCCGGCAGTGCTTTTCGGCGCCCTGGGAGGAACCGTGGGGATGAAGGTATTTCACCACAAGACAAGGCATTGGTATTTCCGCTTTGGGTTTCCGGTGCTGCTGATTGTGCAGCTGGCGGCGCTGGGGTGGCTTGTCTGGTGGAATTTTTAAATAAAAAAAGCAGGCGCGTTCCGAAAAGCGCCTGCTTTTTTATGCAGTATCATAGGGGGCAAACGGAATTTTCCGCATAGCCCGTGCTTCTTTCAAAGCTGTTTTTCATAGCAGTTGAGCACCTCGTCCAGAAAACCCTGGAACAGGAACCGGGCGTGGCCGGCAAAGCGGTAGCCCAGCTTTGGGTACATAGTGTTGGCGGGGAGGTTTCCCTCATAGGTATCCAGGCGCATAACAGTTTTTCCCTGACGGCGGCTTTCCTCCTCGCAAAAAGCCACCATTTCCCTGGCTTTTCCCCGGCCGGAGAAGCGGGGACTGACCACCAAAGTGTGGATGACCATGACCTGCTCAACGTTGGCCTTAAACTGCCAGGGAATGAGGTCGTATTCGGGCAGTTGTATGCCGTTTAGAATGACCGCGGCAAAAAGAGTGCCATCTTCCTCTCCCACAAAAAGGGTGCCGGCCTCCAGAGCGCCGCGGGCTGTATCCAGGGTGGGGTATTTCCCACGCTGCCAGTTGGTGTAGGAGACGGGACGCAGGTCCTCCTGGTCCAGAATTTCCTCATAGAGCCGGGCCACGGCGGGCAGATCGTCCGGGCAAGCGGGTCGTATCATGGCGTTTCTCCTTTGTTAGTAGCGGTGGGCCCAGCCGGACAGCAGCCACACAGGGGCCAGCCAGGTGAGCATATAGACCATCAGGTTCAGAACGGACAGGGAGGTGTAGGCCCCGATGGAGGTGAGATAGGTAGCCAGGGCCATCCCCAGGACGGAGCCCACGCAGCAGACCGCGCCCCCAAACCGGGCGGCCCGGTACATGCGCTTGGAGGCTGCCACAGCCTCAGCAAAGGGGAGAAGCCCTTCCCGGCACAGCAGGGCAGTGAGGACTTCGCAGTGGGGCTGATCCGGATCGGACAGCTCACGCCGGCGTTCCACGGGCGGAAAATCCATCTTGTCTGCCGCCAGCTTAAAGCGCTGCTGAAGCATGGCGGGAATGAGGTTAAAGTCCCGTGTAGCCAGTACCGGCCCAATCTTTTCTCCCATCAATTCCTCCATCGCGGGAAAGACGGTGTCGTGGAGGGTGTAGTTCAGAGCGAAAATTCCGGCCAGTTGTCCGTCAATGGCACAAAATACGGCGTTTTTTACATTGAGCCCCTGGGGCAGGGAGATGTCCATCAGATTCATAAAAGCTGCGGAACCCACCAGAACCTGGTCTCCCCGGATGTTGGCGGACAGGCCGCCTCCCTCATAGCAGGTGAGCCGCTCGGCTTTGCGCAGCAGTCCGCCCATAGAGCGAAGCTGGTCATGAAACAGCCGCCCCAAGCCGCTGCCTGAGTCTAAAATCAGGGTGGCGGTGTAGGCCAGAACCCGCTCGGCGGGGAAATCCCGCATGACCTTATAGCCGTTCAGCTCCACATGTCCCTGGGGAAACAGATCGGTGTCAGTAATGAGTACCCGGTCTCCCTTCTTGGCCCGGACAATTCCCGGCCAGCCGGCCAGGGCGGCGCCGCTCTGGGAGAGGCGGCGGGCGATTTTATGAAAGGAGCGGCCGTAGGCAATGCTTCCTCCAAAGGCAGCGGAGACGGTAAACAGGGCGGACAGGGACCACAACAGACGCTGGGGATTGCCAGTGCCCAGTGAGGCCAGAAGAGCCAGCACCACATCTCCAATAAGCAGCACAGGGCAAACGGTGCGGAAGATCCGCTGGGCGCCGTCGTCCGATTGGATCTGACTTCCGAACCCCTCAGCCGTGCCCTGCCATTTGGCAAAGGTGTCCCGGCCGCTCCACTTGCCCTCGTCCACGGTGACCCGGTAGGGGTGGGAGGCGGCGGCGGCAGTACGGCAGGAGATGCGCAGCCCCAAGCGTTTATGATAGGTCCCGTGAAGCTGGAAGTAGAGCCCGGCCAGGCACACCAGCCCATAGGGCAGACGAAATTCCTCCGGCGGGTCCAGCGCCAACACGATGGCATCCGCCATGGTGAAGACACAGGCAAGGGCAGATAGGGTGTCCATCCCCAGTTTCCCCTGAAAAGCCCGGATAAGGCCGATCAGGATAAAATCCAGTCCCAGGAGCATCCCTGCGCCCAACAGTCCAGCGGCAATCCATTCCTGCACAGCGGGATCGTCCAGCGGCGCAAGCCAGGTAAAGCCCAGCGCGGGGACCAGGACCTGTGCAAAGGCAACCAAGGTGAGCAAAAAAACCAGCAGGCACCGCACCCGCAGTCCGGTTCGCCCCTTGGCATAGCGCTGGGCCAGCTTTTGAGGGGCTGTGTCCGGGGGCGGGGGTTCCACTTTCTTCGGCCGGTGCCACCGGGGAGGTTCGGGCTCTTCTTCTACCTCTTCCCGGTCTGTGCCGGGGATCAGGCGCTCCAGCCTTCGTACCTCCTCGTGGTCGGTAGCTTCGTCCTCCTCAAACATGGAATCGGCGTATTGATCCGCCTTGTTTCCCATCTTTTTCAAAAAGGCGGACAGGGCGCTCTCCTCCTCAGGGAAGGGGATCACTTGCGCGGTGGGCGCTTCTTCCTCCTCATCGCTCTCATCTAGGTCCTCATCCGGAGTGGGGGCATCTTCGGAACCATCCTCCTCGGGTTGCTCCTCAGATGTGGGCTCCACGTCAGAGACGACAGGCTCATCAAAACAGTCCGCCTCTTCTTCCGGCGCATCCGTGTCCTCCTGCTCTGGTTGAGGGCGGGGAGTGCCGGGAAAGGCCACAACCTTCCCTTCAGTCCGGGGACGCTTGGGCGCCTCAGGCCAGGGCAGGTCGGGCCCCTGGAGGGGGGGCTCGGTGGGGACGGATCTGGGGGAAGAGGGCTTTGCGCCGAACTCGGCCAGAATGTCGTCCAGATTAAAGTCTTTTCCGGAGGCATCGCCAATCAGCGACTTGACCTGTGACAGGTCATCCTTATTCAGTTTCTTCTCGTGGTCGCTCATGGGCGCAAACCTCTGTATGGATCAGTGTAATGTATTCTTACTCGCCCAGGCGCTGGCGTACGGCCTCATAGAGGAGGACCGCGGCGGCGGCAGAGGCGTTGAGGGAGTTGATTTTGCCGAACATGGGGATGGAGACGGTAAAGTCACAGTTTTCTGTTACCAGACGTCCCATGCCGTCTCCCTCACTGCCGATGACAATGGCGGCAGGTCCCTTCAAATCAGCTTTGTAGAGAGAGGTGGTTCCCTGGGCAGCGGTACCAAAGACCCAGACCCCTTCCTCCTTCAGCTCTTTCAAAAGTGCAGGGAGGTTGGGCACGCGGGCCACGGGCACATGGGCCACCGCGCCAGCAGAGGTCTTAGCCACCACGGCGGTGAGCCCGGCGGAGCGGCGCTTGGGGATAATGACCCCGTGGGCCCCGGCGGCGTCGGCAGTGCGGATGACCGCCCCCAGATTGTGGGGGTCAGAGAGCTCATCACACACCACGATCAGTGGATTTTCTCCCTTTTCCCGTGCGGCAGCTAGAATATCGTCCACGGTAGCATATTCCCGTACCGCGGCCTGAGCTATGACGCCCTGGTGGGAATGGGTGCGGCTCATTCCGTCCAGCTTGCGCCGGTCGGCGTCCACCACCACAATGCCCTTTTCCCGTGCGGTGGAGGCGATGTGGCCCAAAGTGGAGTCGGTCTCGCCCTTGGCAATGAAAATTTTATCAATGGTAACGCCGGCCCGCAGGGCTTCTATGACTGCGTTGCGGCCCTCGATGATGCCGTCGTTCTCCTGCTCCACGGGAGCGGAGCGGCGCAGGGGGGGACGTTTGTTCATGAACGTTCATCCTCTCAGACATGATAATCAAATTACAGTCCATTCTACCATACCCGCAAAAAAGTTGGAAGTGCTTTTTTGTCAATTTATTGAGAAACGCGTCACAGAAAGTTTACAGGGTCTTTTCTTGTTTTTAAGGGTAAAATGTGGTATGATACCATTCAGCATATCCCGAACAGGGATAAACGGCAAAAAATTGGAGGTACGCTCCTTTGAAACCAGATAAAGGAAACAACAAGAAAAATGCGTTGGGGCTGATCAGCATCATTTTATGGGCGCTGGTGCTGACGATGCTGTTTCGCAGCTGCTCCAACTCCTACGCAAGCGCCAACCAGGTCCAGGTAGACTACTCCACCTTCCGGGAGTGGGTGGTGGCCGGCCTGGTAGAGTCCGTCCGGATGGACAGCAGCACCTATACCATCACCCTGAAAGAGGGCAAAGAGGAGGAAGCTCTGGCTTACCTGGAGGATGAGACGACCCACCAGGGCAGCGGAATGTTCTCCTGGATGCCCATGAACAACAACAAAGAGACCGAGTATGTCACCACGGTCCCGCCGGTCACCGACAGCGATATCTATAACATGCTGGATGAGTATGGAGTAGAGAGCTACGGAAGCGATCCGGTGGACCCCTCCTCCTATATCCTCTCCCTGCTCATCACCACCCTGCTTCCCATCGTCATTATGGTGGGTGCTATGATGTTCCTCTTCCGGGGCATCGGCGGTAAGGGCGGCATGGGCGGCCTGGGCGGCGTGGGGAAGGCCAACGCCAAGGTCTATGTGGAGAAAAAGACCGGCGTCACCTTCCGGGATGTGGCCGGCCAGGACGAGGCCAAGGAGTCTCTCCAGGAGATCATCGACATCCTCCACAATCCCCAGAAGTACACCGAGATCGGCGCCAAGCTCCCCAAGGGCGCCCTGCTGGTGGGCCCTCCGGGCACCGGTAAGACCCTTTTGGCCAAGGCGGTAGCCGGCGAAGCCGGCGTGCCCTTCTTCTCCATCAGTGGCTCTGACTTTGTGGAGATGTTTGTGGGCGTAGGTGCCAGCCGTGTCCGTGACCTCTTTAAAGAGGCCAGCAAGATGGCCCCTTGTATCATCTTCATCGACGAGATCGATACCATCGGCAAATCCCGTGACAACCGCATGGGCGGCAACGACGAGCGGGAGCAGACCCTCAACCAGCTGCTGGCCGAGCTGGACGGCTTTGACCCCGGTAAGGGCGTCATCGTCCTGGGTGCCACCAACCGCCCCGAGGTGCTGGACAAGGCCCTGCTGCGTCCCGGCCGTTTCGACCGGCGCATCACCATCGACCGTCCCAACCTGGCCGGACGTCTGGCCACTCTCCAGGTCCATACCCGGAAGATCAAGCTGGCCGAGGATGTGGATCTGAAGAAGATCGCCCTGGCTACTGCCGGTACGGTGGGCGCGGACCTGGCCAACCTGGTGAACGAGGCCGCCCTCCGGGCGGTGCGCCACGGCCGCAGGCTGGTGACCCAGGAGGACCTGCTGGCCTCCTTCGAGTTTGTCATTGCCGGCAGCGAGAAGAAGAATTCCGTCCTCACCGAGTTTGAGCGCAAGCTGGTAGCCTACCACGAGGTGGGCCACGCTATGGTGGCCTACAAGCAGAAGAACGCCGAGCCGGTGCAGAAGATCACCATTGTTCCCCATACCGAAGGTTCTCTGGGTTACACCCTGCTTATGCCTGAGGAGGACAAGACCAACCTGCGCACCAAGGAAGAGCTCATGGCTAAGATTTCCGTGTCCATGGGCGGCCGTGCAGCCGAGCAGGTAGTCATGAACACCATGACCAACGGTGCTTCCCAGGACATCCAGGAGGCCACCAACATCGCCCGGAACATGGTTGCCATGTTCGGTATGAGCGAGGAGTTCGGCATGATGGCTCTGGGCTCTGTCCGCAACCAGTATCTGGATGGCGGCTATGGTCTGGACTGTGCCCAGGATACCGCAGCTGTGATGGATAAGGCCGTGAAGGCCATCCTGGACGTATGCTACGAGGATGCGGTGAAGGTCATTGAGGAGAACCTGGAGGATATGCACAAGGTGGTGGCCTATCTGCTGGAGAAGGAGACCATTACCGGCGGCGAGATGGTGGCCATCATCGAGGGCCGCGACCCCGCTCTGGTAGAAGATGCCTATGCCTCTACCCGGAAGAGCGACAAGGCATTCCGTCCCTCTGTTCCCGAGGTGATCGAGGCGCCCGCCAAGCATATTCACATGGTCAGCGAGGAGATCAAGGCTCCCGCTCTGGAGGATGGAGAGGATCAGAAGCAGGAGGAAGAACCCGCTGAGGGCGAGAAGCCCCAGGAGGATGCTCCCGCTTCGGAGGATACCTCCGCTTCCACCGGGGATGAGGAGAAAAAGCCTGAATAACAAAAAATGCCGCCGGTCTGTGTACCGGCGGCGTTTTTTGCATAAGGAACCGCCCGGAGATGGGAAGCTCCGGGCGGTTTACTGTGTTCAGAACTTTATTTGGCCAGGTCGGGCAGGCTGGCAGCGGCAGCGGACTGTCCCACACGGCGGAACTTCTCGTCGGGAAGGGCCAGATTGATGACCTTGTTGACCTCGGGATACTCGTCGGCCAGAACCTTTTTGCAGGTCTCCAGCAGCAGGTCTCCGCCCTTTCCGGACATGACCCGGCCCAGAAGGAGCACGTGCTTGAAGGAGTAAAGGTCATAATAATAGGCCAGAGTGTGGGCCAGATATACACCGATGGACTCATAGACCTGGGCGGCACGGGGATCATCCTGGGCCATGAGCCCCTGGACTACCTTCAGCTTTTCCGCAGGGGAGAGGCCCTCATCCAGCTCAATGCCCGCACGGGGAGCCAGCTTGATCACCGAGTCCTGGGAGAAGTACTTCACGCCGCAGCCGATATCCCCGGACCACTCGTCCCGCATGGCATCCGGGGCGGCGTCCACAGGGACAAAAGCCAGCTCATTGAGCCAGCCCGTGACTCGCCCTTCCGCGTCCACATAGCCCACGGCTTCACTGGTGCCCATGGCAATGCCCAGTACGTTGTTGTCGCCCAGGCTCATGGTGCCGGCCAGGGCAGACACGTCACCGTCGTTGATTACGGCGTAGGGGATGTCTCCAAACGTATCGGTGATCGCCCGGATATAAATATCCTTCACCTTGGCGTCATAGAGGTCCTTGGGGACTTTCAGGAACAGAGAGGCGCTCATAGTGCGGTTATTGATGTAGATGCCGGCGGAGGATACGCCCACCGCATCTACGCGGGGCATGTGGGCGGCGGCGGTCTTCAGGGCGGAGACAATGCCGTCATAGTGGTAGTCGGGGTCCGCTGTGATCTTGGGGAACCATACTACCTCTTCGGAGAACACCGTCTCGCCGTCAATGACTGCGGAGACCTTCCGGTCAGAGCCGCCGGCGTCAAAGCCGATGCGGCAGCCCTCCAGGTGGCCGCCCATGGCTTTGGGGGCGTCTTTGGCCTGGGGCACCTGGTCACAGAACACCACCTCAAAGGGTTTTTCAAAGATGTTGGCCATATAGTCCCAGTCGAAGGCTTGCTCACCCTGGGCGCTGTAGGCCTGGCTCAGGTAATCATAGGTATCCTTGTCTCCGGCTACATAGATTTTGAAGCCGCCTTTCATCCACAAAATGGTTTTCACCAGGCGGTTGATGTAGTAGTGGTCAGCTTCAGCCTTTTCCGGAGTGCCATAAATTTTGGTGTGGCAGGTGGCCATCTGCCCATCGGCGCGCTCCACAGCAATGGAGACAGGCTTGGTGGCGCCAGCCAGGAAGGCCTCGTTAAATTTCAGCAGAGGGATAAATTCAGGGTCCAGGACGGGCTTGTTTTTGATTGCAATCGAGATACCATATCGTTCCATGACTGACTCCTCCTACAAAATCATGGTGGCTAGTTTCTTACAAAAAATTGTACGTTTGGCTCAAACAATCCAGGTTCTAATTGGTATTATTGTACCATAATCTTTGGAATTTGTCACCTGTTTCTTGTGCATAGTAATTTATCTTGCATGAACGGGTCAAGTGGGGTATCATAGATGAAGAACGCCTCCCTTGGGGGTGAAAGGAGAACAAAAGTATGTGGTTTGATCAAGCGGTACTTTACCAGATCTATCCTCTGGGTCTGTGCGGCGCGCCGAAGGAGAACGACGGGGTAAAGACTCCACGGATCCTGCGCCTGCTGGACTGGGTAGAACATATAAAAGCCTTGGGTGCGGACACCGTGCTTCTCAACCCGGTTTTTGACAGTGACCGGCATGGCTATGATACGCGGGATTATTTCACTGTGGACCCCCGGCTGGGGGAAAATGGTGACCTGGCTCAGGTGTGTCAAGGGTTTCACAAGGCGGGACTTCGGGTTATGCTGGACGGGGTCTTCAACCACGTGGGCCGGGGCTTCTGGGCCTTTCGGGACGTGCAGGAAAAGAAGTGGGACAGCCCCTATAAGGACTGGTTCCATCTGAGCTTTGACGGCAATACCCAGTATAACGACGGCTTTTGGTATGAGGGCTGGGAGGGCCATAATGAGCTGGTGAAGCTCAATTTGTGGAACCCCGCAGTGGTGGAGCACCAGTTTGCCGCCATCCGTTCCTGGGTAGAGAACTTTGACATTGACGGCCTGCGTCTGGATGTGGCCTACTGTCTGCCGCCGGAGTATTTAAAGCAGCTGCGGGCCTTTACCCGCACCCTCAAGGAGGACTTTGTCCTGATGGGGGAGACCCTCCACGGGGATTATAACCGCTGGATGGGGGAGGAACTGTGCCACTCGGTGACCAATTACGAGTGCTACAAGGGGCTGTGGTCCAGCTTCAACTCTATGAATATGTTTGAGATCGGCCATTCTCTGGCCCGGCAGTTTGGACCGGAGCAGTGGACGCTCTATAAGGGACGCCATCTGCTGTCTTTCTTGGATAACCACGATGTCAGCCGCATAGCTTCCCAGCTCACCAACCCGGCACACCGGAGCGTGGCCTACGCCCTGATGTTCGGTATGCCTGGAGTGCCTGCGGTATACTATGGCAGCGAATGGGGGATTTTGGGGGATAAAAAGCAGGGGGATGATGCCCTGCGTCCTGAACTTGTGCTGCCCCAGTGGAATGAGCTGTGCGACTGGATTGCCAAGTTGGCTGTGGCCAAGCGGGGGAGCAAGGCCCTGTGCTATGGCGGCTACCGGAATGTAGTGCTCACCAACAAGCAGATCATCTTTGAGCGCAAGTGTGACGAGGAGCGGGTGCTGGTGGCCATCAATGCCGATAGTGAGCCTTATACGGCCCACTTTGATGCGGGCTGCGGCCTCGCATGGGATCTCATTACCGGAGAGAAACACGACTTTGGCGGCGGCAGTGAGCTGGCCCCCTACAGTGCACAGTTCTGGAAAATGGAGTGGTAATAAAAAAGGAAGGCGTACCGGTCAGGTACGCCTTCCTTTTTATGTCAGGGTATATTACTGGGGGAAATGGGCCGGGCGATTTCAAAAGTGTTTAGCGAACAAGCCTGCGGGTGATGGCCATTCCGAAGGCGCCGGGACCTACATGACTGCCGATGCTGCAGGTAAGGGGATCGTAGTGGGGGGTCTGCTCGGGAAAGAGCTCCTGGCAAAGGGCTTTCCATGCCTGCGTCTCTGACTGGGTCAGGAAGCTGCCTGCAGCGGCAGCCTGAAATGGAATCCCTCTTCTTGCATAGTCTTCCGCGGCCTGTTCCAGATACTGGACCAGCCGCTTTTTACAATTGGCGGTCCCACGCACCTTGGCGCAGGCATCCAGCTTATCCCCCTGAATGAGCAGAAGCGGCTTGATTCCCATGATTGCACCCATGGCAGCCGCAGCTGGTGTCACACGACCGCCGCGTTTGAGATATTGCAGGGTTTCGACCCCGATATAGATAATGGAGTCCAATCCGCTCTGCTCCAGTTCTGCATGGATCTCCCGAGCGGTACATCCGCTTTGTGCCAATGCCAGAGCATCCAGCACAGAATACCGCTGTGTGACCGAAATACGGTGGTTGTCTACCACGAAAACTTTGCCGTCATAGTCCTCTGAGAGTATTTTCGCGGTGGCACAAGAGTTGCTCAGGCCGCTGGACATGGGGATGTAGACCAACTCGTCATAGCCCAGATCCAGCACCTGTTCCCACAAAGCAGAAAGATCGCCGGGAGAAGGCTGAGAGGTTGTAATATCTCTGCCCTCCTGCAGATACTGATAGAATTGTGTGCTGGAGAGGTTGTGCCCCTCAAAATATACGTTATTATCGATCAGGACCGGCATGGGAAGCACAAATACTCCCAACTGCTTTCCTTCTTCTTCAAAAATACCGCTGTTGCTGTCGGTTACAACTGCCGTCTTCACATGCTTCTCCTCTCAATTTTAGTTTAGGCTGCCCTCAGAAAAAGGGCGACTGTACCCGGACCCGTAGGGGGGCCGTTCCGTTGCTGTAAATTAGACTGGTCTAACTAGACTTCTCCATTTTATCAGAACGGATTGTAGAGGAAACGTACCAGGTAAGAAATGGTCAATTTGGTCAAACTGTCCGTAATGCGGACAGTTTGACCGAATTGTACTAAATGTGAGTGCTGTATGCCAGGTTCCTTTTCCGGTAAAACGTGGGCCGCTAGACATGATAGCACCCACCGCCAATAAACTCCCGCATGAGAGAGGTTGTGGGGACCTGATCGGCGGGCAGCGGCAGAAAGTAGCTCAAAAATTTCAAAAGCCGCTTTGCTTCCAGATATTCCGGACAATCCTTGGGGACTCCAAACAGCAGAGGCTCAATATAGGGTTTGAGCAGGGCGATTTCATAAATAAGGGCGGAGTTGAATACCGCGTCTGCGCTGTCCTGATAGGGGAAGATGTTGGATTCTTCGCCGCGCCGTACCGAAGGCCACATTTGGATGGTGGCCCTGGCACTGTATCCCCGTGTCCTGGCATCCCGTTCAATTCGGCGCAGCAATCTGGCATCTGTGGTAGGAATCCGGTTGTGATCGTCTACGTTCAATGTAGTAAGGCAGCTGATATAGATTTTAAACTTGCTCTGTTTGGGCAGAGAATAGGAAAAGGCATCATTCAGGCAATGAATGCCCTCTATTACCAGCACATCCCGCGGTCCCAAAGTAAGCCGGTCCCCGTTATATTCCCGGATCCCTTTTTTGAAGTTGAATTGAGGAAGTTCTACGGTCTCCCCCTGTAAAAGCAGCGTCATGTCATGGTTGAATTGCTCAACATCCATGGCACCCAGGCTTTCAAAGTCATATTGTCCGTTGGCATCCCGTGGCGTTTCGGAACGGTTTTTGAAGTAGTTATCCGTGGCAATGGCATGAGGGGTCAGCCCGCAAGCCATCAGTTGGGTGGACAGGCGGTGGGAAAAGGTTGTCTTCCCGGAAGAAGAGGGGCCGGCGATCATAACAAAGCGAACATCCCGGCGCTGGGCAATGGTCTCGGCCAGGTCGCCGATTCGCTTTTCCATCATGGCTTCATGGGCCAGGATGATACTGGTGGCATTTCCGCAGCAGATGGCTTCATTGAGATCTGCCACATTGGAAATGTGCAGATGTTTCGACTTTTGGTCCGCATCATAAAGCGCCTGAAAGACTTTAAGGGATGGCTGGAAAGCGGCAAGGCGGTCTGGTGCCTGCGGATCAGGCAGCCGCAAAATGAGACCGCGGTCAAACAGTTCCAGATGGAAGCATTTGATATAGCTGGTATTTGGAACCATATAGCCGTAGAAGTAGTCAGAGAAATCCTCCAGGGAATAATAGTTGACCCGTGAGCTGATCCGGCAGCGAAGCAGCTTTGCCTTGTCGTGCAGGCTGCGTTTTTCAAACATTTCAATGGCATCGTCTGTTGAGATGGAGTGCTTTTGAATGGGAATGGCCTGACGGACCAGTTCCCGCATCCGGGACTCCACCTGCTCCAGCAGCGGTTCATTCAGCTGAAATTCTCCTTTGGCACGGATAAACAACGCATGACTCAGAGAGTATTCTACACAGATTTGCTCAATATGATTTTGACCGATGATGTCATAGAACGCTTTGAGCATTAAAAATATGGCGCTGCGCTCATAGGTTTGGAGGCCGGGCTTGTCTTGTAAGGTGATCATTTTCAGGGTGCAGTCCCGGTCCAGGCATTTTCCGAGCTCGCAGAGCTTGCCGTTGCGTTCCACAAGAAGGATGTCACTGGGATAGGACGCTTGGAATTCCTGTGCGATGGCCTGGTAGGATGTCCCGGCGGGATATTGATGCATAATGCCGTCTACCGTTACATGATATAAATGTTCCATATACAAACCTCCCTTGCCTGCGGTTGGCAGTTATATCTGTATTTCTGTATCATACCTCAAAAACTCGGAAAGAGCAAACACTCATTCTGTACTATCGTTGATTGCATGCAGAATCGGAAAAACTATGGTTGCGCCAGAATACGGTGTTCGCCGCGGAAATATAACTTTATGTAAACTTTCTCTGCATGGAAATGAGGCCGGCTGCAGAAATAAAATGTTCCGCTTGATATCAACCAAGCGGAACGTATGACAAAAATATGGATATGTCCTATTTTGGGACAATCCGGCCCAGTTTCCTATGGGCAAAAGGGCTGCAGAGGGATAAAATATTTCACAAATTCACACCGGGCTCTTCCGTTTTTTCACGATCGTTTGGAATCGCGAGAATTTGTGCGAAGATCTCACCGGAAAGAAGATCCTCCAGCATTCTGATGGTGGCGTCGGGATCCCGTACCATTCCGTTTTTTACCCAGTCCAGCAGAACGCCGGACATTCCGTGTGCATAGAAGCGGGCAATGACCCTGATCTGGTTGGGTTCAAGCAGTTGATCTCCACCGGCGTTCAGAATGATGTCCTGCATCAGATTTTGATAGAAATCCATCAGGCAGTCCGCAAGGCTGTTCTGCCCCTCAAATTGCAGGACATTCGTATAGAAAGACTTGTTCGCCTGCATATAGTGGCACAGGGCCCGCATTCCGTTTCCCCATTGATCTATGGACAGCGTATCGCCAATCAGAGGGGTGATTTCCGTATAAAAAATCCAGGAGATCACATCGTACTTATCCCGAAAGTGATAATAAAAGGTATTCCGGCTGATTTTACAGTGTCGAGCGATGTCCCCCACAGAGATATCCAAAAAGGAGTTCGTCTCCAGCAGCTGCTTAAAGCCCCGAGCGATCATAAACTTTGTAAAGTCGGAATTGGACATTGCTCTGCCTCCAGAAAGAGTTTTTTGTATTTTATCATGGAATTTGCAGGACCGCAACCGTACGTCACCAGTACCAGCAGCAGGAGGAAACCTGTGTAACGGATGATGGAGAATGGAATATAGACTGGGGCTATGGCTGCTGGGGGGCTATGGGTGATATGCACTGGCTGGTGACTTTGCGTACCCCTCACCGGTAAGGAAATGCTTCGACCAGCCGAAGCTTACGTTGTTATGGTGAAAAGAGGAAAATACTATGTGGATGGATTTCGTACGTCTCCTTGCAGTTGTGGCGTTGGGGTTTTGGTTTGGAAAACTGGCTGCCAAATTAAAAATGCCTGCGGTACTGGGATTTCTGATTGCGGGCATGGCGCTGGGCCCTAACGCGGCCAATCTGCTGACACAGGACATTTTGGATGCACCTGCCTATCACCAGTTCATCTCCGTGTTGGAATGCGGCATGGGCTTGATGCTGGGGACAGAGATGGTCTGGAGAAAAATGAAGACCTACGGCAAGCAGGTGCTGGTCATCACGCTGACGGAGTCCCTGGGCACTTTTGCCGTGGTAAGTGCGGCCTTTTGTGCCATATTTTATTTTATGGAGATCCCTATGTTCCTGGGGCTCATTTTCGGCGGCATCGCGCTGGCGACCGCACCTGCGCCTGCATTGTCAATCGTGACCGAATATCATACCGAGGGCCCGGTAACCCGTACGCTGATCCCACTGGCTGTTTTGGACGATGTGGCTGCAATTGCGGTATTCCTGTCAGTCATGAGCATTGTGCTGGGGCAGACCGCAGGCGGCACAGTGCCCGGCTCTCTCATTTTTCTGGTTATTTTCTTCCCCGTTATTATTGGGATTGCGGTAGGCTTTCCAATATCCGCAATCTTGTGCCGCAGCAAGCACAGCAAGAGAAATGCTGCTGTGGCATTCTTCGGTGTTCTGCTCACGGCTGGCCTTACTATGGCAGCCAACACCTATTGTATGCCCTTCCCTGTGCTCAACTTCATGCTCTCTGGTATGGTCTATTCTGCAGTGTTCGCCAACCGCGTCCCGTCTGAGATTCTGGAGGACATGATGGACGTGTGTGCCCCTGTGATCGGAGGCTGCTTTACCCTGATTATTCTGAATCTGGGGGCCCCGTTGGACTATCATCTCATTCTGGAGGCCGGGCTCTTCACAGCCGTTTATATTCTGGCCAGAGGGGCAGGAAAAATTGGCGGTGCAGCGTTAGGGGCGGGAATATCCGGGGCGCCGGATACCGTTCGAAAATATTTAGGGCTTACACTAATGCCCCACTCCGGTGTGTCACTGGTTCTGACTGGAATTGCGATCTCCGCATTGACCGGAGAATTTAGACCGTACGGAGATATTGTCCGCGGCACCATTGCGGCTGCAGCAGTCATAAATGAAGTGATCGCGGTATTTTTGGCGCGAAAGGGATTTCAGCTGGCCGGAGAACTGGGGAAGGCCAACCACGCGGGTTTGAAGGAGGACCTGGAACAGCTGTCCTGATGGCAGTGTTGGCAGGACAGTGCTTCTGCCTACAAAAATAAGCGCATTACATACGGACCACAGGGTTTTGAAAGAAACAAAATGATGGTTCGATATGTTCCAAAAAAGAAGGACATCCAAAGGGATGTCCTTCTTTTTTGAAATATTGCAGCACTATAGAGGCCAATGCTCTGGGGCTGCACCCAAAACCAAATCACAACCTAGTGAAAGAGGTTGTGATTTGGAAAGGAGGAGCAGCAAAATGAGTGCGCTCTGACTTATAAAATAAGCCGGAGCAAGCGGTATATCGCTTGCTCCGGCGTGGAGCAGGTGAAGGGAATCGAACCCTCGTGTTCAGCTTGGGAAGCTGACATTCTGCCATTGAACTACACCTGCGTGTTCTGTTGAAAGCTTTCATACTATACCATATTTTCCATGTAAATGCAAGCGGAAATTTGTCGTTCCGGATTTTTTCTTTTACTGGAATAAAGAAAAGGCCGCTCTCAAAAGAGCGGCCTTTTGCGAAATGTAGGTTAAACAGCGGCCTTGTTGTTTCTCATGATCATCAGGAAACCCAACATCAGAACAATGCCTACCGGCAGAGCGATGATGCCGGGCAGGCCGTTGATGGCCAGCACACCGGCAATCAGGTAGCTGATGCCGGAGATGACCGCACAGGAGATGGCGTAGGGGAGCTGAGTGGACACATGGTTTACGTGGTCGCACTGAGCGCCGGCAGAGGCCATGATGGTGGTGTCGGAGATGGGGGAGCAGTGGTCGCCGCACACAGCGCCTGCCATACAAGCGGAGATGCAGATGATGGCCAGGGGGTTGTCCATGGAGAAGACGTTCTGAACGATGGGGATCAGAATGCCGAAGGTGCCCCAGCTGGTGCCGGTGGCAAAGGCCAGAAGGCAGCCGATGACGAAAACGATCACGGGCAGGAACATCTGCAGGTGCTCAGCGCTGCGCACAAAGTCACGGACAAAGTACTTGGCACCCAGAGAATCGGTCATGCTCTTCAGGGTCCAGGCGAAGGTGAGGATCAGAATAGCGGGAACCATGGCCTTGAAGCCCTCGGGGATACAGCCCATCATTTCCTTGAAGCTCATAGAGCGGCGCACAAAGTAGTAAATGAAAGCGAAGAGCAGGCCGAATGCGGAACCCAGCATCAGGCCCACAGAGGCGTCGGAGTTGGAAAAGGCGGTGACGAAGTCGCTGCCGGAGAAGAAGCCGCCGGAATAGATCATACCTACCACACAGCAGATGACCAGCACGATGATGGGAAGTACCAGATCCATGACGGTGCCCTTGGTGTCGTCGATGTCCTCGTCCAGCATGGCATAGGGGTTAGAGCCAGAGAACAGGTCGCCCTTTTCCACAGCATTGCGCTCAAACTTTGCCATAGGACCGAAGTCCACATTGAACAGGATCAAGCCCAGCATCATCAAGATGGTCAGCAGGGCGTAGAAGTTATAGGGAATGGCGCGAATAAACAGGTTCAGGCCCTGGCCATCCTCTGCAAAGCCGGACACAGCAGCGGCCCAGGAGGAGATGGGGGCGATGATACACACAGGAGCGGCAGTGGCGTCGATGATGTAGGCCAGCTTGGCGCGGGAGACCTGGTGCTTGTCGGTGATGGGACGCATGACGCTGCCCACGGTGAGACAGTTAAAATAGTCGTCAATGAAGATGAGGCAGCCCAGAAGCACAGAGGCCAGCTGAGCACCGGCACGGGACTTGATGTTCTTCTTTGCCCAGCGGCCGAAGGCAGCGGAGCCGCCGGCCTTGTTCATCAGACACACCATGGTGCCCAGAATGACCAGGAAGATCAAGATACCTACATTGTAGCTGTCGGACAGGGAGGCAACAATACCGCCGCTGAACACATGGTTCAGGGTTCCCTCAAAGGAGAAGTTGGAATAGAGCAGTCCGCCTACCACGATACCGATGAACAGGGAGGAGTAGACCTCCTTGGTGATCAGGGCCAGAGCAATGGCGATCACAGGGGGCAGCAGGGCCAGGCCGGTGTTGTAATAATTGCTGGGAGAAACCACGTAGCCGGTTCCTTCACAGGCGGGGCAGGCAGCGGCCTCTCCTTCATCTGTCAGGACAATGCCAATGCCGCCGCAATCGGGACAGCTGATCATCTTGGTGCCGGTCTCCTCTGTGGGATCGCCGGCAGCGAAGGCGGTGGTGGCCAGAGCGAGGACCATCATGAAAAGAACGATGACACGCACGGGCCAGGATCTTCTAGCTCTCATTTTAATTCCCTCCAAATTTTGTTTGGGCCGCGCAAGAATATGGCGCAAAACAAAAAGCCACGGGGCGCAAAGCGCTCCATGGCAAACCGGATGCCCCCAAGACAAGATGCTCAGGGACCTCTGGATAGCGCTCCACTAACTCGTGACAGTCCGCGGGATATTCTCCCAACGGCCCAGGTCGCGCGGCCCAGGCAGGCCGCTTGATCTTCGGCAAAGTCCCCTCTCCCGCAGGACGGCTGCCTGGCCTAGCCCCACGGTACGCATGAACTTCGCGCCTCTATCCATAATAAAATTGGAATTGCAAGTATCCTATCACGGTCCTTCATACTTGTCAAGGAAAAATGTAAAATTTTTGTTAACGCTCGAAATTTTTTGGAACCTCCATAAAAAACGTAAGGGTTCCGGTGGCAACGGTTTTGCATTGGGCGTTTTGGATCTCCACCTGGATGACAGACAGTCTGCGGCCCAGTTTTTTCGGGGTCGCTTCGCAGAAAAGGTCTCCGTAGGCGGGGCGAAGGTATTCCATAGTAGTGGAGCAGGTGACGCAGTTTCCGCCCCGAGAGCAGGCACAACTTCCGGCCACTGTGTCAGCCAAAGTGGCGATGGCGCCGCCGTGGATCATGCCGTGGGGATTGATGGAATTGGGGCCTGCGTGAAGCACACCGCGGGCCAGTCCGGGCTCGACATGGGTAACTTCGATGCCATTTTCATAGGAAAACTGATGGGGTGTGTTGACCACGTCCAGAATGGGGTGCTTTCTTTCATCCATACAAGACACTTCCTTTGACAAACTTCTGCCATATTAGCACGTTTTTTCTCCACTGGCAAGCCCATTGGGCCACCAAATGGCTGATTGCGGCATAGAATGGCTGGGAGTGGCCCATGATTTTTGAACAGAAAGGGAGTACTTATATGGAAAAAGCAACGTTACCGCCTCTGAGCGGAAAGAACGTAGATCAGGATACCTTCCGCCGGGTCTGGGAGCGGGTCATGCCCGATCAGACCAACAGTCCGATTTCGGTAGAGAGCACCCAAGCGGAAACGCAGATCCCAGAGACGGCGGTGCCAGGGGAGAGCACCGCTGCGCCCCAGCTTACCGGGGAGACAGCGCCGATGCAATCCCAGTCGGAGCCTCAGGAGCCCCAGCCCGATCTGCCTCAGGTTCCGGCCTGCTCGGAGGACACGGAGGGGGAAAAGAAGGAATGCCCCTGCACGGGCACACCAGAGCTGTGCCTGGGGGAGGGGTCACAGGGGGACAGCCGCCGCCTGGAGGAACTGATGTCTATGGCGCGGCGGGGAATGCTGGCTGGGCAGATGCTCTCCAGCCGGTCCTGCGGAAGCTGTGCCAGAGGGACGATGAGCAGTTTGGCGGCAGACCACCGGCAGGCACTGCGCAGGCTTTCAGCGGCCTATTTCCTCATTACCGGCAAACGCTTTCGTCCTTGCTGCCCCCATCCGGAACTGCCCTCCTCCTTCAGCCTGGCCCTGCGGGAGCAGTTTATGTGGGAGCAGAGATGGGAACACTGTAACCGCCAGGCCGCAGAAAATACCCAGGATCCCTGTCTGCGGGCACTCTATGAGGAGCTAGGCCAGGAGGGAAAGCTTCACGCGGGCACCATCCGCTCCCTGCTGGAGCAGATGACTTGACGGAGAGGACCAGTGGGAGTACACTAGGATAAAGAACGAAAGAGGCTGGATAGCTTGTTTATGCAGCAGTCCAGCGGAAAGTGAGGGTACCGATGAGAAGGGAATTTACCTATCTATCCACCGATGGAGTGCACCAGATCCACGCCGTAGAGTGGCTGCCAGAGGGAGAACTCAGGGCAGTGGTACAAATTGTCCACGGAGTGGCGGAGTATGCCCTTCGCTATGATCCTCTGGCCCAATACCTGACGGAACATGGTTTTTTGGTGTGCGGGGAGGATCATCTGGGCCACGGCCTGACCGCCAAAGAGGGAACGTTTGGATACTTTGGCCCTGAAAACGGATGGGATCTGGTGGCACGTGATGTGCGCCGCCTGCGGAAGCTGGAGGGAGAGAAGTACCCCGGTATTCCCTATATTATGCTGGGCCATTCCATGGGCTCTTTCCTGACACGCACCTATCTCATCCGCTGGCCGGGGACAGTGGATGCTGCCGTCCTGTCTGGAACGGGACAGGAGGCCGCCCCGCTGGTGGCGTTTGGAAGAGGCATGTCCGGTATGATTGGTACGCTCCGGGGAAGAGATTATGTAAGCGACCTGGTGTACGACATGTCCATGGGGTCCTATAATAAGCATTTCCAGCCCAACCAAACCTCTGGAGACTGGCTCAGCCGGGACATGGAGGTAGTCAGGGCATTCGAACATGACCCCCTGTGCTCCTTCCGGCCCACAGTGACCATGTTCCGGGATATGTTGGGAGGCATCCAATTCATTGGCAGGAAAAAGAACCTGGCAAAGATGGACAAAAACACGCCCATCTACTTCCTGTCTGGTGACCGGGACCCGGTTGGGAACATGGGAAAGGGTGTACAAAAGGTGGCCCAGATGTTCCGAACGGTGGGCTGCCGGGATGTGACCGTCAAGCTTTACCCCGGTGGGCGGCATGAGATGTTCAATGAAATAAACCGGCAGGAGGTTATGGATGACCTGCTGGCCTGGCTCAAAAGCAGAGGATTATAAAGCAAAATCCCCTTACACGGAAAAAGGCCGTATAAGGGGATTTTTTACATAAAAATCAAGGGATATAAGGAAAAATTACTTTACGGCAATTGCCTCGATCTCGCACAGTACGCCCTTGGGGAGCGCCTTGACCGCCACGCAGCTGCGGGCGGGCTTGGAGGTAAAATACTGAGCATAGACTTCGTTGAAGGCGGTAAAATCACCCATGTCGGCCAAAAAACAGGTGGTCTTTACAACTTTGGAATAGTCCACACCGGCGCTTTCCAGAATGGCACCCACGTTTTTGCAGCTTTGGGTGGCCTGGGCGGTGATGCCCTGAGGAACCTCGCCAGTGGCGGGGTCTACCGGGATCTGTCCGGAGGTAAAGATAAAGCCGTTGACCTCATAGCCCTGAGAATAGGGGCCGATGGCGCCGGGAGCGCTGGTGGTTTCCAGAATTTTCATGGTAAATCATCCTTTCCGAATATGAATTCCAGGAAGAAGGCCCGGAATGATCTGACTTAGTATAACATAGCTGCCGCTGATTGGAAAGTGGTCATTTCAGCAGGGCGGCCATAACGCCGGTGTAGCAGTGACAAACTTTGACCAGCTGGTCAAGCGCAATGTACTCATCCACCGTATGGGCTAAGTTTTCCCGGCTGGGCCCCAGACCCAGAGTCTTAATCCCTGCCTCACCGGCGTAGTGGCTGCCGTTGGTACAGAAATTATACCGGGTGATCTCAGGAGCGTAGCCCATCTCCTGCAACTGGTGGTACACCGCCTGAACAAAGTCGGCGTTTTCCTCAAAGAGCCAGCCGGGGAAGAAACGCTCTCCCTGGATTTCATTGCCTGTGTGGCACATCTCTTTCCCAACCGCGTAGCTTGCCTGGACCTTCAGCTCCGGGTCCTCCCTGCACAGCTGGTCCAGCAGGGCCTGGATGGGGGCCAGGACGCTCTCCATGGTCTCCCCCACCAGCAGCCGCCGGTCGTAGGTGGCCCGGCAATATTCCGGAACGACTGAGGCACCGGGATAGGGGCTGGACTTGATGTCGGTGAGCTCCAGAATGCCGTCTCCCAGTACGGGATGATGGGTGGGTTCCAGGGTGCGGATCGCCTCAATGACCTTTGCCATTTTATAGACGGCGTTGATGCCCTTTTCTGGATTGGCGCTGTGGCACGGCTTACCGAAGGTCTCCACCACGATCTCTGCCCGGCCCCGCTGGCCAATTTTCAGGTTCAGCTGGCTGGCTTCTCCGATGACCACATAGTCAGGCTTTACATAGGCGCTGATTTCCCGTGCGGCCACCCCCTCGAAGCACTCCTCGTGGACCACGCCGGCCACATAGATTTCTCCGGCAAAGTCCCGGCCGGTTTCCTGTGCAAAGTTTGCCGCGGCGCAGGCCATGGCGGCCACGGCACCCTTCATATCCGAGGTGCCCCGACCATAGATTTTTCCGTCCTCAATGGCCGCGGCAAAGGGATTGTGGGTCCAGGCGGCGGCATCCCCCACGGGGACTGTATCAATGTGCCCGTCAAAGAGAAGCCGGGGGCCCGGACGGTTCCCTTTGATACAGCCTATAATACTGCCGTACCGGTCCACATGGACGCTGTCAAAGCCATTGGACTCAAAAAATTCCTTCAGCGCAGCCACCACACCGTCCTCATGGCCGCTGGTGCTGGGGGAGCGTACTAAGGTTTGACACAGCTCTACTACCTGATGCTTCTGTTGCTCGGTTAACATAATTATGAAACCTCCCGTATCATTCATAGACCTTGGAATATTTTCCGCCCCAGACTACCTTTCGATAGTTGTCTTTGTCGGTGTCTCCCTCGGTGCTGATAAAGAGCAGGCGGCTGTGTTCGTCTAACTGCAGGGCCTGTTTCAGCTCCCGCAGACTTTCCCGCAGCAAAATATTGGCCGTGCAGCCCAAGGTAGCCGCGCCGGATTCGCCGGAGACAATGGGCGTATCTCCCTTTCGGGGAGCGGCCAAAATGCGCATGCCGTCCGCCGCGGCATAGTCCGGACAGCTTAGGAAGGCATCGGCGCATTCCCGCAGTACCTCCCAGGCGATGGTGCAGGGCTCGCCGCAGGCAAGACCGGCCATGATGGTGTCCATATCACCAGTGACAAAGTGGAGCGTTCCGTCGTCCGCCTGGGCGGTGCGGAAGAGGCAGTTGGCCTTGTTGGGCTCTACGATGGTAATGAAGGGCCTGTGTTCGCCATAGTAGGAGGAGAAGAAAGCGGCCATGGCCCCGGCCATGCTGCCCACACCGGCCTGAAGAAACAGGTGCGTGGGCGGGGGAGCCCCCTCGTCCTCCAACTGACGGACGATCTCATAGCCCATGGTGGTGTACCCCTGCATGATCCACAGGGGAATGTCGGTATACCCTTCCCAGGCGGTATCCTGCACCATGACCCAGCCCTTTTCTTGAGCCTGTTGGTTGGCCAGACGCACGGCTCCGTCATAATTGAGCTCGGTGATGGAGGCCTGGGCGCCCTCGGCCTGAATGTTGTGAAGCCGTTCCGGGGCGCTGCCCTTAGGCATATAGACCACAGAGTGCTGGCCCAGCTGGTGTGCAGTCCAGGCCACGCCTCGGCCATGATTTCCGTCTGTGGCGGTGACGAACGTGACCGCTCCGAGCTTTTCCCGGACTTCAGAGGAGAGGATCCGCTCGGCCGGGAGGGCGGAGATGTCCTCGCCCAGCGTTTGAGCAATGTACCGGCCCATCGCGTAGCTCCCGCCCAGGACCTTGAAAGCATTTAGGCCAAAGCGAAAGCTCTCGTCCTTGACCCGAATCTCCTCCACGCCCAGTGCCTGGGCCAGGTTAGGCAGGGCGGTGAGAGGGGTGGGCTGATAGATGGGGAAGCTTGCGTGAAAATCATGGGCCTTCTGAGCCTCGGCCACGGTAAAGGGGCGGAAGCTGAGTGAGGGCTGCCTCTTGCGGGAGAGCGTGGCAATTTGGAAGGAATCCATATGGGATTGAGTCTCCTTTCTCCGGCCTGCCGGCCGTTGTAGCATTGGAAAGCAAGGCCATTATAACGCCTGGGAAGAGAAAGAGCAATCCTAAGCTTGCAAGCCGCAGCGCTTGCCTTCCTGAAAAAAGAAACCGCTGGAACGGATCGTTATGTCCGTCCCAGCGGCTTTTCCATTGAATCGGTCAATTATGCGGCACAGGTCAGTTGGTGAGCCGGCGTGAAAGGCGGGAAAAGGGTTCCAAAAGCACGTTGTGTCCGGCAATCCAGTAGCTCATTTCCGCCAATAAAATGCCTCCCAACACGTCCACGGCCACATGCTGCCGGGTGGTGAGAGTAGACAGACAGATTGCCGTTGCCGTCAGCCCCGTGAGCCATACGCCCCAGCGGGGGAAGCGGGGGAGATTGCGGGCGCCGATGAAGCAAAGCCAGCTGACCAGACAGTGAATGGAGGGGAAGAGGTTGGTGGGAGCATCCGCCCAATAGACAAAACGCATCAGATGGTCCCATATCCCGTTTCCGGGAACGAGAGGTCGGAGATTGGTGGTGGGCAGCAGCACAAAGAAGACCAGGCAAACTCCCTTGGCCAGAAAATCGGCCAGGAAAAAGCGGCAGGCCAGGCGGTGTTCCTCTCCGGCCATGCGTATATAAAATACCGCCCAGAACAGAAAACAGCCCAGATAGATGGATACGGTCCAGGGGAGAAACGGGACCAGAGAATCCAGCCAGAGCTCCAGATTCCAGTGGGGGGCGTTTTTCGCCAGCAGATTTCCACCATAATATACACTCTGGTTCCATACCACCGCGCACAGAGGGAACAGCCACGTTCTGGAGAGACGTTTAGTCATGGGCGGTCCTCCCTGCGCTGCTGGCAATCCACATTCCCTGGTTTACGCGGATTTCTCCGCCATCGGCAAGGGTGGGGACAAGCCGGGGGAGCGGTTGGATACGCCCCCGCTCAAAAAGCAGCACGATGGTGGAGCCGCATAGTTCAAAATGCCCCATTTCCTCTCCCTTTCGGAAGCGCCCGCCCTTCTTTTGGGGGACGATGCCGCCGACCACCAGAGCGCCTACCTCAGTTTGAATCACGGGGCCAAAGTGCTCCGTAGCCAGGAGCGTCCACATCCTTCGGTTGAGGGTATAGACGGGGAAGGCGGCACAGGCGCAGGGCTGGACGCTGTGAAGGGCGCCGGGGATAAGGTGGTTTTCCCCCTGAAAGCCGTCGTCAATGTAACAGTAGTGGTGATAGTCCGAGGCTTCCAGACGGAGAATGAGACAATCCCCTCCGTGGTAGCGGGGGGCCAGATCCTGATCCTCCAGCAGGTCTTCCAACCGGTAGGAGAAGCCCTTGATGGAAAAGCTGCTGTCCGGCTGTATGGGGAAATGGCTCAGCCACCCGTCACAGGGGCTGATCAGGTGGTGGGGGGCGGGGTCAAAATCCAGTTCCTCCCGCTCCCGGGCGAAGAAGTCCCGAAAGGTATGGAAGCTTCTGCGCTGTTCCCGTGTGAGGGGGATGCGGTAGCGTTTGGCATACCAGCTTACCAGAGGCCGGGACCACCGGGAGCGGAGAAAGCGGACTATGGTACGATCGAACCGGGAGCGAAGAATCAGAGACAACATGGCCCGGCCCGGTCTTGTCCCATATAAGAATTGAACCGCGGGGGAAGATCCTTTCATGGCTGCACCCCCACCATTAGAATGAAGAATCCGGCAGCGCCGCACGCCAGCATGCCCAGTTTGCCCAGCAGAGCTGGTTTTTTTAGCTGGAAGGGGGTAAGAAATGCCACGGCCATAGCCAGCAGAAGAAGCGGAGCTGCCCAGGTGAGGGACCAGCCTGCCATACCGCAAAGTCCCGTCAGCAGAGGCAGAAGCAGAGCCGCGGTGGTTACCGGAAGGCCCAGATAGACTGTCCTGGGCTGCTGGGATGTTGCCTGCCGTTCTTCTTCATCTACATTAAACCAGGCCAGACGGATGAGCGTACAGAGAAGATAGACCCCGCTGATGGCAAAAGACCACTTATTTTCGGAAGCTGCCTGGCAGACGAACACAGCCGGCAGCACGCCAAAGCAGACCAGGTCACTGAGGGAGTCGATTTGGATGCCAAAGCACTTTTCCTGCCGGGTACGTACCATGGTGGAAGCAATCTTTCCATCAAACATGTCGCACACTCCGGAGATCATCAGACAGATCAATGCGCTTTTGAAGTCTCCGTTTATCGTGAAGGAAAGGCCGACAAAAGAGACCAGCATTCCAAAGTAGGTCAAAATAACAGTATAGTTGTAAACGCCCAGCATATTGAATCCTCCCATATCATTTGGCAAAATAGGCAAAAAAGAGACTGTATCCCAGGATGCACCAGGGCTTACCCAGCAGAATGATCCAGGTAAACTTTTTGGTGGACATCCCGGTCAGACCGGAGAAGTAGCATAGAAAGTCGTCCGGGGCCAGGGGCAGAAGGATGGCCAGAAATAAAATAACGGTATAACTGCGCCGCCGCTCGATCCACTCCACAAAAGAGTGGTATTTCTCCATGGGGACCATGCATTGCACCAGGCTTGTACCGAAAGTTCGGGCCAGAAGAAAGGCGATGATAGACCCGGCACTAATGCCGATGTAGTTGCACCAGAATCCACCCATAGCCCCAAACATGCCGGCCCCTACGATACAGCCGAGAAAGCCTGGCAGCACGGGCAGCACGACTTGAATGGCCTGGATCACCGTCAGCACCAGCGGTGCAAACAGTCCGAAGCTGCCCACGTAGGCCCGCAGAGATTCCATGGAGCGGAAATGTCCGTCTAAATATCCCTTAAACAGAACGAGCATGCACACTGCCAGCAGCAAGACCAAAAAAACGGTAAGAAAGCGCTTAAATGAGCGCGCGTTTGGCATAGCTGAGGACCTCCAAAATTTAGAAAACAGTTGATTTTTGTCTTTTTCTTTGGTAAAAACAGTATAAAGAGGATTCCTTAATATCTGCCTGGGGAACATCTTAAGAAATCTGAAGCTTCCAGGAGCCATCTATCCGGAGCGGGAAAAAAGAGGTATAATGAGAATACGAAAGGAGGCGAGGCTGTGGAAGGCCAGAAAATTTTATTTGTGGATGACGACCCGGAGATCCGGGAAGTGCTGCGACTGTTGCTGGAGAGTGAAGGCTATCAGGTGATTGAGGCCACCAACGGGGAACAGGTGCTGGAAAAATTGGACGATTCGGTAGGACTGGTCATCCTGGACGTGATGATGCCCGATATGAATGGATATGGGGTGTGCGCAGAAATCCGCAAGCGCTCGGCCGTGCCGGTGCTGTTTCTCACCGCGAAGTCTCAGGATTCTGACAAAACGCTGGGATTTTCTGCGGGAGGGGATGACTATCTGGTCAAGCCGTTTTCTTATAGCGAGCTCATTTCACGGGTGAAGGCTATGCTCCGCCGCTATTATGTATATGGAGCAAAACAGACGGATCTGGAGTCCACGATCCACTGCTGCGGAACGGTGGAAATTGATCCGCGCCAGTGTGTGGTGCGTCAGGAGGGGCGCGAGGTGCCTTTGACGGATACGGAGTATCGGATTTTGCTGCTGTTGGCCTCCCACCCCACCAAAGTGTTTTCCGTGCAGAATATTTATGAGAGTGTGTGGAACGAGCCCTATTTCTATAGCTCGAACAATACTGTCATGGTCCACATCCGGAATATTCGCCGCAAGCTGGGGGACGATCCTCAGAACAGCCGTACCATCCGCACCGTGTGGGGGAGGGGGTACCGGATTGAGTAAAAGGCACAGCCTCGGCGTCCAACTGTTTTTTGATGTTCTGCGGTCGCTGCTGGCTGCCGCCGCTGTGTTTTTGGTCCTTTTCTGGGGCGGCGACTGGCTGCTTACCCGGACGGTCTATGGGGAAAGCTTTACTCTGCAGGTGACCAAACAGAAATTTGAGCGCCTCCAGGAATATGTGATGGAGAAAGAGGTCACACCGGAAAACCTGCGTCCGCTGGATATTTGGTGCGGGCGGGGAAATCAGATCTATCTGGTGATCTATGAGAATGACCGGCTGATCTATGAATCCTTCTATACCTCCCAGGGACAGCCTCCGGTGGAGGATTACACGCCTGAGATGGAAAGTCCAGAGCGGGAATTTGCGCTGAAGCTGAGTGATGGTACCCAGACAAGGGCGTTTTTGTACGTTTACGCCGGTGCGGCCTATTATTACGGAACCATTTTTCTGTCCGCACTGGGTGCGTTTGTGACGTTTTCCTTGTGCTTTATTGCCTTGATCCACAGGAAGCTTCGCTACATCCAGCAGCTAAAAAAGGAACTGGATATTTTGGCGGGAGGAGATCTCAGCTATGAGGTTACCGTGCGGGGCAACGACGAGCTGGGAGAGCTGGCGGATGGGATTGACCAGATGCGCCGTTCCATTGCTGCTCACCAGGCGGCGGAGGAGCGTATGCGCCTGGCCAATTCTGAACTGGTTACCGCCATGTCCCATGATCTGCGCACCCCGCTGACCTCTTTGCTGGCCTATCTGGAGCTGATGGAGCGGGGCAAATACGAAAATCAGGAGCAGCTTTCCCACTTTATTCGGCGCAGTCTGGAAAAAACCCTTCAGATCAAGTCTATGGCGGATAAGCTTTTTGAATATGTTTTGGTCTATTCCTCGGAGTGGGCAGCGCCTTGCCTGGAGCACCGGGACGGAGATGAATTGCTTCAGCACCTGTTGGGAGAATACGCATTTTCTCTGGAAAACCATGGCTTTGTGGTGCAGCAGAATTTCTCGCCCCTGCAAGGGCAGCTCCAGGTGAATTTGGAGCTTCTGCGGCGGATGTTTGATAATCTCTACAGCAATCTGTTGAAATACGCTGACCCGGCTCAACCGGTAGAGCTTGCCTATTGGCGAGACGGGGACAAGGCGCATATTTCTCTTTCAAACCGTGTTTCACCCCACAGGGACAAGCGGCAGAGCACGAATATCGGACTCAATACCTGCGGTAAGATTCTCCGCTGCCACGGAGGCAGTTTTTCCTACCGGGAGCAGGGAGAGCGGTTCCAGGTGGAGGTTATTCTGCCGATGTGGATCAATGGGGAGCCGTCCCCGGTCCAGCCTGAGGAACACTGAGAAGCTGCCGCCTTTGCAGCAACGAAATAATCAGAAAATCCCCCCTGATGCAGTGGGTTGCATCAGGGGGGATTTTTGTTGAAAAGCAATCGTACAATCGTATTTATCCCAGCAGTCCCCGTGCGAAGGGAAGATAGCGGGTCATCTTCCGGTAGATCCAATAGCACAGGAAGGGGAAGGTGTAGCATACGGCAAAGCGCGCTGCCAGCAGAGGACCCACGGACGTCACACCCCGGTTTTGAAGGAACGCGGTGATCAGAGTGAGGAACAGACAGTGGGAAAGATAGACGAAGAACGAACATTCGGAGAGCTTGGCCAATAGGCTTTGCAGCCGCTGCGGGGCCCGAGTGAGGGAGAGGCACAGGGAGTGAAGGAAAAAGATGGAGAGCAGGTCGGCACACAGCTTGATGAGATCCAGGTTCACGACCCACTGCCTTGTGGCGTACTGCCAACAGGCCAGTCCTGCACAGAACAGAGCTCCCGCCCCGGCCAGCACAAGATTCCATCCGTTTCGGAGCAGCCGAACCCCCCGGTAGTACCGGCCCACATAGAGCCCTGCCATCCAGAACAACAGGTAGGTGGGGAAAATCCGGTCGTAGTAGGGAAATGGGAGCAGGGCGGGCAGCTGCTGCATGAAGAGGGTCACCAGCAGGCTCAAACTTATGCCCACAAAGGGGGACAGGTGGCGTACTGTCCACCGCCACAGGGGCATGAGAAAATAAAACTGCATGACGATCACAATGTAGTAGAAAGGCGAGGAGAGATTGCCCAGCCAAAGGTAAGAGAAAAATTCTCCCCAGTCCCCTCTCACGTAGTGGATGACCCAAAAGGCCAGGTAGTAAATCACGACCCACAGCACATAGGGAAGGTAGATTTTCTGTATTCGTCTCAGGCAGTAGCCCAGGTAGTCCCGAAGCCCCAGGGGTTTGTCCCACACCTGCATGGCCATTTTTACCGCCCCGGTGTAGAGAAACATGGGCACCACAAAGGCGGCCAGGCGCCAGGGGAGATAAACTGCCACACTCTGCCAGGTGCCGGGAGTCAGGCTGGAGATCCCCAGAGACAGCACATGAATGAGAATCACCGCCAGACTGGCCAGGGCATTCATATAGCTCAGTTCCTGTCGTCGCACCATAGTGGGCACCTCCTATTGATTGAGAAAGGCCGTCTCCAGAAATCTGGGGACGGCCCTGTCAGTCCGTGTTCAGTTTACCCTATCCGGGGGAACAAGTCAACGGGAAAGCGGTCAGTTCTCCTTGTCCTTGGGGAGCAGCAGGTTCATAAGAATGGCCACAAAGGCAGCGGGGACAATGCCGGAGCCGCCGAAAATGAGCTGTACCCACTGGGGCAGGCCTGCCAGCACTCCGCTGTTGGCACCCAGACCATACCCCAGGCCCAGAGCCACGGAGACGATGGACATGTTCCGGGCGGTAAGGGGCTCACGGGTAATAAGCTGGATACCACTCATGACAATGGAGGAGAACATGATGACCGCTGCACCGCCCAGCACGCTTTGGGGCATGATGGATACCACGGCGGCCAGCTTGGGCAGCAGGCCGCACAGCACCAGGAACACGGCTCCGCAGGCCAGCGCGGTGCGGTTGACGATCTTGGTCATGGTGACCAGACCTACGTTCTGGCTGAAGGAGGTGTTGGGCAATACCCCGAACAAAGCAGCGAAGGAGGAGCCCAGGCCATCGCAGATGATGCCTCCGGACAGTTCGGTGTCGGTGGCCTCCCGGCCCATACCGCCCTCCGTGACCCCGGAGATGTCGCCCACGGTCTCCACAGCAGTGACGATGAACATAATCATCACGGGCAGAATAGCCCGCAGGTCAAAGACCGGCTTGACGGGCAGAATGGCGGGGATGGACACCCAGCTGGACTGGGCCACCTTGTCCCAATTGAGCACCCAGGCTTTGGTATACTCCACTCCGTCGGCAGTGACGCCGGTGGTAGAGAGAAACAGGGGCAGTACTGCACAGATCACATAGCCGCAGATGATGCCAATGAGAATGCAGGAGGAGCTGGCCAGCCCCTTTGCCCCGTGCTTCAGGGCCAGGACAATGACCATCACAGCCAGGGCGATGAGCAGATTTTCCATAGAACCATAGTCCTTGGCACCGGTGCCGCCGCCGAAAGAGCCCACGCCCACGCTGATGAGGGAAAGGCCGATGGAGAGCACTACCGTTCCGGTAACCACAGCGGGGAAGAACCGGCGCAGAGGCTTTAGAAAGGCACCCAGCACGGTCTCAAACAGGCCGCCTAAAATGGAGGCGCCCATAATCGCTCCATAGGAGACAATACCGCCCCCCATTACGCTGACCACGCTCTGGAATACGCCGATAAAGCCCGAGCTGGTGCCCATGATGATGGGGACCTGGCCGCCTACCGGGCCGATGGAAAACAGCTGTACCAGGGTGACCAGTCCGGCCACCAGCATGGCGTTCTGAAGGAGGGTTACCTGGATGGCGGCAAAATCTTCCGCTCCGCCGCCAGCGGCGGCACACAAATTTGTAATAATGAGAATGGGGGTCAGATTGCCCACGAACATGGCCAGCACATGCTGAAGCCCCAGGGGGATGGCCTGCCGCAGGGGAAGGCGCCCCTTAAACTCATAGGGGGTGGAATACTGGTTGGAACGCTCCATTGTGATCCTTCCTGTCATACATAAGATACGCCCCAGGACCACCAAGCCCAGGGGCGTATCCCATTATACCAAAATTTTGGTCTGTTCACAGATTATTCATCTGTTTTCGTGGCAAAAGAAGGAAATTCTCCCTTTTACTCAACGAAAAACGCAATTCCTTTTGCTTTCTTGGAACCTTTGACGGGAAGAAAAACCGTTGGAGCTCGTTTTCCAGGGAAATATACCGGCCAAGGCGCAGATGGAAGCGGTAGCGGAGCCGAGCTCCTACCCAGGTACGGTAACTGTTCCGCTCCAAATATTACACTGACAAAGAGAGAAGGTCATCTTGGAAGGCTTGGAGCTGAATCAATATGGATCAACAGGCCAGGTTCTAAACTAAGGGGTTTCTGGCCTGCTGGATGGTATCCGTAAGGGGCAGGTCGTCACTACCCGCCCCCTGCAGTACAGGGAATGGATGGAGGAGGTTCGTGCAGAAGAACAAGATAGCGTCATGGAGTTTGGTTCCATACCGCTAGTTCGTTGATAGAGAAAAGGCTCCGGAAGCAAATGCTTCCGGAGCCTTGGCGGAGGTGAAGAGATTCGAACTCTTGCGCCGGCGAAGCCGACCTACCGGATTTCGAATCATTACACCAACTTGGATGATGACGGTAAATCAGGGACGATAGCGGTAACTACGGAACCCCAAAACACACCTCTCAAAGTGGCCGTCAGATGGCTGCTCTCATTATAGCCATTTTCCCGCAAAATTCAAGCCGTGGAAATTGGGAAGAACAACAGGATAGAACAGACCCCAATTCACGATTTGAACTTGCCCGCAAACCCGCATGGTTACTGGCTTTTCGGCAGTTTGGACTTCCAAAGTGGAAACATGATTTCGAGTCATTTCCCCCTTGTGATTTTT